>NZ_JBHVHU010000002.1:0-1281336 GCF_042799915.1 Microbacterium sp. NPDC057659 | reverse complement strand
TCCACCCAGCAAGCTGGGCTTCATCGTTCGACTTGCATGTGTTAAGCACGCCGCCAGCGTTCATCCTGAGCCAGGATCAAACTCTCCGTAAAAAACGATTGCCAACCAACCAGTCGGAAAAAGACCAGAAGGCAGCGAGTTCAATCATGACCAAAAAACGAACATCATTGCTGACATCCATATAAATTGATCCAAAGGAATCTCACCCCAACCAAAAGGTCAGGGACGAGGTTATTTGGCATTTGACAAGTGCACGCTGTTGAGTTCTCAAGGATCGGACGCATCTGAAGTCGGGCCTCGCGACCGTCTCAACAGAGCAATTGATCTCCTCCACGCTCCGTGGCACGTGTGCCGTTCACTCGGGAGTGAAGTGGAGGTGGTGTGTCCGCCGCTTGGAGGGGAGCTGGGCCTTCCGGCCTTTCGCTCAACCGCTTGGGGCGAACAAGTAATAATTTACGTGGATCCGGCCGTTCTGGCAAATCGGGCCACTCACCCCGGGCGTGTCGCGCTCTCGGTGCCCGATCGGTACAGAGCCCGCAGGCCGGCCACGCCGTCTCGAGCGAGGGCCAGCTGCTGCCGTTGCGCCCCCGTTCCGTCAGCACGGATCGCCTCGAGATGATCGCGCACGAAGTCCTCCTCCCCCAGCCCTCGGAGGACGGGGCCGATCGCATCCACCAGGCGAGCGGCGATCGTCCACACGCCGTCGACATCCCCGGTCATGGGATCGATGACCCGGGCATCCGTGCCGTCACGGGCTGCCATCCAGAGCGATGCGTCGATGCCGTCGAGTTCGGCCGCCGGTGTGACGGCGGTGTCTCCTCCCATCGCGATCGCTCGGGTCAGCGCAACGGCGAAGAGCGTGTCCTCTGGTGTCAACTGCGCGTCGAACACTCGCATCTCCACGGTCGGGAAGCGCTCGGACAGCCGCACGGCCCAGGCGAGCGAAGCGGCCTCCGGGATCGCGCGCAGCGCCACCAGTCGCTCCGTCCTGCCTCGGTAGTCGTCGTAGTCATGGAACTGCGGCGGACACCAGGAGGAGGGCAGGCGACGGATGAGGATGCTGCGCCAGCTCTGGAACCCCGATGCGACACCGTGCGCGAACGGGGCGTTCCCCGTCAGCGCGAGGAGCAGCGGCAGCCATCCGCGCAAGCGGTTGAGTGTGCGCACACGCTCCTCGTCGTCATCCCCCGATTCGACGTGCACATGCAGGCCGTTGACCAGATGCTCCCGTGTGATCTCCGCGAGCTGGTCGGCGACGTCGTGGTAGTGCGAGGAGGGAGAGACCGCGAGCCCTCCCGGGGAGATGAACGGTGTGCCCGTCGAAGCGGCGACGGCCGCCCGCGTTGCGGCGTATTCGCCGAGCAGCCCGCGGAGGCGGCGCAGATCCGCGTCCGCCTCCGCGAGCGTCGACAGGGGTTCGGTGACGCATTCGAACTGGCACGTGAGATACTCCGGCATCACCTCACCCGAGGCGCTCCGGTCGCTGATCCGCTCTCTCGTCCCGGGCCCCATCCCGAGCGGGACGAGGGTCTGTTCCTCGAGCAGGACGAATTCCTCCTCGATGCCGATCCGGGCCACGTCGCCTCCTTGCGGTCCGACCGGACTCAGTCCCTGTCGGTGAGCTTTCCCGTCGCGTCCTTGGCGTGCTCGCCGGCATCCTTCACCGCATCCTTCACGGCATCGCCGGCCTGCTTCGCATCCGCCTTCACCTGGTCCATCTTGCCCTCGGCCTCGAGCTCCTCGTTGCCGGTGAGCTTGCCTGCCCCCTCCTTGACCTTGCCGGCCATCTCCTCGGCGGCGTGCTTCATCTTGTCTGCAGCGTTCATGATGCGCTCCTCTTCTCGATGCCTGGCATCGGTCGGTTTTCCTTCTCTTCATCGGGCCCTGGCTCATCCCAAGGTCCCGGGTCTTCTCTGTCGGCGGCGTAGTCGGGTCGCTCGGGCTGCAGCGGCTGATCGGCGCCCTCCCCGCCCTCGCGCCCGCCATACGGCCGACCATGATCGGCGTATTCCTCCCGCATGAAGACCAGCGTCCAGTCCGCGATCGTGAATCGCGCCCCGGTCCTCAGGATCTCGGTGCGGTCATCGTTCTCCGGACGTGCGTTCATCTCGCCCTCGCCGTGCAGCGCCAGGACGTACTCGTCCCGCTCGTCGTGGACGATCGTCGCGTGCACGGGGTCTGCGCCGTCCAGAACCAGATCGTTCTCCGGACCCGACCCGATGTGCGTCTCGGCAAGGGTGAGCGGATGCTCCAGCCGGGCGTCCTCGCGCCGCACGAGGAGACGCGGATCTCCCGCTCCCCACGCGGCGTGCGTCGTCGTGACATCCATCAGCGCGAGATCTGCTCGACGGTCTCGCCGGTCTGCTGGCGGGCCATCGACCGGGCGATGTCGGCCTGCGCGATGATGCCCACGAGCACGTGATCATCGATCACCGGCACCCTGCGCACCTGATGCTCCTCCATCACTTCGAGGGCACGGTGCACGTCGTCCTCCGCGTCCACCATGTACGGTCGTCCCTCGGCCAGCGCGCCGGCCGTCGTCTGGGCGGGGTCATGACCGTTCGCGATCGCCTTCACGACGATGTCGCGATCGGTGAGCATGCCCTTCAGCTTGCCGTCCTCACCGCAGATCGGCAGGGAGCCGACCTGCAGGTCGGCCATCAACCGTGCGGCGGTCGCGAGCGAGTCGTTCTCGCCGATGCAGCGCGCACCGGGAGTCATGACGTCCTTCGTCAGGGTCTCCTTCATGAGAGTCATCGTCTTCTCTCCTTCCGTGAGTGGAGCACCGACGGTACGGAACGGGACCCGCGCGGGGCAGGGGGTTGACAGGCGGGGCGGCGCTCGTCAAGGCCCTTCATCCCGTCACCGCTCTGCCCGACGCTCGAGCGAAGGAGGTTCGGATGAAGGACGGGGACAGGACGGGGTCGGCCGTGATCTTCTGGCTCTGGATGACAGTGACCGTGGGAGGTCTGGCCACGATGTTCGCGATCGTGATCGGGGGACGATGACCATGCGACGAATGCTGCGCGACAACGCTCTCGGGTTGTTCTTCCTGCTGCTGTTCCTGCTGGCGCTCGGCGGGCAGGCGATCGCGGGCTACTTCCGGCAGGTCGAGGAGATGACGCAGCACGGCCGCGCCCCTGCGGATTTCATCGGCTTCGTGCTCTCCCCCGATTTCGTCGTCGACGTCGCGGAGAACTGGCAGTCGGAGTTCCTGCAGTTCTTCCTGTTCATCGCAGCCACTGTCTGGCTGGTTCAGCGCGGTTCGCCGGAGTCGAAGAAACCGGGAGACGAAGGACGCGAGAGCGATGAGGCCCAGATGGTCGGCACCCACGCCTCCGCGGATTCCCCTGGCTGGGCGAAGACGGGCGGCTGGCGCACGGCGCTGTACGGGAACTCGCTCATGATCGTGATGGGCACGGTGTTCGTACTGTCCTGGCTGCTCCAGTCCCTCGCCGGGACGATCGTCGCAGGCGAGGAGAGCGCGATGCACGGCCAACCGGCGCCCTCCTGGGACGAGTACGTCGTCTCCGCCGACTTCTGGGACCGCACGCTGCAGAACTGGCAGTCCGAGTTCCTGGCCGTCGGCACGATGGTCGCGTTCTCGATCTACCTGCGCCAGAGGGGATCGGCCGAGTCGAAGCCGGTCGGCACCCCGCACGGCGTGTCCGCGGTGGAGTCGGAATGACACACCTGATCAGTGATCGCGCTTCCTGCTCTCGCCGAGCCAGCCCCGCCGGCGGAACCACCAGACCGCTCCGACATCCACGATGATGATGCCGGCGAGCACCACGACCCACCCGAACGGCACGTGCAGCAGTGGCAGGTCGCGGAAATTCATGCCGTACAGCCCGGCCACCACGGTCGGCAGCGCCAGGAGTGCCGCCACCGCCGCGATGGTCCGCATGTCGCGGTTCTGGCGGGATGACACATTGCTCTCGTGGCTGGAGACGACGGCGTCCAGTGCCATCCGCTGAGTCGTGAGCAGGTCGGCGAGGGCGGCCAGGTCGCCCTCGGCCCGGCGGAGGTACGGACGAAGCTCGGGATCGTCCTCCACCAGCCGGCTCAGGTCCTCGGTGTCGGACTCGAAGCCGCGCATGAACGCGGAGGCCGCGCGATCGACGTGCCCGATCCGGCGACGGAGCCGGTAGATCCGTTCGTAGTCCTCCTCGACCGCGGCATCGAAGACCTCTGCCTCGACGTCGTCGAGTTCGTCCTCGATCCTGGCGGCGGCCTCCTCATAGTCCCGGATCATCACAGCGAGGATCCGAACGGCGGCGCGCATCGACGTGGTGCAGTCGAGCTCGCCGTCCGCCTCGACCACGCCGCTCAGCGACCGGACGTCCTCGTCGCCGGAACGCTGGATGGACAGCAGCCACGACTCACCGACGATGAGAATGAGCTCCCCGGGATAGCGGACCGCGGAGCGGGGGTCGAGATCCCAGGCGAGGACGAGAAGCTGCTCGTCGAGCATCTCGATCTTCGGGGGCCGCCCGCTCTGTGCTGCGTCCTCGCGCAGCGCCGGATGGACCCGGAACTGCGTCATGGCCTCATCCAGATCAGCCCGATCAGGATCGACCAGCGCAACCCAGGCGAAGCCGTCCTCCTCGTGAGTGTCCGAGGTCACGTCATCCCCTCCTGTCCACGGGCGGAGCCGCCCCCATGCCTCGGGAACGTAACGGACGCGTGAGCGGGACGGACAGGGGGTTGACGGCGGGCCGTGGCCGCGAGAATGCGCGGTGCGGGCTACACCGGTGAGGACATGTCCTCGGGAACCACCGTGATGCCGCCGCTGCTGTTCGCGGAGTGCGCCATCGCCGTGATCCACTCGGCATGCAGCTCGGGTGCCTCAGGCTCGTCGAAGACGAAGCGCAACGGGATGGACGGATGCAGCCAGATCGTCGATCGGCCAGGGTCATCCCCCTCAGGGTGCTGCCATGACAGCGTGAAGCTCTCATTGCGACGCAGCTTGGTCGCGATCACGACCTTGAGATGGGCGAGTGCGCGGTCCTCGATCTGGATCGGATCGGCGCCTCCGCCGTAGTAGAGAAGCCCCATACCGCCTAACCTAGCCCTGTACCGGGATGCCGGTGGACAGTACCTGACGGATGAAGGGACAGCAGTGGGCAAGTTCATCTACGAGGGCGGCGTCAAGACCGAGATCGAGGATCGTGCGCTGCTGCATCTGCAGCTGGTGATCACGGCGAAACTGCGCCGTGGCGAGCCGTTCCCGTTCAGCTGGCGGGAGGACGCCAGCGTCGGCGGCGGCCGCACCACGGTCTGGATGCACCCCGGCAGCTCCCTGGTGTTCAAGTTCTACGGCGGCCGTCAGCCCTCGATCAATCGAGGCTGGGTCGAGGCGCTCGCCTTCACGGCGAACTCGCCCGGCGGCCTCTACCTCGTTCCAGAGCCGCCGGATGCCGGCGACGGGCCCACCACGGACGAACTGCGCATCGGCGCCCCGGAGGAATGACCGCCGACGCCACTCATTCCTCGCCTCATCGACGCCCGCGGGCCCGCCGCCTAGAAGGTGCTCCCGCCGTCGTCAACCCCCTGGGGCGGATGGCCAGGACCTGCGACGGTCATGGTTCACCCGACGCGATGAGGAGAAGAAGCGCATGAGCGAGAGCATTCCGAACGATCCGCGCCACGCACATCGGGAAGAACCGATCCCGCCGCAGCAGCAGGACCAGCCGGGCAGGACCAGTAGGACCGATCCGCAGCCCGACCACGGCGAGGAGCAGTACGTCGGCAACGACAGGCTCGCCGGGCGCAGAGCGCTGATCACCGGGGGCGACTCCGGAATCGGTCGAGCGGTCGCGATCGCCTTCGCCCGCGAGGGCGCGGATGTCGCGATCGTGCACCTGCCGGAGGAGCAGAAGGACGCGGATGACACGGTGCAGCTGATCCGCGACGCCGGTTGCCGCGGGGTCAGCATCCCGGGCGACCTCCGTGACGAATCCTTCGCGACCGAAGCCGTGCGGCGCGCGTTCGACGAACTCTACGGCCTGGACATCGTGGTGCTGAACGCCGGGTACCAGCACGACATCGACGGCTTCGCCAGCCTGAGCACCGAGGACATGCGCCGCGTGTTCGACACGAACCTGCTCGGCACCGTGATGACCGCGCGAGCCGCCTACCCGAAGCTCGAACCGGGGGCGAGCATCATCGTCACCGCCTCGATCCAGGCCTACCAGCCCTCCCCCGGGCTCATCGACTACGCCATGACGAAGGCCGCCCAGGTCGCCTTCGTGAAGGCACTCGCCGAGGAGGCCGGGCCCCGCGGCATCCGGGTGAACGCCGTCGCGCCGGGTCCGGTGTGGACGCCGCTGATCCCTGCGACGGGATGGGATGACGAGAAACTGGCGAGCTTCGGCAAGGACACCCCTATCGGACGCCCGGCCCAGCCGGCCGAGCTGGCGGGCGCGTACGTGTACCTGGCCTCCGACGAGGCCTCGTACACGTCGGGTGCGGTGCTCCCCGTGACCGGCGGCAAGCCGCTGTGAACCGGCGATCGAGCGTGCGCCCCCGGCGTCAGCCGACGACCTGCAGGCGCCTGCGGAGCGCCTCGCCGGTGTGCACCTCCTGGGCGAGATTCAACTGGAGGAGCTCCGCCGCGTCGCCGGCATCCAGTTCCTCTGCCAGCGTGATCAGGCCCTGATAGCAGCCGATCTCGTAGCTCTCGCTGCCGAGGGCGGCGGCGAGCACAGCACGCTCGCGCATCTCCTGAGCGCAGTCCTCGACCAGATCCCGCCCCTGTCGACGGATGCCGGCGCTCGCCGCCGACGGCTCGGGAAGGGGCTCCTCCCCGATCGCGGCGAAGATCCGGTTCAGGTTCTCGATCTGCTCGCGGGTCTCGTTCGCATGGTGCCCGAGCAGGTCCGTGGTGTCGTGGGGCGTCCCCGCCGCGCGCAACTCGGCGAGCCCGGCGAGGGAGTCGTACTCCATCGCGAGCGCGGTCCTCAGCTGCAGGCGGAACAGCTCCCGCAGGGTGCGGACGTCACGGGAGCCGGCCTCTGGGAAGTCGTCGTTCTTCTCGTCTGCCGTATCCATGTCTCTCTCCGTCCTGTTCGCCGTCAGGCTGACATCCGGAACGCAGGGCGGGCAGGGCATTGACGTGCGCAGCGCAAAGAACTATCGGGCATACTCCGGACCGAAGTCAACCCCGATGCGCGAACGCGGATGTCCTGCATAGGGTCGTTCTCGATCAGAACGGAGGGCGACATGGACAAGGCACAGATCGTCAGGGCCGATGTCGTGGTGGACAGGCCCGCGGCATACGTGTTCGAGCAATGGGCGGATCTGGAGGGGCTGCCGGACCTCCTTCCGATGATCGAGAGCATCGAGAGGACGGGCGAGGATCGCACGCACTGGGTCGTGCGCATCGCCGGTGTGCGACGCGAGTTCGATGCGAGGATGACGCAGTTCACGCTCGACGAGGAGATCTCCTGGGTCGCGACCGGGGATCTCGTGCATTCCGGAACCGTACGCTTCCTGCCGCGGGGGCATGAACACACCCGCGTGGACGTCGAACTCTCGTGGGTGCCGGACAACGCACTCGAGAAGGCCGGAGCGGCGATGAACCTCGACGAGAGCAGGATCAAGGCCGATCTGCTCCGATTCAAGCGGATGCTCGAGAGCGATGACGACACCGATCCGCTCGTTGACGCCACGCCCCTGATGTTTCCCTGATGCGCGATCGAGGGTGAGGAACATCATGAGTGAGCACGAGTCCGCCGAGGCGCGCTGGCAGGTGACGCCGATCGACGGCTCACGCTGGCGTATCTGCGACGGCGCCTGTCGCGCGAACGACGCCGACGGCCTGGTCGCCTATGTCGAACGAGATCGGCACGGACTGTACGACGTGCTGTGGCTGCGCAGGCCGTGTCCGGCACGAACCAGATACCAGCATCTCGCGCACGTGCTGGCCGATCTCGACGGCATCACCCGCGTTGCCGCGCCGACGAGCGGGCGGAGAGCCGATCGGCCCACGCCCATCGCGCACCTGTCGCCGCGCGGATGACCCGCCGATGCGACTGAGGCGGGTGAGCACCGACGACCCGGGTCTGCGAAGGGTGCGCCGCGGCCGCGGCTTCGAGTATCGGGATGTCACGGGCGGGCACATCGCCGACGAGGAACAGCTGGCTCGCATCCGCGCTCTTGCCATCCCACCGGCATGGGACGACGTCTGGATCTGTGCCGCCCCGAACGGGCATCTGCAGGCCACGGGCGTGGATGACGCGGGACGCCGACAGTACGTGTATCACCCGGAATGGCGGGCGAGGATGGATGCGGAGAAGTTCGACCGCATGCTCGTGCTGGCTCAGGCGCTTCCTCTGGCCCGACGCGGGGTCACCAGGGACCTGCGGAACGAGGGCCTGGGACGGCGGGGCGTGCTGGCTGCCGCGTTCCGCATGCTCGACGCAGCGCTGCTGCGAGTCGGATCCGAGCAGTACGCCCGTGAGCACGGCAGCATCGGGCTGTCGACGCTGCGCTGCTCCCACGCCTCGGTGAGCGGAGACGTGGTCTCCTTGCGATTCCCGGGCAAGAGCAGTCAGCCGTGGGCCTCCGAGGTGGAGGACGCCGACCTCGCCGCAATCGTCCAGGCGCTGCGACGCCGGCGCAGACCGGCGGCGCGACTGCTCGCGTGGGACGATGACGGCCACTGGCATCCGGTTCGAGCAGCTGAGATCAACGACGACGTTCGCGAACGCACCGGCGGGGATTTCACTGCGAAGGACTTCCGCACCCTGCATGCCACGGTCATCGCCGCTTCAGGACTTGCGCGTGCGGGGGTGCCGGACTCCCTTGCCGCGCGCAAGCGCCTGATGGCCCGCGTCGTGCGCGACGTCGCCACGACGCTGGGGAACACTCCGGCAGTGGCCCGCGCGAGCTACGTGGATCCTCGGCTGTTCGATCTCTACGAGCGCGGGATCGTCGTGGACCTCGGATCAGGGCGTGGTGTCGAAGGACAGCTCCTCGATCTCCTGGGGAGCTGACCTCACTCCGGCGTGCGGTTCTCCGCGCTCACCATCCAGGCGAACTGCTCGAGCTGCTCCAGGACGACGTGCAGGATGTCCGCGGAAGTCGGATCCTCCTCGTCGACCGCGTCATGCACGTCGCGCACGGTGGACACAGCAGCTTCCAGTCGCTCCGTGATCAGGTTGATGGTCTCGGTCGTGGTGACCTCGCCCTGCGGGAAGGCCCACAGAGATGTGGTCTCCGACACCGTCCGGCTGCGCCCGTCCGGGAGCGCGTGCAGCGCCCGCATCCGCTCTGCCACCGTGTCGGCGAGCGCGCGGGCTGCGGCGACGATCTCGTCCAACTGCAGATGCGTGTCGCGGAAGTTGGTCCCCACGACGTTCCAGTGCGCCTGCTTGCCCTGGAACTGCAGTTCGATCAGGTCGACCAGCACGCGCTGCAGGTTCTCGCTCAGCTGAGCCGATGCGTGGAATCCGCTCTCGGTGTTCTGCTTGTTCGTACTCTGCGCCATGCTCTCCCCCATCGCTCAGTGGTTGCGGAGCATCGAGATCAGCTCCGCCTTGCGCTTGCCGGAATATCCCGTGATCCCGAGTTCCTTGGCTCTCGCTCGCAACTCGTCGACGGTGCGATCCTCGTAGTCCTCCGCCTTGCCGCCGCGCTCTCCGACGGATTTGCGGCCGTCGCGGGCCGCCGCGTTGGAGATGCGAGCCGCCTTCTCCTTGGATGCTCCGTCGTCCCGGAGCTCCTCGTAGAGCTCCGGGTCCTTCAGGCTGTTCGAACCGCGTCCACGTGGCATGATGCCTCCTCTTCAGATTCCGCGTCAGCCTGCCCGCTGCCGCCCGGATGCCGTAAGGGGGTTGACAGCGACGGCGCCACCGGTGAGGGCGCACACGGCGGAAATAGCATCGCGATCGTGGGCTCGTCAACCCCCACGACTGCGGAGTGGTGCGGTGGCAGTGTCAGTCATGGCAGCGCCGCACGATTCGGTTGCGCTGCACCTCAAGAGAAGGAGCTCATCATGAACATCGCTCTCGTCATCATCATCGTCATCGCCGTGATCGTCGCCATCTTCTCCGGCCTGAACGCCGCGCTGAACTGGCTGCTCTGGGTCGCGCTGGTCGTCGCAGCGATTGCGCTGATCGCCTTCCTGATCCGCGTCATCAGCGGACGCAACACGAGCGTGTGATCCGGGCCGGAGCTTCGAGCCCGGGAATCACGAGGAGGACACCATGAGCGGCATCTCAGATCAGGGAATGCGCCCCTCCCACGTCGAGGCGGGTGGGGGCCCCGAAGCCGGAGACCAGTTGAAGGAGCCGAGCACGGAGAAGGAGCCCGGCGAGGAGCCGAAGGCTCCGAAGAAGAACGACCCCGAACCCAGCCATGAGGCGGTCGGGATCGGAGTGATCGGCCGGCCGCAGACGGAACCCGATGCGGTCGGCCGCACCGATCCCGACGCTGAAGATCAGGCGGAGGAGGAGAAATCATGAACGCGCAGGCACCAGGAACTCTGTTCAAGCTCAGCGAGACCGAGGAGATCGTCCGCCGGCCCGACGAGGACATCCGCGGCCGCGATGTTCGGGACCGCGACGGCGAGGATCTCGGCACGGTCAAGGACCTACTGGTCGACGCCGAGGAGGACAGGGTCCGCTTCATCGAGGTGGCCTCCGGCGGCTTCCTCGGCATCGGACAGGACAGCACGCTCATTCCGGTCGACGCCATCACCTCGATCACCGAGGACGAGGTGCGGATCGATCAGACTCGTGAGAATGTCGCCGGCGCTCCGGTCTACGACCCCGAGCTGGTCCGCCAGAGGGAGAACTACGGCGGCATCCTCGAGTACTACGGTGTGATGCCCTTCTGGGGCGGCGGGTACGTGTATCCGGCGTATCCGCACTACCGGTGACGGACAGCCGGCCGCTGGCGGACTGACTACGCGGGGACGTGGCAGACCGTCAGCGGCCCTTTCCTCGGTCGTGCGAGGCTCGAAGCCGTCGAAGTAGGCCTCGGCCGTGGTCTCATCCAAGACGAAGTCGTCGCGGTGCGCCCCGGCGCGCGCTGCCAGCCGTGCGAGGCATGCGGGAAGTTCACTCGAGTTCCTGCAGCGGCGCCGTCATCTCGCCGCCGGCATCGCCGGTGTTGATCGTTCCCTTCGGTTCGAACAGGATGGCGTGGACCTCCTCGGTCGCCTTCGGGCAGTGCTCGACGCCGCGCGGCACGACGAACACGTCGCCGGGCTCCAAGACCACATCCCGGTCGCGCAGCTGGATCGTCAGCCGACCAGTGACCACCATGAACAGTTCGTCGGTATCGGGATGCGTGTGCCAGACGAACTCGCCTTGCAGCTTGACCACCTTGACGTCGTAGTCGTTGACGCTGGTCAGGCGATGCGGCTGCCAGTGCTCCGTGATCGTCGAAAGGGCTTCCTGCACATTGCGAACGTCGTCGGTCATGATTCGAGCTTAGTTTCGCTGCTCGCAGGGCAGATTCGTCGCATCAGCTCCGTGCGAGGTAGTCCTTGTGCACCCAGCCGGTCCTTCCGGCGTAGGTCACCTTGCGCCAGGAACCGCTCGACGCGAGGACCTTGCCGACGCTCTTGCCCTTCGGGATCGTCAGCAGCGCCTTCTTGCTCGTCGACGCCGTGGGACGCAGGTTCACCGCCGCCGTGGTCCTGTACGTGGTCGCCTTGGGCGCGACGGACGTCGCGGTCGACTTCGTGAGGTAGTCCTTGTGCACCCAGCCGGTCTTCCCGGCGTAGGTCACCTTGCGCCAGGAACCGCTCGACGCGAGGACCTTGCCGACGCTCTTGCCCTTCGGGATCGTCAGCAGCGCCTTCTTGCTCGTCGACGCCGTGGGACGCAGGTTCACCGCCGCCGTGGTCTTGTACGTGGTCGCGGATGAGACGCTTCCCGCAGGAGCAGGAGCAGGAGTCGGCTTCGGTGAGGTCGTCGGCTTCGGCGCCGGCGTCGGCTTAGGCGTGGGCGTGGGCGTGGGCGTCGGAGTCGGAGTCGGCTTCGGTGAGGTCGTCGGCTTCGGCGCTGGCGTCGGCGTGGGCGTCGGAGTCGTGATCACGGGGCGAGTCGGGCTGAGCAGCCAGTTCGCGATCCATCCGCTGCGTGAACCCGCCTTGACGGGCAGGAACGAGTTGGAGACCTTGCCCGGCACCGCCGTGACCATGGTGCCGGCGGCGAGATTCGCCACGACGGCCGTTGCGGTCGAGGCACCTGCGCGCAGGTTCACCGCTCCGGTCGTGTAATAGGTGCACGTGCTGGGTGCGGTCTTGGCCGTGATCGCGGTGGCCCGCCCCGCGAGGTCGACGTTGCGGCTCTTCAGCCAGGGGACCGGATCGAGCAGCTTGTCGCCGCCCGCCGCGTTCTCCCACAGCTCGAGGTGCAGGTGCGGGCCTGTGGAGTTTCCGCTCGTGCCCACGGAGCTGATCCGCTGACCGGCCCCCACGACCTGACCGACCTTCACATGGGTCGTCGCCGACCAGATGTGCAGATACTTCGTCGTGTACGTCACCTTCCCGACCGTGTGACGGATGTCGATGTGCCCGGCCACGGAGCTGGACCCCGACACGGTTGCCGTGACGACGCCTGCCGCGACGGCATAGATCGGCGACCCGCTCTTCGTCGCGAGGTCGACGCCGCCGTGCGACGTGCTCGCGCCGGTCATCGGCATACAGCGCGGACCCTGCCACCCGGAAACGGTGTACGACTTCTCCGCGAGCGGCATCACGAAGGTCGTCGCCGCAGGCACAGCGGGAGCGGCCGCGACCTGGACCGAGGAAGCGGGCGAAGAAGCGGGCGCGGCAGCGACGGCGGCGGCCGGCGACACCCCCGCGAACCCCAGCGCGATCGCGGTCGACATGGCCAGCGCATGACGTGATCTGAGTCTCATGATTCTCCGGTCGAGCGGGACGGCGCGGTAGGGGCGCGTAGCGCTCATGACACTACCGGTGCGGTCGGAATCATGGCCAGAGCCGGAACGAAGATCTGCCGGTGACAGTGGAAATTCAACCCATTGCCCGGCCCATCAGGCACCTCACGCCGGTTCTGGATCTGGCGAGTGCCTCGACCGGAGGCTTCGAGGGCGAGGACGCCATCGCAACAACGCTCACGGTGACGCCGTGAACTCGATCCACAGATCTCGCGACTAAGGCCGCGCCGCAGCCTGCCAGATCTCCTCAAACTCTCGGCCCGAAATGGTCGTGGAGAACTCATCGTCGGCCAGCTCGGCATAAGAGCTCGGGCGGTCCGAGAGCATCCCTCGTTCGTCCTCAGACAACGCCCCTCGCCCATAGCGCCACGATCCGTCAGCATGCACATCAACCTGGCGAGTCACCCACCACAGTCCGTCGTCACCCTGTTCGAGCTCCAGATACTGCTCGAACCCGGCCAAGACGGAATCAACGGCAACATAGCGGGGCGAGGTGACGATGCCATTCTTGCATCGGAGCCTGAACGACCGTTCGGGTCCCTCGCGAGCCTGGCCCGGCGCACACGTCACGAGGGGAGTTGAGTCCCTCGCGGCTGACATCGCCGTTAAGCGATCAGGACTCCCGAGACAGCGTCTCGGGAGTCCTGATCATCTGGCGGTGACGGTGGGATTTGAACCCACGGTAGGGGGTTACCCTACACAACTTTTCGAGAGTTGCACCTTCGGCCGCTCGGACACGTCACCGCGGACAAGCTTACGACACTGCACGGCCTACGCGCGAATCGAGCGGTCACCGCCGGGGCTAGGGTGATGCCATGTCGTCCGAACCGAGGAAGGCCCGGCGGAAGCGCCGCACCCTGACCTCCGCCTGGTCCTGGGTGGCGAACTGGGGATGGCAGCTGGTCCTGGCGGGCATCGGCGTCGCGGGGCTCGTCGACGTCAGCATGGATCTGCTCAGCTGGTGGTGCGTCTTCGGGACGCTGTACGCCCTCGGCACGGTCGTCTACCTCGCCATCCGCTCCCGCGCGCCCCGCTCCGCGACAGACGAGGACGACACCCCGCGCTGGTTCGAACGGGCGCGCGGCCCTGTGATCGTCGTCCTCACGATCATCCCGACGCTCATCGGCGTGACCGCGGCTCTGAACGTGATCGTGCTGGGCTCCGACTCGGAGCTCGGCTGGTACGTCAAGCTCGTCGGCGTCTGGGCGATGCTGCTGGCCTGGGGCTTCCTGCACTGGGGCTTCGCGCAGCTCTACCTCAACCAGCAGCTGCGCACCCCGCACCGCACGCTCAGCTTCCCGGAGGCACCGCACCCCGGCCTCGTCGAGTACGTCTACTTCGCGTTCACCGTCGGCACGACATTCGCCGCATCCGACGTGAGCGTGCTCAGCACACGCACCCGCTGGCTGGTCACCGTGCACTCCGTGCTCAGCTTCTTCATGAACGCGATGATCATCGTGCTGTCGTTCAACACGATCACCGGCGCCGGCCGCTGAGCATCAGAGCGCGGAGACGCCCTTCATCCACGCCTCGATGCCGTCGGCGTCGATCGGCAGCGCGTCCGACAGCACCTCGGCCCCGGCCGACGTGACCAGGAGGTCGTCCTCCAGGCGCACGCCGATCCCGCGCAGCTCCGGCGGCAGGGTCTCGTCGAAGGAGTGGAAGTACAGGCCGGGCTCCACGGTCAGCACCATGCCCTCCTGCATCTGCGCACCCTGGTATGCCGCGTACGACGACGAGGCGCAGTCGTGCACGTCGATGCCGAGGTGGTGCCCCACACCGCACACGATGAACCTCCGGTGCTGCTGGCCGTCCGGCGACATCGCCTCATCCACCGACACGTCCAGCACGCCCCAGTCGTGCAGGCCCTGCGCGAGCACCTCCATCGATGCGACGTGGAAGTCACTCCACGGCTTTCCCGGCCCGACGGCCGCGAGGCCGGCCCGATGCGACTTCTCGACGAGATCGTGCACCTGCCGCTGCACAGCGGAGAACGAACCCGATGCCGGGAACGTGCGCGTCACGTCGGCGGTGTAGCCCGAGTTCCGCTCGACGCCCATGTCGAGCAGCAGCAGCGCCTCGGTGTCGACCTCTCCGTCGGCCCGCACCCAGTGCAGGATCGGCGCATGCGCGCCCGATCCGACGATGGTCGTGTAGCCGACGCCGTTGCCGACCGTGCGCGCGTGCCGGTCGAAGGTGCCCTGCAGCCAGCGCTCTCCACCCCATTGCACAGCCGACGGGATCTCGGCCACGGTCGCGGCGAAGCCGTCGATCGTGCTGTCGATCGCAGCGCGCAGCTCGGCGATCTCCCACTCATCCTTGAACATCCGCAGTTCGGAGAGCGTCCGCGTCAGCTCCTCCGAGCGCGGCGCATCGAGCACGGAGACGCCGGCGCGCAGCGTCGCGGCATCCGCCTCCAGCTCCTCGATCGGCCGGGTGCGCACGTCCAGCGCCGCCGCGTACTCGGCCAGTCCCGGCATCGGCCCGACCCACAGCTCGCCGTGCAGCGCCGAGCCGAAGAATCCGTCGTCTCCGGGCCGGAACGGCGCCGGAAGGTACAGCGTCGCGACGTGCCCTCCGGAGACCGGGTCGAGCACGATCACGGCGTCCTCGATCGCCGCGCCGACCAGCCACAGGAAGTCGCTGTCGGCCCGGAACTCGTATGCCGAGTCGTTCGCGCGCATCGGCGCACGCCCCGCTCCCACAGCGATCCGCCTGCCGGGGAGCGCGGCCGACAGACGTGCGCGGTGCGCGGCCGCGGCCTGCGCGGTGCCGGCGGTGAGGCGCGGCATCCGGTCCGCCTCGCCCCATCCGCTCTGCATGGAGCGGATGAAGCCGGGCGAGAGCGTCAGGCGCGGCATGCGCGGGTCCCGTTCGGCGGGCGCCGGCATGGAGGATGCCGCCGGTGCGTGCGCGTGGTCGAGAGTCATCGGTTTCCCTTCTGAGGAGGTCGCGCCCGGCATCATCGCCTCGCGATACGTGACATATTACAACTAGACTGAGGGCATGTCCGATGTCATCGCCGACCTCACGCTCGTCACCGCCGCGGAGATCGCCGACCGCGTGAGCATGTCCGCCGCCATCAGGGGGCTGCAGGACGCGCTGCGCGGAGGGTTCGATCCCGAGGCCGACCTCCCCCGCACCATCCAGGACGTGCCGCACGGTCAGCTGCTGCTCATGCCGGCCGCCATCGACGGCGCGGCCGGCCAGAAGTTCGCCACGGTCGCGCCGGGCAACCCGGCCCGCGGGCTGGAGCGCATCCAGGCGCTGTACATCCTGCTCGACGGCGAGACCCTCGCCCCCACCGCCGTGCTCGACGGCACCGCGCTCACCTCGCTGCGCACGCCGGCCATGTCGGCCGCCGTCGTCGACCGGCTCGCCGAGAGGGATGCCGGAGACCTGGTCGTCTTCGGCACCGGGCCGCAGGCCGTGCGCCACGTGGAGGCGCTGCAGGCGATCCGCCCGCTGCGCACGGTGCGCATGATCGGACGCGACACCGACCGCACGATGGCGGCCGTCGGGTCCGCACGCCTGCTCGCACCGGACGCACAGATCGGGGCCGGAGACGTGTCGGACGTGCGCTCCGCAGACCTGGTGGTCTGTGCGACCACGGCATCCGAACCGCTGTTCCCCGCTTCGCTCGTGCGCGACGACGCGACCCTCGTCGCGATCGGATCGCACGAGCCGCAGAAGGCGGAACTCGACCCCGCGCTGGTCGGCCGCTCGCAGGTCGTCGTGGAGAGCCGGCGCGTCGGCCTGTCCGAAGCAGGGGACGTGATCCGCGCGATCGCGGCCGGCGACCTGCACGAGGGTGACCTCGTGACGCAGCACGAGCTGTTCACGGGCGCCGTGCCCGCGGCATCCGATCGCCCGCGCATCGTGAAGACCTGCGGCATGGGCTGGCAGGACCTGGCCGTCGCCCGCCTGGCGCTCTGAGAGGACCGCTCATGCTCTGGAGCACCGAGGACTGGCACACCGCCGGCGAGCCGTTCCGCATCGTGCGGGACGTGCCCACGCACGGCACGACCGTCGCCGAGCGCCGCGTCGAGGCGATCACCGGCGAGGCCGACGGCATCCGTCGCTTCCTCTGTCTGGAGCCGCGCGGCCACGACGACATGTACGGCGGGTTCATCACGCCGCCCGACGACGAGGGTGCCGACTTCGGCGTGCTGTTCTGGCACAAGGACGGCTTCTCGACCGCCTGCGGGCACGGCACGATCGCGCTCGGCGCGTGGGCCGTGCGCACCGGGCTCGTGGCATCCGATCCCGACGGCGAGACCGTCGTGACCATCGACGTGCCCAGCGGGCGCGTGCAGGCACGCGTGCGGCAGAGCGGCGGACGGATCGAGGAGATCGTGTTCCGCAACGTCGAGTCACGCGTGCTCTCGCGCGGGATTCCGTTGGTGACGTCGCGAGGCGACGTGACCGTCGATCTGGTCTTCGGGGGTGCCGTGTACGCCACGCTGCCGGCATCCGCCGTCGGCCTGTCGGTGACGCCGGAGAACACGGCGGAGCTGATCGCGATCGGCCGCGAGATCAAGTGGGCGCTCAACGAGCACCCGTCGGCACAGCTGGCGGATGCCCGGCTCTCGGGCGTCTACGGGACCATCCTGTTCGACGACCTCGGCAGCACCCTCGCCGGACCGCACCAGCGCAACGTCACCGTCTTCGCCGACGGCGAGGTCGACCGCAGCCCGTGCGGCTCCGGCACCGCCGCGCGCGTCGCGCTGCTGGCCGCCACCGGCGAGCTCGGCGAGGGCGAGACGTTGACGCACGACTCGATCATCGGCACCCGGTTCCTCGCCACGATCGCCGAGCGGACGCCTGACGGGATCATTCCGGAAGTCCGAGGCACCGCGTACCGTGTGGGTGCGTCGACTTTCGAACTCGACGAGGGCGACCCCGTCGCCGACGGCTTCAGCCTGCGTTGAAAGGCAGCATCATGCGCACAGGATCGATCACCATCACCGGAGCACAGGTCTGGGACGGCGCGGGCTTCGCGCCCCGGGACGTGCACATCACCGACGGCCGAGTCACTGCGGGCCCGGCAGCGGATGCCGCGACGCTGGACGGCGCGGGACGCTGGCTGGTACCCGGGCTCATCGACGCCCACTTCCACGCCTACGCGACGAGCATGGACGGGTTCGAGAACGAGCGGGGCCCGCTCAGCTTCACGGCGCTGAACGGCGCGCGCCGGCTGTCCAGGACTCTCGGACGCGGGTTCACGACCGTGCGCGACGTCGCCGGCGGCGACATCGGCCTCGCGCAGGCCATCGACGCCGACCTGTTCGACTCGCCCCGTTACCACTTCACCGGGCCGGCCCTCAGCCAGACCGGCGGACACGGCGACCCGCGCTCAGCGCACGTGGACGTCTGCTTCTCGCACGGCCACATGTGCGAGGTCGTCGACGGCGTCGACGCGCTGCGCCTCGCGGTGCGGAACCGGCTGCGCACCGGCGCGCACGCGATCAAGGTCATGGCCTCCGGCGGAGTGTTCTCGCTGACCGACCCGATTCGGGTGCCGCAGTACTCGCAGGAGGAGCTGCGAGCCGTCGTCGAGGAGGCCACCCGCCGCGGCAGTTACGTCTGCGCGCACGCCTACTCCGCGGAGGCGGTGCAGCACGCGATCTCCGCCGGCATCCGCTCGATCGAGCACGGCAACCTCATCGACCGCGAGACCGCCGAGCGGATGGCGGATGCCGGGGCGTTCCTGGTGCCCACGCTCGCTGCCTACGACGCGATGGACCGTCGCGGAGCATCCATCGGCCTGAACGCGACCTCGCTCGCGAAGAACACCGAGGTGCTGACGAAGGGGCAGGACGCCGTGCGCCTCGCGCACGAGGCCGGCGTGCGCGTCGGCTTCGGCAGTGACCTGATGGGCGACCTCGAGGACGACCAGCTCGCCGGCGTGCGGCTGCAGGTCGAAGCATCCGGCGCCGCCGCGACACTGCGCTCGATGACGGCGGTGAACGCCGAGCTGATCGGGGATGAGTCGCTGGGCCATCTCGGCGAAGGTGCCTACGGAGACGCCCTGCTGCTGGCATCCGATCCGCTGTCGACGGCGGCGTTGTGGGAGCAGGACGCGCGCGTCGCCGTGGTCCGCGGCGGCCTCATGGTCTGAAGCGCGCGGCACGCGCCGCCCGCACGGCGAGCGCCCCACTTCGCGACGAATCGTCGACGCCGGTACCCGACGACTGAACCACTTCGCGACGACCGCACCACATATCGACGTCGATAACCGGTTCACTCGTCGGCAAGGGGTTCAGTCGGCGGCGGGCGGCGCGGTCGAGGGCGGAGACGCCGAGGCCCCTCCTGGTTCGCGTGAACCAGCAGGGGCCGTCGGTGTTCGGGACGAACGCGTGTCAGCGCGCGAATGAGCCCCACTCGGTGGAGTGGCCGGCCTCGCTGAAGCTCTGCGGCACGCCCCAGGGGTTGTCGTCTCGGAGCGGCTCGGGCAGCAGCGCCTGCGGCGCGTTCTGGTACGAGACGCCGCGCAGGAAGCGCGTGATCGCGGCGGTGCCGACGCTCGTGCCGTCGCTCGTGGTGGCCGGATACGGGCCGCCGTGCTGCATCGCGGGGGTCACCGAGACCCCGGTCGGCCAGCCGCCGAACAGCACGCGCCCGCTGGTCTCGGCGAGCGCCTCGACGAGTTCGGAGAGCGAGCCGTCCTCGAGCTCCTCCGGTCGCGCGTGCACGGTCGAGGTGAGGTTGCCGGGGAAGAGCCCGGCGTGCAGCGCGGGCAGCGTCGACAGGTCGGAGTACTTCACGATCACCGACAGCGGCCCGAACGACTCCTCGAGCAGCGCGTCGCCGGCGGCGACCAGGGAGTCGACGTCGACCGTGACGACGGTCGGCGTCGCGTAGGTCTGGCCGTCCTCGTCGACGCGGGTCTCCCCCGCCGACAGCACGGTCACGCCCTCCGCGCCGAGAACGTCTTCGCGTCGCTGCGCGAACGCGCGCCCGATGCCGGGGTTCAGCAGCCGATGCTCGGCCACGGCACCCGCGGTGCCCGCGACGGATGCCAGGTCGGCGCCCTCTGGCACGAACAGGAAGCCCGGCTTCGTGCAGAGCTGCCCGGCCGAACCCGACACCGACGTGACGAAGCCGTCCAGCAGCACATCGTCGACGTAGGTCGCGTACGCAGGGTTCACGCTGCCGAGCTCGCCGTAGAACGGGATCGGCACCTCACGGGCGGCGGCGATGTCCGCCAGCATCCGTCCGACGCGCGTCGAACCCGTGAACGCACCGGCGCGGATGCGCTCGTCCTTCAGAAGGTCGACGCCGTTCTGCTGGCCCTCGATCAGCTGGAACACGCCCTCCGGCATCCCGGCGCCGCGCAGCGCGTCGATCACCACGGCGGCCGTCGCGCGGGACAGCTCCGGATGCCCCGAGTGCGCCTTCACGACGACGGGGCAGCCCGCGGCGAGCGCGGCGGCCGTGTCGCCGCCGGCGACCGAGAACGCGAACGGGAAGTTCGACGCGGCGAAGTTCAGCACAGGGCCGACCGGCTCCAGCATGCGGCGCAGGTCGGGTCGAGGGCCGATCACGTACTGCGGGTCGGCCCTGTCGATGCGGGCATCCAGGTACGCACCGTCGACGATCGTGTCGGCGAACAGCCGCAGCTGCCACGAGGTGCGGCGCACCTCGCCGGTCAGCCGTGCCTCGCTCAGGCCCGTCTCGCGCATCGCGATCGCGATGAGATCGGATGCCGCGGCATCCAGCGCGTCCGCGACGGCGACCAGCGCCGCCCCTCGTCCGCGGGGGCTCGTGTGGGCGAACGCGCGCGCCGCGGATGCCGCAGCTGCGGCGACCTCGTCGATGGTGATGTCTGTCATGTGTCCTCCTAGAACACGAACCCCTCGGGGAACGGGTCGTTCTCGTCGAGCATGTACTGGCCGAGCCCGGTGACCCAGGCGCGGCCGGTGATCGTGGGGATGACCGCCGGCCGGTCGCCGACAGTGGTCTCACCCACCAGGTGTCCCGTGAACTCCGTGCCGATGAACGACTCGTTCACGAACGGGGTGTCCAGCGCCAGCTCGCCGCGGGCGTGCAGCTCGGCCATCCGCGCGCTGGTGCCGGTGCCGCAGGGCGACCGGTCGAACCAGCCGGGATGGATCGCCATGGCGTGCCGGGAGCGCACGGCGTCGGAACCGGGGGCGATGAACTCCACGTGGTGCACGTGGTTCGCGCCCTCGAGCACGGGATGCACGGGCGGCGCCTGCTCGTTGATCGCATCCATGATCGCCAGGCCGGCGGCGATGATCTCGCCCTGGCGGGAGCGGTCGAACGGCAGTCCCACCTGATCGAGGTCGACGAGGGCGTAGTAGTTGCCGCCGAAGGCGACCGAGTAGGTGATCTCGCCGATGCCCGGCACGTCGATGCGCTCGTCGAGCCGGTCGACGAAGCTCGGCACGTTCTCGATGGTGACGTCCACGGCGCGGCCGTCCTCCACACGCACGCGAGCGATGACGAGACCGGCCGGCACGTCGAGGCGGATCTCGGTCACCGGCTCGGTGACCTCGACCATGCCGGTCTCCACGAGCACGGTGGCGACGCCGATCGTGCCGTGACCGCACATCGGCAGGAATCCGGATGCCTCGATGAAGACGACACCCCAGTCGGCGTCGTCCCGCGCCGGTGGCTGCAGCAGCGCGCCCGACATGGACGCGTGCCCGCGGGGCTCGTTCATGAGGAACCCGCGCAGCCCGTCGAGATGCTCCATCGCGTACAGGCGGCGGTCGTTCATGGTCGCACCGGGGATGCGTCCGACTCCCCCGGTGACGACGCGGGTCGGCATCCCCTCGGTGTGGGAGTCGACGGCCTGGATGGTGCGGCGAGCGCGCATTAGCATCCTCCAAGTAGAGAGCGGGGAGGGAGGGGACGCCGGCCTGCGGCATCCCCACCCTGAATCATCACATGCCTCAGGCGAGCACGGCCGAGCGCGCCGCGAGAGCGGCCAGCGCACGCTCGGTGTCGGCGGTGACCTGGGCGCGCTGCTCGTCGCTCAGCGGGCCGCGCGGCGGACGGGTCGGCCCGCCGTAGGAGTTGCCGCAGATGTCCATCGACAGCTTGATGGCCTGCACGAACTCGGTGCGCGAGTCCCAGCGGAACACGGCCACGAGCTGCTCGTAGAGCGCCTTCGCCTCGCGCCACTTGCCCTCGGTGAGCAGGTTGTACAGCTCGACCGCCTCGCGGGGGAACGCGTTCGGGTAGCCGGCGAACCAGCCGACCGCGCCGTTGACCATGAGCTCGAAGAGCACGTCGTCGGCACCGGCGATGATGTCGATGTCGCAGAGCTCCTTGATCTCGTAGACGCGGCGGACGTCGCCGGAGAACTCCTTGATCGCGACGACCTCGGGGATCTCGGCGAGCTTGGCGACCAGCGACGGAACAAGGTCGACCTTGGTGTCGAAGGGGTTGTTGTAGGCCATGATCGGCAGGCCGGCCTTCGCCACCTCCTCGTAGTGCGCGATGACCTCGGCCTCGTTGGCACGGTAGACGATCGGCGGCAGCAGCAGCACGCCGTCCGCGCCGTCCTCACGGGCGTACTCGGCCCACTGACGCGCCTGGTGGCTGCCCACGCCGTGCGCGCCGGCGATCACGATGCCACGGCCGTCGACGGCATCCACGGCGACCTGGATGACCTTGCGGCGCTCCTCCTCGGTCAGCGAGGAGTACTCGCCGAGCGAGCCGTTCGGGCCGACGCCGCGGCATCCGTTCGACATCAGGAAGTCGACGTGCTCGCCGAACTTGTCGTAGTCGACGGCCAGGCCGGCCGGTGCCGACGAGTCCTCCTTGAACGCGAGGGTCGTGGCGACGACGACGCCACCCAGGTCCATGCTCTTCTCGGTCATGCTGTTCTCTTTCTGTCGCGCCGCGGAAGCGGCGGTTCTGTCGGGGTCGACACGCTCAGTCGCGCATCGATCGGCGGTTGGTCTCGGGCATCGTCATCACGACGAGCAGTGCCAGCACGGTCACGATCACGACGTACCAGGCGGGGGCGACGGTCGACCCGGTCAGGCTGATCAGCCAGGTGGCCAGCAGCGGCGCGGTGCCGCCGAAGATCGTGAAGGCGAGGTTGTAGCTGATGGATGCACCGGTGTAGCGCACCCGTGCCGGGAACAGCTCCACGAAGGCCGGGCCGGCTGGGCCGAAGAACAGTCCGAGCGCGAGGCCGAGCAGGCCCTGGCTGACGATGGCGGCACCGAGGGTCCCGACGCCGACGAGCAGGTAGGCGGGCACGGCGACGACCGCGCCGAACAGGCCGGCGATCAGCAGCATCCGTCGGCGGCCGATCCGGTCGGAGACGAGCGCGGCCACCGGGACGGTGAAGAACGTGATGAGCAGCGCGATGCTGTTCGAGATCAGCGCGGCGGAGGACTCCAGACCGATCGTGACCGTCATGTAGGAGTAGAAGTAGCCGGTCAGCGAGTAGTAGCCGAGGCTGGCGACGGCGGCGATGCTGAAGCAGACCAGCATGTTGCGCCACTGCTCGCGGAACACCGTGCGGATCGGAGCCTTCTCCACCTGGCGGCTCTCGCGCATCTCGAGGAAGGCGGGCGACTCGTCGACGCGGGTGCGGATGTAGAGACCGACGACCGCGAGCGGTGCGCCGAGCAGGAACGGCACGCGCCATCCCCAGGACTCGTAGGCCTCAGGCGCAAGCACCGTGGTCAGGCCGAGCACGAGCAGGGCCGCGATGACGGGCGGCAGGTTGGACCACGTGTAGACCATGCCGACGTTGAAGCCGCGGCGCTCGATGGGCGAGTGCTCGGCCACGAAGGAGTTCGAGCCGATCGTCTCGCCCGCGGCGGAGAGGCCCTGGACCATCCGGAGCACGACCAGCAGCACCGGGGCCGCGACGCCGATCGCCGCGTAGGTCGGGAGCAGCCCGATGAGCGTGGTCGAGACGCCCATGACCAGGATCACTGCGGCGAGCACGCGCTTGCGGCCGAAGCGGTCGCCGAGGTTGCCGAGCAGGAAGGCGCCGATGGGGCGGGCGATGAACCCGACCGCGTAGATGCCGAACACGGCCATGAGAGCGGCCGCGGGGTCGGTCTGCGGGAAGAACAGGGTGGCGATGACGGGCGCCGCGTAGGCGTACACCGCGAAGTCGAACCATTCGACGAAGTGACCGATGGCCGAGGACGTCATGACCTTGCGGACACGGCGGGCCTCGGCTTCGCCGGGCGAGGCGATCTGGTCTTCGATCTCAGTGGGGGTGCTCATGCGGCTCCTTTGTCGCGTGGGGGGGATATGACACGTAACATATCACACACTACTAGGGCGTCCAAGGGACGGCTCTGATGCGGGGCGTCAGGCCCCGTCTACCGGATGCCGCTGCGCGGCGAGCTCACCGATGCGCACCGAGGAGAGGACGGGTCTGCGGTCGAAACCGGATGCTGCGCCGATGATGTCCTCGACGCTTCGTCCGCACGTGCGGCCCTGACAGGGGCCGAGGCCGGCACGGGTGGCGAGCCGCATGCCGCGGCTCGACGCATCCGCGTACTCGCGGAGGGATGCCGCGGTCGCCGCCTCGCAGCGGCACACGACGGTGTCGTCGTCGAGCCAGGCGGTCCAGCCCGGGCGGATCTCATGGGTCCGCAGACGCTGTGCGAACGTCCGCATCCGCCGACGCGCGGCGAGCGGCTTGCGGTAGCGCAGGTCGGCGCCGGGGACTCCGGCGGCGGCGAGTCCGGCGATCGCACCTTCGGCGAGTGCGGCGTCCGCTCCCCCGATGCCGGTGATCTCGCCGGCCGCGTGCACGCCGCGGATGCTGGTGAGCTGCTGCCCGTCAACCTTCACGAAGCGCTCGGAGGTGATCTCGCAGCCGAATTGGATGGCCGCCTCCAGCCGCGGCGTGAAGCCGTGGCCGAGGGCGACCGAATCGCACTCGACGGTGCGCTCCGTGCCGGCGATCGGACGCCAGTCGCTGTCGATGCGCGAGATCGTGACGGCCTCGACCGAGGTCGTTCCGTGGATGCGGGTGACGGCGCTGCCCAACCGGTACGGCGTGCGGCTGCGCAGCAGCGATGCCGCGTAGGAGCCGAGCTCGCCGGCCTTGCCCGCCGCGGCAGTGAGCTCCCAGGGCCTGCGGCCCCACCCCTTGACGAGCGTGCCGGTCGTGGCCGCCTCGACGACCTCGACGACCTCGACACCGAGCAGCGCGGCACTCTGCGCGACCGGCAGCAGGAATGGCCCCGCTCCGGCGACGACCATCTTGGTGCCGAGCGCCACACCGTCGCGCTTGGCGAGCGCCTGCACGGCACCGGCCGAGGTGACCCCGGGCAGGGTCCAGCCCGGCACCGGGAGCACCCGATCATGGGCACCGGTGGCCAGCACCACGGCATCGGCCTCGAGGGTCTCGCCGTGCCGCTGCGCATCGTCGACCGGGCCGCTGAGAGTGTGCACGCGCAGCGGCTCGCCCGCCTCCACCCGCCAGACGCTCGTGGACGAGAGCACGCGCACATCGGCGAGGCCCCGCTGCAGCTCGCCGAAGCGGCCGAGCTGATGCTGCATCCGCGGATCGGTGAAGAGGGGGTGGTGCCGCCAGAACTGCCCGCCGATGCGCTCCCCCTCGTCGACGAGGACGACCTCGGCACCCGCGCCGGCGGCGGATGCTGCGGCGGCGAGCCCCGCCGGGCCCGCGCCGATCACGACGATGCGCGTCATGCTCGCGACTCCCTCTCGACGATGTCGCCCGCGCACGCGGTGCGCTGGCAGGCACGGACCCCTTCGACGCCGTTCACCGTGACGACGCAGTCCTGACAGATGCCGATGCCGCAGAAGATGCCGCGTTCACCGCCCTGGGCGTCGCGCCAGGCGCGGTGGCCGTTCGCCAGCAGGATGCCGCCGATGCTCTGCCCGTCGCGCCCCTCGAGCTGCTCGCCGTCGAAACTGATCTGCACGGTCATGCGGGAACCCCCTGGAGCGTGGCGCGGGTGGGCAGGAACGGCGTCGGATCGAGCGGCGCGGGCGTGCCGAGCACGGCGTGCGCGATGAGCGCGCCGGTGGTCGGTGCCAGTCCGATGCCGGCTCCCTCGTGCCCCGCGGCATGGAAGAGCCCGGCGACGCGGGCGTCCGCGCCGATCGCGGGAAGGTGGTCGGGCGCGTAGGGCCGGAATCCGTAGTAGGTGCGCAGCAGCATGGTGTCGCGCAGGAACGGGTACAGCCGGGTCGCCTTGTCCGCGATCTCGGCCAGGGGTTCCAGCAGCCCCTCACCCGAGAAGCCGACGCGCTCGCGGCTCGACCCGATCAGCACGGTGCCGCCCGGCGTGGACTCCACGACCGTCGAGGTCTGCAGCGCAGCATCCCCCGACCCGACCGCGCCGACGTAGTCGGCGTCGTAGACCTTGTGGAACACGCGCTGCGGCATCGGCACGGTCACGAGGATCGTGCCGCGACGCGGGCGGATGTCGAGCTCGGCGCCGAACAGCGCGGCGGCGTCTCCCGACCAGGGCCCCGCGCAGTTGACCACGGCATCCGCGTCGATGCGCCCCTCGGGGGTGAGCACACCGCGCACGCGGTCGCCGTCGACGACGCCGCCCGTGACCTCGGTGATGCGGAACTGTGCGCCGAGGTGCCGGGCACGGGCGAGCATCGCCTGCGTGGCGAGGCTGGGCTGCACCTGTGCGTCATCCGGATAGCGCACGCCGAGGGCGACGTCGGGCGAGAGGTGCGGTTCTGCGGCGCGCAGCGCGGCCTCGTCCAGCGCCTCGGCACGGATGCCGATGCCGCGCTGCCCCTCCGCGAACGACTCGAGCCCCTCGACCCCGCCGGGGAGCGAGACGACGATGCCACCCTTCGCCTCGAACTCCGTCGCGGGCTGCCCTGGGACGCGGTCGGCGTCGAGCCGTTCGGCGAGCTCGCGCCAGGCGCGATTCGCCTCGATCGCCATCAGCGCCTCTGCACCGGGCTCCTTGTCCGACACGAGGATGTTGCCCTCGCAGCGGCTCGAGGTCTCGCCGGCGACGCCGGTGCGGTCGAGCACGATCACCTCGGCCCCCGCCTCGGCGAGCGCGAGCGCACAGGCCGCGCCGATGGCGCCTGCGCCGATCACGATGACCCGCATCCGCCGCCTCCTTCGCTTTCGGCATTGTGCCGCGTGACATATTACCTTGCGAGGAACGAAGCTCCGCTCAACTCCCGCATCGGATGCCGCGCGGCGCCCGGCGCCGAACGGCGCCTGTCAGCCCTCGTCCTGTCCGCTCCACAGTCCGCCGACATGACGGATGTGCCGGCGCATCAGCGCCTCGGCGTCCTGTCCCTTGCCGGCGACGAGCAGGTCGACCAGCTGCGCGTGTTCGAGCGAGGTCGCCACCAGCGCGTCGGACTCGGCGAGCTGCACGAGACCGACCAGGCGAGTCTGCTGCCGCAGCTCGCGCACGGTCTCGACCAGCTTGGGGTTGCCGGTGCACTCCAGGATGCGCAGGTGGAACTCGGTGTCCGCCGCCAGGTACTCGTCGAAACGGGCCTCGCGTGCCGCGGTCACGATCCGGTCGGCGATGACGCGCAGCTCGGCGACCGTCGGATCATCGAGGTTGCCGGCGACGACGACCATCGGCGGCGCCTCGAGCAGCATCCGCACCTCGCTGAGGTGACGCAGCTCTTCGGGCGACACCTCTGTGACCTCGAAGCCGCGATTGCGGATCGGGCGCAGGAAGCCGCGGCGGGCGAGGTTCAGCATCGCCTCGCGCACCGGAGTCGCACTGACGCCGAACTCGCCGGCGAGGGTGGGAACCGTCAGCACCTCACCCGGGGGGATCTCACCCGAGACGATGCGCGAGGACAGCTGCGCCTCGACCTGCTCGCGCAGGCTCTCGGCCGGCGACAGCAGGGTGGCGAAGCCGCTCACAGGTCACCACGGCGATAGTCGGTCATGTGGCATATGGTACCGCGCGCGCCCACGCGGGCCCGTGTCACCAGTGCGCGGCGACGTCCGCGTGGGTCTGCAGGATTCCCTCGGTGGTGCCGGCCGGTGCCCGGCCGATGCCACACTCGGTCGCGACCCCGAACTCCGGCACGACGGCGGATGCCGCGGCGATGCGCCGCTGCGCGCCCTCGGCGCCGTCCTCGCGGTGCACGAGCCCCAGGTACAGCTCGTCCACCGCCGCGAGCTCCGAGAGCGGGGCGAAGTAGGCCGCGTCGTCGCGCTCGATCGGCACCGGAAGGTGCAACCAGGTCAGGTCGCGATCGGAGGCGGCGATCACCGCGTTCGCGTAGCGCACCAGGTTCCCGGCATCCGCCGGCTCGATGAAGTGCTTCTCCCCGGCGTCGCCGTAGCAGAGGTGCACACCGACCTCGACGTCCGCGGGGACGGCGCCGATCAGTGCGCTCAGGCGCGAGACCACCCCGTCGAACGGGTCGCCCGGCCACCAGGCGTCCATGACCTTTCCGTAACCGGAGGCGCGCTCGATGATGCCCATCTCGCTGGCGACGTCCCACTGGATCGCGAGATCCTCGTGCGGGATCGAGGCGACGATCTCGTCCACCTCGCGCAGGATCGCGTCGGCGTACACCGGCTCGATGGCAGCACGGTCGTCGCCCGAGAAGTACGACGAGACGACGGCCAGCGGCGTGGGCAGCGACACCTGGAACCGCACGCCTTCGGCGATCGCGCCCTCGGCGCGCAGGCGGCGGAAGATCTCGTACGACTCCAGGGCCGCGGCTGCGTAGCCGAGCGGCGGGAGTTCGATGGATGCCGCATCCGCTCCCTCGGCGATGCGCAGCGGACGCGCGTCGATGCCGGCCTTGAACGGGATGGGGTTCTCCCCCACGCGCTCGATGCCCTCGGCCTGGCCGATCACGTCGGGCTGGAACATGATCCAGTGGAACCGCTTGCCCACCTCGCCGTCGGGGATGCGGCGGAGCAGGCCGCCCATCAGCTCCGATGCTGTGCGCATGGTCTTCTCGGCATCGTCGTAGTTCACGCTGCCGACGAGCAGGGCGCCTTGGGGCTGAGTCATGCCTCCATTATCCGCCGACGTACTCGGCCAGATTCCGCAATGACGCCTCCAGTCCGGCCCGGTGGTCCTCCGCCGAGATGCCGGAGGGCACGTTCTCGGCGCGGAACACGACCTCGGATGACGCTCCGCGGGCCGTGACCTCCCAGGTCATCCGCATCGTCCCTGCGAAGGCGGGGTCGTCGGAGACGAAGTCGAACTCCTGCACGATCCGGACACCGGGGCTCACCTCGACGAAGGTGCCCTCGACGACATCCGTCCCGTCACCGGTCTTGCCGGCTTCGTCGCCGCCGTAGCTCAGCACGATGCGGCTGGTGCCACCCTCGCGCAGGTCGTAGCTCTCGACGCGTCCTGTCATGCCGTCCGGAGGGAGCCAGCGCTCCAGTGCTGCGGGGTCGGCGAGCGCCTTGTAGACGCGCACCGAGGATGCGCCGATCGTCGCCGTCGCCTCATCTGTTCTCGTCATGCCCTCCACGCTACGGATCGGACGAGCTCCCCGTAAGGTCGTTGCATGGTGTGGCGCGAGGACAGGATCGGATCGGCGGCGCGCGGGGAGAACCCGACCGTGCTCGCCGAGACGCCGGCGGGCTACGCGGTGATCGGCGATGTGCAGTTCCTGCCCGGTTACAGCGTGCTGCTGAGCAGGAGCCCCTCGGCGACGGCTCTGGCCGAACTGCCGCGCGCAGAGCGCGTGCAGTACCTGGCCGACGTCGATCTGCTTGCGACCGCCGTGGAGCGCGCCTGCCGCGCGCACGACGCGGGATTCCGCCGGATGAACATCGAGGTCCTCGGCAACACCGACGCCTTCGTGCACGCGCACATCTGGCCGCGGTACGAGTGGGAGCCGGCCGACCTCGTCCGCAAACCGGTATGGCTCTACGACCCGACGCACTGGCGCGATCCCGCGCACGCGCTGGATGCCCGGCACGACGCGCTGCGTGCGACCATCACAGCGGAGCTGGAACGGCTGCTCGCCGAGGAGCGCTGACTCAGGCGGCGTCGACCCGCAGCTGCACGGTGCACTCGGACGGATTCGCGGCGGCGAGCACGCACTCGGCGGCGATGGGGCCGCCGGCCTGGGTGAGCACGCCCTGCATCAGTCCGAGGTGCACCTGGCACAGCAGCGGACGGTTCTCCGGCGAGGCCGCGGCATGTGGGCAGGGCGTGAGCTCGACGGTCATCTCGCGTTCGTCGATGATCGGGTCGAAGCCGCTCTCCTCGAGATGCTCGACGAGTGCGTCGAGCTGATAGGTGGCCTCGCGGCCCAGCTCCGAGGCATCCGTGTGCAGCACGCGACGCATCAGATCCCCGCGGCGAGCCGCCTCGTTGACCTTCTCGCGGGCCACCGGGCTGGAGGCGCCGGGGGCGCCGGTCGCGGCGCTGTACAGCGTGCGCGGACGCCCGCGGGTGGTGCGGTGCTCGGTCTTCTGGATGATGTAGCCGCCCTCGTCCAGACGCTGCAGGTGCTCGCGCACCGTGTTGGCGTGCAGGCCGGTCTCCTCGCAGATCTCGGCGATCGTGCGATCGGGTCGCGTCTGGACCAGGTGCAGGATCTGCACCCGTGAATAACTCGAGATCGGCCCGCAGACGGGCCTGGCGGTCACCATGCCAACAGTATGACCCAGCGTTCTGAACGGCTCGGGAGAAGAGGCCGTGAATAATCGCGCCCGCGGCGCCTTAGCGGGGTGCTGCGGATGGATCTTGAGTATCGCTGCGCTCACCTACTGATGCGCTGGGGGCATCAGTAGGTGAGCGCGCGGCCGCGTCTGAACTGCGGCCCTAAGCTGGGGCCATGCTCCAGGCTGCGGTGATCACGGTGTCCGACCGCTCGGCAGCGGGCCTGCGGCCCGACGGGTCGGGTCCGGTGGCCGTCGAGGCGCTGCGCGCGGCGGGCTTCGCCTGCGACGACGCGCGGATCGTCCCCGATGGAGCGGATGCCGTGGAGACGGCGCTTCGTGCGGTCATCGCCGACGGCGCCCGGCTGATCGTGACCAGCGGAGGCACCGGCGTCGCGCCACGGGATGCCACCCCCGAGGGCACCGTCCGGGTGCTGGAGCGCGAACTGCCTGGCATCCCGGAGGAGCTGCGCCGCGTCGGCGCGGCGCAGAAGCCGGTCGCCCTGCTCACGCGTGGACTCGCCGGCGTCGCCGACGGCGCACTCATCGTCAACCTGCCCGGCTCGCCCGGTGGTGTGCGTGATGGGATGCCGGTGATTCTCTCCGTCGCCGCACACGTGATCGCACAGCTCGACGGCTCGGATCACTGACCGTCCGCCTGTCGCCCCGCGAGCTCTGACCACCGGTCGTTGAGCGAGGGAGCGCAGCGACTGAGACGAAACGCCTTCAGCGGACCTGAGAGCGTTTCGTCTCGGTCGTTCCTCCCTCGCTCAACGACCGGGAGACTCCGGCCAAGTGCCGGCGAGCTCGACCACGGCGGCGACGGCGGCTCGGATGTCCTCGGGGGAACCTCCCTGACGGCCGGCGACCAGGCCGGCGACGAAGGCGCTGAACGGCGCGGCCGGCCGGGCGACGCCGTTCGCGACGTCACGGGCCAGATCGAGGATCAGCGCGATCGGCACGTCCTCGGCGGAGAGGTCGAAGCGCTCGCGCAGGGCGGAGGCCCACTCCTCGAGAGCCTCGGGCGGCAGGGTGCTCTTCTTGTCAGTCATGCGTCGTCTCCTCTGATCAGAGTGTGCATCTCACGCGCCCGCGCGAGATCCTCCGGCGTATCGACATCGGCGGTCAGCCCGTCGTCGTCGGGCAACAGCACCAGGTCGAGGTCGAGGTCGCCGAGTAGGGCGCGGCAGGAGGCCCCGGAGACTCGGTCTCCGAGCGCCGCGAGCTCCCGCCGCAGAGCTTCTGTGCGGTAGATCCCCGACAGCCATTGCGGACGCCCGTCCGCGATGAACACCGCACCATCGCCGCCCTCGAAAACCGAAGCGACCAACTGCGGCACGACCTCGTCGGCGCGAGGCAGGTCGCCGGCTAGCAGCACCGTCCACTCCCCCGCATCCGCTGCGGTGAGCGCCGCGGCGAGCGCCGCGACCGGACCGCCGAACGGCGGCTGCTCACGCACCCACAGCACCGGCGCGGATGCGTCGAGCTCGGGTCCCACAGCGACGATGGGCATGCACCCGGCATCCTGCAGTGCGCGCACCGCACGCCCGAAGAGGGTCATGCCGCCGACGTCGAGCAGCGGCTTGTCGCCTCCACCCATGCGCGAGGCCCGACCGCCGACCAGCACGACCGCGCTGATGCTCGGGAGATGCTGATCGCTCATCCCTCCACTATCGCCGGACAGTTCCGCCGACGCCAACACCCGGAGCCTGCTCACATCCCCGTGTGCCCCAGCGTCGCGAAGCGCTCCCGGCCGCGGGCCGTTACCGTCAGAGCGCGGTCGTCGCGGCGGCGGCGCAGCCAGCCGTCTTCGATCATCGCGGCGAGAATGCTGTGCCCGAGCCTCCCGGCGATGTGCGGCGTGCGCTCGGTCCAGTCCATGCACGCGCGCACAGCTGGCCGCGGCGAACGCTGCCAGCCCAGCGTAAGTCCCAGGTCGTCGCCGATGCCGGTCACATCCTCTCCGGCGGGAAGGGTCCAGGCGCCATCGGCCACGACGACCCAGGAACGCTCCGCGGCGAGCTCGGCGATGAACACTCCGGCGCGACCGGCCAGATGGTCGTAGCAGGACCGCGCCTCGCGCATCGCCGCACGCCGGTCGAAGGTGGTCGCCGAGTTCACCCGGGCCTCGCCGGACAGCTGCAGCAGCGCCTCGACCGCAGTCGCGACCGCAGGGTCGGCGAGGCTCGCCAGTCGCGTCCTGCCCCGCTGCTCGACCCTGATCAGTCCTGCATCCTGCAGCTTCGCGAGGTGTGCACTCACCGTCGACGGGGCGAGGCCCACCCTGGTCGCGAGCGCGCCGGCGGGCAGCGGCGTTCCGCCGAACAGCTCGTGCAGGATGCGCAGGCGAGCGGGCTCACCCAGCACGCGCCCGAGCTCGTCGAGCGGAAGCCGCACCTCGCCGCTCACGCCAGCGCCGCCCTCGCCGCATCGGGGTCGTCGACGACGAGCACCTTGCGGTTGTCATGGTCGCTGTACTGCGCGAGCAGGCGCACGCCCGCATCGGCCAGCCGCGTCATGATCCGGCCGAGAGCGCCCGGTACGTCGGCATCGAGGGGCACGATCACCGTCGGCCGCAGCTCCACGTCACGGATGCCGGCGGACTCGAGGGCCCGCACCGCGGCATCACCTTCGGCGACGAGGTAGTGCGCGACTTCCGCCCACATGCCTCCGCCCTCCAGCGAGACTCCGGCCTCACCGAGGACCGCACCGATCCGCGCGAGCGACGCCGCGCCGTCGGGCGCGGGAACCGTGATGTCGCACATGGTCATGCCACCGCCTCCACGGTCTCGTCGATCTCCACTTCGGCGATCAGCCGGACCGGCGTTGCCAGGGTGTTCGCGATGTAGCACTGCGCATGGGCGGTCTCGAGCAGTTCGCGGACCGTCCATTCGTCGGTGCCGCGCGCGGTCACCGCGACGTGCAGGGCGATCTCGGTGATCCGCATCGGGTCGGCGTCGTCCGGCATGATGGCCTCCGCCGAATCGGTGTAGCCGATGATGTCGACTTTCGCGAGTGCCGCCGCTGCGAGGAACGACAGCAGCTGGCACGAGCTCGCCGCGGCGAGCAGCAGCTGCTCGGGGTTGGGCAGTGCGGCATCGCCGCGGAACGCCGGGTCAGCGCTCACAGTCAACGATCCCGCCTCGCCGAGGCCCACCACGTGCTCGCGCCTGTAGGCGCGATAGCCGTCGCCGGTACTGCCGGTCCAGTCCAGTTCGGAGGAGTACGTGTGCGTCGTCATGTCTTCATCCTGGAACGGATTCGTTTCGATGGCCGCCGAAATGTGCCCCTCCTCCGGCGGATCGAGGTGACGAAGGACGCTCAAGGGTCGAGCAGCACCACGTCCACGAGGTCACCCACCTCGACCGACGTGACCGCCTCCGGCACGATCGCGTAGGCTTCCGCCGCGCCGAGTCCGACGACCAGGTGGGAACCGGAGCCGCCGCCGCTGGACGGCCGCACAACCGGCCGCGCCGGATCGCTCCGGTCGATCACCGCGGGCAGGTACTGCCGCCGTCCCGGCGCGGAACGCCACGACTCTCCCGCCGGCAACCGCCATGCAGACCGCGCGACGTTGACCAGGCCCTGCATCCGCAGCAGCGCCGGCCGCACGAACACCTCGAACGACACCGCCGCGCTCACCGGATTGCCGGGCAGGCCGAACAGCAGCATCCCGGCATCCGTCGTGCCGAAGCCCTGCGGCTTGCCGGGCTGCATGGCGACCTTCGTGAACTCCATCGCGTCGCCGAGACTCTGCCGCACGACCTCGTACGCGCCCGCACTGACACCGCCGGAGAACACGACTGCGTCGGCCCCCAGTTCGGCCGCGAGCGCCACCGCCTCTGACGGGCCGTCGCCCGAGTCGTCGACGGTGCGCCGCAGCACGATCTCCGCGCCGGTCTCGCCGACCAGGCCTGCGAGCAACAGGCTGTTCGACTCCGGGATCGTGCCGCGAGTCAGCGGCTGCCCCGGAGGCACGAGTTCCGATCCGGTCGCCACGACCGCCACGCGCGGCCGCCGGGTGACGGCGACCTGCGCGACCCCCGCGGATGCCAATGCCGAGAGCTGTCTGGAGCCGAGTCGGATGCCGGTGGGCACTACCTCGCTGCCCACCGCGACGTCCTCGCCCGCGGCACGCACGTGCGCACCGCGTCGCCGAGGCGCGGCCAGCACGACGGCGGATGCCAGGGAGTCGGCGAGCCCGCCCGAGGTGTCCTCGAACGGGACGATCGCATCGGCGTCGGTCGGCACCGGCGCGCCGGTCATGATCCGCGCGGCCTCTCCCCGTCCGATCGCCGGGTCGAGCGCGCTGCCGGCCGGTACGTCGGCCACGACCCTCAGGGTCGCAGGATGCTCCGGGCCCGCGTCCGCCACATCCGCGAACCGCACGGCGAAGCCGTCCATTCCAGAGTTGTCGAAGGGCGGGACGGCGTTGCTCGCGACAGCGGACTCGGCGAGCACCCGACCGGATGCCTGGTGCAGGGGCATCTGCTCGACGGCCGGCGGCCGCACAGCCGCGAGCACGCGGGCGAGCTGCTCCTCGACGGAGCGGAGCGTCATCGGGGGCGCCCTTCTTCTCGCTTCGCTCGCTCAGGACCCGCGGAGAACCGGCGCCCTTCGTCTCGCTTCGCTCGCTCAGGACCCGACCCGCAGCGGCCGGCCGTCACGGGCGACGCAGCCGTGCGGGGTCCGGGGCCGCCACCGGGTCCCAGCCGCGCTTCGGGGCCCGGCTGCCGCGCTGCTCGTCGCGCGAGCGGTAGACGATGTAGGGCCGGAACAGGTAGCCGACCGGTGCCGAGAACACGTGCACCAGGCGGGTGAACGGCCACAGCGCGAACAGCAGGCAGGCGGTGATCACGTGCAGCTGGAACAGCAGCGGAACGCCGACCATCAGCTCGGGGTCCGGCCGGAAGATGATCATCTGCCTGATCCACGGCGAGATCGTCTCGCGATACGCGAACCCGCCGCCGAACACCTGGTGCACGACGGTCGCGGCGGTGCCGAACAGCAGCGTCGCGCCGAGGAAGACGTACATCACCTTGTCCATGCGCGTGGTGGCGAGGAACACCGCCGCCACCGTGCGGCGCCGGAAGATCAGGATCGCCAGGCCGGCGAGCGTCAGGATCGCGGCCGCCGTCCCGAGCACGGTCGCACCGATGTGGTACATGTGCTCGTCGATGCCGATGGCATACAGCCACTCGCGCGGGATCAGCAGTCCGACGGCGTGCCCGACGATCACCATCAGGATGCCGAGATGGAACATCGGAGAGCCCCACTGCAGCAGCTTGTTCTCGTAGGTCTGCGATGACCGCGTCGTCCAGCCGAACTTGTCGTAGCGGTAGCGCCAGATGTGGCCGAGGATGAACACCGCCGCGCACACGTACGGCAGCACGACCCACAGCAGGATCTGCAGAGTGGTCACGGTCATTCTCCCTGGCTCATCGACCGGAAGGTCGGCATCGGCAGGCTCAGGCCGACCGTCTCGGTCGGCGGGCCTTCGTTCACGAGCGCGAGCACCCGCTCCTGGGTGCGCTGGTCGACCTTCGGCAGCGACAGGGTCACCGCGCGCACCACCAGCGCCCACGGGCTGTCCATGCCTTCGAGCGCGGCGCGCAGCACCTCGATGCCCTCGCGATGCGCGGTGAGTAGGGCGCTCGCGACCTCGGAGTCCGAGCGCGCGGAGAACTCCAGGACCGCGGGCAGGTAGTCGGGCAGCTCAGCTGCGTCGAACTCCCAGCCCGCCGCGCGGTAGGCGTCGAGGAACGTCACCAGCGCGGTGCCGCGCCGGCGGGTGTCGCCGGTCGCGAAGTAGCTCAGGTACAGCGAGCACTTCCTCTTCAGGTCGAACGTGCTCACGTAGTCCCGCTGCCACACGGATGCCCCAGCTTCCGATGCCCGGTCGATGAACTCCGTGAGCGGCGCAGCCACCGCCGCGGGCAGTCCGGCGGCGTGCGCGCGCAGATCGCCGAGCCGCGCGAACCACGCGGCATCCGGATAGTCGAGCAGCAGCGACGCGAGCATGTGCACGGTGCGGCGCTGCGCGCCGGTGAGCTCGACCGGAGTGAGCGCCTGCTCCGGCATCCGTCGTCGCGGCGTGACGCGGGGAGGGAGGACGGTGCTCACGAGCCGTCCTCCGGCGGGAACAGGCCGTCGGGATGCCCGTTGCCGTCCCAGTTCAGCAGGTTGACCCTGCCCCCGGTCGACGGACGGTCGGCGGTCTGCCGGTCGGCCAGCACATGGAAGTTCTCCACCGCGACGGGAACGGCCTGCCCGCTGGCGGCGCCGAACGGGCCGCTGGTGGCGCCGCCCATGCCTGGGCCGCCGTCGTAGTCCAGCGAGCACGCCATCTCCTCGAGGTCGTGCGCCTGTTCGTAGTGCGCCGGCGGGATCACGTAGCGCTCCTCGTACTTCGCGATCGCGAGCAGCCGGTACATCTCCTCGATCTCGCGGCCGGTCATGCCGACCGCCTCGGCGATGGACTCCTCGCGCACGTCGTCGATGCTGATCCCGCGCATGTACGAGCGCATGGCCGCCAGCTTGCGCAGCGCGGCATCCACCGGGGCGACGTCCCCCGCGGTGAACAGCTCGGCGAGATATTCGATCGGGATGCGCAGCTTCTCGATCGCGGCGAACAGCGTCCTGGCATCCTCGCCGTCGTTGCCCGAGCCGGTCACGACGTCGACCACCGGCGACAGCGGCGGGATGTACCAGACCATCGGCATGGTGCGGTACTCGGGGTGCAGCGGCAGCGCGACCTTGTACTTCTGGATCAGCTTCCAGATCGGGCTGCGCTGGGCGGCGGTGATCCAGTCCTCGGCGATGCCGTCGCGGCGTGCGGCCTCGATCACCTCGGGGTCGTTCGGGTCGAGCAGCACTGAGCGCTGCGCCTCGAGCAGGTCGTGCTCGTTCTCGGTCGAGGCGGCCTCCGCCACACGGTCCGCGTCGTACAGCACCAGGCCCAGGTAGCGCAGCCGGCCGACGCAGGTCTCGGAGCACACGGTCGGCAGACCGACCTCGATGCGCGGATAGCACATGGTGCACTTCTCGGCCTTGCCGGTCTTGTGGTTGAAGTAGACCTTCTTGTACGGGCATCCGCTCACGCACATGCGCCAGCCGCGGCACGCGTCCTGGTCGACGAGCACGACGCCGTCCTCGGCACGCTTGTACATCGCGCCGGAGGGGCAGGAGGCCACGCAGGACGGGTTCAGGCAGTGCTCGCAGATGCGAGGAAGGTAGAACATGAAGGCCTTCTCGAACTCCGCCGAGACCTCCTGGCTCATCTTCTTCAGGATCGGGTCGTCCTGCATGGTCTCGATCGACCCGCCCAGGTCGTCATCCCAGTTCGCCGACCACTCGATCTTCATGTCCTTGCCGGTGATCAGGCTCTTCGGGCGGGCCACCGGGGTGTGCTGCTCACCGCTGGGGGCGTTCACGAGCATGTCGTAGTCGTACGTCCACGGCTCGTAGTAGTCGTCCATGCCCGGCAACTTCGGGTTCGAGAAGATGCGCGCGATCTTCGCGAGGCGCCCTCCGGAGCGCAGCCGCAGCCGGCCGCGCTTGTCGCGCACCCAGCCGCCCTGCCACTTCTCCTGGTCCTCGTACCCGCGCGGGTAACCGAGGCCCGGCCGGGTCTCGACGTTGTTGAACCAGACGTACTCCACGCCCGTGCGGTTGGTCCAGGCCTGCTTGCACGTGACGGAGCAGGTGTGGCAGCCGATGCACTTGTCGAGGTTCATCACCATCGACATCTGAGCCATGACTCTCATCGGTACTGCACCTCCTGGTTGCGGCGACGGATGGTCGTCACCTCGTCACGCTGGTTCCCGGTGGGTCCGAGGTAGTTGAACGCCCAGGCGAGCTGCGCGTACCCGCCGATGAGGTGGCTCGGCTTGAGCAGGATCCTCGTCAGCGAGTTGTGGATGCCGCCGCGCTGGCCGCTCATCTCGGAGATCGGCACATCCACGGTGCGGTCCTTCGCGTGGTACATGTACACGGTGCCCTCCGGCATCCGGTGCGACACGTTGGCCCGAGCGACCACGACGCCGTTGCGGTTGTACGACTCGATCCAGTCGTTGTCCCGCACACCGATCTTCGCGGCGTCCTGCGGACTCATCCAGATCGTGGGGCCGCCGCGCGAGAGCGACAGCATGAACAGGTTGTCCTGGTACTCGGAGTGGATCGACCACTTCGAGTGCGGAGTCAGGTAGCGCACGTGCACCTCGGTGTGGGTGCTCTTCCCGGGCTCCACATCGCCGAACAGGCGGTGCATGTCCAGCGGAGGGCGGTAGATCGGCAGCGCCTCGCCCAGCTCGTCCATCCAGTCGTGGTCGAGGTAGAAGTGCTGCCGGCCGGTGAGCGTGTGCCAGGGCTTGAGGTGCTCGACGTTGATCGCGAAGGCCGTGTAGCGCCGACCGCCGTGCTCGGAGCCCGACCACTCCGGTGAGGTGATGACGCTGCGCGGCTGCACCGACACGTCCTGGAACGTCAGGTGCGTGCCCTCGTGCTCGTCGGCGAGGAACGCCATCTTCTGACCGGTGTGCTTCTCCAGGGCCTTGAAACCCTGCACGGCGAGGCGGCCGTTGCTGGTGCCCGAGAAGGCCAGGATCATCTCGCAGGCGCGCTGGTCGCTGTCCAGGCGCACCGACCCGGCGTACGGCCCGGACTCGACCGTGCCGTTGACCGCTTTCAGCCGCTCGATCTCGGGGTCGGGGCGATAGGTGATGCCCTTGGTCGTCATGCCGAGCTTCGCCGTCAGGGGTCCGAGCGACTTCCACTTCTCGGCGAGGTTCGGATAGTCGCGCTCGACGACGACCAGCTTCGGCATCGTCACCCCCGGTATCCGCGGCAGGTCCTCCACCCGGCCGTGCGGCGTGGCCATCACGTCGGGGGTGTCGTGCTGCAGCGGTGCCGCGACGATGTCCTTCCGCACACCGAGGTGCGTGCGGGCCATCTCGCTGAACTTCTCGGCCAGCAGGCGGAAGTACTCGAAGTCGGTCTTCGTCTGCCACGGCGGCGCGATGGCCGGGTTGAACGCGTGGATGAACGGATGCATGTCGGTCGACGACAGGTCGTACTTCTCGTACCAAGTGGCGGCCGGCAGCACGATGTCGCTGAACAGCGTGGTGCTGGTCATGCGGAAGTCCGCCGTCATCAGCAGGTCGAGCTTGCCCTCGGGCGCCATTTCTCGCCAGGTCATGTTCACCGGACGCGAGCCGGGCGCCGCCTCGGATGCCCGCACTGCGGCATCCGTGCCGAGCAGGTGCTTGAGGAAGTATTCGTTGCCCTTGCCGGAGGAGCCGAGCACGTTCGCCCGCCAGATGTTCATGATGCGGGGGAAGTTCTCCGGGGCATCCGGGTCTTCCACCGAGAAGCGCAGCGACCCCTCGTTCAGGCTGTCCACGACGTGCTGCGCGGGCTCCTTGCCCGCGGCCTCCGCCTCGTCCACGAGGTCCAGCGGGTTGCGGTCGAAGGTCGGATAGCTCGGCATCCAGCCGCGCTGCACCGACTCGACGAGGCAGTCGGCGGTCGTCTTGTCGGCGAACCGGCCGGTTCCGAGCGGGGACGCCAGTTGGTCGGCGGGCAGCCCGTCGTAGCGCCACTGGTCGGTGGCGAGGTAGAAGAACGCGGTGCCGATGGTGTGCCGCGGCGGGCGGCCCCAGTCCGCGGCGGCCGCGTACTGCTGGTAGCCCGTGATGGGACGCACCTTCTCCTGACCGACGTAGTGCGCCCAGCCGCCGCCGTTCACGCCCTGGCATCCGGTCATCGTGGTCAGCGCGAGGAAGGTTCGGTAGATGGTGTCGGAGTGGAACCAGTGGTTCGTGCCGGCGCCCATCAGGATCATCGAGCGGCCGCCGGAGCGGTCGGCGTTGTCGGCGAATTCGCGGGCCACGCGGATCGCCTGGGCGGCGGGCACCGATGTGTGCTCCTCCTGCCAGGCGGGCGTGCCGGGGCTGGTCGCGTCGTCGTAGCCGGTGGGCCACTCGCCGGGGATGCCCTCGCGACCGACGCCGTACTGCGCGAGCATCAGGTCGAACACCGTGGTGACCGTCTTGCCCGCGATCTGCCGGGTGGGCACGCCGCGGACGACGACGCCGGAACCTCCGGCATGCTCCTGCCCGGGCTCGGGGTCGAGGTCGAACCGGGGCAGTCGCACCTCCGCGGCATCCCCGGCCCAGTCGGACAGATCGGTGACCGAGAGCGGCGGCACGACGTCGCCGAGGTCGAGGTTCCAGCGACCCTCGTCCTCGGGGCCGAAGCGGTGGCCGAGCGATCCGTTCGGCACCACCGCCGTGCCCGCGGCATCCATCAGCACCGGCTTGAAGTCGGCGCGCGACTGCGCGGCGGCCTCGCCGCCGAGGTCGGAGGCCGTGACGAACTTGCCGGGCACCAGGCCGCCGTCTCGCTCCTCGAGCTCGACCAGGAACGGTGCGTCGGTGTACCGGCGCATGTAGTCCTGGAAGCGCTCGGTGCGCTTCTCGACGAAGTGCTCGCGAAGGATCACGTGGCCCATGGCGAGGGCGAGCGCGGCATCCGTTCCCGGGTGCGGCGCCATCCACTCGTCGGCGAACTTCGTGTTGTCGGTGTAGTCCGGCGAGACCGTGACGACCTTCTGGCCGCGGTAGCGGGCCTCGGTCATGAAGTGCGCGTCCGGCGTGCGGGTGACGGGCACGTTCGAGCCCCACATCATCAGGTAGCCGGCATTCCACCAGTCGGCCGATTCCGGGACATCCGTCTGGTCGCCGAACACCTGCGGGCTCGCCACCGGAAGGTCGGCGTACCAGTCGTAGAACGACAGCATGGTGCCGCCGATCAGGTTCATGAACCGTGATCCTGCGCCGTGCGAGACCATCGACATGGCCGGGATCGGCGAGAATCCCGCGACGCGGTCGGGGCCGTACTTCTTCACCGTGTGCACGTGCGCGGCGGCGGCGATCTCCATCACCTCGTCCCACGTCGTGCGGACAAGCCCGCCCTTGCCTCGGACGCGCTTGTACCTGCGCGCCTGCTCCGGGTCCTCGACGATCGACGCCCAGGCATCGACAGGATCGGGATGCTGCGTCTTGGCCTGCCGGTACAGCTCGGCGAGCGTGTCGCGGATGTAGGGGTAGCGGACGCGCGTCGGCGAATAGGTGTACCAGCTGAACGCGGCACCTCGGGGGCAGCCGCGCGGCTCGTACTCCGGGGAGTCGGGGCCGACGCTCGGGTAGTCGGTCTGCTGAGCCTCCCACGTGATGATGCCGTCTTTGACGTACACCTTCCACGAGCAGGATCCGGTGCAGTTCACGCCGTGCGTGGAGCGCACCACCTTGTCGTGCGACCAGCGATCGCGGTAGAACACGTCGCCCGACCTGCCGCCCTCGAGGAACACCGCCCGGAGATCTTCGGAGACCTCTCCCGGCCGGAGGAACCGGCCCATGTTCAGAAGTGCGTCGGCGAGTGGCCCATCCGTCGCCGGCTCGCTCGCGGTTCGCATGGCGGGGGTCATCGCTGCTCCTTCTCCCGGGGAGGTCACGCTGTACTCAGCATCCTGCCCGGGGCCCCGGAGCGTGGCAAGGGCCCACCGGGTTTATTCCCGCGCCGAACTCCCACCTCGGTTAGACCCGGCGGAAGTGGTGGTGCGCGGCTCTCAGCCCCGCTACTCTCTGGCACAAGACCTCGGGAAGGGACTCCTCGATGAGCGCGCAATCCACGACTGTGCCGTCCACCGATACATCGCTCAAGGGAGGGTTCACCCAGGTGATCCTCGCCACGCTGGCCTCCACAGTCGGGTTCTGGGCGTGGATGGCGATCGCTCCGCTGCAGAAGACCTACGCGACGCAGATGGGTCTCGACGAGGGACAGATCTCGCTGATGCTCGCCACCCCGGTGCTCGTGGGCGCGCTCGGCCGCATCGTCGTCGGCGCGATGACCGACCGCTTCGGTGGGCGCAAGATGTTCACGTTCGTGCTGCTGCTCTCGATCCCCGCGGTGCTGCTGGTGGCCCTCGCCGGATCGATCAAGAGCTTCCCGCTGCTGCTGCTCGCCGGCTTCTATCTCGGTGTCGCCGGAACGATCTTCGCGGTCGGCGTGCCGTTCTCGAGCGCGTGGTTCCCGCCGGAGCGGCGCGGGTTCGCGAACGGAGTGTTCGGCATGGGCATGATCGGCACCGCGGTGTCGGCGTTCTTCACGCCGCGCCTCGCCGAGTCGATCGGATACTTCCCCACCCACCTCCTCATCGCGGCGCTGCTGCTGCTCATGGCGGTGCTGAGCTGGTTCTTCCTGCGGGAGTCACCGGCGTGGCAGGCGAACGACGCGAAGCTGATCCCCAAGGTGATCGGCGCGCTGAAGCTGCCGGTGACCTGGGAGATGTCGTTCCTGTACGGCATCGTGTTCGGCGGATTCGTGGCGTTCTCGACCTTCCTGCCGAAGTACCTCACGACGATCTATCCCGACGAGGTCGACGCGGTCGGCGCCGGCACCCGCACCGCGCTGTTCGCGGTCGCGGCGGTGATCGCCCGGCCGATCGGCGGTGTGCTGGCCGACAGGTTCGGGCCGAAGGTGATCGCGCTGATCTCGCTCGGCGGCATCGTGACCCTGGCGTACGTGGTGGGTCAGCAGCCGCCGGAGGGCATCGTCACCGGCGCCACTTTCATCATGATGGCGGCCGCGATGGGCCTCGGCATGGGCGCGGTGTTCGCGTGGATCGGACCGTCGACCCCGAAGGACAAGGTCGGTGCGGTCAGCGGCGTCGTCGCTGCAGCAGGCGGGCTCGGCGGCTACTTCCCGCCGCTGGTCATGGGCGCGACCTACAACGCCGAGACGAACTCGTATCAGCTCGGTCTGTGGTTCCTCGTGCTGGTCGGAGCGTTCGCTCTGGTCGTCGCCGGCATGCTGAAGGACGTCGGCAGGAAGAAGTAGGGCGCCGCCCTCGCTGCACGGCGATGTCCCCAGCCCCGGATAGCCTTGCCGCATGGCATCCAAGCGCTCCGCTCCCCCGGCTTTCGCATGCACCGAGTGCGGGTGGACGACGGCGAAGTGGGTGGGCCGGTGCGGCGAGTGCCAGCAGTGGGGCACGGTCGTCGAGCAGGCCGCGCAGACCGGCATCCTGCGCCGGATCGACGCCGTCGCGCCGACGGCGTCGCGCGCCGCCCGCCCCATCACGCAGATCACGACGACGGACGCCCCGCGCCGCTCCAGCGGCGTCGGTGAATTCGACAGGGTGCTGGGGGGCGGTATCGTCCCCGGAGCCGCGATCCTGCTCAGCGGCGAGCCGGGCGTCGGCAAGTCGACGCTGCTGCTCGAGGTCGCCGCGCGTGCGGCCCGCGGCGGTCGTCGTGTGCTGTACGCCAGCGCCGAGGAGTCCGCGGCGCAGGTGCGTCTGCGTGCCGAGCGCACCGGCGCCCTGCACGACGAGCTCTACCTGGCCAGTGAGACCGATCTCGCGACGATCCTCGGTCACATCGACGAGGTGCAGCCGCAGCTGGTGATCGTCGACTCGGTGCAGACCGTGTCGTCGTCCCTGTCGGACGGCGCGGCGGGCATGCCGGGCCAGGTGCGCGAGGTCGCGTCCACCCTGATCCGCGTCGCCAAGGAGCGCGACCTGCCGATCGTCATCGTCGGGCACGTCACGAAGGACGGGCAGGTCGCCGGCCCGCGGATGCTGGAGCACCTCGTCGACGTCGTCTGCCACTTCGAGGGCGACCGGCAGACGTCGCTGCGATTCATCCGCGCGCTGAAGAACCGTTTCGGTCCGACCGATGAGGTCGGATGCTTCGAGATGACCGGAGCCGGCATCGCGGAGGTCCCCGACCCGAGCGGACTCTTCCTGTCGCAGGGCGCGGCCGAGCCGGGCACCTGCGTGGCGATCTCACTCGAGGGGCGCCGCGCGCTGCCCGTCGAGGTGCAGGCGCTGACCATCGCGGCGAAGGGACCGAACCCCCGTCGGGTGGTGCACGGGCTCGACTCATCGCGCGTGGCGATGGTGCTCGCAATCCTGGAGCGGCGTGCCGGCATCAAGGCCGGCGAGGTCGACGTGTACGTGTCGACGGTCGGCGGGGTGCGCTTCACCGAACCCGCCGCAGACCTGGCCATCGCGATCGCCGTCGCGGGCTCGATCCAGCAGTTCTCCGTGCCGCGCACGGTCACCGCCGTCGGCGAGCTCTCGCTCGCAGGTGAGGTGCGCCCGGTCACGCAGGCCGCGCAGCGGCGCTCCGAGGCCGCGCGCCTGGGATACGAGCAGGTCATCGACGACAGGTCGAAGTCGCTCAGGGCCGCCCTGACCGACGTCCGTTCCCGGGCGGCATCCCGCCGCAACGAGGACGACATCCCCGCATTCTGACGCGATCAGACGCGCGGATCGCTCGGGCCGCCCCGCGTCCCCTTGTGATCCTCCTCGATGATGCGCACGTCGTGCACGGTCACCGTCTCGGCCATGAGCAGGTCGAGAGAGGTGACGAACAGCTCGCCGATCAGTTCCGGGGTGGCGTCCGGCCCTGGCAGGTCGACGCGGAAGTCCTGCGCCTGCAGACCGCCGCCGTTGGCGAAGGTGACCTCCGCATCGAAGACCGCGCGGTACGAGGTCACGCGTTCAGCGCCTTGAGCAGTTCCTCGGGCGGAGCCTGCATGGGATGCGGACCGGCGATGTCGAGAAACACGGTCGTGATGCGCTCGCGATGCGTCGTGAGGAACGCCTTCAGCCAGGCCGCCGAGTAGATGCCGACGCCGGGCGGCAGGTTCGCGGGCTTGTTGCGCGCGTCGCTGAACAGCAGCAGCGCGATCTCTCCGGTGTTCGGGTCGCGGTAGGTCCACACCTCGCCGCCGTCGAGCGGGTTGTCCCTGGCGCCGGGCCTGATCAACGGCACGATCGTCGTGCCGTTGCGCAGCGCGAGGGCCACCGCGGCCATGTCCTGCTTCTCGAGCGCCTGCGCGAGCGCCTCGGAGCGGAACTCCTCGGGCGCCGGCTTCTTCCGACCCTTCTTCGCCATGCATCCAGCTTATGGGCGACAGGGGCAGCGGAAAGAAGTGGGGCCCTCTCGAATCCTCCATTGGGGACTGGGGTACTCGAGAGGGCCCTCGCGGTCTTGATCAAGCCGATGTCGAAGCGCTGGGGACACTTATGTCGACGCCACTGGGGATGGCATGTCCGGCTTGAATGAATCTCAAGACCACGGTTAATGGTATCCCAAACATCGGATCGCGTCACCCCATCCTCGGGACTTTCTGTACCGAGTCTGTGGGGGCTCAGTACAGCAGGATCTGCTCGGACTGCGCGCTGTCGAAACCGCCGATCGAGACCGTCACGTGATACGACGCTCCGCCACCGGGGGCGTGCGGGCGATTCTTGTCGCCGCAGGTCTTCACCGACGATCGCGTGCGGTCCCAGACCACCGGCTTCACGCTGTTCACCGTCTGCCCGGCCTTCAGCGTGACGATCATGTCACTGGGGTCTTTCTGGCAGTCCGTCGACCGCCACCAGACGTCGTTACCGCTCGAGATCGTGAGCTTCTGCGTCGTGGAGCCGACGTTGATCGTGCAGTCCTTCGCCCCGGTGTTCTTCAGGCGGATCGACAGCTGCGGATTCTTGCCGGCGGCGTAGCTGGTCGCATCCGTGACGGCGTCGACGGTGATGTCGGCCGCCGTGCAGGCGCTGATCACCGGCGTGTCGCTCGGCGTGGGTTCGACCTTCGGCGCATCCTCGGACGGCGACGCCGACGGCGACTCGCCGTCCTTCGACGGCGAGACCGTGGGGGTGGTCGTCGACGGAGCATCCGCCTGATCCGACCACGGCTGTGCGACCGCCAGCCACACTCCGCCGCCGATCGCGAGAATCAGCACGAGCACCAGCGTGATGACGACGAGGCGCCGTCGTCGGTACACGGCGGCGGATTGGCGAGGCATGCTTACAGGCTAATTCAGCCGCTTGAGCATTCTCGTGTTGCCGAGCGTGTTGGGCTTCACATGCGCCAGATCGAGGAACTCCTCGACGCCGGCGTCACCAGAGCGCAGCAGTTGCGAATACACGTCGGCGTCGACCACCTGTTCGCCGATCGGCTCGAAGCCGCGGCGCGTGAAGAACTCCGTCTCGAAGGTGAGGCAGAACAGCCGTGACAACCCGAGCGCGCGGGCGTTTCCCTCGAGCTGCTCGACCAGGCCGCGGCCGACACCGTGGTGCAGCCAGTCATCGCGGACCAGCAGCGTGCGGATCTCTCCGAGGTCCTCCCACATGACGTGCAGTGCGCCGCAGCCGATGAGCTCGCCGTCGGCCTCGGCGACGACGAACTCCTGCACAGCGCCGTAGAGCACGGCGAGGTCCTTGCCCAGCAGGATGCGCTGGTCGACGAGCGGCTCGAGCAGGCGATGGATGCCGAGGATGTCGCCGCTGCGCGCCGACCGGACCGCGTAATCACTCACGGATCCAGGGTACGCCGTGCGGAACTTCGGATGCCGCAGACGAAACGCCGGGCGGATGCCGCATCCGCCCGGCGTTCAGGCCGTGCGCCCCGAAGACGCGCGCGCGAGCCCGATCAGCGCGGGTCGTTCCACGACCAGATGTCGTCGCCGCGCAGGGTCGCGTCGGCTCCGCCGTCGTCGTAGATGACCTGACCCGCCATGTGCGTGTTCTCGACGCTGGTCAGCCAGATCAGCAGGTTGGCGATCGACTCCGGCGGCTGGTGGCTGTTCAGCGGCATCGGCACACTCGCGTCGACCATCGCTCGCCCCTCCTCGGTGGCGAGCAGCGGAGCCGTCATCGGCGTGATGACCGTTCCGGGTGCGACGGCGTTGAGCGGGATGTGCGCACCGGCCCAGGCCGGGGTGATCGACTCGCGACGCACCCAGCGTGCAAGTGCGCGCTTCGACGAGGGGTACACGGCGTACCCGACCTCGGGCCCCTGTGCGGCCAGGCCCTCCGCGATCTCGACCGCCTTCGCCTCGTCTCCGGCGAGAGCCGCCTCGACCATGTCGGGCGAGTTCGGCTGCAGAGAGGCCATGGACGACACGACGGCGGCGCGCGGAGCATCCGACTTCGCCAGCGCGGGAAGCAGCGCCTCGAGCAGCTCGGTGACGCCGAAGTAGTTCACCGAGATGGTCTTCGCGATGGGAGCCGAGATGCCGGCGCAGGCGATCACGGCGTCGATCGTGCCGCCGGCGAGCTCGATCGCTGCGGCTGCGGCATCCGATCGCCCCTTCCGCGTCGACAGGTCGGCTTCGATATCGGCGCCGCGCAGATCGATGCCGATCACGCGGTCTCCGCGGTCGCGCAGCAGCTGCGCGGTGGTTGCGCCGATGCCGGAGGCGGAGCCGGTCACGACGTAGGTGCGGGTCATGTTCATTCTCCGTTCTGCGATCCGGTTGCGGATCGCGCTGGACCGGGCGCGGGTTCGCGCTCGGGGTCGGAAGCGCCCAGGGCGCTGACGAATCGTGCGAGCTGTGCGGCGAAGGCGGCGGACTCCGCCGACGACCAGCCGGTGAGCGCCGCCGAGACCATGACGACCCCCTGATCGACCAGCCGCGCGTGCACCTCGATGCCTCGCGGTGACAGCCGCACGATGCTGGCCCTGCGGTCGGCGGGGTCGGGGACGCGCTCGATGTATCCGGCGGAGGCGAGCCTGTTCAGCTGTTTGGTCGCCGTGGGGCGCGAGATGCGCAGGGCCGCGGCGAGGTCACTCGCCCGCGACGGTCCCTCCAGGCCGAGCATGTACAGCGGCGGCAGGTCGACAGGATCGACCTGGACGCCCGCATCCGCGGCGACGGCCGCCTGCGTGCCGGCGGACGACCACCGCGCCATCAGGTGGGTGAGCGACGCCAGCAGGATCTGCTCCGGACTGCTCATACCGGCATTCTACGCCGTTTAGTTGCCTCGGGCAATCACTTACGAAAGCCCCCGGATACGCGAAAGGACGGATGCCGCAGCATCCGTCCTCTCGTCGTCAGTCAGCTCAGCTGGCCGCCAGATCCGGTGTGGCGGTGATGCCGCCGCCGGTGTTGACCCCGACCGAGACCTTCTCGCCGCGCGGGGCGGCGTCGAAGGTGAACTTGCCGTCGACGGCGTCGACCTTCACGTGGTCGCCGGGGTTCAGCTCACCGTGCAGGATCTTCTCGGACAGCATGTCCTCGATCTCGCGCTGCATGGCGCGACGCAGCGGACGAGCACCGAGCGACGGATCGAAGCCGATCTCGATGAGCTTGTCCTTCGCGGCGTCCGACAGCTCCACGGTCATGTCGCGGTCGAGCAGACGGTCGCCCAGCTGCTTGGTGAACAGCCCCACGATCTGACGCAGCTCTTCCTTGTTCAGCTGCGGGAAGACGATGATGTCGTCGACACGGTTCAGGAACTCGGGCTTGAAGTGGCGCTTCAGCTCCTCGTCGACCTTGCCCTTCATCCGCTCGTAGGTGGTCTGCGAGTTGCCCTCGACCTGGAAGCCGACCGGGCCACCGGCGATCGCCGACGAACCGAGGTTCGTCGTCATGATGATCACGGTGTTCTTGAAGTCGACCACGCGGCCCTGACCATCGGTCAGACGACCCTCCTCGAGGATCTGCAGCAGCGAGTTGAAGATGTCGGGGTGCGCCTTCTCGATCTCGTCGAAGAGCACCACGCTGAACGGCTTGCGGCGCACCTTCTCGGTGAGCTGGCCGCCCTCCTCGAAGCCGACGAACCCGGGAGGGGCACCGAACAGCCGCGAGACGGTGTGCTTCTCACCGAACTCGGACATGTCGAGCGAGATCAGCGCGGCCTCGTCATCGAACAGGAACTCGGCGAGCGCCTTGGCCAGCTCGGTCTTTCCGACGCCGGTGGGGCCGGCGAAGATGAACGAGCCGGAGGGGCGCTTCGGGTCTTTCAGGCCGGCGCGCTGGCGGCGGATCGTGCGGGAGAGGGCCGCGATGGCCTCCTCCTGACCGATGACGCGCTGGTGCAGCGCCTTCTCCATGAAGACGAGACGCGAGGACTCCTCCTCCGTGAGCTTGAACACCGGGATGCCGGTGGCCTGGGCAAGCACCTCGGCGATAAGGCCCTCGTCGACGACGGCCTTGGTGGCCACGTCGCCCGAGCGCCACTGCTTCTCGAGGCGCAGCCGCTCACCGAGCAGCTCCTTCTCCTGGTCGCGCAGCGACGCGGCCTTCTCGAAGTCCTGCTCCTCGGACGCCAGCTCCTTGGCCTCGCGCACGGCGGCGATCTTGTCGTCGAACTCGCGCAGCTCGGGCGGGCTGGACAGGATCGACAGGCGCAGGCGGGCACCGGCCTCGTCGATCAGGTCGATGGCCTTGTCGGGCAGGAAGCGGTCGGCGACGTACCGGTCGGCGAGGTTCGCCGCGGCGACGATGGCGCCGTCGGTGATCTGCACCTTGTGGTGCGCCTCGTAGCGGTCGCGCAGCCCCTTCAGGATGTTGATCGCGTGAGGCAGGCTCGGCTCCTGCACCTGGATCGGCTGGAAGCGACGCTCGAGCGCAGCATCCTTCTCGAAGTACTTGCGGTACTCGTCGAGCGTGGTCGCGCCGATGGTCTGCAGCTCGCCGCGGGCGAGCAACGGCTTGAGGATGCTGGCGGCGTCGATCGCGCCCTCGGCGGCGCCCGCGCCGACCAGGGTGTGGATCTCGTCGATGAAGACGATGATGTCGCCGCGGGTGCGGATCTCCTTGGTGACCTTCTTCAGGCGCTCCTCGAAGTCACCGCGGTAGCGGGAGCCGGCGATCAGCGAGCCGAGGTCGAGCGAGTAGAGCTGCTTGTCCTTCAGCGTCTCGGGCACATCGCCCTTGACGATCGCCTGGGCGAGGCCCTCGACGACGGCGGTCTTGCCGACGCCGGGCTCACCGATCAGAACCGGGTTGTTCTTGGAGCGGCGGGAGAGGATCTGCATGACCCGCTCGATCTCCTTCTCGCGCCCGATCACCGGGTCGAGCTTGTTGTCGCGCGCGGCCTGGGTGAGGTTGCGACCGAACTGGTCGAGCACCTGCGAACCGCCCTGCGCCTGCTGGCTCTCGTGCGCCGGGGCGCCGACGGCGGTGGGCTCGCGGCCCGGGGCGCCGGAGAGCAGCTGGATGACCTGCTGGCGCACCTTGTTCAGGTCGGCGCCGAGCTTGACGAGCACCTGAGCGGCGACGCCCTCGCCCTCACGGATGAGGCCGAGGAGGATGTGCTCGGTGCCGATGTAGTTGTGCCCGAGCTGCAGAGCCTCGCGGAGGCTGAGCTCGAGGACCTTCTTCGCACGCGGGGTGAAGGGGATGTGACCGGTGGGCTGCTGCTGACCCTGACCGATGATGTCCTGCACCTGCTCGCGCACGGATTCGAGCGAGATGCCGAGGCTCTCCAGAGCCTTGGCGGCGACGCCCTCGCCCTCGTGGATGAGACCGAGCAGGATGTGCTCGGTGCCGATGTAGTTGTGGTTGAGCATCTTCGCCTCTTCTTGGGCGAGGACGACCACTCGACGGGCTCGGTCCGTGAATCTCTCGAACATGCTGATACTCCCCTGCTGATGCCGGTACTCCGAGAGTAACGACCGGCGGAAGCCTGTAAGCCCGTGTTCGCCGTAGGCATACCCGAGTGGGTTCACTCACCCGCTCATTGAGCGAGCGAAGCGAGACGAAATGCGCCGCATCGAGCCCCTTGACGCACATATCGAGAGTCGTTATGTTAACGAAAGTCGATAACAACGATAGTCGTTATGGAGCAGATCATGAGCACACGCACCGGAAGGCCCTCGATGGCTGAGGGCGTCACGCTGGGACTCGTCGCCACCGGCGCCGTGAGCATCGCCATCGCCGCGCTGACGGGCGCGATCGGCGCCGCGATCGAGATCTTCGGATCGCCCGTGCCGGTCTCGCTGCCCGTACACGATGCGCCGATGGGCTCCCTCACGGACGTCGCGGGCGTGGCATCCGCCTCGTATACGGAGTCGGTCGTGTCGTTCGAGACGCTGGATGCCGGGACGAGATGGCTGCTGTTCGGCGAACAGGCCCTGCCGGCGCTCGCGACGGTGATCGTGTGCATGTCGCTGTGGTGGCTGGGGCTGTCGCTGATCCGGCAGCGCGCGTTCCGGAAGTCGATGGTGCCGGTGCTCGGCGCTGCGGCGATCGCACTGGTGGTCGCGGGGATGATCGGTCCGTTCCTCGGGGCGATCGGGAGGGCACAGGTAGTCGACGGACTCCCGGCATCCGTCTCGGGCGACTTCTGGACCCTGCTCTATGAACTGGATCCCGCGCCGATCGGCTGGGGCATCGCCCTCGCGCTGATCGTGAGCGCCTTCGAGGTCGGGCGCCGGCTGCAGAAGGAGACGGAGGGGTTGGTATGAGCACTGTCGAGCGCTCGTTCCGCGGCGCCAATCTCGTGTGGACCGGGATCATCGCGGCGCTCGCCGTCATCGGAGTCGTGTCGGTTGCCGTGACGCGACTGATGATCGCGTTCGGTCCCGCCGGCGTCGTATGGCAGGTGGCGATTCCGGAGAGCTACGACTCCCCCTCGGCACCGTCCGGAGCGTCCGTGCAGGTGACGCAGGGGATCGTGGCGGTGACGGATGCCAGCGCGGGTCTCGTCTCCCTGATGGTCATGACCGTGCTCGTCTCGGCGCTTTCAGGCATCGCCGCGATTGCCTGTTACGTCGTGCTGACAGCGGAGATCTCGCGCGGTCGCACGTTCTCGCGCCGGGCGATCCGGATGCTGACCTGGATGGCCGCGATCGTCCTGGTGGGCACGGTGTCGTGCTATCTGCTCGACTCGGCGATCGGCCGCGGCGTGCGCGCTGCTGTCGGCCTCGGCGAGGTGGGCGGCTCGACACCGCTGAGCTACTGGATGGGGTTCGCGATCTTCGCGGCACTGAGCCTCATCGCCTACGCGTTCCGCCGCGGCGCGGTCCTGCAGCGCGAAACGGAGGGGCTGGTATGAGCCCCGCCGAGATGGACGACGAGGACACCGGCATCCATTGCCGCCTCGACGAGCTGCTCGCCGCGCGAGGGATGACGCTCACCGAGCTGAGCACGCGCGTGGGCGTGAGCGTGGTGAACCTGTCGGTGCTGAAGAACGACCGGGCCCGGGCCATCCGTTATTCGACGCTGCGTGCGATCTGCGATGCGCTGGAGTGCGAGGTCGGGGAACTGCTCATGCTGGCGCCGAAGTCGTGAGCGCTAGCCGGCTGCCCGAAGCCCTTCTGCCGCCGCGAGGTACCCCGCCAGCAGGGCGCGCGCGGTGACGTCGACGGCGCTCTCGTCGGGAAGGAACCGCGCGTGGTGCAGAGTGGGCTGCGGCTGCTCCCGCGCGGTCTCGACGCCGACGAACAGCATGGCCGAGGGGACGGCCTCGCAGAAGTAGGCGAAGTCGTCCGCGCCCAGCGACCGCATCGGCTCGTCGCCGGGGATGCCGAGTCTCGTCAGCCACGCGTTGATGCCGACTGCCAGGTCATGGTCGTTGATGAGCGCCGGCTGTCCCTCGATGAGCGCGACCGTCGCGGTCGCGCCGTATGCCTCGGCCGTGCGCTCGGCCATGGTGCGGACGGCGGCGAAGAGGGCGGTGCGGTCACCGACGTCGGTGGTGCGCATCGTGGCGCGGATGTGCGCATGGGCCGGGAGGACATTGGCGACACCGAGGCCCGCATTCAGCGTCCCGACGCTGATCAGCGCGGGTCGCACCGGACTGATCGTTCGGCGGACGACTTCAGGGATGCCGAGTGCGATGTGCGCGATGGCCGCGACCGTGTCACCGGCCAGGTGCGGGTAGGCACCATGGCCGCCTCGCCCCTCGACCCTGATGTCGATCTCGTCCGCCGCGGCGTTGATGAACCCGCCTGCGGAGGCGACCGCGCCCGTCGCCACTCCGGGATGCACGTGCGCACCGATGACGTGCGCGATGCTGTGCTGCTCGATGACCCCGACCTCGATCATCTCCTGTGCGCCGGGCGGCGACGTCTCCTCGCGCGGCTGGAGCAGTCCGACCAGCCCGAACGGGAGGTCGATGCGCCGTGCGGAGCGCATCAACGCGACGAGAGCGGCCTGGTGCACGTCGTGCCCGCAGGCGTGCATGGCGCCGTTCTGCGAAGCGAACGATGCTCCGGTCTGCTCGGAGACGGGGAGGGCGTCCAGTTCGGCGCGCAGCGCGATCGACGGGCCGCCAGCCGGACCGATGCGCCCCACGGCGCCGGCATCCGTCATCGGCACGAACGGGATGACGTCGCTCAGCGCCGCCACGAGGCGGTCGCGGGTGGCCCCCTCCTCGCCGGACACATGCGGGTCGGCATGCAGCTCGCGGCGCAGGGCGCGCGCGGCGGGGAGCTCGTCGTCGAGCGCGAGGAGCCAGCGGGTGGCGAGCATACCGAGGTCAGCGCTGGCGGTCATCGAGCCTCCTGTCGGCGATCGTCCGATGGCGACCTTTGCGAGCTTATCGGGAGGCAGGACCGGTCCAGCGGGCGTTTCTGCGGGACGACCGGATCTGAACGCGTCACACAGCGTCCTTACGTACCCTGGACCCCATGAGCCTCAAGCGACTCCTTCTCGTCCTGCCCGCTGCGGCCGTCGCCTTCTCTCTGGCAGCCTGCAGCGCGCCGGCAGCTCGTCCGAGCGTCGACGACGTCTCGGCCGGCATCCAGAAGGTCGCGAAGTCCACGGGCAGCAGCGAGGTCTTCACCGACAAGGTCGCGGACTGCGTCGCCCAGGAGCTCGTCGACTCGAAGGCCTCCGACGCCTCGCTCGTGATCATCGCCGAGGGCAAGGAGCCCACCGACGCCGACGATCAGAAGATCATCACCACGGTCCTGAACGACGCCGCGAAGACCTGCCTTACCGCGAAGTGATCACGTCGCGAAATCATGGGTAGTTCTGCCCATGCACGCGGACCTTTCGATCTGCTGGGAGCCCGTACCCTGGTCTCATGAACACCGATCGGATCCTGCGCACGCGCACCTCGCGGCTTCTTCTCGCTCTCCCCGCCGCCGTCATCGCCTTCTCGCTGGCCGCTTGCAGCGCCCCCGCACGACCGAGCGTCGACGACCTCTCCAGCGGCATCCAGAAGATCGCCGGCGATGCCGGCACCGGCGACGTCTTCACCGACGCGATCGCCGACTGCATGGCGAAGGAGCTGCTCGACTCCAAGATCTCCGACGGAGACCTCGACAACATCGCTGCGGGCAAGGACGCCGTCAGCAAGGACGGCCAGGACCTCATCGAGAAGGAACTGGGCGACGCCGTCACGAAGTGCGCTTCCGCCGAGTGATCGCATGACGAGAAGGATGACGGCGGCCGCGGCCTCCGTCATCCTTCGTCACGAACCGCGGGGAATGGAATCCCGCCTCTAACGTTGACTCCCATGGCGCGCACCCGGCGCGCACCCACTTGGAGTCTTCATGAGCACCACGACGACGCGCCGCGAGAAGGCGCCCGACACTCGCGGACCGGTCCGCAAGCTGCTGACCTCGTTCGGCTTCCAGATCATCGCCGCCCTGGTCCTGGGCGTGGTGGCCGGTCTGATCGCCGTCAACCTCGGCGCCAGCGCCACGAACCCGACAGTCCTCTCCGACACTCTCGGCAAGATCGGCAGCTCGTACGTCACGCTCCTGAAGGCCGCGGTCGTGCCGCTGATCTTCACCGCGATCGTCGCGAGCATCTCCAACCTGCGCCGCGTGCAGAACGCGGCCCGCCTGGCAGGCCAGACCATCCTCTGGTTCGCGATCACCGCGTTCATCGCCGTGGTCATCGGCATCGTGCTCGGCCTCGTCATCCAGCCTGGCGCGCGCGCCGGGCAGGACCTCGAGACCGGCGACCCCTACGCCGTGGGCACCTGGTGGAACTTCCTGCTCGGCCTGATCCCGCAGAACTTCCTCGGCCTGTCCGTCTCGAGCTCGTTCGATGCCGAGACCAGCGTCGTCACCTCCGGCGTCGGCTTCAACATCCTGCAGGTGATCGTGGTCGCCGCGGTCGTCGGCATCGCCGCCCTGAAGGCCGGCAAGAAGGCCGAGCCGTTCCTCGCCTTCACCGAGTCGCTGCTGAAGGTCATCCAGCGCGTGCTGTGGTGGATCATCCGCATCGCCCCGATCGGCACCTTCGGCCTCATCGGATCCGCAGTCGTCCAGTACGGATGGGACAAGCTCGCATCGCTCGCCTGGTTCGCCGGCGCCGTCTACATCGGCCTCGCCCTGGTGATCTTCGTGGTCTACCCGATCCTCGTGAAGACCCATGGCCTGTCGATCAAGCAGTACTTCTCGGGCGTGTGGCCCGCCGTGCAGCTCGGCTTCGTCAGCCGCTCCTCGATCGGCACCCTGCCGCTGACCGAGCGCGTCACCGAGCGCAACCTCGGCGTGCCCCGCGCCTACGCCTCGTTCGCCGTGCCGCTCGGCGCCACCACCAAGATGGACGGCTGCGCCGCGATCTACCCGGCGATCGCCGCGATCTTCGTCGCACAGTTCTTCGGCGTCGACCTGAACTTCTTCCAGTACCTGCTGATCGTGATCGTCTCGGTCGTCGGCTCCGCCGCCACCGCGGGCACCACGGGCGCGGTCGTCATGCTCACGCTGACCCTGTCGACTCTCGGTCTGCCGCTCGAGGGCGTCGGCCTGCTGCTCGCGATCGACCCGATCCTCGACATGGGCCGCACCGCGGTCAACGTCGCGGGCCAGGCGCTTGTGCCGACCATCGTCGCCAAGCGCGAGGGCATCCTCGACCTCGATCTCTACAACGCGCCCCGCGAGGGACTCCCGTTCGCCGAGGACCTGGACGACTCGGATGACGCCGACAAGGAGGATGCCGCACACGCGGCCCTCGCCGACGCGAAGCACGAGGCCGCAGAGGCGGCCGCGGAAGCCGAGAAGGCGGCGGAAGAGGCGGATGCCGCCGAGCCGGCGTCTACGCGCTGACAGCTGAACACGAGAGCGGCGCCCCGGAGCATCCGGGGCGCCGCTTTTTCGGCGTCCAGCACCTGGGTTCCGGCGCCCATCCGCCGAACGAACCACTTCCCGACGACTGCACCACCTGCAGACGTCGACAACCGGTGCACTCGTCGGCAACCGGTTCAGTCGGGGCCAGGCCCTACGCCCTCACTCGCTCGACGACCGCGAGGGAGGGAGCCTCAGCGCCCGCCCGAGGTGTCCGCCCTGGTGTCCAGTGCCAGTTCCTCCGCATCGATGGCTGTGATCAGCTCGCGCATGACCTCTTCGCTCAGGTTGCCGGCATCCCGCTCCGCGATCAGCAGCTGCCTGCGCACGTCCAGCCAGCCCTTCGACAGGGTCATGAACTCGTCGTAGGTGGGGCGCACCATCTCGGCCTGTGCCTGATCGGTGCTGTGCTCCACGCGCACCAGCCGCTGCGCGAACGCATCGAACGCGTCGATCCGCTCGGCGCCGTGCTCCTGCGCCCATGTCTTCCGCATCCCGCGCAGATACGCCTTGCCCGCCTCGCGGCTGCGCGCGCGGACGGCCGCGATCTCCGCGGCATCCTCATCCGCCTCCGTGCCATCGGCGACGCCGAGCCGGCGGATCAGCCACGGAAGCGTCAGCCCCTGCAGCAGCAGGGTGCCCACCGTGACGACGAACGCGACCACGACGATCGCATGCGCGGCATCCGGCTCGAGGCCCGCGAGGTCAGCCGCGGCGAGCGCCGTCGCGAGCGTGACGACGCCGCGCATGCCGGCCCAGGAGACGATCGCGTTGTCTCGCCACGACAGCGCGGGTTCGGTGAGTTCGGCGCGGATCTGCTCCGGCGACTTCGCCGCGCGCACCGGTCGCGGCGGACGTCCGCTGCCGGCGGCGGCGGCCTCGGCGCGTTCCTTCGCGACGTCCGCTCTGCGCTGCATCTCCGCGAACTGTCCGGACTCGAGCGCGTGCTCCCAGCGCCGGATGCGCATCCGCTGCCACCACTGTCCCCACGCGCTGGCCGGGTAGACGAACGCAGGACGCACCAGCAGTACCGCGACGAGCACGGCGACCGACAGCCACAGCACGCCGCCCACGCTGCCGGATCCGAGCTCCGCGATCGCGCGCGGCAGCTGCAGCCCGATGTAGGCGAACACGAACGCCTCGAGCAGGAAGTCCGCCGACAGCCAGAGCGGCTTCTCCTGCTGACGGGTCGTGTAGCTCGTGCGCGGCGCGTTGAACCCGACGTACAGGCCCATGGCGACGACCGCGAGAACGCCAGAGCCGTTCAGGTGCTCGGCGATCGCGTAGGCCCCGAACGGCGCGAGCAGGCCGAGCGTTCCGTTGATCACCGGGTCGTCGCTGCGCATGCGCACCAGGTGCAGCAGCCCGCCGAACACCATGCCGATCGCCACGCCGACGAACACGGCGACCGCGAACTGCCAGATGCCGTCCCAGACCGTCACCGTCACGCCGGCGAGGATGGCCGCGAAGATCCGGTACAGCGTCAGCGAGGTGGCGTCATTGATCAGGCTCTCGCCGGACAGCACCGACATGATGCGGCGCGGCAGCCCCAGTTTCCGACCGATGGATGCTGCCGACACAGCATCCGGCGGCGCGACGATGGCGCCCAGCAGCAGCGCGCCGGGCAGGGTGAGCGAGGGCATGATCCACCACGCGATGAGCCCGACGACGACAGTGGTGACCAGCACCAGCCCGATGCCGAGCCGCCGGATCTGCGGCAGGCTGCGCTTGAAGCTGACGAACGAGACGTCCAGGGCGGCCGAGTACAGCAGCGGTGGCAGGACCAGGATCAGCAGCACATGGCCGTCGATGTCGAGATCGGGCACGGCCGGGATGAGCGATGCGGCGAGCGCGACGACGGTGACCAGCAGCGGCGCGGGCCACCCCTTCCATCTGGCGACGGCCGCGACCAGCACGGCGCCGACGAGTACGTAGAAGACCTCGGCATCCATCGTTTCAGGCTACGTGGGCCGGCCCCACGGACGAAGGATCAGTTCCGCGCGGCGCGCAGGAGCGCGATGACTTCGGCGTCCGCGGTCTGCCGGAAGTCGACGTAGTGCATCCCCACCGCCATGAACCCGGCCGGGGCGCTGAGGCAGACGATCTCGTCGGCGGGGATGCCGGCCAGCGCGTCGGGTGCGGCTACGGGGACGGCGAGGACGACGGATGCTGCGCCCCGCGCCCGCGCGATCGCGCAGCCCGCCCTGGCGGTGGCGCCCGTCGCGACGCCGTCGTCGACGACGATCGCGGTGCGGCCGTGAAGGTCCGTCGCCGGCCCGCCCTCACGGAAGAGGTCGACCCGGCGGGCGACCTCAGCGGACTCGCTCTCGATCTTCCCGGCGAGCGCCTTCTCGCCGATGTGGCGGCGAGCGTCGTCGTTCAGCACGTGCGCACCGCCCTCACCGACCGCGCCGATCGCGAACTCGGCGTGGCCCGGCGCACCGAGCTTGCGCACCACGAGCACATCGAGCGGCGCGCGCAGGATCTCGGCGACCACGGCGGCCACGGGCACCCCGCCGCGCGGGAGGCCCAGCACCACGGCATCAGGTCGCGGGCGCGCGGCCAGTCGCTCGCCGAGCATCCGCCCGGCCTCGCGTCGATCATGGAACCGCTCCATGGGTTCCGGCCTACGCCGCCCTGCGGGCACGGTCAACCCTTCTCCTGTTCCTCCTCCTGTTCCGGTCTCAACGGTTACGGGTCCGACCGCCCGAACCACCCGCAACCGTCGGGACCGGAAGAAGGGAAGAGTCGGCCCCGGCCTCGAACGGGCCCCGACACCTGGCGACCCGGCACCCCGACGCTGCCGCCCACGGGCCTCCCCTGTTCCGATCCCACTCATTGCGGGTGCGACCGGCCGCACGCCCACAATCGTGGAGACCGGAACAGGGATGCGCCGGAGGTGGGGGACGAGGCGTCGGAATGCGAGGGTCGGATGCCTGGTTGCACCCTGCGATGAGTACTCTCGCGCTTTCCGTCCTCGACCTCGTCCCGGTGCGCACCGGGCAGACCAGCGCCGAGGCGGTGGGAACCTCGCTTGCGCTCGCGCAGCGCGCCGACGAGCTCGGCTACCGGCGGTACTGGTTCGCCGAGCACCACAACATGCCGGCCGTGGCATCCACCACTCCCCCGGTGCTGATCGCCGCCGCGGTGTCCCGCACTCAACGGATTCGAGTCGGATCCGGCGGGGTGATGCTGCCCAACCACGCACCGCTCATCGTGGCCGAGCAGTTCGCCGCGCTGGAGGCGATCGCGCCGGGCCGCATCGACCTCGGCATCGGCCGCGCTCCGGGCAGTGACCCCGTGATCACGCAGCTGCTGCGGCAGTCCGGCACGGCCGGCGACGTGGAGCGGTTCCCGTCGCACGTGCAGGACATCGCCCTCATGCTGCAGAGCGACGGCGCGACCGTCCGGTTCACCAGCGGGGGCGAGTACGCCGTGCGGGCGACGCCTGCGGCATCCGGTGCCGCGCAGGTGTGGCTGCTCGGCTCGAGCGACTACTCGGCGCAGCTCGCGGCATCCCTCGGCCTGCCGTACGTGTTCGCGAACCACTTCTCCGGCCACGGCCTGCAGCGTGCGCTCGACCTGTACCGCAGCGGATTCAAGGCGTCGGAGTGGCTGGACGCGCCGCAGACCTTCCTCACCGCGAACGTCGTCGCCGCACCGACTGCGGAAGAGGCGGAGGCACGTGCGCTGCCGCAGCTGCGCGCGATGGCGCGCATCCGTTCCGGTCGTCAGCTGACGCCGCTCGAGACGGTGGAGCAGGCTCAGCAGGGTGTGCGGGATGGCGACGAGGTCGGTGTCCGGGAGCAGCTGGATGCGGTCGGCGCCGGATGGTTCATCGGCTCCGGTACCGACGTACGCGCGTCGTTGGATGCGTTCGCGGCCGAGCACGGCGTGGACGAGATCATGATCTCCCCCGTTGCCGGCTCGTTCGCCGCCGAGCCCGCGGATGCCACGCCGGGCCGCGTGCAGACGCTGGAGCTGCTCGCGGGCTGAGGCGGTCTTCGCTCGGAGATGGAAAACGCGGCTGCGGCGACGCCAGGGGTGCGTTCTGCATCCGCCCCGCCGATGCGCGGATGGAAAACGCAGCCATGGCCCCGGCGGGGATGCGGAATCCATCCGCCCCCGGCCGTGCCCCGATGCATGCCACTCGCCCCGCACGATCGTGGAGGAGGGATGAGTCTTCCACAGACCCGGGCGGACCGGAGCGATGTCCAGGCGACCGCGCTCACGATGGACCGATGCACCATCGCACAGCCCTCCCGGAGCGACTGGGGCCGGCCTTCAGCCTGACGGAAGCAGCCGAAGCCGGAGTCGGACGCGGGCGGCGGGACGCCAGAGATCTTCATCGTCCGTACCGCGGAGTTCGGTCGGCGATCGTTCCGGCGACCTTCGCCGAGCGCGTGGCGTGCTATCGGCCCCGGCTGAAACATCGTCAGCGATACGTCGGCCGTGCCGCGGCGCGTCTCTGGGGGCTGCCTTTCCCTCACAGCTGGAGTCCCGCCGAACCGCTGGAGATCGCCGTCCCACTGGATGCGACCCCGCCCAAGGTCGCCGGCGTCCAGGGACGACGCCTGGCCGAGCATCGCGCGACGACCTGGCGCGTCAGGGAGTCGACCGTCGTCGACCCCATCGCGGCTCTGTTCACCTGCGCCCACGAGCTGACGATGGACCAGGCTGTGATCATGATCGACGCGATCATCACCACCGCCGACAACTATCCCGGGCTCCTCTCCGGCAGGCCTCTGCTGACGCGTGAGGACATCGCCGCCCGCAGGGCCGCATGGGGTTTCTTCCGCGGATGCGCGATGATCGACGCCGCTCTGCACTTGGCACGCGAACGCGTAGAGTCGCCCAAGGAGACGGAGACCCGGCGACTCATCGCGCGAACCGGCCTCCCCGAGCCCGTCGTTCAGTACGAGATCCACGACCAGCGCCGACTGATCGGACGAGTCGATCTGGCGTACCCCGAACTCAAGATCGCGATCGAGTACGAAGGGGACGGCCATCGCATCGACAAGGCCCAGTGGCGTCGAGACATCCAGCGCCAGCGCGACCTCGAAGACCGAGGCTGGATCGTCATCCGCCTCACTCAGGACGATCTGGGCCCGGGCGCTCCAGCGCTGATCGCCCGTATCCGTCGGGCCGTCCTCTCACGCACCGTCTGAGCATCGCCCGACGGCGCCGGCCGCTCTATGGAGGCCGGCGACACGGATGGAAAGGGCGCCTGCCTGCACGCTGAGAGCTGCGAAAACCATCCGCAGGACGGCGGCACAGATGCATTCCGCAGCCGCAAGCTCCCTCACGCGTGCGAAAACCATCCGCGGGCGCGGGCGCGGGCCGGCGTCGCGGGCCCGGGCGGGCGTCGCGGGCCCGGGCGGGCGCGGGCGCGGGCGGGCGTCGCGGGCCCGGGCGGGCGCGGGCCCGGGCGGGCCCGGGCGGGCGCGGGCGCGGCCGGCGCCCCGGGCCCCCGGCCGGCGTCAGGCCTCCGGCTCGCCGCCGATCAGGCCACGCAGCCAGTCGCGCGCCTCGACGAAGACCTCGTCGGCGTAGCGCTCCGGGTACTGCACGATCTTCCGGTCGGCCCGCGGGTACGAACCGAGGAACACCACGCGCGGACTGAATCGACGGATGCCGAGCAGAGCATCCGCCATCCGCTCGTCGTAGACGTGGCCGTCGGCATCGAGCACGAAGCGGTACCGGCCGAGCTCGTCACCGATCGGACGGGACTGCAGCAGCGACAGGTTGATCCCCCGGGTGGAGAACTGCTCGAGCAGTTCGAGCAGGGCACCCGCGTGGTCCTCGGGCAGCTCCACGATGAGAGACGTCTTGTCGGCGCCGGTCGGCGGCGCCGGGGTGGTCGTGCGTGTGACCAGCACGAAGCGGGTCTGCGCGTTCGCGTTGTCGCCGATGTCCTCGGCCAGCACCTCGAGCTCGTGATGCTGCACGATGCCGGGAGCCGCAATCGCGGCCTGCGCGGGCAGGGATCCGTCGAGCATGCCGATGGCGGATGCCACATTGCTGGCCGCAGGCACATGCGAGTGCTTCGGCAGGTGCTCGCCCAGCCAGGCGTGGCACTGCGCGTAGGCGACGGGGTGGGCGGCGATCACCGAGACCTCGTCGAGCGTCGTTCCCGGCGCCGCGACCAGCACGAAGTTCACGTTCACCAGGTACTCGCCGACGATCCGCAGCCCGGGCTTCGTGGCAAGGGCATCAAGAGTCGTCGAGACACCGCCCTCGATCGAGTTCTCGATCGCGATCATCGCGGCGTGCGACGCCCCCGACAGCACGTCGCCGAGCGCCTCGCCGACGTTGTGCACCGGCTTCCATTGGTGCCCTCTCGCCTCGGGCACCTGATCGAGCGCCGCCTCGGTGAAGGTTCCAGCAGGGCCCAGGTAACTGTAGGTGCGGCGATCGGTCACCCGGCAAGCCTAGTCCCGGGCGCGTCGCGCTGAACCGTTCGTCACGAAGGTGCGTAACTCCCCGGTGCGGGGCAGACTATGCACATGAGCAGCCGAGCCGGCCTCCCTGCGGAGGAAAGCGACCTGATCGATGTCGACGAGCTCATCGCCGCCTACTACGATCGCCACCCCGACCCGAATGCGTCGGCCGAGCGGGTGGTCTTCGGCACCAGCGGGCATCGCGGCTCCGCGTTCACGTCGAGCTTCAACGAGGATCACATCCTCGCCACGACCCAGGCGATCGTCGACTACCGCAACGGTCAGGGCATCTCCGGCCCGCTGTTCCTCGGCCGTGACACGCATGCGCTCTCGCTGCCCGCCGAGCGCACCGCCATCGAGGTGCTGATCGGCAACGGCGTCGATGTGCGCGTCGATTCCCGCGAGTCGTGGGTGCCGACACCGGCTCTCAGCCACGCCATCCTCACCTACAACCGCGCCCTTCGTCAGGCTCAGGGCCCGGGAGAGCACCCCGGCCGTGCCGACGGCATCGTCGTGACCCCCTCGCACAACCCGCCGCGGGACGGCGGGTTCAAGTACAACCCGCCGAACGGCGGACCGGCCGACACGGATGCCACGAGCTGGATCGCCGACCGCGCCAACGAGCTCATCGCCGCCGGACTCGTCGGGGTGAAGCGCATCAAGCACGCCGACATCGACGACTCCACGATCGGCACCTACGACTTCCGCGACGCGTACGTGCGCGACCTGCCCTCGATCATCGACATCGAGGCGATCAGGCGCGCAGGCGTCCGCATCGGCGCAGATCCGCTGGGCGGAGCATCCGTCGAGTACTGGGCGCTCATCGCCGAGATGCACGGCCTGGACCTCACCGTCGTCAACCCCGAGGTCGACCCGACCTGGCGCTTCATGACGCTGGACTGGGACGAGAAGATCCGCATGGACCCGTCGTCGCCGAGCGCCATGGCCTCGCTGGTCGCCAAGAAGGCCGACTACGACGTGCTCACCGGGAATGACGCCGACGCCGACCGGCACGGCATCGTCACCCCGGATGCCGGGCTGATGAACCCCAACCACTACCTCGCGGTCGCGATCGACTACCTGTTCTCGCACCGCGAGCAGTGGCCGCGGGATGCCGCGATCGGCAAGACCCTGGTGTCGTCGATGATCATCGACCGTGTCGCCGAGTCGCTCGGCCGCCGGCTGCTCGAGGTTCCGGTGGGCTTCAAGTGGTTCGTCCCGGGTCTGCTCGACGGAACCGTCGCCTTCGGCGGTGAGGAGTCGGCCGGGGCGTCGTTCCTGCGCAAGGACGGCACGGTGTGGTCGACCGACAAGGACGGCATCCTGCTGTGCCTGCTGGCCGCCGAGATCATCGCGGTGACGGGCAAGAGCCCCTCGGAGCGCTACGCCGAGCTGGAGGCCGCGTTCGGGGCATCCGCCTATCAGCGCGTGGACGCTCCGGCGACGCCGGAGCAGAAGGCGGCGCTGGCGAAGCTGGCTCCGGAGGCGATCTCGGCGAGCACACTCGCGGGCGAGCCGATCACCGCGAAGCTGTCGCACGCGCCGGGCAACGGCGCAGCGATCGGCGGGCTGAAGGTGCAGACGGAGCACGCCTGGTTCGCCGCGCGCCCCTCCGGCACCGAGGACGTCTACAAGCTGTACGCCGAGAGCCTGCGCGGCCCCGAGCACCTCGCAGAGGTCCAGGCAGAGGCTCGGGCTGTGGTCAGCGCGGCGCTCGGAGGCTGACCCACCGGTCTCCCCGGCTCCTGAGCGAGGAGCGAAGCGACGAGACGAAGGGCGCGAGATCCGTCCTTCGTCTCGCTACCGCGCGGATCCTGAGCCGGCGCCTGAGGAACGCCTGCACGACGGCGGAACGCCTGCACGACCGGACCAGAGCATCCGTCGTGCAGGCGTTCCCTGTTCCTGCTTCCGTACCCGTCAGTCGCCTCCCGGCGAGCCGAGCAGTTCACGCACCCGGCTCGAGATGCGGTGGAACTCCGGGGTCTCGAGCACCTCGGCGTAGCCACGCTCGGCAGGCAGGTCGACGCGGTGCTCCTCGAGGATGCGCCCCGGCCTGGGGCTCATGACGATCACACGGCTGGCGAGGTAGACGGCCTCCGCCACCGAGTGCGTCACCAACAGCACGGTGGTGCCGGTGCGCGCCCAGATGCGGTTGAGCTCGACGTTCATCTTCTCGCGGGTGAGCGCGTCGAGAGCGCCGAAGGGCTCGTCCATGAGCAGCACTCGCGGTTCGTGCAGCAGCGCGCGGCACAGTGACACGCGCTGTTGCATCCCTCCGGAGAGCTCGAAGGGCATGGCCTTCTCGAATCCGGTGAGTCCCGTCATCTCGATGAGCTCGTCGGCCCTCGCGTTGGCCTTCTTCATGTCCATGCCGCGCATCTCCGCCTGCAGCAGGATGTTGCCGCGCACGTTGCGCCACTCCAGCAGAGCGGCACGCTGGAACACGAAGCCGATGTCCTGGCGGGGACCAGTGACCATCTCGCCGTTCAGGCGGATGCTGCCCGAGCTGGGCAGCGTGAGCCCCGCGACCGCCTTGAGCAGTGTCGACTTCCCGCAGCCCGAGGGCCCGGCGATGGTGATGAACTCGCCCTCGCCCACGGTGAGGTCGACGTCGCTCAGCGCCGACACCTGTCCGCGCTTCGAGGCGAACGTGATCGCGACGTCGTCGATCTCGAGGGCGGTCCTGGTCTGGGTCTGCGTCATCAGAGCATCTCCTTCTGCGGGCCGACGGTCACTTGCCGGGGGCGAAGGACGCGTCGAAGTAGGTGTCGACCTTGCCATCGCCGGAGATCAGCCCTGCCTCGGAGAGCACGTCGAGCGTGGCCTGCCAGTCCTCGGTGGCGTTCGCACCGGGTGCCTCGCCCTCGGTGTTCGCTGTGTGCAGCAGCTTGATCGTCTCGTTCCACTGGTCCAGCAGCACCTCCTCGGCCGGCATCTGCGGGTCCTTGCCGTCCATCGCCGCGACGGCCGCCTCGGGGTCCTTCTCGGCGGCGGCGAACGCCTCGCTCGTGGCGGCGACCATCTCCTTGACGAGATCCGGGTCGTTCTTCAGCGTCTCGTTGTTGGCGATCAGACCGTTGCTGAAGAAGTTCAGACCGGCATCCGAGTAGCGCAGGTACCGCATCTCCTTGCCGCTCTTCGCGGCGATGGTCGGTCCCTGGTCGTGCGCGAAGCCGATCAGTCCGTCGGTCTTGCCGGAGAGCACGGCGGCGATCTTGCCGGCCGGGTCGAGGTTCTGCTGCTTGACGTCGGACTCCTTGAGGCCGACCGCCTCGAGGTACATCGGGAAGGTGGTCGTCGGCGCGTCGCCTGCGGAGACCGCGATCGTCTTGCCCTTGAGGTCGGTGGGCTCCTCGATACCGGAGTCGGCGAACACCTGCACCGCCGACGGCGTGGTCTGCAGGAACACGCCGACGCTCTTGATCGGCACGCCCTTGTCGACGTTGGCGAGCACGGCGGGGGTGTCGGCCCAGCCGAAGTCGACCTGCTTCTGCCCGATGGCCTGCGCGGTCTTGGTCGAGCCCTGGCCGGCCTTGATCGTGAGGTTGATGCCGTGGTCCTTGAAGATGCCCTTCTCGACGCCGTAGTAGAACGGCGCGTGCTCGCCGTACGGGTACCAGTTGAGCATGAGCGTGACGTCGGTGGTCTTGCCGCCGTCGCCCGATCCGTCGGTGCTGCTCGGCGTGGACGACCCGCTGCATCCCGCGAGGGCGAGCACCGCTGCGGTGGCGAGCGCGAGGCCGCCGAGGATGGATGCTGACTTCTTCATCAGTTCTCCTTGCTGTTCTGTGTTCTTGGTGAGGGCAGGGGGTTCAGAGCCGCACAGTGGCGGCGCCGACATCGCGCTTGGACGCGTGCCAGGGGATGAGGAATCGCTCGGCGATCTGGATGATGCCGAACAGCAGGACGCCCATGAGCGACATGATGATGAGCGCGGCGAACAGCATCGCGGTGTCGAGGATGCCGTTCGCCTGCAGGATCACGTAGCCGAGGCCCTCGTTCGCGCCGACGAACTCGCCGACGACCGCACCGGTCACGGCCAGGGTCGCGGCGACCTTGAGACCGGAGAGCAGCTCCGGGAGGGCTGCGGGCAGTCGCACCTTGGTGAAGGTCTTGAACCGGCCGGCACCCATCGTCGAGGTGAGCTGCAGGATCTCGGGGTCGACGGTGCGCAGACCCGCGAGGCCCGAGATGACGACGGGGAAGAACGCCATCAGCACGGCGACCAGGATCTTCGGGCCCATGCCGAAGCCGAGCCAGACCACGAACAGCGGAGCGATCGCGATCTTCGGGATCACCTGCGCAAAAAGGATCACCGGGTAGAGGGTCTGCTCGAGGCCCCGCGAGTACACCATGACCACGGCGACGAAGAGTCCGACGACCACGGCGATCGCGAAGCCGACCAGCGTCTCGTAGGTGGTGACCCAGGTGTTCTGCAGCAGGTAGGCCGGGTTGTCGGCGAACGCCGCCCAGGTGTCGGCCGGCGAAGGGATGATGTACGGCTGCACCCAGCCGAGCGCGGTGACCGCCCACCACACGATGAGCACCGCGATCACGAACACGACGGGATGCCAGTTGCGCTGCCACCAGCGCACCAGGGCGTTCGGCTGGCTCGGCTGCTGGCTCACCGCGAGGGTCATGGTGGCGTTCTGCGTCGTCGTCGACATTCGGGTCCTCGACATCTTCGTCCGGGTATCAGGGAAAGCGTATTCCCATTGCTCGATACTAACACCTGACGGGGGGATGGCAACCCGGTCGGAGGGTCAGCGTTCGAATCGTGATGACAGTTGTGCGCCGGCGTTGCGCAGCCACCGCGCCGGGTCGCCGAGTGCGGCCTCGGAAGAGCCGGCGAGCTCCGTCAGAGACACGGCCGTCGAGAAGATCGACGCGTCCGCATCCGCGGTGATGCGCCCGGCGACCACGACGGCCGGCACGCCGGCATCCGCCGCGAGACCGGCGACGAAGGACGGCACCTTGCCATCGCCGGACTGGCCGTCGTAGGAGCCCTCCCCCGTGACCACGAGGTCGGCATCGGCGATCGCCTCGGCCAGGCCGATCAGGCGGGCGACCTCGGATGCTCCGGGCAGCAGTCTGGCACCCCAGGCCACGAGCGCACCGCCGACGCCGCCCGCTGCACCAGCGCCCGGCGTCGACGGATCCAGGCCGAGCAGCACCGCGAGCGCCGCGAGACCGGCATCCGTCCTCGCCCGATCCGCAGGATCGGTGAGGCCCTTCTGCGGGCCGAACACCTCGGCGGCCCCGCGGGGGCCGGTGAGCGGATTGGTCACGTCGGTGAGGACAAGCGTCTCGGGTGCCGAGCGCAGCCCGGTCAGGTCGGCGGTGGCGATCGCGAGCAGGCCGCGGGCGCCGGCCGGAACCTCGCTGCCTGCTGCATCGGCGAACCGTGCGCCCAGGGCTCGCAGCATCCCGGTACCACCGTCGGTCGAGGCGCTCGAGCCGATGCCGAGCACCAGGCGCGAGACGCCATGATCCAGAGCGGTGGCGATCGCCTGCCCGAAGCCGGTGGAGTCCGCGTCGAGGGGACGCAGCTCGGAGAGGAGCTCGATGCCCGAGGTCGAGGCCAGGTCGATCACAGCGGTGCCGTCCGGAGCATCCGCCGTCGGAGGCAGCAGCAGCCACGACGTGTCGACCGGCGCTCCAGCCGGACCGTCCACCGTCACCGGCATCCGCGCGGCTCCCGGCACCGCCGCCGCGAACGCGGCGACCGTGCCCTCTCCCCCATCCGCCATCGGCCGCATCACGAAGTCGGGGCCGTCACCCCAGCCCACGGCGAGAGCGGATGCCGCATCCGCGGCCGTGATCGTGCCTTTGAAGCTGTCCGGGGCGAGGACGATCCGCATCATGCGATTCCGGGAGTGCTTCCGCGCACGACGATCTCGAGTTCGAGCTCGGGCTGCTGCCACTCCGCGTCGACGGTCGCACGGAACGCCTGGTAGCCGAGCTCGCTCAGCGGCACCCGGACGGTCGTGAGCTGCGGCGTGACGTCACGGCTGACCGGCACGTCGTCGAAACCGCACATCGCGATGTCGGCGCCGACCGCGCGCCCGGCGTCGCGGATCGCGGTCATCGCACCGACCGCCACGACGTCGCTGAGCGCGAAGACCAGCGTGCCCGGCTCGACGCCGTCAGCCAGCGCGGCGGCCATGCACTCGGTGCCGGACTCGCGCTCGAAGCCCCCGCGGTAGGTGCGCTCCACGGCACCCCCGCCGGCTCCGAAACCCACCGAGAAGCCGTCGAGGCGATCGTCCGAGGTGCGCACGCCCTCGGCCGCACCGAGCAGGATCGCCCGGCGGTAGCCGCGCGCCGCCATCTCGCGGCCGAGCCGCTCGGCGCCGCCGCGGTTGTCGATCTGCACGCTGCGGTCGCCGCCCGGACCGAAAGTGACCGTGCGGGCGCCGAGTGCAGGGAACGCGGCGAGTTCGCCCGGCCCGTCCTGGTCGCCGCCCTCGGTGCGGGATGCCGCCAGGATCACGCCCTGCGGACGCTGCCCGCGCAGCGCGCGCAGGATGCGGGACTCGCGCTCGGGGTCGCGCTCGGTGATCGCGACGGTGACGACGAGTCCGTGCTCGTCCGCGCCGCGCGCGACACCAGAGGCGATCAGTCCGAAGTACGGGTCGGCGATGTCGGCGACGAGCAGGGCGATCACCGGAGAGGTGCCGCGCGCGATCGACTGTGCGGAGATGTTCGCGGTGTACCCGAGCTCGGCCGCGGCCTGTTCGACGCGCTCGCGGTACGACTCGGCGACCTTGCGCTCCGAGCCGTTCAGCACACGCGAAGCCGTCGCCAGCGAGACTCCCGCGGCCCGCGCGACGTCGTGCAGCGTGGGAGTCGAGGCGCGCCCCGCGCGCCGGGTCTCATCGGAGATCATGAGCAGAGCCTATCGATGGTGTTTCCCGCATCCGCTCGTCGCCTCGTGCCGCAATCCGCCCCGCGCCGATCATGCCGCGTCAGCGATCCAGCCGCGCAGCGTGGCGGCCTCGGCAGGCAGGATCGTCGGGTCGTCGTCGAGGACGAACTCCAGCAGCGCGTCGCGCGGCGGAACGGCCGCGGCCGATGCCGCCAAGAAGAACCCCCGCCACAGCGAGTCGCGCTCGTGCAGGCGCAGACGCTCGGCCTGCGGCCACCACGAGAAGACGTGCGCGGCGCTGACGCGATCCTCCAGGGCCGCGTAGTCCGCGAGCGCCGACTCGTCGGAGGCGGCGACGTTCGGCTGCCAGTAGGTGGCGAGATCCGGCACCTCGGTCAGCAGCCTCCGGGTCGTGACCGCCGTGTCGGTGAGGGTGCGCGAGTGGAACTCCAGAGCGAGGGTGATCCCCCGCGCGGATGCCCGCTCCGCGGCATCCTGCAGACGACCGACGATGAACGCCCAGTGCTCGGCGGACGCGTCGGCCGATCCGATCCCGCCCGCCCAGACGCGCACGCGGTCTGCCCCCAGCGCCGCTGCGCTGTCGAGCACGGGCTCGAGGTCGTCCTGCACGCCGGGACGGAAGTACGAGCCGTACGAGCAGACCGCGAGTCCGGCATCCGTCGTCGCACGTGCGACCTGTGCGGCGCGAGCTGTGTCGCCCGGCGGAACGTGCACGTCGCCGCCCCACTCGATCACCTCGAGCCCGGCCGCGGCGGATGCCGCGATCACCTCCTCGGCAGTGAGCTGCCGGAAGGTCACGGAGCACAGCCCTGGTCGCATGGTCATGGTTCCTATCCTTGCTCGGGTCCTGAGCGAGGAGCGCAGCAACGAGACGAAGGGCGCGAAGTCACGCACTTCGTCCCTTCGTCTCGCTGCGCTCGCTCAGGACGCGGGGCGTGTCATGGCAGGTGCGGCGAGACCGTCGCGGCGAAGGACTCAGCCGTGCGCGCGACGACCGTCTCCGGGGCATCCGCCCAGATGTCGGCGTTGAAGATCTCGACCTCGATGTCGCGGTCGTAGCCGGTCTCGACCACCGCACGGGTGAGCGAGGCGAAGTCGATCACGCCGTCGCCCATGTAGTGCCGCGAGAGCAGCACGTCGGCGGGCAGCGGAGTCTTCCAGTCGCACACCTGGTAGGTCGAGATGCGGCCCTCGCGGCCGGCACGCGCGATCTGCTCGTACACCTGCGGGTCCCACCAGATGTGGAAGGTGTCCACGGCGGCACCGACGACCTCGGGCGCGAAGTCCGCCGCGAGGTCCAGCGCCTGGCGGAGCGTCGAGACGACGCATCGGTCAGACCCGAACATCGGATGCAGCGGCTCGATCGCCAGCGTCACTCCGGCATCCTGCGCGTACGGCGCGAGCTCGGTGAGCGCGTCGTGCACGCGCGAGCGCGCGCCGACGAGGTCGCGCGACCCCTCCGGCAGTCCGCCCGCGACCAGCACGAGCACCGCTGTCGAGCCCTCAGCACCGGCCGCGGCGAGCGCGGCGGTCTCGTCGATCGCCCGGCGGTTGTCGTCGATGGATGCCCGGCGCTCAGGTCCCTCGGGCAGAGTGAAGAAACCGCCGCGGCAATGCGTCGAGAACCGCAGTCCCGAGTCGGCGAGCATCTTCACGGCGGTGTCCAGACCGACCTCGTTCACCGGCTCGCGCCAGAGCCCGATGGACTGCACTCCGGCATCCGTCGTGACCTTCAGCGCGGTCGCGAGGTCCGCGTACTTGATGGTGGCCTGGTTGATGGAGAGGCGCGGGTCGGCGCTCATGCGCGGGCCTCCTTCGTGAACCTCGGGTACGGATGCAGGGCGAGCGAGCGTTTGGCGAGGCGATCCTCGGTGTGTCGCCCTGCAACCGGAATTCGGCCCTGCAGGCGTGCCGGGGTCGTCATGAGAGGACCCCGTTCACTCGCAGCATGCCGTGCCAGCGCTCGCGTGCCAACTCAGGATTCTCCAGCGCCAGCGAGGCGTTGGCCAGCTCGACGATGCGCGACAGGTGCGGCAGGCTGCGCGCGGAGTGCAGGCCGCCGACCATCTGGAACGCGGGCTGGTGCCCGTTCAGCCACGCCAGGAACGCGACGCCGGTCTTGTAGTAGAAGGTCGGGGCGGCGAACACCTGTCGGCTGAGCTCCTCGGTCGGCCCGAGGATGCGCTCGTAGGCGGCGTGGTCGCCGGCATCCAGCGCCTGGATCGCGGCCGAGGCGACGGGTGTGATTGCGGCGAACGCGCCGAGCAGGGCATCGGAGTACCCCCGCTTCGTCTCGTCGCTGCGCTCCTCGCCCAGCGTCCGGGAGCCGATCAGCCCGACGTAGTTGAAGTCGTCGCCCGTGAACATGCGCACGTCCTCAGGCAGGCGCTCGCGCACCGAGATCTCCGACTCCGCGTTCAGCAGACTCATCTTCACGCCGGCGACCTTGCCCGGGTTCTCGGCGATGATGTCGAGCAGCACGCCCGAGGCGGTCTGCCAGTCGTCCGCGCCGAAGTATCCGGCGAGCTCGGGGTCGAACGCGGTGCCGAGCCAGTGCAGAACGACCGGGGTCGTCGCGCGCGACAGCACCGCCTGATAGACCCGGCGGTAGTCGTCGGCGGATGCCGCCGCCCGTGCCAGATGACGGGACGCCATCAGCACCGGGCCGGCGCCCTGCTCCTCGGTGAACTCCAGCTGCGAGATGTAGGCGTCGATCACCTGGTCGAGCGAGATGTGAGTCTCGTCGACGTGGTCGGTGTTGACACCGACGACGACCGAGCCGCCCTCCTCTCGGGCGACCTCGGCGCTGCGCGCGATGAGCTCGCGGGTGGCCGCGGCATCCAGACCCATGTTCCGCTGCGCGGTGTCCATGGCGTCGGCGACGCCGAGTCCCCAGGAGTACACGTTGCGTCGGAACGCCAGCGTGGCATCCCAGTCGATGTCGGCCGGCTGGCCCGGAGTGTTGTCGGCGTGTACCTTCGGCACGACGTGCGCAGCGGCGTAGGCGACCCGGCTGCGCAGCGGCGCGGTCGGACGCTGGTATCCGCCGGAGTCGTTCAGTGCGGCATCCGACAGTTCACCGGAGGCCGAGAGCAGGCGAAGCGAGGTCACAGCGACAGCTTCTCGATCGCGACCTTGCGGCCCTCGGCACTGGAGGCGAGGCCGGCCTCGGCGAACTGCACGCCGCGGGCGCCGGCCATCAGGTCGAACGGGTAGTCGGTGCCGAGCACGTAGGACTCCAGGTACTCCTCCCACTGCTGGCGGAACCCGTTCAGGAACACGTCGTTGGTGGGCACGCTCTGCCAGTCGGCGTCGTAGTCGTGGGTGTCCTCGAGGTCGGGATTCCAGACCGGCTTCGGAGTGGCGTTGCGGGGCTGGATCTTCGCACCGAACAGGCCCACCACGGCCGACCCGTGCGTGCCGTCGACCTGGAACTCGACCAACTCGTCGCGGTTCACACGCACGGTCCAGGAGGAGTTGATCTCGGCGACGATCCCGCCCTCGAGCTCGAAGATGCCGTAGGCCGCGTCCTCGGCGGTGGCGGTGTAGTGCTCGCCCTTCTCATCCCAGCGATCCGCGATGTGCACAGCGGCCTGCGCGTAGACGCTCTTGACCTCGCCGAACAGGTTCTCCAGCACGTAGTTCCAGTGCGGGAACATGTCGGTGATGATGCCGCCGCCGTCCTCGGTGCGGTAGTTCCAGCTCGGGCGCTGCGCAGGCTGCCAGTCGCCCTCGAACACCCAGTAGCCGAACTCGCCGCGCACCGAGAGGATGCGGCCGAAGAAGCCCGAGTCGATCAGGCGCTTCAGCTTCTGCAGGCCGGGCAGGTAGAGCTTGTCGTGCACGACGCCGGTCTTCACCCCGGCCTCGTCAGCCAGGCGGGCCAGCTCGACTGCCTCGTCGAGCGACTCGGCGGTGGGCTTCTCGGTGTAGATCGCCTTGCCGGCGGCGATCGCCTTGCGGATCGCGGTGGCACGGGCCTTGGTGACGAGGAAGTCGGCGTAGATCTCCCACTTCGGGTCGGCGAGCGCTGCGTCGAGGTCGGTGGTGTAGTCCTCGATGCCGTGCTTCGCGGCGAGCTCGGCGAGCTTTGCCTCGCTGCGTCCGACGAGGATCGGCTTGACGGTCACCTTCGTGCCGTCGGCGAGCTCGATGCCGCCCTGGTCGCGGATCGCGAGGATCGAGCGCACCAGGTGCTGCCGGTAGCCCATGCGTCCGGAGACGCCGTTCATGATGATGCCGATCTCGCGAGTCGCCATGGTGGTCCGTTCTGTCGAAGTCATGCGCAGCGTCTGGGTGACTGGGTAAGCGCTTTCCCATATGAAACCAGGTTCCCGACGCGAGCGCAAGCCTCGCCCCTCAGGCCAGAGCCGGTGCCGGGACCTCGACCTTGCGCGCTGTGCGGCGACCCGCCGGGTCGAACGCGGTCAGGAGCAGGCCCGCGGCCACCCAACATCCGAGCAGGAGCCACGGGAACGAGACATCTGCGTCCGGGAAGTACGACAGGTCGCGCAGCAGCGTGGCGCCGGCGCCCGGCGGCATCCACTGGCCGATCGTGCCCCACGGGTCGAGCAGGAACTCGACCGGCACGTTCGCCGCCGAAAGCGGGTTCGCGAACAGGATCATCGACACCGCGCCGAGCGCGACCCCCGGCGTGCCGAACAGCGCGGAGAAGCCGGTCACGGTCGACGCGATCGCAGCGATCGTGAGCGCGATGGCCCCGGCGTTCGTCCAGAAGTCGCCCTGCAGCGCACCGATCCAGGTCTGCAGGATGCCGGTGAGCACGAGTCCTGCAGACGCCGCGTACACGAGGATGCCCGTGATCCGGCGCCAGGCGCCTGTCACCGTGAGCGACAGCAGCACGCCGCCGAGCACGCCGCCGATGACCATCGGGAACAGCGACACCGTCAGGCCGATGCCCTGCGGGTCGTCGTCCGAGTAGGGCGCGAGGTCGGTCACCTTCACGGTCACGGTCGGGATCTCGAACGCACCCTGGTTCGGCGGCAGCTGCGGCTTCTGGCCGGCCATCGCCGCCTTCAACGCCTCCCCCATCGCGGTCTGCAGCTGCTGCACGCCCAGCTCGACCTGTGTGCGGATCTGCGCGTCGATCTGCTTCTGCAGCTGCGCAGCCAGCCCGTCGAGCACGCCGGCGACCTGAGAGCTCGCCGCCGTGGCCTTGAGCAGCTCGGGCGCATCGGTCGGGGCGTCGCCGAGCACGATGGCGCCGTACGCCTCGCGATGCTCGATCGCCGCGGCGGCCGCGTCGCGATCGTCGTAGCGGATCAGGTCCACGGCCCCGTCGGACTTGTCATCGACGGCCGCCTCGACCTGCGTGACGGAGGCGTCCGGCCCGACGATCCCGACCGGCAGGTCCTTCGCGGACGCGGTGAGCGACGGCCACGCGAAGGCGAGCAGGATGCCGCCGACGATCAGCGACAGCCCGATCCCGAGGGCGATCGCGCGCACCCAGGGGGTGCGGGACGGAGCGGATGCCGTGGACATGATTCCTCCTAAAACGAATGTTCGTTCTTTTTATGATGCGCCTCCTGTCCTAGGCTTGTCAACGGAGGTCGGGATGCCGAAGATCAGCGACAGCAGACGCGAGGAACGACGTCGTTCCATCCTCGAAGCCGCATTGCGCTGCTTCATCCGCACCGGGTACCAGCAGACCTCGATGGCCGACATCATCGCCGAGTCCGGGCTCTCCACCGGCGCGATCTACAACTACTTCCCCAGCAAGCGCGAACTCATCCGCGGGGTCGCCGCGCTCGTGATCGGCGACCGTCAGATCGAGCTCGCGAGCGCGGCATCCGACCATCCGGTCGGACCCGCCGAGATCGCGACCCTGCTCATCGAGGGCGTGCGCGCGCACGCGCCAGTGCAGGCGCTGGTGCAGGTATGGTCCGAGGCGACCGTCGACACCGAGCTGCGCGGCCTCATCCAGGAGACCATCGGCGGCATGCGCGAGACGATCGCCGGCGCGCTCGAGCCGTGGGGACGGACACATCCGGAGCGGCTGCCGGACGGCGCCGATCCCGCGGAGTGGGCGCGCGAGGTGACCCCCGTCGTGCTCGCCCTGATCCCCGGCTTCGCTCTGCAGCGCACGATGTTCGACGACTTCGACGAGGAGCGCTACCTCACGGGCGTCGGCGTGCTGCTGCCCTGACGCGCCAGCTGCGCCGTCAGCTCCCGAGCGCGTCCAGCAGGTCGGCGAACAGGTCGAGGTCCTCGGCCGACCACGCGCGCAGCCGCTCGCCGATGCGCGCCTCGTACGCCGCGCGAGCCGTCGCGACCCGCTCGCGGGCGAGGTCGGTCGCGACGAGCAGCCGCGCCCGACCGTCCTCGGGATCGCGCACGCTCTCCACCAGACCGAGCTCCTCGAGCTGCCGCACCTGACGGCTCACGACGGACTTGTCCGTCTGCAGCCGCTCGATGATCGCGCCGGCCGACGTCGCCTTGCCGCTCTCGATCGCGGCGAGCACCTGATAGCCGAGCGGCTGCAGGTCGGGATGCACCGTCGCCGCCGCGTCCCGCCAGCTCATCCGGATGCGAGCGAAGAGACGCCCCAGCTCCTGCTCGACGCGGGCGACGGCCTGGTCGAGCTCAGGCCGCTCTGCGCGCGCATCGGAGGGATCGGTCATGCCGCCCAGTCTATTTCGCCGGACACGACGGAACCCCGCCGCACGGGGCGACGGGGTTCCGAGAAATACGGCAGGCTCAGGCCTCGGCGAGCACCCGGAACACCTTCGAGGCGATCTCGATCTCACCGGGATTCAGCTCGATCATGGCCGCACGCATCCGCTGGGCGTGGTCGGCGCGCACCTCGGCGAGCGCCGCACATGCCTTCGGGGTGGCGGTGAGCACCCGCAGGCGCCCGTCCCGCTCGTCGGGCCGCGATTCCAGCAGACCCAGGTCCTCCAGCATCCGCACCTGACGGCTGACGACCGACTTGTCCATCTCGAAGCTCTCGGCGAGCTGGTGGGCGTTCGTGCCGCCGGAGTGGGCGACGAACGTCAACAGTTTGTAGCCGGTGGCCTGCAGCTCGGGATCCACCCGAGCTGCAGACTCCCGCCACAGCGTGCGCGCTCGCGCGAACATCAGGTTCAGCTGCCCCTGGAACTCGGCGAGTGCCTCGTCGACGTCGGGCGAAGCCGGCGTGGTGCCTGCGGTGACCATGTCAGCGGCTCTGGTCCTCGTCCTCGCGTTCGAGGACGGCCACCGAACCGGTGGAAGGTGCGGCATCCTCGGCCGAGACCGTGCGGATGCTGCCGGTGGGGGTGTACGAACCGACCTCCGCCTCAGCGACCTCGAGCGCCGACTCCTCGGCCCGCTCGCGCAACTCCTCGGCGGCGTTCTTGGTCGACAGCGGCTTGTTCTTGATGAACGCGATCGCGATGATGCCGAGCACGGCCAGCGGGACGGCCAGGAAGAAGGCGTCGGCGATGCCGCTGCCGTAGGCCGACTCGACTATGTTGCGGATCGACTCCGGCAGATCGGCCATCTTGGGCACGTCGCCCGAGCCGAGCATCTTCAGCGCCTCGAGCTCCGCGGGGGTGGAAGGCTTGAAGCCGACGAAGCCGTCCTTGATGTACTGGGTGACGTTTGTGGCCAGGACCGAGCCCATGATGGTGACGCCGATGGTGCCCGCGATCGTGCGGAAGAAGTTCACGCCGGACGAAGCAGCGCCGAGCTGCTGCGGCGGGGTGTCGTTCTGCACGATCAGGGTGAGGTTCTGCATGACCATGCCGAGGCCCGCGCCGAGCACGAACATGAAGACTGCGACAAGGGCGTACGGGGTGTCGTACTTCAGCGTGGACATCAGGTACACGCCGACGAGGGCGAGCACCGAGCCCAGCATCATCCAGCCCTTCCACTTGCCGAACCGGCTGACCAACTGGCCGATGATGATCGACGCACCCATCTGGCCGACGATCATCGGAATCGTCATCAGACCCGACTCGGTCGGTGTGGCGCCGCGCGCCAGCTGGAAGTACTGCGCGAGGAACACCGAGGTGGCGAACATCGAGACGCCGATCGCGATCGACGCGAGGACCGACAGCGTGAAGGTGCGGTTGCGGAACAGCGACATCGGAACGATGGGCTCCTTGACGAAGAACTCGACGAGCACGAACGCGACGAGCACGACGCCCGAGCCGATCGCGAGGACGTAGCTGGTCATCGAGTCCCAGTCGAACTGCTGGCCGCCCATGGAGACCCAGATCAGCAGAGCGGCCACGCCGACCGCGAGCAGCACGACGCCGAGGTAGTCGATGGAGACCTTCTTGGCCTCGGGCTTCGGCAGGTGCAGCGTGAACTGCAGCAGGATCAGGGCGACGATCGCGAAGGGGACGCCGACCCAGAAGTTGGAGCGCCAGCCCCACACGTCGGTGAGGAAACCGCCGAGCAGAGGGCCGCCGATGGTGGCGAAGGCCATGATGCCTCCGACGACGCCCATGTACTTGCCGCGCTCACGGGGCGAGATGATCAGCGCGACCGCGACCATCACCAGCGACATGAGACCGCCGACGCCGATGCCCTGCACGACGCGCATCGCGATGAGCATGTTGATGTCGGTCGAGAAACCGGCGATCACGGTGCCGACCGTGAACAGCACGAGCGACAGCTGCACGAGCACCTTGCGGTCGAGCAGGTCGGAGAGCTTGCCCCAGATCGGGGTGGAGATCGCGGTGGCCAGAAGGCTCGCCGTGATGACCCAGGTGTACTGGGCCTGTGTGCCGCCGAGGTCGGCGACGATGACGGGAAGCGAGGTCGACACGACCGTGCCCGAGAGCACGGCGACGAACATTCCGACGATGAGGCCGGAGATCGCGGTGAAGATCTCGCGGGCTGAGCGCTTCTCAGCCGTGGAGTGTGTGTGGGAGTTCAAAAGGGGATTCTCCTGCATAGAAAGTTGATCTGCGTCAACGATACATCATTAGTTGCCCTTTCTCAACTATTGCCAGATGTCAACGATCTCGCGGGGTCCTATCGTTGACCCATGGCCGCTCATCGCCCGCATGCCCTGCTCGCCATGTCGACGGATGCCGCACAGACGGTGTTCGACGACCGGCGGCTCACCCGCCTCGGCACGCTCGCCGACCTCGGCCGCGACGCTCCCGTGACGGACATCGACGCTCTCCCCGACGACGAACTGTCCGGAATCGAGGTGCTGGTCACCTCCTGGGGCGCGCCGGAACTGGATGCCGCGCGGCTGGCACGACTGCCGAGACTGCGTGCCGTCTTCCACGCCGCCGGCAGCGTGCGGCAGATCGTGACCGACGCGTTCTGGGACCGCGGCATCCTGATCACGTCGGCGGCCGACGCCAACGCCGTGCCCGTCGCCGAGTTCGCCTTCGCCGAGATCGTGCTCGCCGGCAAGCGCGCCTTCCTGCACGTTCGCGAGCCCGGCTTCCGGCCCGAGAACGGCCTGCACGACTACGCCGGGATCGGCAACGTCGACCGCACGATCGGCATCGTCGGGTACTCCCGCATCGGCCGCCGCGTGGTCGAGATGCTCCGGATGCTGGACGTGCGGGTGCTCGTGGCCGACCCCTTTGCGGATTCCGCGGACGTGGCCTCCGCCGGCGCCGAACTCGTGCCGCTCATCGAACTGCTCCCGCAGGCGGACGTCCTCTCGCTGCACGCACCGGCGCTGCCGGAGACGCACCACATGATCGGTACCGCGCAGCTGGCCGCACTCCGCGACGGGGCCACCGTGATCAACACCGCGCGCGGCGCGCTGCTCGACCACGACGCTCTGCTGGCCGAGTGCCGCACCGGTCGACTGGACGCCGTGCTCGACGTCACCGATCCCGAACCGCTGCCCGCGGACTCGGAACTGCTGCGACTGCCGAACGTGGCGATCACCCCGCACATCGCGGGCTCCCTCGGCACCGAGCTGCGCCGGCTGGCGGACTCCGCCCTCGACGAGCTCGCGGCATATGCGAGCGGCGCCGCACCGCGGCATCCGGTCACCGCTGCCGAGATGGCGACCACCGCATGATCGACCTGCCCGCCTCCGATCGCACGCTCTCGCCGCTCACCGGCTGGACGAGGACGCACTGGACCACCGTCGCCGACACGATCCTCGACGGAGCGGCGCGCCACGCCAGCCCCGCCCAGTCGCTGATCCGCTATCCCGGCGAACCGGGCGGGATGGGCGCAGAGGTCGATGCATTGGAGGGCTTCAGCCGCACCTTCATGCTCGCGGCGTTCCGCATCGCGGGCGACCCGGACGGCACCGAGGCGGTCGCCGAGCGATACGCGCGCGGCTTCGCGGCGGGCGTCGACCCGCAGCATCCGGAGCGCTGGCTGACGCCCGACGAGACCCCGCAGGCGAAGGTGGAGGCAGCCGCGCTGGCCCTGGGCCTGCACCTCACCCGGGACACGGTCTGGGCGCGGCTGTCGGAGCGCACCAGGCAGCAGGCCATCGACTACCTCGCGACGTTCGTCGGAGCCCCGTATCCGCCGAACAACTGGGCCTGGTTCCGGCTCATCGTGGAGCAGTTCCTGGCATCGGTCGGCGGCCCGTTCTCGGCGTCCGACCAGCAGGAGGACCTCGCGCTGCTGGACGGCTTCGAGCTGCCGGGCGGATGGGTGGCCGACGGCTTCGGCCGCAACTTCGACCACTACTGCGGCTGGGCGATGCCGTTCTACCCCATCATCTGGGCCGACATGGTCGGCGACAACCCGGCGCACACCGCACGCATCGCGCGCTACAAGGAGCGCCTCGACGACTACCTCGACGACGCGCTGCACCTGATCGGCCGCGACGGCGCCCCGCTGTTCCAGGGGCGCAGCCTGACCTACCGGTTCGGCACGGCGGGGACGGCCTGGGCGGCCGCGTTCCACGGCGGCTCCCGCCACGACGCCGGGCTGCTGCGCCGCGCGGCGAGCGGCCAGGTCGCGCACTTCGTCGAACGAGGGATGCCGGATGCCGACGGCGTGCTGCCCCTGGGCTGGCTGCGACCCTGGCGACCGATCGCCCAGTGGTACTCGGGGCAGGGGTCGCCGTACTGGGCGGCGAAGGGCATGCTCGGACTCGCGCTGCCCGCCGACCATCCGGCCTGGACCGCGACCGAGCAGGAGCTGCCGATCGACCGCGGACCATTCGCCCGTGTGCTGCACGCGCCGGGATGGCTCGCCGTCGGAACATCCGACGGTGTGGTGCGGGTGACCAATCACGGCACCGACCATCGCCTCGAGGGCACCCTCGAGGCGGACGGCCCGCTGTACGCGAAGCTCGGGTACTCGACGGCGACGACGCCTGTGCTGCACGGACCCGGCGTCGAGGAGCCGGTCGACGGGGCCGTCGCCCTGCTGCGCGAGGGGCGGCCGACCCATCGGTCCGGGTTCGTCGTCGGCCCCGCGCGCGCGATCGACGACGAGACGCTGATCGCGTCGTCGCGGTGCGTCGCGCACTGGCCGCACGAGCGGGACTACGCGGAGCCGGACATCGGGCTCTGGCATCCGGCGATCGGCGCCGACGCCGGCCCCGAGATCGACACGGTGTCCGTGGTGCACGATGCGTGGGAGGTGCGGTTCGTCCGCATGCACGGCGGCGGAGTGCTGCGCGTCGGCGGCTGGGCGCTGACCGCGGAGGACCTCGTCGAGCACGACGGCGCCTGGGCCTCGGGCGCGCATCTGACGACCAGGATCGTGCCCCTGTCGCATCCGGCCGAGGGCGCCGGAGTGCTCTGGCAGGACGACGTCTCACCGCTCGCGGGGCGCACCGCGGTGCCCTGGATCGAGACGGCGGTGCGACCGGGAGAATGGCAGGCGTTCGGCGTGCTGCTCGGTTCTTCGGCCGGGGTGCCGGCGCTCGCCGGCACGCGCATCACCTGGCCCGACGGTCGCTCGACCGAGATCGACCTCGATGAAGCATCCGCCTGACGGCGGCGACGAAAGGAATCCCATGCGCGCAGTGATCATGCACGGCCCCGGTGACGTCCGTGTCGAGGACGTCCCCGAACCCTCGATCGTCGAGCCCACGGATGCCGTCATCCGCATCACTGCGACGTGCGTCTGCGGGTCGGATCTGTGGCCCTACCGCGGCATCGACACCCCGAAGGGCCCGCGGCGGATGGGCCACGAGTACATCGGCGTCGTCGAGCAGATCGGCGCAGACGTCCGAGACATCCGGGTCGGTGACTTCGTGGTCGGCTCGTTCATGGCATCCGACGGCACCTGCGAGATCTGCCTGGCCGGCTATCAGTCCCGCTGCATCCACGTGGTCGGCATGGGCGCTATCGGAACGCAAGCCGAGTACGCCCGCATCCCGTGGGCCGACGGTACGCTCGTGCGCGTCGACGGGACCCCGACGGATGCGCAGACGCGCAGCCTCCTGGCGGCATCCGACGTCCTCGGCACCGGATGGTTCGCGGCGGTCGCCGCGGAGGCCGGACCCGGCAAGACGGTCGCGGTCGTCGGCGACGGTGCCGTGGGTCTGCTCGGCGTGCTCGCCGCGCGGGAGCTGGGCGCCGAGCGGATCATCGCGATGTCACGGCACGCCGATCGGCAGGCGCTCGCGCGGCGGTTCGGCGCCACCGACGTCGTCGAGGAGCGCGGGGATGCCGGGGTCGCGCGCATCAAGGAGCTGACCGGCGGCTACGGCGCGCACTCCACGATCGAGGCTGTCGGCACGCAGGAGTCGATGCAGCAGGCGATGCGCGCCACACGCGCCGGCGGGCACGTCGGATTCGTCGGCGTCTCGCACGGCGTGACCATCGACGGCAGCGAGCTGTTCTACTCCGGCGTGCACCTGCACGGCGGCCCGGCGCCCGTGCGCCGGTTCCTGCCCGAGCTGATCGACCTGATCATGACGGATGCGATCGATCCCGGCGTGGTGTTCGACCTGACGCTCCCGCTCGACGACGCCGCCGAGGCCTACCGCGCGATGGACGAGCGTCGCGCGACCAAGGTGCTGCTGGAGCTCTGACCATGGCGCGGTCGTTCAGTCACGGACTGCAGAAGGCGCTCGAGCCGGCCGCCCTGGCCATGTCGGGGCGCAGGTGGTTCCCGCTCTACGCCACGGTGCACCACCGCGGACGCAAGAGCGGAACAGCGTTCACGACGCCCGTCGCAGTCGTGCCATCGCGCAGCCACGAGACGATCGTGATCGGGCTGCCCTGGGGCACGACCACCAACTGGGCCCGCAACGTGGTGGCTGCGGGATTCGCGGATCTGGATTGGAAGGGCGGGGTCGTGCACACCGTCGATCCGCGCATCGTGGATGCCGCCGAGGCGGCGGCGCTGTGCAGGCGGCCGTTCAGCGCCGTCGTGCGTCGGATGCCGGGGGCGATCGTGCTGCGCATCGGCTGAGGCGTCGGCCGAGCCTTGGATCAGGCGCTCGCGCGCAGCACCAGCTCCGGCATCGCGAGGTCCGGGGCGGACGCCTCGGTCCCCTCGATCGCTGCGACGAGAGCCTGCACGGCCTGCTCGCCGAGCGCGTCGAAGTCCTGGCGGATCGTGCTGAGCGGAGGACTGTAGTCCGCGGCATCCGCGATGTCGTCGAAGCCGATCACCGCGACGTCCTCGGGAACGCGCCGCCCCATCTCGGCGAGAGCGCGCAGCAGACCGAGCGCCATCTGATCGTTCGCGACGAACACCGCTGTGACGTCCGGATCCGCGGCGAGTGCGCGGCCCTGCGCATAGCCGGATGCGGCGGACCAGTCGCCGCGGAGCGGCGCGGGTGCGTCCGGTACTGCCGCGCGCCAGCCGCGCTCGCGCTCGTCCGCCGCGTACGACCCGGCGGGACCGGCCAGATGGTGCACTCGCTCGTGCTCCGCGAGCAGGTGCTCGGTGGCGAGGCGCGCACCGGCGGCGTGGTCGGTGCCGATCACGGTGAAGCGGTCGTCGGGCGGGGAGTCCACGACGACCAGGCGGAGTCCGGCGGATGCCGCGTCGCGGGCGAGCGCGGTGGCCTCGTTCAGCACGACCGCACCGTCGACGCCCTGGTCATGCAGCCTGTCGAAGGCTCGCGCGATGTCGCCGTCGATCCCGAGCGTCACGACCGTGAGTGCGTAGCCGCGGGCTGCCGCGGACTCGGCGACGGCCTGCAGCATCCGCGAGTTGCCGACGGTGGCGAGCGTCTGCGCGACGAGCCCGAGGGTGTGCGTGCGGCCGGTGCGCAGTGCCCGCGCGGCGCGGTTGGGGCGGTAGCCGAGCTCGGCCATCGCCTGCTCGACCCTGGCGCGGGTCTCGGGGTCGACCTTCGGGCTGTCGTTCGCGACGCGCGAGACGGTCTGGCCTGAGACACCGGCGCGGGCGGCGACCATCGCCATCGAGACACGCTGCGGCTGCGACATCCGGGTCCCCCTTCCGTTCTGATGTTGACGTTACCACGGCCGGGCGGTACCGTGTTGACGTGAACATTCGCACTCTGGGCGCCGGCGTCGTCGCGCGCGACACCCGCCTCGCGGACGGCCGTGAGCTGATCTACTTCGACGACCCCGGCACGACGCTGCCCACCGAGCGCAGCATCGACGCCCGCGACCTCGATCCGCGACCTGAGACCGCGACCATGCGGCAGGACGTGCTGACCGGCGACTGGATCACCTTCGCGACCAAGCGGCAGAACCGGGTGCTGATGCCCGGTGCCGACGCCGATCCGCTCGCTCCGCAGACGCCGACGAACCCCTCCGAGGTGCCGTCGCTGTACGACGTCGCGGTGTTCGAGAACCGCTCCCCCGCGTTCGGGCCCGCCCTGGCGTCCGCCGTCGGCACGGCGCCCGCCGCGATCGACCCGCCTCTCGGCCTCGACGACCTGACCACGGTCGGCATCGGTCGCACCCGCAGCAGCGTCGGCCGCTGCGAGGTGGTCTGCTTCAGCCCCGAGCACTCCGGATCCTTCGGCACGCTCTCCCCTGTCCGCGCCCGCACGGTCATCGAGGCGTGGGCCGACCGGACCGCCGCCCTGTCGGCGCTGCCCGGGATCGAGCAGGTGTTCCCGTTCGAGAACCGTGGCGAGGCGATCGGCGTCTCGCTGCCGCATCCGCACGGCCAGATCTACTCGTACCCGTATGTGACCCCGCGCACACAGCGCCTGCTCGACGTCGCCGACGACGGGCTGTTCGCGCGCGTCCTCGAGTCGGAGCAGGCGTCGTCGCGCGTCGTGCTGCAGGGCGAGCACTGGACGGCGTTCGTGCCCTTCGCCGCGCGCTGGCCGCTCGAGGTGCAGCTGATGCCGCACCGTCACGCCGCCGACTTCGCCGAGCTGACCGACGCCGAGCGCGACGAGCTCGCGCCGCTGTACCTGCGGCTGCTGCGTGGTGTCGACGCGCTGTACTCGACTCCGACCCCGTACATCGCCGCCTGGCATCAGGCACCGGTCCGCGTCGGCCGAGAGACGATCCGGATGCGGCTCGAGCTGACCAGTCCGCGCCGCGGCGAGGACAAGCTCAAGTTCCTCGCCGGCTCCGAGGCCGCGATGGCGGCATGGACCGCCGAGATCCTCCCCGAGGACGCCGCTGCGCGCCTGCGCGACGCGATCGCCTCGGTTCCCGCCCTCTGACCTCCCCCGGAGACACCATGACCGCACTTTCCGCCGCCCGCGACCTGTTCGGCGCGCTCACCGGCGCCGAGCCCGACGGCATCTGGTCGGCGCCCGGCCGGGTGAACCTCATCGGAGAGCACACCGACTACAACGAGGGCTACGTGCTGCCCTTCGCCATCCCGCACCGCACGTACGCGGCCGCGCGGCTGCGCGATGACGACCGCATCGTGGTGTCGTCGACGTTCGCCGACGCGCCGGTCGAGGTGGGCCTCGACGAGCTGTCCGCGCTCTTCCCCTCCGAAGGCGACCTGCGCGTGCCGGAGTGGTCGGCCTACGTGCTCGGCGTCGCGTGGGCGCTCCGCGAGCTGAACCCCTCCGCCCCCGGCATCCGTGGCGTCGAGATCGCGATCGCTTCGGATGTGCCGGTCGGCGCCGGCCTGTCGTCCTCGGCGGCGATCGAGGGAGCCGTGGCATCCGCTCTGAACGACCTCTGGGAGCTCGGGCTCGATCCGGTCGCGCTCGCGCGCGCCGGACGCCGGGCCGAGAACGAGGCCGTCGGCGCCCCGACCGGGATCATGGACCAGATGGCGTCGATGCTCGGCGTCGCCGACGCCGCGACGTTCCTCGACTGCCGCACGCTCGAGACGCAGTCGGTGCCGACCGGCTTCACGGATGCCGGACTCGAACTGCTCGTGATCGACACGCGGGTGAAGCACGCGCACTCCACCGGCGGGTACCGTGACCGGCGGGATGCCTGCGAGCGCGGCGCCACGATCATGGGCGTGCCCGCACTGCGGGACGTATCCGTCGACGACCTGTCGCGGGCGGCCGAACTGATGGATGACGTGACCTTCCGCCGCGTGCGGCACATCGTCACCGAGAACCAGCGCGTGCTCGACACGGTCGCCGCGCTGCGGACGGACGGCCCGCGCGCGATCGGCGATCTGCTCACCGCTTCGCACGCGTCGATGCGCGACGACTTCGAGATCTCGGTTGCGGAGCTCGACACCGCGGTCGCCGCGGCGCTGAATGCCGGCGCGCTCGGTGCCCGGATGACCGGCGGAGGCTTCGGCGGCGCCGCGATCGCGCTGGTCTCGCACACGGACGTCATCGCGGTGACCGATGCCGTCGAGCGCTCGTTCGCGGATGCCGGGTACCTGGCGCCCCACATCTTCACTGTCGCTCCGTCCGAGGGCCCGCGCCGGGACGCCTGAGGCTTTCGGGCCGGAGTAGAGCGAGGGCCCGTGCGGGTGCGGATGCACGGCATCCGATCCCGCACGGGCCCTCACTCGGCAGGTGTCAGACCCCGGCCGTCTCCAGTTCGGCGAGGACGGCCTCGACCTCGCCGCGCAGCGCCGAGCGCTCGGCATCCGGCAGCCAGGACGCGTCCACGGCGCGCACGGCCATCCTGCTGAGCTGCTCGCGCGAGGCGCCGATCTGCTCGTTGAGGATGGTGTACTCGTTCGCGAGCGTGGTGGGGAACATGCCCGGATCATCCGAGCACGGCACGACGTTCAGTCCGGCGTCGAGCATCGCCCGGATGGACGCGCGTCGCCAGGGGCGCCAGGAACGCCGCGAGGTCGTCGACCCCACGGTGAACGTCACCCGCTCGTCACGGACACGAGCCACCACCTCGGGGTCCTCGAGCACGTAGTAGCCGTGATCGATGCGATCGCAGCCGAGCAGGTCGAGGCAGGTGATCGTGTTCTGCGCGCTCGGGGCGTGCTCTGAGGAGTGCGCGGTGCGGTGCAGCCCCGCCTGTCCGGCAAGCCGGTAGGCGTCGGCGAACCGCTCGGGCGGACCGGCGGTCTCGAGGTTGTCGAGCCCGATGCCGACGACGTACTCGTTCGGGTTGTCGACGACCTCGCGCACCCGCTCGAGCGCCTCGGCGCCGCTCTTGGAGCGGTCGATGCCCTTGATCATGCGCCCCGTCATGCCGAAGTCGCGCTCCGCCATCCGGATGCCCTCGGCGTACGCCTCGACGCTGCCCGTGTATCCGAGCGCCGAGAGGTGCTCGGGGACGTCGTCGAAGAACAGCTCCAGGTGCCGCGTGCCGCTGAGGCGGTGCGCGTCCTCGAACGCCTCGTAGACGATCCGGGTGAGGTCATCCGCATCGCGCAGGGACTGGATCACCCAGGCGGATGCCTGGAACAGCGAGTACGACACCTCGGGCTCACCGGCCGAACGACCCTGCGGCACGGGGATAACCGTGTTGCGGTACAGGGCGGGATCCGGCGGCAGCGAGTTGATGTCGGCGAAGATCCGCTCCGGGTCGTCGGGCAGATCGAGCTTCGCGCGCCTTGCCAGGTCGGCGAAAGTCGTCGCGCGGACGGTACCGATCAGGTGGCAGTGCAGATCGACTTTGGGGACCCTGCGGATCCATTCCTCGGAGACGGCGGGCGTCACTTCGACGACACCTCACGCGCGAAGCGGTCGACCCACTCGTTGCGCGTCGGCACCAGCTCAGCCGGGTCGAGCGTCTGGTAGCCCGCCTTGATCGGATCGTCGGCGATGTCGCCCACGACGGCACGGATGTCGTCGGGGACCGTGGCGCCGGGGTTGACCGGCAGATCACCGACGACCTTGGCGGACGCGGTCTGGGCCTCGACGCCGAGCAGGTACTGGATGAACTTGTACGCGGCTTCGGTGTGGGCGGCGCCCTTGGGGATCATCACCCGGTTCGTCGCCATGTAGGCGCCCTCGGACGGCGCGGTCCAGGCGATCGGCTCGCCGGAGGCGACGAGATCGGTGGCGAACCCGTTGAGGGAGTCGGCCGCGACGATCTCGCCCTGCGTGATCAGGTTCGTGACCTCGGTGGACGAACTGTAGAACTGCAGGATGTTCGGCGCCCAGCCGCCCATCACCTTGAAGGCGGTGTCGACGTCGTACGGACCGTCGCCATAGGTCTCGCCGACGCCGCTGATCGTCAACTGACCGGCGGTGACCGCGATGTCGGGCAGCGCGAGCTTGCCCTTGAACTTCTTGTCGCCGTAGAGGCCCCAGTCGGATGCCTGCTTCTGGTCGAGCTCGTCGGTGCGGTAGAGCGTGCCGTTCAGCTGGTAGCTGTAGGCCGGGCCGTCGTAGGCGTCCTCCTTGGCGAAGTCGGCGATCTCGCCCAGCGCCGGAACCTTGGATGCGTCGACCTTCTGGAACAGGTCGTCCTTCTGCCCGAGCGCGGCGTAGAAGTCGCTGATGAGCATCACGTCGACGCCGGGGTCCCTGCCGTCGGCGAGCTGGAGCTTGGAGATGCGGTCGGCGTTCGAGCCGGTGTCCACCTCGACCTTGATCCCGGTCTCCTTGGTGAAGGGGTCGATGACTGCCTCCTGCAGCTGCTCGACGCCGAACGGGAAGGTGCTCAGGATGAGCGTGTCGGAATCGGCGTCGGAGCTCGACCCGGAGTCGGCGGAGGAGCATCCGCCGAGGACGAGTGCGGAGGCGGCGACGCCGGCGATGAGCGCGACGGCACGGAGTCTGCGGTTCTGCATGGGGATCCTTTCGGGAGGTCGTGAGTGCGTGATCGTCAGTCGGTGAGGGACACGAGGTGGCGGGAGGAGGCGGCGACCGTCACGGCGTCTCCCGGCGCGAGACGCGGCGCGCCGTCGGCCCGTACATCGGAGCGCAGGGTGATGGCGCCGGTCTGGTCCTGCGCCTCGACCGTGATGAGCAGGTCGACGCCGCGGTAGGCGACGTCGCGCACGGTGCCGGGCAGTGACAGCCCGCCGTCGGATGCCTGATCCGCATCGGGGCTGACGACGACGTGCTCTGGACGCACCGTCAGCAGGCCGTCCTTCGTCTGCACGAAGTTCTCATAGCCGAGGAAGTCGGCGACGAAGCGATTGGCCGGAGAGCCGAAGACGTCGGCGGGCGCTCCCTGCTGCATGATCCTGCCGGAGCGCATCAGCACCATCTCGTCGCTCATCTCGAGCGCCTCGTCCTGATCATGGGTGACCAGGACGACGGTGAGCCCCGTCTCGTGCTGGATGCGGCGGATCTCAGCGCGCATCTGCACGCGCAGCCGTGCGTCGAGGTTGGACAACGGCTCGTCGAGCAGCAGCAGCTTCGGGCGGATGGCGATCGCACGGGCCAGTGCGACGCGCTGCTGCTGGCCGCCGGAGAGCGCCCGGGGTTTCCGTGCTGCCAGGTGGCCCAGTCCGACCAGGTCGAGGCTCTCGGCCACTCGTGCGTTCCGGTCCGCCTTCGACACTCCGCGCAGCTTGAGACCGTAGGCGACGTTGTCGGCGACGGTCATGTGCGGGAACAGCGCGTAGGACTGGAACACCATGCCCAGCCCGCGCTTCTCCGGGGGCGTGGTCGTGGCATCCGCGCCGTCGATGAGGATGGTGCCGCTGGTCGGACGGGTGTAGCCCGCCAGCATCCGGAGCGACGTGGTCTTCCCGCAACCGGACGGACCGAGCAGCGTGGTCAGCTTGCCGGCCGGGATGTCGAGATCGATGGCGTCGACGGCGGTGAAGTCACCGAAGACCTGGGTGACGGACCTGAACTGTGCTGCAGCGTTCACCGGTTGATTCCTCCGAAGATCTTGGCGAAGCCGACCGTCTTCTCGGCGATGACGGCGATGACGACTGTGGCGGCGAGGATGAGGGTCGAGGCGGCGGCGACCATGGGGTCGTAGCTCTGCTGCACGTAGTCGAGCATGGTGACCGGCAGCGTCTGGGTGGTGCGGCTCTGCAGCAGGAGCGAGAGCGGCACGTTGTTGAACGAGGTGATGAAGCTGAGCAGCGCTGCGGAGAAGATGCCGGGGCGCAGGATCGGCAGCGTGATCGTCCAGAAGGTGCGCCACGGCGAGGCGCCGAGACCGCGCGCCGCCTCCTCGATGAACGGATCTGCACCCGCGACGGCCGCCCCGGTGACGCGCACCGCATAGGGCAGCAGCAGCGCGGTGTGCCCGATCAGCAGGACGAAGAAGTTGTCGATCCGCATCGTCACGATGAGCTGCTGGTAGAGCGCGAGGCCGACGACGAGCTCGGGGACGATGAGCGGCGAGAGGAAGAGACCCTCGACGACCCCCTTCCCCGGCAGCTTGCCGCGGTGGATCGCCAACGTGGCCGGAACGCCGACCAGCAGCGCGAGGAAGGTGGAGATGAGGGCGATCTGGATGCTGGTGACCAGCGAGCCGACGAAGGGCTGGTAGGTCAGCGCGGCGTCGAACCACTGCAGCGAGAAGCCCTGCGGCGGGAACTTCAGAGTCTTCCCGCCGGTGAAGGCGACCGCGACGACGAACATGATCGGAACGATCATCACGATGTAGCCGGCGACCGCGAAGGCCGTGGCGACTGGACGGCTGTTCTTCACGACGTCGCTCCCTTCCTGCCGATGGCGGACGACACCGCGGAGGCGGCGAAGACGAGGACCGTCATGATCAGTGCGGTCGCTGACGCGCCGGCCCAGTCCAGGGTGACGCTGGCGTAGTTGAACAGCTGCGTGGAGAGGACGCGGTTGGCCGATCCGCCCAGCAGGTACGGGGTGGTGTACGCGGTGACGGACCCTGCGAACACGAGCGTCGCCGCGACGACGATGCCCGGCAGCGACAGCGGCAGCACCACGTCCCAGAAGGTGCGGGTCTTGGAGGCTCCGAGGCCGCGGGCGGCGTCGTCGAGACCGGCATCGACCTGCGAGACCGCGGAGTAGCAGGTGATGATCGCCAGCGGCAGGAACAGCTGCGTCAGGCCGAGCACGACCGCGAAGGGCGTGTACAGCAGCTGCGGGGCCTTGTCGATCAGGCCGAGCCCGGTGAGCAGCTGGCCGATCGCACCATTGGATCCGAGCACGACGAGCCAGCCGAAGGTGCGCACGACGTTGCTGAGCAGCAGCGGGAAGATCGCGAGGGCGAGGAGGACGCCCGACCAGCGCGAACCCGTCCGGGCCAGCAGAAACGCGATCGGGAATCCGAAGACGACGCAGACGACCGTGACGATGACGGCGAGCAGCAGAGTGCGGCCGATGATCGCGAGCTCGTAGGGATCGACGAGCATCTGCCCCAGCCGGACGAAGATGTCGGATGTCTGGGTGCGCGGCGGCGCGAGCAGCATCGCCACCGAGGGCACGAGGAACCCGACAAGCAGGAACGCCAGGCCCGGCAGCAGCAGCAACGTCGGTGTGAGTCTGCCCCTCATCATCATCTCCTCTGATCGACTGCTCCAATGTACCCGGTTTCATTTCGGACGCAACCCTCGGTCGTAATCTTTCAGTTCAGGCGAACGAATGCTGATTCGGGCATGAAACAACCGGTTACATCGACACCGGGATATGCTGGGCCGAACCGAGGAGGGCACATGGTCACGATCGCCGATGTGGCGAAGCTCGCCGGCGTCTCGAAGGCGACGGCGTCGCGGGCGTTCTCGCGCCCCGAGATCGTCTCCCCCGACACGGCCATGCGGGTGCATTCCGCCGCCGAGAAGCTCGGCTTCGTCGCCAACAACGCCGCACGCCTGCTCGCCGGCGGCAGAAGCGGCATCCTGGCGCTCGTGGTCCCCACGCTCGACAACAGCTACTTCGCGCCGATCATCGCCGGCGCGCAGTCCCGCGCGGATGCGGCGGGCTACCAGCTCACGGTCGTGGTCCACCCCCTCGAGTCCGCCGCCGAGATCCCGCCCTTCGAGCGGCTGCGGCGGCAGGTCGACGGCCTGATCGTGATCGCTCCTCGCGGCTCCGACGACTTCATCGAGTCCGCTCTGGGGAGCACCCCGACGGTCCTCGTCGACCGGGAGATCGACGGGACACCGTCAGTCATCGCCGATTCCGCCGCGGCCTTCGGCCGCCTGGTCCAAGGGCTGGCCGATGCCGGTCATCGACGCATCGTCTACATCGGCGGGCCGGCCGGGTCCTGGCAGGACAGGCAGCGCACCCAGGCCGCGCAGGGGGCCGCGGCATCGGCGGGCGTCAGGCTCGCGGTCGTCGGCCCCTACCCCTCCACATTCGCGGCGGGCATCGAGGCATCGGACGCGGTTCGCGCGGAGGATCCGAGCGCCGTCGTGCCCTACGCCACTGCCCTCGGACTCGGGGTCCAGTTCGCCTACCTCTCCGCGGGCGACCGGCCTCCGCTGGTGAGCTCCGAGCGCGCGATCGTACAGGCGCTCGGTCACGACGACGTCCCCGCGATCGACGCCGACGGACATCAGCTGGGGTCCGTCGCCGCGGAAATGCTCCTGACCCGGATCTCGACGCCGGACGCCCCTCCCGAGCGGCAGAGGCTGGATGTCGAACTGGAGCTCGGGAGCCTCCGGGACCTCGCCGGTTCGGACGCCTGACCCCGCTGACCGCCCGCATAGGATGACGGGATGCTGATCCGCCCCGCGACCCCCGACGACGCGCACGGGATCGCCGTGGTGCACGTGCGCTCATGGCAGAGCGCATACCGGGGCCTGCTGCCGCAGCCGGTGCTGGACGATCTGTCCGTCACCGAGCGCGCCAAGGGCTGGCGGCGCCTGCTGCAGCCGAACCGTCGGGCAGAAGGCCCGGCCTCCCGCACGCTCGTCGCCGAGGTCGACGGCCGTGTCCTGGGCTGGGCGTCGTTCGGCGACCCGCGCGAGGACGAGATCCCGGATGCCGGTGAGCTGTGGGGCATCTACGCGCATCCCGATGCGTACGGAACCGGCGTCGGCCACGCACTGATCACCGCCGTCGAGCAGGCGCTGCACGATGACGGGCATCCGATCGCCTATCTGTGGGTGCTGGACGGCAACGAGCGCGCAGCCACGTTCTACGAGCGGCACGGGTGGCTGGCCGACGGCGCGACGAAGGTCGAGGAGCGACCTCATCTGCGCCTCTTCGAGCGCCGCCGCGTCAAAGAGCTCGACTGAGGACCGTCAGGCGTCCGGCGTCCTGATCGGGTACAGCCAGAAGCACAGCCAGGCCAGGGCCGTGAAGCCGAGCGGCACGACCGCCAGCATGATGCGGACGGCGCCGTCGACTGTCGCGGGCTGCGCATCACCCAGCGACGCGTCGAAGCCTGAGGCGGTCAGCACCCACGCGGCGACGATCGCCTGCAGCACCACCGACCCGCGCACCACGAAGCCGTTCACTCCGAAGTACACGCCCTCGCGCTGGTGCCCGGTGCGCGCCGCGTCGTCGTCGATGATCTGCCCGAGCATGATCTCCAGCAGCTGCAGCAGCCCGCCGACGCCGACGCCCACCGCGAGGCCGACCAGCGCCGCGCCGAGCACCGAGGCCGGCCAGAGGAAGCACAGCACCGCCACCCCGAAGATCGCGACGCCGACGAGCACCGCGGTGCGCGGTGAGGTGCGCCGGACGAACCAGCTCCACCCCACGATCGACGGGATCGCAGCAGCGAAGATCGCTCCGAGCAGAATGCTGGCGTCGCCCTCAGCCGCATGCAGGGAGTACCGCACGTAGAACGGGATCGCCGCGATGATGATCGCGACCGAGGTCTGCACCATCAGCGACCCGAGCACGTAGGGCATGAAGGCTCGGTTCGCGAAGGTGTAGGTCAGCTGCTCGCGCCAGGACATCTCCTCGCGGGCATCCTCCGGAGCACCGGAGGAGCGCTCCACCATCCCAGCGGCGAACGACCATGCCAGCACGCTCAGACACACCGCGCCGAGGATGAGCGCCATCGCCGGCCAGCCCAGAGACCCGTAGATCGTCGGCGCTATCGCGGTGCCGAGCACCATGCCGAGGATGCCGAAGATCTGCCGCGGCACGTTGCCCGAAGCCCGCTCCGCGGTGGTGCGGAAGATCTCGGGGAACAGTGCCGACACGTTCAGCACCACGACCACGAACGCCACGTCGTACACGGCGACGACCACGATGAACCATGCGATCAGTCCGCCGGCGGGCAGCGCCGGCGGCATCCAGATCAGCGCGAAGGCGACCACGAGCGGCACGATCCCCAGCCCGATCCACGGCACGCGCCGCCCCCAGGGCGTGCGCAGCCGGTCGGACAGCGCGCCGACCACCGGGTTCAGCACGGCGTTCAGGATGCCGTGCGCGATCATCGCCACCGCGACCCAGCCCGCCGGCACCCCCAGGTGGGCGACGTAGAAGTAGACGACGAACGCCGAGAACGTCTGCGACATCAGCTGGATCGGGAAGCCGGATGCCCCGAAGGCGATGCTCTGCGTGCGCGTCGGCGCGCCCTCGAGGCGGCGGTCGCGGATGCCGGTGACGAGGCTCATGCTCGCTGCAGATCCCGCAGGTCGCGCCACCCGATACGGACGAGTCCCTCGGCGGCGATCGCCTCGGCGACCGCCGGATCGGCGAGCAGCCGCAGTTCGTGCCCGCGCTTGGGCGCGGCGTAGTCCACGGTCGCGCGCAGTTCGTCGTCGTCCACCATCGGATGCAGGAAGATCTCGGTCACCCCGGCAGGCACGGCCCGCAGCAGGTCGAGGAATCCGTCGCGCACCTGCTCGTAGGTCTCCTCGGCGTCCGTTCCCTCGCCGTCCAGTCCGAACGGGTGCGTCCAACTGCGGTCCGGGATGACCACGCCCGCGGCATCCGCGGCGGCCGCCGCCTGATCGATCAGCGGCTGCATGGCCGGGTCGACCTCGAGACCGGTGCCGTAGCGCGGCAGCCGGAACGGCAGCCCGTGCGCGGCGGCGAGCGGCAGCACCTGCGCGAGGAAGTCGCGCCCCGTCTCGAGCCCGTACACCGAGCCCATGTGGTTGTCGAGGTGCGTGACGTCGATTCCGGCCGCGAGCGCCGCCTCGAGCTGCGCGGCGATCTCGGCGGCGACATCCGCCTCGGCCGCGTTCTGCTCCACCTCGAGCGAGGTGCGCGGGAAGTACCCGTCGGCGTCGACCAGCGAAGAGCGGATGCCGGTCAGCGGGCGCCACCGGTACGCGGTCCACTCGCTGGTGAGCACGAGGTGCACACCGATGTCGAGGTCGGTGCGGGATGCCGCGAATGCGGCCGCGTCAGGGGCCCAGGCACAGGGCACCATCAGCGTGGTCGAATCGAGGCGGCCGTCTGCGAGCAGGCCGGTGATGGCGCGGTTCGCGCCGCGGCACATGCCGAAGTCGTCGGCGTTGAGGATGATCGCGCGGGTCCCGGCCGGCAGGCCGAGGCGATCGGTGAGGGGTACGGGCACGGGTTTCCTACGTTCTGCTGGATTCGGGTGTGACGATGCGGGTGAAGAGTGTGGCGCGCAGAGCGTCGGTGGCCTCGGCCACGGCGCCGACCAGCGGAGCCTCGGCGCCGAAGGCGGACGGCGCGAACGACAGCGGCAGCTGGGCGTCGAACTCCTCGGCGGCGGCGCGCACGGCGTCGAACAGCACGGGATGGGCGGCGTCACCGGCGAGGACGATCAGCCCCGGGTCGAGCACCAGCGTGATCGACCCGGCGATGAGCACCAGCCGGCGGGCGACCTCCGCGGCGATCACCCGCGCGCTGTCGTCTCCTGCCGCGGCGGCCTCGAGATGGGCCGGCAGCGGCAGCGACGGGTCGCGGCCCGCGACCAGCGCCAGATCGGCGGTGACCGCGTGCCCGAGCACGGGAGCCCCCGCGGGCAGCGGCGACTGCGGCAGGTAGTTCACCTCGCCGGCGATTCCCGAGACGCCGCGGTGCACGGCTCCGTCGATGATGTACGCCGCGCCGAGCCCTTCGTCGAGGAGCAGCAGCGCGAAGCCCGGCTGCTCGGCTCCGATCGGCCCGGACAGCTCGGCGAGCGCGGCGAGGTTCACGTCGTTCTCGATGCGCACCGGGCAGCCGAGGCGCTCGGAGAGCGCCGCACGGAACGCCCCGCCGTCCGGCCCCTGGTCGTCGCGGATCTCGCCGTCGGCGCGGACGATCCCTGGCACGGCGACGACGGCGACCAGCACCGGTGCGGTCGTGGCGGCCCGGCACTCGTCCAGAAGTGCGGCGATCGCCTCGACCCGGTCGACCACGACCGGCAGCGGTCCATGCGCCTCGGCCCGGACGGCGCCGGTGGCGTCGAGGAGCACGACGTGGATGTCGTGGTGGTCGATGTGGATGGCTGCGGCGAGGCCCAGCCGAGGGTTCAGCCCCACTCGCGTCGCGGCCGGCCCCTTGGTCGCCTTGTCCACACCGGCGGCGGCGACGGCTTCGCGTGATTCCAGCATCCGGAGCACCTGCGTGACCGCCGTGCGGGACAGCCCGGTCTCCCGCATCAGCTCGGCTCTGGTCAGCGCGCCGCGTCCGGCCAGCGCCTCCAGGATCGCTCGTGTGTTCATCGTCCGCAGCAGGGTCTGGGGTCCTGCGAGAGGTCTCGTCACGTGCATCCTCGCAATTCGTCCGGAACAGTCTGGCACAGCGTGTCGGCGACCGCGACACTTCGTGTCATACCTGTGGACGGCTCCTGCGACGCCCCGCGCGGGATACTGGAGACGATGAGCGAAGCACCGATCGTCATGACCGACTGCGGCCCTGTCCGCGGCATCCGCCGGCAGCAGGATGCTGCATTCCTCGGCATCCCGTTCGCCGCGCCGCCGACCGGCAAGCGCCGATTCCTGCCGCCGCAGCCCGTCGAGCCGTGGACGGAGGTGCGCGAAGCGACCGCCTACGGCGCGACGCCGCAGCGGCGCGAGGAGCCGAACGCGCTCATCCCGGAGCCCTCCGTCAAGGGGTCGTCGACGCTGAACGTCAACGTGTTCACACCTGCCACGGACGGCTCGGCTCCGGTGCTCGTCTGGATCCACGGCGGCGGATACTCCTCGGGCTCCCCCGCGAGCCCCTGGTACGACGGCCGCACGTTCTCGCGCGACGGAGTCGTCACCGTGACGGTCTCGTACCGGCTCGGCTTCGACGGCTTCGGCGTGATCGACGGTGCGCCCGACAACCGCGGAGTGCGGGACTGGCTGGCGGCGCTGGAGTGGGTGCAGCGCAACATCGCGGCCTTCGGCGGCGACCCCGCCCGAGTGACCATCGCCGGGCAGTCCGCCGGCGGCGGCGCCGTGCTCACGCTGCTCGGGATGCCCTCCGCGCAGCACCTCTTCCACTCCGCGATCTCGATCTCGGGGGCCCTCGGCGACCTGCCGCGTCCGATCGTCGAGAGGCGCAGCGCCCTGCTGGCCGAGATGGTCGGCGTCGAGCCCACGCTCGAGGGATTCCGGTCGGCGACCGAGAGGTCGCTCACGCAGAAGCAGTACGAGGCGTCCCTGCTCGGCAGGACCGGACTGAAGGCGACCACCGCCGTGCTCGAAGACGGACTGCCGTGGGGGCCCGTCATCGACGGCGAGCTGATCACCCGCCCGACCGTCGAGTCGCTCGCCACGGGGGTCGGCGCAGACAGGCCGCTGCTGCTGGGCGCCACCGACGACGAGTTCACCCCCGCGCTGGATGCCGCGCCACGCAGCCTCCGGTTCGTGCCGGCATCCGTCGCCCTGCGCCTGATCGCGCCGGCTCGCGCGGAGCGGCGAAGCTGGCTGGCGGCGAACCGGCCGCAGCGGAAGAAGGGCACCGCGGCGACCTTCGGCCGCTTCGTCACCGACCGCGTCTTCCGCTCGCTGGTCGTGCGTGTCGCCGAGGAGAGGGCGGATGCCGCCACCTGGGCGTATCGGTTCGCGTGGGCCTCACCGCGCACCGGCTGGTCGAGCCACTGCCTCGACGTGCCGTTCTGGTGGGACTGCCTCGGTTCTGAACGCGTGGCCGCGCTGGCCGGAGACGCTCCCCCGCAGGGCCTCGCCGACGACATGCACGCCGCGGCCGTCGCTTTCATCACGAACGGAGATCCGGGCTGGCCCTCCTGGCGCACCGAGCCAGGGACCACCCGGGTGTTCGGCGATGTGCCGCCCGTCTCGACCTCGGCCTACGACGACGCGCTGCCGCTGGCCTGACGCGGCTCAGTACGGAACGGCGAAGATCTCGTCGTGGACGGATGCTGCGGCATCCGCCGGCAGCGGCACGAACTTGAGGAACTCGTCGTCGCCGGTCTGCAGGCACCACTGGAGCAGGCGCCCGCGCATCTCGTCCCGCATCCCGTCGAACCGGGCCTCCCCGGCGAGATTCCGACGCTCCCCCGGGTCGGCGCGCAGGTCGTGCAGTTGCTCTCGGTCACGGCCCCAGCTGTACACCGCGTACTTGAGGTCGCCCCACCAGATCGCCCGGCCTCGGGTCAGCGGCGGATCCGCCCGTTCGAAGCGCGTCTCGGCACCGATCAGCCGGTCGTGCTGCGCATCGACCGCTTCCAGGGGCAGGGGCGCACCGTGCAGCCCGCCGGGCAGCGCGAGGCCCGCCGCGCGCAGCAGCGTGGGCAGTAGATCCAAACCCGCCGACACCGGATCGCTACGAACACCGGGGATCACTTCTGGCCCGGCAATGATCAGCGGCACCCTGGTGCATTCCTCGAACAGCGCCGTCTTCTGGTTCCACTGGTGCGCGGCATCGCCGTCGCCGTGGTCGCTGGTGAACACGATCAGCGTCGAGTCGGTCAGGCCGGCCTCGTCCAGAGCATCGAGCAGCCGCCCGAGGTACGCGTCTGCCCGCTCGACCAGCCGACGATAGGCCGCGCGATAGCGCCGCCAGTCCTCCGTGGTGTACTCCGCCGTCCCGTACACCTGGTGCGCGGCCTGCTTCTCGAAGCGGACGGCCTCGGGCTCGGACGGAGCCGGCGGGAAGTTCGACGGCAGCGGAGGCGCATCACGCACATCACCGGCGTCCACATCGCCGTACGGCATCGGCTGGCGCCTGGCGTACTCGCAGATCGTGTGCGGGTCGTCGAACGACGCGATGAACAGGAACGGAGAGTCCTGCCCGCCTCGTCCCCGCAGCCAGTCGGCACAGGCGTCGGCGAGCCCCCGGTCGCCGAACGAACGCACGACGTCGAACCCTGCATCCACCGGCGCGCTCGGCGCAGTGGCGTGCCACTTGCCTGCGTAGGCGCAGTCGTAGCCCCCACCCGACAGCAGATGCCCCAGGCTGTCGGACCGGGTTCCCGGTTCGACGGCCGGAAGGTCTCCGCGGCGGTTGCCCCGGATGCCCAGCTCATGAGGCATCCGCCCGGTCAGGAACGACGCGCGCGACGGCACGCACAGCGGGAACGTGACGTACGCCCGCTCGAACTCCGCACAATCGGCGCGCAACCGTTCCAGGTTCGGGGTGCGCACCCAGCCCTCGTCGCGGTCGATGACATGCGCGCCGAGCTGGTCGGCCATCACCACCAGTAGGTTGGGCCGCACCCCGGAGGTCACTTGCCCATGCCGAGAGTGAGCCCCTCGGTGAGGCGGCGGCCCAGCCAGAGGTAGATCGCGAGCATCGGCAGCACGACGATGCAGAGGCCGGCGAACAATCCGCCCCAGTCCGCACCGGAGTACGTCTGCTGCTGGATGAACGAGATCAGCGCCACGGGCAGGGTGTACTTGTCGGTGGACTGCAGCAGGGTCAGAGCGAGCAGCGTCTCGTTCCAGTGCGAGATCACCTGCAGCACGAACGCGGTCAGGATGCCGCCCTTCGCGAGCGGCAGGGTGATGCGCCAGAACGTGCCGAACGCCGTGGTGCCGTCCAGCGCCGCGGCCTCTTCGAGCTCAGCAGGCAGAGATCGGAAGAAGGCGATCAGCAGGAAGACAGTGAACGGCATCGATACGCCGATGTAGACGAGGTTGAGGCCGATCAGGCTGTCAGTGAGATACAGCTCGTTCAGCATCACGAACAGCGGGATGAGGATCACCTGCGCGGGGATGCCGAGGCCGAGCACGAAGTAGAGGGTCAGCGAGCTGGTGAACCGGTTCTCGACGCGACCGAGGTAGTAGGCGGCCGGAGCCGCGATCGCGACCGTGAGGAACGACGAGACCCCGGTCGTCACGACGCTGTTCAGCGTCGCCGTGGCGAAGTCGCCGACCGTCCACGCCGTCACGAAGTTCGTCGGGTCGAGCGAGGTCGGCAGACCCCACGGGTCGCTCAGGATCGAGCGGGTGTCGCGGAACGCCTGGATCACCATCCAGACCATCCACGCGATGTTGAGCACCACGAAGGCCCAGAGCAGCACCAGTCCGATGCCGCGGACGATGCTGCGATCGTGGCCGATCGCGGCTCCACGCCGGCGAGGTCGCCGCGGCCGGTTGCTCGGCGGCGTCACGAGCGCCTGAGTGGTGATCTCTTCGGGAAGCACCGGGGCAGAGGTCATGAGCACTCCTAGAACTCGATCGCGTCGCGCTTCATCACGCGACGGAGCAGGACGACGAGCACGGACACCAGGGCGAGCGAGAGGATCGCGGAGGCGCTGGCCATGCCGTACGCGGGGATGGACTCTCCGGAGAACGCGGTGACGTACGTGTACACCGCTGTGCTCCAGGTCTGGGTCGGCGGAATGCCCTGTCCTGTGGAACCGCCGAAGATCCAGATGATCTCGAAGATCTTCACCGAGGAGATCGTCCACAGCACCGCACAGGTGCCGAACACGTCCCAGGTGAGCGGCAGGATCACGTACCGCAGGCGCTGCCAGGCGTTCGCGCCCGCCAGCGCGCAGTCCTCGTAGTAGTACGGCGGGATCCGGTCGACACCGGCCATGAGGATCGTCGTGTAGTAGCCGGTCGTGATCCAGGTCAGCATCACCATGATCAGCGGGAACAGGTTGTCCTGCGCCAGCCAGGCGGGCGGATCGGTGACGCCGAGCCACCCGAGCAGGGTGTTCACCAGTCCCCCGGGGTTGAGCACGAAGCCGGCGAGGACGCCGAAGATCATCGCGTTCACCAGGTGCGGGAAGAAGATCACCGATCGTGCGATCTTGCGTCCCGCCATGTCGCGCAGCACCAGAGTCAGGCCGAACGAGACGACGAAGATCGCGGCCCCCACGACGAACAGCAGCAGCAGCGTGTTGCCGAACGACTTGAGGAACAGCTTGTCCGAGAACAGCCGCACGTAGTTGCCGAAGCCGACGAACTCCATCGGGCCGGCGCCGGACCACTTGTTGAAGCTGATCCAGATCGCGTAGACCGCCGGCCCCACGAAGAGCACGCTGTAGAACAGCAGCGCCGGCCCCACGAACGGGACGAACAGCCGCCTGCGCGCCTTGTCGATGGCGTTGCCGCCGGAGCGGGATGCGCGAGAGGCACCCCGCCCGGCGACGACCCCAGGCATCGCTGCCGTCTGGGTCATGAGTTCTGCTTCCAGTAGTCGATCTGACCCGACTTCATCGTCTGCACGAACTCCTTCGCGGAGATCTTCCCGAGGATGAGCTGGTCGGCCGCCGGCCAGAACAGCTTCTCGGAGTATCCGGGGAAGCTGATGCCGTCGTTCTGCTGGTAGAACGCGTCAGCCGAGTCGAGAGCCGCCTTCACGGTCTCCATCTCCGGGCTGGTCGCGGCGTCCTGACGGACGGGCAGGATCTTCGCGTCGGTGCCCAGTGCGTCCTGGTACTTCTTCTGCAGGAAGAACGTCGCGAACTTCTGTGCGTTCTCGGCGTTCTTCGCCCTGGCCGGCACCGAGAAGCCGACGAAGTCGGCGCGTGCAACCTTCTCGCCGCCGTCGACGGTCGGGAACGGGAACGACGCGTACTCGAAGCCGTCTGCCGCGTAGGTCCCGGTCTCGGTCGGGATCCAGGTGCCGTTGAACAGCAGCGCGGCATTGTTCCCCGCCCAGGCCTGCTGCTGAGCAGGCCACTTGCTGGCGTTGTATCCGGGGATGAAGTAGCCGCCGTCGACGAGCTGCTGCACCATCTCCGCGGCCTTGAGCGCCTCGGGCTCGTCCCACGCCTTGCCGGACTTGTCTGCAGCGATCTTGTTCAGCGAGCCGGGGCCGGCCAGGTGCACGATCGCGGCGGTGTACCAGTACGCGTTGTAGCCGGACACGTCGCCGTCGATGGCGATCGGCACCTCGTTCGCCGCCTTGAGCTTGTCGAGCTCGGCGATGAACGCGTCCCAGTCGGCCGGCGGCGCCGAGACCAGGTCGGGGTGGGTCGCGGCGTTGAACCAGATCGCATCGCTGGTGAGCGAGTAGGGCAGCATCCACGGCGCGTCCTCTCCCTTGCGGGTGAGCACGTCGCCGGCGAGGTAGGCCTTCGGGATGAGGTCGCCGGCCTTCCGACCGTCGACATCGGCGGCGTAGGCGTCGGCGAGCGCCTTCGCCTGACCGCTCTCGGCGAGCACCGGGGCGAGCTTGGCGAACGAGCCGTCGATGAGGTCGGGCACCTTGTTGGTGTTCAGCGTGGGGACGACCTTCTTCGTGTTGTCGCGTCCCTGCCACTGCACGTCGACCGTGATGCCGGTCTCCTTCTCGAAGTCGTCGATGGCGGAGGCGAGGACCTTCTGCTGCGCCTCGCCCTCCTTCCACATCGACCAGTAGGTGAGCGAGCCGCCTTCGCTCGAGTCGCCGCCCTGAGTGGATGCGCAGCCCGCGGCGGTCAGCGCCAGTGCGCCGACAACGACGAGTGCGGAGAGCTTTCGGATCTTCGCCATCGGGTTTCCTTTCGTTCGGGAGCGGCCACATCGCCGCTCCGTGCACGACTATCGCCGGATCAGAAGAGAGCATTCAAGGAGTACTACGAAGATTCCTCCCTTGAATGTCCAGAATCTTCCCGCTCCATCGCGAGTATGGGCAGAGGAATCACGATGAAAGAGACGAATCCCTCTTTATTCCTCTCTTTTACGACAGGAGAATGAGAGAACTGCCACGAGAGGAGGCGCCATGACCGATCGACGAGGATCCGTGGTGCGCGATGCCGATGCCAAGGCGCTGAAGTTCGAGGTGCTCGCCGACCAGCTGCGGCGCGGCATCCTCGCCGGCACCTGGACAGCCGGCGAGAAACTGCCGACGGAGCAGCAGCTCGCGTCCGAGACCGGCCTCTCGCTGACCACGGTCCGCCGGGCGTTCGACGAACTCGTGGCCGAGCGGATCGTCGTGCGCCGTCAGGGTGCCGGCAGCTTCGTGGCGCACATCCGGCCCCGCGACGAGAAGGCTCGCAGGCGCATCGGCGTGCTCCTTCCGGACACCCAGCTCTACTACCCACGCGTGCTTCAGGGCATCGACGAGTCGCTGTCCGCAGCCGGTGCGACGCTGCAGCTGTCGACCTACCGCTACGACCCCGAACGCGAGGCGCCCGCGATCGCCTCGCTGCTGGACGCCGACATCGACGGGCTCCTGATCGCTCCCACTCTCACCGGCATCGACGACCCCGCCGCCCGCGCGCGCGAGCTCATGGAGCTCCCGGTTCCCGTGGTGCTCGTGGAGCGCAGCCTGCCCGATCTCGGGCCCGCCGACACCACCGAGCACGTCTGCTCGGATCATCGCGGCGGAGCGTACGACGCCGTGCGGCATCTCGCGGCCCTCGGCCACACCCGGATCGCGCTGCTCACTCGCGAGCGCACGCCGACGGAAGCGGGCGTGGTCCGCGGTTACCGGCACGCCGTGGCGGATCTGGGTCTGGCCGGCTCACTGGAGTTCGCTCAGTCCAAGGCGGACTGGGTAGCCGACTCGGCACAGTCGGCGTACCGGCGCATCCGCGACTTCGAGGCCACGGCGGCGCTCGTGTTCGGCGACCGCGAGGCGACCCTGCTCGAAGGGGCGATCCGGCGCGACGGGCTGCGCGTGCCCGAGGACATCGCGCTCGTCTCGTACGACGACGAGGTGGCCGACCTGGCGGAGGTGCCCCTGACCGCGGTCGCCCCGCCGAAGTACCGGATCGGACGGATGGCAGCCGATGTGCTGCTGCGCCGCCTCATCGAGGGCGACGACTGTCCCCTGCATCAGATCAGGCTCCGGCCGAGGATCGTGGTCCGCCGTTCCTGCGGCGCGCGCGAGTCCTGAGCACGAGCCGTCGAACAAGGAGAAGTATGCGCATCGGTCTGATCGGAGCGGGGGCGGTCGCGCCGTTCCACGTGCGTGCGGCGGCTGCCCTCGCCGGGGCGGAGCTCACCGCAGTCTGCGACATCGACGAATCGGCGGCACGGCGCGCCGCCGACCTCTCCCCCGGGGCGGGAGTGTTCACCGATCATCGGCGGATGCTCGAGGCGGATGTCGTTGACGCGGTGATCGTGAACACCCCTCATGCACTGCACCTGCCGATCTCCGTCGAGGCCGCCGAGGCAGGGAAGCACGTGCTGGTCGAGAAGCCGATGGCGACGTCGGTGGCGGACTGCGACCGCATCGCCGAGGCTTGCGAGCGGGCGGGAGTGTCGCTGACGGTGGGTCACATCCAGCATTTCCTGCCCGACAAGACCGCCGCGCACGGACTCATCGCGTCCGGCGAGCTCGGCGCCGTGCAGCTGATCCGCGACAACCGCAGCACCGACTACCGTCCGGGCACCCGTTCTCCGTGGTTCTTCTCCCGCGAAGTCGCGGGAGGTGGAGCCCTGTTCAACATCGGCGCCCACTGTCTCGACCGCTCCCTCTGGTTCGGCGGAGCGCCGGCGGCCGAGATCTCGGCCTCCGTCGCGAGTCGGTTCGGCTCTCCCGTGGAGACCGACGGCGTGCTGCGCCTGCGACTCGAGAACGGCGTCGGCGTCGCGATCGCCGTGGTGAGCGACCCTCCGACGCGCAGCGACAGCCTGACCGTGGTCTGCGAGGGCGGTGTCGTCGAGGCCGACCCCCGAACCGGCACCACCGTGCGGATCGACGGGCGCACACGGGTGCTGCACGAGCCGACCGATCACGACATCCAGACCGGATTCACCGCGCAGCTGTCGGACTTCCTGCAGGTCGTCGACGGCGGACCGCCGGCCGTGCCGCTGGATCACGCGCGGCACGTCGTCGAGCTGATCCTGGCGAGCTACCGTTCGGCGCAGACCGGCGTCGCGAGCGTGCTCGGAGCGGTGCCGGCGTGAGCGCGCACCCGAACATCCTGGTCTTCCTCAGTGACGACCAGGGCCCGTGGGCACTCGGCGCCGCGGGCAACGAAGAGATCCGCACGCCCGTGCTCGACGCGCTCGCCGCCCGCGGCACGCGATTGGACAGGTTCTTCTGCGCCTCGCCGGTGTGCTCGCCTGCCAGGGCCAGCCTGCTCACCGGCCGCATCCCCTCCACGCACGGCGTGCACGACTACCTCGACGGCCCGAACACCGGTCCGGACAGCGTCGATCTGCTCGCCGGGCAGCCGTCGTACACCGACGCCCTGGCGGATGCCGGATACCGGCTCGGCCTCTCCGGCAAATGGCACCTCGGTGCGAGTGACGTGCCCCGGCGGGGATTCGTGCACTGGTACGCGCTGGAGGGCGGTGGCAGTCCGTATCACGACGCCCCGATGCTGCGCGGGGATGCTCCGGAGGTCGCCACCGGCTATCTCACCGACGCGATCGCCGATGACGCGATCTCGTTCCTCGACGAGGAGGCAGGGCGGGACGCCCCGTTCTTCCTGGCCGTGAACTTCACCGCCCCGCACAAGCCCTTCGCCGGGCAGCATCCCGACGAGTTCACCGAGCTGTACCGCGACTGCGCGTTCGAGAGCTGCCCTCAGGAGGAGCCGCATCCCTGGCTGCAGACGCTCGGCGGCGGCCCGATCGGCGGCGAGCCCGACGCCCGCGAGGCGCTGATCGGCTATTTCGCCGCGGTCACGGCCATGGATGCGGCGATCGGGCGCGTGCTCGACAGGCTGCGCGCGCACGGACTTGAGCAGGACACCATCGTCGTCTTCCTCAGCGACAACGGCTTCAACTGCGGCCAGCACGGCATCTGGGGCAAGGGCAACGGCACGTTCCCGATGAACATGTACGACGAATCGGTCATGGTGCCGTTCATCGTCTCCGCCCCGGGACGCGTGGCCCAGGGGCGGGTCCTGGACGACCTGCTCAGCGCCTACGACTTCCCTGCGACTCTGCTGGAGCTGGCCGGGGTCGCCGGCGCCGCGTTCGAGGAAGGACCCGGCCGCAGCTTCGCCGCCCGGCTCGCGGATGATCCGGCCGAGGCGTCCGACGAGGAGCGCGCGGTCGTCGTGCACAGCGAGTACGGTCCGGTGCGGATGATCCGCACGCGCGCACGCAAGTACGTCCATCGCTTCCCGTACGGCCCGCACGAGTTCTACGACCTCGAACAGGACCCCGGTGAGCGCCGGAACCTCGTCGACGACCCGGCGAGCGCCCGTGAGGTGGCCGAGCTGCGGCGGCGCATGCACGGCTGGTTCGCCGAGCACGCGACGCGGCAGGCCGACGGCGCCGCGCTGCCGGTCTGGGGCGCCGGACAGCGGACCCCGCTGGGCGACGACCCCGCGGGCGCCTTCTCCCCACCGGGATGGGACGGCGCAGCCGCCCTACCCTGAACAGAAGCACCCGCACCCAGGAGGCACAGTGACCCGCCCGAACATCCTGCTCATCGTCTCGGACGACCACGGCTACGCCGACCGGTCCGCGCACGGCACGACCGGGGTGACGACCCCGGTGCTCGACCGGCTCGCCGCGGAGGGGGTCACCTGCACCGACGCCTACGTCACCGCACCGATCTGCTCGCCATCGCGGGCGGGCATGATCACCGGGCAGTACCAGCAGCGCTGGGGCGGGCTGTGGTTCGACTCCGCGCACATCGGCACAGCACCGACCATCGCCGAGACGCTGCGCACGGCGGGCTATGCGACCGGATACTTCGGCAAGGTCCACTACGGCGACGAGACCTCCGCCGATCGCGGTGCCCCGCCGCACCACGGCTTCGACGAGTCGTTCTACGGCCTGGCCGGGCAGTCGATGGGGCGCCTGCACTACCGGCACCACTCCGCCGCCGCGGTCGAGGAGTACGGCGAAGCGGCGGGACCGATGGGCGTTCAGCCGTTCTGGTCGGGCGAGGAGCCCGCCGAGTTCGACGGCTTCACCACCGACGAGATCGCTGATCGCGCGATCGACTTCATCGGCGGCACCGGCGACGAGCCGTACTTCGCGATGGTCGCGTTCAACGCGGTGCACAACTTCTGCTGGCAGCTGCCGGAGGAGGAGCTCGAGGCACGCGGACTGCGGGGCTTCGAGGACTGGCACCCCGGCGCCTCCGAGTACATCGACTGGTACGACGGGGCGATCAGCCCGAATCTTCCGGACGGGCGGGCCTACTACCTCGCCCAGCTCGAGCTGATGGATCGCGCGATCGGCCGGCTGCTCGACGCCGTCGAGGGCCAGGAGACGATCGTCGTCTACCTCACCGACAACGGCGGATCGCAGTGCAACTACGGGGACAACGGCGACCTGCGCGGCACGAAGTACACGCTCTGGGAAGGCGGCATCAGGGTGCCGTTCCTGGTGCGCTGGCCCGGCGTCACCACGGCCGGCAGCGTGATCTCGGAGCCGGTCAGCGCGCTCGATCTCGCCGCGACGTTCGCCGCCGCGGGCGAGGCCGAGCATGCCGGCGACGGCGTCGATCTGCGGCAGACGCTGGCGGATGCCGCGGGCGACGCCGACCGCGAACTGCACTGGGACTGCGGATGGCAGTGGGCCGTGCGTCGCGGCGACTGGAAGCTGCTCTCGGTGTCGGGAGACGACCCCACCGCGCAGTATGTGGCCAGAACCGAGCACACCGAGACCGGGAACGGCCTGTTCCTCACCGACCTCACCGCGGACCGCGGCGAGACGCTCAACCAGGCGGGTGCGCGGCCCGACCTGGTCGGCGAACTGACTGCGGCGCATGAGAGGTGGCGCACCGAGGTGGGACTGCCTCCGCAGGCCTGATCAGCCCCCGTACGTCGCGGCGAGCGCCGCGCGGCCCGGCCAGGCGTCGCCGTCGGCGGCCAGTTCCGCGAGCAGCGCACTGCCCAGCTCCGTGGCCGCCGGAACATCCGGTCGGCTGTTCAGCTCGTACGGGTCCGCGACGAGGTCGAAGAACTCGACCTCGAGTCCGTGCTCCGGATGCCACGTGGCGACGAGCTTGCCCTGCGGCTCGCGCAACCCGCGGGCGCTCGACGGGTCGCTGCGCGAGGGGTACCGGTAGTAGACGACCGGGTCCGTGCCGCCGGAGGCCTCTCCGCGCAGCTGCGGCGAACGGTCGCGCCCAGGGAACCTCTCGGCATCCGCACCGGCCAGACCGAGGATCGTCGGGGCGAAGTCCAACGACGACACCGTCGCGTCGCAGACGCCGGGCGGCACGATGCCCGGCGCGTGCACGATCACGGGCAGGCGCATCGACTCCTCGTGGGCGACGTTCTTGTAGAGCAGGCCGTGGCTGCCCAGCTGCATCCCGTGATCCGCGGTGAACAGCAGCACGGTCGGTCGGCCCGTCGCCTCGATTGCGTCGGCCAGCCGTCCGATCTGCTCGTCGACGCCCGTGATCGCGGCGAAGTAGTCGCGGGCGATCTCCGCCGCCTCACCGGCGATCGTCGTCCCGTGCGGCACGTTCGGGCGCGCCAGCAGCTCCTCCGCGGAGCGGTCCGCGTACAGCCGGCGGTAGCGCTCCGGCACCTGATCGAACGGCTGATGGGGCGGGTTCAACGACACCATCAGCGTGTAGGGGTCCTCACTCGGCGTCGCGAGGAACTCGAGCGCGACATCGACCTCGTGCTCCGCCGACCAGGCGTCGACATCCACGCGGGCCTCGCGCCCGGCATCCGCCGTCCAGTAGTGCGGCGCGAGATGGCGGTCGGCGGCGCCGTAGGAGTACCAGAAGTCGAAGCCGAACCGCCGTTCCGGGGGCGACCACGCGTCCCAGACCTTCCCGTCGTCCCGGCGTCCCTCGCCGAAGCGCTCATCGTCGGGCACCGGCGGCTCGAGGTGCCACTTGCCGATGTAGCCGGTGCGATACCCGGCGTCCCGCAGCACGCTCGCCCAGGTGGGCAGCCCGTCGCGCAGGCCCACGCCGTCCTCCGCCGACTCGGAGTGCACGTTGAGGGTGACGCCGTTCGCCTCCGGGCGGAGCCCGGTGAGGAACATCGCCCGATGCGGACTGCACACCGGATACGAGCTGACGGCCTGCTCCATCACGCAGCCCGCGGCAGCCAGACGGTCCAGGTGCGGGGTCGCGACCGGGTCTCCCCCGGGCTGGATCGCCGCGGCGCGGAACTGGTCGGCCATCACGACGACAATGTTCGGTCTCACATCGGGTTCATTCATCGCTGCCAGTCAACGGGCCGTGAACACGAGGAATCAACATTGATTCCTCGTCTCTCCTCCTTCTAGCGTCGCTGACATCGACCGAAGGAGATCGTATGTTCACCCCCTCCCGCAGGAACGTGCTGCAGCTCGGCGGGCTCGCCGCGGCGGCCGTCCTGCTCGCGCAGGCCGGCCCGTTGTCCGCCTCCGCCTCCATCCGTCCGCTCGCCGTCGACGTGCCCGAGATCGAGGCGCTCCGCCTCCGCTGGGTCGAGACGCTCACCGGTCGCAGCATCATCGCCGCGAACCCCGCGGCCTTCGTCAGCGTCATCGCCAGACAGGACAGGGCGACCGACGCTCTGCTGGCCAAGGTGAGCCCGACCACCACCCGGTTCTTCTCGGATCAGGACTGGGCCGTCGGCGCCACCGACATCGCGAAGTCCAACGCGATGAGGATGAATTACGTCGGAATCCTCTCCCTCGCGACCTCTTGGGCGACGCCGGGATCGAAGCACGAGGGATCGGCGGCGGTGCTCGACACCGCGCTGCGCGGTCTCGCGCACATGCACGAGAAGATCTACAACACCGGAACCATCTGGTGGGGCAACTGGTGGTCGTGGAACATCGGCGCGCCGCAGCCGCTCGCGAACGCCATGGCGATCCTGCACGAGCACCTGTCCTCGGCCGAGATCGACGCCTACTGCGACGCGATCGATCACTTCCTCCCCGAGCGGGACCCCCGCAAGCAGCAGCACCCCACCGGGCCGCAGTTCTCGGACGGCGCGAACCGCGTCGACATCTGCCAGGGGATCATCGTCCGCTCGATCGTCCAGCCCGACGCCGAACTGCTGCACAGCGCGGTGACGGCCCTCAGCGACACCTGGCAGTACGTCACGGAGGGCAACGGGTTCTTCCGCGACGGTTCGTTCGTCCAGCACTCCACGATCGGGTACACCGGCACCTACGGACTGGTGCTGCTGGGCGGCCTCGCGAAGCTCTTCTCGCTGCTCGCAGGCACCTCGTTCGACGTCACCGATCCCACCCGAAGCAACATCACCGGCGTCATGGAGCGCTCGTTCGCCCCGCTGATGTATCGCGGGCAGATGATGGACGCCGTGCGCGGCCGCGCGGTCTCGCGCTTCGCGGAGCGCAGCGTCACCGACGGCAACGACCTCATCGAGCACACGTTGCGTCTGGCGCAGTCCGCCGACCCGGTCACGGCAGCGCGCTGGCGCGGACTCTGCCGGCAGTGGATCGAGGGCAACACGGCCGCGACCATCACCTCGACCACGAGCATCGTGCGGCTGTCGCTCGTGACGGAGCTGCTCGGGTCCGACGTGGCGCCGGTCGCAGACCCCACCGGCCCGAGGTTCTTCCCCGCGATGGACCGCCTGGTGCATCGTTCGGCCGACGGCTCCTGGGCGCTGTGCGTGGCGATGTGCTCGAACCGGATCGCCTGGCATGAGGGAACCGAGGCCGAGAACTTCACGAGTGTGAAGACCAGCCAGGGCATGACGTATCTGTACCTGCACGACGACGACGATCACTTCGACGACGAGTTCTGGCCGACGTCCGATCTCACCGCCCCTCCCGGCACCACCGTCGACCTCACTCCGCTGCCCCGGAACCCGGAGGGCGAGTGGGGCGAGCAGACGCCGGCGAACGAATGGACCGGCGGTGCCACCTTCGAGGACACGGCGCTCGCGGCGATGCACCTGGTGGCGCCGGGCGGTACCGGGCTCGTCGCGCGCAAGGCGTGGTTCACCCTGCCGCAGGGGATCGTCGCCCTCGGTGCGGACATCTCGACGGGCAGCACCGGCGAGGTGCGCACGGTGGTCGAGCATCGCAATCTCGGCAAGGATGCACGCACACTCCTCGTCGACGGCGCTCAGGTCACCGCGGAGACCGCTCTGATGAACCCGCGCTGGGCGCACCTGGACGGCACCGGCGGCTACGTCTTCCTCGACGACGCCCGGCTCGTCGCAGGAGTCGGCACCCGAGAGGGCAGCTGGCGGGGCATCAACACCGGTGCCGCCGCCGGCACCGAGGTCGTGCAGCGCCGCGCGTACGGCACGCTGCACATCTCGCACGGCACCGGTTCCGCGGCATCCGGCGGCTACGCCTATCTCGTGCTCCCCGGCGCGGATGTCGCGGCGACCAGGGCTGCGTCGGCAGCACCGAGGGTCGAGGTGCTGCGCAACGACGAGGTCGCCCAGGCGATCGGGCACTCGTCCTTCGTCACCGCCGCCGCGTTCTGGCGGGCGGGCACCGTCGGCGACCTGTCGGTCGACAGGGCCGCGTGCGTGATCGTCCGGAAGAACCCCGGGATGGTGCGGATGTCGGTCAGCGACCCGACCCAGTCGGCATCGGTCCTGACCGTCGACCTCGCAGGCCCGACGGTGACGCGGGTCAAGGGCACGGATGCCGCACGCGTCTCGCTCGCCCGCCGAGGAGACGGCGTTCGCCTCACGATCGACGTATCCGGCTCCGCCGGTGAGACGCTCGCGTTCTCACTGCACTCCTGAACTCCCGTGGGAGCCTCGCTCGGGCGGACTGACTACCTCGCCCCTGCTCGGCTCCCACGGGCGCATGACAAGAGGGGCCAGGATCTGCGGCATCCAAGGAGCGGGACTTCGCAGATTCTGACCCCTCAAGAAGGGGAGCCGAGCGGTCAGCGCACGGGCTGCAGCACCGGCACGTCGTAGCGATGCGGGGTGCCGAAGCGGTGCGCCGTGATCGACACGGCCTGCTCGCGCAGGAAGGTGAGCAGCTCGACGCGGCCGGCCGCGACGACCGGGTTCGCGTACAGCGCGAGGCTCGGCGAGCCGTCGACGGCGGCGGCGGTCGACAGCGCGGATGCCCCGATCAGACGCACCCGGCCGTCGGTGGCCGCGAGGCGCTGCGCGTGCGCGGCCCAGGCGGTGTCGTCCTCGTAGGCGACGACCACGTCGTGCGATCCGAGCCAGGTGGCGACGGCGGCCGGCAGCACCGAGGCGGTGCTCACGGTCACGCGCGAGCCGGCGCGACGGCCCGCGGCCGCGACGCGGAGCAGTTCCGCGACGCGCTCGCCCTCGTAGCGCACCGTGACCGGCACGGCCTGGTAGCGCAGCAGGTTCTGCTCGGTGGTCAGGCCGGTGGCGTCCCGCACCACGCCGAACTCCGACGCCCAGGCGTCGATGTCGGTGGCGAGAGCGCCACGCAGCCATGCCGCGTCATCACCCTCGACGAGGGCGACGGCCGACGAGCCGAGCTCGTCGAGCGCGGTCGCGGAGTGCACGGGAGCATCCGTCCACTCGGACAGGCCCACGAGGTAGTTCGGGCCGCCGGCCTTGGAACCGGCGCCGACGGCGGCCTTCTTCCAGCCGCCGAACGGCTGGCGCTGCACGATCGCGCCGGTGGTGCCGCGGTTGACGTAGACGTTGCCGGCCTCGATGCGGGCCAGCCACTGCTGCACCTCGTCCTCGTCGAGCGAGTGGATGCCGCTGGTGAGGCCGTAGTCGATGTCGTTGACGATGTCGATGGCCTCGTCGAGTGTGTCGGCGGTCATGATGCCGAGCACCGGGCCGAAGTACTCCACGCGGTGGAACTCGCTGCCGCGCTTCACACCGTCACGGATGCCGGGGCGCCAGAGCTGTCCGGCCTCGTCGAGCTTCTCGGGCTTGAGCATCCAGGACTCCCCCGCGTGCAGCGTGGTGAGCGCGGAGAGCAGCTTGCCCTCGGCCGGGCCGATCAGCGGGCCGATGCGGTTCGAGCCGTCCACCGGCGAGCCAACGTCATACGCGCTGACCGCGTCGACCAGCTGGCGGCGGAACCGCTCCGACTTCGCGGCGGAGCCGACGAGCACGACCAGCGACGCGGCCGAGCACTTCTGGCCGGCGTGGCCGAACGCCGAGTAGGCGACGTCCTTCGCGGCCAGGTCGAGGTCGGCCGACGGGGTGACGATGATCGCGTTCTTGCCGCTGGTCTCGGCGAGCAGCGGCAGGTCCTGACGGAAGCCGCGGAACAGCTCGGCGGTCTCGAAGCCGCCGGTGAGGATGACGCGGCCGACGGCCGGGTCGCTGACCAGCTGGGTGCCGAGGTCGCGGCCGTCGAGCTGCACATACTGCAGCACGTCGCGCGGAACGCCGGCCTCCCAGAGCGCCTCGATCATGACCGCGCCGGAGCGACGGGCCTGGCGGGCGGGCTTGATGATCACCGGGGATCCGGTGGCCAGCGCCGACAGCGTTGAGCCGGCGGGGATCGCGACCGGGAAGTTCCACGGCGGGGTGACGACGGTCAGCCCGACCGCGTGCATCTCGGCGCCGTCGACCTGCGCGAGCTTGCGAGCGCTCTCGGCGTAGTAGTGCGCGAAGTCGATCGCCTCGGACACCTCGGGGTCACCCTGCTCGATGACCTTGCCGGCCTCGGAGCCCATGACCTCCAGCAGGTCGGCGCGACGAGCCTCGAGGACCTCGCCCGCCTTGTGCAGGATCGCGGCACGGCCCTCGGCGCCCAGCGCACGCCAGGCCTCGCCCGCGGCGACCGCGGTCGCGACGCGCTCGGCGACCTGCTCGGAGGTCGACAGCGTGTTCGCGGCCACGGTCTCGTTTCCGAGTTCCGACTCGGCCATGCGGGCGCGGATGCCGTCGGCCCAGATCCGGTTCGCCGACAGCGACGGGTCGGTGTCGGGGGTGTTCACGAAGCCGTCCGTCGGCATCGCCGGGGCGGGCAGCTGACGGTTCTGCACGCGGTTCGGACCGGGGACCTCGGTGGGCACGTCCCGGATGGATGCCAGGAAGCGCTCCTTCTCGCGGTCGAACAGCTTCGGGTCCTCGTCGAGGTCGAAGACCGCCGACATGAAGTTCTCCTGGCTCGCGCCCTCCTCGAGCCGGCGGATCAGGTAGGCGATCGCGACGTCGAACTCATCGGGGTGCACGACCGGCGTGTAGAGCAGCAGCGAGCCGACGGTGCGCTTGATGACCTGCGCCTGCGCCGTGGCCATGCCGAGCAGCATCTCGAACTCGATGCCGTTCTCGACCCCGCGGCGCTTCGCGAGCAGCCAGGCCAGGGCGATGTCGAAGAGGTTGTGGCCTGCGACGCCGATGCGGACGTTCCCGACGTGGTCGGGACGCAGCGCGTACTCGAGCACGGCCTTGTACGAGGCATCCGACTGCTGCTTGGTCGACCAGGTCGCCAGCTCCCAGCCGTGCGACTCGGCGTCGACGGTCTCCATCGGCAGGTTGGCGCCCTTCACGACGCGCACCTTGATCGGCGCTCCGCCGTCGGCGACGCGGGCCGCGGCCCACTCCTGCAAGCGCATCATGGCGCCGAGGGCGTCGGGCAGGTAGGCCTGCAGCACGATGCCGGCCTCGAGGTTCTTGAACTGCGGACGGTCGAGGATGCCGGTGAACACCGCGATCGTGAGATCGAGGTCCTTGTACTCCTCCATGTCCAGGTTGATGAACTTGTCGCCCTTGACGGCGATGTCGTACAGCGGCAGCAGCGCCTCGGAGGCGTCGGCGACGGCGTGGTCGAAGGCCCACGGGCTGTGCGGAGCGACGGTCGAGGAGACCTTGATCGAGACGTAGTCGACGTCGTCGCGCTGCAGCAGGCGGCGGGTGCCCTCCAGACGGCGCACGGCCTCCTCACGGCCGAGGATCGCCTCGCCGAGCAGGTTGACGTTGAGCTTCACGCCCTGCGTCTCGCGGATGTGCTTGATCGCGGCGCCGAGCTTCTCGTCGCGCGCGTCGACGATGAGGTGACGCACCATCTGGCGCAGCACGGCGCGGGCGGAGGGCACCACGATCCCGGGCAGCATGGTCGCGGTCGCGCCGCCGAGGCCGATCGCGCCGCGCATCACGCCGGGCAGGAACTTCGGGGTCAGCGGCACGAGCTCCTTGAGCTTGGCCGCGGCGACCTTCGTGTCCTCGGGGCGCACGACGCCGTCGACGAAGCCGACGGTGAAGTCGAGGCCGTTGGGGTCGCGCAGCACACCGGCGAGGCGCTCACCGGCGGCATCCGTCGGCACCTCGCGACTCTCGATGAGCCACTGGCGGACGAGGGCGACGGCGTCGTCGGCGAGGTCCGAGAGGTCGGACACGGAGGTTTCGGCAGCGGGCACAGGGGTCGTCATGATCTCAGTGTGCGCTCTTCAACCGTCTATGAAAAGCGACCGTTTTCGATGGATAATGTTCGATATACCCGATGCTTTCGAAAGGACCCCATGTTCGAGCTGCGCAGGCTGCGGATGCTGCACGAACTGGCGCTCCGAGGGACGATCGCCGAGGTCGCGGCATCCCTCGCCTACTCGCCGTCGACCGTATCGCAGCAGCTGTCGCTGCTCGAGCGCGAAGCCGGCGTGGCCCTGCTCGAACCGGACGGCCGCCGGGTGCGCCTGACACCGGCGGGACGGATGCTCGCCGAGCACGCCGCCCGAGCCCTGGAGCTCGACGAGGCGGCGCGCGCCGCACTGAACACCGACCTGCAGGCCTTCGAGCCCGTACGGATCGCCGCCATGCCGACCGCCGCGGAGGCGATCGTCCCCGCGGCGCTCACGATCCTCGCCGAGCGGATGCCGCAGCTGCGCGTCGAGCTCGCAGAGCTCCCGCCGGAGGAGAGCCTGTTCGAGCTCACCGCCCGCCGCTTCGATCTGGTGATCGCCGAGCAGTATCCGGGTCACACCCGCGAGCGACACGACGGCGTCGATCACGATCTGCTCGGCGAGGACCCCATCCGCATCGCGATGCCGCCGTCCGAGAAGCCCGCACCGCTGCGCGCCCTGCGCGATCGCGCCTGGGTGATGGAGCCCGCCGGCACGGCGGTGCGTCAGTGGGCGGTGCAGCAGTGCCGGGCGGCGGGCTTCGAGCCCGACGTTCGCTTCGAGGCGGACGATCTCACCGCGCACGTACGGCTGGTCGAGGCGGGTCACGCCGTCGCGATGATCCCCGACCTGATCTGGGGATCATCGCAGCCGACGACCACGCTGGCCGATCTGCCGGGGCATCCCGTGCGCGAGGTGTTCACCGCCGTCCGGACCGCCGCGCGCGACGACGACCGCATCCGCGTCGTCCGCGACGCGCTCGCGGAGGCGTTCGCGGCACGCTGACCGCCACCCGCACGCGCGCGTCAGAGGCACGGTCAGGACATCCGATGTTTCCCTGCCGTCCATCCGTCGTGCCTACAGTCCGGAGGATCCCCGAACTCCGAAGGAACCCCCATGTGCGACCACGACGCCCCCTGCGCCCATCCGATCGACGCCGACGCCGAGCTGCGCCGGCTCGGCTTCTCACGCCGCGACATGCTCCGCGCCGCCGGCATCGCCCTCGCCGCCGGCGGACTGTCCGTGTACGCCGGGCAGGCGGGCTCGGCGACCGCGAGCACCTTCGCCGGCCGTCCTTCGAAGGACCCGGAGCTGTCCTGGCTGGTCGGCGACCACCACGTGCACACGCAGTTCAGCCACGATGCGAAGTACCGGATCGCTCAGCAGCTCGACGCGGCCCAGCACTACGGCGTGGACTGGGTCGCGATCACCGAGCACAGCAACTTCGCGCACGCCGAGCGCGGGCTCCCCGCCGAGCGGGAGCAGCTCCAGCGCGAGCGCGACTCGCGGGACCTGCTGATCTTCCAAGGGCTGGAGTGGTACATCCCCGCGGCCGAGCACGCCACGGTCCTCGTCGCGCCCGGCCCCGGCGACATCCGGACCCTGCGCGCGTTCGAGCTGGCCTTCGACGGCAAGCTCAACGGCTGGGAGCGTCCCGCCGACGCCGCGCAGGAGGCGGAGTACGAGCGGCGCGCCGCAGAGGCGATCGCCTGGCTCGGTGCGCAGAAGCGCGCCGGCGCGATCGGCGACGCCGTCGTCCTGGCCAACCACCCGATGCGCCTGGGCATCGATTCGCCGCATGAGCTGCGCGCCTGGCGCGACGCGGACCCGCAGATCATGATCGGCATGGAGGGTGCACCAGGCGCCCAGGGCTCGCCGATCGGCACCTACGGCGGTCCCGGCGATCAGCGCGGCGAGTACGTCAACGCCCCGCGCCCGGACAGCTGGGCCGGGTATCCGGCCGACGCCTACCGCGTCTACGGCGGCTTCGACTGGGTGACGGCCACGGTGGGCGGGGTCTGGGACTCCATGCTCGCCGAGGGCAAGCCGTTCTGGATCACCTCGAACTCGGACAACCACCTCACCGTCAGGGACACCTGGAAGACCGGTGCCTACCCGACCGGTGAGCCCTACGACAGCCTGCCGAACGAGTTCGATCGCTGGGCCGTGCGCGGACAGCGCCCCGATCCGGTGGACATCGGACTCCCGCAGGGCGGGAGCGACTTCTGGCCCGGCCAGTTCTCCCGGCTGCACACCGGCGTCGCCTCGCGCTCCTATGCGGGCGTGCTCGAGGCGATGCGCCGCGGGCGCATGTGGGTAGACCACGGACACCTGCTCAGCGGCTTCGACGTGCGGGCACGGGCCACCATGCCCGGCAAGGGCAACGGCCGCGGCAACGGGGCGGGCGGAGGCTGGGGCAACTCCGCCGGCGACTCCGTCACTCTCGGCGGTCGCCTGATCGCTCGCCGCGGGCAGGACGTCGTGGTGACGATCACCGTGACGACGACCGACTACGTCAACGCCGCCGGCATCCGCCCCGAACTCGCTCACGTCGACCTGATCGCAGGTCCGGTCACCGGCCCGACGGCGGATCGCGACGCGGTGCGAGCCCCCGGAACGCGCGTGGTGCGGCAGTTCGACACGACCGGCACCCGCGGCACGTTCACGCTGACGCACGTGTTCGAGAAGGTCGACCGCCCGTTCTACGTGCGCTTCCGCGGCAGCGACGGCAACCGCAACGGCGCCGGCTACCACGGCGCGGCGGTCGACCCGTCGGGCCCACTGCGCCACGGCGACGCCGACGCCGATCCGTGGAAGGACACCTGGTTCTACGCGAACCCGATCTTCGTCGACGTGCGCTGACGACCCCGGGGTCCCGCCTCATGGGCGGGGCCCCGGGGCGCACCTCGTCGCGGACCCGCGCAGCCGGTGGCAAGACCGGCGACCCGAGCGGATGCCGCGCGGCGCGACGCTCCGTTCAGAGCAGCGGACGCACCGAGGCGTAGGCACCGGCCCGGTCGGACGACGGGGTGTCCCAGACGCGGGCGGTGCCCGTGGCATCCCACTTCGGCCAGCCGGGCTCGCCCGTCGTGATGAACGACACGGCGGCGGCGTGCACCTCGTCGGCGAGCGCCTGCGGCGGGTTCGGGCCGGCGAGCGGCTCCATCGCGGGGCCGTCGAGGCAGTCGAAGAAGAACGGCACGTCCAGGCAGTGCTCGGCGAAGCCGAAGTGCCCCGAGGGCCACGAGAACCGGTACACCCAGGTCGGCGCAGTGCCACGCGCGGCGGCGATGCCGAGGATCGCGGTGCGGAACATCCGGTCGGTCAGCACGCGTCCGGCCAGCCGCGCCTTGCCGAGCACGACGACGTCCCGGTTCGCGGCGAGATACGCCGCTCGCCGTTCGCGGGGCACGCCCAGTCTGCCCAGCAGCATCCCCCTGGGGATCCAGCGCAGCACCTTCGCGGCATCCGCCATCCCCATCGTGAACTCGTCGTCGGTCGCGCCGAGCACGAGCGGCTTGTCGGCGCCGACGCCGGCCCGCAGCGACTCAGCCGTCGGCTGCGTGATGAGGTCGCCGTCGACGGACGGGCCCAGCGGCAGCCCTTCGTCGATGATCTTGGACATATCGCCGCCGTCGAAGGCGGTGGCCGCTTTCTGCAGCTCCAGCACCTTCTCCTCGCTCAGCGACGAGAACCCGGCTCGCGTCGGCTGCACGCCCCCGGATGCCGCGAGGCGGCGCCCGAACGCCTCCGCGCGCTCCGCCGACACGTCGGCGAGCGCTCCGGAGATCGCATAGACGCCGTGGAACAGGTGCTGCGCGGCCTCCATACCCAGCAGGGTCATGACCGCGCCGCCGCCGGCGGACTGACCGGCGATCGTCACCCGCGACGGGTCGCCGCCGAACGCCGCGACGTTCTGCTGCACCCATTCCAGAGCCAGGATCCAGTCGCGCACGCCGCGGTTCGACGGGGCGTCCTCGATCCAGCCGAAGCCGTCGAAGCCGAGCCGGTACGACAGCGTCACGGTGACGACGTCGTCGCGGTTGAAGCTGCGCCCGTCGTACCAAGGGCTCGCCGGCGACCCCGCGAAGTACCCGCCGCCGTGGATCCAGACCAGCACCGGGCGCGAGCCGTTCAGCGCCGGGGTGAACACGTTCACGTTCAGTGTCGACTCGCCGGGGATCGAAGGCTCAGGGATCAGCGTCACACCGGGATCGCCGCGCTGCGCAGTGGGCGCGAACGCCAGAGCGTCCCGCACACCCCGCCAGGGCGCCTTCGGCACCGGCGCCGAGAAGCGCAGCTCGCCGACCGGCGCCTCGGCGAACGGGATGCCGAGGAACGCCGCGGATCGCGGGTTGCCCTTCCCTCCCGTGGTCGGTCGCCACGCTCCGCGCACCCGGCCTGCGGCCGTCTGCACCTCTACGTACTCGGTCTCGACGTCGGTCGATGCCATGGGGTGCTCCTCTCGAGCAGTTTCAGGTTGTCAGCGCACGCTCTTGATCGGCGCTGTCGCGACGGCGGCGAGGATCACGAACACGATCGCGAACACGAAGAGCATCGAGTAGCCGCCGAGCGACGTGATGATCAGCGCCGCGATTCCGGGGCTCATCGCCTGCGGGATGTTGGTGGCGACATTGAGGATGCCGAGATCCTTGCCCGCATCCGTGCCCTCGCTGGGGAGCACCTCGGTCATCAGCGCCGCGTCGACCGACATGTACAGGCCGAATCCGATGCCGTTGATGACGCTCATGATGATCATCCCGGTCATGTTCGGCATCAGGATCGGCATGAGGAGCCCGACGACCATGAACGCCGAGGCGACGTAGATGAAGACTTTGCGCCTGCCGATCCGGTCGCTCCACCAGCCCGAGAGCAGGATCGCGGCCATGGTGGGGATCAGCGGAATCAGCGTCAGGGTCAGGGTCGCGCCCTGCGCCTCCGCCAGCGACATGCCGATGTAGTCGGTGAGCAGATAGAGCTGATAGGCGGCCACCACGAAGTAGCCGAGGATCAGCAGGAACCGAGCCCCGAACGCCCAGGCGAAGTCGGGGTGCCTGCGCGGGTTGATCCAGAACCCCGTGAAGAACGCGCTCCAGCTGAACGGCGCGACCGCGGCGTGCTTCGACGACCAGTCATGGTTCAGCAGCACGAACAGCAGCGTCACCACGATGATCGCCACGCCGAACACCGAGTAGCCGATGCCGATCTGTGCGCCGAGAGCCGCGGCGATCATCACGCCGACGGTCATGCCGAGCTGCGTGCCCAGTCCGATCATGGCGCTCGCGCCACCCCGCTTGGACCGCGGGAAGCGGTCGGCGGTGATCGTGGTCAGCGGCGCCTGCAGGAAGTTCAGCGCGACCTGGATGACGACCCAGAACACGGTGATCCAGAAGACGTCCTGGAGCGATCCCATGCCGAAGAGCAGGATGCCGCCGACGAGCGCGCCCATCACCATCCAGGGTGCACGCCGGCCGAAACGCGAACGGGTTCGATCGCTGAAGGCGCCGGCGAGCGGCTGCGCGAACAGCGTGAAGATGAACGACGTCGTCGTCACGATCGCCAGGTTGGCGACCTTGTCGTCCGGGTCGAGCAGTGCGATCTGGGAGGGCAGCAGGATCGCGATGAGACCGCCGTAGGTGGCGAACAGCGTCAGCGAGGCCACCAGCATGCTCGGCAGCAGTCGCCGCTGCGCGGGCGGGCTGGCGGCGGGTTCGCCGGCCCCGGGCGGGGTGGCGGAGATCGTGCCGGTGGCGGCCATCTCGGCAGCAGGATCGGGAAGGGTCATGGCTGCTCCTCGTCGAGCGGATCGGGTACCGAATCCCGAACATCGTTCGTGATTCAGTGGATATCGTGTCAGATCGGCCACCCGCGCGCAAGATAATTCCGAACATCGTTCGGCTTTAGTGTCCGGGCGCTACGCTGGATGCATGGCAGGACGAGGTGTGTACGCGAAGGGCATCGCCAAACGCGAGGAGATCCTGCAGGCCGCACTCGCCGTCATCGCGTCGCACGGCTACCGTGCGGCGTCCGTGCGAGAGATCGCGGATGCCGCGGGGCTGAGCCCCGCCGGACTGCTGCACTACTTCGGCAGCAAGGAGGAGCTGTTCGTCGCGATCCTCGAGGCGCGCGACAAGCAGGACTTCGCGGATGCCGACAGCGAACCCGACGACATCGTGGCGTTCCTCGAGGTCATGCGGCACAACGCATCGGTGCCCGGCCTGGTGCAGCTGTACTCGCAGCTTCAGGCAGAGGCCGGCGACCCGGAGCATCCGGCGCACGCGTACTTCCGCAAGCGCACCGCCGAGGTGCACGACGCGTTCCGCGGGCACCTCATCGCCGCTCAGGAGCGCGGCGACATCCGTGCCGACCTCGACCCGGACTGGATCATGCGTTCGGTGCACGCGCTGGCCGACGGCCTGCAGACCGCGTGGATGCTCGACCCGACGGTCGACATGGTCGCCGACATCGAGCAGTTCCTGGGGCTGCTGCGCCCCTGACGCGGCACAGCCCCGACTCCCGAGCGAACGAGGGACGAGCGAGACGAAGGGCGCCCGCTCAGGGATCGGAACGGGTCCGGATCTCCGCGTGCGGCATCCGCTCGCGCATGACGCGGATCGCCTCGGGGTTCGAGTCCACCAGCACCGCGGAGCGGCCGAGCGCGGATGCCACCGCGCCGGTCGTCCCCGACCCTGCGAACAGGTCGAGCACGCGGTCCCCCGGCCGCGAGGAGGCCTGCACGATGCGGCGCAGCACGCCCTCCGGCTTCTGCGTCGGGTAGCCGGTCTTCTCCCGGCCCGTGGTCGGCACGATCGTGTGCCACCAGACATCGGTGGGCAGCTTGCCCCTCGCCGCCTTCTCCGGCGTGACAAGGCCAGGAGCCATGTAGGGCTCGCGATCCACGGCATCCGAATCGAAGAAGTGCCCGCCGGGAGTCTTCGCGTAGACGAGGATCGTGTCGTGCTTGGTGGGCCAGCGCCGGCGCGACTTCGCGCCGTAGTCGTAGGCCCAGATCAGCTCGTTCAGGAACGCGTCGCGCCCGAACACCGCGTCCAGCATGACCTTCGCGTAGTGCGCCTCGCGGTAGTCGAGGTGCAGGTAGAGCGTGCCGTCATCCGCGAGCAGGCGCCAGGCCTGCTGCAGCCGCGGCATGAGGAAGTCGCCGTAGTCGTCGAAGCTGTCGTCGTAGGCGTGCAGCATGCTGCGCACCTTCTCGTAGCGATGGCCGTGGAAGCCCCGGCTGACGTCGGCGCGCGGAGCGGATGCGGCGTCCGGCTCCTCCTCGTCCTCCGCCCGCGTCGCGACGACGCGTTCGCGCGTCTGCGCGCGGCCGGTGTTGAACGGCGGGTCGAGGTAGATCAGCGTGAACGAGCCGGGTGCCAGGGACTCGGCGACCTCGAGGTTGTCGCCCTCGATGATCTCGACGGGGCCGACCTCGTCGGTCACGGCACCCGATGCAGCCACGCGTCGGTGGCGAACTTCGACTCCACCAGCGCCTCGGCGTCGGCGTACTCGTCGGGGGTGATGCTGCCGTCCTCGGCGCCGGTGAGCGAGCGGAACGTCGCCTTGAAGCGCTCGATGATCTCGGCGCGGGGCAGGCCGGTCTGGCTGCGCAGCGGGTCGACGCGCTTGGCGGCCGAAGTGGTGCCCTTGTCGCTGAGCTTCTCCCTGCCGATGCGCAGCACCTCGGTCATCATCTGACCGTCGATGTCGTACGACAGCGTGGCGTGATGCAGCACCCCGCCGTTGGCGAGGCGCTTCTGCGCCGCACCGCCGATCTTGCCGGTCGGCGAGGCGATGTCGTTCAGCGGCTGGTAGGTCGCGTCGATGCCGAGCGATCGGAGGGCCTGCAGCACCCAGTCGTCGAGGAACGCGTAGGAGTCGGCGAAGGTCATGCCCTGCACGAGCGATGCCGGCACATACAGCGAGTAGGTGATGATCTGGCCCGAGCCCATCAGCATCGCACCGCCGCCGGAGATGCGGCGCACGACGTCGAACCCGTGCCTGGCAGCCCCCTCCGGGTCGACCTCGTTGCGGTACGACTGGAACGACCCGATCACGACGGCCGACTCGTCCCACTCCCAGATGCGCAGCGTGGGCTTGCGGCGGCCCTCGCCGACGCGACCGGTGAGCACCTCGTCGAGCGCGAGGTTCATCCGCGGCGAGACGGCCTCCTCGTGCACGATCTCCCAGTCGAAGTCGCGCCAGCCGGGAGCGGTGACCAGAGCGCGGCGCACCGCGGTGCCGACCGCCTCGGGCGAGAAGCCCAGCAGCTGAGCGCCGTCCGGCAGGGCGCCGCGGACGGCGGCAGCGATCGTGGAGGCGTCGGCCTCGACGGGCAGCCCCTCGACGGCGGCGTTGATGTCGTCGAGGGCGGTGTCGGGCTCCAGGAAGAAGTCGCCTGCGAGACGGAAGTCGCGGATCACGCCGTCGCGCACCTCGAGGTCGACGACGACCAGCTTCCCCCCGGGGACCTTGTACTCACCGTGCATGGTTCCAGCCTAGTGAGCGCCACCGCCCGCGGGTCCTGAGCGAGCGAGGACGAACGAGACGAAGGGCGCTCAGGACCCGGATGCCGCACCGGCGGGGAAGTGCTTCTCCAACCAGGCGAGCACGTCATTGCGCGCCTGCTCCTGGTCGAGGTCGTTGAAGATCTCATGCCGGCCGTCGGGGTAGACCAGCGTCGTGACGTCGGTCAGGCCCGAGCGCTTCCGGAAGCCGTCGGCGAGCTTGTGCACGCTGTGCGGACCGCCGACCGGGTCGTCGCGACCCACCATGAGCAGCACCGGCACGTCGTGACCGAGGTCCTTGCCCGGGCGGCCGTACAGCCGGGCCGCGTCGATCACGCCGAACAGCTTCAGCAGCGGCACCTCGGTGGTGAGCGGGTCGTCGTGGAAGTCGCGCCACACCTCAGGGTCGCGCGAGAGCCACTCCAGCCCGTCGGCATCCGGGCCGTTCCACTTCGCGTTCAACGGCAGGGCGTTCAAGTCGAGCGGGGTGAGGTGCGCGGAGCCGCTGAGGATCACGGCGTCATAGGCCTCGGGATGCGCGTTCAGCAGCTTCTGCGAGAGGAACGACCCCCAGGAGTGCCCGAGCAGCACGAGCGGGAGGTCCGGATGCTCCGCCTTGATGATCCCGGTGAGCTGCCAGAGCGCGTCGATGGCGGCCCGCATCCCGCCCTTGCCGAGGCGGCCCAGCTTCGCCGGGCCGTCCCACTGCCGGATGCCGGTGCGTCCGTGCCCGCGGTGGTCGTCGGCGTAGACGTGGAAGCCGGCGCCGGTGAGCGCCTCGATCAGCCCGCCGTAGCGTCCGGCGTGCTCGCCGACCCCGTGCAGCAGCTGCACAACACCTCTCGCGGCACCCTGCGCCTGGTACACGTCGTAGACGATCGCGATGCCGTCGCCGTCGATGAACTCCGTCGTCCTCGCCTCAGCAGCCATGCGTTCGAGTCTACGGATGCGTCAGAGCCCGAGTGCGCGGACGATCGCGAGTGCGGCCTGGGGGTCGGTGACCTCGTGGCCGCCGTCGTCGGACGAACCCAGCCTCACGTCGTCGTTCGCGAACACCGTCTTCTTCGCCGAGAAGTGCACGGCGTCCACGCCGGTCCTGGCGACCTCGGCGACGTTCGACGCGTCGATGCCGCCGCCGGCCATGATCTGGATGCCGCCGGCCGCCTCCCGCACGAGGTCGCCCAGCAGGTCGACGCCGTCGACCGCGGCCGACCGTCCACCCGAGGTGAGCACACGGCGCAGACCGAGCTCGCGCGCGACGCGCAGGCTCGCCAGCGGGTCGGGGGTCACGTCGATCACGCGATGCAGGGTGACGGATGCTGCGCCTGCTGCATCCACCAGTCGTGCGACGGCGTCGCGGTCGAGACCGCCGTCGGCGCCCTGGCATCCGATCACGACGCCTGCGGCGCCGGCCGAGACGGCGTGCCGGATGTCGTGCGCCATCAGCGCGACCTCATCGGGTTCGTAGCGGAACCCGCCGGCGCGCGGGCGCACCAGCACGTGCACCTCGACCTCTCCCCCGGCTGCCTCGACGGCCCGGTCGAGGGTCGCCGGTGACGGGGTGAGCCCGCCCAGCGCGAGCGCCTGGGTCAGTTCGACGCGCGCCGCGCCGATCTCCCGGGCGATGCGCACTCCGGCGGTGTCCTGGACGGCGAGTTCGAGGGCGATCGACATCCCCCCATTCTGCTCCACAGTCCGGCATCCGCCCCTTACGGTGACGACGAAATTTCGTTAGACTAACTAAATAGATGAGTGCCTCTGATGATTCCTTCCAAGCAGCCGCCGTCGATCTGAGACTGGCGACCTTCCGCCTGGCCAGACGCCTCCGCCGCGAGCGCGCGGTCGATTCGATGAGCGACGCGCAGTTCGCCGTGCTCGCCACGCTGCGCGCGCACGGGCGGGCCACGCTCGGCTCGCTCGCCGAGCGCGAGCACGTGTCGGCGCCGTCGATGAACCGCACCGTGAACTGCCTCGAAGAGGCCGGCTACGTCGTGCGAGTCCCCGACGAGGACGACCGCCGCCGGGTGCAGATCGACATCACGCCGACGGGCAACGACATCGTCTCCGCCACCATCATCCGGCGCGACACCGCGCTCGCCAGCGCCCTGGCCGGCCTGGATTTCAGCGAGGACGACCTGGAGATCCTGCGCAGAGCCAGCGCTCTGATGCGAAAGGTCGCCGAGCGATGAGCCTCGCGACCTCGCCGATGTTCCGCTCCTTCGCCAACTTCAACTACCGCACCTGGTTCCTCGGAGCCGTGATCTCGAACATCGGCGGCTGGATGCAGTCCACCGCCCAGGACTGGGTGGTGCTCACCGAGCTCACCGACAACGACGCCTCGGCCATGGGCATCACGATGGCGCTGCAGTTCGGTCCCCCGCTGCTGCTGGTCGGTCTGACCGGCTACGTCGCCGACCGCTTCGATCGACGCAAGGTGCTCCTGGTCACGCAGTCGGTGCTGATGCTGCTCGCGCTCGGCGTGGCCGTGACGCTGCTGACCGGGGTGCTGACCCTGCCGATGATGTTCGGGTTCGCGCTGTGCTTCGGCATCACGAACGCCTTCGACGCCCCGGCACGGCAGGCCTTCGTCTCCGACATGGTCAGCATGGAGGATGCCTCGAACGCGGTCGCGCTGAACTCGGCGTCCTTCAACATGGCCCGCATGATCGGACCGGCGGTCGGCGGCGTGCTGATCGTCGCGATCGGCTCGGGATGGGTGTTCGTCGCGAACGCGGTCACCTTCCTGGCCATGCTCGTCGCGCTCATGCTGATGCGGAGGAACGAGCTGATCCCGCGCGCGAAGGGCCGCCGCGGCGGAGGCGGCCTGGCCGCCGGATTCCGCTACGTGATGGGCCGCAGCGATCTGAAGGTCGTGTTCGTGATGGTGTTCCTGATCGGCGCGTTCGGCATGAACTTCCCGATCTTCGCCTCCACCATGGCGCTCGAGTTCCATCGCGGAGCCGACGGCTACGGTCTGCTCAGCTCGGTGCTCGCGATCGGATCGCTGGCCGGCGCCCTGCTCGCCGCGCGGCGCGACCGCGCCAGGGTGCGGGTGCTCGTGCTCGCCGCGGGTGGCTTCGGCGTGGCATCCGTCGTCTCGGCGCTGATGCCGGCATACGCGCTGTACGCGGTGGTGCTGGTGTTCGTCGGCTTCTCGACCGTGACCATGCTCACCACCGCCAACGGCTACGTGCAGACCACGACCGATCCGGCCCTGCGCGGCCGGGTGCTCGCCCTGTACATGGCGGTCGTGATGGGCTCCACCCCGATCGGGGCGCCGATCGCCGGCTGGGTCGCCGACACGTTCGGTCCGCGTGCCGCGATCGACGTCGGCGGCGTCGCCGGACTGCTCGCCTGCGCGATCGGCGTGAGCTGGATGATGTGGTCGGGCCGCCTGCACCGCGACGAGGACAGCCGGTTCCTGCTCACGCTCGACGAGACCCGGCCGGTCTCGGTGGTGCGGGCGATGGAGCCGACCTCGTACAGCGATCCCGCAGCGTCGACCACGCCGCTGCGGCTGCCCGACGCCGAGCGACCGCGCGCACCCCAGCCCGGCCCGGAGACCTCCGAGGCCTGACGGATGCCGAACCCGCATCCGCGCTCCCTCATGCTCGCGCTCGGCGCGCTGACAGCCTTCGGCCCGATCTCGCTCGACGTGTACCTGCCGTCGCTGCCGCAGCTGGGCGCCGATCTCGGCGCATCCGAGTCGCTCACGCAGTTCACGATGAGCGCCTGCATGATCGGTCTCGCGATCGGTCAGCTGCTGTGGGGACCGATCAGCGACCGGTACGGCCGGCGGATGCCCCTGATCATCGCCGTCGCCGGATTCGTGATCACCTCGGTGCTCTGCACCCTGGCCCCCACGATCGGCGTGCTGATCGCGATCCGGCTGGTGCAGGGCCTGTGCGGCGCCGGCGGAATGGTGATCGCCCGCGCCGTCGTGCACGACCTGTTCTCCGGCACCGAAGCCATGGTCGCCTTCTCGACGCTCGCCGCGGTGATGGGCGTGGCGCCGGTGCTCGCCCCGCTGATCGGCGGCGCCGTCGTGACGTTCAGCGACTGGCGCGGCGTCTTCGTCACGCTCGCAGTGATCGGCGTGCTCCTGCTGCTGGTGTCGGCGCTGTTCGTGCCGGAGTCGCTGCCCCGCGACGAACGCACCAGCGGCGGCATCCGCAACGACTTCCGCGGGATCGGCGCCGCTCTCGGCAATCGCGGGTTCATGCTGACCGCGCTGACGCTCTCACTGGCCGGAGTCGTGCTGTTCGTCTATCTGCAGCTTTCGCCGTTCGTGCTGCAGCAGCAGTACGGGCTGAGCCCGCAGGGCTTCGCCGCGGTGTTCGCGGTCAACTCGCTCGGTATCCTCGGCGCGGCCCAGCTGAACCGGCGGATGGCTGGGCGGGTGCCGGGCGCGCGGATGGTGCGGCTGGCGATCTCGGTCGGCCTCGCCGCCGCGATCGCGGTCGTGCTCGCGGCGGTGACCTCCTCTGCGCTGCCGTGGCTGCTCGTGCCGCTGTTCATCGCGGTGTCGACGCATGGCGTGAACAACCCGGCGCTGACGGCGCTCGCACTCGGACGGATCACACGTGGCGCAGGATCGGCATCGGCTGTGCTCGGCACGATGACGCTGCTGGTCGGGGCGCTCGCGCCACCCCTGGTGTCGGCGTTCGGAGTCTCGGCGACGCTGCTCGGCGCGACGATGCTCGTGGCGTTCGCCGCGGCACTGCTGATGGCGACGCTCTCCCAGGCGCTGCGGCCCGAGCCGCCTCACTGACGCTGTTCAGGGCTCGCATCCGTTGTGATCGGAGCTTACGGATCCGTCAGAAACGGGGATGCCGGTTCGCGACGCTCGTACGCTGAGATCATGAGCCGAACCACGCGCTGGACCGCGGCGGCGGCAGGAGTCGCGGCGGCACTCCTCGGCGCGGGAGCCGGTGAGCTCATCGCCGCGCTGTTCGCCCCGGCATCCAGCCCCTTCGCGGTGGTCGGCGGCGCGCTGATCGACGCCGCGCCCGCCTGGGCGAAGGACACCGCGATCGCGTGGTTCGGCACGAACGACAAGGCTGCGCTGCTGGTCGGCATCGCGATCGTGCTGCTCGCGGCATCCGCCCTCGCAGGCCTCGCCGAGGCCCGCCGGCCGCGCTCCGGTGTCATCGCGTTCGCCGTTCTCGGGGTCGGCGTCGGCATCCTCGCCCTCACCAGACCGGATGCCGGATTCTCGGCCTGGGTCCCGTCCGTGATCGCCGGCGTCGTGGCGGCGATCGCGCTGCGGCTCCTGATGCGCATCGTGCCTGCATCCGCTCCGGAACGGATGCAGGGCGGGATGCCATCTGCAGGGCGGATGCCCGGCATGTCACCCTCCGAACGTGCCGAACACCCTGCACCCGTCGCCTCGGCCGCCGAAACCGGCAAAAGCACCCCGGGCACGACACCAACCCACTTGCAGGACGGAATTCCACCTGCAGGGCGGATGCCCGGCATGTCACCCTCCGAACGTGCCGAACACCCTGCACCCGTCGCCTCGGCCGCCGAATCCGGCCCCTCGCGCCGCCGCTTCCTCGCGTGGACGGCCGGCACGGCCGCAGCCGGGGTCCTGCTGGCCGTGGCAGGTTCGCTGGCCAGGGCGGGATCGACCGCCGTCACGGCCGTCCGCACGGCGATCAAGCTGCCCGCGCCCAAGACCCCCGCCCCGGCGATCCCGGCGGGCGCCGAGTTCGACGTCTCCGGCCTCACTCCGCTGATCACCCCGAACCAGGACTTCTACCGGATCGACACCGCCCTGGTCGTGCCCGCGGTCGATCCCTCGGACTGGCGGCTGCGCATCCACGGCATGGTCGCGCACGAGGTGACCCTGACCTGGGACGAGCTGCTCGCGCTGCCCCTGCAGGAGACGGCGGCGACCCTGTCGTGCGTGTCGAACACGGTCGGCGGCGACCTGGTCGGCAACGCGGTGTGGCTCGGCTACCCGATCCGCGAGCTGCTGAAGCGCGCGCAGCCCGCCGCCGACGCCGACATGGTGCTCTCCACCTCTGTCGACGGCTTCACCGCCGGCACCCCGCTCGAGACGCTCACCGATGACCGCGATGCACTGCTCGCGATCGGCATGAACGGCGAGCCGCTGCCGCTCGAACACGGCTTCCCGGTGCGGATGGTCGTGCCGGGCCTGTACGGCTACGTGTCGGCGACGAAGTGGGTCACCGACCTCGAGGTCACCCGCTTCGATCGCGCGACGGCGTATTGGACCGACCGCGGATGGTCGGCGAAGGGCCCGATCAAGCTGCAGTCCCGGATCGACGTGCCGCGCAACGGCACCCCGCTCGCTGCAGGCGACACCGTCATCGCCGGCGTCGCCTGGCAGCCGCACTCCGGCGTCTCCGGCGTCGAGGTGCAGATCGACGGCGGGCCGTGGCAGCGCGCCGAGCTCGCCACCGCGATCTCGGACGACACGTGGGTGCAGTGGCGTCTGCCCTGGCAGGCGGATGCCGGTGATCACGAGCTCCGCTGCCGCGCGATCGGCTCCGACGGAGATCCCCAGACCGGGGCATCCGCTCCCCCGGCGCCGGACGGCGCCACGGGCTGGCACACCGTGGCCGTGAGCGTTTCGTGAGGATCGCTTTCACTTAGTTCACGAATTCGTGAAACGGGTGTACCGTCGCCTCTCATGAACACCATCATCAGCACGCGCGGTCTGACGAAGACCTACGGTCGCGTGCACGCCCTCGACGGACTCGACCTCGAGGTGGAAGCGGGCCAGGTGCACGGCTTCCTCGGCCCGAACGGCGCGGGCAAGTCCACCACCATCCGCATCCTGCTGGGCCTCGCGCGCAAGTCCGGCGGCGAGGCATCCGTGTTCGGCGAGGAGCCGTGGCACGCGGCATCCCGCCTGCATCGGCGCATCGCCTACGTTCCTGGCGACGTCAGCGTGTGGCCGAATCTGTCCGGCGGCGAGGCGATCGATTTCCTCGCGCGGCTGCGCGGCGCGAACACGAGGTCCGCCGCATACCGCGCAGAGCGCGAGCGCCTGATGACCGCCTTTCAGTTCGACCCGCGCAAGAAGGGGCGCGCGTACTCGAAGGGCAACAGGCAGAAGGTCGCGCTGATCGCCGCCTTCGCGGTGCCCGCAGAGCTGTACATCCTCGACGAGCCGACCAGCGGCCTGGACCCGCTGATGGAGGTCGTGTTCCGCGACGAGGTGCAGCGGCTGCACAAGGCCGGGGCGACCGTGCTGCTGTCCAGCCACATCCTCTCCGAGGTCGAGCTGCTCTGCGATCGCGTCAGCATCATCCGCGCCGGGAAGATAGTCGAGTCCGGCACGCTCGCCGAGCTGCGGCACCTGACCCGCACCGAAGTCTCGTTCGAGGCGACGGATGCCAAGGCTCTCGCCGGAATCCCCGAGGCGCACGACGGCTCCGTCGACGACGGCCGAGCCCGGTTCACCGTCGACAGCGACGCGATCCCTGCCGTGCTCCCTGTGCTCGCGCAGCGCTCCGTCGAGGGCCTGCGCATCGAGCCGCCCTCCCTCGAGGAGCTGTTCCTGCGGCACTACGGTGACGATCTGGCCGCGCTGCGCGCCGCCGAGGAAGACACCTCGTCAGGCTCGGCGACCGCCAAGCGTGCCTCGCGTCACGCCCGCGAGAAGGTGTCCCGCTGATGTTCGCCCTGTTCCGCCAGCGCCTGCGCCGCGACTGGCTTCAACTGCTGCTCTGGATCCTCGCCACCGTGATGATGGCGTATGCCGGCTTCGCCGGTGTCACCCAGTCGTACGGCACGCACGCCGATCGCGTCGACGTGCTGGCCGCGGTGATGGCCAACCCGGTCATCATGATGTTCCGCGGACTGCCCTCCGGGGCATCCGAGGGCGCGTTCCTGTCGTTCGAGATCCTGCCCTGGCTGACCATGCTGGCGGCTCTGATGAGCACCTTCCTCGCGGTGCGGCACACCCGCGGCGACGAGGAGGCCGGTCGCTCCGAGCTGGTCGCCGCCACCCCGGCCGGGCGCACCAGGCCCACCGCCGCGGCGCTCCTACTCGGCCTGCTCGCCGACGTCGTGCTCGGACTGCTCGTCGCGGCATCCCTGATCGGCTCCGGCCTCGACGCCGAGGGCTCCTGGCTGACGGGTGCGGTCACGGCGACTTCCGGCATTGCATTCCTCGGCATCGGACTGATGGCCGCGCAGCTGATGCGCACCTCGCGCGGCGCGAACTCGCTCACCATCTGGATCCTGGTCGCGACGTTCCTGATCAACGGCATCGGCAACGTCGCGGGCACCCCCAGTGACGATCTCACCCGCATCGACAGCGCCTGGCCGGTGTGGCTCTCGCCGTTCGGCTGGGCCGAACAGGCCCGGCCATACGACACGAATGCGTGGGGACCGGCACTGCTCGGCCTCGCGTTCGGCCTGGTGCTGGCGGTCATCGCGATCGCGCTGCAGTCCGTGCGCGACATGGGCGAGGGCTTCGTGCCCGCCCGCGACGGACGCCGGTACGCGCGCCCGGCTCTGTCCGGCCCGCAGGCGCTGGTGTGGCGACTCACCTCGGGCGGCATCATCGGCTGGGCCATCGGCGGAGCCCTGGTCGGCATCCTGGCGACGACCCTGAGCGGCCTCGCCGGCGAGATCTCCGGATCGAATCCGGCCGTGCAGGAGATCCTGGACAAGATCGCCAAGGCCGGCTCGATCGACGAGACCCTGATCACGGTGTTCTTCACGATGCTGGGCGTGCTCGCGGCCTGCGCGGCCGTGCAGATCGTGGTCCGGGCCCGCCAGGAGGAGGCGCACGGCACCGCCGAGAGCGTGCTCGCGCAGCCTGTCGGACGCGTGCGCTGGCTGGCCGACTACGTGCTGGTCGCGACCTTCGCGGTGATCATCATCTGCGGCGCCGCGATGGGCGCCGCCTATCTCGGGCTGATGGCGAACGACGGCAAGGCTGAGCTGTTCCGCGTGGTCACCGTCGTCGGGTTCGGTCAGATGCTCGCCGCCTGCGTGTTCACCGTCGTCGCGGCACTGCTGTTCGTGCTGATCCCCCGCGCGACGATCCCGCTGGCCTGGGCAGTCGTGCTCCTGGCCACGGTGTTCGGCATGTTCGGGCCGCTGTTCGGGCTGCCGGAGTGGACCACGAAGTTCTCGCCGTTCGCCGTTGCGCCGATCGTCTCGAACGGCGACGTGGACGTGCGCGGCGTGTGGTGGCTGGTGCTCGCGGTCGCCGTCGGCGCCGTGGCATCCCTGTCGCTGATGCGCCGTCGCGAACTGCATCCGGTGGGGTGATCCGCCCCGCTCCGGTCGCACGGGCGGCCCGTATGGGAGGCCGGGGAACGGCCGCCCGCGCGGCCGGAGCGGATTCTCTGGGAGGATCGAGAAGTGGGGACTGACATGACGGCCGAAGACGACACCTCCGAGCACCTCGGAGTGGATGCCGCCGAGAGTGCTGCCGCAGTGATCACAGCGGTCGGATTTCCGCGGATGCCCGCCCGGGTGATGATGGCCCTGATCGCCGCGCCGGCCGGCGGCTACACCGCGGGCGAGCTCGGCGAGCGGCTCGGGGTGAGCGCCGCCGCTGTCTCCGGCGCTGTGCGCTATCTGCAGACGGTCATGGTGATCCGCCGCATCTCACGCCCCGACCAGCGCCTCGTCCGCTACGAGATCATCCCCGATACCTGGTACGGACTGATGACGAACAACTCCCCCATCTACGAGAGCCTGGCGACGCAGATCGACGCCATCGGCGCCGCGCACGCCGCGGACCACGTCGCGCACGACCGCGCCGAGGAGATGGCCGAGTTCTTCCGCTTCATGGCGCGGCGGATGCCGGAGATCGTCGACGAGTGGGAGACGGTGCGCGCCGAGCGCCGGATGCAGGACTGATCAGCGCGGCGGCGACTCGCATCCGCAGCAGACCCTGTCGCTGAGCATCCCTCCTGGATACGTTGGAGGCATGACCGGAGACAGAGGCGGGGCTGATCCGACAGACGTAGGGCAGACGAGAGCGGGCGCGAAGCGTCGCACGTCGGAGGTCCTGGGGTGGGTGTTCTGGCCCTCCGCGGCGATCGTCGTGCTGTTCGTGCTGTTCGCCCTGCTCGCGCCGAAGGTCGCCGAGGCGCTTTTCCAGACGATCCAGACCACGATCGTGAACGCCTTCAACTGGTACTACGTGCTGATCGCGGCGTTCTTCGTCGCGTTCTGCCTGTTCCTGGGGTTCAGCAGGTTCGGCGACATCAAGCTCGGGCGCGACGACGAGGAGCCGGAGTTCTCGTTGGTCAGCTGGTTCTCACTGCTGTTCGCTGCGGGCATGGGCATCGGTCTGGTGTTCTACGGTGTGAGCGAGCCGCTCAGTCATTTCGCGAACCCTCGCCCCGGCGTCACCGGCACCCCCGAGCAGCTCGCTCAGGCCGCGCTCGGGCAGACCTACCTGCACTGGGGCGTGCACGCCTGGTCGATCTACGTGGTGATCGGCCTGGCACTGGCCTACGCGATCCACCGCCGTCGTCGTCCGGTGTCGATCCGGTGGACGCTGGAGCCGCTGCTCGGCAAGCGCGTCGAGGGCGGCTGGGGACACGCGATCGATGTCATCGCTCTGGTCGGCACCCTGTTCGGCGTCGCCACCTCGCTCGGTCTCGGCGTGCTGCAGATGAGCTCCGGCCTGCACACCGCCGGCATCGCCGACCCCGACGAGACGACGCAGGTCGTGCTGATCCTGATCATCTCGGTGTTCGTGCTGATGTCGGTGCTGTCCGGCGTGACCAAGGGCATGAAGTGGCTCTCGAACATCAACCTGATGCTCGCCGGCCTGCTCGTGCTCTACCTGCTGGCGGTGGGTCCCACGGAGTTCCTGCTGCGCGACTTCGTGCAGTCGATCGGCTATTACATCCAGAACTTCGTCGGGCTGTCGTTCAACGTCAGCGCCTTCCAGGGTGAGGCCGGCGAGCAGTGGCAGGCATCCTGGACCTCGTTCTACTGGGGCTGGTGGATCTCGTGGGCGCCGTTCGTCGGAATCTTCATCGCCCGGGTGTCGAAGGGGCGCTCCGTGCGCGAGTTCGTGATCGGCGTGATCCTGGTGCCGACGCTCATCGGCATCCTGTGGTTCTCCGTGCTCGGCGGCTCGGCGCTCGCGATGGAGCTCGCGAACCCGGGCACCCTGACCGGCCCCGACGGACAGGTCGACCTGCAGGGTGCGCTGTTCGAGATGCTGCAGCACGTGCCGGGCTCGGCGATCGTGAGCGTCGGCGCGATCCTGCTGCTCGCGATCTTCTTCATCACGTCCGCCGACTCCGGCGCCCTCGTGATGGGCATGATCGCGACCGGAGGCAAGCCGGAGCCGAAGCGCTGGATCCGCACGTTCTTCGTCGCGATCACGGCGCTGCTGGCGATCTCGCTGCTGCTCTCGGGAGGGCTGACCGCGCTGCAGACCGCGGCGATCACGATCGCCCTGCCGTTCAGCGTGGTGATGCTCCTGATGTGCTGGTCGACCGTCGTGGCGTTCACCCGCGAGCGCCGCGCTTACGCGAAGGCCGAGCGGGCGCAGTTCATCGACAGGATCGGCGAGTACTACGGGCTCGAGGTCGAGTCGCACGACGAGACCGGCGTGCTGGGCGCGCAACCGCGGTGGATGCGGCGGATCCAGCGCCGCTTCGGCCTGCCCGTGGCGCCGACTGAGCCGATCCGGATCACCGCGGGCGCGCTGTCGGCGGAGAGCCACGGCGACGCGAGCCCGTCGACCCTCGACGTCGACGAGCTCGTCGGCGAGGACGAACTCGCGGGCCTCGACGATCCGACCGTTCCGCAGCAGGACACCGGACCGTTCCTGAAGGACTGAGCGCCGCGGTCGGCGGCGCGCGCTTCGGGCCGAGGGCCCCGGACCCGCGTTGTCAACGCCCTCTCCGCCGGTGCGCGCTCCGCGCTAGCGTGCCCCGTATGAGCGATCCGCAGAGAACCCCGCCCAGCGCCGGACAGTACCCGCACACTCCGGGCCAGGATCCGAAGGGCAGCGGCGAGCCCCGCGAGACATCCGCGCACACCGGTCTGCCCGAGGACAACCCGGCGCACAACACCGCCCCGGACGGGAGGTCCGGCGAAGGTCAGGACGCTCCCCTCGGCGGCGACGACACCACGGAGGAGCAGCTCGAGGCGGACAACGCCGTCGAGGCCGACGCGCTGAAGAGCCTCGATCCCGACGACACCCCCGCCTGACCGCCGCATCCGCCGGATACGGACGCGCCGACCCGGTATGCGAGCGACGCTCGCATACCGGGTCGGCGTGGATCTGCGGGCCGGCCGTCAGGCGCCCAGGACCAGACGGAGCTGCTCGACGGCCCAGTCCAGCTCGGTCGCGCGGACGACCAGCGGCGGTGCGATGCGGATGGTCTGACCGTGCGTGTCCTTGACGAGCACGCCGCGCTCCATGAGCTTCTCGGCGACCTCGCGTCCGGTGCCCTGCGCTGGGTCGATGTCGACGCCGGCCCACAGGCCCGCGATGCGCACCGCGGTCACGCCGTGGCCGATCAGCGGCTGCAGGGCCGCGGAGAGGTGCTCGCCGAGCGCGCGGGCGCGCTCCTGGAACTCGCCGGTCTCGAGCATCTCGACCACCCGCAGGCCGACGGCCGCCGACAGCGGGTTGCCGCCGAAGGTCGAGCCGTGCTCGCCGGGACGGATGACGCCCAGCACGTCGCGGTTTCCGACGACGGCCGACACCGGCAGGATGCCGCCGCCGAGCGCCTTCCCCAGCAGATACAGGTCGGGCACGACGCCCTCGCGGTCGCAGGCGAAGGTCTCGCCGACCCGGCCGAGCCCGGACTGGATCTCGTCGGCGATGAACAGCACGTTGCGCTCGTCGCAGATCTCGCGGATGCGGCGCAGGTAGCCCTCCGGCGGGATGATGACACCGGCCTCGCCCTGGATCGGCTCGACGAGCACGGCGACCGTGTCGTCCGTGATGGCCGCGGCGATGGCATCCGCGTCACCGTAGGGCACCTGGTCGAAACCGGGTGTGAACGGACCGAACGGCGCGCGCGCCTCCTCGTCGTCGCTGAAGCTCACGATCGTGGTGGTGCGGCCGTGGAAGTTGCCCTTGGCGACGACCACGCGGGCCTTGCCGTCCTCGACGCCCTTGACCCGGTAGCCCCAGGCACGCGCGACCTTGATGCCGGTCTCGACCGCCTCGGCGCCGGTGTTCATCGGCAGCACGAGCTCCTTGCCGCACAGCCGGGCCAGGGCCTCGGCGAACGGCTCCAGGCGGTCGTTCATGAACGCGCGGCTGGTCAGTGCGACGCGGCCGAGCTGCTCGGTGAGCGCGGCGACGACGGCCGGATGCTGGTGGCCGAAGTTCACTGCCGAGTAGGCGGCCAGCAGGTCGAGGTAGCGCTTGCCCTCGACATCCGTCACCCACGCGCCCTCGGCGCGCGCGATGACCACCGGCAGCGGGGCGTAGTTGGTGGCGACATGCACTTCGTCTCGCTTCGCTCGCTCAGCAACCGCGGGCGTGCTCATCGTGGCATCCATGTCAGGCACCTCCCTTCGTCTCGCTTCGCTCGCTCAGGGCGGCGCGCAGTTCGAGAGTGCAGCACTTGATGCCGCCGCCGCCGAGCAGCAGCTCGGACAGGTCGACCATGAGGGGGTTGTAGCCGCGCTCGCGCAGCTGCTTCTCGAAGCCGGTGGCACGCGGCGAGATGATGACGTTGTAGCCGTCGCTGGCGGAGTTCAGGCCGAACACCGCGCCGTCCTCGTCTGCGACGAGGATCGCGTCGGGGAAGCGCTCGGCGAGGATCTTCTGGGAAGCCTCGTCGAAGGCGTGCGGCAGGTAGGCGATGCCGGCGGTCTGGCCGGGCTCGACGACCGGGTCGAGGATGGTCAGCGCCGTGTCGAGGTGGTAGAACCGGGCGTCGACGAGCTTCAGAGTGATGACCTCGCGGCCGAAGACCTCGTGCACCTCGCGGTGGCTGTCGCCGGCGGAGCGGAAGCCGGTGCCCGCGAGGATCACGTCGCCGGCGAGCAGGAAGTCGCCCTCGCCCTCGTTGATCTCCTTGGGCATGACGGTGTCGAAACCGTTGGCGCGGAACCAGTCGGCGAACGCGGGGGCCTCGCCCTTGCGCTCCTCGTAGTAGAAGGACGGCACGTAGGCGCGGCCGTCGATGACGAAGCCGCCGTTGGCGGTGTAGACCATGTCGGGGTAGCCCGCGAGGGGCTCGATGAGCTCGACCTCGTGGCCCAGCTCGAGGTACAGGTCGTACAGCTTCTGCCACTGCTCGACGGCCTTGGCCGTGTCGGTCGGGTTGGCCGGCTCCATCCACGGGTTGATGCTGTAGTTCACCGTGAAGTGCTCAGGGCGGCACATCAGATAGCGGCGGTGGTGGGCAACGCGGGCCGGTGCGACAGCGGTCGCGGTCTCAGGCGTCGTCATGGGTGCTCCTCGAATTCAGGATGCGGCGGACGCTGTCCAGGGGCCCGGCGGAAGTTCGACCCGTGCTCGGCTCAGAGCCGGGGAAGATGCGCGAGGGCACGCCATACTCCATTTTCGCACGCCCGTTGCTCCGCACGCCAACGCGAGGCCGACGGAGTTCACCTGCCGTGGACGACGACCTTGCCGACCACATGACCGGCTTCGACGCGCACGAGCGCCTCCCCTGCCTCGTCGAACCGGTACTCGGCCTCGATCAGCGGCGAGATCGTGCCCTCCTCGACGAGCGCCAGCAGCGCGTGCAGCACCTCGGGCTTCGCGGCGGCCGCGAGCGGACGGATGCGACGGCGCGAACCGATAGAGAGCACCGCCGCGCCCAGCATCCGGACGACGGGACCGAGCACGCGGCCGCCGTGGCCCGACACGAGGACGATGCGGCCGCCGTCCGCGCTCAGGCGCTGAAGGTCGCGCAGCGGCGACGTGCCTGCGATGTCGATCACGGCGTCGTAGCCACCGGCGGAGAGCTCGCGCAGCGGCTGGTCACGATCGAGCACCGTCGTCGCGCCGAGTCTCCCGATCGTCGCCGCGCTGCGGGCGGAGCAGGTCGCGTGCACCTCAGCGCCGGCGGCCGCGGCCAGTTGCACGGTGAAAGTGCCGACACCGCCGGAGGCGGCGATGACAAGCACGCGGTCACCGCCGGCGACCCCTGCGGCGTCGAGCGCCTGATGAGCCGTGCCTGCGGCGATAGGGAGACACGCGGCATCCCGCGGCGACACCGCCGCAGGGCGCGGCACCACGCGCGCGACGGGCGCCACGGCGTACTCGGCGAGCCCTCCACCACCGGGAAGCTCGACGACGACCTCGTCCCCGAGCTGAACCCCGCCTGCGCCGGGCCCGAGCGCCACGACGACCCCGGCGACGTCCATGCCGCGGACCGGCTGCCTCGGACGCCCGAACCCGAACACAGGGCGCACCAGCAACGGATCACCCTGCATGATCCGCACGTCGCCGGCGTTGAGCGCCGTGGCGCGTACTTTCAACAGCACTTCCCCCCTGCCAGGAACGGGTGTCGGCTGCTCGGCGCGGCGAACGGCCGAAGCGGGACCGTACGCGTTCTGCGTCCAGGCGCTCATGGTCTCGGGCATGTCATTCCCCCGGGTACTGGAAGAGGTCCTCGAGACGCACGTCGAAGGCCCTGGCGATCTGGAAGGCGATCTCGAGTGTGGGCGAGTACTTCCCCTGCTCGATCGCGATGAGGGTCTGACGGGTGACCCCGATCAGGCGGGCGAGCTCGGCCTGGGTCATCCCGGCCTGCTCGCGCTGCGCGCGGATGGTGTTCGTGACGAGCGTCGGCTTGACCATCAGACGAGCCCACGGCGGTAGGCGACGACCCGCGCGATCCCGCCGATGAGAGCGGACACAGCGAAACCGAGGAACATCGTGTTGGCGATCCAGAACAGGTCGGCGCCGATCCCGCAGAGCGCGATGACGCCCAGCCCGGCGATCACCAGGAAGGCGTGCTCCACCCGGCCACCCAGTCGGCTGATGTCGCGGTCGCGGATGTCGGACGCCGTGGCGGCCTCGCGATCGCGCATCCCGGCGATGATCCCCCACCCGACGGAGATGACAATGCTCAGCGCGATGCCCGCACCGATCGTCCAGAGCATGAGCGGGAGCCAGTCGACCGCCGCGAGATCACCGCCCTCGGCCTGGACGAGCACCATGACGACGTAGCCCGCGAGCGTGATGATCGAAGCGATCAGCTGGGCCCACGCGACGCGCTCGTGATACACCATGACCAGCACCTCCATGTCAAAGATTCTTTACATGGAAGGTAGACCCGCCGCAGAAGCAATGTCAAGAATTCTTCACATTGCCGCTCCGCCTCGCACGAGCATCAGATGATTCCCGCGCTCCAGTCGTCGGGATTGCCGAACCGGTGCGCGGTGATCGTCACCGACTGCTCGTGCACGAACGGCAGCAGCTCGATGCGACCGGAGGTGGTGACCTCGCCGTCGTAGACCGCGATGTCGGGGTCGCCCGCGACCGCCGTCGCGAGTGCGGCGTGCAGCGACGCAACCGCGTCGCGCCCGCCGACCAGCCGCACCCGGCCGGGCATCGGCGTGTGCTCGACCACTGCCTCGACGCCCTCCTGCTCGGCGGCATCCGCTCCGCGCATGCGGTCGATCCACTCCGCATCCGTCTCGACCGAGATCGGCACGTCGAGGATGCCGAGGAAGCGGCGCACCGCGGCCGGCAGACCGTCCGGGACGGAGAGCAGGAACGGCGCACCGGCGCGGATGCCGGCGATCACCACCCGCAGCACGTCGGCGAGCCCGGCATCCGCAGTCGCTCGCACGGCGACGGGCACCGGGCGGTACCGGAACAGGTTGCGCTCCACCACCAGCTGCGACACGTCGCGCACCTGCCCGAACTCGCGATCCCAGGCCACTGCATCGGACAGCGCCGCCTGGCGCAGACGCTCGAACTGCTCGAACTCCAGCGACGGCTGCGCTGCCTCGATGACGGCCGAGATGCGGCTGTCCAGCCCGCGCAGATGCAGGGTCTTCGAGGTCTTGCCGCGGGACTGCGCCCGCCAGGTGCCCAGCCCGATCAGGTAGTTCGGGCCGCCGGCCTTCGCACCGGCGCCGACCGAGGAGCGCTTCCAGCCGCCGAAGGGCTGCCGCTGCACGATCGCCCCGGTGATGCCGCGGTTCACGTAGAGGTTGCCGGCCTGCACCCGGTCGAGCCAGACCGCGAGGTCGTCCGGATCCTGCGTGTGCAGGCCCGCCGTCAGCCCATAGGCCACCTGATTCTGCAGGGTGATCGCCTGCGAGAGCGTGTGCGCGTGCATGATGCCCAGCACCGGTCCGAAGAACTCCTCCAGGTGGGTGCGTGATCCGGGTCGCACGCCGGTGCGGATGCCGGGGGTCCAGAGCCGCCCTGTCTCATCGCCCGGCACGCGCTTCGGCTCGATGAGCCATTTCTCGTCGCCCTCGAGGGTGGTCAGCGCCCATTCGAGCTTGCCCTGCGGCTTCTCGATGACCGGCCCCATCTCGGCCTCGGGGTCGGACGGCCAGGCCACGTGCAGCGACCGCACCGCGTCGACCAACTGGCGCGCGAAGCGCTTGGAGTGCCCCACCGGCCCGACCAGGATCGCGAGCGATGCCGCCGAGCACTTCTGCCCGGCGTGACTGAACGCGCTCTTGACGAGGTCCGCGACGGCGAGGTCGAGGTCTGCGGTGGGGGTGATGATGATGGCGTTCTTGCCGCTGGTCTCGGCGAGCAGCGGCAGGTCCGGTCGCCAGGAGCGGAACAGAGCCGCGGTGTCCCACGACCCGGTGAGGATCACCCTGTCGACGTCGGGATGCGTGATCAGCTGCTTGCCCAGGCCGCTCTCGGAGATGTCGACGAGGGTCAGCACGTCGCGCGGCACCCCGGCCTGCCAGAGGCACTCGGCGATGACGGCGGCGCAGCGGCGGGCCTGGTGCGCGGGCTTGAACACCACACCGGAGCCTGCGGCGAGCGCGGCCAGTACGCCGCCGGACGGGATCGCCAGCGGGAAGTTCCACGGCGGGGTGACGACGGTCACGCGCGCCGGGGTGAACGCGGCGCCGGCGATCGCGTCGAGCTCCTTGGCCGTCGACGCGTAGTAGCGGGCGAAGTCGACGGCCTCGCTGACCTCGATGTCCCCCTCAGAGAACACCTTGCCCGTCTCGATCGCGGCGACCTCGATCAGATCTGCGCGCCGCGCCTCGAGGGCCGCGGCCGCGCGCATCAGGATCTCGGAGCGCTCCGCTGCCGAGCGCGACCCCCAGGACGCTGCGGCGTCCCGCACGCGGTCGACGGTGCGCGCGAGCACCTCGGCGTCATCGATGCGCGCCGCGGCGAGGGTGGAGAGCCCCAGCTGCGACACGCCTGCGGTGGTGATGCGGTCGAACACCCCGCGCGCCCACTCCCGGTTCGCCGGAAGCGACGGGTCGCTGTCCGTCGTGTTGGCGAAGCCGGGTGCGCCCTCCCCCGGCTCGCCGCCGCGACCGCGGCGCAGGCCGTCCGACGGTTGCGGCCTGGTGGCCTCGCGCCTGGCGTACACCGCGGTCTGCAGGTAGTCCTCGTCCTCGGCATCCGTCTCGGTGCCTGCGGCGATGCCGAGCACGACGCCGGTCAGGTCGGCATCGGCGATCGGCGCGATGGATGCCGGGCGCACGGACTCGTGCGCCGGAGCCGTCCTGTCCTGCCGGCGGCGCGGCCCGATGCGCAGCGAGTGGTCGAGGGAACGGGTGACGGAGTCGAGGAACCGCATCTTCTCGCGCTCGAAGAGGCGCGGCTCGGTGCCCAGCTCGAGCGCGGCGGAGAGGAAGTTCTGCGACGACGCGTTCTCCTCGAGACGGCGGACCAGGTAGCTGATCGCGACGTCGAACTCACCGGGGGCGACCACCGGAACGTAGAGCAGCACGTTGCCGACCTCGCGGGAGACGGCCTTGACCTGCCCCTGCGCCATGCCGAGCAGCATCTCGAACTCGATGTCGGGCGACGCACCAGCGGCGCCCGACATCGCCCGCGCTGAGCTTGTCGAAGTGTCGGGGCGCACGCCACGCTCCCCCGCCAGCAGCCAGGCGTAGGCGATGTCGAACAGGTTGTGCCCGGCGACGCCGATCCGCACCGCCTCGGTGTTCCGCGGCCAGAGCGCCTCGTCGAGGCAGCGCAGGTAGTTCGCGTCGGTGTCGAGCTTGGTGTCGTACGGAGCGGGCGTCCAGCCGTGCATGACCGCGTCGACGTGCTCCATGGCGAGGTTCGCGCCCTTGACGAGGCGCACCTTGATACGCGCCCCGCCGTGCGCGACGCGCTCGCGCGCCCACGCGGTCAGCTCGCGCAGCGCCGGCAGGGCGTCGGGCAGATAGGCCTGCAGCACGATGCCGGCTTCGAGGTCGCGCAGTCGCGGGTCCTCGAGGATGCGGGTGAACACCGCGATCGTCAGATCGAGGTCGCGGTACTCCTCCATGTCGAGGTTGATGAAGGTCTGCCTCCCGGTCGTGCCGGCGGTGTCGTAGGCGGCGGTCAGGTACAGCGGCAGCAGCCGCTTCGCGGTCTCCTCGACGACCTGGTCGAAGGCCCACATCGAGATGCGGCTGGTGACCGCCGACACCTTCACCGAGACGTAGTCGACATCGGGGCGCCGGATCAGCTCGTGGATGCCGTCGAGCCGGCGCTTCGCCTCGGCCTCACCGAGCACCGCCTCACCGAGCAGGTTGAGGTTCAGGCGCGAGCCGTCGGCGCGCAGCTTCTCGATGGCGGGACCGAGCTTCTCGGGCCGGGCGTCGACGATGAGGTGGCCGACCAGCTCGCGCAGCACACGGCGGGCGATCGGCACGGTGGGCATGGGCAGCACCGGCGCGATCGCGCCTCCGGCACGCACCGCGCCGCGCAGGTACCAAGGCAGGAAATCGGGGGTGAGCCCCGCGACCCGGTGCAGGGTGGATGCGGCGGCGCCGAGGCTCTCGGGGCGCATCACGCCGTCGACGAAGCCGAGTGTGAACGGAAGACCGTTGCGGTCCTGAAGCACCCCGGCGAGGCGGGCGGCGGCGGGGTCGACCTCTTCGGCAGCCTCCTCGGCCACCCAGCGGCGGGCGAGTTCGACAGCGGCACCGGCGAGGAGAGTCCCCGCGGACGAAGACGGCTCTGGCATGCATCCAGCCTATGACGTGGGTGCCGGAGCGGCAGGGAACCTTATGCTTATGCCGATAGGAGGGGCGCCCGTGGGGGACAAGAGTGCCGCGCCGTCTGCGCAGACGGACGCGGGCGAGGCGAAGAGAGCGAACTGGTTCCGCACTCAGCTCGATCGCGTGCAGACGAAGTGGGTCGGCACTATCGGGCTCGTCCTCTTCCTCGCCGCGACTGCGGCATTCGGCGGCCTGAACGCGGTCGCGGACCCGGGGCCGCCCTCGGTGCATACTGGCGACCTGGTCACCACTGACAGCCTCGAGATGATCGTGCAGAAGGTGTACCTCGCTGACCGGATCGAGGGTGGGGCGAACATCGACTCCGAGAGCGAGGACCGCGTACTCGCAGTGCAGATCGACATCAAGAACCTGGCCGAGACCCCCCGGATCATGCGAAGCACCTTCGAGGGTCTTGGCGAGACGCAGATCAAGGGCGGCCCGGCAAAAGCTCCCGACGTCAGCCGGCCGAGTGAGCCGACCGGCGGTTCCGTGACGCTGCAGCCGGGCATCAAGGACACGATCATCCTGTCTTGGGCGGTCGACCCCACGGCCTTCCCAGACGGCAAGGAGGTGCGAATCGCGCTTCCCGACCCGCAGTCGTATCGAGGACAGTTCCTCGATCACGACCTGCACTGGACGAATGAGGGAGTCTCGGCGATCGTCGCTGCGACCGTCGAGGACATCGGAGAGGGCGACCCATGGTGACGCGCGTCCTGCCCTGGGTCATCACCGTCGTGCTTCTGGTGGGTGCTTGGTTCGTCGCCCAGGCCACGCCGACCGGCGACGAGGCACAGGCCCGTGCATTCATGGTGGGCGCCTCAGTCGGCGAACCTGCCGAGGGCCGCAACATCGCCGTGACCGTGCAAGACGCGCGGATCGCACACGCCATCGCATCCGAGGACGGGTTCCGCGCCGAGGGCACCTGGGTAGTCATCGATCTGGACGCCGAGGCCGTGCGGCGGCAGTACGGAACTTCCCTGGCGGCGAAGCTGCGCATCGGCGACGCGACGTACAAGAGCACTGAGCGCGGCAAGACGTCGTGGCTGATCGACCGGACACAGCTGGTGACCGGCATCCCGAAGAGCGGATCGCTCGCCTTCCAGATTCCGGCCGATCTGCTCACCGAGACTGCCGTGCTCGAGCTGACCGACTCCTCGTTCTCCGCCTACGACTCGATCATCTCGCTGGAGCTCGATCTTCCCGAGCTGACGGTTGTGAACGAGAAGGCGATCGCTCCCGTGGATTGGACGCCATGATGGCTCGACGCGGATGGTGGCGCATCAATGCGATCCCGCTCGCCCTGCTGGTCGTCGTCGCACCGGCGGCCGCGCTGGGGATCTTGTGGAGCGAGTCGACGATCGTGCGCGACCAGTCCCCCATCGACTCCACTCCGGTGGTCGTGACGAAGGGCAAGACGACGGAACTCGCCGATACGACCTGGGGCCCGATCCGGTCCGGTGTCATCGTCGACACCGAGGGTCTGACCCCGCCGCCGCACACGAAGGTAATCGCGGTGGCGATTCCAGTCGACACCGACGTGTCGTTGCCGGTGCGCTGTGAGTCTCCGCAGCTGGTGCAGCAGAGCACGGGGCGGCAGTGGAACGAGATGAGCTACGAGCTCGGGCTGGACTACAGCTCCACCGAGAACCGTGAGTGCGCGTTCGAAGCCACGGGACCGTACGAGATGATCAACGTGTTCGCTGTTCCAGAGGACGTCGACGGGCCGTTCTGGGTGGACGTCCGACTCACTGGTGCGGGCTCGACCAGCGACGGTTCCTACGAGGCGCGCGGGCCAGGTTCTGAAGGATCCGACGAGTTCGTCAGGTTCGTGATCGACCCGTCCTGAGCATCCGCCGCCTCCGGTGCGGGCTCGTCACCTGGAAGCAGCGCCGCGCTTTGCGGGGCGTTCTCCACGGCGCGACGCGTCGCCTTGAGCGTGCGGTCGTAGGCACCCGAGACCAGGGCTATCCTCACAGGCTCCGCGAGCACCAGCGGGGCCATCGTGATCAGGGTTCCGACGGTCCACCAGAGCCGCGGCTCCTGCGGACCGATAAGCGAGACGATGCTCCACTCAAGCAACGGTTTCAGTGCCAGGACGATCGTGTACAGCAGCACGTAGCTCGCGATCATCACAGGTCCGGCCCGCCACATCAGCAGGATCGCGCGTCCGATCGGCTTGAACCGCGCAGTGAGCTCGTCACGCAGGTCGCCGGCACGACGTCGCAGCGCGCTGGGGACTCGCTCCGCGCGTGCCCTGGCACGCGCGATGAGCTGGTTCTCGATCGTGAGCTTCTCGGCGACGATGGTCTGACCGTAGATGACTCCCGCGATCATCAGCCAGGCCAGCGGCTGCAGGATGATCCCGCCTGCGGCACCGAGCAGCCATTCAATGCCGTCCCAGATCCAGGCCACGGGGGTGAGGCTCCCGGAGACCCATTCACGGATGTCGGTGAGCCAGACGACCGCGACACGGTGGTCCATCCACGAGGTGAGAGCCGAGGTCGCGTCGCCGATCAACGCGACGGCGAATGCGACCCAGACGACCTCGAGGTAGACGGCGACGACCGCGAACGGGCTGGGCAGCTTCGCCGAGTACTTCTTCCACGCCCATCGCCCAGCGAACGCGACCAGCGCGATGAGGGCCGTCGTAGGTCCGAGCGACACCGTCGTCCCGACGTCGGCATCGGTGAGCGCCAGGCCGTCCACTGCCCGCTGCAGGTCGATGCCCCTGTCGACGTCCAACGCGATCCTGGCGTACTCCGCGGCATCCTCCTTGAGATTGCCGGCGGCGGCATAGACCGCGAAGAACGGCAGAATGCTCGTCAACAGCGAGCTCATGAACATGGTGCGCCGCTCACGGCCGGTCTCGGCGTCCGGCGCGATGACCTGCAGGTTCTGCAGCGCGTCGCGCACCACCAGGAACATTCCGACGAAACTCACCAGCCGGGCGAGGACGCCGAGTGGCAGGATCAGCATCCCGAGGGTGGCGGAATGCCCGCCTACTGTGCCGGCGACTTGGATGATGAAGTGCCGCGCTGTAATGCCGGCGATGAACCACAGCAGCAGGGCAGGCCAATGCCGCCAGAGCACGCGCCCTGTGGAGGAGAGAATGGCCAGCACGAGAACACGTTAGCGCGCCGACCATCCCCGCCGTGTGATCAGCCCGCGAACGGGATCGCGCCGACTAGCACGCCCACGCCGCGCGTCAAGATCAATCTAGCGACTCATTTGACGGCGCTAGCATTCCGCGGCCGAAAGCACGGCACCATGAATGGATCAATGAGGGCGGACAGCTGGCCGTCCGCCCTCATTGCTCTATTCCCGCTATTCGTTAACCTCAGCGCCACAGGGTCTCTGCCGAAACCGACGTTGTGTGACCCCGAGGCTCGTCACCTACTTAGGGCCACCGGCCGACGCTGCCCGCTTCGGAATTCCGGTAGAGCTCCACGATCTCCTGGAGCTTACTCGCCATCTGGTCAAGCTTGACCGCCGTTGTCAACCACAGCTTGCCTGAACCGTATGCACTGATAAAGCCCACCTGGCGCTGGAATTCGGTTGCGGCCGCCCCTCTGAAATAGGGCCTGATCGACTCGAGCTCTCTCAGAGCAGTCTGCACCGCACGCTGTTTCGTCGCGATGGAGGCACTAGATCGGAGCACCGAAGCTTGCTGCCTCAGGTTTCCGGCCGCGGACAGATACGGTTCGGGATTGAACCGAATCCCCGACGCCTTGACTGCCATGTCGTGGATGTTCATCGCCTGTTGAACGACCGCCGTCTCCTTTGCTTGTGCTGGGGATACTCCACCCATAGCGATCCCGACAGCGATGACGCTGATCGCCAACGTTCGGACCACGCCCCCTCGACGCAGATTCATACGCATATTCCCTCCGTTGATGGACTCGGTCCAGGAAATGGACCTGAGTTGTGCGCTAACCTAACAGCGAGCCATAGCGTCAGCAAGAAGACGGTCGCACCCCGGCACAACGACTCCGGCGGCTACACCGCTGAGACGTCTGTCCGCCGACCTCGCTCAAGCCGACCGCCGAGGTACCACGCCAACAGCGCCGGCCAGTGGCGCAGCAGCACGCGGCCGGTGGTGGCGAGGATGGTCAGCACGAGAACAAGGTACCGTGCCGACCATCCCGCGGTGTGATCAGCCGGCGAACGGGATCGCACCGACCAGCACGCCGACCACCAGCATCGCCAGCGAGACGACCACGGCGCGCCACAGCACCTTCTTGTGGTGGTCGCCGAGGTTGACGCTCGCCAGCGACACCAGCAGTAGGATCGCGGGCACCAGCGGGGACTGCAGGTGCACCGGCTGCCCGGTGATCGAGGCGCGGGCCATCTCCACCGGGTCGATGCCGAAGTGCGCGGCGCTCTGCGACAGGACGGGGAGGATCCCGTAGTAGAAGGCGTCGTTCGACATGAAGAACGTGAACGGGATCGACAGCACTCCCGTGATGACGGCCAGGAACGGGCCCATCGATGCGGGGATGACGGTGGTGATCCACGAGGCCATGGCATCGACCATCCCGGTACCGTTCAGCACGCCCACGAGCACGCCGGCGGCGAGCACCATGGAGACCACGCCGACGATCGACGGCGCGTGCTGCACGATCTCGTCGGCCTGGCTCTTCAGCTTCGGGAAGTTGATCACCAGCGCCAGGCCGGCACCGACCATGAACACGTAGGCGAGCGGGAAGATGTCCATCACCAGCAGCACCATCACGGCGACGGTGAGGGCGAGGTTGAACCAGATCAGCTTCGGACGCAGCGTCGGGCGGTTCGGGTCGAGCATCGTGTCGGCCATCGCGGTGTCGGTCGCGTCGACGAGCTGTGCGGTTCCGACGCCGCCGTGCCCGCCGGCGACCGTGACGATGTTGCCGGTGTGCAGTTCGGCACGCGCGCCGGGCTTCGGGTCGGCTCTGCGCAGGATGCGCTGCACGCCGCCGGTCACGACGCCGGGCTCTCCGGAGATCCGCGAGGTGTCCACGCTGCCGGCCAGACGACGGCGCTCGGACAGGCCCAGGAACCATGCGAAGGTGAGCGAGATGATGATTCCCGCGATCATCGACGGGATCATCGGCACGAACACGTCCGTGGCATCCAGCTTCAGCGCGGTCGCGGCGCGGACGGTCGGTCCGCCCCACGGCACGATGTTCATGGTGCCGTTCATCAGACCGGCGACGCAGGTGAGCACCACGGGACTCATCCCCAGGCGCAGGTAGAGCGGCAGCATCGCGGAGGTCGTGATGATGAACGTCGTCGATCCGTCGCCGTCGAGCGAGACGGCCGCGGCGAGGATCGCCGTGCCGAGCACGATCTTGGCGGGGTCGTCGCCGAGCAGCCGCGTGATGAGCCGGATGAGCGGGTCGAACAGGCCGACGTCGATCATGAGCCCGAAGAACATGATCGCGAACATCAGCAGCGCCGCGGTGGACGCCATGGTCCCGATGGCGTCGAGCACCATGTCGCCGAGGCCGAGCCCCGCGCCCGCGAACAGGCCGAAGACGGTCGGCACCAGGATCAGGGCCACCATCGGGGTGAGGCGCCTGGTCATGATCAGCGTCATGAACACCAGCACCATGGCGAACCCGAGGACCACGAGCACGCCGTCCGGCGGGGTGAACGCCGTGTTGTAGACCGGCGCCTCGTCCGCAGCTGCCAGCAGGCCGGACATCGTGAGCATGTCGACTCCCTTGTCGTGTGTGTCGGGGTGCACCGCGTGGTGCATCTGAGCGAGAGTACGAACCGCTGATCCGCCGCGCGCGCTACAGCGCATTGAATGGCGTTCTGCGCATTAAACTCAGCATGTTCGACAGGAGGTGCGCTGATGCGCTTCGCGACCCGGATGCTGATCACGCAGCTCGTCACCGTGGTCGCCGTCGTCGCCGTCTGCTCGACGGTGTTCGGCTGGATCTCGGTGCAGCAGTTGCGCGCTTCGGCCGAGCAGTCCGCCCTCAACATCGCGCGCACCCTCGCCGAGGACCCCGACGTGCAGCGCCGCGTCGCGTTCTACTCCGCCGACCCCGGCACGCCGAGCGCCGCCGAACTGAAGGACGACGATCTGCAGCGCATCGCACAGGACGTCACCGCCCGCACCGGCGCGCTCTTCGTCGTGGTCACCGACGACCACGGCATCCGCCTCGCGCATCCCCGCCCCGAGCAGCTCGGCGAGCGGGTGAGCACCGGCTACCGGCAGGCCCTCGCCGGCCATGAGGTGGTCGCCTGGGAGACCGGCACGCTCGGCGAATCCGCTCGGGCGAAGGTCCCGGTCTTCCCGGTCGGCGGCGGCGAGCCGATCGGAGAGGTCAGCGTCGGCTTCGAACGGGCGAGCGTGTTCAGCAACCTGCCGCTGCTGCTCGGCGGCATCGCCGTCGCCGCTGCGGCGGCACTGCTGCTGGCAGCGATAGCGTCCGCGCTGGTGCGGCGCCGATTCACCCGCCTGACTCTCGACCTGCAGCCGGAGGAGCTCGTCGCCCTCGTGCAGAACCAGGCGGCGGTGCTCGACGGCGTGGGCGACGGCGTGGTCGCTGTCGACCCGAAGGGCACGGTCCGAGTGTGCAACCGCGCGGCGGAGCGGATGCTGGGCGCCGACGCCGTCGGTCGCCCACTCGCGACTCTGGGGCTGGACGCCGAGCTGCTGGATGCGGCGCGACGTCGAGACGGGGTCGAGACCGTGATCGGCGGAAGGGTCGCCTTCCTGGACGTGCATCCGGTCGTACGCAACGGTCGTGATCTCGGCGAGGTCATCGTGCTGCGCGACCGCACCGACGTGGAGGCGCTCGCCGCACGGCTCGCATCGGTGCAGGCGATGACCGAGGCGCTGCGGGTGCAGCGGCACGAGTTCGCCAACCGGATGCATGTCGCCGCCGGCCTGCTCGACGCTCAGCGCGCGCCGGACGCGCGGGCCTTCCTCGGCGATCTCCTCGCCCGCGGGGCCGTCGACCCCGCGGTGCCGGGCATCGAGCGGGTGCCGGATGCGTTCCTGCAGTCGGTTCTCGGCGCCAAGGCTGATGCCGCGCGCGAGCGCGGCGTGCAGCTGCGCGTCTCGGAGGACACCCTCGTCACGGGTGGCGTGCTGGCCGTCGAGGACGTCGCCGCGGTGCTGGGCAACCTCGTCGACAACGCCGTGCAAGCCGCCCGCTCGGCGCCGAAGCCCTGGGTCGAGGTCGGCCTCTTCGCCGACGGAGCGGAGCTGGTCATGACGATCGCCGACTCCGGCGCCGGAGTCGGCGAGGGCGTCGATCCGTTCCTCCGCGGCGAGCGCACCGGTCTCGATCCGGATGCCGTGCACGGGCGCGGCTTCGGCCTCGCGCTGTCCCGCGATCTGGCCAGGCGCCGGGGCGGCGACGTGTGGGTCATCGACCGAGGCGGGCCGGACGGCGGCGCGGTCTTCGGCGCACGCATCCCCGATGCTCTGGAATCCCATCGAGAGGACGACGCATGACCGAACCGCTCCGCGTCCTGATCGTCGACGACGACTTCCGCGTCGCCGGCTTGCACCGCGACATCGTCGACGCGCGCCCCGGCTTCCGGGCCGTCGGCACCGCCCCGACCCTGGCCGCCGCGCTCCGCGCGGTGCAGGAGCACTCCCCCGACCTGATGCTCGTCGACGCCTACCTGCCGGACGGCGACGGCGTGCGGTTCATCGCCTCGCATCCGATCGACGCCATCCTGATCTCGGCTGCGGCCGACGGCAGCACGGTGCGGCGTGCACTGCGCGCCGGCGCGCTGTCGGTGCTGACGAAGCCCTTCGCATCGCAGGTGCTCGAGACCCGTCTCGACGCCTACGCGCGGTTCCGCAACCTGCTCCCCGAGGATCACGCCACGAACCAGGAGCAGATCGATCGCGCACTCGCCATCCTGCACGGCGGCGGCGAGCCCGTGTCCACAGGACGCTCCGCCACCGAGACCCTGATCCTCGCGCATCTCGGCGAGGACGAGGCATCCGCCGCCGAGATCGCCGAACGCGCCGGTGTCTCTCGTGCGACCGCGCAGCGGCATCTCGCCGCGCTCGCGACGCGAGGCCTGATCGAGGTGCGCCTGCGCTACGGCTCCACCGGCCGCCCCGAGCACCGGTACATCCGTCCCGGCACCTGACCCGAGTCTCACCGGTCGCACATCGGGGGCCGACACGCCAGATGTCGGACGATTCCACGGAATCGGTCCTTCATCTGGCGTGTCGGCCCTCGGAATGTGCGGGATGCCCGGGCCTACAGCGCCCGGATGATGTCCTCCACCCGCTCCTTGGCGTCGCCGAAGAGCATCTGCGCGTTGTCACGGAAGAACAGCGGGTTCTGCACGCCCGCGTAGCCGGCGGCCATCGAGCGCTTGAACACGATCACGTTCTCGGCTTCCCAGACCCGCAGCACCGGCATGCCGGCGATCGGGCTGCCCGGGTCCTCCGCGGCAGCGGGGTTGACGGTGTCGTTCGCACCGATCACGAGCACCACCGACGTCTTCGCGAAGTCGTCGTTGATCTCCTCCATGCTCAGCACGATGTCGTAGGGCACCTTCGCCTCGGCCAGGAGCACGTTCATGTGACCCGGCAGACGTCCCGCGACCGGGTGGATGCCGAACCGCACGTCCACGCCGCGCTCGCGCAGCTTCGCGACCAGGTCGGCCACAGGATACTGCGCCTTCGCGACGGCCATGCCGTAGCCGGGTGTGATGATCACGCTCTGCGCGCCGGACAGCATGTCCGCCGCCGCATCCGCGGTGATCTCGCGGTGCTCGCCGTAGTCCTCGTCGGCCGAGCCGGATGCCACGATGCCGAAGCCTCCAGCGATCACCGACAGGAACGACCGGTTCATGGCCTTGCACATGATGTACGACAGGTAGGCACCGGAGGAGCCGACGAGCGCGCCGGTGACGATCAGCAGGTCGTTGTTCAGCAGGAAGCCCGCTGCGGCCGCCGCCCAGCCGGAGTAGCTGTTCAGCATCGAGACGACCACGGGCATGTCGCCGCCGCCGATGGATGCGACGAGGTGCCAGCCGAGTGCGAACGACAGGAGGGTCACCGCGATGAGCAGCCAGAGCTGCTGGTCGGCGACGAACCACACGGTCAGCGCGAGGAACGCCACCAGCGCACCGATGTTCAGTGCGTTCTTGCCCGGCAGCATGAGGGGCTTCGATGACATCTTCGCGGACAGCTTCAGGTAGGCGACGATCGACCCGGTGAAGGTCACGCCACCGATGAAGATGCCGATGAACACCTCGGCGTTGTGGATGCCGACCAGTTCCGGCGCGATCGTCTCGTGCGCCAGGTAGCCGTTCCAGCCGACCAGCACCGCGGCGAGACCGACGAAGCTGTGCAGCAGGGCGATGAGCTCGGGCATCCCGGTCATCTGCACCACGCGGGCGCGCCACAGGCCGATCGCGCCGCCGACGATGACGGCGACGACCAGCATCACCAGACCGATCGTCGATCCCGATCCGCCCCAGGCATCGGCGATCGTCAGGGCGAGGGTCGAGAGCAGGGCGATCACCATGCCGGAGATGCCGTAGATCACACCGGAACGGGCGGACTCGTGGCGGCTGAGCCCGGCGAGACTCAGGATGAACAGCAGCGCGGCGACGATGTAGGCCGCGCCGGCGAGGGCGTCGACGGTCACTTGTCGGCTCCCTTCGTGAACATGGCGAGCATTCGGCGGGTGACCGCGAAGCCTCCGAAGATGTTGATGCTGGCGAGCAGGATCGCGAGTGCCGCGAGCACCTGCACGACGGGATTCGGAGTGGTCACCTGAAGCATGGCGCCGACGACGATCACGCCCGAGATGGCGTTGGTCACAGACATCAGCGGCGTGTGCAGGGCGTGATGCACCTTGCCGATCACGTCGAACCCGATCACGACGGAGAGCATCAGCACAGTGAAGTGCTGCGGCAGCGGCGGCGGGGCGAAGAGGTTCACGAGGAACAGCGCGACGATCCCGACGCCGATCAGCAGGGCCTTGCGCCCGGCGCTCATCTTCTTGTCGGGAGCGGCAGCAGGTGCGGCATCCGTCTCCGGCGCCGGCTTCGGCGCGGCGGCGACCTGCACCGCGGGCGGCGGCCAGGTGACCTCACCGTCGCGCACGACGGTGACCGAGCGCTGCACGACGTCGTCGAAGTCGATAGCGAGGGTCCCGTCCTTGCCCGGTGTGAGCAGGGCGACCAGGTTGGCGACGTTCGTGCCGTACAGCTGCGACGCCTGCGCGGCCAGGCGCGAGGCCAGATCCGTGTAGCCGAGGATGATCACACCGTTCTCGGTGACGATCCGCTCCCCCGCGACCGAGCCCTCGACATTGCCGCCCTGGGCGGCCGCCATGTCGACGATCACGCTGCCGGGCTTCATCAGCGCGACATCCGCCGCGGTGATCAGCCGGGGCGCCGCGCGCCCCGGGATGAGCGCGGTGGTGACGATGATGTCGACGTCGGCCGCCTGCTCGGTGTAGATCTCCGCCGCACGGCGGTCGTAGTCGGCGCTGGTCGCCTTCGCGTAGCCGTCGGTGGATGCCGCGACCTCGACGTCGACGGGCAGGTAGGTGCCGCCGATCGACGTGACCTGATCGGCCACCTCGGGCCGCGGGTCGGTCGCCCGCACGATCGCGCCGAGACTGGATGCCGCGCCGATCGCGGCGAGCCCGGCCACACCGGCACCGGCGACGAGCACCTTGGCCGGGGGCACCTTGCCCGCTGCGGTGACCTGCCCGGTGAAGAAGCGGCCGAACTCGTTGGCGGCCTCGACCACCGCACGGTAGCCGGCGATGTTCGCCATCGAGCTCAGCACGTCCATCGACTGGGCGCGGGAGATGCGGGGCACCGCGTCGAGCGCGACGGCGGTGATGCCGCGCTGTGCGAGCGCCTCGACGAGATCGGGCCGCAGCGCCGGCGAGAGCAGCGCGACCACGGTCGCCCCGTCAGCCAGCAGAGCGATCTCATCGGGTCCGGGGGCGTTGATGCCGAGCACCACCGCGCTCCCCCAGGCTGTCGCGCGATCGACGATCGTCGCTCCGGCCCCGGTGTACGCGTCATCGGGATAGGACGCGGCAGCACCGGCATCCTTCTCGACGACGACCCGATAGCCGAGATCCTGCAGGGTGCGCACCGTGGCGGGCGTCGCGGCGACGCGCGCCTCACCGCCTGTCTCGCGCACGATTCCGAGCCGTGTCACCCGCTCTGGTGTCGCGTGGTCGTGGACCACGCCGTCATCTTGAACCACAGTGTTCCTTCCGTCACCCCCGGCTGCACGCAGCACGCAGCATCGGGGAACCGCCTCCAGTGGCGGTGTCGGGGGTGTGCTCAGATTACTGACGGACTTGACGTTCAGCGAGCATTCCGCCCTGGATGACAGGGAAAGAACCGAGGAACTTACGCAATCTGCAAACGGTCAGTGCCAGATGCTCGGGGCTTCCGCCTTGGTGGGCGGCAGAGCCGAGGCACCGGCCCAGTCGTGGATCCACTCGTCAACGCCGGGCACGCCCTCGGGATGACCGACAGCCGCGAACAGCTCGTCGTGCGGCACGGTGCCGCCGCTGCGGCGCAGCATCCGCGCCCGAACGATCACGCGGGCGTAGATCTCGCCGTCGACGACGGCGCGGTGCTCGAGGAAGATGGCCTTCTCGTCGTGGCCGACCATGCGCGACTCGACGTCGAAACGCTGCCACAGCTCGAGCGACTTGCGGAAGGTCACTGTCTCGCTGGAGACGACCGCGTACCAGCCACGACGCTTCATCTCGTCGAACAGTCCGGTGCGGATCAGCAGGTCCCAGCGCCCCAGGTCGAACAGCGACAGGTATCGGCCGTTGTTCATGTGCCGCAGGATGTCGATGTCGGTGGGGAGCGTGGTGAGCCGGATGCGACTGACCTCGGCGGGTTCGAGCGCCGCTCCTCGGCGCGCGCGACGTCGGGCCTGCTGGATGACGAGGAGGGTGCGCCAGATCACGTTCACGAGGTCTGACAGTAGTTATCGGCAACGGATGCCGCAAAACGCTTGTGGGAGAGTCACATGCTGACCCCGTGTGTCCTGGTCGATTTCACCTCCACGGCCACCGCGCGTAGAGTCACGGGCATGAGCGCCGAAGCCCAGCCCGAGATCATCGTCCGTCCGGTCCGCGATGCGGATGCGGAAGCACTCGGCCGCGTCCACGCACAGACCTGGCACGAGACCTACGACCACCTCATCAGCAAGGCCGCCCTCGAGAAGGTGTCGCCCAAGCGCCTCGCCGAGCTCTGGGTCAACTGGGCCCGCCAGGGCGAGGACTTCCGGATGAGCGCCGCACTCGTCGACGGCGAGATCGTCGGCTTCGTCGGTTCGGGCCCCGCCCGCGACAAGGACGCCCCGGCGCTGCGCGAGCTCTACTTCATCTACCTGCTCGACAAGTGGCACAGCACCGGCCTCGGCCAGCGCCTGTTCGATGCCGCCGTCGACGAGGGCGAGGAGCTGTACCTCTGGGTCGCGGAGGACAACCCCCGCGCGCACCGCTTCTACCTGCGCAACGGCTTCACGCTCGACGGCGCCAGCCACACCGAGCCGTTCCTGGGTGAGACGCTCACCGAGGTGCGCTTCGTGCGCTGACCCGACGTCTTCACGAACGGGGCCTTTCCTACGGGAGGGGCCCCGTTCTCGTCTGCCCAGACAGCGCTGCTCGCGGGCCTGCGCTCCGCGGCGCTGCAGATCCGCACTCGGCACCGGTGCGCTGTGCCCCGTGTCCCCGCACCCCGACGTTCTGCGCTCTGATCCTCACGGCGAACCTGCGTTCCGTGATTCCGCGACCTCGCCGGCCCACTCACCGACTGATGCGCGGGGAGCATCAGTACGTGAGCAGCAGGGACGCGATCGCACGCAGCGCGTCCTCGGCATCCGTCCACCGGCCCACCGGGCTGGGCATCGATCGCGGGCCACAGGCCGATCCACAGCATCCGAGGTCGTGCGACGGTCAGCGCCCGGAGACAGTGCCGAACAGCCGGGCGATCGGCGCGATCACCAGCGGGCGGGCGGCGAGCCAGCCGCCGGCCATGGCCATGACTGCCAACACGAAGAACCAGAAGCCGGCCCACGACGTGGTGCTGTCGCTGGACGCGAACATGTGGTTGAGGTTCGCCTGGAACCCGGTCAGGAACACCAGTGCGACATGCACGACGATGAATGCGACGAAGTACAGCATGATCGGGAAGTGCAGCTTGCGGGCCCACTCGATCCGGTAGGCCTTCGAGAGCGCCTCGGCGTTCTTGGGCCAGAAGCCCGACATCCGGAATCCGGTGATCGCGGCCAGCGGCGCGGCGATGAAGACCGTGGTGAAGTAGGCCAGCACCTGCAGGCTGTTGTAGTTCACCCAGCCGTTCTCGGTCGGCCAATCGAAAGACACGTACTGCAGCAGCGCCGACAGCGCATTCGGGATGACCTCCCAGCTGGTCGGCACGATCCGCATCCAGTGGCCGCTGACGAACAGCAGCACGATGAAGATCACGCCGTTCAGCATCCACAGCACGTCGAGCGACTGGTGGAACCAGATCGTCAGGCTGGTCTTGCCCTTCGGGTCGTTGCGCGGCGTCCAGAAGGCCTCGGGGCGCTTCTCGCGACGAACCCGCAGACCGGAGCGGATGATCAGCAGCATCAGGAACATGTTGAAGAAGTGCTGCCAGCCCACCCAACCGGGGATGCCGGGCGCCGCCTCGGTGTGGTACTCCCCCGGGAACGCCGCGAGGAAGTCCTGCATGAACGGCAGGCTGAGGAACGCGCGCACCAGGAAGATGCCGGCGATCGCCACCAGGCCGAGCCCTGCTGCGCCGAACAGGCCGGCGATGACCTGAGTCCAGGTCGGGCGACGGGATGCCTCGGGCTCTGCCACGTGACGCGGGGCCCTGCCCGCCCAGACCGTGCGCGTGAAGGGCAGCGGAGTGGAGACGTCGGGACCGGCGGGTACGAGCGTGGCGACCGGGGTGTCATCGACGACCTGAACCTCGACGGCGGGCGCCACGGCCGCAGCCGCGACGGCGGTGCCGGCCGGGGGCCAGGGCTCACCACCCGCGACGCGCGGCAGGCCGCGACGCAGGGCTGCGCCGGCGGATGCCGAGGGAACGACGGATGCCGGTGCGGCCGCGACGGATGCCGGTGCGGCCGGCGCTTCGACCCGCGCGCTCTCGACGGTCTGCGCGGCTGCTGCGACGGCGGGAACAGCGACGGACGCAGCAGGTTCTGCGGCCGCGGCCGGCGGCCACGGCTCGCCACCGGCGACGCGCGGAAGGCCCCGGCGCAGGGCGGCACCGGATGCAGCGGGCGCGACGGATGCCGCAGACGCAGCAGGCGCGACCGCATCGGGGGCCGGCACCTCGGCCGCAGCCTCGGATGCCGCGATCGGTCCGGCATCCGGCGCGCCGGCCGCCGCTCCGTGAGCGACCGCAGCGTCGGCGGCCGCGGGGGCCGCGACCGTCGCATCCGCGATCTCGACCGAGACGGCGGCGGGCCAGGGCTCGCCGCCCTTCACCCGCGGCAGTCCGCGGCGCAGCATCCTCTCCGCCATCGTGACTACTTCTTCCGCGCTTCGAGCGCCTCGATCAGCTGCGGGACGACCGTGAACACGTCACCCACGATGCCGAAGTCTGCGATGTCGAAGATCGGGGCATCACCGTCCTTGTTGATCGCGACGATCGTCTTCGCGGTCTGCATGCCGGCACGGTGCTGGATCGCGCCCGAGATGCCGAGGGCCACGTAGAGCTGCGGCGAGACCGAGACGCCGGTCTGGCCGACCTGGTGCGCGTAGGGGATGTACCCGGCGTCCACCGCGGCGCGGGATGCTCCGATCGCGGCGCCCAGCGCGTCGGCGAGCTGCTCGACGAGCACGAACTGCTCCTTCGAGCCGAGCCCGCGGCCGCCAGAGACGACCTTGGCCGCACCGCGCAGGTCGGGGCGGGACGAGGTCTGCTCGACGGCGTCGATGGGGCCCGCAGATGCGGCGACGGCGCCGGAGGCGGTGACGGCGAGTGCCTCCGGGGTCGCGGAGGCGGCCTCGGCACGGGCATCCACAGCGCCGAGACGCACGGTGACCACGGGGGCACCGAACGTCGGCGCCGACTGGGTGAGGAACGATCCGCCGAACACCGAGTGGTGCGCCACGACACCCTCGTCGTCACGGGAGACGCCGACGGCGTCGACCGAGAGGGCGAGCTTCTCGCGCACCGCGAGGCGGCCGGCGACATCGCGGCCGGCGATCGAGTTCGAGATCAGCACCGCGTCGGGCTGCACCTGCGCGTAGGCGGCCTGCAGCGCGTCGACGACGGGGACGGTCAGCGCGGCGGCATCGCCCTCGGCGGTGAGCACGGCCTGCGCGCCCATGGTCGCGGCCGCCTCGGCCGCAGCAGGGGTTCCGCCGACGACCAGCACGACCGGCGCGCCGATCTGCGCGGCGGCGCCGACGAGGCCGGCGGTGCTGCCTGCGAGTTCGCCGGACGGCTCGAGGTCGGCGAGCACGAGGATCGGGTTCGCGGGGTACGCCATGATCACACCAGCCTGTTCTGCACGAGGAACTCCGCCAGCTGCGTGCCGGCGTCGCCCTCATCGACGATCTTCACGCCCGCCGCCCGCGGCGGTTTCTCGGCCACCGTGGTCATGATGGCGCGGGGTGCCGCGGCCGGGTCGGCGGAGACGCCGAGGTCGGCGAGCGAGAGCACCTCGAGGGGCTTCTTCTTCGCGGCCATGATGCCCTTGAAGTTGGGGAACCGGGCATCCGGCAGCGCCTCGGTGATCGAGATGACCGCCGGAAGCGATGCCGTGACCTGCTGATTCCCGGCATCCGCGGCGCGGGTGCCGCTGACCTGGCCTGCGTCGATCTCGACGGCGCTGAGCGCGGTGGCCTGCGCGAAGCCGAGGTGCTCGGCGAGCATCGCCGGGATGACGCCGCCGGAGCCGTCGGTGGACAGGTTGCCGGTGATCACGAGGTCGGGCTCGCCGCGGCGGACGGCTGCGGCGAGAGCCTCGGCGGTGAGCGTCAGGTCGGCTCCGCGGAGCTCCTCGTCGACGACGTGGACGGCGGATGCGGCGCCGATCGCGAGCGCACGGCGCACGGAAGCCGTGGCGGACTCGGGCGACATCGACAGCGCGACCACCTCGGTGCCCGCATTCTTGTCCGCGTACGCGAGGGCGACCTCGAGCGCACGCTCGGTGATCTCGTCGAGCACCATGTCACCGGCCCGGTCGGCCAGCCCCGTCTCGAGGTCCAGCTTGCGGTCACCGTAGGTGTCGGGGACTTCCTTCACCAGGACGTAGATCTTCATCGAGCCTCCTCACGCCTGACACGATCCTAGCGGTCAGCGCCCTGAAATTGAATTCCAGCAACCGTGAAATTGAGTACCAATCTCGGGCGACCGGTAACTTAGATGCATGGCGAACCGCCCCCTGCCGATCGATCCCCTCGCCGAGGCGAGGAGACAGTGGCTTGCGCACGGCTGGACGGACGCCGCCGACGGCATGGCCGTCGTCACCTCCGTCATGCGTGCACAGCAGCTGCTGCTGGCCCGGGTGGATGCCACGCTGAAGCCGTTCCGGCTCACGTTCGCGCGCTACGAGGTGCTGCGCCTGCTGGCCTTCACGCGCACGGGGTCGATGCCGCTCTCGAGCATCGTCGCCCGCCTTCAGGTGCATCCGACCAGCCTGTCCAGCACCGCCGAGCGTCTGGTCCGCGACGGACTGACGCTGCGCGAGCCGCATCCGCACGACGGCCGCGCCGCACTGCTCTCGCTCACGGACGCCGGGCGCGACCTCGTCGCCCGGGCGACCGATGCCCTGAACGACGAGGTCTTCTCGCACCCCGGCCTGTCCTCGCAGGACGCCTCGGACCTGGTCTCGATCGTCGCCAGGCTGCGCAAGCACGCCGGCGACTTCGCCGACCCCCGCCCGGTTCCCGACCCCCTCTGATGGCGTCCTTCGTGCTCGAGCGGGTCGTTCCGGCGACCCCGACGGAGGTCTTCGACATCTCTCTCGACGTCGGGATGCACGTCGACTCTCAGAGCTCCCACGGCGAGCGCGTCGCCGGCGGCCCGACCTCCGGGATGCTCGCCGAGGGCGACCGGATCACCTGGAGCGCCCGGCACTTCGGCGTGAGGTTCCGGATGACCTCGCTCGTCTACGACCTCGACCGACCGCATCGTTTCCGCGACCGACAGGTCCGAGGACCGTTCGCCGAGTTCCAGCACACGCACGAGTTCGAGGAGGTCGACGGCGGGACGCTCATGCGCGACGAGCTCGTCTTCCGCTCCCCGTTCCTGGTCCTCGGTCGCGTCGTGGACGCCCTGATCATGCGCCGCCATCTGATCCGCGTGATCACCGAGCGCAACGACGGCATCAGCAGGCACTTCTCCTGAGTCCTCCGCGCGCCTAGTGTGGCGGGATGAGCGAGTTGAGACTGCACACCACACTTCAGCCGATGGGGCCCGCCGGCGCGATCGTGCTCGACGAGGAACAGGTCGCGACGCTCAGCAGCGCCAAGGCGTTCCCCGTCACCGTCACCATCGCCGGCCGCACCGCGCGGCTGCGCCTGGCCCGCATGGGCGGGCAGAACCTCATCGGGTTCAGCAAGGCGGTGCGCCAGGAGATGGCCGTCGAGCTCGGCGACGAGTTCGACGTCGTCATCGCCCCCGACACCGCCGAGCGCACGGTCGAACTCCCGCCGGAGCTCGCCGACGCCCTGGCATCCGACCCCGCCATCCGCGCAGAGTTCGAGAACCTGTCGTTCTCCCGTCGGAAGGAGATGGCAAGGTCGATCGCCGAGGCGAAGCAGGAGGAGACTCGTGCGCGTCGCCTGCAGAAGACCCTCGACGAGCTCCGCGCGCAGTGAGAAACCACTCCCCGCACGAGAAACCATGTGGCGCATGATTTCTCGCGCAGAAGGTGGTTTCTCGCGGAGTCGGCGCGGCGATCAGTCCCCGTCGTACACGTAGTGCTCGAAGCGCGCGGGGATCTGCGCACGCTGCCAGGCGAGTTCCTCGTCGCGGCGCGCGCGGTCCCCGGGGAACGCCTTCGCCGTGTGCCGGGGCACCTGCCGGGCGTGTGCGGCCATGTGCGCCACCCCCGCCGCCTGACCGCATACGCGGGCGGCCGCCACGGCTGCGGCATCCGTCGCCTCGCGCGCAGCAGCATGACAGGCGAACGCCCAGTTGCGCACGTCGTCGATGTCCATCTCGCCGCGCAGGAACGCGTAGGCGGCGTCCAGCGCCGCGCGCGGCCGCGCATCGTCCGGGTGCTCGGCGAGGAACATCGGCAGCATCCGCTCGGCGCACGCCAGAGTCCACGCCACCAGCTCCCGACGATCCGCCTCGGAGAGTTTCAGATCCGCGTCGTCCGGCGCGGTCTCGACATTCTCGCTCATCGGTGCACGAAGTTCGGCTCGCGCTTCTCGCGGAAGGCGGCCATGCCCTCCTTCTGATCGGCGGTGTCGAACAGCGCGGCGAACTGCGTCCGCTCGACGTCCAGGCCCTCGGCCAGCGGCGTCTCCATCGCGGCGTCCAGCGTCGCCTTCGCCGCGTACACCGACGGCAGCGACTTCGACGCGATCGTGTTCGCGAGCTTCGTCGCCTCGTCGAGCAGATCCGACGCCGGTACGACCCGAGACACCAGTCCGATGCGCTCGGCCTCCTCAGCCTTCACCAGACGGCCGGAAAGCACCAGCTCGGCGGCCTTGTAGTAGCCGACCGCGCGGATCAGACGTTGCGTGCCACCCATGCCGGGGATGACACCGAGGTTGATCTCGGGCTGCCCGAACACCGCGTTGTCGCCGGCGAGGATGATGTCGCACATCATCGCCAGCTCGCAGCCGCCGCCCAGGGCGTAGCCCGAGACCGCGGCGATGACGGGGGTGCGCACGGCGGCGAAGTCGCGCCACGCGCCGAAGTGATCGGTGCCGAGCATGTCGGCGGAGGTCATGCCCTCCATCTCCTTGATGTCGGCGCCGGCCGCGAAGGCCTTCTCGGATCCGGTGACGACGATTGCGCCGATCCCGGCGTCCGCGTCGAAGGCCACCGCCGCCGCCGTGACCTCTTCGGCCACCGCGCTGTTCAGCGCGTTCAATGCCTGCGGCCTGTTGAGGGTGATCCAGCCCACCCGTCCTCGCTGGTCCACGAGGATCGTCTCGTACTCGGTCATGGATGCTCCCTCCACCGCTTCATCGCAGTCCCCCCAGTATCCCAGGTGCTCGGGATGGCATCGCGCGCCTGTGGACCATCGGACGACAATGGGGCCGATGGCCCCTTCCCGCTACAGCCTGGACGCGTCCGCCCGCATCCGTGCGATTCTCGACCTCGCGATCCGCCTCGCGATGGTGTTCTGGCGCGCGGGGGCCGGTGCTCAGGAGACCACCGAGGCCATGATCGCGGTCACCAGGGCCTACGGTCTGGGCAACATCGACGCCGACATCGCGCCGGGCTCGATCACCCTCACCTGGACCAACGCCAGCACCGACGAGTCGATTTCACGACGGCACAATCTGCCCGCCCGGCAGCTCGACTACACCAGGCTCACCGCAGTCGCCGCTCTGCATCAGCGGATCGTCGCCGGTCGGATCGAACTGCCCGACGCCGCGCGGCAGCTCTCCCGCATTCGCACCGCCCGACCGCTGACGCCGGTCGCCGTGCGCCGGCTCGGCTGGGGTCTCCTCGGCGCGGGTGCCACGCTGCTGCTCGGCGGCGGCCCAGTGGTCGCCGTGGTCGCGCTGGTCGCTGCGGTAGTTCTCGACGTCGTGCTCGTCGGGCTCGGCAGACGGGGCGTGCCTCTGCTGTTCCGCACCTTTCTCGGCGGCGCGATCGGCCCCGTCGCCGCAGTACTGGTCCGCCTGGTCGACCCCGGCTCGTCATCGACGCTCGTCGTCGTGTCGACGGTGATCGTGATGCTCGCGGGCGTGACCGTCCTGGGCGGCGTGCAGGACATCCTCACGGCCTTCTACATCACCGGTCTTGCCCGGCTCATGGAAGCGCTGGTCGCGACCACGGGCATCGCCGCCGGAGTGATCAGCTCATCGCTGCTGCTGCAGCGCTGGGGCGCCCCGATCGTCGTGAGCGTCACAGAGGCGCAGCCGGACCAGACGCCGCTGATCAGCATGGCCGCGGCTGTCGTGATGGCGCTCGGATTCTCCCTCGGCACCGAGATGCCGTGGCGCGCGCTCTGGGGCGTCGCCGTGCTCGCCCTGATCGGCGAGGGCGTGACCCTGCTGTGCACCGGAGCCGAACTCGGCGATCTGTGGACCGCCGGTCTGGCGGCGGTCACTGTGGGGGTGTTCTCCTCCGTGATGGCGCGCATCACCCGCACACCCACGCTGCCGCTGCTGGTCGCGGCACTGATCCCGATGCTTCCGGGGCTGCTGCTGTTCAACGGTCTGATGCAGCTGGCTTCGTCGTCACTGAACGGCCTGTTCGACACCTTCCTCGCGGCAGCGACCGCTGCCGCGCTGGCATCCGGATCGATCCTCGGCCACTACCTGGTGCGGATGCTGCGCGGCCGGCGCCGCGCGATGCGACTCGCCAAGCTCTGAGCCGCGGCGTCAGGACGCGTCGCGGATGTCGGTGATGATGCCCGAGAAGTCCCGGTGTCCCCCCTCGCCCGCGGCGAACTCCGCGTAGATGCGCTGCGCGAGCCGCCCCATCTGCGCATCCGTCGTGGTCTGCTCGATCGCCTGCAGCGCGAGCCCGAGGTCCTTCGCCATCAGCGCGCCGGCGAAGCCGGGCCGGTAGTCGCGGTTCGCGGGGCTGGTGGGCACCGGGCCCGGCACGGGACAGTTGGTCGTGATCGACCAGCACTGACCGGATGCCTGCGACACGACGTCGAACAGCGCCTGATGCTCGAGCCCCAGCCGCTCCCCCAGCACGAAGGCCTCGGCGACGGCGATCTGCGACACCGCGAGGATCATGTTGTTGCACACCTTCGCCGCCTGCCCGAGGCCGGGACCTCCGCAGTGCACGATGCGCTTGCCCATCACCTCGAGCAGCGGCAGCGCGGCGGCGAAGTCCTCGTCGGACCCGCCCACCATGAACGCGAGCGTGCCGTTCTCGGCGCCGACCACGCCGCCGGAGACCGGGGCGTCGATGTTGCGGTGCCCGGCCTCGATCGCCAGCGCGTGCGCGGTCTGCGCCTCATCGACGGCGATCGTGGACGACTCGATGAACAGGGTGCCGGGGTCGGCAGCCGCCAGCAGGCCGTCCTCGTAGGCGGCGATCACATGCTTCCCGGCGGGGAACATCGTGATGACCACCTCGGCGCCGGCGACCGCGTCGATGCCGAAGGAGGCGATCGGCACGCCCGCCGCCGATGCCGCCTCCACTGCGGCGGGGACCGGATCGTAGCCGCGCACGTCGTGCCCGGCCTTGACGAGGTTGACCGCCATCGGCAGTCCCATGTGTCCGAGGCCGAGGAACGCGATGCGAGTCATGATCCGCTCCGCATCGACGCGGAACCGGCGGGGCGCAGCATCTCGCGTCCGACGATGAGTCTCATGATCTCGTTCGTCCCTTCCAGGATCTGATGCACCCGCAGATCACGGACGACCTTCTCGATCCCGTAGTCCTGAAGGTACCCGTAGCCGCCGTGCAGCTGAAGGGCCCTGTTGGCGACATCGAACCCGGCGTCCGTCGCGAAGCGCTTGGCCATCGCGCAGCGCATCGTGGCATCCGGCGCCTTCTCGTCGACGGCCTGCGCGCCGTCGCGCACCATCAGCCGCGCGGCCTGCAGGTCGGTGCGCATGTCGGCGACCGCGAACAGGATGGACTGCTTCTCGGCGAGCGGCTCGCCGAACGCCTCGCGCTCGTGCACGTACTGCACGGCCTTCTCCAGCGCCCACTGCGCGCCGCCGAGCGAGCAGGCGGCGATGTTCAGCCGCCCGCCGTTCAGCGCCGACATCGCGATCGCGAACCCACGGCCCTCGTCGCCGAGCATGGCGGATGCCGGCACCCGGACGCCGTCCAGGATCACCTGCCGGGTGGGCTGCGCGTGCCAGCCCATCTTCTTCTCCGGCGCGCCGAAGGAGATGCCCTCCGCTGTGGCGGGCACGACGAATGCGCTGATGCCGCTCGCGCCTGCGGCACCGGTGCGCGCCATCACCACGTACACACCGGCCTCGCCGGCGCCGGAGATGAACTGCTTGACGCCGGTGAGCAGGAAGTCGTCGCCGTCGCGGACGGCGCTGGTGGCGATCGCCGCGGCATCCGATCCCGCACCGGGCTCGGTGAGGCAGTACGAGCCGAAGGTCTCCATCGCGGTCAGTTGCGGCAGCCACTCGGAGCGCTGCGCCTCGGCGCCATAGGTGTCGATCATCCACGCGACCATGTTGTGGATGGAGATGTACGACGCGATCGTCGGGTCGCCCTTGGCGAGCTCCTCGAAGATGGCGACGGTGTCGACGCGCGACAGCTCGGTGCCGCCGAACTCCTCCCGCACGTAGATGCCCCCCAGGCCCAGCTCGCCGGCGCGGTGCAGGGTGTCGCGCGGGAAGAGATGCTTCTCGTCGCGCTCGATCGCGTGCGGGGCCAGTTCGGTCTCGGCGAAGTCGCGCACCGCGCCGAGGATGGCCTCGCGCTCCTCCGTGGTCGTCGTCACCATGGTCATCGGTGGTCTCCCGTCGGGATCACGAAGCTGGCGCCGTCCTTGATACCTGACGGCCAGCGGCTGGTCACGGTCTTGGTCTTCGTGTAGAAGCGGAAGCCGTCGGCGCCGTGCTGGTTGAGGTCGCCGAAGCCCGAGGCCTTCCAGCCACCGAAGGTGAAGTAGGCGATCGGCACGGGGATCGGGATGTTCACGCCGACCATGCCCACGTTCACGCGCGCGGCGAAGTCGCGAGCGGCGTCGCCGTCGCGGGTGAAGATGCCCACGCCGTTGCCGTAGGGATTGTCGGATGCCAGGGCCAGCGCCTCCTCGTAGTCCGCGGCACGGACCACTGAGAGCACCGGGCCGAAGATCTCCTGCTGGTAGATCGACATGTCGGTGGTGACGCGGTCGAACAGGGTGGGGCCGAGGTAGAAGCCGTTCTCGTAGCCCTCGATCACGAGGCCGCGGCCGTCGGCGACCAGCCTCGCCCCGGCATCCACGCCCTCTTGGATCAGCCCCTCGACGCGGGCCTTCGCGGCGGACGAGACCAGGGGGCCGTAGTCGACGCCCGGCTCGAGGCCGGGGCCGACCTTCAGGTCGGCGAGCCGCTCACTGAGCTTGGCGACCAGCGCGTCAGCGGTCTCCTCGCCGACCGGGACGGCGACCGAGATCGCCATGCAGCGCTCACCGGCCGAGCCGTATCCGGCTCCGATGAGAGCGTCGGCGGCCTGGTCGAGATCGGCGTCGGGCATGACGATGAGGTGGTTCTTCGCGCCGCCGAAGCACTGCGCGCGCTTGCCGTTCGCGGCCGCCGTCGAGTAGATGTACTCCGCGATCGGCGTGGAACCGACGAAGCCGACGGCCTCGATGCGCGGATCGGTGAGGATCGTGTCCACCGCCTCCTTGTCGCCGTGCACGACGTTGAGGATGCCGGCGGGAAGACCGGCCTCCATGAACAGCTCGGCCAGGCGCACCGGCACCGAGGGGTCGCGCTCAGAGGGCTTCAGCACGAAGGCGTTGCCGCTCGCGATCGCGGGGCCGGCCTTCCAGAGCGGGATCATGGCCGGGAAGTTGAACGGCGTGATGCCGGCGACCACGCCGAGCGGCTGGCGCATCGAGTAGACGTCGATGCCGGTGCCGACCTCGGTCGAGTACTCGCCCTTGAGCATGTGCGGGGCACCGATGCAGAACTCGATCACCTCGAGACCGCGGATGACGTCGCCCTTCGCGTCTTCGAAGGTCTTGCCGTGCTCGCTGGAGAGCAGCCGGGCCAGCTCGTCCATGTTCTGATTCACCAGGTCGACGAACCGCATCATCACGCGGGCGCGCTTCTGCGGGTTGGTCGCGGCCCAGGCGGGCTGCGCCGCGGCGGCGTTCGCGATGACCTGCTGCACCTCGGCGGCCGAGGCGAGCGGCACGCGGGCCTGCACCGCGCCGGTGCTGGGGTCGAACACGTCAGCGAACCGGCCCTCCTGGGGCTCGAAGTGCGATCCGCCCACGAAATGCGGGATTGTACGAGTCATTGTGCGACGCTCCTCTGTGCCGTCTTTGGCACAGTGACCACCATACTCGGGTTTCCGAGCAGATAGTAGGGGTTCCTAGTATCTGCTTCCTTGTCGCTCAGCCCTTCCCGCACCCGTCGGGAAACCGGGGGCGTGCGTTCACCGGCGCGTAACCTGCGCCGCGTAGAACAGAGGGACGCGAACGACTCAGACCGGAAGGGCGTCGACTTCGCGTCATGGTGAGCTCAGCTCCCACCGCGGTCCGTTCCGACCGCGAAGACCCCCGCCGAATCGGGTCGGCGGGGGTCTCCTCTGTTGTGGCGCGGGTCAGTGCTTGACCTGGGCCTGCACCTTCACCTTGCCGTTCGAGATGCTCACGATCGTGCCGGGCGCCGGCGGCTCCTCGTTCCCCATCGTTGCGGCCCAGACCGTGCCAGTGGGCGCGGTCTCGACAGAGACGACACCGGGCAGCTCCGCGTACGTGCGCGTGGTGTGCGCACCGGTCACCTCGGTGATCCTGCCTCCGAACAACTCGGTGACGTAGATCTGTCCGTCCTTGCCCAGCGCGAGGTTCGTCGCGCCGAGGAACCCTCCGGCGAGCCATTCGCTGTCACCGCTCGCCGGGTCGACGCGCCAGAGCGCTCCGCGCGCGCCGAGTGCGGCGCTCTCGGGTCCGCCCGGCAGCGTCGTCACATACAGCATCCCGTCCGAGCCGACCTCGACGTCGGTCGGAACCGGTTCGAAGTCGTAGGTCGTGCCGACCAGGCACTCCGGCATGCCGAGCTCCGCGACGGCCTCCGCGGTGATCTTCGCGGACTGCGGCGGCAGCACCGCCAGAGTGCTGACGTGACCGGAGTCGTCGACCTGGAGCAGGGCGTTGGCCCCGGCATCCGCCACCACCCATTTGCCGTCCCAGCTCGCGACGCTGTACGCGTGCGAGTCGACCATGCCCTCGTACCGCGGCCCGAGCGCGCCCAGCACACAGGGGTCCTCGCTCCGGGGGCCGTAGGTGTTGATCTGGTCGGGGTTGTGCGCGACCTCCCAGGCGTGCGTGTCCGCGTAGATGCGGACGCCCTTCGGCGTGCGGATGTTCAGACCGCTGGCCGTGTTGATGAACTCCGGCAGCTGCGTGTGGGTCGACGTGTACGCCAGCCACTTGCCGCGCACGGCCACCCCGGACAGGCCGTCGACACCGGTGACGATCGGCGCGATCGATCCGTCGGGCTGCAGCTGACCGAGCGCGCCGGTGCCACCGTCGGCGACGAGCACCCGCGGTCCGTCGACCTCGAGGCTGAAGGGCGCCGCAAGCTGCGTCGACCACACCTGCGGCCGGGGCGGATCGGATGCCGCCGACGCGAGCGTCGGCGCAGTCAGGACCAGAACCGCGGCGGCTCCCGACACCGCGAGTACACGAATTGCACGCATGGACGACTCCCCGTTCCCGGCGTGGGCACCCCTGCCCGCGTCGTGCTCAGCCGAGCAGATCTCCCCGATATGCCCGGATGCCGTGGATCACCCCCAGTGGCGATCCACGCCGTCATTCTGCGCCGCCGCGGCGGCGCGCGCAACGGGTTCTCGAGAAACCCCCAAATCTTCCGGGGGGGGCGCCGCTCCGCGCGATTCGAAGGAGAGGGAGCGGAACTGTCAGAGGCGCTCGAGGATGAGCGCGTTCGCCATGCCGCCGCCCTCGCACATCGTCTGCAGGCCGTACCGGCCTCCGGTCGCCTCGAGGTGATCGATCAGCGTGCCGAGCAGGCGGGTGCCGGACGAGCCGAGCGCATGGCCCAGAGCGATCGCCCCACCGCGCGGGTTGAGCCGCGCGGGGTCGGCGCCGAGCTCCGCGGCCCAGGCCAGCGGGACCGACGCGAACGCCTCGTTCACCTCGTAGGCGTCGAGGTCGTCGATGCCCAGCCCGGCCTTCTCGAGCACCCGGCGGGTGGCCGGGATGGGTCCCGTGAGCATCATCAGCGGGTCGTCGCCGATCACGTCGAAAGCCCGGAACCGCGCGCGGGGGCGCAGCCCGAGAGCATCCGCCCTCTCTGCGCTCATGAGCAGGGCCGCGGACGCCCCGTCGGTGAGCGGTGAGGAGTTGCCCGGCGTGATCCTCCAGTCGATCTCGGGGAACCGTTCGGCCATCGCGTCGGTGCGGAAGGATGCCGGCAGGCCGGCCAGCTTCTCGACGGTGGTGCCCGCACGGACGGTCTCATCGGTCGTGGCATCCGGTGCTTCGGCAACCGGAACGGTCGTGCCGGTGAAGAAGCCGTCGCGCCAGGCGGCCGCGGCGCGGGCGTGCGACTCGGCGGCGAAGGCGTCGAGATCGTCGCGGCCGAGGTTCCAGCGCTGCGCGATGAGCTCGGCGCTGACGCCCTGGTTCACCAGGCCCTGCGGATAGCGGGCGCGCAGGCGCGGCGACATCGGGGATCCGCCGGCCGCGGAGGCGCCGAGCGGCACGCGGCTCATCGACTCGACCCCGCCGACGAGCACCACGTCGTAGGCGCCCGCGGCGATGCCCTGCGCGGCGAAGTGCACGGCCTGCTGGCTCGATCCGCACTGCCGGTCGATGGTCGTGGCGGGGATGGTCTCATCGAATCCGGCGGCGAGCACGGCCTGGCGGGCGATGTTCATCGCCTGGTCTCCGACCTGGCTGACGCAGCCGAGCAGCACGTCGTCGAGCTGCCCGGACTCCAGCCCGTTGCGCTCAAGGATCGCGGTGAGCACACCCGCCGCAAGATCGACCGGATGCACCTCCGACAGGGCCCCACCCGGTTTACCCCGGCCCACCGGCGTGCGGACGACATCGACGAGGACGGCTTCACTGCTCATGGTTCCATTCTCACCCGCGCCGCTTTGGTGGGCGCGCAGTCTCAGGTATCACCACGACTCTTTGCGCCTCCTCTCCTTCATAACCGTCAGAGGGGGACATCATGTGCGTTCCGGTGAAGTGGGTGGAGAAGCACGACGACAGGCATCTCACCGTCTCGGCGATGCCGTACAGCCCGGCCGGCGATCGGACGGGCAGCCGCACCGTCGCTACCGATGCGGCACGGCGAGTCGTCGATGACCAGACGACCGAGAACCTGAGCCGCGCGTTCGTCTGAGCCACGGCGGCGGCGCCGTACCGTGGAACCATGAGCATCCGCTTCCCCCACGGGCCGGTCGTGCCCGAGATCGGCATCGGCACCTGGTTCGTCGGCGACGCCCCTGCACGGCGCGGCGACGAGATCGCAGCGATCCGGGCCGGCCTCGATGCCGGGCTCACCGTCGTGGACACCGCGGAGATGTACGGCGACGGTCGCTCGGAGGAGCTCGTCGGCGAGGCCATCCGAGGACGCCGGGACCAGGTGTTCCTCGTCAGCAAGGTGCTCCCCCACAACGCGGCTACCGCCGGCGTCCGCCGGGCCGTGCACGGCAGCCTCGAACGTCTCGGCACCGACCGTCTCGACCTCTACCTGCTGCACTGGCGCGGCGGCGTCCCGCTCGACGAGACGGTCGCCGCGTTCGAGAGGCTGGTCGCCGACGGCGACATCCTGTCGTGGGGCGTCAGCAACCTCGACCCTGACGACATGGCGGAGCTGCCCGAGGGCGCGGCGACCGACCAGGTCCTGTACAACCCGATCCGCCGCGGCCCCGAGGCCGATCTGCTCCCGCTGCTGCGCGAGCTCGGCATGCCGGCGATGGCTTACTCACCGCTGGAACAGGCGCGACTGCTCGACGACCCCGGGCTGGCCGATCTCGCGGCTTCCGCCGGCCTCACGCCGGCGCAGCTCGTGCTCGCCTGGGTGGTGCGCTCGGGCGATGTGCTCGCGATCCCGAAGGCCGGCTCCGTGGCCCATGCCCAGGAGAACGCCGCGGTGCTCGGCCGCGTGCTGCCTGAGGACGTGCTCGCCGAGATGGACCGGCGCTTCCCGGCTCCACAGCATCCGGTGCCGCTCGAGATGCTCTAGCGGCCGGTGCGGCACGACGGTCACAGCGCGTGGATCAGCCAGGAGACCGTGTGCGCGGCGCCGGGCTGCAGCACGATGAGATCGGTGCCCGAATTGAACGCGTCGGGCGGGCAGGTCATCGGCTCGACGGCCAGCCCGCCCCGATGGGTCGCCGGCGCGGCCGGAGTGTCGGCGGTGTGCACCTGCACCCACGGGCATCCGTCGCCCCAGGTGATCGCGACGCCGCCGCCGGCGGCGTGCAGCTCGACCGAGACGAGGCCGTCCGCTCCCTCGAGAGCGGTGAAGGCGTGGTCGATGAAGGTGTCGCCGATGGGCCGGGGCGCGCGGAAGTCCCACTGCGGGTGCGCGTCGACGGGCTCGACCGCGATCGGGCTGAGCCGGTCGTCAGTGACGGTGAGCACTTCGGATGCCGGCAGGCGCAGCGTCCAGTCGTCGACGTGGCCCTGGCCCGCGACGAGATACGGATGCGGGCCGGCGCCCCAGGGTGCCGCATCCGATCCGACGTTCCGGCCGGTCACGTGCTGCATGAGCCCCTGGTCATCGACGCGGTACTCGACTTCGACCTCGACGGCGAACGGGTAGCCGGCCTGCGGCACGATCGTCGTCGCGAGGATGACGCGGTCGGGCGCGACAGCGCGCTCGGCGAAGTCCGACCAGACCACCAGGCCGTGCAGCGCCTGTCCACGCTCCGGCTCGGTCAGCGGCAACTGGTGCACGATGCCCTCGAACGCGTACGCGCCATCGACGATACGGTTCGGCCAGGGCGCGAGTGTCGCGCCACGATACGCCGGGCGCACCTCGTCGGCGTCGAACGGCACGACCAGGTCGCGTCCGTCGTGCTGAAGGGTGCGCAGCGAGGCGCCGACACTGGCGATCTCCGCCACGTAGCCGGATGCCGCGATGCGGTACTGCCGTCCGGAGCGTCCTTCGTCTCGTCGCTGCGCTCCTCGCTCAGGAACCGAGGCCATCACAGGCCCTGCGCCAGACGGTAGTAGGCCTGGTTGGAGCGCACCTGCTGCTGGAAGCCGGGCAGAGTGGTGTCGTCGTCGATCACGAGCAGCTCGACCTCGGCCATCTCGGCGAAGTCGCGGAAGACCTCGATGCCGACCGCGTTCGACATCACGGTGTGGTGCGCGGCGCCCGCCGCGAGCCAGGCGGCGGCGCTGGTGCGGAAGTCCGGCGCCGGCCTCCAGACCGCGCGCCCCACCGGCAGCTTGGGCAGCGCGGCGCGGGGCTCGACGTTCTCGACGACGTTCGCGGTGAGGCGGAAGCGATCACGCAGGTCGCTCATCGCGACGACGACGGCAGGCCCGGGGTCTGCCGTGAAGACGAGGCGCACCGGGTCCTCCTTGCCGCCGATCCCCAGCGGATGCACCTCGAGGGTCGGCTTCGCCGAGGACAGCGAGGGCGAGACCTCGAGCATGTGCGCGCCGAGGATCAGTTCATCGCCGGGCGTGAGGTCGTAGGTGTAGTCCTCCATCAGGCTCGCGCCGCCGGGGAGGCCGGCGCCCATCACGTTCGCGACGCGCACGAGGATCGCGGTCTTCCAGTCGCCCTCGGCCCCGAAGCCGTAGCCCTCGGCCATCAGCCGCTGCACGGCGAGCCCCGGCAGCTGCCGCAGCGCTCCGAGATCCTCGAACGAGGTGGTGAAGGCGCCGAAGCCGCCCTCCTCGAGGAACGACCGCAGACCGAGCTCGATCGCGGCACCGTGTCGCAGCGACTCGTGGCGCTCTCCGCCACGGCGCAGTTCGGGGACGACGTCGTAGAGCTCCTCGTACTCGGCGACGAGGGCGTCGATGTCGCCCGAGGACGCCGCGTGCACGGCATCCGCCAGCTCGTTCACGCCCCAGGTGTTGACCTGGACGCCGAGCCGCAGTTCGGCCTCGGTCTTGTCGCCCTCGGTGACGGCGACGAAGCGCATGTTGTCGCCGAAGCGGGCGAGCTTCAGGTCGTGCGCGGCGGCGAGGCCCGCGGCGGCGCGCTGCCAGCTCGCGAGATCCGCCCGCACGCGCGGGTCGCTGTGGTGCCCCACGATGGTCTTGCGCGGCACGCCGAGGCGGGTCTGGATGTAGCCGAACTCGCGGTCGCCGTGCGCAGCCTGGTTGAGGTTCATGAAGTCGAAGTCGATGTCGGCCCAGGGCAGCTCGACGTTGGCCTGCGTGTGCAGGTGCGCGAGCGGCTTGCGCAGCGCGTCGAGTCCGGCGATCCACATCTTCGCGGGGCTGAAGGTGTGCATCCAGGCCACCAAGCCGATCACCCGGTCATCGGCGTTCGCCTCGAGCGCGATGCGCTTGATGGCTGCGGAGTCGGTCAGCACCGGCTTCCAGACGATGCGCACCGGCACATCGGACGCCGCGTCGAGGGCACCGGCGATCGCCTGGGACTGCTCGGCGACCTGCGCGAGCGTCTCAGGCCCGTACAGGTGCTGGCTGCCGGTGAGGAACCAGACCTCGTAACCGTCGAGCGAGGTGGTGAGCGGGGTGCGGGTCATGTCTTTCCTTCGGATCAGAGAGCGTCGACGGCGGCGGACTCGATGGCGAGGCCCGTGCGGTAGCGGTCGAGGTAGGCGGCATAGCCGGCGACATCCGCCGGCTCGGGTTCTGCGACGCGGATGCCGGCGCCGGCGAAGACCCGCTCGTCGAGGTACTCGGTGAGCGGCTGAGGGGAGCCGAGGTGGGCGGCGAGCACGGCGACGCCCCATGCGCCGCCCTCGGCCGCCGTGTCCCCGACCGCCACGGGGGCGTTCAGCGCGCCGGCCAGGAAACGCTGCGCCACCCCGGTTGTGCGGAACATGCCGCCGTGGGCATACATGCGATCTAGGGTCACTCCCTCGTCGGCGAGCACGCGCATGCCGAGGGCGAGCGTGCCGAACACGCCGTACAGCTGAGCGCGCATGACGTTGGCCAGGGTGAAGCGGCTGTCGGGCGTGCGCACGAACAGCGGGCGCCCCTCGTCGAGCCCGGCGATCGGCTCCCCCGCGAGGTGGTTGTAGGCCATCAGCCCGCCGGCATCCGCTTCGCCGTCGAGCGCCTCGCGGAAGAGCGTCTCGAAGACGGCGTCGCCGGAGAGCGGGGTGCCGGATGCCGTGGCGAAACGCCCGAACATGCCGGCCCAGGCCGCCAGCTCGCTGGCGCCGTTGTTGCAGTGCACCATCGCGACGGCGTCGCCAGCGGGTGTCGCGACGAGGTCGAGCTCGTGGTGCACGGCAGTCAGCGGCCGCTCCAGCACGACCATCGCGAAGATGCTGGTGCCGGCGGACACGTTGCCCGTGCGCGGGGCGACCGCGTTCGTGGCGACCATGCCGGTTCCGGCATCCCCCTCCGGCGGACACAGCGGGATGCCCGGCTGCAGAGCACCGCTCGGATCGAGGAGCAGCGCACCGGCGGGACTGAGAGACCCGGCGTCCTGCCCGGCGACGAGCACCTCGGGCAGCAGAGCGCGCAGGTCGCCGCCGGTGCGCGCATCGAAGCGATCGAGCAGCGCCTGGTCGTAGTCGCGGGTCGCCGAGTCGATCGGGAACATGCCCGAGGCGTCGCCGACACCCAGCACGCGCCGGCCGGTGAGCCGCCAGTGCACGTAGCCGGCGAGGGTGGTGAGGAACCGCACCGAGCCGACGTGCGGCTCGGCGTCGAGCTGTGCCTGGCGCAGGTGCGCGACCGACCAGCGCAGCGGTATGTTCACGCCCAGCAATTCGGTGAGCTCCGCCGCGGCGGGGCCGGTGTTCGTGTTGCGCCAGGTGCGGAACGGCGCGAGCAGCTCGTCGTGCGCGTCGAAGGCGAGGTACCCGTGCATCATCGCCGAGACGCCGATCGCGCCGAACGAGCCGGGGCGGATGCCGTGCCGGTCGTAGACGTCCGAGACCAGACCGGAGTAGGCCTCCCGCAGCCCCGCCCACACGGCGTCGATCGAGTAGGTCCACAGCCGGTCCTCGAACCGGTTCTCCCAGTCGTGGAATCCGGTCGCGAGCACCTGGTGGCTGTCCGCGTCGATCAGGCACGCCTTGATGCGGGTCGAGCCGAGCTCGATGCCCAGCGCGGTGCGCCCGGAGCGGATCGCGTCGGCTCCTGCGCCCTGACGAAAGGTCATCGCCGCGCGTCCGCGTTCTGGCCGTACACGTTCTGGTACCGGTCGTAGAGCCGGTCGATGGCCTCCTGAGGGATCGGGACGAGCGGTCCGGCCTCGCGGGCGTGGTGCACGGTGCGGGCGACGTCCTCGACCATGACGGCCGCCTTCACCGCATCCTTCGCGTTCACCCCGATCGTGAACGGACCGTGGTTCTGCATCAGCACGGCACGGCTGCGGTGGCCGCGCAGGGTGTCGACGATGCCCCGGCCGATCGAGTCGTCACCGATGATCGCGAACGGCCCCACGGGGATCGGCCCGCCGAACTCGTCGGCCATCGCCGTGATCACGCACGGGATCTCCTCACCGCGTGCGGCCCAGGCGACCGCGTAGGTGGAGTGGGTGTGGACGACGCCGCCGACCTCCGGCATGTTCCGGTAGACGTAGGCGTGCGCGGCGGTGTCGCTGGACGGCGAGCGGTCGTCGCCCACGCTGCCCGGCACGACGGTGCCGTCGAGGTCGCAGAGGATCATGTTCTCCGGAGCCAGGTCGTCGTAGCCGACCCCGGAGGGCTTGATGACGAAGAGGTCCGCACCGGGCACCCGGCCCGACACGTTGCCGCCGGTCCAGACCACCAGGCCGTAGCGCACGAGCTCGCCGTGCAGGCGCGCGACGTCAGCGCGGACGTCGGCGATCGCCTGCTCGATCTCTGCGGGATACGTGGTCATCGTTGATCCTCCTGGACGACTGTGACCGGTCACAGTTGATTGTGACATGTCGGCCTCCCCCGGTCAATCGGCGGCCCGCAGCTCCGGTCAGCGCGGCATGGCCACGGAGGCGCGGGAGATCAGCACCGGTGCGACCGGCGCGGGCGCGGCCGACGCGGATGCCTCGGATGCCTCGGATGCGGCATCCGAGCCCTCCCCGACCAACGCGGCCACGGCGCGGCGAGCGAGCTCGTCGAAGTCCTGCCGCACCGTCGTGAGCGGGGGCCAGAAGTACGCCGCATCCGGCGTGTCGTCGAAGCCGACCACGCTGACGTCGACAGGCACGTCGACCCCCAGCTCGCGCAGTCCGGTGATCAGGCCGAGCGCCATCTGGTCGTTGCCGGCGAACACGGCGGTCGCGCCGGCATCCCGCACCGCCCGCGCCGCCTCGTACCCGGATCGGGCCGTCCAGTCGCCGCGCACCGTCAGCCGGAAATCCAGATCACGCGCGGCCAGCTCCGCCTCGTACCCGGATGCTCGGGCCTCGGCCTCGAGCCAGTCGGCCGGGCCCGCGAGGTGCGCGATGCGCCGGTGCCCGGCATCCGCCAGTGCGGCGGCCGCGAGCCGCGCGCCCGCGATCTGGTCGACCGAGTGCGCTGAACGGTCCGCGGTGTGCAGCGCGACGGTCGGGATGCCGGTGTCGAGGTCCTTCAGCACGTCGAGCGTGCGCGCGTGCGGCGCGAACACGACGAGACCGTCGACGGCCTGCGCCCGCAGGTGCTCGATCGCGGCACGGACGGAGTCGGCGTCACCGGAGTCGGCGTAGGCCGTCGACACCCAGTAACCGGCCTCGCGCGCAGAGGCCTCGATCGCGGCGATGCTGCGCGAGGGTCCGTACTGCAGCGCGTCCGACGCGAGCACGCCGATCGTGCGGGTGCGGCGCGTGCCCAGCGCCCTCGCCGCGTTGTTCATCCGGTACCCGAGCTCTTCCATCGCCGCGACGACGCGATCATGCGTCGCCGATGCGACATCCGGATGCTCGTTGAGCACACGCGAGACCGTCTGCCGGGACACTCCGGCGAGCGCGGCGACGTCGCGCACGCCGACGGCGCGCGTCCGGGTGCCGTTCGTCTCGCTCATCGCGATGAGTCTATGGCCGCGCACGCCCTCCGACCGGTGGCAGCGGCAGCCTGCACGCCCGGGAATGGCGTCATTCCGACGGTTCTTGGCACTTCCCGCACGATCGCGGCGGCTCGTCCTCATTACGCTCGCCCCATGCGCATCTCCGACTTCGCCGTCCCCGACACACCGGCAGCCCGCGCGGCCCGAGAGCTGGTGGACGAGCATCACTCCCCCGCGCTGCGCAACCACGTGCAGCGCTCCTGGCTGTGGGCCGAGGCGTTCGCGGTGATCGAGGGCCGAACCGGGGTCGACCACGACCTGCTCCACACCGCGGCGCTGCTGCACGACATCGCCCTCGTGCCGGCCTTCGACAATCACACCCTCGGTTACGAGGAGGCCGGAGGGTACGTCGGCGAGGCGATGACCGCGGGCGCCGGATGGCCGGCCGAGCGCAGACGGCGCATCAACGAGGTCATCGTGCGGCACAACTGGCCCGAGGTCGATCCGGAGTTCGATCTCGAGGGCTACCTGCTCGAGACGGCCACCGGTCTCGACATCTCCGGCCGCCGCCACGCGGAGCTCCCTCTCGACTTCCGCCGTGAGGTGCTCGCCGCACACCCCCGGCTCTCTCTCGCCGCGGAGTTCGGCTCGAGCGTCCGTGCGCAGTCCGATCGCAAGCCGCACAGCCACGCCCGCCGTCTGATCGACGGCGGCCTCATCGACAGGCTCGCCTCGAACCCGCTCGAGGGTGACCGAGTCCGGTGACCCTCGGAACCGGCCTCGGGATGCACCGGCGGCAACCGCGTGCCAGGGTGTTCCCATGCGCATCGCCCTCACCGGAGCATCCGGAAAGCTCGGAACCGTCGTCGCCCGCGAACTCCGCGCGAGCGGCCACCGCGTCATCGGCATGGATGTCGCCGGTGAGCGCGGGCCCGATTTCGTTCAGGTCGACCTGACCGACTACGGCCAGGTCGTCGACGCGCTCACCGCGGTCGGCGACCGGCACGACGGGGTCGACGCGGTCGTGCATCTCGGCGCGATCCCCGCGCCCGGCATCCGCAGCGACGTCGCGACGTTCCACAACAACATGCCGGCTACGTTCAACGTCTTCTGGGCCGCGTCGAGGCTGGGCATCGGCCGCATCGTGTACGCGTCCAGCGAGACCGTCCTCGGCCTGCCCTTCGACGTGCCTCCGCCCTACGTTCCGGTCGACGAGGAGTACCCGCCGCGACCGGAATCGGTGTACTCGCTCGTGAAGACCCTCGAGGAGCGGATGGCGGTCGAGCTGGTGCGGTGGAACCCCGACATGTCGATCACGGCGCTGCGGTTCTCGAACGTGATGAACCCCGAGGACTACGCGGAGTTCCCTTCCTTCGACGCCGACGCGACGGCGCGCAAGTGGAACCTGTGGGGCTACATCGACGCACGCGACGGTGCGCAGGCCGTCGAGCGCGCTCTCGAGGCGGCGGCCCCCGGCTTCGAGAGCTTCATCATCGCCGCGGCCGACACGGTGATGTCGCGCCCGAACACGGAACTGCTCGCGGAGGTGTTCCCGGACGTGCCACTGGCCCGTCCGGTCAGCGATCACGAGACCCTGCTCTCAATCGCGAAGGCGCGCAGGGTGCTGGGCTACGAGCCCCGGCACAGCTGGCGCGACCGAAGCTGAGCGCCGTGGCTTCATCGATGTAACATCTGTGCGGCCCGCACCGGCATAGTCTGGACGCATGGCAGGGGGCGCACGAGCCACGATGCAGGACGTCGCATCGCTGGCGGGCGTGTCCGCCAAGACCGTCTCCAACGTCGTGACCGGAGCCGTCCCCGTGCGCGAGGACACCCGCGAGCGGGTCGAGGCGGCGATGCGCAAGCTCGACTTCGTGCCCAACCTCAGCGCCCGGGGCCTGCGCAACGGGCGCTCCGGCGTGATCGCCGTCGCCCTGCCCTTCCTGGCCACCTCGTTCTCCTCCGAGCTGCTGCACCGCATCGTCGAGGCCGCCCACCGGCGCGGGCTCGCTGTGCACATCGAGGAGACCGGCGCCGACCCCGGGCGCGAGCGCGAGCTGCTCTCCCGCGCCCGCGCCCACCTGGTCGACGGTCTGATCCTGAACCCGATCCGTCTCGAGGACAGCTCGGTCGGCGGCGACGATCTGCCGCCGGTCGTGCTGATCGGCGAGGTCGAGGATCGCGGTACCGACCACGTCGGGATCGACAGCGCGGCAGGAGCCGCCGAGCTGACCCGGCACGTGATCTCGCGCGGCGCACGGCGCATCGCGGTGCTCGGCGCCGATGAGGAGAACACTTTCGCGACCGCCACCAGCCGGCTCCGGCTGAGCGGCGTGCGGCGGGCCCTCGGCGAGGCGGGCATCCCGCTCGACCCGCGCCTCGAGGTGAACGATCCGGACTGGACGATCACCGGCGGCGTGGCAGCCGCCGAGGAGCTGCTCGCCCGCGGCATCCCGTTCGACGCGATCATCGCGTTCACCGATTCGCTCGCCGCGGGCGCCCTGCATGTGCTGCGCGAGCACAGTGTCGACGTGCCTGGACAGGTGCTGGTGACCGGCTTCGACGACGTGGAGCTGTCGCGCTTCACGGCCCCGCCGCTGACCACGGTCGCCATCGATGTGCCGGCGTTCGCCGACGCCGCCGTCGGGCGGCTGGTCGCGCGCATCGAGGACCGCTCGTGCCCCGCGCAGTCGGTCACCGTCCCGCACCGCCTGGTGCTGCGCGAGAGCACGGATGCCGCGCCACGCGGCCACGACCCGCGAGTCTGAACGTCCTACCTCTGGAATGATCGCGCCTCTTGCGCCTCCGATTACATCGATGTAATGATGTCGGCAACCCCCGATCGTCCACGAAGGAGTGACGATGACCCCACCGTTGGATCTCTCACGACGGCAATTCCTCACCGCGTCCGCCGTCACGGCCGGCGCGGCCCTGCTCGCCGGCTGCTCCCCCGCCGCCACCGCCGCCGGAACCCAGACGCTGCAGTTCTGGCATCTGCTCTCCGGCGGTGACGGCGTCATCATGTCGTCGCTGCTCGACGGCGTGAACAAGGCGCAAAGCGCCTACCGCATCCGCCCCACCGTGCTCGCCTGGGGCACGCCCTACTACACGAAGCTGGCCATGGCGGCAGCCGGCGGTCGTGCCCCCGACGTCGCGATCATGCACGCCACCCGCGTGCTCGGCTGGGCGCCGGGCGGGCTGCTGGATGCCTGGGACCTCGACCGCCTGGCCGAGCTCGGCGTCGACGAGTCGACTTTCCCGAAGCCGATCTGGCAGAAGGGCGAGGTGGGCGACAAGCACCTCAGTCTCGCCCTGGACGCGCACCCGTTCGTGCTGATGTACAACACCGACATCTGCCGGAAGGCGGGCGTGCTCGACTCCGACGGCCGGCTCGTGCAGGCGGGCACCCCCGAGGAGTTCCTCGACCTGGTGACCGCCGTCGCCGAAGCCTCCGAGGGTCACGGACTCTCCTACGGCTACCTCGGCGACGGCGCGCAGATGTGGCGTCTGTTCTACACGCTCTACGCGCAGCACGGCACCGAGATGCAGCTGCCGGAGGGCGGCACCGCCGAGATCGACACCGACGTCGCGGTCGAGTCGCTCACCTACATGCAGACCCTCCTCGACGGGAAGCTCGCCGCGAAGCAGAGCGACTACGGCACCGCGGTCGCGGAGTTCTCCACCGGCAAGAGCGGACTGTTCCTCACCGGCGTGTGGGAGTTGCGCACGATGCAGGACGCGGGCATCCCATTCGATGTGGCACCCATCCCGCCGATCTTCGGAACCAGGGCCGCCTACGCCGACTCGCACTCGTTCGTGCTGCCGCACCAGTCCAGACCGGACGAGCAGCATCGTGCACTGACCTACAAGTTCGTCGCGGACATGCTGAAGGGCTCGTTCGACTGGGCCAAGGCAGGACATATCCCGGCCTACCTGCCGATCACCGAATCGCCCGAGTACCAGGACCTGCTGCCGCAGGCGCACTACGCGGAGGCCGCGACCTACGTCGTCTACGACCCGCCTGCCTGGTTCACCGGGTCCGGTTCGAACTTCCAGGGCGAGTTCGGCGCCGCCGCCCAGCCCGCCCTGCTCAGCGGCTCCGACCCCGCCGCCGCCGTGTCGCGATTCGAGTCGCGCGTGAACCGCTTCCTCAGCCAACCCAACCCGGCGGATCCCGAAGGGAGCCGGTCATGACCGTCACCGCACCCGGCACCGCACTGACCACCACGACCATCGTCACCGGCAGCCCGGCATCCCCGCGCCGGCGCCATGCCGGCGGCCGCAACGAGCAGCTGGTCAGCTGGGCGTTCCTGGCCCCGTTCCTGATCGCCTTCGTGCTCTTCATGGCCTGGCCCATCCTGCACGGCTTCTACCTCAGCTTCACGAATCAGTCCCTGACCGGCGCCGGCGGTGACTTCATCGGCGGGGACAACTACGCCGAGGCGCTCGCCGACCCGGTGATGTGGGGCGCGCTGGGCAACACCGCCTGGTTCACCGTGCTCTCCACCATCCCGCTGGTGCTGATCGCGCTGGTGATGGCCGTGCTCGTGGACCGCGGACTGCCCGGCCAGTGGCTGTGGCGGCTGTCGTTCTTCATGCCGTACCTGCTGGCCTCCACCGTGATCTCGCAGATCTGGGTGTGGATCTTCAACCCGCAGATCGGCGCGGCGAACAACATCCTCAAGGCGCTCGGCCTGCAGCCGATCGCCTGGCTGCAGAACCCCGACACCAACCTGATGGCGATCGTGATCGCCACGGTCTGGTGGACGATCGGCTTCAACTTCCTGCTCTACCTGGCCGCGATGCAGAACATCCCGGCGCAGCAGTACGAGGCGGCCGCGCTCGACGGCGCCGGCCCGTGGCGGCAGTTCTGGTCCATCACGCTGCCGCAGCTCGGACCGGCGACGGCTCTGATCGTGCTGCTGCAGATCCTCGCGTCGCTGAAGCTGTTCGATCAGGCCTACCAGATGCTCGGCGGTCTCTCCAGCGACACCACCCGATCGATCGTGCAGTACATCTACGAGACCGGCTTCGTCGGCTACCGGTTCGGCTACTCCGCCGCCATCTCGTACGTGTTCTTCGCGCTCATCATCATCCTCGGCGTCGTGCAGGCGCTGATCACGCGCCGTCGGAAGGAGTCGCGATGACCACCGCGACCAGCACTCTGATCGCCCCGGGCGCGGCAGGCGACCGCGTCCGCCGTCCCGGCTCGCGCCGCTTCGGCGCCTCCCGGATCATCGCCTTCGTCGTCCTCGCACTGATGGCGATCGGCTGGCTGCTGCCGTTCCTGTGGGCGGTCGCGACCGCCTTCAAGACCGAGACGGATGCCGCATCCGGCGACCCCGGATGGATCGGCCCGAGCGGGCCGACGTTCGACGCCTTCGCCGCGATCCTGTCCCAGGGGAACGTGTACGTGTGGGCCTGGAACAGCCTGTGGACCTCGGCCGTGATCACGCTGATCACGGTGGCGATCTCCGCCGGTGCCGCCTATGCCTTCTCCCGCCTGGATTTCACGGGGCGTCGCTGGCTGTTCGTCGTGATCATCGCGTCGATCGTGGTGCCGCCGCAGGTGCTGATCATCCCGCTGTTCTACGAGATGCTGGCCCTGGGCCTGGTCGACACGCCCTGGGGCCTGATCCTGCCGCAGGTGGTGGTGCCCGCGATGGTCTTCATCCTGAAGAAGTTCTTCGACGCCGTGCCGATCGAGCTCGAGGACGCCGCTCGGGTGGACGGCGCCAGCCGGTTCCGGGTGTTCTGGTCGGTCGTGCTGCCGCTGTCACGGCCCATCCTGGCCTCCGTCGCGATCTTCGTCTTCATCGGCGCGTGGAACAACTTCCTGTGGCCGTTCCTGGTCATCAACGACACCACGCTGATGACCCTGCCGGTCGGACTGCAGACCGTGATCAGCGCGTACGGCGTGCAGTACGCGCAGGTGATGGCGCAGGCCGTGCTCGCCGCGCTGCCACTGATCGCCGTGTTCCTCGTGTTCCAGAAGCAGATCGTCAAGGGCGTCGCCACCAGCGGCTTCGGCGGTCAGTGACCGCGCTCCGGCATCCCTCCTCCCCAACAGAAAGGCCCTCTCTCATGACCAACGCCCGCATCACGATCGACCGCGACTTCACGATCGGCGAGGTGCCGCGACGGCTCTTCGGCTCGTTCGTCGAGCACATGGGGCGCTGCGTGTACACCGGGATCTACGAACCAGGGCATCCGGCATCCGATGCGCGCGGGTTCCGAACCGACGTGCTGGAACTGGTGCGCGAGATGGGGCCGACGGTGGTGCGGTACCCGGGGGGCAACTTCGTCTCCGGGTACCGCTGGGAGGACGGAGTCGGGCCGGTAGCGGACCGCCCGGTGCGGATGGACGGCGCCTGGCACACGATCGAGACCAACGCGTTCGGGCTGCACGAGTTCATCGACTGGGCACGCGAGGCCGACGTCGAGGTGATGGAGGCCATCAACCTCGGAACGCGTGGCGTCGAGGAGGCGCGCTCGCTCGTCGAATACGCCAACCACCCCAACGGTACGTACTGGTCCGATCTGCGTCGTCGCAACGGCGCCGAGGATCCGTTCGGCATCAAGCTCTGGTGCCTGGGCAACGAACTGGACGGCCCCTGGCAGATCGGGCACAAGACCGCGCACGAGTACGGGCGGCTTGCGCAGGAGACGGCGAAGGCGATGAAGCTCGTCGACCCGTCGATCGAACTGGTCGCGGTCGGCTCGTCCAACCGCGGCATGCCGACCTTCGGCACCTGGGAGCACACCGTGCTCACGCACGCCTACGACGAGGTCGATTACATCTCGATGCACGCCTACTACCGCGAGTCGGACGGCGATGCGGCGTCGTTCCTCGCCGAAGGTGTGGAGATGGACGCCTTCATCGACGGCGTCATCGCCACGATCGACGCCGTCAAGGCCGCGGGCAAGCACACGAAGCAGGTCGACATCTCGTTCGACGAGTGGAACGTCTGGGACTTCGACCGGTTCAACAACGAGGAGGAGGCCGCAGTCGCGGCCGCGGGATGGCGCGAGCACCCCCGCCTGATCGAGGACACCTACACGGTGACGGACGCTGTGGTCGTGGGCACCTTCCTGCACAGCCTGCTGCGGCACGGCGACCGCGTGAAGATCGCCAACCAGGCGCAGCTGGTGAACGTGATCGCGCCGATCCGCTCCGAGGAGGACGGCCCGGCCTGGCGGCAGGCGTCGTTCTGGCCCTTCGCGCGGATGTCCCGGATGGCCCGCGGACAGATCATGCGGCTCGCCGTGTCGTCGACGCAGGGCGCGACGAAGCAGTACGGCGACGTCGACGAGGTCGACGCCGTCGCCACCTGGGACGAGGCGGGCGGCAGGCTCGCGCTGTTCGTCGCGAACCGCTCGCTGACCTCGGATGCCACGGTCGACCTGGACCTGCACGGGCTGCGGGCGACCGGTGTGCGGTCGGCCGAGGTGCTGACGATCCCCGACGGCGGCGACCGGCACACCGCGAACACGCTCGAGTCGCAGGACGCCGTGGGGCTGCGGCGGCTGGACGGCGTGAAGCTCGACGCGGGTACTGCCCGTCTGACGCTGCCCGCGCTGTCGTGGAGCGCGATCGAGTTCGAGGTGGCGCGGGGCTGACACACCGGCATCCGCCGAGAAACCACTATCCGCTCGAGAAACCAGGTGTCACGTGGTTTCTCGAGCGGGTGATGGTTTCTCGGCCCGGTGCAGCGCGGCTCAGCGCAGCGCGGGGATGACCTCGCGCTCGAAGAGCTCGATGCCGGAGCGGTCGTAGGCCGCCTCGGGGAAGTAGTGGATCGCGTACTCCAGGCCGCGCGCCGACATGTCGCGCAGCCATTCCACGATCTGCCCGGGCGTGCCGACGCACAGCGCCGCGTCGCCGCGGTAGGCGTTCATCGCCTCTGCGGTGCGCGCGCTGCCCAGGTGCGGCGCCAGACGCGCCTCGATCGCGGCGAGCCGGTCCTCGACCTCGGCCTCGGTCGCGCCGACGACCGTGTTGTAGTCCGTCGACCGGACGATCGCGTCGAAGTCGGTGCCGACATCCACCGTGTGCGCGCGCAGGATCTCGCTCTTACGGGTGAACTCCTCCGGCGTCCCGCCGAAGTTCGTGTAGGAGGCGTACCTGGCGGCGATCTTCAGCGTCACCTTCTCACCGCCGCCGGCGATCCAGAGCGGGATGCCGCCCTCCTGCAGGGGCAGCGGGCGGACGATGGCGCCGTCCACCTGGTAGTGCCTGCCGTCCAGGGTCGCGCTGCCGGTGGTCCACGCCTGACGCATGATCTGCACCCCCTCGTCGAGCCGGCGCAGTCGGTCGCCGGCCGAGGGGAAGCCGTAGCCGTAGGCCCGCCACTCGTGCTCGTACCAGCCGCCGCCGATGCCCATCTCGGCGCGACCACCGGAGATCACGTCCACGGTCGCGGCCACCTTCGCGAGGTACGCGGGGTTGCGGTACGACATGCAGGTGCACATCTGCCCGAGCCGGATGCGGCTGGTCGATGCCGCGAACGCCGACATCAGCGTCCACGCCTCATGCGTCGCCTCCTCACTGGCGACCGGAGTCGTGTGGAAATGGTCGTAGACCCAGAGCGACTCCCACGGCCCGGCATCCGCCGCCTGCGCGAGGGAGCGCATCGCCGCCCATTGCTCGGCGGGCTCGATGCCCACGAGATCGAACCGCCAGCCCTGGGGGATGAAGATACCGAAGCGCATGGTGCGAGCCTATGCCCGGGGGCGATCAGAGTCGGAGGAACTCCGTGGAATGGGCTGCGGGTGAACTGATCCGGCGCGATCAGGGAGCTGTCCTGCGCGCCGCGCGCTCGGCGATCTTCGCCCGCATCCCCGCCTCGTCGTCGATCCAGTTCGGACCGCTGTTCTTCAGGAAGAAGATGTAGACGACCAGCGACACGGCGATGACCGCGGTGACGTAGGCGATGAACAGCCCGACCTGATCACTCTTCAGCGCACCGGCGTACAGCAGCGGTGCCGTGCCGCCGAACACCGAGTTCGCGAGCGCGTAGCCGAAGCCGAGTCCCAGGGCGCGGATGTGCGTCGGGAACAGCTGCGCCTTCACGACGGCGTTGATCGAGGTGTATCCGGTGAGGATCACGAACCCGACGACCAGGATCGCGAACGCCGCGATCGGGTTGGTCTGCTTCGGCAGCGCGGTCAGCAGGAACCAGGTGTAGAGCACGCCGCCGACGCCGAAGAACACCAGCAGCGTCTTGCGGCCGACGATGTCGGAGAGCCAGCCGCCGAGCGGCTGCAGCAGCACCAGTGTGATCAGCGCGACCAGGTTGATGACCGTGCCCGTGACCAGATCGTCCCCGGCGAACGCGCTCTTGATGATGCTCGGGCCGTTCACCGAGTACGTGTAGAACGCGACCGTGCCGCCCATCGTGACGGCGAAGCACAGCAGCAGCGGGCGCCACTGGTGCACGAGAAGTTCGCGCATCGACCCGGAGCGCTGCGATCTCCCCGACTTCACGGCCTCGATCACCGAGGTCTTCAGGGACTCGTCCATCGTGCGGCGCAGCCAGAACACGACGACGGCCGCGATGCCGCCGATCGCGAACGCGACGCGCCAGCCCCACGACGCGATCTCGTCCTGGGACAGCGTGAGGACCATGACCAGCAGCGTCAACTGTGCGAGCACGTGGCCGCCGACCAGCGTCACGTAGTGGAAGGAGGAGAGGAACCCTCGGCGCCCGGGCATCGCCGCCTCGGACATGTAGGTCGCGCTGGTGCCGTACTCGCCGCCGGTCGCGAACCCCTGCAGCAGGCGCGCGAACACGAGGATCACGACGGCCCAGCCGCCGATGACATCGGCCGTCGGCGCGAACGCGACGAGCAGCGAGCAGGCAGCCATCAGAGTCACCGAGATCGTCAGTGCGAGCCGGCGGCCGTGCCGGTCGGCGAAGCGGCCGAAGAACCACGATCCGATCGGGCGCATCAGGAACGTGACCGCGAAGATCGCCCAGATGTAGATCGTCGAGTTCTGGTCGCCCTCGGCGAAGAACTGGGACTCGAAGTAGGTCGCGAAGACGGAGTAGACGTAGACGTCGTACCACTCCACCAGGTTTCCGGCCGAGCCCTTCAGCGTGTTCGAGATCGAGCGCCTCAGGCTCGTGGGCGTCATCGTTGTCGTTGTTGTGGTCGTCGTCGTCGACATGGCCATCCAATCGTGTCGTGCTCCTCGACATGATGGCGGCCTCACAGAATCGGTGGCGGAATCCTTACCCTCCCTTTACGTGGCTGCCGCGGATGCCGGAATCCGGCCTGCCTATCATGAGAGGGATGCGCGTACTCATCGCCGAAGACGATCGCTCGGTGGCCGCCGCTCTCTCCTCGGCACTGGGGCGCGCGGGCCATACGTGCACGGCCGTGGCGCGCGGCAGCGACGTTCTGCTGCGTCATCAGGACGCCGAGATCGTGCTCCTCGACCTCGGCCTGGAGGACATGGACGGCCTCGAAGCGCTGCGGCGGCTCCGCGCGGTGAGCGAGGTTCCCGTGATCGTCGTGACTGCTCGCGGCGACGAGCGCTCCACCGTCAGAGCGCTCGGTCTGGGCGCCGACGACTACCTCGTCAAGCCCGTCCGGCTGCGCGAACTGCTGGCCCGGCTGGGTGCGGTGACGCGGAGGTACGCCGCACCGGAGACCGTGCAGAATCTGCGGATCGGCGACGTACAGGTGGACCTGTCGTCCCGTCGCGTCATCCAGTCGGGTGAGGAGGTGTCACTGACGCCGACCGAGTTCGCTCTTCTCGCCGCACTGGCGCCGCGCGCGGGCAGTGCCGTCAGCCGGAAGCAGATCCTCGACGAGGTGTGGGGCGACGCCTACGCGGCGACCTCCCGCTCGTTCGACGTGCACATGGGACAGCTCCGGCAGAAGCTGCCCGCGCTCACGATCACGACGATCCGCGGATTCGGCTATCGGCTCGAGGGCTCCACGTGAGGATCCGGGTGCTGCTGCCCCTCCTGCTGTTCGGCCTGCTCACGGTCTGCGCCGTTCTCGTGCCAGTGGGCGACGCGATCGCGACCTCCCGAACGCAGCAGCTGACGATCCAGCGCGGCAGCTCGGCGGACATGATCGTGCGGCAGGCCCGCAACGCGGTCGCTCAGGGCGACACGGCCTCTCTCGACGCCTACCTGCGCCGGTTCCACGACACGTACCGCGAAGCAGTGGTCGTCCTCGGCGGAGGAGGTGAGGACGAGCTGCTGGCGGAGGTGGGCGATCTGCCGATGGACGCGCACGCCTCCGCTGTCGCCCTGGCCGCCGCCCGCAACGTGCCGCAGTGGTCGGTTCCCACCATCCGGCCGTGGAGTGCCGACACCGCGATCGTCGCGGAGCCCTTCGTCGTCGATGGCAGCGCCGCGTCGGGCGTCGTCGTGCTCGCGATGGATCTCACCGCGGCGAAGGCCGACATCCTGAGGTGGTGGCTGGCGATCGCGGCCATCGGCGCGGTGCTGCTGGCCGCGCTGCTCGCGGCATCGCAGTACTGGACGCGCTGGGTGCTGCGTCCCGTGCTGGCGCTCGACGTCGCCGCGAACGCGCTCGCCGATCGCGCGGACCCCGGCCCCGCCGTCCTGACCGGCCCACCCGAGCTGCGCCGACTGAGCGCCACATTCGCCAGGATGGCGGATGCCGTCTCCGATTCGCTCGAGCAGCAGCGCGGCTTCGTCGCCGATGCATCGCACCAGCTGCGCAACCCGCTCGCGGCCATCCGGCTGCGGATCGACTCCCTGCCCCGCGCGGCCGACGCGGCGGAGCTGCAGGCGGTCGAGGACGACCTGGACCGGCTGGAGCGGATCGTCGATCGGATGCTCGTGCTCGCCAACGCCGAGCACCGGGCGACTGCCAGAACAAGCCGCGACGACCACCAGCCCGATCCGCTCGATCCTCCGGAATGCGTGGTGTCGGCCGCAGAGCTCGCCGAGTCGCACCGCGCGGCCCTGGACGGCACCGGCATCCGACTCGTCGCCGCAGAGGGTGGCAGCGTCACGGTTCCGTGCCGGCGCCGCGATCTCGACGAGACCGTAGAGATCCTGGTGGACAACGCGCGCAAGTACGCCGGCCGTGACGCGACCGTGCGGATCGAGCTCGCCCGGCGCGACGGGCAGGTCGTGCTGGAGGTCGCCGACTCCGGGCCCGGCCTGTCCGACGACGATCTGGCCCGCGTCGGCACCCGCTTCTGGCGCTCGCCCGAGCACAGCGCGGAGCCCGGCACCGGGCTCGGCATCGCCATCCTGCTGGAGATCGCGAGGGAGTGCGGCGCGAACGCCGCCTTCGACCGCGCGCCGGAGGGCGGACTGCGCGCCCGGCTGACCTGGGGCTCATCGTGACGGCGCTGACCCGGCGCGGTCTGCTGCTCGGCGTCGGCGCCGCGCTCGGAGTCTCCCTCGCCGGTTGCGCCGCCCCCGGTGCGCCACGCGTGACGATGGCCTGCGGCGAGTCCGGCGGCAACTACCTGCTGTTCGGCACGCTGCTGCGCGACGCCCTGCTGCAGAGGAACGCGCATCTCGAGCTTCGCCAGACCAACGGCAGCGTGGAGAACCTGGAGCTCCTCGCGAACGGCGACGTCGAACTGGCGATCACTCAGGGCGACTCCGTCGCTGCGGATCCGTCCGGGTTCGTCGCGATCGGACGGGTCTACCAGAACTATCTGCAGTGCGTGACGCGCGCCGATTCGCCGTTCCACACGCTCGGGGATCTCGCCGGTCAGATGATTTCGGCCGGTGCGCCCCGGTCAGGCGCCGCGGCGACGACCCGCCGTGTCCTTTCCGCCTCCGGTCTGGGCCCAGGGCCGGACGCCCCCGTGGTCACCGAGCGCACGCTCGGCGACGCGATCGACGCGCTCGGCGACGGGGGGCTCGCGGCCTTCTTCTGGTCCGGCGGCATCCCCACGCCGCAGATCGACCGGCTCTCCGCGCGCGTGCCGGTACGACTGCTGGATCTCACCCCGACCCTTCCCGCGCTGCGCGCAGACCTGCCCGGGGTCTACATCGCCAGCTCGGTGCCGACCGGCGTCTACGGCTCGGGCGCCCCGACTGGAACCGTAGGGCTGCCGAACATCCTCGTCGCGCGGCCGGAGCTGCCGGATGACGTCGTCGGAATCCTCGTCGACACGCTGGTCGATCGTGCCAGTGACCTGATCCCGCCCGGATCGGCGGGCATCCAGTATCTGACCGCGGCGAACCTCATCGACACCGGCGGCGTGCCGTTGCATCCCGCGGCGTCGCAGCGCTATCGAGAGCGGTACGGCTGATCAGGAAGCGACGTGACGCTCGTCGACGCCGTTGTACGCCGACAGCGGGCGGATCAGGGCGTTCGAGGCGGCCTGCTCCATGATGTGCGCGGTCCAGCCGGTCACGCGCGCGGCGATGAACAGCGGCGTGAACACCTCGGTCTCGAAGCCCAGGATGTTGTAGGCCGGGCCCGACGGGTAGTCGAGGTTCGGGTAGATGCCCTTGCGCGCCACGAACTCCTTCTCGAGCGCGTCGTAGAGCTCGCCGAGGTCGGTGCGGCCCGATTCGGCGATGAGCCGGTCGAGAGCGGCCTTCATGGTCGGCACGCGCGAGTCGCCGTTCTTGTAGACCCGGTGTCCGAAGCCCATGATCTTCTTCTTCTTGGCCAGGGCGTCGTCGAGCCAGGGCACGACGTTCTCGGCCGATCCGATCTCGTCGAAGATGTGCATGACGGCTTCGTTGGCGCCGCCGTGCAGCGGCCCCTTCAGCGCGCCGATCGCACCGACCACCGCCGAGTACAGGTCGGAAGTCGTCGAGGCGATCACGCGTGCGGTGAACGTCGAGGCGTTGAAGGAGTGCTCGGCGTACAGCACCATCGAGATGCGGAACACGTCGACGGCCGCGTCCGAGGGCAGCTCGCCGAAGGTCATCCAGAGGAAGTTCGCGGAGTAGTCCAGGTCGTCGCGCGGGGCGATCGGCGTGAGTCCGCGGCGGCGTCGCTGCACGGCGGCGACGATCGTGGGCAGCTGTGCGAACAGGTACAGCGCGCGGCCGAGGTCGAGGTCGGGGTCGGTCCAGCCCCCTGGTCGGTTCAGGGTGTCGTCGAAGGTGCCCAGCTGGCTGACGACGGTGCGCACGACATCCATCGGGTGCGCCTCGAGCGGGATCAGGTCGAGCAGGGCGACCGTGCGCTCGTCGAGGGGGCGCAGGGCGCGCTCGCGCCGCTGGAACTCGGCCAGCTGCGCGGCATCCGGCAGCTCGCCGCTCCAGAGCAGGTAGGCGACGGCCTCGAACGGCTGGGTCGCGGCGAGTTCCTGCACCGGGTATCCGCGGTACAGCAGGCTGTTGGTCTCGGGGTTCACCTTCGAGATCGCGGTCGTGTCGACGACCACACCGGCGAGGCCCTTCTTGATGTCTGCGTCAGCCATCCCGTGCTCCTTCGCATCGTGGCGCAGGTATGCGCCCACGCAGGATGCTCGCACAGGGAGGGCGTCTGGGAGAAATCCGGGGCCCGTGGTCACCGGAACGTGAGCGTCCCTTCGTCTCACTCGTTCCTCGCTCGCTCAGGACCCGGAGATCGGACAGCCGGGGCCCGAGCGAGCGAAGCGAGACGAAGGGCGCTCAGGAACCGGAGCGGCCGGGCAGCGGCCGCACCGTCAGCTCCTGCACCGAGGTGCCGACCGGGCCCTCGTCGTCGTGCAGCACGGTGTGCGTGATGCCGAGCCCGCCGGGGCCGATGCTCATCGTGGTGTCGAATCCGATCCACTCGCCGACCGGCTCGCGCAGCAGGTGCGCGCTGAGGTCGAGATTCGGGAAGGCGGCGTCCCCCGGCACCACCCGAGGCGTCAGGCCGTTCGCGAGATCGACATATCCCAGCATGCGCGCGGTCGGGCCGACCTGCTCGCCCTCGATCAGCGGCAGCAGCGGGCGCACCCAGGCGTGCGCGCGGCCGGGGAAGTCCTCGACGCGGCGGATGTCGGGCGTGCGCACGAACGCTCCTGGCCAGTCCGGGGCGTCCCACTTCGGCATGCCGTCCCGCGCCGGCATCGCCGGGAACGCGGCGCCCGCGACATCCGCGGTGTCGTGCGCGTTCAGGAACCAGGCCCGCCCGACGGCGGCCGGGCGGCCATCGTGACTCAGCATCGCCTCCATCAGCTCGATCGTGCGCCCCGGCCGCAGCACCCGCACCGTCACCTCCACGACGTCGATCGGGATGACCCCGAGGATGTCGTAGGTCACCTTGGCGAGGGTGAGCGGATGCTCGTGACGCGACGCGTGCTCGAGCTGCATCAGGTGCGCGAGCAGACCGAACGTCGGGGCGATGTGCTGCTCCTCCACGTTCCAGGCACCCTCGGTGGCGCCGGTCGCTCTGAAGGTCGTCTCGCCGAGGCGTTCGAAGTAGGCGGTCATGCGGGAAGCCTACGACGCCGAATCTCAATGGGGCGCGGTTCCTGAGCGCCCTTCGTCTCGTCGCTGCGCTCCTCGCTCAGGATCCGCGAAGCGAGACGAAGGGCGCTCGCTCAGCGTCCGGAAAATGAGGTACCCTGGACTGACTCAGTGAATGATCAATAACTGAACTTCAGAGGATGCGATGACGCAGCTCACGAACCACGACGCGCAGCAGGCCCTCGCCGACGACCTGCGCGAGCGCCTCGCCACGGCCGCTCTCGGCGGCCCTGAGCGGTCCCGCGAACGGCACGTCGCCCGCGGCAAGCTGCTCCCCCGCGACCGGGTGAACCGGCTGCTCGACGAGGGCAGCCCGTTCCTCGAGGTCGCTCCCCTGGCGGCGTCCGGTCTCTACGACGACCAGGCTCCCGCGGCGGGCGTGATCGCCGGCATCGGTCTGGTGCACGGCAGGCACGTGATGGTCGTCTGCAACGACGCGACCGTCAAGGGCGGCACCTACTTCCCGATGACGGTGAAGAAGCACCTGCGGGCGCAGGAGATCGCGCTGGAGAACCGGCTGCCCTGCATCTACCTGGTCGACTCGGGCGGCGCCTTCCTGCCGATGCAGGACGAGGTGTTCCCCGACCGCGACCACTTCGGGCGCATCTTCCACAACCAGGCGAACCTGTCGGCGCAGGGCATCCCGCAGATCGCGGCCGTGCTCGGCTCGTGCACCGCAGGCGGTGCGTACGTGCCGGCGATGAGCGACGAGACCGTGATCGTGCGCGACCAGGGCACGATCTTCCTCGGCGGCCCGCCGCTGGTGAAGGCCGCGATCGGTGAGGTCGTCACCGCCGAGGAGCTGGGCGGCGGCGACCTGCACGCCCGTCGCTCGGGCGTCGCCGACCACCTCGCCGAGGACGACGAGCATGCGCTCGAGATCGTGCGCGACATCGTCGCCACGCTGCCGATGCCCGACGAGCCGGCGTGGGAGGTGCTGCCTGCTGTGCCGCCGGTGGCCGACCCCGCCGAGCTGTACGGTGTCGTGCCCGTCGACGTGAACCAGCCCTACGACGCCCGGGAAGTCATCTCCCGGCTCGTCGACGGCAGCGAGCTGCACGAGTTCAAGAAGCTCTACGGCGAGACGCTGATCACCGGATTCGCCCGCATCCACGGGCATCCGGTCGGCATCCTGGCAAACAACGGCGTGCTGTTCAGCGAGTCGGCGCAGAAGGGCGCGCACTTCATCGAGCTGTGCGACCAGCGCGGCATCCCGCTGCTGTTCCTGCAGAACATCTCCGGCTTCATGGTCGGCAAGGACGCCGAGGCGGGCGGCATCGCCCGCGACGGCGCGAAGATGGTCACCGCCGTCGCGACCACCCGTGTGCCGAAGCTGACTGTCGTGATCGGTGGATCGTTCGGCGCCGGCAACTACGCGATGTGCGGGCGGGCCTACTCGCCGCGCTTCATGTGGACCTGGCCCGGCAGCCGCATCTCGGTGATGGGCGGGCCGCAGGCCGCCTCAGTGCTGTCGACCGTCAAGGACGAGCAGCTCGGCGGCGCATGGACCGCCGAGGAGCGCGCCGACTTCGAGGCCCCGATCCGCGCGAAGTACGACGAACAGGGCAGCCCCTATTACGCCACCGCCAGGCTCTGGGACGACGGCGTCATCGACCCCCTGCAGACCCGCGACGTGCTGGGCCTCGCGCTCGACGTCGTCTCCCGCACCCCCCTGCCCGAACCGCGCTTCGGCGTCTTCCGGATGTGATGACCATGACTGACTCCGCTGCGACACCTTCGGTTCCTGAGCGCCCTTCGTCTCGTCGCTCCGCTCCTCGCTCAGGAACCGCGGGCCTTGAAGGATTCGACACCGTCCTCGTCGCGAATCGCGGCGAGATCGCGCGACGCGTGATCCGCACGCTGCGGCGCCTCGGCATCCGCTCCGTCGCCGTGTACAGCGACGCCGACGTCACGGCCCCGCATGTCGCGGAGGCGGATGAGGCGGTGCGGATCGGTCCGGCCGCGGCATCCGAGTCGTATCTGTCCATCGACGCCGTCATCGACGCGGCGAAGGCCACCGGCGCGCAGGCGATCCACCCCGGCTACGGCTTCCTCTCCGAGAACGCCGCCTTCGGTCGCGCCTGCGCCGAGGCCGGCATCGTGTTCATCGGCCCCGACGAGCACGCGCTCGACGTGATGGGCGACAAGATCCGCGCGAAGCAGCACGTCGCCGCGCATGACGTGCCGACAGTGCCCGGCTTCAGCGCGGCGGGCATGTCGGATGCCGAGATCGCGGATGCCGCGGTCGCCGCCGGCTTCCCCCTGCTGATCAAGCCCTCCGCGGGCGGCGGCGGCAAGGGCATGCAGATCGTGCGCGCGGCGGACGAGCTGGACGACGCGCTGGCCACGGCCCGCCGGGTGGCGCGGTCGTCGTTCGGCGACGACACCCTGCTGCTGGAGCGGCTGATCGAGCGGCCCCGGCACATCGAGGTGCAGGTGCTGGGCGATGCGGCCGGCACCGTGATCCACCTCGGCGAGCGAGAGTGCACCCTGCAGCGCCGGCACCAGAAGGTGATCGAGGAGTCCCCCTCCCCCGTCATCGATGAGCCGACTCGCGCACGGATCGGCGCAGCGGCCTGCGCGGCCGCCGCGTCCATCGGCTATCAGGGTGCGGGCACCGTCGAGTTCCTCGTCGCAGGGGCCGACACCAGTGAGTTCTTCTTCATCGAGATGAACACGCGCCTGCAGGTGGAGCACCCGGTCACCGAGCTGGTCACCGGGATCGACCTCGTCGAGCAGCAGCTGCGAGTCGCCTCCGGCCTACCGCTGGCGATCGCGCAGGACGACGTGACGCTGTCCGGCCACGCGATCGAGGCGCGCGTCTACGCCGAGTCGCCGGCGCGCGGCTTCCTGCCCGCGACCGGCGACGTGCTGCAGTGGACGCCGTCGCCAGACGCACGTTCAGATGCCGCGGTCGAGACCGGCAGCGTCGTCACCGCCGACTACGACCCGATGATCGCCAAGGTCATCGCGCACGGCACCGACCGCGCCGCGGCACTCGCGCGCCTGGATGCCGCTCTCGCCGACACCGTGCTGCTGGGCCTCGAGAGCAACATCGCGTTCCTGCGCACGCTGCTCGCCGACCCGGCGGTCGTCGCGGGCGACATGGACACCGGGCTCATCGACCGGATGCCGCCCTTCGAGGATCCCGCGCCTTCTGCTGCTGCTCTCAGCGCCGCGGCGTCCGTTGCCGAGTCTGCCGCCGCGGACGGGGCGCGTCCGCACGCCTCCCCGCTGTGGCGCTCCGGCGACGGCTGGCGCCTCGGTGACGCCACCGTGCCCCGGGTGCAGTGGTTCGAGGCATCCGATGGAACCCTCGTCAGCACCGAGCTCCCGCTGCTCGGGCCGAGCGAGGGAGGCGTGCAGGTGGCGGTCGCGCCCGACGGCACGATCTGGGTGCACGACGACGGCGCGGCATCCGCTCTGCACCCGCTCAGCCGCCGTGAGGCGGCAGCCCACCGGCTCGCCAACCGCGAGCGCGCGGAGGGCGCGACCAGCCCCGAGCTGCGCGCGCCCATGCCCGGAGCCGTCACCGTCGTGCACGCCTCCGACGGCGACGCCGTCACCGCGGGGCAGCGCATCGTCACCATCGAGGCGATGAAAATGGAGCACCCGCTCCTCGCCCCGCACGACGGCGTGCTCGCCCTGCACGCCTCCGTCGGCGACCAGGTGAGCCGCGATCAGCTGCTCGCCGTCGTCACACCCGAATCCTGATCCCGCGAGGAGAGAACCCATGTCCCTTGAGCTGACCGAAGAGGAGCGCGAGCTCCGTGCGATGGTGCGCGACTTCGCCGACGAGGTCGTCGCGCCGCAGGCCTACGAGGCCGACCGCACCCACACCCTGAACCTCGACGTCGTGCGCCAGATGGGCGACATGGGCCTGTTCGGCCTGCCCTTCCCCGAGGAGGTCGGCGGTCAGGGCGGCGACTACTTCGCCCTCGGCATCGCGTTGGAGGAGCTCGGCCGCGTCGACCAGTCCATCGCGATCACCCTCGAGGCCGGTGTGAGCCTGGGCGCCATGCCGGTGTTCCATTTCGGCACCGCGCAGCAGAAGGCCGAGCTGCTGCCCGACCTGCTCGCCGGACAGGCGCTCGCCGGCTTCGGCCTCACCGAGCCCGAGGCAGGGTCCGATGCCGGTGCCACCCGCACCACCGCGCGCCTCGAGGGCGGCGAGTGGGTGATCAACGGCAGCAAGCAGTTCATCACGAACTCCGGCACCGACATCACGAAGTTCGTCACGGTCACCGCGGTCACCGGCGAGAAGGACGGCCGCAAGGAGATCTCCACGATCATCGTGCCGAACGGCACCCCCGGCTTCACCGTGGAACCGGCCTACGACAAGGTCGGCTGGCACGCCTCCGACACGCATCCGCTCACCTTCACCGATGCGCGCGTGCCCGAGGGCAACCTGCTCGGCGAGCGGGGACGCGGCTTCGCCGGCTTCCTGAAGATCCTCGATGAGGGCCGCATCGCGATCGCCGCGCTGTCGACCGGTGCCGCGCAGGGATGCTTGGAGGCAGCCATCGACTACGCGCAGAAGCGCACCGTGTTCGGCGAGGCGCTCTCGACCCGCCAGAACGCGCAGTTCACGATCGCCCGAATGCAGGCCCGCGTGCACAACGCCCGCCTCGCCTGGCAGCACGCTGCGCGACTGTGCGCCGCGGGCAAGCCGTTCAAGGTCGAGGCGGCGATCGCCAAGCTGACCGCGAGCGACGCCGCGATGGACAACGCCCGCGACGCGACCCAGATCTTCGGCGGCAACGGGTTCATGAACGAGTACCCAGTCGCGCGGCACTACCGCGACTCGAAGATCCTCGAGATCGGCGAGGGCACCACCGAGGTGCAGCTGCTGGTGATCGCCCGGTCGCTCGGGCTAGCGTGACGGACATGAGCACCGTCACCCAGCGCGGCCTGTACTTCGACGAACTCGAGGAGGGCGTCACCTACCGGCATACGCCGGGACGCACCGTGTCGGAAGCCGACAACACCCTGTTCAGCGCGCTGACGATGAACCCGCAGGCGCTGCACGTGGATGCCGCGTACGCCGCCACCACCGAGTTCGGTCGCCCGCTGGTGAACTCGATGTGGACGCTGTCGACCATGGTCGGCCTGTCGGTCGGGCACCTCACACAGGGCACGCTCATCGCGCAGCTGGGGCTCTCGGACATCGAGTTCCCGCATCCGCTGTTCGCCGGCGACACCCTGTCGGTGTCGACGGTGGTCGTCTCGAAGCGAGAGTCGAAGTCCCGGCCGGGTCAAGGCATCGTGGTGCTCGCGCACACCGGCGTGAATCAGGACGGCACCGTCGTCGCGCGTGCGACGCGCACCGCACTGATGAAGATGAGTCCGGCATGAGCGCCTTCGGATTCGGGCCCGCGCTGCTGTTCTGCCCGGCGGACCGCCCAGAGCGGTACGCCAAGGCGGCCGAGCGATCGGATGCCGTGATCGTCGACCTCGAGGACGCGGTCGCGCCCGATGCGAAGGATGCCGCGCGCGCGGCGCTGATCGCCGGTGCCGACGATCTCGACCCGGCACGCGTGATCGTGCGCGTGAACCCGATCGGGACGGCCGACCACGCCGCCGACCTGGATGCACTCGCGCAGACGCACTTCCGCACGCTGATGATCGCCAAGTCCGAGAGCGCCGATGCGATCGCCGATCTGCGCCCCGGGTACAACATCGTCGCGCTCTGCGAGACGGCGCGCGGAGTCGTCGAGGCCGAGCGCATCGCCGCGGTCGACCGCGTCGTCGCGCTGATGTGGGGGGCGGAGGACCTGGTCGCCAGCCTCGGCGGCTCCTCCTCGCGGTTCCCCGACGGGCGGTACCGTGATGTCGCCCGCGCCGCACGCTCCCGGGTGCTGCTGGCGTGCGGTGCCCACGGCAAGTCCGCGATCGACGCCGTTCACCTCGACATCGCCGACGTCGACGGGCTGCGCGCCGAGGCATCCGACGCCGTGGCGTCCGGGTTCGCGGCGACCGCATGCATCCATCCATCGCAGGTCGAGATCGTGCGCGCGGCGTACCGGCCCGCCGACGAGGAGATCGCCTGGGCGCACCGCGTCATCGAAGCGGCCCGCGGCGAGCGCGGCGTCTTCGCGTTCGATGGCCGCATGGTCGACGAGCCCGTGCTGCGGCACGCACGGGCGGTGCTGGCCCGCGCCTGACGCTTCCTCCTGAGGCGTCAGAGCCCGAAGCGCTCCAGGTAGGGGTTCACGAAGCGGCGGCCGGGGTCGAGCTCGGCGCGCAGCGCCGCGAAGTCGTCCCAGCGGGCGAAGCGGCGGCGCACCTCGGCGCCGTCCAGTGTGAAGACCTTGCCCCAGTGCGGTCTGGCCGTCGTCGGAAGCGCGGCCTCGAGGTCGGGCAGCAGGGCGCGTACGGCCGGCTCGTCGGGGCGCCACGTGAAGTGCAGGCCCACCATGTCGGTGCCCTGGGCGCCGCTCAGCCACAGCTCGTCGGCCGCGATCGTGCGGATCTCGTTGACCAGCAGCAGCGGGGCGATCCGGTAGGCGAGCCCGCGGACGGCATCGAGCGCCGCCACGGCGTCGGTCCGCGGCACGAGGTACTCGCTCTGCAGCTCGGCACCGGCCGAGGGCGTGAACTCCAGCCGGAAGTGCGGCAGGCGCTGGAACCAGGGCCCCGGCACGCCGCCCTGATCCGTGCACGCCTCGGCGTCGACGCCGAGGATCGGATGTCGCTTCACCTGCGCCGGGACTGCGCTCAGCCGCGTGGGCAGGTCGCCGGCGAGGTCGTCGGAGCCGCGCTGCTTGATCCAGAGCTGGTCGGCGCAGTCGGTGCGCTGCCAGGTCGTGAAGATACTGACGCTGGTGCCCGCACCGGTGACGGCATCGAGGTCGTCGAGGATCGCGTCCCAGCGCGGGTGCTCGTACACGCGCTGCGCGACGGCATAGGTCGGCTCGACGTCGAGGACGAGTTCGAGGACGGCTCCCAGCGCGCCGAGCCCGACGACGGCGCCGGCGAACCGCGGCTCGCCACGGCGCAGCCGAAGCAGTTCCCCGGATGGCGTGAGCAGGGTCAGCTCGCGTACCGCGGTCGCGAGTGAGCCGATCGCATCGCCCGATCCATGCGTTCCGGTCGCGACCGCACCGGCCACCGAGATGTGCGGCAGCGACGCCAGGTTCGCGAGCGCCAGTCCCTCGGCCTCGAGACGGGGCGCGATGTCGCCGTAGCGCAGTCCGCCCGAGACGCGCACGGCATCGCGCTCGGGGCTGATCTCGCACACCGCGGGCATGCCGTCGAGGGCGATCAGGGTGCCGTCGGTGTCGGCGATGTCGTTGAAGCAGTGCCGCGTGCCCAGCATCCGCACCGGTCCGCCGGACGTGATGATCGCACGCGCCTCGTCGAGGGACGCCGGATGGGCGACCGCTCCGCGATAGCGGATGTTCCCGGCCCAGTTGCGTTCCTCGCCCATCGGACCTCCTCGTGAATGTGCGCTCAGCCGAGCGGGTCGGACAGCAGCTGCTCGAGGGCGGCGTCGGCCGCTCCGATCAGCAGACGGTCGGCGCCGAGCGCCGCGGATGCCAGTTCCAGACGCTCGGCGGATGCCGCCAGGGCCCTCGACCGCACGTCTTCGTCGAAGCCCGCGCTGTCGAGTTCGCGCAGGCTGCCGAGGAAACCGCCGAGCACGATCATCGACGGGTTGAGCACGTTCACGGAGTTGCTCAGCGTCGCGGCGAGGATCCGGCGCTGCCGCTCGGCCTCGGTCCGTGCCTCGTCCGACGCGGTCAGCGCCTGCTCCAGTTCGGCGTCGTCGGGGGCGCTGAGTCCCGTGGCGCGGACCAGCCGCGCCCGGTTGACCTCGTCCTCGAGCACGCCGCCAGGGGCGCGGCGATCCGCGGCATCCGACAGGCTGGGGGCGGTCTGACCCCATTCGCCGGCGTAGCCGCCGGCACCGCCGATGAGCTGCCCGTGCAGGACGAGCCCGCCGCCGATGCCGCTGGCGCCGCCGTTGAGGTAGACCACGTCGCCGTGCTCGCGAGCGGCGCCGAACAGCCGTTCCGCCCGCGTGCCGAGGCTCGCGTCGTTGCCGACGACGACCGGCATCTCGAGGGCCTCACCGAGCGGGCCGGCGATGTCGGCGTCGTGCCACTGCAGGTGCGGTGCGAAGCGCACAAGGCCGTCCTCTGCGCGCACCAGGCCGGGCACTGCGACACCCGTGCTCACGAGGCGGCAGTCCTGAAGGGGCCCTGTCCGCCATGCCTCGACGGTGCGCACGACGATCCCGACCACGTCGGCGACATCCGGATCCTGGACCGCGATGCGCTCGCGCAGACGGACCGCGCCGCCCAACGACACCGCCCCGATCTCCACTGCGTCGATCTCGGGGTTCACGCCGATGGCGACCACGTCAGGACTCGGCACCACGATCGGCGAAGGACGGCCGACGCGGCGGGTGGGATCGGGCTCGTGCTCGTGCACCAGACCGGCCGCGGCGAGGCGCGCGACCAGATCCGACACCGTGGACCTGTTCAGTCCAGTCTCGGCGGTGATGACCGCACGCGAGCGCGGCCCGCCATGGTGGACCAGTCGCAGCACCTCGGCGAGGTTGGTGCGGCGCACCCCCTCGACGGTCGTCGCCCGCACGCTCATCGTCCCAGGGTACCGAGCCCTGCCTGCTCCGCCGGCTCGTACGAGAAGCGAGTCACGCGCACCTCCCCGCCGGGTCCGTCGCCATCGCCGCTCGCGTGCACGCCGAGCCAGATGCCGAGGAAGCCCCCTGTCGCCGCGGCGTCGAGCTCACGTCCGTCGACCGCACCGACGGTGCGCCCCTCGTGCTCGAACAGGTACTCGTACCCGCGGACCCGCAGCCCGAGTTCGACGCTCCGGCCCTCGTCGAGCGGCAGCTCAGGGCCGTCCAGCGCGATGCCGGCGCGACGGCGCACGAGGCGGAGCACATCGCCGTCCGCCCGCCTGTCCACCTCCAGCACGGCGTGATCGTGCTCGGACTGGCGCACCACGAGGCCCGCGCGCTCGCCCGTCTTCAGGCCGGAGAGGTCCAGCGCGCACCGCACATCGACGTCCGGATGCTGCTGCCTGATGCCGAGGAAGGCGGGCGCGGCGGCATCCTGCAGCGTCGTGGCGCGCACCGTCATCCGCCAGGCCTCTTCGTCGGGCCGGGCGATCTCGGCGGGCAGCGCCCGCAGCGCGGTCCAGCGCGGGTCTCCGGGAGGGACCTCCCCCGGCACGCGGTCGTCGGGCTGCCAGCTGCCGGATGCGGGGGCCGCGGCGGCCCACGACGCGGAGACTCGTTCGGGCACCCGGCCCGCGCCGGGGGCGAACACCGGCCAGCCGTCCTGCCACTCGACCGGGCACAGGAACGTCTCTCGCCCGAGCGGATAGTGCACGCCGTCGGCGGCGCGCATGCCCAGCAGCACGGCATGCCAGGAGTCGTCCGGCGCCTGCACGAGGTCGGCGTGCCCGACGCCGATCACGCCAGGACCGCGGCCCAGGTTCCTGTGCGTGAGCACCGGGTTGACCGGGTTCGGCGTGTAGGGTCCCGTGATGTGCTCGGAGCGCGCCGAGCTCACGGCGTGATGGAACTCCGTGCCGCCCTCCGCGGCGATGAGGTGCCAGCGGCCGTCGATCCGGTACAGGTGCGGCCCTTCGGCCCACACCGCGCCGCGCACGGCGCCGCGCCAGATCACGTGCTCCTCGCCGACCAGCGCGCGCTGTTCCGGCGAGTACTCGCGCACCCAGACCTCGGTCTGCTGCGGCCACTCCGGGTCGGCGACGAGGCGCGTGCCGTGCATCCACACCCTGCCGTCGTCGTCGAATGCGAGCGACGGATCGATGCCGACCACGTCGAGCGGGGTCGGGTCGCTCCAAGGACCCGAAGGGGCGTCCGCGGTGACCAGGAAGTTCCCGCCGCGAGCGGGATCGTCACGATCGACCAGTGTGCAGACCACCCAGAACAGCCCTCGCCCGTGCCGGATGGTCGGCGCATACAGTCCGCCCGACGACCCGATGCCCGCGAAGTCCAGCATGCCCGGGCGGTCGACGACGTGCCCGATCGTCTCCCAGCCCAGCAGGTCGCGTGACCGCATCACCGGCAGCCCCGGCAGGTACTCGAACGTGGACGTGACCAGGTAGTACCACTCCCCGACCCGGCAGATCGACGGGTCGGGGTGGCACCCCGGCAGCACCGGGTTCGGGACCTCGATCTTCGTCACTCGGCCGACACCATCACGAGCCGGGCATCCGCACCCGTCACCTCGTGCACGGCGCCGGTGAGCCGCACCGTCGCCGGCGAGGTCGCCGAGCCGGGCAGCACGCGATTCGCGCGCGGCCGCTCGTTCGAGATCGCGCCGCCCGTGGCGTCGGGCAGAGCGGATGCCGGCGGCGCGGCCTCGGCATGCGACCCGACCCACACCCGCACGGCGCCGGGCTCCACGACGCGGGTGAGACCGCGGTCGGTGAAGGCGAAGCGCGCAGCCGGCACGTCGAAGCGCACACGGCGGCTCTCCCCCGGCTCCAGCTGCACACGGACATAGCCGAGCAGCTGCGCGATCGGACGGGTGACGCTCGCGACCGGATCGTGCCCGTAGAGCTGCACGACATCTGCGGCGGCGACACCGCCGGTGTTGCGCACCGTGACGGATGCTGTGAACCAGCCGTCCGTCGACGCCTCCGGCGACGCCTCGAGGTCTTCGTAGGCGAAGGTCGTGTAGCTCAGGCCGAAGCCGAACGGCCGCAGCGGCGTCGGATCGGTGGAGGTCACGTCGGACGGCCCGCCGAGCGGCGGATGCAAGTAGCTGTAGGGCTGCGAGCCCGACGAACGGGGCAGGCTCACCGGCATCCGTCCGCTCGGCACCACAGCGCCTGTCAGCACGTCGGCGATCGCCTCTCCACCGCCCTCTCCGGGGAAGAACGCCTGCAGCACGGCTGCCGGACGCGGGCCGTCGTCGTCCAACGCCCAGTCGATCGCGTAGGGACGACCGGTGATCAGCACCATCACGACGGGCGTGCCGGTGGCGACCAGCGCCTGGACCAGCTCGCGCTGCACGCCCGGGAGCTCGAGCGACTCCACGTCGTTGCCCTCGCCGACCGTGCCGCGGCCGAACAGGCCGGCCTGATCGCCGACGACGACCACGGCGATCTCGGCATCCGCCGCCGCGGAGACCGCCTGCGCGAAGCCGGAGCGGTCGTCGCCCTCGACCTCGCAGCCCGGGGCATGCACGATCGCGGCATCCGGAAGCGCGGCCGCCAGCGCCTCGCCGACGGTGGGGATGCGAAACCCGAGCTCATGGCCGGGGTGGTGCGCCAGCACGTGGTTCGCGAACGAGTAGCAGCCCTGCAGGGCCGCTGCGCGGTCCGCATTCGGGCCGATCAGGGCGATGCGCCGTGCGCCCGCCGCGAGCGGCAGCGCGCCCTCGTTCGACAGCAGCACCAGCGACTCGGCCGCCAGCCTCCGCGCCACGGCGCGGTGCCGCGGCGTGTCCAGGTCGATGGCGACGGGCGGCTCGTCGGCGAAGGCGTCGGGCTCCAGCAGCCCCAGCTGTTCCTTCTGCAGCAGCACCCGGGTCACGGCCCGATCGAGGTAGGCCTCGTCGAACAGACCGGCGCGCACGCGCTCGACCAGAGGCGCGAGGTAGGCGTCGCCGGAGGGCAGCTCCACGTCGATTCCCGCGGTCAGCGCCAGCGCCGCGGCCTCGCCGCGGTCGGCGGCCACGGCATGCATCACCTCGAGGAACGCGACCGCGAAGTAGTCGGCCACCACGACGCCGTCGAAGCCGAGCCTCTCGCGCAGCAGGCCGGTCAGCAGTGCCGGGTCCGATGCCACGGGCACGCCGTCGATCTCGGCGTAGCTGTTCATCACGCTGCGCACTCCGCCGTCGCGGATCGCCATCTCGAACGGGGGCAGGAAGACGTCCGCGACCTCACGAGGACCGGCCGAGACCGGCGCATGGTTGCGGCCGGCGCGCGATCCCGAGTAGCCGAGGAAGTGCTTCAGCGTGGCGTGCACGCCCTCGGACTGCAGACCGCGCACGTAGGCGGTGCCCACGGTGCCGACGAGGTACGGATCTTCGCCGATGCACTCGTCGACGCGACCCCAGCGCGGGTCGCGCACGACGTCGAGCACGGGCGCCAGCCCCTGATGGATGCCGAGGACGCACATCGACTCGCCGATCAGGGCGCCCATCTCGGCCACCAGTTCGGGGTCGAAGGACGCGCCCCATGCCAGCGGCGTCGGGAACGTCGCCGCCTTCCACGCCGCGAGTCCGGTCAGGCACTCCTCGTGCACGAGAGCGGGAATGCCCAGGCGGGTCTCGGTGCGCAGCCGGCGCTGCTCCTGCCACAGCCATGCCGCACGCTCGGCGGGATCGACCGGCCGGGTGCCGTACACCCGGGTGTAGTGGCCGATGCCGTGCCGGGTGATCTCGGCGAGCGCCCCGTCGGAGCGCGCCATCTCGTTCTGCATCGGGGCGACGACCTCGCCGCCCTGGTCGAGCCAGTAGCCGACCAGCTGAGCGGCCTTCTCCTCCAGCGTCATCTCGGCGAGCAGCGCGCTCACGCGCGGCGTCGCCACCGGGAGGGCGGGGAGCGGGGAAGTCATGGAAGAGGTCTCCGTGGTCGTGTCCGGCAAGATCGTCATCCCTTCACCGCGCCGGTGAGGCCGCCGACGATGCGGCGCTCGAACAGGCTGAAGAACACCAGGGCGGGAAGCATCGAGAGCGAGGTGTAGGCGAGCACCTTCGCGGTGTCGACGGAGTACTGCGAGGCGAAGTTCTGCACGCCCAGCGGCAGGGTGAACAGGTTCTGATCGCTGAGGATGAACAGCGGCAGCATGTATCCGTTCCACGCACCGATGAACGCGAGGATGCCGACCGTGATCACGCCGGGCAGGCTGAGCGGGATGACCATGCGCCAGAAGAATCCCAGCCGCGAGGCGCCGTCGATCGATGCCGCCTCCTCGAGCTCGTCGGGGATCGCCTTCAGGAACGGCACCAGGATGATGATGGTCGTCGGCAGCGCGAACGCGATCTGCGGCAGGATGATGCCGGCCAGGCTGTTCACCAGTCCGAGGTTGCGGATCAGCAGGTACAGCGGGGTGATCGCCACGGTGATCGGGAACATCAGGCCCGCCGCGAACAGCGAGTACATCAGCCCCTTGCCGCCGAAGTCGTAGCGGGCGATGACGTAGCTCGCCATCACGCCGAGGATCACCGCGCCGAGAGTGGTGCCGACCGCCGAGATGGTGGAGTTCACCATCGCCGTCCAGAACTCGCTGCTGGAGAGCACGGTGCCGTAGTTCGCCAGCTCCCAGGGAGCCGGCCATCCGGACGGGTCGATCGTGATCTGCGAGTTGCTGCGGAAGCCGCCGATGATCACGTAGAGCACCGGAGTGATGCAGATGGCGATCAGCACGACCGCGAGCAGGTAGACGCCGGGGCTGCCCCAGCGCAGACGCGGCCTCTCGCGGCGGCCGCGGCCGCTCACGGCGCGGATCGCGACGGACGTCTTCATGGTGTCGGTGCTCATTTGCGGCCCTTCCTGCGCTTCCCGCGTGCGGGTCCGGTCAGCGCGCCCTCGGTGTCACGACGCAGCACGAACCGCTGGTAGACCAGGGCGACGACGAGCGAGATGAGGAACAGCATCACCGCGACGGCGTTGCCGAAGCCGTAGTTCCCGGCCAGATGGCCGTTCTGGTACATGTAGGTGGCCATGGTCGAGGTGCCGGCGGTCGCCGCGATGTACTGGCCCCAGATGATGTTGACCAGGTCGAACAGCTGCAGCGCCCCGATGATCGACAGGAACGCCCAGATCCGGATGGTCGGGCCGAGCAGCGGCAGCGTGATGCTCCACTGCATCTTCCAGAACCCTGCACCGTCGATCGCGGCGGCCTCGTAGAGCTCCTCCGGAATGGACTGCATGCCCGCGAGCATGAGGATCACCGCGAACCCGAGGTACTTCCAGGTGAGGATGATCATCAGCGACCAGATCGCGATCTTGGGGTCCGCGATCCAGGACTGCTGCCAGGCCCCGAGGCCCATCTTCTCGAGCAGGGAGTTCAGCGCCCCGGCATCCTGCAGCATCAGGCTCCAGCCGATGCCGACGACGACCTCGGCGATGACGTACGGGGTGAAGATCAGCACGCGGATCAGCGACTGGCCGCGGATCTTCTGGTTCAGCAGCAGGGCGAACAGGATCGCGATCGGCCCCTGCATCACCAGCGACAGCACGACGATGATGAAGTTGTGCGACACGGCGGCGCGGAACGTCTCGTCCTGCCACATCAGCACGTAGTTGTCCAGGCCGACGAACTCGGTCGGCCAGCCGTAGCCGTTCCACTTGAAGAATCCGTAGAACCCGGCCATGAGCACGGGGAAGATGACGAAACCGACGAACAGCAGCAGGGCGGGACCTGACAGCAGGGCGATCTCGCCGCGTTTGCGCCAGTCCGCCCGCGGCGCCCGGCGCACCGGGGCCGGCGCGCTGCCGGCTCCGGTGCGGTCGTTCCCCTCGGGCACGGTGGGCGCCGCGAGGGACTGTGCGTGCGACATGCTGCGGGTCAGCCCCTCGCTGCGGCGGCGCTGACCGTCTCGATCAGCTTCTTCGGCGAGCCCTGGCCGGCGAGCATCTCGACGACGCTGGTGTTCAGCGCGTTGCCGACGTTCTGACCGAGCGCGGTGTCGAGCCACAGCGACACGTACGGAGCCTTCTGGTAGGCCGCCATCAGCGGCTTCAGCGACGGGTCGGTCACGGCGCCGATCGCGTCCTGGTTGGCCGGGATGGTCTGGAACGCGACCGCGTACTTCTCCTGCCACTCCTTCGACGAGACGAAGTTCAGGAACTCCTCGCATGCCTTCGGCGAGTCCTTCGAGCAGGAGTACCCGTCGACGCCGCCCATCATCGCGCCGGCTTCGCCGTCACCACCGGCGACCTCGGGGAAGGGGAACCAGCCCAGGTCGGGCAGCGGCTTCTTGTCGGGCGTCAGGCTCGCGATCACGCCCACGTCCCAGGCGCCCATCAGCTCCATGGCGGCCTTGTGGTTGGCGACGAGGCCGGCGGACGAGTTCGCTCCCTGCTGCGCCGAGGTGGTCAGGAAGCCCTTGTTGAACGGCTCGATCTCGGCGAAGTCCTGGAGGTTCTCCGCGGCGGTGAGCCAGCACTTGTCACTGAAGTCGGCCTTGGTGGCGAGGTTCTCGATCACGTCCTGCCCGCAGGAGCGCACCGCGAAGAAGTAGTACCAGTGCGCGGCGGGCCAGGCGTCCTTCGCGCCGAGCGCGATCGGGGAGATCCCCTCGGCCTTGAGCTTCGCGACGGCTTCACCCAACGCGTCGATCGTGGTGGGCTCGGAGGTGATCCCGGCCTTCTCGAAGAGGTCCTGGCTGTAGAACATGCCACCAGGCAGCACGGCGCTGGGCATTCCGTACACCTTGCCGTCGACGCTGAACGCGCTGAACGGCGCATCGCCGAACGACTTCTTGACGTCGGGGTCGATGAGCTCCGTCAGGTCCTTCACCTTGTCGGCGCTGACGATGTCGGCGAGCTTGGCCCCGCCGCGCGCCATGAAGATGTCGGGCATGTCACCGGAGTTGACGGCGGTCTGCAGCTTGCCGTCCATGTCCTCGTTCTGGATGGACGTGACCTTGATCGTGACGTCCGGGTTCTCCTTGTGGAATGCCGCTGCGGCGTCGTCCCAGTACTGCTTGCCGTCGCCGGTCGTGGAGTTGTGCCACATCGTCATCGTGACCTTGCCCCCGGCATCCGCATCGCCGGAACCGCCGGAGCAGGCGGTCAGGCCGAGTGTTCCGAGCGCGGCGACGGCTGCGGCGGCAGCCCAGGCCTTGCGTACCTTCATGCTGTGTCTCTCCTCATCATCGAGTGGTGCAGTGCAGCAGAGGGTATCTATTTGTTGTCGACTGCACCGAATGGCAACGACGGCAACTCTGCCATCTCGACGCGGGCATGTCAATCGTTATCGATAACGTTTTCGAAACCTAGGATGGGCGTCATGAACGCGCGGATCACCATCACCGACGTGGCAGAGGCAGCCGGCGTCTCAGTCGCCACGGTCTCGAAGGCCATCAACGGCCGCGACGGCGTCGCCGCCGCGACGCTCAGTCACGTGCTGAGCGTGGTCGACGACCTCGGCTACGAGAGCTCCCTGGTGGCCACCTCGATGCGCCGACGGCAGACCAACGTCATCGGCGTGCTCGTCGCCGAGTTCGAACCCTTCGCCCTGCAGCTGCTGCGCGGCGTCTCGTCCGCACTGCAGGACACCCGGTTCGACGTGCTCGCCTACGCCGGAAGCGTCTCGGCGGGCGAGCACCAGGGATGGGAGCGCCGATCGCTGTCGCGCCTGGGCGGCACTCTCATCGACGGCGCCATCATCGTGACGCCGACCACCACCCCCACCGACGGCCCCGTGCCGATCGTCGCGATCGACCCGCACGCCGGCGACGACGGCCCGGCGACCGTGAGCGTGATCAACGTAGACGGGGCGCGCGCCGCGACCGAGCACCTGATCTCACTCGGGCATCGCCGCATCGGCCACCTGCGCGGCCGCACCGACCTCGTCTCGGCCCAGCAGCGCGAGCAGGGCTATCGCGAGGCCCTCGAGGCCGCCGGCATCCCGTACGATCCCGCGCTCGTCGCCGACGGCGGGTACCGCGCGGCGGACTCGACCGACGGCGCGCATCAGCTGCTCGATGGCGAGAGCCGCCCGACGGCGGTGTTCGCAGCCAACGACCTCTCCGCGATCGAACTGATCCGCGTGGCGCGCGAGCGCGGGCTGCGGGTGCCCGACGACCTCTCGGTGATCGGCTTCGACGACATCCCCGAGGCTGCGGCGCACGTGCCGCAGCTGACGACGGTGCGCCAACCCCTCTCCGAGATGGGCGCTGCCGCCGTGCAGCTGCTGCTGCGCCTGCTGGACGGCGGCGAGCGCGAGCACATCCGCATGCCGGCGGTGCTGGTGCCCCGCGAGTCGACCGCTCCCCCACGCGACTGAGGCGTTGCATCCGTTCGATCACCCTGATATGTTCTGCCCTACAACATTTCAACGACGAGCTTCAGGCGGATCATCATGGCACTCACCCCCACCAAGGCGGACAGGTTCTCGTTCGGCCTCTGGACCATCGGCTACAACGGCACCGACCCCTTCGGCGGCCCGACCCGCCCCGCACTCGACGTCGTGCACGCCGTCGAGAAGCTGGCCGAGCTCGGCGCCTACGGCCTGACCTTCCACGACGACGATCTGTTCGCGTTCGGCTCGACGGATGCCGAGCGGCAGACCCAGATCGACCGGCTGAAGGGCGCCCTGGCCGACACCGGCCTGATCGTGCCGATGGTGACCACCAACCTGTTCAGCGCCCCGGTCTTCAAGGACGGCGGCTTCACGTCCAACGACCGCCAGGTGCGCCGCTTCGCGCTGCGCAAGGTTTTCCGCCAGCTCGACCTCGGCGCCGAGCTGGGTGCGAAGACCTTCGTGATGTGGGGCGGCCGCGAGGGCGCCGAGTACGACTCCGCCAAGGACATCCGCGCGGCGCTGGAGCGCTACCGCGAGGCCGTGAACCTGCTCGGCGACTACATCACCGACAAGGGCTACGACATCCGCTTCGCCATCGAGCCGAAGCCGAACGAGCCGCGCGGCGACATCCTGCTGCCCACGCTGGGCCACGCGATCGCCTTCATCGACTCGCTGGAGCGACCCGAGCTCGTGGGCCTGAACCCGGAGGTCGGGCACGAGCAGATGGCCGGCCTGAACTTCGCCGCCGGCATCGCCCAGGCGCTGTACCACGGCAAGCTGTTCCACATCGATCTGAACGGCCAGCGCGGCATCAAGTACGACCAGGACCTGGTGTTCGGCCACGGCGACCTGCACAACGCGTTCGCGCTGGTCGATCTTCTCGAGAACGGCGGCCCCGGCGGCGTCCCCGCTTACGACGGCCCGCGGCACTTCGACTACAAGCCCAGCCGCACCGAGGACGAGAACGGCGTGTGGGACTCCGCCGCGGCGAACATGCGCACCTACCTGCTGCTGAAGGAGCGCGCCGCGGCGTTCCGCGCCGACCCGGAGGTGCAGGAGGCGCTCCAGGCGGCGAAGGTCGCCGAGCTGTCGCAGCCCACCCTGAATCCCGGCGAGTCCTACGAGGACTTCCTCGCCGACCGCAGCGCCTACGAGGACTTCGACGCCGACGCCTACCTGGGCGGCAAGGGCTTCGGCTTCGTGCGCCTGCAACAGCTCGCCACCGAGCACCTGCTCGGCGCCCGCTGACCCGGCATCCGTTCGCCGAGAGCCCGCATTCGCATCGAGACCCCGTCCTGCGGACCTCGGCACGACGGGGTCTCGGCGACGGGCCGCCATCGGATGACACAGATGAGAGGATGCCGCGCATGGCACTGGTGATCGGAGTCGACTCGTCGACGCAGTCGTGCAAGGTCGTCGTGCGGGACGCCGCGACGGGTACGGTCGTGCGCTCGGGACGGGCGCCCCACCCCGACGGCACCGAGGTCGATCCCGGGGCTTGGTGGGACGCGCTTCAGGAGGCGCTCGCGCAGGCCGGCGGGCTCGATGACGTCGTCGCCGTCTCGATCGCCGGCCAGCAGCACGGAATGGTCGCCCTCGATGCCGAAGGCCGGGTGATCCGCCCCGCCCTGCTCTGGAACGACACCCGTTCGGCCGCCGCCGCCGCCGACCTGATCGCCGAGCTCGGCGCCGAGGAGTTCAGCGGGCGAACCGGTGTCGTGCCGGTGGCGTCGTTCACCGTGACGAAGCTGCGCTGGCTGGCCGACAGTGAGCCCGAGAACGCGGCGCGCATCGCCGCCGTCGCTCTGCCGCACGACTGGCTCACCTGGCGGCTGCGCGGCTTCGGGCCGCAGGACCCGCAGCTCGATGAACTGGTCACCGATCGCTCGGATGCCAGCGGCACCGGCTACTGGGGAGCGGACGGGTACGACCGCAGCATCCTCTCGCTGGCGCTGCGCAGGGACGCGACCGACATCGTGCTGCCGCGCGTACTCGGCCCCGCGGAACACGTCGGCTCGGCGGCCGGCATCCGCTTCGCCCCCGGCGCCGGCGACAACGCCGGCGCGGCGCTCGGCCTGGGCGCGCGCAGCGGCGACGCGGTGGTGTCGATCGGCACCTCGGGCACGGTGTTCGCCGTCACGGATGCCCCGGTGCACGACGTCAGCGGCACGGTCGCCGGGTTCGCGGATGCCGCGGGCGGCTGGCTCCCGCTGATCGCGACGCTCAACGCCGCACGGGTGCTCGACGCCACGTCCACACTGCTCGGCGTCGCCCACGACGGCCTGAGCGAACTGGCGCTGGGCGCCGAGCCCGGCTCAGCCGGACTGGTGCTGCAGCCCTGGTTCGAGGGCGAGCGCACCCCGAATCTGCCCGATGCCACGGCGACCCTCTTCGGCATGACTCTGGCGAGCACCACGCGCGAGAACCTCGCCCGCGCGGCGATCGAGGGCGTGCTGTGCGGTCTGGCTGAGGGGCTCGACGCGATCCGCGCGCACGGTGTCTCGCCCACCCGCATCCTGCTCGTCGGCGGCGCGGCCCAGAGCCCCGCGGTGCGGACGATCGCCGCGCAGGTCTTCGACCTGCCCGTCGTCGTGCCGGCGCCAGCGGAGTACGTCGCGCTCGGCGCGTCCGCGCAGGCGGCCTGGGCGCTCACCGGCTCCCGTCCCGCCTGGGACGGGGACGGCTCGGATGCCGCGGCGGGCAGCCCCGTCCCCGGCATCCGGTCCCAGTACGCCGCCCGCCTGCCCTAGCCGGGCCTTCAGCGCTCGATCTGGAAGTTGAACACGCCCTGGTCGAAGTGGTTGTACTGCTCGTAGTCGATCAGGTCGTACAGGTCGGCGCGGTGCTGCATCTCGCCGAGCTTCGACGTGAGGTGCCCCTCGTCGAGCAGTGTGTCCAGCGCACGGTCGGCCGCCCCCATCGCGATGCGCAGCAGCGACACCGGCCAGATCACCAGGTTGACGCCCGCATCGCGGAGCTGGTCGACCGAGAACAGGTCGCTCTTCCCGAACTCGGTCATGTTCGCGAGGATCGGCACATCCAGGGCCCTCGCCATCGCCTCGAACTCGCTCAGGTCGCGCATCGCCTCCGGGAAGATCGCGTCGGCACCGGCATCCACCAGCGCCTTCGCGCGATCGATCGCGGCGTCCACCCCCTCAACGGCACGGATGTCGGTGCGCGCCATGATCAGGAAGTTCGGGTCGCGCCGGGCGTCGGCCGCCGCGCGGATGCGCTTGATCGCGGTGTCCTGGTCGACCACGGCCTTGCCGTCGAGGTGACCGCAGCGCTTCGGGTTGACCTGGTCCTCGATGTGCGTGCCGGCCAGGCCCGCGTCCTCGAGCTCCTGGATCGTGCGGGCCACGTTCATCGGCTCACCGAAGCCGGTGTCGGCGTCGACGATGGCGGGGAGGTCCGTCATCCGGGCGATCTGCTTCGCACGGCCGGCGACCTCGGTGAGCGTGGTCAGGCCGATGTCGGGCAGGCCGAGGTCGGCCGACAGCACGGCGCCCGAGATGTAGACGCCCTCGAAGCCCTTGCGCTCGATGAGCCGGGCCGACAGCGGGTTGAAGGCACCGGGGAAGCGCAGCAGCTCGCCCGACGCGAGCCGCTCCCGGAACAGCCGGCGCTTCTCAGCGGGAGTGGTGGTGGAGTACAGCATGAGATCCTCCTTGGGTCAGGTCCCGGTTGTTGTGCGAGCGACGAAGGAGCGAGACGAAACGCGACACGCGAACCTGAGACGTTTCGTCACTTCGTCTCGCTCCGCTCGCTCAGTACGGCGCTCGCTCCGCTCGCTCAACGACCGATGTGAATCAGAACAGTCCGGCCGGAGCCGGGGCGGCCTCGAGCAGGCCGGGCTTCGCGATGATGCTCAGCTCGGCGACCTCCGCCGCGGTGAGCTCGGGCAGGCGCTGGACGAGCTCCAGGAACCGCTCGATCTCGGATGCCTCGAGCACCGGCTCCGCCAGCATCCGGAACTTGGCGATGTAGTTCGCGCGGGCGAACGGGCGTGCGCCCAACGGGTGCGCGTCGGCGACCGCGATCTCGTCGGTCAGCGTGGTGCCGTCGGCCAGCGTGATCTCCACGCGGCCGCCGAACGCCTTCTCGGCCGGGTCGATCGAGTGGTAGCGGCGCGTCCACTCGGCGTCCTCCGCGGTGGTGATCTTGTGCCACAGGGCGACCGTGTCGGCACGGCCGGCGCGCTCCGGGGTGTACGAGTCGACGTGGTGCCAGGCGCCGTCCTGCAGCGCCACGGTGAAGATGTACGGCACGGAGTGGTCGAGCGTCTCGCGCGACGCCGTCGGATCGTACTTCTGCGGGTCGTTCGCGCCGGAGCCGATCACGTTGTGCGTGTGGTGACTGGTGTGGATCACGATCGACGCGACGTTCGCGGGGTCGGTCAGCTCGGGGTGCTCGCCGTGCAGCTTGCGGGCCAGGTCGATGAGCGCCTGCGCCTGGTATTCGGCGGAGTGCTCCTTCGTGTAGGTGTCGAGGATCGCGCGCTTCGCCTCGCCGGGTGCCGGGAGCGGAACGTCGTAGGCGGCGTCCTTGCCGTCCAGCATCCAGGCGATCACGCCGTCCTCGCCCTCGTAGATCGGCGACGGCGAGGTCTGCCCGCGCATGGCGCGGTCGACGGCCTCAACGGCCATCTTTCCGGCGAACGCCGGGGCGTGCGCCTTCCAGGTGGAGATCTCGCCCTTGCGGCTCTGCCGGGTGGCGGTGGTGGTGTGCAGTGCCTGCCCGACGGCCTGGTAGATGGTCTCGGCGTCGAGGCCGAGCAGGGTGCCGATGCCGGCCGCGGCCGACGGGCCGAGGTGCGCGACGTGGTCGATCTTGTGCGCGTGCAGCGAGATAGCCTTCACCAGGTCGACCTGGATCTCGTAGCCGGTGGCGATGCCGCGCACCAGTGCGCGGCCGTCCTTGCCGCAGTGCTGGGCGACGGCGAGGATCGGCGGGATGTTGTCGCCGGGGTGAGAGTACTCGGCGGCGAGGAAGGTGTCGTGGTAGTCGAGCTCGCGCACGGCGACACCGTTCGCCCAGGCGGCCCACTCCGGGCTGGTGCGGTGGTCGAGCGCGGCGCCGAAGACGGTCGAGCCGGCGCCACCGGTGGACACCGGGTGACTGAACGCCTGCGCGCGGGCGGCGTTGATCGGCCCGCGGGTGAGGGATGCCGCCGCCACCGACGCGTTGTCGATGATGCGGTTGATGATCATGTCGACGACGTCGGCGTCGACCTCGACGGGGTCGGTGGCGACCTGGGCGATCTTCCAGGCCAGCTGCTCTTCGCGGGGCAGCTCCTCCTCGGAGCGGTACACGCGGACGTGGTGGGTGACGGTCATGGGGTTCCTTCCGACAGTGACTCGAGGATGCTGGTGAGCGCGTTGTGCAGGTGCACGTGCGTGGCGTGGGCGGCGAGATCGCCGTCGCGCGCGGCCAGCGCGCGGGCGATCGTGAGGTGCTCGGCAGCGGATGCCGCGAGCCGCTCCGGCTTGTCGCGTGCCATCCGGCGGACGCGGACGAGATGGGTGCGCACCGTGCGCAGCGCGGAGCTGAGGTAGTCGTTCGCGACGGCCGCGTCGAGCGCGGCGTCGAGCCGGGCGATCAACGCGTAGTACGCGTCGCGGCCGGCCGCTCGGGAGAGGTCGACGTCGGCGAACTCGGATGCCAGCAGGCCGAAGGCCTCGGCGTCGCCGCGCTCCGCGGCGAGACGGGCGGTGGTCTCCTCGAGCGCACGGCGCATCTCGAACAGCGCCCTGATGTCGTCGGCGTCGAGGTCGGCCACCACGGTGACCCGCGGGGACTGCTGCACGACGAGGCCGTCGGCGACGAGTCGGCGCAGCGCCTCGCGCAGCGGGGTGCGACTCACACCGAGGCGCTCGGCCTGCTCGACCTCACCGAGGACGGTGCCGGACGGCAGCGTGCCGGACTGGATGTCCTCCAGCAGCTCGGCGTAGGCCCGGTCGCTTGCACGCATGACCTCAGTGTATACATAAAGGTCATCCAGCGGGCGATCAGGGCCGATACGCACATTCAGCGTATACAGTTCAGGAAGCCGCGTTCCGCAGCCGCTCCCCCATCGCTGCGACCGCCTGCCGCACCTCGGCACCCTCCAGGACCTCGAACCGGAACCGCGACATCCCGAGATAGAGCGCGAACTCCTGCGGATCGCGTGACCCCGCCTCGAGGATGCAGCTCTCATCGCCCTCCGCGGTCACCGTCGCGATCGTCGCGTCGAACCGCCGCCGCACCTCCGCCGCCGGCGCCTGCATCCGCACCCGCGCACGGAACGGATAGGGCGCGGTCGTGATGCTGCGCGCGGTGAACTGACGCACGGCGTCATCGGGGACCGCCCGCTCGGCGAACTCCTCCGGCAGGGTGAACGGACGGCGGATGCGATCGACGCGAAGCGTGCGCCACTCCTCGCGCTCCACGTCGCGCGCGACGAGATACCAGCGCTCGTCCGTGTGCACGATCCGGTGCGGCTCGACGATGCGGCGCACCTCGGCGCCGTCGTGCCGGGTGTAGTCGATGCGCAGCCTGCGGCGGGCGGAGATCGCCGCGGCGAGCGCGGTGACCACGTCGAGGTCGACGCCGCCGCCCTCGGCCGGATCGAGACGCACCATCGCCCGCTCCACCTCGATGATCCGGGCGCGCGCCGCGGCCGAGAGCGACTGCTCGAGCTTGGCGAGGGCGCGTCCGGCGGCCTCCTCCATCCCCGTCACCACACTCGCCGCCGCGGCGCGGAGCCCGACCGCGATGGCGACGGACTCGTCGTCGAGCAGGGTCAGCGGCGGAACGCTCGCGCCGGGGCCCAGCCGGTAGCCGCCGTGACGACCGCGGGTGGCCTCGATCCCGTAGCCGAGCTCGCGCAGGTCATCGATGTCGCGGCGCAGGGTCCGGTCGCTCACCTCCAGTCGCTCGCGGAGCTCGGCGCCGGTCCAGTCGCGGCGGACCTGCAACAGGGAGAGGAGGGCGAGAGTGCGGCCGGTCGTGCGCGTCATGACTCCATGATTCTCGCTTCTCCGGTCATATTGCGACCGGATAGCGCCGGAGCATGGAGACATGAACGCACAGCAGACGGACGCCGTCCTCCCCTTCCGCATCGAGGTCTCCGACGAGGCGCTCGACGATCTGCGCGCGCGGCTGCGCGCGGCACGCCTCCCCCAGCCTCTGCCCGGTGACGGCTGGGACCGCGGCGTGCCGGTGGCGGTGCTCGCCGAGCTCGTGGCCCGCTGGGCGGAGCACGACTGGCGGGCCACCGAGCGTCGCCTCGCCGCACTGCCCCAGATCGTGACGAGCGTCGACGGCCAGGCCATCCATGCCGTGCACGTGCGGTCGCCGCACCCGGGCGCCGTGCCGGTCCTGCTGCTGCACGGCTGGCCCGGCTCGTTCCTCGAGTTCGAGGGCCTCATCGGACCGCTCACCGAGGACGCCGAGATGCCCTTCGACGTGATCATCCCCTCGCATCCGGGATTCGGATTCTCGACCCCGCTCGCAGATGACAGCTGGACAGCGGAGCGCACCGCCGCCGCCTATCTCGAACTCATGACGCGCCTCGGATACGACCGCTTCGCCGTCCAGGGCGGCGACCACGGCGCAGCGGTCGCCCCCGAGCTCGGCCGGCTGGCCCCCGAGCGGGTGATCGGCGTGCACGTGAACGGCTCCCTGGGCAGCTTCGTCGGCGACCTCGACGAAGTGGCGGCCGCCGCACTCACGCCTGTGGAGCGCGACCGGCTGCGCCGGGTCGGCGAGTTCATGCAGCGCGAGTTCGGCTACATCTCCATCCAGTCCACGCGCCCCGGCCTGATCGGGGCCATGGCTGCGGACAGCCCTGTGGCCCAGTTCGCCTGGATCCACGACAAGCTGCAGGCCTGGACGCACCCGGCCGAGGCGGACGCGGTCGACGTGCTCGGCGAGCGCTTCGTGTTCGACAACGCCTCGCTGTACTGGTTCACGGCGAGCGCCGGATCAGCCGCGCTGGTCACCTACGGGCTCACGACGGCATGGGATGCCCCGAAGCCCAGCTCAGGGGTGCCGACGGCCGTGATCGTGTTCGCGCACGACGTGGGCCTGCGTTTCGCCGAGGAACCGCATCACCGCATCGTGCGGTGGACCGACGTCGAGGACCGCGGGGGCCACTTCGCCGCGCTCGAGGAGCCCGAGACGCTGCTCGACGACATGCGCGCGTTCTTCGGACCGCTGCGCGACTGAGGGTCAGTCCGCCTGTTCCGGCAGCGGCTCCACGAACTCCGGCGCCTGAGGCTCCCCGAGCTTGACCAGGACGACGCCGCCGAGCACCAGCGCGGCGCCGATCGCCTGCAGCAGGTCGGGCAGCTGGCCCAGCAGCAGCCAGCCGAACAGCATCGCCGCCACCACCTCGGCGAGCGCGACGAACGAGGCCAGTCGTGAGCCCAGCATCCGGGTCGAGACGATGCCGAGCACGTACGCGAGGGCTGCGGCGACGAGACCGATCGCGAGCACCGGGACGAACCAGGGAACCGTGCCGAACCGGTAGGCGATGTCGCCGGTGGTCCAGGCCATCGGCAGTACGCCGACCAGCCCTGCGAGCGTGAGCCCGACGGCGCCGATCAGCAGGCCGAGCCCGGCCAGCGCGATCGGCGGCACGCCCGTGTCGCTGCGCGCCGAGAGCAGGAAGTACACAGCAGCGCCCACCATCGCGCCGAGCGCCCAGAGGATGCCGCCGACGTCGAGCCGCGCGCCGGTGACGATGTCCAGCATGAGCACCAGCCCGACGAACGCGACCACCGCACCGACGATGCTGCGCGCGGATGGCCGCTCGCCGCGCCGCATCCACAGCCAGAGCACGACGGCGACGGGCGCCGTGTACTCGATCAGCAGAGCGATCCCGACATCCATCACCGCCACCGCCTGGAAGTAGAACAGCTGCGTGGCCGTGACGGCGAGCAGGCCGTAGGCGAGGATCATGCCGATGTTGCGGCGCACTGCTCCCCAGCGTCCGCGCAGCGCGAGCAGCGTGGGGATCAGCAGCGCGAGCGCGCCGACCCACACGCGCACGGTCACCGCGGCGCCCGGCGTCCAGCCGGCGTCGATGAGGCCGCGCGCCCAGGCGCCGGACATGCCGAACGAGAACGCGGCGCCGACGGCGATGAGCAGGCCGAGGGCCGTGTGCCGGCCGGCGCCGGCGGAGGAGGAAGCGGATGCCACAGCTCGACGCTACCGGCTCAGGGAACCCCGGCAGATCGAGGGAAAGCACTTCACAAACGATTATCGATTAGTGTAATGTCCCCAGTGTCCCACCCACCTGGAAAGGATCAATGATGATCAAGCGCCGTCTTCTCCCCCTTGTCGGCATCACCGCCATCGCCGCACTCGCCCTCGGCGGCTGCAGTGGCTCGAACGGCGGCGACTCCGCCTCCGCCGACGGCAAGACCACGCTGCGCGTGCTCGTGAACGTCACCCCCAACCTCACCGAGGAGTTCTGGAACGACCTGGTCGCGCCCTTCGAGAAGGAGCACAAGGACATCGACGTCGTCATCCAGAACCCCGGCGCCGAAGGCGTCGCGGCGGCGGTCCCGCGTCTGCTCGCCGCCGGCGACGCGCCCGACATCGTGCAGTCGATCGCGCCGACCCCGAAGCTCGCCCCTGAGATGGTCGACCTGTCGAAGTACGAGTGGGCCAAGAAGGGCCCGCTGGCAGAGCAGTACTCGATCGACGGCAAGAACTACATGGCAGGCATCGGCTACCAGCTGCAGAGCCTGTTCTTCTACAACAAGACCGCGTTCGAGCAGGCCGGCATCACCGAGGTGCCCACCACCGTCGACGAGCTCACCGAAGACCTCGGCAAGCTGCAGCAGGCCGGCTGGAAGGTCCCCGTGCAGACCGGTGGCGACTGGATGTCCAGCCACGCCCTGCAGGCCCTCGGGCTGCCCACGATCGTCGCCGAGAACCCGAAGTGGTTCCAGCAGGTCTCCTCCGGCAAGGTCACCTTCGGCGACACCTACGGCGACGCCGTGGACACATACGCCGACTGGGTCGCGAAGGGCTACATCCCCAAGGACGCCCTCGGCATCAAGTACCCGGACGCCGAGCAGGCCTTCCTCTCCGGCAAGAGCGCGGTCTACCCGATGGGCAGCTGGTTCGCCGGCACGCAGGCCAAGGCCGCCGACTCCGCCGACATCGGCGTCTTCCGCGCCCCGGCCTTCGACGGCGTCGACCAGCCCGCCATGGGCGCGAACATCGCCAGCCCGTACTCGATCCTGAAGGCGACGAAGAGCCAGGATGCCGCGGCGCAGTTGATCGAGTTCCTGGTGACCGACAAGAAGGCGGTCACCGCGCAGCTCGCGGTCGACGGCAACTTCCGCGACGGCTACGAGTACGAGATGACCCCGCTCGGCGAGGAGCTGCAGAAGATCAGCGCCGAGACCCCCGCGGAGGCGTACACGCCCACCGGCGGCGGCTATGGCGAGCGCACCATGCCGACCGGATACTCCGAAGAGCTGAACACCCAGACGCAGGCGCTGATCGGCGGCGCGAAGGCCGCCGACGTGCTGAAGTCCATGGACGACTGGTTCGCGGCGAACGCCGGCTGATGACCTGTGGCCGGGGCGGTCCTCCGCCCCGGCCACAGCATCTGCAGCATCCGCTCAGAACAGCGACGACATGTTCCGCACCCGACCCGAATCGGAGCTCATCCCCATGAGCACGACCCTCACCCCTCGGCGCCGCACGGCGCTGCAGACCTGGCAGCTGCGGCTGCCCGGCTTCCTCATGGCCGCGCCCGCCGTGGCCGTCTTCATCGCGATGTTCGTGATCCCGATGATCCTCGCCGCCGTGCTGAGCTTCACGAACTGGAACGGCTACAGCCTGAACTTCGACTTCATCGGCTGGGACAACTACGCCAAGGCCTTCCGCAACCCGCGCTCGGTCGATGCGGCGATCTTCACCGGCATCGTCGCTGTCGTCGGCACCGTGCTGTGCAACGGCATCGGCCTCGCCGTCGCCGCACTGATCTCGGGCCCCGGCGAGTCGAACACGCTGCTGCGCACGATCTTCTTCTACCCCTACGTGATCAGCTCGCTGATCATCGGCTTCATCTGGTCGGCCATGCTCTCGCCGCAGGGTGCCGTCAACGGCGTGCTGAACACGATCGGGCTGCCGTCGCTGCCGTTCCTCACCGACCCGACCTTCGCCAAGGCCAGCGTCATCTTCACGATCGCGTGGGCGCACTTCGGGTTCAACATGATCCTGTTCCTCGCGGGCATCAAGTCGGTGCCCTCCGAGTACTACGAGGCGGCCACCGTCGACGGGGCCTCGCGCTGGCAGCAGTTCCGCTCGATCACGCTGCCCCTGATCGCGCCGGTGTTCACCGTGAACATCGTGCTCACCCTGGTCGGGCTGCTCAAGGTCTACGACGTCGTGCTCTCGCTCACGGACGGCGGGCCGGCCGGCTCGACCCAGACGATCGTCTACCAGATCCTGAAGAACTCCTTCGCGAACTCCGAGCTCGGCTTCGGCGCCGCGCAGTCGATGGTCCTCCTCATCGTCACCGCGGTCATCGGCCTGGCCGTCACCCTGGTGCGCCGTCGCGCAGAGCAGAAGGTCATCGACTGATGAAGCAGACACGAAACCGCCCGGCCGCCGTCGTCTCGGGCATCCGCTGGCTCGTCCTCGGCATCATCGCGATCGGCATGCTGATCCCGATGTACACGATGGTGATCAACGCGTTCAAGCCGCAGGCCGACATCATCGAGAACCCGCTGCTGATCACTCCGCAGAGCTTCACCTTCGAGTACCTCTGGGCCGCGATCACCAGCAGCAAGTTCAACGTCATCGCCGCGTACGGCGTGACGCTGCTGTTCGTCGTGCTGGTGAACATCTTCTGCATCATCCTGTCCGCCCCAGTGGCCTACGTGATCGCGCGCGGAGCGTCGAAATGGCATCTCGGACTGCTGCTGCTGTTCGTCTCCGGTCTGTTCATCCCGGGCCAGGTCACGCTGATCCCCGTCGTGTTCGTGCTGCGCATCCTCGGCCTGATCAACACGATCCCCGGGTTCATCCTGTTCGAGACGGCCGCGACGCTGCCGGTGACGATCTTCCTGTTCACCGCCTACCTGCGCTCGGTCCCCCGCGAGATCGACGAGGCCGCGTCGCTCGACGGTGCCGGGAAGATCCGGGCGTTCTGGGCGTGCATCTTCCCGATCATGAAGCCCGTGGTCGCGACCATCGTCGTGCTGAACTCGATCGGCGTGTGGAACGACTTCGTCAGCCCGCAGATCATCCTGGGCCCGAGCTCCGGCATCTACACGGTGACCACCGGCGTGTACGCCGCGGTCGGCCAGTTCTCCACGGACTACACGCAGGTCTTCCCGACTCTGCTGCTGGCGGTGCTGCCCGCCGTGGTGTTCTTCGTGATCATGCAGCGGCACATCATCGGCGGCCTGGCCGCCGGCGCGACGAAGGGCTGAGCACGTGACCAACCGGTTCGCCTCCCCGCTGCGCACGATCCCCGCGTGGGCCGTGCTGCAGCGCCGGCTGTTCGACGAGATCGAGAGCGCGCGGCGCGTGTTCTCCGAGCGGTACACCCTGCCGGACGGCCGTCTGCGCGGCGTCGCCGAGTTCGAGGACCGCGACGGCGTCGACGACCTCTACGAGCCGTTCTTCAACTGGCCCGCGTTCTACCTGCTCGGCGGGCCGGACGAGGTGCTCGCCGACGCCAAGCGGCACTGGGAGGGCGTGACCCGCCAGCTCGCCGAGGCCGGCATGCTCACCGACGAGTACGAGAACGGCTACGACTGGTTCCACCAGGGCGAGTCGCTGCTGCTCTTCGCCGGCATCTGCGCGGCCGATCCGTCCGACCCCGCCTACGCCGAGCGGGCCCGCCGTTTCGCCGAGCTGTTCCTCGACCCCGCGCACGGCAACTACGACGCCGAGCGCAACATCATCCGCGCCCCGCACAACGGCGCCCTCGGCGCACGCGTCGGCCTCGATGACCCGGATGAGGACGGCCGCCTGGCGCCCTACTCGGCGGATCGCGCCGAGATGCGCCCCTACGGGCTCCCCGTGCAGGGGCTCGACGGCATCCGCGAGTGGGAGGATCTCGCCGATCCGCGCAACGCCGCCAGGATGACCGCCGAGATGCAGCGTCGCGCCGCGGGCGACGTCGCCGTGAACCTCGCCGCGACCTCGCTCGCTGCGAACCTCTGGCTCTACGACGGCGACGAGGGCGCGGCGGCCTGGGTGCGCCGCTACGTCGACGGCTGGCGGGAGCGGGCCGGCGGCGGTCTGATGCCCGACAACGTCGGCCCCGACGGCGAGGTCGGCTCGCTGCAGGACGGACGCTGGTGGGGCGGGCACTACGGCTGGGCCTGGCCGCACGGCGTGCACTCCGTCGGCATGAGCGCCCTCATCGGCGCGCTCAACCATGCCCTGATGACCGGCGACGACGACGCACTCGACCTCGTGCGCACCATGCTCGACACGATTCTCGATCAGGCACGCACCGGCGTCGTGGCGGACAGCACGTACAGCCTGCGCGGCGGATGGATGGCGCGCTACGGCGCCGCCGCGCACGAACCGGGGATGCTGGTTCCCTACCGGCACGGCATCGACGGCTGGTTCGACTTCGGCCCGCTGCAGCTCGACCTCCCGGTCTGGCTCTGGTGGTGGAGCCGCGACGAGTCCGACCGCGCGCGCCTGCAGCGCGTCGCCGACGGCATCCCGGCATCCGTCGATCTCGTCGCTCCGTTCCGCGACAAGGAGGAGGCCGGCCACGAGGCCGGCTGGTTCGCCTATCTGTCCGGCGACCTGCCGGACTACCCCGAGCGCGCGCTCGAGATGGCGCTCGGCCAGGTCGCCCGGCGCACCGCGATGATGCTCGCCGACGGCAGCGACCCGGATGCCGCGCACCTGCACTTCTGGCAGCGCGTGAACCCCGTCGCGACCGAGGTGCTCACCCAGCTCGTCGGCGGCGCACCCCAGGTGCTCTACAACGGCGGTCTCGGGTTCACGGCGCTGCGCTACGAGGACGTCGACCACGGCCGACCCGGCCTCCCGGAGGACGTCGCCGCGCTGGTGCACCGCCTCGACGAGGACGGCGTCGGCCTGCGGCTGGTGAACACCTCGGTCGTGCACACGCGCACCCTCCGCATCCGCGGCGGCCGATTCGGGCTGGACCGCATCGTCGCCGTCACCGCGCACGTCGAGGAGCAGGGCGGATATCCCGGGGCATCCGGCTCCTACGCATCCCCCGTCGGCGCGTTCGTGACGCGGACGGCCGACTGTGACGACGACCTCGTCGTCACGCTCCCGCCCGCGCACGGGGCCGACCTCGACCTCACCCTCGCCAGGGCGACCGGCTCGCCACGGCATCTCACCACCGAAGGACACGCATGACCGCCGAACTGATCCGACCCGACTTCGCACTCCCGGTGCGGGGTCCGGCGTACGCCCGCCCCGACGCCGCCGTCGTCGAGGACTTCTCGACGCTGTCGTCGGCCACGGCCTGCGCGAAGCTGCACCAGTTCGGCATCCGCCGCACCTTCGTCGACGGCCCGACGCCGCTGACCACCGGCAGCCGCGTCGTCGGTTCGGCACTCACCCTGCAGTTCATGCCGCAGCGCGAGGACATGGCACTGCCGCAGGACGCAGCCGCCGGGGTCGAGCAGGAGTACGCCGAGCGGCACACCGCCCTGTGGCACGTGCTCGAGGCCGTGCAGCCCGGCGACGTGCTGGTGGTGCAGGCCTACGGCAGCAGGTTCTCCGGATGCCTCGGCGACATCCTGGTGCGCTACTTCATCCGCAAGGGCGGGGCCGGCATCGTCGTCGACGGCCGCATCCGCGACGCCGGCCGCATCCGCGCCATGGGCATCCCGGTGTGGTGCACGGGGACGACCCCGCACTACGCCTCGCAGTCCGAGCTGGCGCCGTGGGCGTACGACGTGCCCGTGGCCGTCGGCGGCGCGCTGTGCATGCCAGGAGACCTGGTGATCGCCGACGACGACGGACCCGTGATCGTGCCGCAGGCGATGGCCCCGCAGGTGGTCGAGTCCGCACGCGACCACGAGGAATGGGAGGTGTTCAGCCGCAGCCGCCTCGACGAGGGCGCCCGGCTGAGCGACTACTACCCGCTCACCCCCGACACCCGCGAGGAGTACGAGGCATGGCGCTCCCTGCAGCCTTCCGCCCGCTGACATCCGACCCGTCGCTGCGCGACGACCTCGGCCTCGGCTGTGCGCCGATCGGCAACCTGTTCACTCCGGTCGCGGACGACGACGCCGTCGCCACCGTGCACGCTGCGCTGGATGCCGGTGTGCGGTTCTTCGACACCGCGCCGCTGTACGGCTCCGGCGAGAGCGAGCGCCGCCTCGGCCTCGCCCTGCAAGGGGTTCCGCGCGACACCTACACGCTCGGCACGAAGGTCGGACGCCTGCTGGTGGATGCCGCAGGGGCACCCGTCGCCCCGGGCCAGGTCGGCGACAGCTCGGTCGCCGACCTCAGCCGCGACGCGGTCTGGCGCAGCCTGGAGAGCAGCCTCGCGCTGCTGGGCACCGACCGCGTGGACGTGCTCTACCTGCACGATCCGCTCGACGTGGACGCCGCGATGGCCGGTGCGCTGACGGCGATGACGGAACTGCGGGAACAGGGCGTCGTGCGCACGATCGGTGTCGGCAACGGCGTGCTCCCCGTGCTGGAGCGCTACGCGGCGGAGGCGCCGGTCGACGTGCTCATGGAGGCCGGTCGGCTCACGCTGATCGACCGCGGCGCCCAGGAGCGGCTGATGCCGCTCGCGGCCGAGCGGGGCGTGTCGATCGTCGCGGCCGGAGTGTTCAACTCCGGGATCCTCGTCGACCCGGAGGGGTCGCCGTTCTTCGACTACCGCCGCGCGGACGACGCCCTCATCGAGCGCGCACTGCGCATGCGGGACCTGTGCGCGGCGCACGGCGTCGCGCTGGCCGACGCGGCCGTGCGGTTCCCGCTGCGGCACGGCGCCGACGGCGTCGTGGTCGGCGCGCGCACTCCGGACGAGGTTCTCGCGTTCGTGCGAGGACGGGATGCCGCGATCCCCGACGAGCTGTGGGGCGCGCTCGACGAGGTGGCCACCGTCTGATGGGCATCGTCGACGCGCACGTGCACGTCTGGGACGCCGACGCGTTCCCGATCCCCTGGTTCCGCGACGATCTCGGTCTGCCCCGCGCCTCCGCTCCAGACGCCTTTCGCGACGCGGCCGTGCCCCGCGGGGTCTCGGCCGCCGTCGCCGTGCAGGTCGCGAACTCCGTCGAGGAGGCGCGCTGGCTGACGGCGACGACCGCGTCCGACGGAGTGCTCTCCCGCGCCGTGCTGCAGTACGAGCCCGCGCCGGGCGCGATGCTCGGGGCCACGGCCTTCGAGGGCGCCGCGTTCAGCGGCATCCGCGCGGCGATCCCGCAGTTCGCTGCCGACCTCTCGGACGTGCCGGGGCTGGATGAACTGGCCGACGCACTGGGGGCGGCCGGGCGGGTGCTGGAACTGCTCGTGCGCCCGGAGCAGCTGGAGGGCGCGGCGGCGCTCGCCCGCCGGCATCCGGCGACGTCGATCGTGCTGTGCCACCTCGGGCTCGGCCACGACGCCGCCACGGAGACGTGGCGGTCGGGGCTGGCGGCGTTCGCTGCCGGGCCCAACGCGCACGCGAAGTTCTCCGGGCTGCTCTCGCCGAGCCGGACGGATGCCGAACTCGCGGCGCTCGCCCGCACGGCTGCGACCCTGTTCGGCGCCGACCGCCTGATGTTCGGCAGCGACTGGCCGATGTCGGCCCGCACGCACTCCTACGCCCAGGTCGTCGACGCCGTCTCCCGCGCGATGCCCGACACCCCGGCCTTCTGGTCCGGCACTGCGACCCGCCTGTATCCCCTCGTACCCGCACCCTGAGCGAGCGAAGCGAGACGAAGGGCGCACCCCACTCCCCCGACCCGCACCCTGAGCGAGCGAAGCGAGACGAAGGGCGTACCTGTGGAGAACTCCGAACACCCGGCTCCGGAACGGCGTAGCTTCACCGCATGCCTCACGTCTACATCCTGAAGTGCTCGGATGGCAGCCTCTACACCGGAAGCACCTGGAACCTCGAGCACCGCCTCGCCCAGCACGAGTTCGGTGAGGGCGGCGACTACACGAGACGACGTCGCCCGGTCGAACTCGTGTGGTCCGCGGAATTCGCGCGCGTCGACGAGGCGTACGGATGGGAACGCGAATCCACGGTTGGTCGCGCGCCAAGAAGCAGCTCCTCATCGACGGGAAGTACGAGGCGCTCCCCGGATGGAGCAGAAGGCAGCGTGAGGCGAAGCGGACCGCGGAGAGTGACTGACGTCCTTCGTCTCGCTTCGCTCGCTCAGGAGCCGGGAAGGTTGGACCCCAGGAGCCCGGAGGGTTGGACCTCCGGAACCGGGGATCAGACTGCCGCACGCCCCGGGCCCTGAGCGAGCGAGGAACGAGCGAGACGAAGGGCGTCCTCTCAGCTGGGACTGACGTCCTTCGTCTCGCTTCGCTCGCTCAGGAGCCGGGAAGGTTGAGCCCCAGTCGTCCGGAAGGTTGGACCACCGGGGCGTGACGTCCTTCGTCTCGCTTCGCTCGCTCAGGAGCCGGGAAGGTTGAGCCCCAGGCGCCTGAAAGGTTTGACCTCCGGGGCGTGACGTCCTTCGTCTCGCTTCGCTCGCTCAGGAGCCGGAGTCGGCCTACTCGAGGAGGGTGCCGGCGGCGTGGCTGCGGAACAGGTCGGCGGCAGCATCCGCGTCGCCGGCGTCGAGCACGTCGAGCAGTCCGCGGTGCCAGTCGGCCACCTCGTGCCAGTCACCGGTGAACTTCGGGTCGCCGAGCACGTGCATCACGCGCAGGCTGGGCTCGAGCAGATCCCACATCTTCGGCAGGTAGACGTTGCCGCTCGCCTCGATCACCGCACGGTGGAAGGTGAAGTCGAGCTCGCGGAACCGCGCCAGATCGCCGGCATCCGCCGCCTGGTGCATCTCGTCGATGAGTGCGACGAGAGCGGCGCGGCGCTCGTCGTCGAGCGTGCCGCAGGCGAGGCGCCCGGCCAGGCCCTCGAGCTCGACGCGGGCGACCTTGGCCTGGCTCGCCTCCTCCTGCGAGTAGCTGGCGACGAAGTTGCCCTGGTGCCGCACGTGCGACACGAGCCCTTCGTGCGCCAGCAGCTTCAGCGCATCGCGCACCGGCGCCTGGCTGACCTGCAGCTGGCGGGCCAGCTGCGACTCCACGAGCTGCTCGCCGGGTGCCAGGGTCGAGTCCTTGATCATCTCCTTGATCATCGAGTAGATCTGATCGGAGAGCAGCCCCCGCTGCAGCCCCATCGCCCCGAGCGCATCCGTCATGTTCACAGTCTACTTTCGTTATCGACTATCGCTAATGCCTGCGGCGTCCCGCCACGCCTGGGCGATCAGGCGGGATCCCTCAGTGGTCGGATGCACGCCGTCCGGTGCGAGTTCGGCGACGTCACGCCCCTCCGCCGCCGCGTCGAACAGCGTGGTCAGCGGCACGAGAGCGGCACCGTACTCCCCCGCGAGGCGACCCACGACCCGCCTCTTCTCCTCCAGGTCGACGAGCCAGCCCTGCTGCTCGTCGTCCAGCGGCAGGAAGAACGGCTCCATGAGGATCAGGCGCGGCGCGTGCGCCGCGACCACGGCGTCGAGGATGCGGCGGTACGCCGCCTCGTAGTCCGCCGTGTCGGTCGGGTCGTCGCTGTCGTGGCGGCGGAGCATCTCGTTCACACCCACGTAGACCGTGAGCAGCTCGGGCGCAGTCGGCATGAGTTCGGCGTCCCAGCGGGCCTCGAGGTCTGCGACCCGGTTCCCGGCGATGCCGAGGTTGCGCACGGTGGCACCGCCGGCGACCAGCTCGTCGGCCAGCAGCGACACGTAGCCGTCGCCGAGCGAGGTCGCGTCGTCGCGATCGCGACCGGCGTCGGTGATCGAATCGCCGATGAACACGATCCTGCGGGGTTCGGACATCTTCTCTCCTAGTTCTTCAGCTTGTTGCGCACGGATGTCTTGAGCGTGACGGTCGCCGTGTCCAGTGTGACGGTCAGGGTCTGGTTCGGACGCACCTTGCGGCTGTCGAAGCCGGTCACCATGTCGGCGGTCGCCTGCCGCTGCGTCACGGTGCCGTCGCTCCACTGCACATCGAGCAGCATCCCGGTGGTGTCGAGCTCTTCACCGACCAGGTACGCGGTCTTCGGCTTCGCGTCGTCCGACCAGCTGATGCCGGTGACGGTCGCCGGCGGCGGAGTGGGCCGCACCGTGAGGGTGTTCTCCTTCGCGTAGTGATACAGGTTCAGGTACCCGTCCGCTCCGATGCGCAGGTTCTGCCGCGCGTCGAGCACGTTCCACACGGTCTTGCCGTCCACCCGCAGCACCACGCGCGTTCCGCCGTTCTCAGCGATCGCGCCGACCTCGATGCGGTGCGTGCTGTTCGGGTCGATGACGGTGTTGGGGATGACATCGAGCATCGTCTGGCCGGGCGACCAGCTCTGGAACTCGAGGGTGTCCTCCTTCACCACGACCAGGTAGCCGGTGTTCGAGTTCTGCCACGCCGGCAGCCCGGTCTGGTCGGAACGCACCTGGAAGCCGTACCAGCCGCCGTCGAACGCCCCGAAGTCCGCGTCGAACTGCAGCAGCCGGTCACCGTAGCGCTCCGCCTTGTACCCGTAGACGCCCTGGGCGTTCAGGCGCACGCCGTCCTTGTCGACGGCGATGCCGTCGGCGACGCTCCAGTTCGCGGCATCCTTCAGCTGGGCGTCCAGACGCAGCGCGGGGTACTCGGCGTCGGCCACCGTCACGGTCACGGAGTCGGTGAGCGACGGGTCGGCGACGGATGTGGCGGTGATCGTCGTGCTGCCGGCGCCGACCGCCGCGATGCGTCCGTCGACGACCGTCGCGACCTTCGGGTCGGCGCTCGCCCAGCTCACGCGGGTGTCGCTGGCATCTTCCGGGGCTGCCGTGACCTTGGCGCTGTGGCGCTCGCCCACGTTCAGCGCGAGCTTCTCGGCATCCAGGCTGATGCCGGTCATCGGGACTCCGGAGAGCGAGAACCCGATGTTGTCGAGGTCGAGCGACTTGTAGCCCTCGACGTAGAAACCGACCTTGCCGGCCGCGCCCGGTGCCGGATCCTTGCCCTCCAGCGCCACGGAGCCGTTCACGACGATCCTGACCTTGCCGTCCTGCACGGCGATCCGCACGTGAGAGGTCTTGCCGTTCGGCAGCGCCTGGTCTGCCGGGAGCACCTTCTCGGCGATGACCTGCCAGTTGCTGTCGAAGATGTCCCAGGTCGGGCCGGCGGCGGCATTGCGATAGCGGACGTACCCGCCGCCGTTCTGGTTGCGGTTGTAGATGACCAGACCGGAGGTGGCGATGTCACCGGCCGGCGGCGTGACGTCGAAGTCCAGCACGAACTTGGTGAAGTCGCGCGGCAGCAGCGAGTTCGCACCGGTCACGATGCGGTAGACCTTGTTGCCCGTCGCATCGATCTGGATGCTGCGGTTCGGATCGGTCGGCCAGCCGTTCGCACCAGACTCGAAGTCCGTGAAGTGCAGCACTCCATCGCCCTCGGCCACGAGGACCTCGATGGTCGCCTTCTTGGTCGGATCGGACTTCGCCGTCGCGGTGACGGTGGTGGTGCCCGGACCCATGCCGAGCACGACGCCCTTGGCGTCGACCGTGGCGACCGCGGCGTCGGCGGAGGCGTAGGTGACCGCGGCATCCGCGGCGTTCCACGGCAGGGGCACGGCGCGCACTCTGGCCTGGTCGCCGGCGTCGATGGTCAGTCGCTCGCTGTCGAACGCGATGCCTTTCAGCGCCACCTTCTCGGGCGACTGGGACTGCCCGATGTGCCCCTGCACACCGATCTGGTCGAACGCGATCGGCTCGAACCCGGGGATCTTCGAGAACACCTCGGAGTCGGCCTTCAGCGTGTAGTCGCCCTTCGCGGCATCCACGAAGCCGGGGTCCGCAGCGGCGACCATGTTCGCGCCGTAGTTCAGCAGGTTCTTGCCGTCCTTCGCACCCTGGTCGTTCAGGCCGGCGATCGGCTTGCGGTTCGGGTTCCAGACCACGTTCTTCGCATACGTGCTGTGGTTCGGGAAGTAGTGGTCGTCCTCGAAGAAGTGCGCCAGCTCCGGGTATTTCTCGAGGTACGGCGTGCCGACGAAGTCGTTGTTATCTGCGAAGACCTGCTTCCAGGCCGGCATGTAGTCGCGGTCGACGACGTTGCCCTCCTGGTCGCCCATCCACTGCTCGTAGTTGTCGTAGGGCACGTAGGCGTCGACGAAGACGTTGTTGCTGGCGGTGATGTAGTCCGCCGAGCCGCTCTTGATCGCCGAGTTGCCCATGTTCACGAACACGTTCTTCTCGATCGTGAGGTCCCACGTGAAGTTGTCCGCGTAGATGCCCTCGACGCCGGCGATGCCCACGCCGATGTCGTGGAAGTAGTTCTCGCGGAACACGTGCCCGCGCTGCTGCGGCGTCTTGCCGGAGTTCATGTAGATGGCGCCGAGGTCGTTGAACTGCTTGCAGACGTCGTAGACCTCGTTGCGCTCGAACAGGTGGTCGTTGCCGTAGACGATGATGCCCGGGTGCGGGGCGTCGTGGATCTTGTTGTTCCTGGCGACGTTGCCGACGCCGTCGAACATCACGCCCGGGTTGTAGGCCTTGTGGTAGTACGCGAAGTCGGCGATCTCGGAGTTCTCGACCCGGTTGCGCCCCGGTTCGAGGGACTTCTTGTCGCCGCCCTGCAGCACCACGCCGATGCCGCCGACGTGCGTGATCTTCGAGTCGGTGACCGCGTGGTCGCGGCCGCCGCGGTTCACCGGGATGCCGTCGTAGGTGTAGCGGCCGGGCGAGTTGATCAGCACACCGCCGTCGGTGAAGTTGCGGATGTCGGAGTGCGAGATCTTCACGTTCGAGCCGCCGAGGATGACGGCGGCGGTGGCGCGCCCATACTCCATGACGATGTCGTCGAAGGTGACGTACGAGGTGTCGTCGGTGCGCAGCATCGGCTCGTCCAGCGTGGTGACCGTGACGTCGCCCTCGCCCGAGGTGAATGCGGCGTTCGGGATCAGGTACAGCTTCCCGGCATCCCGGTCGATGTAGTACTCGCCGGGTGCGTCGAGCTCCTCCAGCAGGTTCTGCGCGAAGTGGAAGTCGGGGAACCAGCTCTTCATGATCCCGGACATCTCGCCGTAGCGCAGCGTGATGGTCTTGGCCGCCGTGTCGATCTTCTCGATCTTGTTGTACGACCACTCCCAGCTGTAGCCGAAGATGCCGTCGAGCCAGACGTCCTTCGCCTGCGTCCAGAACTTCGGGCGGTCGTAGCCGTAGGCGAATGTGCCGCCGCGGTCCTGCAGGTCGGCGTCCTTGCGGGTGGGGCCGGGATCGACGATGTCACTCATCTGCACGGTCGGCGTGGCCGCATCGGCGTTGGGCCAGCGCGCGAGGGTCATGCCCTGCCCCGCGATGTAGAGCTCCATCGGCGGAGTCTTGCTGACGTCGTTGGCCTTCCAGTAGCCGTGCCGGCTGAGCTCTCCGAAGTCGGTGAGGCCGTGCGCCTTCAGGTCGATCTCGAGCACCTTGTCCCTGGCGGACGCCTCGACGATGCGGTCCGTCACCGCGGCATCCGCGACCTTGGCGAAATCGTCGCGCGGCAGCGTGCTGCCGCCGGTGAGCGTCGCCTTCTCGCCCGGGTAGGAGCGGTATTCGATCGGATGCGCCGCCGTGCCGGAGTCCTGCGCGCCGAGGGTGAACGACGCGCTGCGTCGGTACTCCCCCTCACGCAGGAACACGGTCATGCCGTCGGGGAGCCCCGCACCCGCCTTGAGCTCACGGATGCGGTCGCGCGCACCCTCCAGGGTGGCCAGTGGCGCATCGATCGTGCCGGATGCGGCGTCGTCACCACCTGGTGCCACGTAGAGGGCGGGCCCGTCCGCGGCGGATGCCGGGGCGGTGGCGGCGAACGCCGAACCGATCATCGCCGCCAGGGCCAGAGTTGCCAGTGCACGCTTCATCGCGTCTCCGATTGCTCATCGAGGGGCACGGGTGTGGACCCGCACGGCCGCTGGGGCGACCAGTCGAAAGCCTAACTAATCGATAATCGCTAATCAAGCATCGATCTGCCGCGCGATCGTTGCCTCAATCTTCCAGCTTTTCTCACTTTTTCACAGTTCTTCCCGTTACTTGATCGTGACGACTCCAGGTTGACGAAGAGCGGGATGACCAGGAAACATGGGAATCTCCGCGGCAGCGCACCTCGCTCCCCGGTCAGCCCGAAGGTCAAGGATGCCCAAGTCATGACAGAAGTTCTCGATAGTTCACATAAACTGTCAGCTCGTCGCCCCCGACGACTCTCGAACGGGATGTTCGCTCTGCTGCTGACCGCGCCGGGCCTCGCCCTGCTCGCCGCCGTCGTCGTCTACCCGCTGATCACCGCGCTCGTCACCGCCTTCTTCAAGCAGAGCCTGGTCGAACCGGGCCGCGAGTTCGTGGGCTTCGACAACATCGTCGACGTGCTCACCGGCGACTTCTTCCGCCTGCTCTGGCAGACCATCGTCTTCACGCTCGGCACCACCCTCGCGCCGTTCGTCATCGGCTTCGGCCTCGCACTCGCGCTGAACACCCGCATCCGCGGTGCCAAGGTGCTGCGCGGCGTCATGCTGATCCCCTGGCTGATCCCCGGCGTCGTGGTCTCGTTCCTGTGGATGTGGATCTTCAACGCCAACTACGGCGTGATGAATGCCGTGCTGCAGTCGATCGGCCTGATCGACGAGCCGCAGGCTTGGCTCGCCAACCCGACCACCGCGATGATCGCGGTCATCGTCGCCAAGACCTGGCAGTCCTTCCCCTGGATGATGGTCATGCTGCTCGCCGGCCTGCAGACCGTGCCGCCCGAGCTGCACGAGGCGGCCGAGATCGACGGCGCCGGCACCGTCCGCCGCTTCTTCTCGATCACCGTTCCGCAGCTGAGCGGCATCATCGGGCTGGTGCTGCTGCTCGAGTTCATCTGGAACTTCCAGCACTTCGACATCATCTACGTGCTCACCGGCGGCGGCCCCGCCGGCTCCACCCAGACCTTCGCCACCGCGGTGTACGAGACCGCGTTCACCGGGTTCGACCTCGGCAAGGCCGGCGCGCTCGGCCTGCTCTGGATGGTGCTGCTGATGGGCCTCGTCGTCGTGTACGTCCGGTTCTCCGAGAAGGGAGAGAAGCGATGACCGCGCTGCTCACCGATTCCCCCGCCGTCTCGACGGCAGCATCCGAGCCTGCAGCGCAGGTGATGCGCAAGCCGCGCGTGCGCGCCGACCGACGCGCCGTCACCATCAGCGCGTGGATCGTGGTCGCCGTGTTCGGCGGCTTCGCCCTGCTGCCGGTGTACTGGCTGCTGGCGACCTCGCTCACCCCGCGCACCGAGGTGTTCGCCTATCCCCCGCGGCTGTTCCCCTCGGAGATCAGCTTCGACGCCTACGCCGCGCTGGCGAACAACCCCGCCCTGTTCGGCTACCTGCGCAACAGCATCATCGTCTCGGTCATCACCGCCGTGCTCTCCGTGATCGTCTCGGCGTACATGGGCTACGCGTTCTCGAAGTTCCGGTACCGCGGCCGCCGCAGCCTGATGTACTTCGTGCTGGCCTCGCAGATGTTCCCGCAGGCGCTGCTGCTGATCACGCTGTACACCGTGTTCTCGGCGTACGGACTGCTCAACACCTACGCGGCCCTGGTGCTGTCGTTCACCACCTTCACCCTCCCGCTGTGCGTGTGGATGCTGAAGGGATTCTTCGACACGATCCCCGACGACCTCATCGAGGCCGCCCTCGTCGACGGCGCCTCGCGCCTGCGCATCATCCACTCCGTCGTGCTGCCGCTGGCCGCACCGGGCCTCGTGGCCGCCGGTCTGTTCGCCTTCGTGCGCGGCTGGAACGACTTCATCTTCGCCCTCACCCTCGCCGGCCCCGACAAGCAGACGCTGCCTCCGGGTCTGGTGAACACGTTCATCGGCGAGGCCTCCACCGCGTGGCCCGAGCTGATGGCGGCATCCCTCGTGGTGTCGCTGCCGGTCGCCATCGCCTTCATCGCCCTGCAGCGCTACCTCGTCGGCGGCATGACCGCCGGTGCGGTCAAGGGCTGACCCGCCACCATCCGAAACCCACTCAGAACCCCTCGAAGAAGAGAGAGAACCATGTCCCAGACCTCCCCCTCCGTCTCGCGCCGGCAGCTGCTGCAGTTCGCCGGTCTCGGTGCGGCCGGCCTCGCGCTCGCGGGCTGCATGCCCACCGGCGGCTCCGGTGCAGCCGCGCCGACCTCGGGCACCGCGCTCGCGCCCGGCAAGTTCACGCCCGCGGACTTCTCGTTCTCCAGCTGGTCGCTGACCGAGGAGGCAGCGGCCCCCGCGATCAAGGCGCTGCTGGACGGCTACAAGAAGAAGGCATCGGTCGGCATCACCGAGGTCTCGTTCCCCTACAACGAGTACTTCAAGCAGCTGATGCTGCAGGTCCGCGGCGGCCAGTTCTCCGGCGCCGCGCACGTCGACGTCGCCTGGCTCGCCTCGCTCGCCGCGCTCGGCAAGCTGCAGGACGTCTCCGCCTTCACGAAGGACCGCGGCTACACGGCCGCATCGCTCGAGGCCGCGCAGTACGACGGCAAGCAGTACGGATTCCCGTGGACGATCGGCGCGATCGGCCTGGTCACCAACTCCGAGCTCGTCCAGAAGGCCGGGATCGACGAGTTCCCCGTGACCGTCGACGAGTACGAGGGCGCGCTGAAGAAGCTGAAGGGCCTCGGCAACGGGGTCATCCCCTACGCCGCCTCGACCAAGGCGGCGCAGCTGAAGGACATCCTGATCTGGATGGAGACCTTCGGCAGTCCGCTGGTCAAGGACGGCAAGGTCACCATCGGTGACGACGCCAGCGTCGACGCCGTCACCTGGTACAAGTCGCTCTACGACCAGGGCCTCATCGCCGCCGACGTCGACCGCTTCGACGCCCGCTCGCTGTTCTCGCAGGGCCGCGCCGCGATCTACGACGACGCGCCGGTCGGCCGCAACACGGTCGTGAAGGACTCCCCCGACAAGAAGCTCGGCGACAAGATCCTGTCCGAGTCGCGCCCGGTGCTGAAGAAGGGCGACACCCCGCGCGCCCTGGTCTGGGGCGGCGCGATCGTCGTGGTCGGCGGCGCCGGCGACGACTCCACGGGCACGGCCGCCGACTTCGGCCAGTGGGCCACCAGCGACCTCGATGCCGTCCTCGGCGACTACGCGGTGCGCGGTCTGCCGCCTGTCACCGAGGAGGCGCAGGCCTCCGACGCCGTCACGTCCGACGCCTTCGGCTCGCGCTTCGCCGAGAAGATCACCGCGACCGCGACGGTGAACCCGTTCTGGCAGTACCCCGAGTACGCCCAGGTCGAGACCGTCGTCGCCGAGCGCGTGCAGGCGGTGCTGGTGGGCAGCCAGAGCCCGAAGGACGCCATGGCCGCCGCCGGCGAGGCCGCGCAGAAGCTGATCGGCTGATGGCCGCCTCGATCGGGCGAAAGGCCCTGGGCATCGCGACGGCGGGTGTCGCCGCCGTGATGGTCGCCGCGCTGGCACCGGCGGCGAGCGCCGCCGTGCACCCCACCACGGTCGAGACCGTCCCCGTGACGGTCGACGGCTCCAACCAGTCCGGCTGGTGGAATCCGCTGGCCGTGGTCGGCGACACGACCTACTTCGCGTACAACGTCCCGGCGGGGACGAACCGCCACCAGGTGCACCTGGCCGCCCGCTCCGCCGACGGCGAGTGGACATCAGGATGCCTGCGGCTGGCCACCGGTGCCTGCGCCGACTATCTGAACGACAACGGTCACAACCAGCCCTCGATCGCGGTGGACGGCGCGGGCGACATCCACGTGTTCGCCTCCATGCACCACGAGGACTGGAACTACTTCCGCTCCACGGTGCCCGGCGACGTCACGTCGCTGGTCGAGGTCAGCGAGGAGATGCCGGATCAGGGCTCGACGATCTCGTACCCGGTCACGTCGGTCGGCCCGGATGGCGACGTCTGGTTGATGGTGCGCACCGGACCGGACGCGCTCGCGCGCCGCGACGGCGTGCTGTACCGCTACGACCTGGATGCCGGGACGTGGGCGCGGGAGACGGTCTTCGCCTCGGCGACCAACTACTCCGTGTACCCCGATGACCTCACGGTCGACGAGTCCGGTCAGGTGCACCTGCTCTGGGAGTGGCACTCCTGGGCGGCGGGTGCCTTCCGCCACCTCGGCTCGTACGCCGTGTGGAACCCCGAGTCGAAGACGTTCAGCGATGTCGCCGGCGATGCGCTTCCCACGCCGATCCGACCCACCACCCCCGGCCCGGTGGTCTTCCAGCCGTTCACGGACGGCGAGTCCATGGCCGAGGCGACCCCGGCGGTGCAGACGGCGAAGATGGCGGTGCAGGACGGCGTGCTGCAGGGCGTCACCTACCGCTACGCCTCGGGCGGCTCGTCCCTCTTCGATCTGAAGTGGGCGACCTGGGACGGCTCGGCGTGGAACCGCGAGACGCTCATCGACTCGGCGTCGCTGGGCACGGGCGTCGACACCGTCGCCGCGATGGATGCCACCGCCTTCGGCTCGAAGAACCGCGCCTACGGCGTGATCTCGGTCAAGGTCGGCACCGGACTGCGCAGCCAGGTCGTGCTGTTCGAGCAGGCGAAGGGCCGGACCGGATGGGCCGTCGAGGCGATCGGCGACCCGATGATCGGGCAGCAGCGGCTGCGGGCGGCGACCGGGCGGGCGGGCACGGATGTGCTGTATCTCAGTGCTCCGGCCACCCCCGGCGGCGGAACCCTCCGTTACGCGGAGGTCCCCCGCTCCGGTGAGAAGCGCGCGGGCGGTTCGCTCGCCGACATCGTCACCGCACTGCGCGACGCGCAGTGAAACCCCGGCGGATGCCGCGCCCAGCGCGCGGCATCCGCCCCTCTGAAAGAAATCCCAGGAGTATCCCTCATGCGCACGCAGACCATCGAAGCCGACGTCATCGTCGTCGGCGGAGGCCTTGCCGGTGTGAGCGCCGCCGTCGCCGCAGCGCGGCTCGGCCGGCGCACCGTCCTCATCAACAACCGGCCCGTGCTCGGCGGCAACTCATCCTCCGAGGTGCGGGTCTGGGTCTGCGGTGCGACCGCGCACGGCAACCAGCGCTGGGCGCGCGAGACCGGGATCATGGGCGAGATGTTCCTGGAGAACCAGTTCCGCAACCCCGAGGGCAACCCGGTGTACTGGGACGACGTCGTCCTCGACACCGTGCGCCGCGAGCCGAACCTGCAGCTGTTCCTGAACACCGAAGTGATCGAGGCGGGTGCGACCGGCCCCGACGACGACCGCAGGGTCACGTCGGTCACCGGCTGGACCATGGGCTCCGAGATCCGTACGGTCTTCCACGCCCCGATCTTCCTGGACTGCACCGGCGACGGCCTGGTCGGACGCCTGGTCGGCGCACGACACCGTCTGGGCAAGGAGGGCCGTGCCGAGTTCGACGAGGAATGGGCGCCCGAGGAGCCGATCCGCGAGTTCCTCGGCTCGACGCTGCTGTTCTACACGAAGGATCTCGGCCACCCCGTCAAGTTCGTCGCCCCGGAGACGGCGAAGGACATCAGCACCACCCCGATCCCCGCGACCCGCATCATCCGCAGCGGCGACAGCGGTGCGCACTACTGGTGGATCGAGTGGGGCGGTCAGCTCGACATCGTCGACGACAACGAGCGCATCCGCGACGAGCTGCGCTCTGTGATCCTCGGCATCTGGGACCACATCAAGAACTCCGGCGACTTCGACGCCGACAACCTCACTCTCGAGTGGATCGGCAACCTTCCCGGCAAGCGCGAGTACCGCCGCTTCGTGGGCGACCACACGCTGCGTCAGCAGGACGTGCTCGACCAGGTGGAGTTCGACGACGGCATCGGCTTCGGCGGCTGGTCGATCGACCTGCATCCCGCCGAGGGCATGTACGCCACCGGTGCCGGAGCGGTTCAGCGCTTCTCGGACGGCGTCTTCGAGATCCCGTTCCGCTCGCTGTACTCGGCCAACGTGTCGAACCTGCTGATGGCCGGCCGGAACGTGTCCGCCACGCACATCGCCTTCGGTGCCGCCAGAGTCATGGCCACCTGCGCCGTGATGGGCGAGGCCGCCGGCACCGCGGCATCCCTCTGCCTCTCCTATGGCGAGAGCCCGCGCGAGCTGTACGCGAACCACCGCGGCGAGCTGCGCCAGGCGCTGCTGCGCTCGGACTCGTCGCTGATCGGCGTCGCCAACGAGGACCCCGACGACCTCGCCAGGCGGGCCGTCGTCACGGCCTCGAGCCGGCAGCGCACGATCGCGGCGGATGCTGCTGACGCGGCCCCGCACGCGCTCACCGACGACCTCGGGATCGTCGTCCCGGTGCATCCGGCCCTGGAGAGCACCGATCTGCTGCTCAGCGCGGACGAGGCGACCTCGCTCACGGTGGAGGTGTGGTCCAGCAGCAAGCGGCAGAACGTCGTGCCCGAGCGCCTCGAGCACACCACGGTCATCGAGGTGCCGGCGGGGTCGGGCTGGGTGACCGCGCCGACGCCCTTCGCCCCGGCCAGCCCGCAGAACGCGATCGTCGTACTGCGGGCGAACCCGGGCGTCAGCGTGCACCTCACCTCGCCCCTGCCCGCGGGAGTGCTCACGCTCGTGCACCGGGCCGACAACGACGACGAGAACGTCGAGATCAGCGACGAGGGGCTGCTGGTGAAGTGGCCGACCAAGCCGCTGCGCGGCCGGGGGCCGGTGTTCCGCGCCGCTCCGGAGACCGAGGCCCTCGCGCCGGAGCGCGCGGTGTCGGGCTACAACCGACCGTTCGGCGGTCCGAACATGTGGGCCTCCGAACCGCTGACCGATGAGGCCGCCTGGCTGCGCCTGGACTGGGACACCCCGGTCGAGGCCCGCGAGGTGCGGCTGGTGTTCGACGACGACGTGGACGTCTCGCTGATCACGCTGCACCACCACCGCACACCGGATGAGATCATGCCGCAGCTCGTGCGCGACTACCGCGTGGAGGTGCTGCCCGAGGGGTCGGACGAGTGGACGACGGCTGTCGAGGTGCAGGGCAACCGGCACCGGCACCGCGTGCACCCGCTGCCCGCCGGCCTCGGCGCGTTCCGCTCGGCGCGGCTCGTCGTCGAGGCCACCAACGGCGCCGCCGAGGCCCGTGTGATCGCGTTCCGGGTGCAGGCGTGACGGATGGCGCTAACGTGAAGCGCACCCGCAATTCCGCGGGTGACCGCCGCACGATGAGGAGACCACGGGTGAGCACGTCCTTCGGCGAGCGCGAGGACTCGTCCGCGCGCTCGATCCCGGGTGCCCGCGCGACGCGCACCGGCCTGATCGCCCTGGCCGTGCCGCACCTCGAGGAGCCGTACTTCGCCGAGCTCAGCTCGCGCCTCGTGCGCGGCGCCGAGGCGAGGGGCCTCGCCGTGCTGATCGTGCAGACCGAGGGCGACCACGCCCGCGAGGTCGACGTCGCCAACGGCAGCGGACTGCCCGACATCGACGGCCTGATCCACATCCCGCGGTCGCTGACGGTCGCCGACCTCACCCGCCGCACCTCTCCCGGCCCGCTGGTACTGCTGGGCGAGCACATCCAGGTGAGTCCCTTCACACACATCACCATCGACAACTGCGCCGCCGCGCGCACCGCGACCGCGCATCTGATCGCGGCCGGCTGCAGCCGGATCGCGTTCGTCGGGCGCCGAGACGCGCGCCCCTCGGATGCCGCGGATCGCCGCCACGCCGGATATCTGGAGGCTCTCGACGCCGCGGGCATCGCCCACGATCCCGCGCTGACCACGCAGGTCGCGTCGTTCACCGCCGACGAGGGCGAGCGCGTGGTCGCAGAGCTCGCGGCGCAGATCGGCGACCTCGACGGCATCGTCTGCTCGAACGACTCGGTCGCGCTCGGTGCGCTGGCGGCGCTGGCCGCCCGGGGGCGGCGCGTCCCGCAGGACGTCGCGGTGATCGGCATCGACGACATCCGCGCCGCGCGCTTCTCGGTGCCTGCGCTCAGCTCGGTCGCGCCCGATCACGATCAACTGGTGGATGCCACGTTCACCGAGCTCGAGCGGCAGCTCAGCACCCCGCTGGGCGCGGACCTGCCGGTGCGGCACGTGACCATCCCCAGCCGCCTGGTGAAGCGGGCGAGCACCGCCCGCTGATGGACGTCCGCACCCGCCGCTGCGCGTCAGCGGCCGTCAGGCTGATCGCGCTCCGCGATCTCGATGTGTCCGATGTGCTCGGAGAGCCGCTCCCTGGCCTCCTCGTCGAGACCGTCGTCGATCACGAGCCGGTCGATGTCGCTGAGGTCGGCGACGGTCGTCAGGCCGACGACCTGCCAGCGGGTGTGGTCAGCGAGCACGACCACCTCGCGGGCAGCCGCCATGAAGGCGCGGTACGTCTCGGCCTCGAGCAGGTTCATGGTGGTGAGGCCGGCCTGCTCGTCGAGCCCGTGCGCATCCAGCAGCACCAGGTCGCAGTGCAGCCGCTCCAGCGCGCGCACCGCGACGGGGCCGACCAGCGACTGCGACGGCGTGCGCACCCCACCGGTCAGCACGACGGTCTGCGTGTACGGAGCATCCGCTCGGTCCGGCGGGGAGAACAGGTCGGAGACCGGCAGCGAGTTCGTGACGATCGTCAGGTCAGGCACCCGCACGAGCTCCTGGGCGAGGGCGATTCCCGCCGCGCCGCCGGACAGGCCGATGGCCATCCCCGGCTCGACGAGTGCGGCCGCGGCTCCGGCGATCGCCCGGCGCTCCGCGGTCGAGACCTGCGCGGTCCCCGGACGGATGCCGGCCGAGGCGGCTCGCACGCCGCCGCGCACCTTCTGCACCACGCCGTCGTCGGCGAGCAGCTCGATGTCTCGGCGCACCGTCATCTCGCTGACGCCGAGCTCGGCCGCGAGATCCGGCAGGGCGATGGTGCCGCGCTCACGCGCCAGGGCGAGGATGCGCTCGCGTCGCTCGGTGACCAGCATCCGCTCTCCTTCTCGTGCCGTGACCAGTCTGCCATGCGGGCTTTCGCTCCCCTTCCCGACCTCGACCGCTTCGACACCGACAGGATCCCGCTCTGCGCATGACGTACCCCGCGCCCTTCGACACCTGGTTCCCGGATGCCGCCTTCGACGGCAGCTACGGCTTCACGCTCGACACGCTGAAGGCGGTGCGACCGGTGCCTGCGCCGGCCGGGCTCGCCGCGCAGTGGCGCGCATGGCGGGAGGCGGCGCGCGGAGTCGATGCCGCGCCGGCGATCCTCTCGACGTCCGTGGTCGGCGGGCGCGAGGTGTCGCTGATCGAGCTGTCCGGGGCCGACGGGGTGCGCCTGCGGGCCTGGTCGGTCGCACCGGCCGCAGGGCTGCCGGCACGGGCCGGCATCGTGCACGGGCATGGCTACGGCGGACGCGACGAGGTGGATCTGCGCCGCGTGCCGGATGACGCTGCGGCGATCTTCCCTGTGGCCCGCGGCCTCGGCGCGCTGAACGCCGATGTGGGTGCGCCCGAGGACCGCGAGGCGCATGTGCTCGGCGGCCTGGAGAGCCCCGACACCTACGTGATCGGGCTGTGCGCCCGGGACCTGTGGCTCGCCGCGGACGCGCTGATCGCCCTGGCCGGCGACCTGCCGCTCTACTACGTGGGCGAGAGCTTCGGCGGCGGGCTGGGTGCGCTGGCGGTGCCGTGGGACGACAGGTTCATCGGCGCGACGCTCGTCGTGCCGACCTTCGGACAGTACGACGAGCGCCTGGCGGTGCCGTGCCTGGGCAGCGGCGAGTTCCAGCGCACCTGGGTGCTGCGGCATCCCGAGGCGCGCGACCAGCTGCGCCCCTTCGACGCCTCGTCCACCGCGGCGTTCTTCTCCGTGCCGGTGCGGGTCGAGGCGGCGCTGTGGGACCAGAACGTCCCGCCGCAGGGGCAGTTCGCCGTCGCGAACGCCGTGCCCGACCTGGACCTGCATGTGCTGCCCGCCGGGCACGCCGAGTACCCCGGTCTCGCCGAGGCGACGGCAGCAGCGGTGCACGGCGGACTGGCGCACCTGGACCGGGCGCTCGCCGGCTAGGCGGAGAGAGTCAGCAGACGCGCCGGATTGGCGACCAGCATCCGCTCGACAGCGTCGTCACCGACCTCCTCGCGCAGGCGCGGCAGGTAGCGGTCACCGAGGTACGCGAGGCCGGGCATCCCGCCGTAGGCGATGTAGCGCGTGCGGCGCGCGACGTCGCCGCCGAGCACGATGCGCTCGCCGGCGCCGCGACGCACGGCGTCGACGGTGAGGGCGAGCAGCTCGGCGTCGGAACGCGTGCGGGGGCGCGCGAAGCCGTCGTAGCCCAGGTAGGCGCCGCGCTCGGTCAGCGACGCGTGCAGCCCGGCATCCGGGTCACGGTCGGCGTGCGCGAGCACGACCCGATCGGATGCCACGCCCTCGGCATCCAGCAGGTCGAGCACCTCGTGCGCGGCGGTGCAGAACTCCAGGTGCACCATCACGGGCGCGCCGGTGATCCTGTGCGCCGCGGCGAGCGCGATCAGGGTGATGCGCTCGAAGTCGCTGATGCGCCAGTAATCGGCGCCGCCCTTGAGCACGCCGGCGCGCACCCGCTCCCCCGAGGGCGTGAGCGCCCTGGCACCGAGCGGGTCGTCGTCGCTCACCGGCATTCCCGACCTGGTCTCGGAGACGAACAGCTCGGCGAGCCGCTCCGCGCCCCAGGTGCGGATCGGGTGGTCGGCGGCGTAGTGCGCCTCGCGATGCCGCCCGGTGGTCGCGACGACGGCGAGGCCGGTCGCCGCACTGATCCGCGCGAGCGCCTCCGGGTCGCGGCCGAGCCCGAACGGCGTGGCATCCACCATCGCGTCGAAGCCGCTGTCCTTCAGCAGACCGGCCTCTGCACCCGAGGCGGCCTCGTCGTCGAGCTCGTCACCCGGCAGCAGCGGCGAGATCTGGAACAGGTGCTCGTGGTAGTTCACGCGGCCCAGCGACGCCGGGTCGATGTCGCCGAGGACCGTGCGAACGACGCCCATCAGCGCACGCTCTCCGCGGCGCCCGCCAGCTGCTCGACGATCTCGGGGGTCAGCTCGAGCTGGAACACGTCGGCGACGACCTGCGACCAGCCGTGGATGAAGTAGCGCCAGCCGTCGACCACGTGCAGGGCCCGATCCTGCTCCTGGGCGCGGGCCTGGTGCAGGAACTCGAGCGATCCGCGGTAGTTGAACTCCCAGACGTATGCGCCCTCGGGGAACACCACGGCGTCGGTGAGCGGCGAGCCGGGCCGATCCTTGCCGAGGCCGGTCGCGTTGGCGATCACGGAACCGGCGGGTGCCGCGGAGACGATCGCGTCCGCCTTCTCCGGCGACGGAGTGAGCACGTACTCGATGAGGCCCTCCGGCGTGCCGTGCTGCCGGTGCACCTCGCGCAGGTGGTCGAGCTTGTCCTGGCTGCGCGCGGTGACGATCACCCTCGAGGGGGCGTCCGTGCGCTCGGCGAGAGCCCAACTGAGCGCCGTGCCCGAGCCGCCGGCGCCGAGGATCACGACCTGCGCACCGGTGCGCGCGAAGTGATCGGCGGGCAGGAAGTCGTGCAGCGCCAGGTCGACCGTGATCGGGTCCTTGGCGCGGCCGATGAGGCGGTCGCCCTGCTTGGCGATCGACGAGATCTCCGAGCACGAGACCGCGAACGGGTCGAGCTCGTCGAACAGGTCGGATGCCGCGGTGTAGACGTTCATCTTGTGCGTGGTGACCAGCGCGCCGCGATGATGCGGGTCGTCGCGGATCTGCTCGACCATGGCGCGGTACTGCGCGGGCTCGGCGTCCATCGGCAGATCGTGGCCGATCAGGGTCCGCGTCGGCAGGCCGAGGATGTCGGCCCAGAGCGGGAACACCTTCATGATCGACGACGAGCCGGTCGTGACGCCGACGAAGCCCATGTAGTTGTCTGCGGTGGTCATGCGTTGCTCCTCACGGGGTGGGCCGGCTCATCGCCGCGCAGCACGGAGATGACGTCGTCGAGCGACATCCGGCCCATGTTGTCGACGGCCTGCGTGGTCTGGGCGCCGAGGTGCGGGGTGACGATCACCCGGTCGGCGAGGTCGTCGGCGAGCAGCGGGCTCGCGCTCGCTGCGGTGTCGCCGTCGAGGGTGTCGGCGGCGTAGCCGGAGAGCACGCCGTCGCGCAGCGCGCGGGCGACCTCGAGCTCGTCGACCAGGTCGGGGCGGGCGGTGTTCACGAGCACCGCGCCGGGGCGGATGCCGGTGATCCGCTCCGCGTCGACCAGGCGCTGCCCGCCGGGGGCATGCAGCGTGATCACGTCGGCGGCGCGGAACAGCTCGTCGAGACCCATCGGCTCCGCACCGGCGGCGCGGACGGCGTCGTCGGGGAGGAAGGGGTCGGTGGCGAGGACCCTGGTGCCGAAGCCGCTCACGCGCTTGGCGACGCCCTGTCCGATCCGGCCGAAGCCGACGACGCCGAGCGTGGCGGCGCCGAGCTCGCGTCCGCGGCGCACAGACCAGTCGCCGTCGCGCACGCGGCGGTCACCGTCGGGGATGTGCCGCAGCGCCGCGAGCATCAGCCCCACCGCGTGGTCGGCGACCGCGCCGGCGTTGGCACCCGGGGTGTTGGTGACCAGGATGCGCCGCGCCGCGGCGGCTGCGAGATCGACGGCCTCGGTGCCCACGCCGTACCGGGCGACGATCTTCAGCTTCCGTGCGACCGCGAGATGCGCATCGGTGACGGGACCGGTTCCGGCGATCCACGCGTCCGCGCCGTGCAGCAGCGGGCGCAGCTGCTCGAGGTCGTGGTGCGCGGGTCCGCGCATGATCCTGTGCCCGGCGACCGCGGCGCGGCCCTCGAGGTCGAGGTCGCCGCCCGAGAACGAACGGCTGGTGACGAGGATGACTCCCATCAGAGGGGCCTTTCTGCGAACCAGGGGGCGAGGACGGTGTAGGCGGCGGTGAACCGCTCATGACGCTGTGCGTAGACGGCATGCCGGGCGGCATCCGGTGTGAACTCGGCCGTGACCTCGCTCAGTGCCCGGGCCGCGGAGAAGTCGGCCAGGCCGAGCCCGACGGCCGCGGTGACCGCCGCTCCGAGGCTGTTCGCCTCCTCGACGATGGTGCGCCGGCGCACGGGCACACCCCAGACGTCGGCGAGGATGCCGAGCCACGCGTCGCTCTGCGCACCGCCGCCGACGGCGTCGATGCGATCGATCACCGCGCCGGACTCGCGGAACGCCTGGATGCAGGTGAGCAGGTTGAACGCAACGCCCTCGAGTACGGCACGGGTCAGGTGCGCGCGGGTGTGGTGGCGTCCGATGCCGACGAAGGCACCTCGGGCGTCCGGATCCCAGAGCGGAGCGCGCTCGCCGAGCAGGTACGGCAGGAAGTAGAGGTCTTCGGTGTCGAGCTCCCCGGCGGCCTCGGCTGTGAGGCGGGCGGTCTCGGGATGCCGCGGATCGGGCGAGAGCGCCTCGGAGATCCACTGCACGGATGCCCCGCCGGCCTGCATCGTGGCTGTCGGAACGAACGAGCCTGGCACGACGTTGTCGAAGGTGAAGGTGCGCATGCCCGGGTCGTGCAGCGGGGCATCCGCCGCGAACGAGATCCAGGAGGACGTGCCGAGACAGACGTAGGCGCCGTCCTCGGGGGCGACAACGCCCGACCCGACCGCGGCGAGCGGGCCGTCGCCGCCGCCCATCACGACCCGCACGTCGCGGTGCAGCCCGAGTGCCTCGGCCGCGGCATCCGTCAGCATGCCCGCGATCGCGGTGGACTCGAGGATCTCGGGGAACAGCGCAGGGTCGAGGCGCGCGGCAGCGAGCACCTCCTCCGACCAGGTGCCTGTGCGCTGATCGAAGGCGTTGGTGCCGGAGGCGTCGGAGCGGTCGGTCGCGAGCCGGCCGGTGAGGCGCAGCACGATGTAGTCCTTGGCGACGCAGACTCGGCGGACGCGCGCCCAGACCTCGGGCTCGTTGTCGCGCACCCACATGATCTTCTCGACGGAATAGGTGGGATTGAGGCGGTGGCCGAGCACCTCGTAGGCGTGTTCGGCACCGAGTGTCTTCTCGAGCTCGCGCTGCTGGGCGCCCGAGCGGGTGTCCGCCCAGATGATCGCCGGGCGGGCAGGCTCGCCGTCGGCGTCGAGCAACACCGCTCCCATCATCTGCCCGCTCACGACGAGGCCCTGCACGTCGGATGCGGCGGTGCCCGTGCGGGCGACGAGGTCGCGGGTGGCGGCGACGACGGCGTTCCACCAGTCGTGCGGATCCTGCTCGGCTATTCCTCCGGCGGCGAACCGGGCCGGGTAGGGCACGGTGACGGATGCCACGAGGCGGCCGTCGTCGTGGTGCAGGGACGCCTTGTTGCCGGTCGTCCCCAGGTCGTGCGCGATGATCACAGTCCGTGCCTGTCGTCAGAAGTAGGTGAGAAGTGCTTCGGAGTATATCCTGTAATTACAAGTTACCAGGAGGGTCATTCGTGAGCATTCACCCGGACATCCCCGTTCTCCTCGACGTGTCCGCCACAGGCGGGATCGAGGGGCGCAGCCGTCGCTACGAGAAGTTCCAGGGCGACATGGCCGGCGTCTACCGCGACGACACCGCCTGGGAGGCCGCCGTCGCCGAGCACGGCGCCGATGAGCTCGTGTACTGGGTCGACGACCACCGCTATCAGGAAGGTCCCGGCGCGCTCATCGTCGGTACCAGCACCCTGCTTCCCGGGAGGATCGGGGACGAGTTCGCGGTCACCCGCGGCCACATCCACGCCGTCTCCGACCGCGCCGAGCTGTACTACTGCCTGAGCGGCCGCGGCGTCATGCTCCTGGAGACCCTGGACGGGCAGTCCTCCGCCATCGAGCTCACCCCGGGCAAGGCGGTGAACGTGCCCGGCCACTGGATCCACCGCAGCGTCAACGTCGGCGACGAGCCGTTCGTCACGCTGTTCTGCTACGCCGCGGACGCCGGGCAGGACTACGGAGTCATCTCCGAAGCCGGCGGCATGAAGAACCTCGTCGTGGCCGACGGCGCGGGCTGGAAGCTTGCGCCCAACCCCGACCACACCGGCTATCGCGCGGCGGAGGCGTGATGTCGGCGCCGACCATCCTGCACGCGACGTTCACCGCGCTCCCCGGCGAGGGCGATCGCGTCGCCGATCTGCTGCGCGACTTCGCCGAGGCCGTGCGCGCCGAGCCCGGATCCGTCGTCTTCGACGCCACCCGGCTCGTCGATGCCCCGGAGCGCTTCTTCGTCTACGAGGAGTACCGCGACGAGGCATCCTTCCAGGCCCATCTCGCGAATCCCGCCGGCGTCCCGTTCAACACGGCCCTGCAGGAGCTCATCGTCGAGCCGCGATCGCAGCTGACCTTCCTGAAGCGCATCTGACGTCTCTGCTGCTGCGACGTCTGCAGGCACGTTCGACGCCTGCAGGCAGATCCCGCCGGATGATGCCCACAGGCGTGATTCCTGCGTGCAGGCGTCGCGCGGCGAATCCGCCCGCAACGAAAGAGGTCCCCCACCCGAAGGCGAGGGACCTCTTCTCGTCAGTCAGCTCATTCGTAGAGCACCGCGGCGATCTTCGGGTCGTCGAGGTTGGTCGAGTCGTACCAGTACGAACCGGTGTCGTAGAACTTCTCCACCGACTTGCCGTTGGCCAGGTCGTAGGCGGCCTGCACCACGGTCTTGCCGATGCCGATCGGGTCCTGCGTGATCGCGCCGGCGAGGACGCCGGACTTGATCGCGTCGACCTGGGCCGCACCGGAGTCGAAGCCGATCGCCGTGATGTCCTTGCTGGTCTTGCCCAGCTCCGACAGCGCGTTCGCGACGCCGACCGCGGATCCCTCGTTGGTGGCGTAGATGCCCTTCAGGTCGGGGTGCGCGTTCAGCATCGACTTGGTGATGTCGGCGGACTTCAGGTGGTCGCCGTCGCCGTACTGGATGTCGACGATCTTGATGTCGGGGTAGTCGGCCTTGATCTTGTCGACGAAGCCATCACGACGCTCGACACCGGTCGAGTTGATCTGCGAGTGCGCGACGATCGCGACGTCGCCCTTGCCGCCGATCAGCTCGGCCATGTGCTCGGCCGCGAGCGCACCGGCGACCTTGCTGTCGGTCGCGGCGAGGGTCTTGCCGACCTCGCTGTTGCAGGGTGCGTCGAAGTAGGCGACCGGGATGCCGGCCGAGTCGGCCGAGTCCATCAGCGGGATGCACGCCTCGGGGTCGAGCGCCGCGTAGGCGATCGCATCCGGCTTGGCATCGATCGCCGACTGCAGCATCTGCAGCTGCTTCTCGATCTCGGTCTCGGCGCCGGGGCCGTCGAAGTGGATCTTGACGCCGAGCTCCTTGCCCTGCTCCTCGGCGCCCTTCTTCACGGCCTGCCAGAACTGGTGCTGGAACCCCTTCGAGACCAGCTCGATGCTCATCTCCTTGGTGTCGCCCTTGTCGCCGTCGGCGGCAGGCGTGTCGCCCTTGCCGGTCGAGCAGCCGGCCAGAGCCAGCAGTGCCACCGTGGCGACCGCCGCTGCGGCGAACTTCTTTCCGTGCTTCATGTGAAACTCCATCGTTCTCTCTTGGTGGGTATTCGGGTGAAAGGTCTCAGGACTTGCCGCGATTGCGCAGCGAGTCGAAGAACACCGCGATCAGGATGACCAGGCCGGTCAGGATGTACTGCCACTCGGTCTGGATCGACATGCTGCGCAGGCCGTTGATCAGGATGCTCATGATGAACGCACCGATCACGGTGCCGACGATCGAACCGCGTCCGCCGAGCAGCGAGGTGCCGCCGATGATCACTGCGGCGATCGCCTGCAGTTCGTAGCCGGCACCGGCCGTGGGCTGTGCGGAACCGAGCCGCGCGGTCAGGAGCACGCCTGCGATGCCGATGAACACACCGGCGAACACGTAGACGATGATCGTCCAGCGCCGGGTGTTCACGCCCGACAGGCGCGTGGCCTCCTCGTTCGAGCCGATCGCGAAGGTGTAGCGGCCGAGGATGGTCTTGTTCAGCACCAGGTACGCGAAGACCGCGAGCACGATGAAGATCAGCACGCCCGAGGGCAGACCGGCGAAGTAGCCGTCGGACCACATCAGGATGGGGTCGAACTGCACGATCCCGGTGACCTGCTTGCGGACGTCGGGGGCGAACGTGATCGGCTTCACCTGCGAGATCACCAGCGCCAGGCCCTGCGCGATCATCATCATCGCCAGGGTGGCGATGAACGGGGGCAGGCGCAGGAAGGTGATGTTCAGGCCGTTGATGAGGCCGATCAGCGCGCCGGTGGCCAGGGCGCCGAGGACGCCGATCCACACCGGCAGGCCCCAGGCGGTGATGAACGTGCCCATCATCACCGAGCACAGCGTCATGCCGAAGCCCAGCGACAGGTCGATGCCGCCGGTGACGATCACGAACGTGGTGCCGAGCGCCAGGACGCCGACGAGCACGGTCGACATCAGGATGTTCTCGATGTTCGAGCTCGATGTGAAGTTCGAGCCGAAGATCGAGAAGAACACGAACAGCACGACGAGCGTGCCGAGTGCCAGGCCCTGCTGGACCGAGTTCTTCAGGGCAGCCGTGATGCGACCCTTCTGGGTGTTCTCGTTCACCGCGGTCTGCACGACGGTCGTGGTCGAGTCGCTCATCAGTTGTCCTCTCCGTGTGCTGCGAGATGCATGATCTTCTCCTGCGTTGCTTCCTCGTTGCGGAGCTCTCCGGTGACCTCTCCGTTCGCGAAGACCGTGATGCGGTTCGCGATCCGGAGCAGCTCCGGCAGCTCCGACGAGATGACGATGATGGACTTGCCCGCGTCCGCGAGCTGCTGCATGAGGCGGTAGATCTCGTCCTTCGCTCCGATGTCGATCCCTCGGGTGGGCTCGTCGAAGATGAGGATGTCGCAGTCGCGCATCAGCCAGCGGGCGATGACGACCTTCTGCTGGTTCCCGCCGGACAGCAGTTTGACCACCTGGTTGACCGAGGGGGTCTTCACGCGCAGCTGCTGCACGTACTCCTTCGTCTTGTCCTTCGCGGTGCGATCGCCCATCCACCCGATGCTGTTGGCATAGGAGGAGAGCGAGGCGAGAACCGTGTTGAACGTGACGTCCTGCTCGAGCATGAGGCCGAGCAGCTTGCGATCCTCGGAGAGGTACCCGATGCCGCGCTTCACGGCATCCTCCGGCTGGCGGATGCGGGTCTCCCGGCCGGCCACCGAGATGGTGCCGCCGTCACGGGGGTCGGCTCCGATCACCGCGCGCGCCGTCTCGGTGCGGCCGGCACCCATGAGCCCCGCGAAGCCGAGGATCTCACCCTTGTGCAGCTGGAAGGAGACGTCCTTCAGCAGCGCCTTGGTGGACAGACCCTGCACGTCGAGGACCACGGGCGCACCGCCGAAGTCACGCGGCTCGGGGCGCGCACCCTCATCGATCGCCCGGCCCACCATCATCTCGATGACGGTGGGGATGCTGATCTCGTCCTTCTCCAGCGATCCGATGTATGCACCGTCGCGCAGCACGCTGACGCGATCGGCGAGCCTGCGCAGCTCGTCCATCCGATGCGAGATGTAGACGATGCCCGTGCCGCGCGCACGCAGCTGGTCGATCAGGCCGAAGAGCGTCTCCACCTCGGCGTCGGTCAGCGCGGACGTGGGCTCGTCCATGATGAGCACCTTGGCGTTGAACGAGAGGGCCTTCGCGATCTCGACCATCTGCTGCTCGGCCACCGTCAGCTCGCCGACCTTCTCGCGCGGGTCGAGCGAGATGTCGAGGTTCTTCAGCAGCTCGGCCGTCTGCCGGTTCAGCTCCCGCTCGGAGACGAAGGGACCGCGGCGGGGCTCCCGCCCGATGTAGATGTTCTGCGCGACCGTGAGGTCGGGCATCATGTTGAGCTCCTGGTGGATGATCGTGATCCCCAGCTGCTGCGCCTGCAGGGGGCCGGTCAGCTCGACGGGCTGCCCCTCGAAGAAGATCTCCCCCTCGTCGCGCGTGTAGATCCCGGAGAGGATCTTCATGAGGGTCGACTTGCCGGCGCCGTTCTCCCCCACGAGCACGAGCACCTCACCGGCGCGCACCTCGAGATGCACGTCCTTGAGCGCCTGAACTCCGGGGAACCCCTTGCTGATGCCCTCGACCCGAAGGATGGGATCGCTCATTCCTCACCTGCTCCCTTGAAGGCTGGTTGGACCCGCGATGCGGAATCCGTTTCAAACATCGGATCAATTGTGCTGTGCGCGGCCATGTTGCGCAAGTTGTATCTAAATGTATCTAACGATGAGCCGGGACGGAAGACCTGTAATAACAAGTTGGTCACGACCTCGAGATCAGTGCAGCCGGATCGAGTCGACGGCGATCAGCCGGTCCCGGATGAACCGGTTGGCGTGCGCACCGAGTTCGTCGCTGTCGGTCCACAGGTTGCGCCAGATGCCGAGCATCCGGCTGAGGTCCTCTGCCACCACTGCGGATGAGAAGGACTCGAACACGATCGGGCCGTCATAGCCGATGCGGCCGAGCGCCTTGAAGAACGTGCCGAAGTCGACAGATCCGGTGCCGAGATATCCCCGGTGGCTCTCGCCGATGTGCACGTACTGCAGGGCGGGGGCGGTGTCCAGCACCGGCTGGAACATGTCGGACTCCTCGATGTTCATGTGGTACGTGTCCAGGTGCACTCCGAGGTTCGGGCGATCGACCTCCGCGAGATAGGCGAGCGCCTGCCGGCCCGTGTTCAGCACGTTCGTCTCGTACCGGTTGACCACTTCGAGAGCCACCTTCACCCCGCGGGAAGCACCGTGGTCGGCGACCCGGCCCACGACGGCCCGACTGGCAGCCAGCCCCTCCGGCGTGGCCGGCTCCATGTACTTCTTCATCGCGGAGTAGATCACGCCGCAGAAGTGCTCGCCACCGAGTTCCGCGAGCACGTCGACGGCACGGATCAGCAGCGCCTCACCCGCAGCGACGATCGCGGGGTCGGCGCTGGTGATGTCAGTCGACTCGGAGAGTCCGAGCGAGGCGCTCACCGCGAGCCCGTGCTCGGCGAGAGCGTCCTTCGCGGCTGCGACGTCGAACGAGAACGGGTCCATCAGGGGGAACTCGATCAGGTCGAAACCGGCCTGCGCGGTCTTCTCGACCGCCAGGCGGATGCCCTCCGCGTCGAAGGTTCCGGTCCAGACCAGGCCGTGGCATCCGATGTTCATGCTGCTCCCTCGCAGTGTTTGGCACGTTGCAATTGTGTTGTCAGGTGACGGTACTCTCGGGTTTGCAACGTGTCAAGAACCGCTACGCTGACCCCAGGAACCCAGGAGGATGCCGATGCCCGCCAGCGTCAAGGACGTCGCAGCACTCGCCGGCGTCTCAGCGTCGACCGTGTCGAACTTCCTGAACCACCCGCACGTGCTCAGCGAGCGCACCCGCGATCGCGTGCAGCGCGCCGTCGAGCAGCTCGGCTATGTGCCGAACGAGTCCGCCCGCCAGCTGCGTGCGGGCGAGGGCCGGACGATCGCGCTCATTCTGCTCGACGCCTGGCTCCCGTACTTCAACGAACTCTCCCGCGGCGTCGAGGACGTCACCCGGGAGGGCGGCTGGTCGCTGTTCTTCAGCAACAGCAACCGAGATGCCGCGCAGGAGCTGCGCAACATCGACATGTTCGAGGCGCACCGCGCCCGCGGCATCGTGATCTATCCGCTCGGAGACGTCGTGCCCCGCCTCGAGGGCCTCGCCGAACGCGGCATCCGCTCCGTCGTCATCGGCCCGCAGCACGGCGCCACCGCCGTCGGATCGGTGCCCTTCGACGATCGCGGCGGTGGCCGTCTCGCCGGCGAGCACCTGCTCGCGATCGGACGACGACGCATCGCCTTCGTGGGCGATCCGAGCACCGTCAGCCAGACGGCCGACAGACGGGCGGGGCTGATCAACGCGGTCGGGGACGAGCGCGTGCGCACCGTCCCCGCGCGCGGCCTGACCATCGACGCAGGCATGGCCGCGGCCGAGGAGCTCCTCGCCCTGCCCGCGGCCGAGCGCCCGGACGCCCTGTTCGCCGCGAACGACATGCTCGCGATCGGCGCACTCACCGTCCTGCTGCGCGCCGGAGTCTCGGTGCCCGGCGACATCGCGATCGTCGGATTCGACGACGTCGACCAGGCGCACCAGACCGTCGTGCCGCTCACGACCGTCCGGCAGCCGGGCTACGAGATCGGACGCGCCGCGGCATCCGCCCTGCTGCGTCAGTTGGAGGACCCGACCTCGCCGGCGCCGGCGGTCACGCCCTTCGCAGCAGAGCTCGTCGTGCGCGCCTCCACGGCCGGCTGAGCGGCACGAGCCGCGGTCTGCCCGCTCTAGGCCGAGGGATGCCCGACGACGCCCTTGCGCAGCAGCGCGTTGCCGTACTTGCGCGTCTCGCCGGTGCGCACCATCAGGTACGCGTCCTTCGCGACGTCGTAGTAGGCGAAGCGCTCCACGAACCGGGTGGTCGCCGCGTCGGTGCCCGCGGCCGCCATCAGCTCGCGCTGCACGTCGAGCACCGTGGCGTCGGCCGACTCCATGAGGTCGATGCCCGGCGCATCGTCGAGCGGGAGCACCGAGCGGATCGCCGCGACGACCTCGGGCGTCGAGGTGCCGGGCAGGTCGATCACGCGCTCGCCCAGCGCCCAGGCCGGGAAGTGCGCATCGGCGACCACCACCGAATCGGAGTGCCCCATCCGGTCCAGATGCAGCAGCAGCTCACCGGTGAGCAGCGGGTTGATTCCCTCAAGCATCCGTCAGTCCTTCCTCGGCGAGCTCGGCCCACAGCTCTGCGGGGATGTCGAGCGCGGCGTATTCGGCGTTCTGCACGAGCTGGGCGGGCCTGCTGCCGCCGACCACGACCGAGCGCACCACGCCCGCCTGCAGCGGGAACTGCACCGCGGCAGCGGGCAGCGGCACGTCGTGGGCGCGGCAGATCGCGGCGATCCGCACCAGCCTGTCCCAGAGCTCATCGGGCAGCTGGCCGTATTCGTAGCGGCCGTCGCGCCGCGGCTCGCTCTGCGCGAGCAGGCCGGAGTTGAAGACGGATGCCGCGACGACGCCGGTCCCGCGCGCGGCGCAGGCGGGCAGCACCTCAGCGGCCGCCGGCTGCTCGAGCAGCGTGTACCGCCCGGCGACCATGATCAGGTCCAGATCGGCCTCGCGCACCGAGCGCGCGAGCGCCTCGGAGACCATGGAGCCGACGCCGACGGCATCCACCTGCCCTTCGGCGCGCAGCGCCTCGAGCGCGGGGAACGCGCTCTCGATCGCGAGATCCAGGTCGTTGCGCTCTGGGTCGTGCAGGTAGAGCAGGTCGATCTTCTCGATGCCGAGTCGCTCGCGGGACTCGTCGAGGCTGGCGCGGATGCCCGCTTCGGTGAAGTCCCACACCCGCTGCAGGTCGTCGGGCACATGGAAGTCGTTCGCCGTATCGAGACCCGTCGGCGACGGATTCGATCGCAGCAGGCGCCCCGCCTTGGTCGACAGCACGAACTCGTCGCGCGGCTTGGTCTGCAGGAAGGCGCCGAGCCGTCGCTCCGAGAGGCCGAGGCCGTAGTGCGGCGCGGTGTCGTAGTAGCGGATGCCGGCATCCCAGGCCGCCTCGAGGATCGCCCACGCCTCGTCGTCGGTGAGCTCGCGGAACAGGTTGCCGACGTTCGCGGCCCCGTAGCCGAGCTTCGGGAACTCAGACGGCATGCTGCCCCTTCCAGGTGTACTCGGCGATGCTGTCCGCCTTCATCTCCATGCCGTTGCCCGGCGCGGTCGGCGCCATGTACGACCCGCCCTGGATGTCGGTGGGCACGACGAAGTGCTCGTGCAGGTGGTCCACGAACTCGATCATGCGCCCCTCGCGGGTGCCGGTGACGGCGACGAAGTCGAACATCGAGAGGTGCTGCACGGCCTCGCACAGGCCGACGCCGCCGGCGTGCGGGCACACCGGCACGCCGAACTTGGCGGCCAGCAGGAGGTTGGCGATGTTCTCGTTCACGCCGGCGACGCGCACGGCGTCGATCTGCATGACCTCGATGGCCTGCGCCTGCAGCAGCTGCTTGAAGATCATCCGGTTCTGCGCGTGCTCGCCGGTGGCGACGCGGATCGGCGCGACGCCGCGGGCGATCTCGGCGTGCCCGAGCACGTCGTCGGGGCTGGTGGGCTCCTCGATCCAGGCGGGGTGGAACTCGGCGAGCGCATTCACCCACTCGATCGCCTCGGAGACCTCCCAGCGCTGGTTCGCGTCGATCGCGATCGGGAAGTCGGGTCCGACCACCTCGCGCGCCTTGCGGAACCGTCGGATGTCGTCCTGCAGGTCGGCTCCGACCTTGAGCTTGATCTGGGTGAACCCGTCCGCCAGCGCCTCGCGCGCCAGCCGCTCGAGCTTCTCATCCGAGTAGCCCAGCCAGCCGGGGCTGGTGGTGTAGCCGGGGTAGCCGGTGGCGAGCAGCTGCTGCTCGCGCTCCTCGCGGCCCTCCACGCCGGCACGCAGGATCTCGAGCGCGTCCTCGCGGGTGAGCGCGTTGGTCAGGTAGCGGAAGTCGACCAGGTCGACGAGCTCCTCCGGCGTCGTCCTGGCGAGCAGCTGCCACAGCGGCAGTCCGGCGCGCTTGGCCTTGATGTCCCACAGGGCGTTGATCACGGCGCCGATCGCCATGTGCATGACGCCCTTCTCGGGCCCGAGCCAGCGCAGCTGCGAGTCTCCGATGATGTCTCGGAAGGTGCCGCCCATGTCGTCCAGCAGCGGTTCGATCTCCCGGCCGACCAAATGCCCGGCGAGCGCGTCGATCGCCGCGACCTGCACGTCGTTGCCCCGGCCGATCGTGAACACGAACGCATGACCGGCGTCGCCGGCATCCGTCCGAACGATGACGTACGCCGCCGAGTAGTCGGGGTCGGGGTTCATCGCATCCGAACCGTCGAGGCTCAGGGATGTGGGGAAGCGGATGTCGCTGGTGTCCAGCGCGACGATACGGCTCACGGGGCTCCTTCAGGTCACTTGGAGTGTAAACATCGGATGTCTATACTGTCAACGAGCGCGCCGCTGCGCTGTCGACGAAGAGGAGAACCATGAAGTTCGCGCGAATGGGAGAGCCCGGGAGCGAAGTGCCCGTCGTCATCGACGGCGATCACACCTACGACCTGCGCCCCGTGACATCGGATGTGAACGGCGACTTTCTCGCCGACGATCCGGTCGGGCGCACGCAGGCGGCGCTGGATGCCGGCTCCCTGCCGGAGATCGCGGATGCCGCGACCCTGCGTCTCGGGTCGGCGATCGCGCGGCCGAGCGCCGTGATCTGCATCGGGCAGAACTACGCCGCGCACGCCCGCGAGTCCGGAGCCGAGCCGCCCACCGTGCCGATCATGTTCCTGAAGACGCCGAACACCGTCGTCGGCCCGGACGACACCGTGACCATCCCCCGCGGCAGCGAGAAGACCGACTGGGAGGTCGAGCTCGGCATCGTCATCGGGGCGCGCGCCGCGTACCTCGACTCCCCCGCCGAGGCCGCCGCGCACATCGCCGGCTACGTCGTGGCGAACGACGTCTCGGAGCGCACCTTCCAGATGGAGGTCTCCGGCGGGCAGTGGTCGAAGGGCAAGATCGCCTACGGCTTCAACCCGACCGGCCCCTGGCTGGTCACCCCCGACGAGGTGGATGCGCAGAACCTGCGTCTGCGCAGCTGGGTGAACGGCGAGCCGCGTCAGGACTCGAACACGAACGACATGATCTTCGACATCCCGACGATCGTGCACCACCTGTCTCAGTACGTCACCCTCGAACCCGGCGACCTCATCCTCACGGGCACGCCTCAGGGCGTCGCCTTCGGCGGGAAGTTCCCGTATCTGAGGGCCGGAGACGTCGTCGAGGTCGAGATCGAGGGCCTGGGTCACCAGCGCCAGAAGTTCGTCGCATGGAAGGCAGAGAAGTGAGCGGTCAGGTCGAAGGGCTGGTGGCGATCGTCACCGGCGGAGCATCCGGGATCGGCGCGGCCATCGCCGCGGCGCTGCACGAGCAGGGCGCGCAGATCGCCGTGCTCGATCGCGACACGTCGGGCGCCGACGAGCGCTTCGCCGCGTTCACCGCCGATGTCTCGGATCGGGCATCCGTCGATGCCGCTGTCGCGGCCGTCGCGGAGCGGTTCGGCCGCATCGACATCGTGATCAACAACGCCGGCATCGGCGCCCAGGGCGACGTGACCGCGAACGACGACGACGAGTGGGCTCGCGTGCTCTCGATCAACGTCACCGGCATCGCCCGCGTCACCTCAGCTGCACTGCCGTGGCTGCGGAAGTCGCCGTCGGCGGCGGTCTGCAACACGGCATCCATCGCCTCGACCACCGGTCTGCCGCAGCGCGCGCTGTACTCGGCGTCGAAGGGAGCCGTCTCGGCGCTGACCCGCGCGATGGCCGCCGACCACCTGCGCGAGGGCATCCGCGTCAACGCGGTCAACCCGGGCACGGCCGACACCCCGTGGGTCGGACGTCTGCTCGACTCGGCCACCGATCCCGCAGCCGAGCGCGCCGCGCTGAACGCCCGTCAGCCGCACGGCCGTCTGGTCTCGCCCGATGAGGTCGCCGGCGCCGTGCTCTACCTGGTGTCCCCGGCATCCGGCTCGACCACCGGAACCTTCATCGAGGTCGACGGCGGGATGGCGCAGCTGCGCCTCCGCGCGGAGTAGGAGTCCCCCGAAGGCCGCCGGCGTTCGCACCGGCGGCCTTCGTCGTCTCCGCCGCGTCGTCAGGCGACGCGCTCGTGCGGCTCCGCGAGCACCGGCTGCACCGGGCGGCCCGGCACCAGGGTGCCGTCCGCGACGAACCCCTCCGGGCGGCCGCGCAGGTCGGCGATGAGGCGCGCACGGCACGACTGAAGTGCGGATGCCGCGTCGGCGTCCGCCGACAGATCGTGCAGCTCCTGCGGGTCCTCGACCAGGTCGAACAGCTGCTCGACGCCGTTTCCGGACAGCCAGACGTACTTCCAGCGGCCCATCCGGATCCACTGCATCGAGTGCCCGAGAGCGATGTGCTCGCCGTGCAGGTGCGGCTCGTCGTCCGTCAGCACCGCCGAGGGCGAGGCAGAGATCCGTGCAACGGCCGGGGCCGGCTGTCCGGTCCATGGCGCCGCCTCCCTCCGCGCGACCGCGGAACCGAGATCGCGCCCGTCGACATCTCCCGGCACCGGCACGCCGGCGCAGGCAAGCAGGGTCGGCATCACATCGCGCAGCTCGACGATCTCGTCGCTGACCTGCTGCGCATCGATCGTGGGCCCGGCGAGGATCATCGGCACCCGCGCCGACCCCTCGTACGGGTACCCCTTGCGCCACAGGTGGTGGTCGCCGAGCATGTCGCCGTGGTCGGAGGTGAACAGGATGTAGGTGTCGTCGGCGACCCCGAACTCCGCGAGGATCTCGAGGAACCGGTTGATCTGCGCGTCGATGTGGCTGATGTGACCGTAGTACCCGGCACGCGCCCGATGCGCGGTGCGGGCGTCGTACTGCGCGACGTTCGCATCGGGCAGGGCGTCGTTGCGCAGGTGGTCGAACTCCCCCGCCCAGTCCCCCACCGGCGGCTCCGCGAAGGGAGCGTCCAGATACTGCTCGAACGCCCATGCCGGCGGATCGTAGGGCGCGTGCGGCCGGTGGAACGACAGGTACAGGAAGAACGGCCGGGTGGGGTCGCGGCGGTACAGCCAGTTCTCCGCCTCGGTCACGACCCAGTTGGTCGGATGCAGGCGTTCGGCCTTGTCCCAGGGACGGGCCACCACCGAGTTGCAGTTGATCCCGTTCTCCAGGTAGTCCTCGACCGCCGACGACCCCGCCTGCGCGCGCAGCCAGGTGAGGTAGTCGTCGTAGAACCGGGCATCCCGCTCCCGCCGCCGGGAGTGGTGCAAGTAGCCGTCGTGCAGGATGACGTCGTCGAAGCCGATGCGCACCCGCTCCGGCGAGTAGTGCATCTTGCCGATCGCCTGCGTCTGATACCCGCCGGCCGCGAGCGAGCGCGGCAGCGTCTCGGAGATGTCGAATTCGACGCCGTCGGCGTAGCCGACGCGGCGGTGGTGCTCCTGCGACAGTCCGGTCAGCAGCGCCATCCGCGCGGGTACGCACGTCGGCGTGGCGGAGTAGGCGTTCGAGAACCGCACTCCACGCGCGGCGAGCGCGTCGAGGTACGGCGTGCGCACGATCGGATGCCCGTCGGCGGAGAGGCAATCGCCCCGCCACTGATCGACGCAGATGAGGACGACGTTCGGCGATGAGGGCATGGTCATGACGCTACTCCGGGCGGCCTTCAGCGGATGCCGTAGAAGTCGAGCGCGTTCGACCACAGGACCTTGTCGACGTCCAGTCCCCGATCCGTCGCCCACTGCGCGACGGTGTGGCACCAGTCGTCACGCATCCCCTCCATGAAGAAGTCCTCGCCGCCGTCGTCCGACGACGTCATCGCCGACACCGGCCAGTCGCTGCCCCACATGATCCGCTCCTCGCCGAACTCCTTCGCGACGACGTCGAGGAACGGCTCCAGCTGGTCCTCGTCCCAGCGACCACCGGCCTCGGCGGGCAGCCCGGAGAGCTTCACGTACACCTGCGGGTGGCGCGCGAGCTGCGCGATGTCCCAGCGCCACTGCGAGGTCGGCCGCAGCGGCGCATCGTCGGTTCCGACGGCCGGCTTGCCCATGTGGTCGAGCACGATCCGCAGCCCGGGAACCGCTTCGGCGAGCGCGGTCACGTCGGAGATCTGGTGCTCGCGCACGCAGGCGTCGAAGGTCCAGCCGCGGGATTCCACGGCGCGGGCACCCTCGAGGAACGCCGAGGTGCGCGCGAACCCGTCCTTCTCGCCCTGCAGCAGGTGCCGCACGCCGACGACGCGATCGTAGGCGGCCAGCTCGTCGAGATGCTTCACGGTCTTGCGGCCGCGGTCCAGCCGGGCACCGGCGACGATCGCGACGACGCCGCTCTCGAGGGCGATCGAGTCCACCCAGCGCACCTCGTCGATCGCCTGCTTCTCGACGGGGTCGGCCTGCACGAAGATCGCGACCTGCTCGTCGACATCCTCGATCTGGTCGTCGAGAAGCTGTTCTGCGGCGAAGGCGCTGTTCAGATCGCCTTCGAGCCAGCGGTAGGTCAGGTACGTGGGGTCCCAGAGATGCAGGTGGGAGTCGACGACGCGCATGCCTCCCATCCTGCCCCAGACATCCGATCACTGTGCGAGGATGTCGCCATGGCAGTGACTGATGAGGCGATCGAGAAGATCAAGGCGATGATCGTCTCCGGCGAACTGGGCCCGGGCGACCGGCTGCCGCCGGAGAAGGAGCTCGCCGAGCGGCTGGGGCTGTCGCGCAATTCCATGCGCGAAGCGGTCAAGGCCCTCGAGGTCATCCGCGTGCTCGATGTGCGCCGCGGCGACGGCACCTATGTCACGAGCCTGGAGCCGCACCTGCTGCTCGAGGCGATCACCTTCGTGGTCGACCTGCACGACGACGACTCGCTGCTCGAGCTGTTCGCCGTCCGGCGGATGCTGGAGTCGCAGGCCACCGGCCTTGCCGCCGGCAACGCCACGGCCGACGAGGCGACGAAGCTGCAGGACGAGGTCGCGTCTGTGGATCCCGAGACCGTCACGCTCGACGACCTGGTCGCGCACGACATCCGGTTCCACCGCGAGATCGTGCGGCTGACCGGCAACGACTACCTGGCGAGCCTGATCGAGAGCCTGAGCAGCCAGACCGTGCGGGCTCGCGTCTGGCGCGGACTCACCGAGCAGAACGCCGTCGACCGGACGCTCTCCGAGCACCGCGCGATCGCCGACGCGATCGCGCAGCACGACTCCGCCCTGGCGACCTCGCTCGCCACGGCGCACATCGCGGGCGTCGAGCGCTGGCTGCGCCAGGCGGCGGAGGCCTGAGGCGGGTTCAACCGCCCAGTCGCACCATCGTCTCGTCGAACTCGGCCGCCGACGCATCGCTGGTCGGGTCGGTGAGCATCGCCTCGATCACGTCGGGCGCCGCCGTGAAGTAGGGCACGCCCGCCTCTCGCAGGCCGACGATGTCGGCCGGCGAGCGCAGGCTCGCCGCGAGCACGTTCGTGCCGCTGCCCTCGCAGACCGCCTGCATGCGCGCGATCATCGTGTCGCCGTCGATCCCGGCATCCCGCATCCGGCCCAGGTACGGAGCGACGTAGTGCGCTCCGATGCTCGCGCACGCGAGCGCCTGGGCGACCGAGTACACCGCGGTGACGAGCACGGTCGCACCGTCGCGCACCAGGGCGGATGCCGCGGCGAAGCCCTCGGTCGTCGCGGGGACCTTCACCGCCACACGGTCTCCGAGGGAGAGGATGCGCTCGGCGTTGCGCAGATAAGCCGCGCGATCCGCACCCCAGGTCTGGAAGAAGACCTCGTGCGCTCCCCTGCTCACCCAGTCGGCGTACAACCCGGGGATCTCGGCCGCCCTGCGTCCGCCGCGTTCGAGGATGGTCGGGTTGGTCGTCACCCCGTGCACGACGCCGGTCGCGAGCAGTGCGTTCACGCGGTCGCCGTCGGCGCTGTCCACGTACAGGCGGGGTGCGGTCATGCGAAGCTCCTTCCCCAACCTGTCGTTACAGGTTCGGATGCCGCTAATGTAATGACAGCGTCGCCCCACTGTCAAAAGGGTCGCGCCGTCGACGACGATCGAGGAGTTCCATGCCGACCGAGCAGACCGACCGTTCCGGCGTGGTGATCGTCGGCAGTGTCACCGCGGATGTCACCACCTTCTCGCAGCGCCTCCCCGCCCGCGGCGAGACCATCCTCGGCGACCAGTTCACCCTGCTGCTGGGCGGCAAGGGTGCGAACCAGGCGGTCGCGGCCGGTCAGGCCGGCGCCCGCACGAGCTTCGTCGGATGCGTCGGCGACGATCTGTTCCACGACCTCGTCGTCGACGGACTGAGCGCCGCCGGCGTCGACCTCGCCCACCTGCGCACCGTGCCCGGCCCGACCGGCATCGCGCACATCCGCGTGGATGCGTCGGCGCAGAACGACATCGTCATGGTCCCTCTCGCGAACGCCCACCTCAGCACCGAGCAGATCGACGCGGCGCTCGAGGCCCTCGCCCCGACCACCTCGGTGCTCCTCACGCAGCTCGAGACCCCGGCATCCCTCACCCGGCACATCACCGCACGAGGGCAGCAGCTCGGCATGACCGTGGTGCTCGATCCGGCGCCCGCGGCGCCGCTCGATCCGGATGTCTGGCCGAACATCGACATCGTCACCCCGAACGAGACCGAGGCGACGCTGCTCAGCGGCATCGAGGTCGCAGACGCAGCCTCGGCCGAGCGCGCCGGGCGCTGGTTCCTCGAGCAGGGCGTCAGGGCGGCCGTGATCACGATGGCCGAGAAGGGCTCCTGCGTGGTCACCGCGGAGGGCACGACGTTCATCGACCCGATCCCCGTCGAGCCGGTCGACACCACAGCCGCCGGCGACGCCTACGCGGGTTACCTGGGCGCCGCCCTCGCCGACGGCTGGCCTCTGGACCGGGCCACCGCGCTCGCCAGTGCCGCGGGCGCCATCGCCGTCACCCGGCAGGGCGCCTCGCCGAGCCTGCCGCACCGCGCCGAGGTCGACGAGCTGCTCGCAGCATCCCGAGTGTGAAACACGTCTGAAGGAGCACCCGCATGCGCAAGACATCCACGACGATCAACCCGGCGCTGTCCCGCGTGATCAGCGAGACCGGCCACACCGATCTCATCGTCGTCACCGACGCCGGCCTGCCGATCCCACCGGGTTCCGAGCGGATCGACCTGGCCTACCGGCCCGGTGCCCCGGAGTTCCTCGACGTGCTCGACACCGTGCTGGCCGAGCTCGTCGTCGAGGGCGCGACGGTCTCCGCAGAGGTCGCCGAGCGGAGCCCGCACGTCCTGGATGCCCTGCGCGAGCGCCTGCCCGGCATCGAGATCGAGCTCGTTCCGCACGTCGAGTTCAAAGAGCGCACCCACGCGGCGCGCGCGTTCGTGCGCTCCGGCGAGTTCACCCCCTACGCGAACGTCATCCTGCAGGCGGGGGTGGCGTACTGACCATGAGCGAGTCACTCGAGGCGATCGACCGCCATTCCGCCGCGCCGATGTACGACCAGCTGCGGCAGCTGATCATCGACGGAATCGAGCGCGACGGCCTGCAGCCCGGCGATCCGCTGCCCGGCGAGCACCGGCTGTGCGCGCAGTACGGCATCTCCCGCACCGTCGTGCGGCAGGCTCTCGCCCAGCTCGAGCACGAGGGGCTGGTCGAGCGGGTGAAGGGCAAGGGCACGTTCGTGGCGAGGCCGCGCACGGCGGAATCGCTCGTGCACACCCTCATCGGCCTGTTCGACGAGGTCGAGCAGCGCGGCGGTCACGTGCACAGCGACGTGCTGCGTCACGAGCGCGGCACAGCGGATGATACCGTCGCCGCTGCCCTGGAGATCCCCGTCGGAGCGCCGGTCGTGGTGCTGGAGCGCCTGCGTCATGTCGACGGGGACGCCTGGTCCCTGTCGACGACGTGGATGCCGGAGGACGTCGGCGCGGTCACGCTCGACGCCGACCTGCGCGAGGCCTCGCTCTACCGGCTGCTCGCGGCGCACGGCATCCGCGCGACGCACGGCGTGCGCTCCGCAGAGGCGACGGTCGCGACCCATGAACAGGCGAACCGTCTCGGCGTGAGTGCCGGATCGGCCCTGCTGCGACTGCGCAGCGTCAGCCGTGACGAGACCGGCCGGCCGATCGAGTTCTTCATCGCCCACCACCGCGGCGACCGCTCCCGGTTCGAGTTCCAGCTCAGCGACGAGCAGGGCCGCGCGGCCCTGCTGCACACAGACGGAAACTGATTCAGCCGCCGACGACCCCTTCGAACAGCCCGATGTGGTTGCCGTCCGGGTCGACGATGACCGCCCACCAGCTGGTGTCGGTGATCGCGCTCTTCTCCATCGCGACGCTGCCGCCGGCGGCCTTCGCCGCGGCGAGCGTGTCGTCGATCGAGTCGACCTCGACGTAGGATCGCGGCTGCGTGAAGCCGTCGTCGCGCGGCGCGAGACCGCCGCCGCTGATGCCGTTCGGGGCCTGCCACGTCGGGTACCCCTCGAAGCCGGGCATCTCGGCGATGTTCCAGCCGAACAGTCCCGAGTAGAACGCCGCTCCCTTCGCCAGGTCCGCGACCGGGATGTCGATGTGCGTGATGTCTCCGTGCGCCATGAACGTCTCCTCTCCTTGGTCCCCAAGGGCAAGTCTGCGCCCGGCACGGACGTCGGACAAGGCCGATACCCTCGATTCATGAGCGAATGGGTCAGTTCCGCCATCCGCGTGCTCGAAGCCGACGGCAACCGGTCGGCCGACACGCACCTGCATCTCTTCCCGCTGCCTGCGGAGTGGGGCATCGACCTGTATCTGAAGGACGAGTCGGTGCATCCGACGGGTTCACTCAAGCACCGTCTGGCGCGCTCGCTGATCCTGTACGGCCTGGTGAACGGCCTCATCGATGAGGGCACGACGCTGGTCGAGTCGTCCAGTGGCTCGACCGCGGTCTCCGAGGCGTACTTCGCTCGCATGCTGGGTCTGGAGTTCGTGACCGTCGTGCCGCGCTCGACCACGCAGGAGAAGATCGACCTGATCGAGTTCTACGGCGGCCGCTGCCACCTCGTCGACCGCGCCGAGGACATCTCCCCGGAGGCCCGCCGCCTGGCATCCGACTGCCGCGGCCACTACCTCGACCAGTTCACCTACGCCGAGCGCGCGACGGACTGGCGCGGCAACAACAACATCGCCGAGAGCGTGTTCAGCCAGCTGTCGCAGGAGCGGCATCCGATCCCCTCCTGGATCGTCGTCGGCGCCGGCACCGGCGGCACCAGCGCGACCTTCGGCCGGTACGTGCGGTACCGGCGGCACGAGACGAAGGTGGCCGTCGTCGACCCGGAGGGCTCCGCGTTCTACGCGGGCTGGAAGGGCGACGCGGATGCCACGGGAAAGCCTTCGAGGATCGAGGGCATCGGCCGCCCGCGGGTCGAGGCGTCGTTCGTGCCGAGCGTGATCGACGAGATGATCCAGGTGCCGGACGCCGCATCGGTGGCCGCCATCCGGCTCCTGCGCGAGCGCACCCTGCACTGGGCGGGCGGGTCGACCGGCACGAACCTGATCGGCGCGTTCCAGCTGATCTCGCGGATGCGGGACGCCGGTGAGACCGGCAGCGTCGTGACCCTGATCTGCGACGGCGGCGTGCGCTACGCGCAGACCTACTACAACGACGAGTGGGTGGCAGCGCAGGGCTGGGACCTCGCACCGCACCGCGAACGGCTGGAGCGCTTCCTGGAGTCCGGGGCCTGGTGACAGTCGTCGCGGATGGGTTTCGCACCTTCCGCGGCCCCGGCGGTGCGGTTTCCATCCACGCCCCGGCTGAACGGATGGAATTCGCACCTTCCGCGGCCCCCGGTCATGCACTTTCCATCCGTACGGAAGCCGGCGACGCGCGGCCGGGTCCGACCGGACCGGTGAGCGCTACGCTTCAGGCATGACTACGCTCATCCTCACCGTCGCGGGAGCGGATCGCCCCGGACTCGTCTCGGCCGTGGCCGACGCCGTCGACGCGCACGGCGGCAACTGGGAGAACAGCCGCCTCGCAGAGCTCGCCGGCACTTTCGCCGGAGTCATCGAGGTGTCGGTCGCGCCGGAGCGCGTCGCCGAGCTTCAGTCGGCGCTCCGGGCGCTCGACGGGCTGCTCGCGGTCACCGTGCACACCGGAACGGATGCCGCGGCTGCCGCCGACATGCAGCGGATCAGTCTGACGGTGCTCGGCAACGACCGCGCCGGCATTGTGCGCGAGGTCTCGCGAGTGCTCGCCGAGCACGCACTGAGCATCGAGGACATGACGACGGTCACGAAGGATGCCGCCATGGCCGGTGGGCGCCTCTTCGAGTCGACCGTGACGGCGACGGTGCCCGCCTCGGCCGACATCGACGCGCTGCGCGCCGCCCTCGAGCAGCTCGCCACCGAGATCCAGGTCGACATCTCGCTGGGCTGAGCGGCGCCCCGCATCCCGCGGCTGCGGGCCTCGTACCCGGCTTCGGATGGCCGGGTCCGCTGCGCCGGAGTGGCGCGGCTTCCGTCAGCGCGTCGCCTGCGGCATCCGCGGTCGGGCACGGTGCTGAAAGGCCGAGCCGGATACGCTGAGACGATGGAACCCGACCGCCGCGAGCGCGTGCTCGCCGCTCTGACCGCTGATCTGCCCGAGGGCGTGCTCGTCACCCACCGCGACTCGCTCGATGCCTATCGCTGGGACCGCGCGAACGATCCGGATGCCGGGGTTCCGCTCGCCGTCGTGCGCGCGACCTCGACGGAGGATGTGCAGGCCACGATGAAGATCGCCGCCCGCGAGGGCGTCGCCGTGATCCCCCGCGGCGCGGGCTCCGGTCTCTCCGGCGGCAGCTCCGCGCAGGACGACGCGATCGTCGTCTCGCTGGATCGGATGCGGCAGATCACGATCGATCCGCTCGTGCAGATGGCCACCGTGCAGCCCGGCGCCTTCAACGTCGAGGTCAAGGCCGCGGCATCCGAGCACGGCCTCTGGTACCCGCCGGACCCGTCCTCGCAGGAGTTCTGCTCGATCGGCGGCAATGTCGCGACGAACGCCGGCGGCCTGTGCTGCGTGAAGTACGGCGTGACCACCGACTACGTGCTCGGCCTCACGGTCGTCCTCGCCGACGGCAAGGTCGTGAAGCTCGGCGGGCCGCGGCTGAAGGACGTCGCCGGCCTGTCGCTGACCAAGCTGTTCGTCGGCAGCGAGGGCACGCTCGGCATCATCACCGAGATCGTGCTGCGACTGGTGCCGGCTCAGCGCACCCCCACCACGCTGGTGGCGATGTTCCCGACGCTGTCGGGCGCGATCCAGGCGGTGCTCGACATCAAGGGCGCGATGCGCCCGTCGATGCTGGAATTCATGGACCAGGTCGCGATCAACGCGGTCGAGGACATGATGCGCATGGAGCTGGACCGCGGGTCCGCCGCGATGCTGATCGTGCAGTCCGACGAGCCGGAGGCCCTGGCCGAGGAGCAGATCGCCGCGGTCGAGGTGATCTGCGGCGCGAACGGCGCCACCGAGTGCTATTCGACGAACGACCCCGACGAGAGCGAGGCGCTCATCGAGGCCCGCCGCCAGGCGATCCCCGCCGTCGAGAAGCGCGGCGCCCTGCTGCTGGAGGATGTCGGCGTGCCGCTCCCCCGCCTCGGCGACCTGGTGCTCGGCGTCGCCGAGATCGCCGCGCGGCACCGCACCGAGATCTCGATCGTCGCGCACGCAGGTGACGGCAACACGCATCCGCTGCTCGTGCTGGACCCGTCGGATCCCGGTCAGAAGGAGCGCGCCGACATCGCCTACGGCGAGGTCATGGATCTGGCGATGGCCCTCGGCGGCACGATCACCGGCGAGCACGGCGTCGGCCGGCTGAAGCAGCCCTGGCTCGGCGAATACCTCGGCGAGGACGTGCTCGACCTGAACCTGCGCATCAAGAAGGCTCTCGACCCGCAGAACATCCTCAACCCGGGCGCGGTGTTCGGGGCGCTCTGAGCCGAGACTGCCGGATACGAGATCGGCCGGTGCTCCGCAGGGAGCACCGGCCGATTCCGCGTTCGCGACGATGCCTCAGACGAGGCGCTCCTTCGGCGAGACCGTGTAGGTGTCCTCGGGGTCGTCGTTCACAACGCCGGCGAGGGCGGTGTCGATCGCGGCGAGCGTGTCCGCGTCGAGCACCACACCGGATGCCTTGACGGTGTCGGCGAGCTGCTCCGGGCGCGAAGCGCCCACCAGCGCGGCGGCGATGTTCTTGTTCTGCAGCACCCAGGCGATCGCGAGCTGCGGCATCGTCAGGCCGGCCTGCTCGGCGATCGGCTTCAGGTTCTGCACGGCGGTGAGGATGTCGTCACGCAGGAAGCTCTTGATGAAGTGCGCCCCGGAGTGCTCGTCGGTCGCACGCGACCCCTCCGGCACCGGCTGACCGGGCAGGTACTTGCCGCTCAGCACGCCCTGCGCCATCGGCGACCAGACGACCTGCGAGATGCCGAGCTCCTCGGAAGCCGGAACCACCTTGCCCTCGATCACGCGGTGCAGCATCGAGTACTGCGGCTGGTTCGAGACCAGCTGCACGCCCAGCTCGCGAGCCAGCGCGTGACCCTCGCGCAGCTGCTCCGCGGTCCACTCCGAGACGCCGATGTACAGCGCCTTGCCCTGCCGCACCACGTCGGCGAAGGCCTGCATGGTCTCCTCAAGCGGCGTCTCGTAGTCGTAGCGGTGCGCCTGATACAGGTCGACGTACTCGACGCCGAGGCGGCGCAGCGAGCCCTCGATCGAGTCGCGGATGTGCTTGCGGCTCAGGCCGGTGTCGTTCGGGCCCTTCGGGCCGGTCGGGAAGTACACCTTCGTGAAGATCTCGAGGCTCTCGCGGCGCTGCCCCTCGAGGGCCTTGCCGAGCACGACCTCGGCGGCGGTGTTGGCGTAGGTGTCGGCGGTGTCGAAGGTGGTGATACCGGCATCCAGCGCGGCGTGCACCGTGGCGATCGCGGCGTCGTCGCCGACCTGCGACGCGTGCGTCACCCAGTTGCCCAGGGTGATCTCCGAGACCTTGAACCCGCTGTTGCCCAGATAGCGATAGTTGACCATGTCTCAACGCTAGTGCCGTGGGACCGGTCACGTCTCCGATCGCGTCATCGCAGGGGGCGGTCGAGCCGTCGCTCCGCACGGAGGACCGCGCGGTCGGCGGCGTCGCGCTCACTGGTGTCGTCGAACGTCCCGGAGTTGAGTGGCTCGAGATGCTCGAACTCTCCGAGGTCGCCGATGAACCTGATGGCGGCGAGACGCACGCGCAGCGTGCCATCGTCGAGAAGACGCATGCCCGGCTCGAGCGCCTGGATGACATCCCGTCTCAGTGCGACCTTGAGGCTCATCTCTCGGACCCGCCACGAAGTGTCGTGTAGTCCGTCGAGCACGGCCGGGATCGCCGCGTCATCCCAGACATAGAGCAGGGTCCGTGCGGCCCAGACGCGCGGCCAGTACTGCGTCTCGGTGGTCAGCCGCGCCGGCGCACCCCAGCCCTCGGCGGCCGCGCCGCCGAGCCAGGCGGCATCTGGGGCATCCGGAGCTCCGTAGACGCGACGTCCACTCATCAGGTCGGCGCACCACAGGACGAGCTCACGTTCGCCGAGATACTCCGCCGCCGCGAGCGCACGCCCCCGCGGATGCGCATGAACCGCTTCACCAAGGCCCATGAAGCACACGCTACCGCGACAACGCCACCGGATCGCGCCCTTCCTATCGCTGCGCTCGCTCAGGGCCCGGTACGGCACAGGCGCCGGCCCCACGTTCCTGAGCGGAGCCCCAGCGCCGAGACGCAGGACCTCACGCGGCGGTCGCGACGGCCTTCCGGCGGCTGGCGCCCACCGTCAGCCCCACGGCGGCACCGGCAGCCAGCAGGCTGACGACGTACAGCGGCACAGCTCCCGGCGAGTGGTCGCCGCCGCTGATGCCGAAGGCGTCGGCGAGGTTCATGCCGGGTCCGAACGAGGCCATGAAGTAGGCAGGTGACCCGAGCGCCAGCAGGATCAGGAACAGCACCGCGACGAGCGAGGGCTCCAGCCGCCGCCTGATGCTCACCACGGCCACGGTCACTGCCAGTCCGACGCCGATCGCGAGGATGCCTGACGGCATCGCGATCGGCATCGTCTCGCCCGCGGCCGCCATCTGCGCGTAGATCTCGCGCAGCCCGGCATCCGGAACCGCGGCCAGCGGGTTCAGCACAAGGATCTGCACCGCCGCCCACGCGGCATAGGCGACCACGGCGCACACGCCGATGATCGCGACCGTCGTCGTGTGTCTCCGCAGCGAGCCCATGCCGCGATCCTGTCAGACCGTGGCGCCCTCGCGGAGGTCGGCGCGCGTGATCGGCACTGTCGGCGCATCGCCGGCGTCAGCGGGCGCGGATGCAGGAGGCTCGGCCGGCGGCAGCGATCCCGTCGCCATGATGGCCGCGCGGTCGCGGAACCCCTCGGCCGAGACGCGATCCTCCTCGACCTGCTTGCGGATCGCGGCGGTCTTCTCGTAGAGCGACGGGTCGCCGTAGCTGGTCAGCACCTTCACCAGCACAGGCAGCAGCTCGATCATGAAGAACAGCGCGGCGATCAGCCAGTGCGCCCAGAAGATGGTGGGCTCCTTCTCGCCGAGGCGGTTCAGGCCGCTGATCTGGCTGAGCAGGCCGATCGCGCCGGCGTTGCCCTGCGCGACCGAGTCGGCCCGTGCGTTGTACGCGGCGAGCGCCTGGTCGTAGGTCTTCTTCGCGGCGGGCAGCTCGGCCTTGGCCTGCTTGCGGTTGGCCGACTCCGAAGCCGACAGCTCGCCCTTCGCGGCGGTGCCTGCGCTCTCGAGCTCGGCGTTCGCGGTGCGCAGCTGGGCGGCCAGTGCGTCGTAGGTCTGCTGAGCCTCGGTCAGCTGTGCCTTCGCAGCATCCGAACTGGTGCCCTTGCCGTGCACGCCGGTGCAGCCGGGCACGGTGCCCGCACCCTCGCCGGTCAGCTCGCACTGGTACAGCGCGCGGGCGCTGTCGATGGTCTTCTGCTGCTCGGCCATCTTCTTCGTCAGATCGTCGACCGTACCCTGTGCGGCGGACTCGGATGCCGACGAGTTCGACGTCCCGGCGACGATGCCGGTCGCGGCCTGGTTCTCCAGGTTCGCGACGCGCTTGGTCGCGGCATCCAGCGCCTTCTTCTCCGGGCCCTTCTCCAGCGCGTTCTGGTCGGACTGGGACTGCGTGATGTTGGTCGACGCGACCTCGCGGGCGATGTCGTTGTGGAACACCTGCAGCACGACCGGCTCGGCGACGACGAAGCCGATCAGCGCGGCCATCAGCACACGCGGGATCGCGATGGCGATCAGCTTCCCGACGCTGCGGGTCGCCGTCATCGTCGAGGTGAGGAAGCGGTCGAGATTGAAGATGATCGCGGCCCAGACGATCGCCAGCGGCACGGCCAGCCAGACGGCGACCTGCACGCCGGTCATCAATGCGAACATCATCGACAGAGCCGACACGAGGGCCGTGCCGAGCAGCACGAAGAACATCTGCACGAAACGGGGCGTCTCGCCGGGCACGCGGTCGAGGATCTCGCCGTCGGCGCCGCCGAGGATGGCCAGTGTGCGCAGGCGCGACCCGGGGACCCGCTCACGCTTCTCGCGCTTCTCGCGCGGTGGCTTGGTCGCGCGCGGTGCGGGGGTGGGCACCGGCTCGGGCTCCGGAGCGGATGCCTCGACCTGGGGCTCATCGACGATCTCCTGCGTCGGGGCCTGAGCCTGCACAGGCTCGTCGAGGAACGGGAAGTCATCGAGGTCGTAGGCCTCGGTCTCCTGCTCATCGTGCACGACGGGGTTCGGACGGGTGGTGGTCTCGACCACGTCGTTCAGAGCGGTCGCGTCGACACCCGCCTCGGCGTCGGGTCCGGCCGGGCGGTATTCGCGGGTGAAGTATTCGGGGACGTCGGCAGCAGCGTTCGGGTCGCTGTTCGGGTCGTCGACGTCGAACTCGATACGGCCCTGGGAATCCATCCGTCCAGGGCGGTGCGCAGAGTAGGACATCCTTCCACGGTAGGGAAGGCCGCCTGTGGACAGGCCCGACGAAACCTGCGAGCGCTCCCAGGTTCGGGGTGCGCCCCGGCCCGTCGGGTGCCACGCTGGACGCATGAAGACGCTGCTGCTCGCCCGCCACGCGAAGTCCGATTGGGGGATGCCGGGCTACTCCGATCACGACCGTCCGCTCAACGCGCGCGGACGCCGTGATGCCCCGGCGATGGCTCGCCGGCTCGTCGCCGAGGGCATCGCGCTGGACCGGATCGTGTCGAGCACGGCGACCCGCGCGCGGACGACGGCGGCCGAGTACGCGGCAGCATTCGGGCTGACCGTCCATGAGGAGCCGCTCCTCTACGCCGCATCCGCTCGGTCGATCCTGCAGATCGCGTCCGGCCTGCCGGACGAGTGCGCGGTCGGGATGCTGGTGGGCCACAACCCCGGGATGAGCGATGCCGTGGGCGAGCTCACCGGCGAGTTCGTCGAGCTGCCGACGTGCGCGGTCGTCGAGTGCATTGTCGACGTAGACTCGTGGGCGGAGCTGGTCGAAGGGTCGGGGCGCCTGATCCAGGTCCGCACTCCCGGTGACTGACCGTCAGGCGGGCAGCATCCGTCGGATCGCGGAGTCGCAGGATGCGAGCGCCTTCTCGAGCGCGAAGTGCCCGGCGGCGGCGAGCGTGCCGAGCCCGTGCACGAGGCCCCAGGTCGCGGTGACGTCGTCTGCGGTGAGCCCCACGGCGATGACGGCTCCGCCGAGCAGCGACTCGAGCTCGTCGATGAGCGGCGCCATGGTCTCGGTCGGAGAGCCGGGGATGCAGACCGCCGGGTCGTAGACGACGTCGAACGCGTTCGGACGCTCGACGGCGAAGCGGATGTACGCCTGTCCCCCGCCGATCAGCGCGGCGACCGGGTCAGGGGCGCCCTCGAGCCCGGCGCGCACCGCGGCGACGAGGTCGGCCATGCTGCGTTCGGCGAGGGTCTTCAGCAGTCCGCGGCGGTCGGCGAAGTGGTGATACGGCGCGTTGTGACTCACGTCGGCGGCGCGCGCGACCTCGCGCAGGCTGATCTCCTGCGCGGGCTTCTCGGCGAGCAGCTGCATCGCGGCCGTCTCGAGCGCGTGCGCGAGATCACCGTGGTGATAGCCGGAACGAGAACTTGACACGAGCAACATTGTTCCCTATCTTGACAGTGTCCACCAAATAGACACTGTCAAGATAGGAGCGTCCGATGCCCACTGCACTCGTCATCGACGGCCACCCCGACTCCCAGTCGCTCACCGCGGAACTCGCCCGGCGCTACGCCGCCGCCCACGGCGACGCGCGCCTGCTCGCCCTGCGCGACCTCGACTTCGATCCGCACCTGCGGTTCGGATACCGGGAGCGGATGCAGCTCGAGCCCGACCTCATGGATGCGAAGGCCGCCCTGCACGAGGCCACGAACGTCGTCATCGCCACGCCGCTGTGGTGGGGTTCGGTTCCGGCCGTGCTGAAGGGCTTCTTCGACCGCGCCCTGCTCCCCCAGCAGGAGTACCGCTACACGCCCGCCGGCCTGCCGGTCGGCATGGTGCGTGCCGGCCGCGGGCGCCTGCTGCTGCTCGCCGACACCCCGTGGTTCTTCGCGCCGATCACCGGCCTGCCCGCGCAGACGCAGGTCGCGCGGAACACGATGAAGCTCTGCGGCATCCGATCCGTGAAGACGCACCGGATGCTGGGCGTCAAGACCGCGTCCGCCGCGAAGATCGACGGCTGGCTGGAGCGCGCCTCACGTCTGGGTGCCTCCGACGGAGCACGGGATCGAGCTTCCGTCGCGACGGAGCTCGTCACGGTCGGTGCCTGAGCGGCTCAGAGCGTCGCGCGGCACTCCGCCCAGGCCTCACCGAGACGCCGGATGCCCTCGGTCAGCACCTCGTCGGGCGCGGTGAACGGGATCCGGATGTGGTCGTCCGGCGACGGTGATGCCGCGAACTCGCCACTGCCGGCGACCGAGACGCCGTGCGCCGCGGCGACACGCGCCAGGGCGTCGGCCGAGCCGGCCGGCATCCGCGTCCAGAGCGACAGGCCGCCGCGCGGCGGCGTGAAGGTCCAGTCCGGCAGGTGCTCGGCCATCAGTTCGAGCAGCAGGTCGAGCCGAGCCTGATGGGTGCGTGCCACCTCACGCCGCAGCTCGTTCGCATGCGCGAGCAGGTCGATCGCGAGCAGCTGGGCCGGCACGCTCGTGGACTGGTCCGCCAACTGACGAGCTCCGCGCAATCGCCGCACGAGCACGGGATCCGCACGCAGCCATCCGATGCGCAGCCCCGCCCAGACCCACTTCGACACCGACTCCACGACGATCACAGGGGCATCCGGTCGCTCGGCGGCCAGCGGTGGCGGCACGACTCCGTCAAAGGCGATCCCCGCGACCACACGATCCTCGATCACCGGCACGCCGTACTCCGCGGCGAGCTCGGCCACACGGCGGCGGGCGGCCGCCGGCAGCCGGGTGCCGGTGGGGTTCTGGTGGTGCGGATTCAGCGCGACCAGCGCCGGGCGCATCCGCGCCATGGCGACCTCGAGAGCGACGACATCGAGCCCGTCCTCGCCCATCGGGATGCCGTGCACCACACCGCCGCGCAGACGGACGGTGTCGGTGACGCCGGGCCAGGTGACCTCCTCGGCGAGAACGACATCTCCTGGCTCGATGAGCGCGTGGATGACCAGGCTGATCGCCTGCTGCGCGCCGTGGGTCACGAGGATCTGCTCGGACGTGGTCGGCGCGCCCTCCGCCGTGTACAGCCCGGCGATCAGGTCGCGCAGCATCGGGAGCCCGGCGGGGTCGGTCTCGGGCAGCAGGGCGAGCGCGAGGTCGGGCTGATGCTCGCGGATCAGGCGCACGCCGAGCTCGGGGATCTGCGGCACCGTGCGCAGCAGGTCGATCGAGTTCGGGAGCGCCGAGAACAGCGCCTCGCCGCGGGCTGCGCGCCCGGGCTGCGACACCGCCGTCCCGGCGATGCGGGTGCCGCTGCCCTGCCGGCGCTCGACCGCCCCGCGCTCCGCGAGATCGGCGTAGGCCGCCACGACGGTGCCGCGCGACACCGCGACCGCCGCGGCGAGCGCTCGCTCCGCAGGAAGCCGGTCGCCAGGACGCAGCTCGCCGGTGTCGACCAGGGCGCGGATGCGTGACGACAGCTGTGCCGACAGGGTGCCGTCGCCCTGCGACCAGCGCCCCAGCCGCGCCGCAAGCGCTCCGGAATCGACGGTGGCCGTCCTCTGGTCCACCAGCCGGGGATTGGCCCTGTCGACGGTGCTCATACCGTCACATTCTGGTCCAATGAGACACGAAAACACCACCATCGGACCGCTTTCCGGGCGCTTCACGCCGGATTGGACCATCGCCGACGTGCTCGACCACTACGCCGTGCACGACGCTCTTCCCGCTGGACTCGAGCTGGAGCTGCTCCGGCGGATCGACGAGGGACTCACCCCCGGAGTGCAGTGGCACCACCAGGCACGCGCCGAGGCACTCATCCGCTCCCTGGTCATGCAGGTGCACCAGGAGCCGGCGAAGGGCGGCATCCGGATCAGCCGCCTGCTGGACGGCGCGCGCTCCGGTCGCGCCTCATCCCGGAACACATCGGCCGTGCCGCGACGGGCTGCGCTCCGGCCGGAGAAGTCGCACGCCTGACCGGGCGAGCTGCGACCCGACGAGAGGTCTGAGGATCAGGCCATCGCGGCCGCAGCGGCCTCGTCCTCGGTCGTGGCGACCAGCTGGCCGCAGGCGCCGTCGATCTCCTTGCCGCGGGTGTCGCGCAGGGTCGTCGGGATGCCGGCGTCATTGAGACGGCGTACGAACTCGTCCTGCACGTCCTTGTCGGACGAGGTCCAGATCGAGCCGGGCGTCGGGTTCAGCGGAATCGGATTCACGTGCACCCAGCCGCGGCCACGGGCGTTCAGCTTCTCGGCGAGGAGGTCGGCGCGCCAGGCGTGGTCGTTCATGTCCTTGATCAGCGCGTACTCGATCGAGACGCGGCGTCCGGTCTTCTCGAAGTACTCGCGCGCGGCATCCAGCGCCTCGTCGACCTTCCAGCGCGAGTTCACCGGAATGAGCTCGTCGCGCAGCTGGTCGTCGGGTGCGTGCAGCGAGAGTGCGAAGGTCACCGGGATGTTCTCGTCGGAGAGCTTGCGAATGGCCGGCACCAGGCCGACCGTCGACACCGTGATGCCGCGAGCGCTCATGCCCAGCCCCTCGGGCTGCGGAGCGACCATCGTGCGCACGGCGTCCATGACGCGCCTGTAGTTGGCGAGCGGCTCGCCCATGCCCATGAAGACGATGTTGGTGACGCGCTCGCCCTCGTGGCCCACCTTGCGCGGGTCGCCGAGGCCGCCGTCGGCGATGAGCCGGTTGGCGCGCACGATCTGGTCGAGGATCTCGGCCGTGGACATGTTGCGCGTCAGCCCGGCCTGACCGGTGGCGCAGAACGGGCAGTTCATGCCGCATCCGGCCTGGCTCGACACGCACAGCGTGATGCGGCCCGGGTAGCGCATGAGCACCGACTCGACGAGAGCGCCGTCGTGCAGGCGCCAGAGGAACTTGATCGTGTCGCCGCGGTCGGTCTCGAGGCGTCGCACCTCGGTGAGCAGCGGCGGCATGAGGCCTGCCACGAGCTCGTCGCGCTGGGCGGCGGGCAGGTCCGTCATCTCGGCCGGGTCGGACGTGTAGTGCGTGAAGTAGTGCGTCGCGAGCTGCTTGGCGCGGAAGCCGGGCAGGCCCAGTTCCTTGACCTTCTCGATGCGCTCGGCAGGGGTGAAGTCGGCGAAGTGCACGGGCGGCTTGCCGCGGCGCGGGCTCGCGAACTGCAGCAGGGGGCGGCCCTCGGCATCCTTCTTCTGCGTCCAGCCCTCGGTCGCAGGACGCACCTGCGGGGCCTTCGTCTCCCGGACCTTCCCCGGGGTGGACGCGGAAACGGGTCGCGTCTGGCGCGTGCGGGGCGATTCGGTCATACCCCCAAGGGTACGCGGTGGCAGATGGGGAGAACCTGGTGCGTGGTCCTGCCGGTGTCGCTCGAGCGCCGCACGATCAAAGAGAACAACTTGTAATGACAGGAATCGGCAGCCAGAATGAAGCAGACGAAAGGTGCCACCAATGACCGACCGCCTCGCCCGCACCCGCTCCGCCGGAGTCCTCGCCGTGCTCCGCGCACCGTCCCCGGAGGCCGCGATCGACGCCTCGGAGGCGATCATCCGCGGCGGCGTCACCGGCATCGAGGTCACGTACTCGACCCCGGATGCCCCTGCCGTCATCCGCGAGTTGATCGCCCGCCACGGGGATGCCGCCGTGATCGGTGCGGGCACCGTGACCACGGCAGCACAGGCGGACGCCGCCGCCGAGGCCGGAGCCGAGTTCCTGGTCAGCCCGGGAACGCTGCCCGACCTGACCCGCGCGATGCTCAGCACCGGACGCGTCGTGATGACCGGCGCGCTCACGCCGACCGAGGTGATGTCGGCGCTCGACCTCGGCGTCGACGTGGTGAAGATCTTCCCCGCCTCGCTGGGCGGGCCGTCGTACCTCGGCGCGCTGCGCGGCCCGTTCCCGGATGCCCCGCTCATGCCGACCGGCGGCGTGAACCCCGACAACGTCGCCGATTGGTTCGCTGCAGGCGCCGTGGCGGTCGGCGCCGGCGGAGACCTCGCGAACGGAGCATCCATCAAGGCCGGCGACTGGGCCGACCTCGAGGCGCGTGCCGCGCGCTTCGCCGCGGCACTGGCCTCCGTGCGCGGCTGAGGCTGCCGATGGAAGCGTGGATGTGGGTCGTCGGCCTGATCGTCCTCTTCGTCGTGGCCGGCTGGGCGCTGAAGTCGATGCGGCCGTCGGTGCCGACGCCACCCCCAGGCCCAGTTTCGGCCGGCTCGCTGTCGGAGATCGATGCGCTCCTCGCATCCGGGAACAAGATCGCCGCGATCAAGCGCCTGCGCGAGCTGTCGCCGATGTCGCTGCAGGAGGCGAAAGATCGCATCGACAGCTGGGAGACCGGCACCGTCGCGCCTCCGGCGGCGACGGCGGCTGCGCCGACCGCGGAGTTGGCCCCGGAGGCCGCGGCCGAGATCGACCGGCTCCTCGCCGCCGGGCAGCCGATCAGCGCGATCAAGCTCTATCGCGAGCGCACCGGCGTGGGGCTCGCCGAGGCGAAGCGCGCCATCGACGGCTGGGGTCCACGCCCTTCGCCGTGATCGAAGCCGGTCGATTTGGTATACCAGAAGGATGCCGGCGAACGCCGGGCCCCTGCTTCCCCCAGGAGACCTCATGTCTGCAGCATCCGCCGACCTTCTCGCCGCGGCATCCGCCGGTGACGCCGACGCCGTCCGCGCCGCCCTCGACGCCGGCGCCGACATCGAGGCCCGCGGCCGCGGCGGCATGACTCCGCTCATCACCGCGACCAAGGCGAACCACGTCGAGGCAGCACGGGTGCTGATCGAGGCGGGTGCCGACGTGAACGCGAAGGACGACATCCAGGACTCGGCCTACCTCTACGCCGGTGCCCGCGGTCACGACGAGATCCTGCGTCTCACGCTCGAGCACGACGCCGATCTGAAGAGCGTCAACCGTTTCGGCGGCACAGCGCTGATCCCGGCATCCGAGCGCGGTCTGATCCCGACGATCGAGATCCTGCTCGAAGCGGGCGTCGACCCGAACCACATCAACAAGCTGCACTGGACAGCACTGCACGAGGCGATCGAGCTCGGCGACGGCTCCGACCACTACGCCGAGGTCGTGCGCGTGCTCATCGAGGGCGGCTCCGATCTGAGCATCCGCGACGGCAACGGCGACCTGCCTCGCCAGATGGCGGCGCAGCGCGGCTATGACAACATCGTCGCCGTCATCGACGCCGCCGGATGATGGAGATCGCCCCGCTCGCCTGGGGGATGCTGGCGATCGCAGCCCTGGTCGCGGGACTGGGCAAGACCGCCGTGCCCGGTGCCGCGACGATCTCGGTCGTGCTGCTCGCGGCGGTGCTGCCGGCGCGCACCTCGACGGCGGCGATGCTGCTGCTGTTCATGGTCGGCGACATCTTCGCGCTGATCGCCTACCGGCGGCACGCGCATTGGCCGACCCTGCTGCGGCTCGCGCCGGCAGTGGTCGTCGGGCTGCTGGCGGGGTTTCTGTTCCTGATGCTCACCGGCGACGCCACGGTGCGGCGCGCGATCGGCGTGATCCTGCTGCTGATGATCGCCGTGACACTGTGGCGGCGCCGGCACACCGACGAGAAGCCCGCGGGCCCGCTGCTCGGGCTCTCCTACGGCGGGCTCGCCGGATTCACGACGATGGTCGCGAACTCCGGCGGCCCGGTGATGTCGATGTACTTCCTCGCCACGCGCACACCCGTACAGGTGTTCCTCGGCACCTCGGCATGGTTCTTCGCGATCGTGAACGTGATGAAGGTGCCGTTCCTCGCCGGCCTCGGCCTGTTCACGCCTCAGGTGCTGCTGATGGACCTCGTGCTCGCCCCGCTGGTCGTCGTCGGCGCGCTCGCCGGCATCGCGCTCGCGAAGCGGATGCCGCAGCAGCTCTTCGACCGCATCGTGATCGTGCTGACCGTTCTGGGCGCGGTGTACCTGCTGTTCTGACGGAACCGCGTCAGAGGAGCGGGCGCTGGGCCCTCCGCTGCTGCTCGTACTCGGTTCGGGCGGCCCGCGCGCTCGCCGTCGTCGAGACCTCCGCGACGGGCACGTCCCACCAGCCCTCGCCATCAGGTGCGTAGAGCGTCGGATCGCTCTCGACATGGATCAGTGTGGTCGTCGTCGACGCCTTGGCGACGGCGATCGCCTCCTTCAGGCGATCGATCGCGTCGGGGGCAGTGGGAACCTCGATCACGTCCACTCCGTAGCTGCGCGCGTTCATCGCCAGATCGACGGGAAGGATCTCGCCGTCCTGGAAGTTGCGCGCCCGCGGGTCGTAGCTTCGGTACCGAGTGCCGAAGCGCTGCGACCCCACGGTCTCCGACAGATGCCCGATCGACGCGAAGCCGTGGTTCTGCACGAGGACGACGATGAGCTTGATGCCCTCGGCGACCGCGGTCACGAGTTCGGAGTTCAGCATCAGGTACGAGCCGTCTCCCACCATGATGACGACGTCGCGGTCATCGCCGTCGGCGAGCAGGCCGCGCTTCGCGCCCAGACCGCCCGCGATCTCGTACCCCATGGTGGAGTAGGCGTACTCCACGTGGTAGCCGAGCGGATCGGACACCCGCCAGAGCTTGTGCAGATCACCGGGAAGCGAGCCCGCCGCCTGCACGATCACGTCGCGATCGTCGACCGCGGCCCGGACGGCGCCGATGATCTGGGCCTGACCGGGCCGCGCGAGGCCGGACGGCTCGAAGGCCGCGTCGACTGCAGCATCCCATCCCGCCTTCTCCACGGCGACACGGGCGGCATACTCCGGGGACACCCGCAGATCGCCGAGCTCCGCGGCGAGCGCGACGAGTGCCTCACGCGCGTCGGCGACCATGGGGAGCCGGGAACCGTGCTTGTACGCGTCGAAGGAGGCGACGTTGATGTTCACGAACACGACGTCCGGATTCTGGAATGCGGTGCGGGATGCCGTCGTGAAGTCGCTGTACCGGGTGCCGACGCCGATGATCAGGTCGGCTTCGGCCGCGATCCGATTCCCCGCGGTACTGCCGGTCGCCCCGATCCCGCCGAGGTACTGCGGGTGGTTCCAGGGCACCGATCCGCCACCGGCCTGAGTCGTGCCGACCGGGATGCCCGTGGCCTCGACGAAGGCGCGCAGCGCCTCCTCGGCGCCGGAGTAGATCACGCCGCCGCCCGCGACGATCAGGGGTCTCCGCGCGCCGCGGATCGCCGCGATCGCGCGCTCCAGCGGCCCTCGCTCCGGCAGCGGCCGGCGCAGATGCCACTCACGCGGCGACAGGAACTCCAGGGGCACGTCGAGCGCCTCGACCTGGACGTCCTCGGGAAGGGCGATGGTCACCGCGCCGGTCTCGGCGGGATCGGTCAGCACCCGCATCGCCGAGAGCGCGATCGAGAACAGCTGCTCCGGCCGCTGCACCCGGTCGAAGAACACCGAGAGCGGACGGAACGCGTCATTCACGGTGAGGCCGATGTCGTGCGGCATCTCGAGCTGCTGCAGCACCGGATCGGCGACCCGGGTGGCGAAGGTGTCGCTCGGCAGCAGCAGGGCGGGAAGGCGGTTGGTGGTCGCGAGGGCCGCACCGGTGAGCATGTTCGTGGCGCCGGGGCCGACCGAGGCGGCCGAGGCGAACGTCGCGCGGCGACGATGCATCCGGGCGTAGCCGACGGACTGATGCACCATGGCCTGCTCGTTCCTGGCCTGGCGGTAGGGCATGAGGTCGGGGCTCTCGGCGTTGAGCTGCTGCAGCGCCTGGCCGAGCCCGGCGACATTGCCGTGGCCGAAGATGCCGAACACGGCGGGGATCGTGCGCTCCCTGATGTCGGCGTCGACCGTCCACTGATTGGCGAGGAACTCGATCAGAGCCTGCCCCACCGTCATCCGCTTGGTCTGCATGTCAGTGCGCTCCTTCTGCCATAAAGGGAAGCCGAGGGTCGACCGGCTCGTGCTGCCAGCGGTCCCGCACCCAGGCGTGCGCGGGGTCGTCCGAGATGAGCCACGCACGCTCCTGGTCCGGTCCCGCCATCACGTTCAGGTAGTACAGGTCGTAACCGGGCGCCGCGACGGCAGGCCCGTGGTAGCCGTAGGGGACCAGCGCGATGTCGCCGGTGCGCACCATCGCATCGATCTCGATCTCGCCCGCCGGCGACGAGTACGTCGAGAAGAGTCCGAACGCTCCTGCCGCGGCGTCCTCGGGCCCGTCCCCTCGCGAGGGCGCCGACTCGAAGTAGTAGATCTCCTCCAGCCGGGACTCGTGACCCGGCACCTGCTCGTCGTGCTTGTGCGGTGGGTACGACGACCAGTTGCCCGCAGGCGTGATCACCTCGCAGACGATCAGCCGAGCGGCGTCGAGCGCCTCCGGCGTGCCGAAGTTGTGCACCTGACGGCTCGCGGCTCCCGCTCCCCGCAGTTCCACGGGAGTGTCGGATGCGGGGATGCGGTGGCTGGGTCGCACAGCGGTCGTCGGTGACGCGGCCACGGCCACCCGCCCCGCCCCGCTGATCACCGCGGTGGCCGACGACGACAGATAGAGCACGTCCGTCGGTCCGTCGAACACCGAGGCCCGCCCCTCCAGCGCGGTCTCCTGCGTCGCGCCGGCCTCGGTGTGACTGACGGTGAACGAGCCCTCCAGCGGGACGACGATCCGCTCCACGCCGCTCTCCGGCAAATCGAGACGTCGTCCCTCCTGCAGTTCGCCGATGCGGATGCCGGTGTGCTGCCAGCCGGGGACGCGCCCGTCCACGACGGTCTCCCACCCCTCACGGGACAGTGCTCCCCTGCGATGGAACCAGCGCTGGTCGTCGGTGCTCATGGGTTCCTCTCGCGGTCAGGCGTTCTGCGGGAAGCCGAGGTCGATGCCGCCGTGAGTGGCGGGATCCAGCCAGCGGCTGGTGACGGCTTTCTCCCGCGTGAAGAAGTCGAACCCGTGCACCCCGTAGGCCTTCGCATCGCCGAACAGCGAAGCCTTCCAACCTCCGAAGGAGTGGTACGCCACCGGGACGGGGATCGGTACGTTGATGCCGATCATGCCGACCTGCACCTCGTGCTGGAAGCGCCGCGCCGCACCGCCGTCGTTCGTGAAGATCGCCGTGCCGTTGCCGAAGCGACCCGAGTTGATGAGCGAAACGCCCTCATCGAAGGAACCTATGCGCACGACCTGCAGCACCGGCCCGAAGATCTCCTCCTGGTAAGCGCGAGAGGTCGTGGGAAGACCGTCGATCAGCGTCGGGCCGAACCAGAAGCCGTCCTCCCTGCCCTCGACCGCGCATCCGCGGCCGTCGACGACGATCCGGCCGCCGTCCGCCTCGGCGATGTCGACGTAACGGGACACCCGATCCCTGTGCTCTCCGGTGATGAGCGGCCCGAGGTCGGGCTCGCCTTCCGGCCCGCCCGCGCCGTCGCCGATGCGCAGCCGCCCGATCCGCTCGACGATCCGCTCGATGAGCGCGTCGGCCACCGGCTCGACGGCGAGCACGACGGACACCGCCATACAGCGCTCCCCTGCCGCACCGTAGCCGGCGTTGACCGCCTGGTCCGCAGCGAGATCCAGGTCGGCGTCGGGCAGGACGAGCATGTGGTTCTTCGCTCCGCCGAGGGCCTGCACGCGCTTGCCGGCGCGGGAGGCGGTCTCGTAGATGTACTGCGCGATCGGGGTCGAGCCGACGAATGAGATCGACTGGACGACCGGGCTCTCCAGAAGCCCGTCCACGGCGGCCTTGTCACCCTGCAGCACGGTGAACACGCCGTCGGGCAGTCCGGCCTCAGTCCACAGCCGCGCGATCCACAGCGCCGCAGACGGATCCTTCTCACTCGGCTTGAGGACCACGGCGTTGCCGGCGGCGATCGCCACGGGGAAGAACCACATCGGAACCATGGCGGGGAAGTTGAACGGCGAGATGATGCCGACCACGCCGAGCGGCTGCTTGATCGAATACACGTCGATGCCCGTGGAGGCGTTCTCGGTGTAGTCGCCCTTGATCAGATGCGGGAACCCGCAGGCGAGTTCGACGACCTCCTGCCCACGCAGGATCTCGCCCATCGCGTCGGAGAGCACTTTGCCGTGCTCCGCAGTGATGATCGCGGCGAGCTCGTCCCGCCGCGCGTTCAGCAGCTCGCGGAACGCGAACAGCACCGTCTGCCGCCTGGCCACGGAGTAGCCGCTCCACACCTCGAACCCGCGCTGCGCGGAGGCGATGGCGGCGTCGATCTCGACGCCGTCGGCGAGGGCGACCCGCGCGGCGACGCGACCGGTGGCCGGATTGTGCACCGGCGCGGTGCGCGCGTCCGCCGGGATCCGCTCGGCACCGTCGATCCAGTGCGGGATGACGGGGGGAAGGTCGGCATCGGTCATGGGTCCTCCTCAGGAATGGGACGGGCGTGCCAGGTCGGGGTGGACGAGCCGCGCAGCGGTGTCGATGGCGGATTCGACGTCGCCGCCGTTCGAGTAGAGCAGGGTGCGTCCGACTGTCAGCCCTCGCACACCCGGCATCGAGAGCGCATCCTCCCAGGATGAGAACGTGTCATCGGGGTCGGCGCCGGCATCACCGCCGAGCAGCAGGACGGGCATCGTCGTGGCGGAGAGCACACGCTCCATCTCGTCGACGACCGGCAGCTTGAGCCAGGTGGATCGGCTGCTGGTGCCCAGTCCGCTGGCGATCGCGATCGAGAGCATCACGGAGTCCGGGTCGAGGTCGTTGACGATCCGGCCGTCGACGCTCCTGCTCATGAACGGCTCGAGCATGATCGGCAGGTCGGCCCGTGCCGCCGCCGTCACGACTTCGGCGGTCGCCGCCAGCGTGGGCGCCGTGCCGTCGTCGTCGAGGTTCACCCGCAGCAGCGCTTTGGCGAAGTCGACGCCGGAGTCGAGCATCGTCGGCACGTCGTACCCGGTGTACCGGTCGTCCATCTCGAACGAGGCCCCGCGCAGGCCGCCCCGATTCATCGATCCGACCACGATCTTGTCGTCCAGCAGCCCGAGCAGCGCGAGGTCGTCGATGATGTCCGGCGTGCCCAGCACGCCGTCGACCCCGGGATGCCGCAGTGCGACGGCGAGGCGATCGAGCAGCTCGCATCGGTCGGCCATCGCGTGCGGCGATGAACCGACCGCGAGCGCCCCCCGCGCAGGGTGGTCTGCGGCGATGATGAACAGCCGTCCGTCGCCGCGGATCACCTCACGGCGACGTCGTCGCGCCAGCGCCTCGCGGATGTCCTGCGGCGACTCCGCGCGCACTGCACGGATGCGTCGGAAGTCTTCGTCAGTGAGGATCTTCATCTCAGGCCCCTCCGTCCACGACCCGCGCGACCTCGTCGAGGGTCGGCATCGCCGTCGAGCATTCCCTGCGGCCGGCGACGATCCCGCCGGCCGCGTTGGCATAGCGGAGGGTCCGCGCCAGCGGCCATCCCTCCAGCAGCCCGTGACAGAGCGCGCCTCCGAAGGCGTCTCCCGCTCCGAGCCCGTTCACGACCTCGACGGGGTGAGCGGAGACCTCGACCTGCTCGTCCCTGGTCTTGGCGAGCACGCCGCGCGGTCCCTGTTTGACGATCGCCAGTTCGACGCCGCGCTCCAGCAGTGCATCCGCCGCGCGATGCGGGTCGGATTCGCCGACGGCGACCTCGCACTCCTCGAGATTGCCGACCGTCACAGTCACGGCGTCGAGCACGCGGTCGATCTGCCGCCTCGCCGCCACGGCATCCGGCCAGAACATGGGCCGGTAGTCGAGGTCGAGCACGGTGTGCGGGCGTCGTGATCGCCGCTCCAGCAGGTCGAAGTGGGTCTGCCTGCTCGGCTCCTCGCTGAGGCCGGTGACGGTCAGCCACAGCAGCGAGGTGTCACGCACGGCGGACGCTTCGACGTCCGCCACCCGGATCTGCAGGTCGGGGGCGGCAGGTTCCCGGTAGAAGTAGAGCGGGAAGTCGTCGGGCGGGAAGATCTCGCAGAACGTGATCGGCGTCTTGAAGTCCTCGTCTGTCGCCACGTACCGGTTCTCGACGCCGAGGCGGGTGAGCTCGTCGAGCAGGTAGCGCCCGAACGGGTCGTCGCCGACCCTGGACATCAGCGCCGCGCGGTGCCCGTATCGGGCGGCGGCGACCGAGACGTTCGCCGCGCTACCGCCGAGGTACTTGCCGAAGGTGGTCACCTCGGCCAGCCCGACACCGTCCTGCAGCGGGTACAGATCGACGCCGAGTCGGCCCACGGCCAGCACCTCCGGCGCGGCGGACGCGGCGTTCATCGGCGCGCTTCCGTCGACATGCTCTGCCACAGGGTGAGGATCTGCCCGCCGGGCAGGTTCTCGGTCCGGGTGTCCACGGGAGTCTCACCGGTGCCGGCGAGATCGGTGCGCACCGCATCGGCGGAGGATGCCCAGGCCAGAGGCCGCTCCTCGGCCAGATAGTTCACGAAGCGCAGCTCTGCACGGTCCGCCACGCGGCGGGCGGACTCGAGCACGACGTCGCCCTCGCTCTCGCCGGCGACGGTCGGCCGGGGCAACGGCCGCTCGGAGGCGCCGGTGCCGCGGACGACGTGGGGATCGAGGCGGAACAGGTCGGCCGTCCTGGCGACGGCGGCGTCATCGCCCCCGACGACGATCGCGAGGTCGGTGTGCACGGCCACGCCGAGGTACTGCGCCCCTGGCACGGGGATCTCGGATCCGGCCGGCTCGTCCCGCAGCGGATGCAGGTTGACGCTCATCATCCCGACGGATCGCGAGAGGGTCAGCGCGAGGGCGTCCTCCTGTCCGTCGCGGGAGACGAGTTCGTACTCGGTCAGCTTCTGCACCAGCACCGAGACCCCGCCCGCGGAGGCCGAGCGATACGCCGGGTAGGTCGGCAGCGGGAACTCGCCCCAGCCACCTTCGGCCTCGCGGCCGCGCACCGTCGTGCCGTACTGACCTGTGCTCCGGGACTCCTCGAGGCCGGCGGCGCCTGTCGGCACGAGCACCCGCAGCCGATGGTCCGCGACGGTGTTGACGTAGTCGATCGACACGCGCAGGAAGTCCTCGCCGTCACGCAGCTCGACCGTCGTCTCGGTCACGAGGGGCGCGGTCGATGCCGTGCGCCGTCGGTTCTCGTCCACACCCTCCGGCAGGTCGTACACCCGGCGGATGAGCAGCCTTCCACGCAGCGGACCCTCGTCGAGCACCTTGGTCCGCACCGAGGTCGGGACGGTGACGGCGGATGCCTGGTCCACCGGCCCGAAGTTGTACGAGTCCCCGCAGTCGCCCTCGTCCACCAGCGCCAGCGCACCGTCGATCACGACACCGGCCGCTGTCTCGATGCGCACAGCCCCGTCGGGTGCGACCGTCGCGGTCAGCCTGGCGTTCGACAGTGCGTCGGCCGTCACCCGCACGGGATCCATCGGAGTGGGAGCCGTGCTCTCCGAGATCACGGCCAGGCCGAGCCCGCCCAGGTCGACGGACAGCAGCGCCCGGTGCCGTGGATCCGCGATCGTCTCGACGTGCCAGAGTGCGGTGCCGTCGGCATCCGCGCGCACGCGGTCCTCCAGTTCCGCGGTGAAAGCGGCGAGGTCCCACACGCCGGCAGGGCTCTCGGCGACCTGGAAGCGCAGCGAGTGCTCACCCCACTCGTAGCCGTTGATCTGCTGCCCGAACAGCTCACGACCGTGGATGCGACGCAGGATCTTCGGAAGCTCATCGGTGCGCAGACGCTCGTCGCCGAGCACCGTGCGCAGCGGCTCGAGCAGCTGGACGCCCTCGGGCTGCTCCTCCCCGCCGATGCCGTGCAGTGTGACCTCGACCTGCGCGCGGCGGGCGAAGCCCGACGGGTTGAACACCAGGTGCCGATCGGGGGTCGTGCCCGCCGACAGGTCGCGCAGCACGTCGTCGATCACACCGCGCGCGATGTGCCCTGCGGTGTGGATCCGCGTGCCGACCTGCTCGGCCGTCGCGTCCACGCCGCATCCGGTGACGGAGTCGTGCGCCGTGCTCTCGACGAGGCGGTACCAGGCGGTGTCGAAGAACGCACGGTGGTCGCGGCGTCCGTAGAGCAGATCGAGGCGCTCTGCGACGGCCAGAGCGCGCTCGGAACGGGCCATCTCCGCCTTGAGGTTGGTCCGGATGGAGAAGACACCCGGCAGCAGGTTGCCGCGCGCATGCGACCGCATCTCGCCCCGCACCTCGGGGAGCGCCGCAAGCGCCTGTGCATCCGTCGCATAGCGCGACAGGTGGGCGTCGAGCGTGGCGATCGTCAGCTCCGGCTCCTGCCCGCGGGCGTCGTAGTCGCGGATCACCTGCACCAGATCCTCCGGCGGCGCGGAGTGGTCGGTCCCGAGCATCGCCATGACCGGCGCCTCGCCGTACCAGGACGCCGTGCGAGCGGCATAGTCGGGGGCCAGCTCGGGCAGCTGTCCAGGCAGGGCGAACATGTCGAGTCCGTTCCCGTAGCCGTCGAAAATGTACTCGCAGCGCACCGCGTCGCCGTTGGGCGCCACCCAGGCGAAGGCGTGGTGCTGGATCGCTGCCGGGACGCCTCGCCACAGCGCGCTGTGCCTGATGCCGAATCCGCTCAGGATCTGCGGCATCTGGGCGGCGTGCCCGAACATGTCGGGCAGGTATCCGACCGGCATCGTTCCGCCCAGGCGGGTGCTCGAAGCCCGGCCGAGCTCGAGGTTTCGGATGATGGTCTCGCCGTCGCATCCGAACTCGTCGAGCAGGATGAGGAACGGCCCGAGACTCAGCTGTCCGCGCTGCACGAGGGCGACCACTCGCTCGCGGTTCTCCGGACGCATCTCAAGGTAGTCCTCGATCGCCGCCGCCTGTCCGTCGAGGGTGAAGCGGTACTCGGGTTCTGATTCGAGCATCCCCAGCAGCCGGTCGAGCATGTGCACGAGGCGCAGGCGGAACACGTCGTGCGGTTCGTACCATTCGCGGTCCCAGTGCGTGTGCGGGACGACGACGATCTGGCTGCTGGTCACGGGCAGGATCTCCGGTTCTGTGAGAAGGGGTTCGGTCAGGCGCAGAGCGCGGCGATCTGGCGATCGGGATGGAGCAGGTAGTACGGCCCCGAGGCCGGGTCGGCGTCGAACACGGCGCGATCTCCATGCACCATGCGACGGGCGCCGAGTCCGTCGACGAGCACCAGGCCGTCCGCGTCGATCGCCACCACGTCGCCGTCGAGGCGCAGCAGCACGGGCGCGCCGAGCAGGTCGGGGACGGTGAGGCCGTCGCGCCCCCGCAGGCCGCCCATGATCGCGGTGCGTCCCGCCGCGACTCCGGCGAGGATCGCCTCGGCCGAGGAGTCCTCGGCCGCGACCCATGTCGTCGGCGTGCCAGGTCCGACGCCCTGACTGCGCATGTGGAAGTCCGCGCCGCCGAGCAGCGTCGCACCGGCGGGCCAGAGCGCGTGATAGGCGAACGGAGCGGTGTCGATGAGTTCGCGGTACCAGGTGGAGTGCCACAGCTCGATCGCCTGCGGACGGCGCTCGAGCGGATGCAGCCACGAGCAGTCCCCCGAGATCGGATGGTTCACGCTGAGCACTCCGCCTCTGCGCTCGACCTCGTCCACCCAGGTCTGTGCCGGGCGGCGGAAGTCGATCCAGCCGATGTCGCCGAAGGCGTTCGCATGCCCGCGGTGGGTGGTGACCTCCTGGCCGGGAAGCAGCGTGATCCCCTGCCGCGCGCCGACCGGACCGAGATGCGCGTGATGGCTCGTGGTGTTGTGATCCGTCACGGCGAGGAAGTCGAGTCCGGCCTGCACCCCCAGCGAGGCGAGGCCGGAGATGCTCTCCCGCCCGTCGGAGTGCAACGTGTGCGCGTGGAAGTCTCCGGCGTACCATCGCATGCCGGAGGCAGCGGGCAGCCCGCGATCGCTCCCCCGCACCGCACGCTGCACCGGCACGGTCTCCGGCCCGTGCTCGATGCCCGCCTCGGCAGGCATCAGCACCTCGACCTGGACGGGAGCACCACCGGCCGGAAGCCGGTGCACCCCCAGCACGACCGCCCACTCGCCGGCCTCCGGACGCCCCGGCAGGTAGCCGGGCGTCGCGTCGTCCGCACGGATCACGTATTCGGTCCTCGCTCCGCCCGACCAGCCCCGCCAGCCGTCGCCGCCTTCGCAGCCCAGGTCGATCACCGCGGCGTCACGGTCGTACGAGATCCGGACCTGCAGCGAATCCACACCGGCGGGTACCTCGAACGGCACCCGGACGTAGCGGTCCTCGTTCTGCATCTCATGGGTGAGGTGCAGGGTCGTGCGCACGGAGGCCATCAGCCGATCCGTTCCGTGCTCTCGGCATCGAACAGCAGCGCGCGGCTGTGCTGAGGAACGATCCAACCTCGCGCCCCACGCTCCGGTTCGGCCTCCTCCGGCACGACGATCTGCAGCTTCTGATCGCCGCAGCCCACCAGGATCAGGGCCGTCGCCCCGAGATTCTCCGTCACGATCACCTCGGCCGGGATGCCGCCGGCGACCTCCTCGGTCGACCAGCGAAGATACTCCGGCCTGATGCCCCAGATGACGTCCTGTCCGTCCGTGACGTGCGCCGCACTCTCCGCGGGGACCGGGAGCTGTGCGTCGCCGACCGGCAGACGCCCGCCGGTCACGGTGGTGCGCAGCAGATTCATCGGCACCGCGCCGATGAACCCGGCGACGAAGGTGTTGTTCGGCCGGTGGAACACCTCTTTGGGCGACCCGATCTGCTGCAGCTTCCCTGCCTTCATCACGGCGATCCGATCGGCGAGCGCCAGAGCCTCGGCCTGGTCGTGCGTGACGAAGACCGTGGTGACACCGAGATCGCGCTGCAGCTCCTTGAGGAACGTCCTGGCCTCCAGTCGCAGCCGGGCATCGAGGTTCGACAGCGGCTCGTCGAGCAGCAGCACCTCGGGCCGCGTCGCGACGGCACGGGCCAGGGCCACGCGCTGCTGCTGCCCACCGGACAGCTGACCGGGCCGGCGCTCGATGAGCCCGTCCAGAGACAGTCCGTCCGCCACCGACTGAGCGGTCGCGCGGCGCTCCCCCTTGGAGACCCGGCGGATCCGCAGCGGGTAGGCGATGTTGTCGCCCACATCCATGTGCGGGAACAGCGCATAGTCCTGGAAGACCATGGCGACGCCACGGTCACCGGGCTCCGCATTCGTGACATCCTTCTCGCCGATGGCGAGAGTCCCCGACGTGATGCTCTCCAGCCCCGCGATCGACCGCAGCAGCGTGGTCTTCCCGCATCCGGAGGGCCCGAGCAGGGCGAAGAACTCGCCGTCGGCGATCTCCACGTCCATGCTGTCGACACCGCGCACCCCGCCGGGGTACTCCTTGACGAGTTCTTTGGCAATGATGGCGGCCATCAGGACTTGATCCCTCCGTGGAAGCGGAAACCGAAGCGTCGGTTCACAAAGAAGTAGATGAGGAGAACGGGTACCGAGAACACGAGCGAGAACGCGGAGATCAATCGCAGATCGGCCTGCCCGCTCTCGGTGTAGAACGTGTACATCAGCACCGCGGCCGGCTGCATGTCCGGCGTGCGCAGCAGCAGGAACGGAACCAGGAAGTTGCCCCAGACCTGCACGATCGTCCAGATCGCGATGAACGCCAGACCCGGGCGCGCGATGGGCACCACCACGTCTTTCAGGATCCGGAACGGCCCTGCTCCGTACAGGCGCGCGGACTCCTCGTAGGACTTCGGGATCGAGTCCATGAAGTCCTTCAGGATGAAGATCACGGTGGGCAGGATGCCGCCGGCGAGGACCAGGATCACCCCGATGTGGGTGTTGATCAGCTGCAGCTGGGTGATCAGCTGGAACGTCGGGACCATCGCCGCGGTGCCCGTGACGATGGACGACAGCAGCAGCAGCGCGTACAGGATCCCGTCGCGGCCGGGGATGTTGATCCGGCTCATCGCATACGAGGCCAGCGCCCCGAGCACGAGAACCAGCACCATCGTCCCCACACCGAGGATCAGCGAGTTGAGGATGGAGTGCAGCGCGTAGGGGTTCTCCGCCAGTCTGGCGAAGTTGTCGAGGGTCCAGTCGGGCCAGGAGACGTTCAGCGTCGGATTCGCATCGAACGGTGCCAGCACCAGCCACACCATCGGCAGCGCGAAGAACAGCGACACGATCACCAGCACGATCGTGAACAGCACTCGGGAGACGAAGTGGACGACGCTCCGGTCGCGTGCCACGGTCTTGACGGAGGCCATCATGAGTGCACCTTCTTCTTCCGCCCGCCGGACGCCCTGGTGTACATCAGCGCGATCACCAGGTTGATCACGAGCATGATGAGCGAGATCGCTGCGCCCAGTCCGAGCTGACCGCCGGGGATCGCCGTCTGGTAGATGTACACGGAGAGGATGTCGGTGGCGCCGTTCGGCCCGCCGGCGGTGAGCAGGTAGGGCGTGAACGTGTTGAACGTCCACAGCGTGATCAGCAGGGTGTTGGTGAGCAGGTGTCCCTTGATGTTCGGCAGGATGACATCGCGCAGCTGCTGCCAGGTGTTCGCCCCGACCATCCGTGCGCTCTCGAGCTGCGACGGTGGGACCGCGCTGATCGCCGACGAGAACAGCTGCATGGAGAACGCGGTCCCCACCCAGATGTTGAAGATGATGATGCATTCCATCGGGTGCTGGATCAGCCAGGCGTAGCCATCCGCTCCCGAGATCGCATTGAGGGTTCCGCTGCGCCGGTCCAGCAGGGCGAGCCACAGGAACGAGGCGACGGATGCGGGGATGACCCATGCGGCCAGCACGAGGGTCTCGATGAACGTCTTCACCCAGCCGCGCACGCTGCGCAGCATCCAGGCCAGCGCGAACCCGAGCACGGTCTGCCCGATGATGCCCGAGATCAGCACGAAGACCAGGGTGAGCCACAGCGAGTTCCAGAACCGCGGGTCGTTCAGTGCGGTCGAGAAGTTCTCGAATCCGACGAACTGCGGGTTCGCCGCGGCGAAGCCCGTCAGCCGGTAGTCGGTCATACCTAGGTAGACCGTCCAGATCGCCGGGAACAGGAGGAAGAGGCCGATCAGCAGCAGCCCGGGCGTCGCGAACAGCGTCGCCCTGGCCCTGCCGAGTCCGGCGACGTCCTCTGCCCGGCGCCGGCGGGGGGCGGTGACGCCCCCCGCCGGAATCGTTGCCTGAGTCATCGCGTCACTTCGAGATCGCGTCGGCGCCGACGACGCCCTCGAGACCGGAGACGTACGACTTCATCGCATCCTTCACCGACGTGCCGGTGGCGACGTCGAGCGTCGCCTGCTGCAGCAGCGTGGACACCTGCGGGTACGCTGCGAGGCCCGGACGGTAGGCGGTGATCGGCAGCACCTCGTCGTTCACGAAGGTGAGCATCTTGTCTGAGGACAGCACCTTCTCGTTGACGTCCTTGCGCGGCGTGATCGAGAGGGTCCCGGCGTTGCGCGCCTCGAATGCCTCGGGCGAGTTCATGAACGCCAGCAGCTCCCACGCCAGTTCCGCGTGCTTCGAGTTGGGGTTCAGCACGCGTCCGGTGCCGCCCGACATCGAGACGAAGTCCTGCCCGTTGATCCCCGCGCCCGGCTCGATGGCCGGGATCTTGGCGTATCCGACCACGTCGTCGCGGTTCTTCATCGGGGCGGTTCCGACGCCTTCCTCGGGGTTGATGACGGAGCGCCAGAAATAGTCGCCCTCCAGGAGGATGCCGATCTTGCCCTCGGCGAACAGCTGGAACGAGGTGTCGCGCCCCGAGGCCTCCTGCTGCAGCACGGGGTCGCCGAGCTTGTCGTCCACGTAGATCGTGCGATAGAGCTCGAGCGACTTCTTCAGTCCCGAGTCGTCGCCGATCCACTTGCCGTCGTCGTAGACCTGCGATCCGGTGCCGACGAGCATCGGCAGAAGCCCCTGCATCGTGGTGGCCTCGCCCATCGCCGTCCCTGCGTTCAGCTGGATCGGCGTGACGCCCTTGACCTTCTTCAGGTCGCGACCCGCGTCGAGGATCTCGTCCCAGCTGGTCGGCTGCCAGTCGGCGGGGAGGCCCGCCTTCTCGAACAGGTCCTTGTTGTAGTAGAGGACGCGCCCGTCCGCGCCCTGCGGCACGCCGTAGCGGTCGCCCTCGAAGGAGAGCGCGTTCTGCACGGCGTCCGGGATCTGGTCCCAGCCGTCCCACTTGTCGACCGCGCTGCCGCCCACCTCGGAGAGGGGCTTGATGTACCCGGCCTCGGCGAACTCGCCGACCCAGATGCCGTCCATACCGAGGATGTCGGCGCCCTTGCCTGACTGCAGGTCGAGGGCGATCTTCGTCTTGTAGTCCTCGTCGTCGACACCCTGCGGCTGGAACTCGACCGTGACATCCTTGCCGTCGGCCTTCATCGCCTTTTCGAAGCCGGGGATCACGTAGTCGGCGAACCAGTCCGCCTCCGCGGCGTTCTTGCCTCCCGTGATGGCATTGGCCGTGATGGTGAGGGTGACCGGGCCGGAGTCGTCTCCGGAGTCCGCGTCCGAGTCCGCCGAGCATCCGGCCAGGACCACGGCACCGGCCGTGGCGACCGCGAACGTCGCAAGAAGGCGACGCTGCACATTCTTCTGCATGATTGACCTTTCTCGTGGCCGGGCTCTTCATCGCCCGGCCTGATGGGTGGTGCGGGTGGGTTACTGCGAGGCTTCTGCCCCGGACTCGAGCTCGACGCCCGTCGAAGACGCGATCGCGCGGATCATCCGCTGCCCTGCGCGCACGTCCTCGATCGACTCCGCGACGCTCGCGCCCTGCGGCCGTTCCCCGCGGACCATCGCCTCCAGCGCGAAGAGCTCGTTCTCGAACGCCTCCTGCTGCATCCAGCGCGTCTCGGTGACCGCAGACCCCAGACCCTCGCGTGCCTCCTGCACTCGGAGGACGGTCGGCAGGTTGGTGACATAGGGCACCCCGAAGACGAGCTGGATGGAGCCTGTCTCGTGATGGAAGGTGACGGTCTCGCGGTAGTCGGGGTAGCCGTCGATGTAGTGCCAGTCGATGGTCCACGGCGTCCGCTCGGTGGCGAGCGTGCCGCGCAGGTGCACGGATCCGGGCATCTTCTCGCCCCAGTGCTCTGCGTGCTGCACCTCGCCGAGACCGCCGACCAGCATGCGCAGCAGGCCGATGTCGTGCACGATCGAGCCGAGCACGACGTTGGTGTACAGCGTGCGCAGGTCCTTCGGCAGGGATGCTCCGACGGCTCCGTCGACGGCCCTGTCAGTGCCCTCGAGCAGCGGCGCGAGCATGTCGCCCGTGACATCGGAGACCGGCGGTGCCAGTCGCGTGAACTCGAGCTGGGCGCCGTCGAGCGGGTGCATGACCTCGACGCTCACCGCGCGCAGCCGCACGTCGGCGAGCAGCTCGCGCGCACGGACCGAGGCGAGGTCGTACTCCTTCATGTATCCGACGCGCACGCGATCGCGCAGGTCGATGCCCGCCTCGGCGGCGTAGTCCTCGAGCGCCTGAAGCTCGGCGAGTGAGTACGCGAGGGGCTTCTCGGCCAGCACCCGCAGGCCGGCGCCGACGAGACGCTGCGTGTCGCCCGCGTGCGAACCTGTGGTGGCGAGGATCGCGACGTCGACATCGATCCGACCGTCGGCGATGGCCGCGACGAGGGCGTCGACCGAGGGGAAGCATCCGTCGGAGGCGACACCGTAGCGCGCGGCCATGTCGGCCGTGCGCTCCCGGGACAGGTCGACGAGCGCCACGGTCTCGAACCGGTGCGCATTGCGCTGCAGCAGCGGAAGGTGAACGCTCTGACTGATCGCGCCGAGGCCGACCACGGCGACACGGACGCGGGTCATGCGAACCACCTCCGCAGCTGCTCGCGGTTCGCCGCCTGCTCCCGACGGGCCTGCTCCACGTCGGCGGTGGAGCGGGGCACGACGTCCTGCTCGACGATCAGCCACCCCTGGTAGCCGGAGTCGACGATCTCCTGGACGAGGTCGTCCATGGCGAGGTCGCCGTCGCCGAGCGGCACGAAGACGCGCTTCTCCCACACGCTGCGCATCGGGTCGTCGTCGCCCATCGCCTCGCGGAGCACGCTCGTGCGGGCGTCCTTGAGGTGCAGGTGGTTGATGCGATCCTTCCAGCGCCGGTAGTCGGCGAGCGGGTCCCCGCCGCCGATGAGCAGGTGCCCCGAGTCGAAGGTGAGCCCGACATCCGTCGCCTCGAGCAGTGCGTCGACCTCGGCGGGAGTCTCGACATACGTGCACGCGTGATGGTGAAAGGTGGGTTCCAGACCGCGCGCACGAACGCGCTCCACCGCCTGGCCGACGCGCTCGACGAACATCTGCCACCGGTCTCCCCGGAGCATCAGCTCGGGTGCGCCGCCCGGTCGCGCTCGTCGCGCTGCATCCCCGGAGTCGGCGAGCGTCGGCAGGGGTGCGAGGGCCTGACCGGCATCCGCAGCGGTGACGAACACATCCAGGATGCCGTCGAGATCGGCCAGCGCCCGCTCGAAGGCGCCCTGCTCAGCCGAGAAGGGCAGATCCACCCATCCGCCGGCGAGCTCGAGCCGATGCCGCCGGAGCCTGTCGACGAGGTCGACTCCCGTGCCCAGCAGCCCGACCGGGCCGAGATCGATGCCCTGATATCCGGCGTCCTCGATCCACTGCGCGAGGTCCTCTCCCTCGGGGAGCCTCACGAGATCGGGGCGAGCGAGCTCGAAGACACCGTAGCTGACCGGTGCGTTCGCGATCTGGATCACACGTGTTCCTTCCTCATCAAAGTCACGACAAAGCCATTATTGCATGTTCGGACATATTAACAACAACATGAATTAGCAGTCTTCCGACTGGTCAGTCGGCTTCGACGCGCGCCTGGACGGACACCACGCCCGTGATCTCTCCGATCGCCTCGACCAGATCTTCCGAAGGCGGCGGTGTCACCGCGTGGAAGATGAGATTGGCCTCGACACGAGGCGACTTGCCCGGCCGTTCGATCCGCTGCGTGCCCGCGAGCGCCACCTGGTATCCCATGGCGGTCGACATCGCGAGGATGTTGCGCAGCGTGCCTCGGCCGTCCTTGTACTGCACGGAGAGACTGCGGTCCCGCGCGACGGTCGGGATCCGCTTCGTCACCCGGCTGAGCGGACCCACGATGAGCAGGTACATCACTGTTGCCGCCGACGCCTGCAGCAGCATCCCGGCGCCGCAGGCCATGCCCACCGCCGCCGTCATCCAGATCGAGGCCGCCGTGGTGAGCCCGCTGACGGCGTTGCGTCGCACGAAGATCACGCCGGCGCCGAGGAAGCCGATCCCCGACACGATCTGCGCCGCGATACGCGAGGGATCCAGCTGGACGTCCGTCCCGACGACAGCAGCGAAGCCGTAGGCCGACACCAGCGTGAACAGAGCGGAACCGACGCCGACGAGCGCGTGAGTGCGCACGCCGGCGCTCTTCATGCTCCGCTGCCGTTCGATGCCGATCAGCGTCGACAGCACGAACGCCCCGGCCAGGAACAGCAGCTGCTCGAGGAGGGTCGCAGGGAACAGATCGGGGAGCATCTAGGCCGCTCGATCCCCTCGCGCCGTCCGACGGGCCTCGTGCCAGAGCGCATGCAGTGCATCAGCGGCGGCGGGGGCGGCGACCATGACCCCGCCGCTCTGCGGGAACAGTGTGTCCTCACCCTCTTCATCCCGCACGACTGCGCCGGCCTCGGACGCGATGAGGACGGCAGCGAGGTGGTCCACCGGCCCGAAGCTGCCGACGACGGCGCCGATCCCCCGGCCCGCCGCGACGCCCGTCAGGGTCATGGTGCCCGACCCCATGATCCTCATCGTGCAGTAGCGCTGACCGAGCGCCTCGAGCATCGGGAGCATCCCCGGCCAGGCGTACTGGTTGGCGAGTTCGGTGCTGACGACCCGACCGCGGAGCGGATCACCGTCCGCTGCGGTCGCCTCGAGCCGCAGCTCGCGTCCGTTCAGGCGCGCCCCCACCCCGGCCTCCGCCACGAAGAGGTCTTCGCGCCACGGATCGGCGACGACGCCGACGACCGGACGCCCGTCGATGACGAGAGCCAGCGAGAACGCGGTCCACGGCATCCCGTTGGCGAAGTTGGCGGTTCCGTCGACGGGATCCAGGTACCAGCATGGAGTTCCGGGATGCGCCGTGCCACCCATCTCCTCACCGACGAAGTCGTGCTCGGGGAACTGCACGGCGATGACCTCGCGCACGTACCGCTCGACCGCCACGTCGACATCTGTGACGATGTCGGCCTCGTCGCGCTTCGTGCGGATGTCTCCCGGGTCGGCGGTCCGGGTGAACTCGATCGCCCATTCGCCGAGCGCGGCCGCGATCCTCCGCTCCCGCGCGTACTCCGACTGCTCCGACATCTCTTCTCCTTCTCCTCTTCCTTCTACGACGCGCTGCAGCAGTTCGAGCCGGTTGGTCGTCACCTGATCGACGCCCGCGTCGCACATCGCGCGCATGTCCACGGCCTCGTCCACGGTCCACGCCGAGAGCCGCAGGCCCCGTGCGTGCACGCCGTCCACCAGGACCTGCGTGACCACGTAGGCCGGCACATTGATCGTGTCGGGCCTCAGCTCGGACAGGTCCTCCGCGGCCGGAGCGACGGGCCGGTCCCACGGCATCCAGATGCTCGCCGCCCCGTCGAGACACCGAACCGTCCGCATGGCCTCGAGATCGCCGCACCAGGTCACGGAGATCCCGGATGCGCGAACGATCGTCATCGCGGGCGCGATCATGCACGCATCCGTCACGTCGATCACGGGAATGCTCGCGGTTCCGTCGAACTCGGCGAGCACCTCCTGCAGACGCGGGGGCCGGTCGTCGGCTGCCCCGAGCGCGACGATCTCGGCCAGCGTCACCTCCGAGACCCGGCGCGGAAGCCCCCACAGCCGTTCCAGGGTGGGATCGTGAAGCACGATCACCTCGCCGTCCGAGGTCACCCGCAGATCGAACTCCACGAGGTCGGCGCCCTTGGCGATCGCCGATCGGATGGCCGGCAGGGTGTTCTCCCGGTATGAGGACGAGTCTCCGCGGTGGGCCGTGCACCGGGTTCGCAGCGCCACCGTCACTGCTCCTCCTCGACGAGCACGCCGTCACGGAAGGTCAATGCCTCGGTGATCCGGGCGAACCCGCGATCTCCCACGGCCGGCGGGCGACCGGTGAAATAGCCGTGCAGCGTCGCGTCCTCGCGGGCGAGCACCAGTTCGAAGAAATGCCCGCGCGGGATGACACGCTCGACGACGGCCGGCAACGCGCCATCCGCGGGCGTCGCGGTGAACACGACGTGCTCCGGGCGCACACCGCTGATGTCGCCCGACTCCCGCAGCCGACCGTCGACCACCGTTCCCTCGAGCTTGTTCATCGAACCGATGAACGATGCGACGAACATCGTCTGGGGTCTGCTGTACAGCTGCTCGGGGGTGCTGTACTGCTCGATCCGTCCGGCGTTCATCACGGCGATCCGGTCCGAGACGCTCATCGCCTCGTCCTGATCGTGGGTGACGATCAGCGTGGTGATGCCCAGACGCTGCTGGATCTCGCGGATGTCCTCCCGGACCTTGACGCGCAGCTTGGCGTCGAGATTGCTGAGCGGCTCGTCCAGCAGCAGCAGTTTCGGCTCCTGGACGAGAGCCCGCGCCAGAGCCACCCGCTGCTGCTCACCACCCGAGATCTGCCCTGGCCGGGAATCGCGGTGGTGCAGGAGGTTCACCAGCTCCAGTGCGGCCTCGGTGCGCTCCTTGAGCTCCGCCGGCGAGGTGCGCCGGATCTTCAGCGGGAACGCGACATTCTTGAACACCGTCATGTGCGGCCAGAGCGCGTAGTTCTGGAACACCATCGCGCTCGGCCGTTTCTCGGCACCGAGCCTGGTCACATCCCGGCCGTCGACGGTGATCGTTCCGGTGTCCGGCACGAGGAATCCGGCGACCATCCGCAGGGTCGTGGTCTTGCCGCACCCCGAGGGACCGAGCAGGGACACCAGCTCGCCCTTCTCGACGCGCAGGTCGAGGTCGTCGATGATCGTTCGCCCGCCGAGGATCTTGTTCAGTCCGCGGATCTCCACGCCGGCGACGCCGACGGGAGCCTCGGCTCCCGGTGCGGCTTCCTTCATTTCTTCTGCAATCACGTTCGAAACCACTTCGTCATCGGATCTGGAAGCCCTCGGCCAGCTGGCCCCCCATGATGTGCTTGCGAGCGGCAAGCAGGAGGACGACCGAGGGAATGGACAGGAGGATGGAGAACACCGCCGCGACCTGCTTGGGGTAGTTCAGCACCAGGGAGTACATCTGAGTGGGCATCGTGAAGTAGTCCGGCGCCCCGACGAGATAGGTGCCCTGCGCCTCGTCGAATGCGGCGAGGAACGACATGATCACCGCGACGAGGATGCCGGGAAGCGCCATTCGGAGAGTCACCGAGAAGAACACCCGGATCCGCCCCGCACCCGCATCCCGTGCGGCTTCCTCGAGGCTCCGCGGAACGGCGCTGAAGGCCGCCGCAGGAATCCATGTCATGAACACGATCGTTCCGAGGACCTGCACGATGACGATGCCGAGCACCGTGTTCATCAGGTTCAGGGCGAAGAACATGGATGCGAGCGTGGCGAAGAGCCCCATCTTCGGGAACGCGTTCGTGGCGAACAGCCCGATGAGGAACGTCCGCCGTGCGAAGAAGTCATGCCGAGCGAACGCATACGCGGCGGGCAGACAGATCACCGCGGAGCACAGCACCACGATCGGCGTGATGACCAGCGAGTTCTGCACGGCGGCGCCGAGGGCCTCGTCACTGAACACGGTCCCCCACCACTTCAGCGTCCATCCGTCGGGGAAGAGATTGGGGTAGGTCCAGTTCGTCGCGAACGCGCGCACCGCGAGCCAGAGCAGCGGCCCCAGGATGAACAGGATCATGAACACGGCGAAGAGCACGACGAGTGCTCGCCCGCCGATGCGCGCGGCCCTCTCTCTCGCCCCGCCGAAGCTCTCCTGCGGCGTGTGCGTGCGCAGCACTTCTGTGGTCGCCAGCGGAGCGACGTTCGCGGTCGCGACCTCCTGGGTGGCCATCACACCCTCCCTTGATCTTTGGCACTGCGGAAGTTCGCCCAGACGTAGAACGCGCCGATCGCGGATGCCGCGATGAAGATCGTGAACGCCATGACGATGGACTGCTGCGGCTCGTTGTACGAGGTGAAGTAACTGGTGAGCATCACGCCGAGCATCGTCGGCGCGTTCGGCCCTGTGAAGTACGGCACGGTGAACGAGCCGATGACGCCGATGGCCGTGAACGTCGCTGCGATGACGATGGGCACGAACGCCATCGGGATGAGGATGGAGAACACGATCCTCAGGAACCCGGCGCCCGCATCGCGCGCCGCCTCGATGATCGCGTCGGGGATGCTCTGCAGACCGGAGGCGACCATGAGCACTGCGAATGGCAGCGAGGTCCACACCGAGCCGATGACGATCGCGACGACGGTGTATCCCCAGACCGGCCCTTCCACGCCGATCGTGGCGAGCACGCTGCGGATGAAACCGTCCGCCGAGTAGAACGTGAGGATCGCCCACGACGCGATGACCACCGGGATGAACAGCGGCACGACGGCTAGCGCGGAGAGAAGGTTCGCCAACCAGCCGCCGCGCAGCCTGAGGTACAGCCCGATACCGATCGCCATGAACAGCACCACGGCCGTGCTGACGATGGTGACGAGCACTGTGACGATCAGGTTGGACCGGAACTGGTCGTCGCCGAAGACATCGGCCCAGGCCGCGAGAGTGCCCCACCAGTTGTCGGCGGAGTGCACGTTCTGGCCGACGAGGGAGACGATCTCGTTCAGGCCGCCGGTGAACCCGAGAGTGAATGCCAGAGCCACGACCACCGGTACACCCACGAAGAGCAGGACGATCAGGATGGGCGGAAGGGCCATGAAGAAGCCGGCCTTCGACAGCCGTGGGGCGTCTGCCGCCCCACGGCCGCGACGGCCGCGCTTCGAGTCGCGTGAGTTCTCGGACATCTGTCGGGTTACTTCCCCGGCACCTTCTGCGCCCAGAGCTTCGCCATGTCGGCCCCCATCTGCTCGTAGTAGGGCGGCCGCAGGTTTGCGATGTCGGCGTCGGCGAACTTCTTCTGGGTGTCCTCCGGCAGCAGCGAGAGCTCGATGACCGGGTATCCGGAAACCTGCGTCGAGACGATCTCCTGCGCCTCGGGCGTGAGCACCCAGTCGGCGAGTTTCTGCGCGGCCTCGACGTGCTTGCTCGCCTTCGGGATGCCGAGCAGTGATGCCCCACCGGTGAACGAGGGGTCGGAGATCTGCGTCGTGGCTGTGTCCTCGGGGATCTGTCCGCTCTCGACGCCCGACACGAACTGGTCGGACCACACCGGCGTCATCCAGATCTGACCGCTGGAGAGCAGCTCCAGGGTTCCGTTGTTGCCGTTCGGATACACGCCCTTCTGGTAGACGTAGGGGTTGAGGCCACGCAGCGTCTCGAATCCGGCATCCCACTCGGTCTCGAGCTCGGGGACGTACTCGACGGCCATCTTCGCCCTGTCGTCCTCGGGGACGCCCTTGTCGAGGACCGTCGTGACGAAGGCGTCGCCGCTGCCGCCGGTGCCGCCCGAGTTGTAGGTGAACTTGCCCGGGTGCTGCTTGATCCAACTGAGCAGGTCGTCGAGCGTCTTCGGGGGCGTCGGAACCTCCTTCGCGTTGTAGGCCAGCAGGACCGAGGATGCACGGTACGGGACCGTGTCCTTCACCGCGGCCTTCATGATCCCGTCCGGCACCGTCTTGAGGTTGGGCACCTCTTTCTCGCCGACGGACTGCAGGAGGTCGCCTTCAGCCAGCTGCGCGACGAACCCGCCGTCGATCAGGTCGATGCCCGGGTCGCGCTTCTGAACGGTGGCGGCGGTGACTTTGGCGACGGTCTGCTGATCGTGCTGACCGTGAAGGTCGAAGTCGACCTTCACCTTGTACCCGGGGTTGGCCTTCTCGAAGGCGGGGACGAGGCCCTTCTGCCAGAGATCCTGCACGTTGGTGTCACCACTGACGAAGACCGTGACGGACTTGTCGCCTTCACCTCCGCTGTCGCCTCCGCCGGATTTCTGGACACAGCCCGCGAGGGCCAGTGTCGCCGTCGCGATAAGCGCGACGGCGGCCAATCCAGTTGATCGCTTCATTGCACACTCCTCGATGCAGGGACCGGTGATCGGTCCGGGTGAACAAGGCGACGCAGGGCACGTCGTCGTATCCCGGTTTGTCCGAACCTACTGACATTCTCATCAGAGCACAAGAGAGTTTCATCACGGTGGCGAAGCAGTGAACGAGACATGAAAACCTGCGTTGTGCCGCCGAACGACGTGGCACATAATGTTGTCTCTACAATGTGACCTGCTGAGGGGAGGTCTGATGGCTGAGGACACCGCCTACTGGCCGAATGAGCTGTTCGCCGACATCGATCGGACCGGGCCGGTACCGCTTTACTTCCAGGTGTCGACCAGGCTGCAGTCGGCGATCCGCTCCGGCGAGATCCCGTCCGGGGCACGCCTGGAGAACGAGATCTCGATCGCGGAGCAGCTCGGCGTCTCGCGCCCGACCGTCCGTCGCGCGATCCAGGAGCTCGTGGACAAGGGGATGCTCGTACGACGGCGAGGCGTCGGAACGCAGGTCGTGCAGGGGTCCGTCACCCGCCAGGTCGAGTTGACCAGCCTGTTCGACGACCTTCAGAGTGCGCATCACGAGCCCGGAACCCAGGTCCTGGTGCACGAGGTCATCCCCGCCTCGGCAGCTGTGGCCGAGGCGCTCGGCATCGCCACCGGCGACGAGGTGCTCAGGCTGCGACGCCGCCGCAGCACGGACGGCGTGCCTGTCGCCGTGATGGAGAACCACCTGCCGGCGTCCCTCGCGGGGATCTCCGTCGAGCAGCTGGAGAGCCGCGGGCTCTATCAGATCCTCCGCGCGCGCGGTGTGGCGATCAGCGTCGCCAAGCAGAAGATCGGCGCGCGCCGCGCGCAGGATGACGAACACGAACTGCTCGAGATCGACGAAGGCGGCCCCGTGCTGACGATGGAGCGCGTGTCCTTCGACCAGTCAGGGGCAGCGGTCGAGTACGGGCACCACTGCTACCGCCCCGACATGTATTCGTTCGCGACGACACTCGTCGCGAAGTAGCTCCGGGCGCGGGCATCTGATGCCCGCGCCCGGATGAACGCCGCGTCAGTCCAGGAAGATGTCCGGGAACAGCGCCTCGTCGGGGGTGCCGGGCACGGCGGCGTAGCCGGAGAAGTCGGTGACGCCCGCCTCTTCGAGCACGTCCTCGACGATGAGCGTCTGGCCGGTGCGCTGCGCCGCGGGCGCGGAGATGACCTGGTAGGCGGCATCCGCGTAGATCTCGGGCGTGCGGCTGACCTTCATCATGCGGTCGCCGCCGAGGGCGAACTGCACGGCGGCGGTCGCGATGGTGGTTCGCGGCCAGAGCGTGTTGGCCGCGATGCCGGCATCCGCGAATTCGGCCGCCAGCCCGAGCGTCGCCATCGTCATGCCGTACTTCGCCATCGTGTAGCCGGTGTGCGCGCCGAGCCAGCGCGGCGACAGGTTCAGCGGCGGCGAGAGCGACAGGATGTGCGGGTTGGCCGACTCGCGCAGCACCGGCACGGCAGTGCGCGAGAGCATGAACGTGCCGCGCACGTTGACGTCCTGCATGAGGTCGTACTTCTTCGCGGCGAGGTCGAGGGAGCCCGACAGATCGATCACGCTGGCGTTGTTGATCACGATGTCGATGCCGCCGAACTCACCCGCGGTCTTCATGACCGCCTCGGTGATGTCGTCGTCGTTGCGCACGTCGCCGACGATCGGCAGCGCCTGGCCGCCCGCCGCACGGATCTGCTCGGCGGCGGAGTGCACCGTGCCCTCGAGCTTCGGATGCGGGGTGTCGGTCTTGGCCATCAGCGCGATGTTCGCGCCGTCGGCCGCCGCCCGCAGGGCGATCGCGAGGCCGATGCCTCGGCTGCCGCCGGACATCAGGATGGTCTTGCCTGCGAGGCTCATGGATGCTCCTTGGTCGTGGGTCATTTCGGCGCCATGCGGATGGCGCCGTCGAGTCGGATGGTCTCGCCGTTCAGATAGCCGTTCTCGACGATGCTCTGCGCGAGGGCTGCGTACTCGTCGGGCCTGCCCAGGCGGGCCGGGTACGGCACCTGCTGGCCGAGCGACTCCTGCGCGGCCTCCGGGAGACCTGCGAGCATGGGGGTCTCCATGATGCCCGGGGCGATCGTGCAGACCCGGATGCCGTAGCGCGCGAGCTCGCGGGCGATCGGCAGCGTCATCGCGTGCACGCCGCCCTTCGACGCCGAGTAGGCGGGCTGCCCGATCTGACCATCGAACGCCGCGACGCTGGCGGTGTTGATGATCACACCGCGGTCGCCGCTCTCGGTGGGATCGGTCCTCGAGATCACGGCGGCGGCCTGCGAGATGACATTGAAGGTGCCGACGAGGTTGATCCGGATGATCCGCTCGAAGGCCGCGAGGTCGGCGGGGTTGCCGTCGCGGTCGAGCACCTTCGCGGGCGGGGCGATGCCCGCGCAGTTGACCACGATGCGCAGCGGGTCGAGCGATTCTGCGACCGCAGCGCGCACCTGGTCGACGTCGGTGACGTCGGCGGGCGCGAAGAATCCGCCCAGCTCGGCGGCGATCTCGGCACCGGCCGAGTTCGGCAGGTCGACGATCGTGACCTGGGCGCCCGCGGCGGCGAGTCGACGGGCTGTGGCGAGCCCGAGTCCGCTGGCGCCGCCCGTGACGAGGGCGCCGGCTCCGCTGATCTGCATCTTGTTCTCCTTCGAACGGCGGCGTGCGACTGAGTCCCAGCTTATGTGGTTCTGAGTACTATCGCGAGGAACCTGTCGATGCGAGCCTACGGCAGGCCGATCCTCAGGTCGCGTTCCACAGATCGCGGTAGTACGCCAGGCGCTCGCGGTCGGGCTCGACGCCGTACGCCTCGATCAGCGCGTCCTCCCAGCCGGGGCCGTAGTTCCACTCGGTGCTCATCGACGCGACCGCGATGTCGGCCCAGCGGTCGGCTGTCCCGAGCGCGCCGAGGTCGACGAACGCCAGCGCGCTCCCGTCGTCGGCGAGCAGCGTGTTCGGGCAGCACGCGTCGGCGTGGCAGACGACCAGCCTGTCCACCGACGGCGCGTCCTGCAGATGCTCGGGCACCCGGATGCCGCGCACCGCCGCGTTGGTGATCCGCGACGGCACGCCCCAGTCCCACGGGCATTCTTCGACCGGAAGGGCGTCATGCAGCATCCGGAGGCCCTCGCCCACCGCGCGCACCGCGGTGGCGGGCTCGGCGATCCAGCGCGGCGCGACCGCGCTCTCGCCGTCGATGGCGGCGGTGACCAGCCACTCGTGCGTGTCATCCTCGCCCTGGTCGAGCACCGCGGGCGTGCGGATCCAGCGCGCCGCCCACGTCATCCGCTCGGCCTCGGCGCGCATCGTGGTCTCGTCGCCCCGCGGCCCCCACTTGATATAGAAGACGTCGCCGTCGGCGGGAGTCGCGCGGAAGGTCTTCCCGCCCGCGCCGTTGATCCACACGCACTCCAGCGCGGCGCCACGGGCGAGGTCGCGCACGAGCTCGGGAACCGGCACCGGATCGGCGGGGATGCTCATCGTCAGTGCCCTTCGACCAGCACGCGATCGAGATGTGCCGACAGATGCTCGTCGATCGAGACCTCGTCGGGGTCGTACATCCACTGGAACTGCAGTCCGTCCCAGAGCGCGACGAACCAGCGCGCCTCGGCATCGGGATCGAGCCCCGGCCGCAGCGATCCCTCCTCCGCCGCCGCACGGAACAGCGCGGCGAAGTAGTCGAGCACGCGAGCGAAGCGCGCGGAGAAGTACGCATGCGCAGGATGCGACGGCGCCGCTGCCTCGCACGACAGCACGGCGTAGATCTCGATGAGACCAGGACGCTCGGCCGCGTTGCGGCGGGCACCGGCGACGGCGTCGCGCAGCGCCCCGGCCGCCGTGGCGAGCGGGCGCGCGGTGCCGAGCTGACCGATCTCGGCGTCGCGCGCGGCGAGCACCGCCGTGAGCAGATCGGTCTTGGACGGATAGTGGTGGAACAGTGCCGCCTTCGACACACCGACCCGGTCGGCGATGTCCTGCATGCTGGTGGCGAGGTAGCCGCGCTCGGCGAACAGGGCCATGGCGTCGGCGACGATCTGGTCGCGGCGGATGCTGCCGAGGTCGTCAGGATCGACGGCGGCGATGAGGTCGGGCAGCTCCGCGGCGGATGCCGGATGCGGCTCCCCCGTCGGCGCTTCGGACAGCTGCGCCTCGCGAAGCTCCAGGGCCGCGCCGATGTCGATCGGCAGGTAGTGCGCGATCAGGCCGAGGCCGTCCCATCCCGCGAGCAGCTCGACGGCGGCGCCCGTGACGTCGACCCCGGGAAGCAGGTCGCCTCTCGCCTCACGCGCACGGAACTCGTCGACGGTGAGCGCACGCACCCGTCGGTACCGGGCCGCGATGCGATCGTGTGCGGGATGCCCGTCCGGTCCGGCCTCGCCGGCCAGCATGGCGATCAGCCCGGCGCGCGCGGGGTCCTCCTCGTTCCAGCGCTGGATGATCGCCGACCGACGCTCCCCGGCGGGCACCCCGCTCCACAGCGCGCCGGTCCGCGCCTCGACATCCTCGATCACGGCCTCGAGGATGTCGGGCTTCGTCTGGAAGTGCCGGAGAAGTCCCGGGTGCGTGATCCCACTGGCCGCGGCGATGTCGCGCAGCGAGACGGCGTTGTACCCGCGCTCGGCGAACAGCCCCAGCGCGGCCTCGAGGATCTGCGCACGCCGCAGTCGACCGCGCGCCGTCGGCGCGGCCGCCACCGCCGCACTCCTGGTCGCCATGATCTCCTCCGCTCCCGGCATCCGCCGCAGGTCCGGAGCTCAGCTCCACGATACCGATGTCAGTGTCGTGACCATGCGGTCAATTATTGTTACCACTTGGTCGGGTTTATTCGATAGCATGCATCTCACCGGTGCCGACGACGACGCCGAGAAGGAGAGACCCGAATGACCGACATCACGCCGGCCGCGACTTCCGCGGCCGCCGGCACAACCGGCTTCAAGGCCCCAGGAACCACCCCTCGGAAGGCGCCGCGCGGCTACGCCTTCGGCCTCGCCGGAGCCAACTTCGGCGTGTTCCTCGCCCTGCTCACACCCGTGCTCGTCTCGATGGCGTTCAAGATCCAGCACATCAGCGCCTCTCCGGAAGAGGCCACCGGCAACCTCGGACTCGTGCTGGGCGTCGGCGCCCTGTTCGCCCTCATCGCGAATCCGCTGGCCGGCCGACTGTCCGACCGCACCACGTCGCGCTGGGGCATGCGCCGCCCCTGGGTCCTCGGCGGCGCGCTCGTCGGCCTCGGCGGATTCGTGCTGATCGGCGTCGCCACCTCGGTGTGGGTCGTGCTGCTCGGCTGGTGCATCGCACAGACCGCGATGAACGCCACGCTCGCTGCGGCCAACGCGACGCTCCCCGACCAGGTGCCGCCCGAGGAGCGCGGGAAGGTCTCCGGCATCGTCGGCATCACCACGCCGCTCGGCATCCTGGCCGGCAGCTTCCTGATCAACTTCATCAGCGCGGACTTCCTGCGCTTCATCGTCCCGGCCGTGATCGCCGTCGCCCTCGCCGTGCTGTTCTCGCTGATGCTGCGCGATCGCGTGCGCACCGAGAAGCCCACCGAGCGGTTCACTCTGAAGATGTTCTTCGGATCGTTCGTGTTCAACCCGGTGAAGCACCCCGACTTCGGCTGGACCTGGCTGACGAAGTTCTTCGTGATGTTCGGCTACGCCGGCATCGCCACCTTCCTGCCGTTCTACCTGACCGAGAAGTTCCAGCTCGGCGAGCAGGAGGCGATCACCACCATCCTCATCGCCAACGTCGCGTCGATGGCCGCGATGATGGTCTCCAGCCCGCTCGGCGGCTGGCTGTCCGACAGGTTCGGCAAGCGCCGCCCGTTCGTCGCCCTCGCCGGGATCATCATGGTCGCAGGGCTCGTGCTGCTCGCGTTCGCCCCCGACGTGACCACTCTGATCGTCGCGCAGGGCATCATCGGCTTCGGCGCCGGCTCGTTCTTCGCCGTCGACCTGGCCCTGGCCACCCAGGTGCTGCCGAACCCCGACGACACGGCGAAGGACCTCGGCGTGCTGAACATCGCCAACGCCCTCCCGCAGTCCATCGCCCCGGCGATCGCACCCGGCATCATCGCGCTCGGCGCGCTCACGCCACTGGGCGGCTACACGGTGTACTACCTGTTCGGCGCGCTCGTCGCGTTCCTCGGCGCCGTCCTCGTCTACCGCATCAAGGGAGTGAAATGACGCATATCGACAAGCCCTGGCTCGACGCCGACCTGCCCACCGAGGAGCGCGTCCGGTTGCTGCTGGACGCCATGACCCTCGAGGAGAAGGCCGGTCTCTTCTTCCACACGATGATCATGATGGGCGAAGGCGGGGCGCTCTCCGAGGGCAGCGAGGAGTTCGGCATCCCGTCGAACCGGCACCATGTGCACGACCTGCACATGACCCACTTCAACCTGCTGGGCGCCGCCCCGAAGGCGTCCGAGATGGCGGCCTGGTACAACCGGCTGCAGAAGCTCGCGGCATCCACCCGGCTCGGCATCCCCGTGACGATCTCGACCGACCCGCGGCACTCGTTCAGCGAGAACCCCGGAGCATCGATCCTCTCCGGCCCGTTCTCGCAGTGGCCGGAACCGCTCGGGCTGGCCGCCACACAGGACGCCGATCTCGTCGAGCGCTTCGGCGAGATCGCCCGCCAGGAGTACACCGCCGTGGGCATCCGCGTCGCGCTGCATCCGCAGGTCGACCTCGCGACCGAGTCGCGCTGGGCCCGCCAGCTGCAGACCTTCGGAGAGGATGCGGACCTGTCGGGCGAGCTGGGCGCCGCCTACGTGCGCGGCTTCCAGGGCGCCTCGTTCGGTCCCGGTTCGGTGTCCACGATGACGAAGCACTTCCCCGGCGGAGGCCCCCAGAAGGACGGCGAGGATCCGCACTTCGACTACGGCCGCGAGCAGGTCTACCCCGGCGACAACTTCGAGCACCACCTGAAGCCCTTCGAGGCGGTCTTCGCCGCCGGAGGCCGCCAGATCATGCCCTACTACGGGATGCCGGTCGGCACCGAGTACGAGGAAGTCGGCTTCGGCTTCAACAAGGGCGTGCTCACCGGCCTTCTGCGCGAGCGGTTCGGCTTCGACGGCATCGTCTGCACCGACTGGGGCCTCATCACCGATCAGCCGATCATGGGCACCGACTTCTCTGCTCGGGCCTGGGGCGTCGAGCACCTCACCCCCGCCGAACGGATGACGAAGATCCTCGATGCCGGTGCCGACCAGTTCGGCGGTGAGCAGGAGCCCGGGATGCTCATCGAGCTGGTGCGATCGGGCGCCGTCTCCGAGGAGCGCCTCGACGTCTCGGCGGCCCGTCTGCTGCGCGAGAAGTTCGAGCTCGGGCTGTTCGAGAACCCGTATGTGGATGTCTCGGCAGCGGACATCGTCGTGGGCTCTGCGGAGTTCCGCGCCGCCGGCGATGCCGCGCAGCGAAAGTCGGTCACGGTGCTCTCCAACGGCGGTGCGCTGCCGATCGCGGGCGGCGCGAAGCTGTACGTCGAGGGCATCGCCGACGAGGTCGCCGCGCGCTACGGCACGGTCGTCGCCACGCCGGCCGAGGCGGATGTCGCGATCCTGCGGCTCCAGGCGCCGTACGAGCAGCGCGCATCGATGTTCGAGAACTTCTTCCACGCCGGTTCGCTGGACTTCCCCGAGGACGTGCTCGCGCACGTCGCCGAGGTGTGCGCCGCCGTGCCGACAGTGGTGGACGTGTTCCTTGATCGCCCAGCCATCCTCGCGCCGATCGTGGACTCCGCCGACGCGGTCGTCGCGAACTGGGGGTCCAGCGCGGAGGCGCTGCTCGACGTGCTCACCGGCGCTCACCCGGCACAGGGCCGCCTGCCCTTCGACGTGCCCCGGTCGATGTCGGCCGTGGAGGCGTCCCGCCCCGACGTGCCGTTCGACACCGAGGATCCGCTGTTCCGGTTCGGCCACGGGCTGAGCCTGTAAGCCGCATCTCACCGAGAAACCACCTTCCGCACGAGAAACCACCCGCCACGTGGTCTCTCACGCGGGAGGTGGTTTCTCGTGTGCGAGGGCTGCTCAGGCCAGAAGCGTCTCCCCGATGAACCCGCCCTCGCGGCATCCGGGCGGCACCGCGAACACGGCCGAGCCGATGGGCACAGTCCACTCGTTGAGCAGGTCGAGCTCGTCCAGCCGGCGCTGCATCGGCGTGAACTGCTTCTCGACGTCGGCCTGGAAGGCCACGAAGATCAGCCCCGACTCCGAGACGCCGGCGCCGTCCGGATGCTCGTCGTAGTTGTACGCGCGCCGGAAGATGCGCTGCCCGTCCTCACCGCGGGCACGGCGGATGTGCGCGTACGACGGAATGACCGGGAAGCCGATCGACGTGGTCGCCCCGAAGTCGGGCTCGTCGTGCTCGCGCTCGCCAGTCAGCGGTGCGCCGTTCGAGAGCGTGCGCCCGACGGACGTCTCCCTCCCGCCGCGGTCCAGCCGGTCCCACTTGTCCAGGTCCATCCGGATGCGGCGGATCACGACGCCTGTGCCGCCGGCCAGCCACCCGTCGTCCGACCAGACGACGCGGTCGAAGTCCTTCGTCCCCGGCTCGGGGTTCACTGTGCCGTCGACCTGCCCGAACAGGTTGCGCATCGTCGTGCCAGGGCGCTCGGTCCCGTAGGCACGACGGAACCCGCGCTGCATCCAGCGCAGCGCGGCGAAGCCGCGGGCATCCTTGAGCAGCATCCGCACGGCGTGCGCGACCGTCAGCGGGTCGTCGCCGGCGACCTGGACGAACAGGTCCCCGCCGGACAGCTCCGGCTGCAGCCGGTCGATGCCGAAGGCCGGGAGAGGCGCGAGCCACGTCGGCCCCGCCCCTCCGGCCACGGCGACGAAGCGGGGTCCGAAGCCGAACGTCACCGTGAGCCGGGCCGGCGACGTAGCCAGCTCGGGCTCGGAATCGGCCAGGGCGGCAGCCCCCTGGGTGAGCCGTGCCGCGTCATCGGTGAGGATGCGCATCAGCCGGCCCAGCGCCGCCCGGTCCACGCCGTCATGCAGGTCGAGCCCCAGGAACACACCGTGCGCCTGCGCGGCCGTGTCCACCCCCGCCTGGTGCACGCCGTGGAAAGGCACCGTCTGCTCGCCGCTCATCGTCGCGGACGCGGCCTCGTCCGCGGCATCCGCTCGGTTCATCAGCAGATCCGCGCCGACCGCGGCAGCGGCGCCGACCCCGGCGACAGCCCCTCCGATCAGGAGCTGCCGCCGGGTGGCGCCGGAGCGATCACCCGCGCCGGAGCGCGTCATCACTCACCGCCCTCGTCGTAGTTCTCGTTCGCGCCGGAGTAGTCCTTCACGGGCGCCGTGAACTCGTACGTGGACTTGTCCGAGAAGGTGAGCGTGACGGTCACCTCATCGCCGGCCTTCAGCGGTGCGGTCAGCCCCATCAGCATGATGTGGTCGCCGCCGGGCTCGAGCGCCACCCGCGCGTCGTGCGACAGCGCCAGCCCGCCCTCAATGGGGCGCATGGTCATCTCGCCCGCGTCGCCCTGCACGGTCTCGTGCAGCTCGGTCATCTCAGCGGCCTCGGTCTTCGCGGAGACGACGGTGACGTCGTCTCCGCCCTTGTTCACGAGCGTGCCGAACACAGCGGTCATGCCCTCGTCGGCGGCCTTCGCCCAGGCGTCCTCGATCGTCACCGTCTCTCCCGCCGTGCGCGCCGCAGGCTCCTCGGTCCCGGGCGCCGCGCAGCCGGTCAGCAGCAGGACGGATGCGGCGAGCAGCGCCGCGACGCGTGCGGTCATCGTGACGCTCACTTGTCCGCCTCCTCGCTCGCCGAGCCGGCTTCAGCCGCGGCCGGCCTGCGACGGCGCAGGACGAGATACAGCAGGTATCCGGCGGCGGCGATCACCGCACCGCCGATGCCGAAGAGGAGCGCACGCGGCGGTCCGCCCGCGGCATCCTCCTTCTTCTGGACGTCGGCCGCCGCGGGCGACGGGCTTGCGGATGCCGGGGACTCTGATGCCTGGGTCTCGGTCGTCATCGGCTTCGCGTCGCCGATCGTGAACGGGATGACGCCGGCGATCGGGTGCCCGTCCTCGGAGACGACCTGCCAGCGCACCTGGTAGCCCGCATCGGGCATCCCGTCGGCGAGCGGGATCGTGACGGTCTCGCCGCGGACGACGATGTCGCCGTCGATCCAGTCCTTGCCGGACTGGTCGACGACCGCGGCGCGCGCCCCCGCGTCGGAGCCCTCCAGCACCAGCAGCTCGCCGGAGAAGGTCATGGTCACCTCCTTCGGCGCGGAGGCCAGAACGGCCCCTGAGGCCGGATCGCTGGAGAGCAGTTCGTCGTGCGCGGATGCGGGGACGGCGGTCGCGAGGATCGCGAGCGCAGCCGCCGCGATCCCCGCCGTGATGGTGCGGATGGGAGACATGAAGATGGAACCTCTCGTCGGGCGCCGTCGTACGGCACCGAACGTGCAAACGGAGAGCGCCGGATGCCGGAGCGGCATCCGCGCGGAGATCACCGGCTGACCGAGGGCGGCCGCCGGCGCGGATCAGATCGCCGGATGCAGCGGCGGCGCGCGGCCGCGGAGCAGAGAGAGGAACGGAGCGGCGGGGAGAGTCTCCTCCGCCGAAGATGCGCAGCGCGGCACCGAAACCGTGGGCCGAGCAGCGGGAGTCGCGTCGTCCAGGCGACTGCGCAGCCAGCGCACGGCCTGGACGGCCAGATCGCGAAGCCCCAGCAGCATCCGCTCGCCCCGGTGCAGCGCGAGGATCGTGAGCAGCGCGGCGATCACGTGCCCGAACCACATGCTGCCGTCGGCGACCAGTTGGGCGGCGACGCCCGTCGTCTCGGGCAGCTGCAGGGCGGTGCCGTGCACGTGCCCGCCGAGCGTGCCTGTCGGCGTGATCATGCCGAGCACGAACAGGCCGTGGAACAGCAGCTGGCTGACGATCACCGAGATCGACAGCCGCAGTGCCGACAGCTTCCGTCCGGCGAGCAGCACGCAGACCATGAGCGAGAGCAGCCAGGGAGCGAGCACACCCAGCGGCCCGGGCATCGCGCCGCCCGCGGTGACGTGCGCGGCGAGGGCGACGAATGTCGCCGTCGAGGCGGCGGCGAACCCGCGGATGACCGCGGGTCTCCTGGATGGGCGCACACCCCCATCCTGCCAGAGCTCGGCAGACGGGCCGGTCACAGCCGATCGGGAGCCGCGGGATCGATCTGGATGACCGAGATCTCGCGGGTGTTCGCGTCGTACATCGTCGCCTCCCACACCGGGGAGCCGCCGGCCTCGACGACGCGCAGCTCGATGACCCGCGGGTTCGGCCACGTCTCGCCCGAGTTCCTCGCCGCCATGAGGATGCCCGGCGCGGCACCGTTCAGCTCGAGTTCGGTGAGGGTCACGTAGTGCTCCTGGATCAGCTCTCTGGTGTCGCCTTCGAGCAGCGCCTCGCGGCCCCGCTTCGGGTCGGAGAGCCCGTCGTCCAGTCCGTCGTACGCCGGATCGGCGCTCGTGACCCGCCACATCCAATGGCCGTCGCGGTACTCCAGGCGGATCGCGACGACTTCGCCGCCGATGCCGGGGATCTCCTCCCCCGCGGTGCCTTCGAGCCAGTCCGACGGCCACGCGATCGCCGAGGGAACACCGCCGGGCGGGAACTCGTCCCCGGGGCCGTACCTCTCGCTGGTGCCGCCGCTGCACGCGGTCACGGACAGCACGAGCAGCGCCGCCGCGAGCAGCGCCGCCGCGCGTGGCATCCGCGTCCTCCCCCGTCGTGTCATGCCGCTCACCCTAGCTGGCACGCCTCGACCGTCGTCACGACCAGATGAAGCGGAACGTTCCGGCGGCGACGGCTGCGGCGAGCGCCGCCGCCATGATCAGGACGCCGCCGAGCACGGCGACCGCGTCGCGCGCGTGCAGCCGGGACGGACGCGACCAGGTGCGCGGGATGTCGGAGCCGAACCCGCGCGCCTCCATCGCCATCGCGAGCTTCGATCCGCGGCGCACCGCGAACACCAGCAGCACGAACGCCATCGAGAAGAAGCGCCGGATCGCGCCGTGGTCGCCGACGCCGCGCGCACGGCGCGCGAGACCCATCGTGCGCCAGTCGTCGAGGAAGAGCCCGAGCATGCGGGTGCCGGCGAGCACCCCGAGCACGAACCTGCTGGGCAGGCGCGCGACCTGGGCCAGCGCGTCGGCGACCTCGGTCGGATCAGCCCGGCCGAACAGCAGGATCGTCGGCAGCCCCAGCGCGATCACGCGCAGGCTCACCGCCAGGGCAAGGCGGATCGACTCCTCGCTGATCGTCGCGACGCCGAAGCTCCAGTAGATCTGCCCCTCGGGTTCCGCATAGAGCAGCATGCTCAGACCGGCGATCGGAGAGATCGCTGCGAGCAGCACCATCCTGCTCAGCACGGTGCGCAGCGGCAGACCGGTCAGCGGGATGCAGATCAGCTGCAGCGCGATCGCGACCAGTCCGCTGACCACGTCGATCGAGGCGAACAGCGGGATCGACAGCAGCAGGGCGAGCAGGATGCGGGTGACGGGATTCACGCCGTCGAGCCAGGCGGCGCGGGTCTCGGTCGGGGCGATGACTGCGGTCATACCGGCACCACCTGATCCAGCGCGATGCGCCGGTCACCCAGATGTCTGGCCACGGCGTCGTCGTGCGTGACCGCGACGATCGACGTGCCCCGCGCGACCTCCTCCTGCAGGAGCAGGACGAGCTCGATCCACCCGCGCCGGTCCTGACCGAACGTCGGCTCGTCGAGCACGATCACCTCGGGCGTCGCGGCGAGCACGGTGGCGACCGACAGCCGGCGCTTCTGGCCGCCGGAGAGCGTGAACGGGTTGGCCTCCGCGAGGTGATCCAGGTGCAGGCGCTCGAGCAGCCCGTCGACGACGGCCGTCGTGCGCTCCGCCGACCAGCCGAGGGCCCGGGGCCCGACGGCGAGCTCCTCGCGGAGCGTCTGCGCGAGGAACTGGTGCTCCGGCTCCTGGAAGACGGTGCCGATGCGGGTCAGCAGTTCGCGCGAGGACCAGCGGAACGGACGCAGCCCGCTTCTGCCGCGCAGCCGTTCGGCCACCGTGACCGAGCCCGCGAGTTCAGGCAGCAGACCCGCCAGCGTGAGCGCGAGCGTGGACTTGCCCGCACCGTTCGGTCCGGTGATCACCGTCGCGGAAGCCTGCGACAAAGCAAGGTCGAGACCGGCCTGCACGACCGCGCGACGCTCCCGCCCGATCGCGAGCCCGTGCGCCTCCAGAACCGGATCACCGCCCGAGCGCGGCAGCACGGGCAGATCGATGGGAAGGTTCGGCACCCACACCCCGGCATCCGCCAGCGTCTGCGCGTGCCTGCCGAAGACATCGGCCGGCGGGCCGTCCGCCAGCAGGCCGCCGTCCGCCGCCAGCACGATGACACGGGTGATCAGATCGGACCAGACCTCGGTGCGATGTTCGACGACGACCAGCGTCGCCCCGGTCTCGGCGACGACGCGGGCGACGCTCTCGCGCACCTCGGCGACCCCGGCCGGATCGAGGTTCGCGGTCGGCTCATCGAGCAGCAGCAGTCCGGGGCGCATCGCCAATGCGCCTGCGAGCGCCAGACGCTGCTTCTGCCCGCCGGACAGCGCCTTGGTCGGCCGCTGCAGCGGCACGTCCAGGCCGACCGCGTCCAGCGCCTCCGACACACGACCGGGGATCTCGGAAGCGGGAACGCCGAGGTTCTCGCATCCGAAGGCGACGTCGTCGCCGACCTTGGACAGCACGACACCGGCATCCGGGTCCTGCAGCACGAGGCCGATACGGCCGCGGCTCTCCTCCGGAAGCGCATCGTCGACGAGCAGCGTGCCCGTACGCTCCCCCTCATCGGCGTCGCCGAGCAGGCCGGCGAGGCCGGCGAGCAGAGTGGACTTGCCCGCGCCGGATGCGCCGAGCAGCAGCACGCGCTCGCCCGGCTCGATCGTGAACGACGTCTCGCTGACCGCGGGCAGGCGCCGCCCTGCGTACCGCCAGCCCCAGTCGCACGCGACGACCCGGGCGGGACCCGAGGCCATGGTCAGACCTCGCGGCGCGCTTCTCGACCGGCCGCGAAACGGCTGAGCGCACCGGTGGACGCCAGCGCCCGCACGAGCAGCCAGCCCACCACGCCGGCCAGCAGCGCGCCCGAGACGACCAGGGTGCCGAGGTAGATGGCGTTGAACTCGAACGACTTCAGGATGTTGGGCGAGCTGCCGTAGAACAGCTCGAACACCCATGCCGCCGCAGCCGCGCCGACGCCGGCGAGTGCGGCGACGCCGACGCCGAACCGGCGGTAGGCGAACAGCGCGAAGATCAGCTCGGCCCCGAGACCCTGCACGATGCCCGAGAACACCGTGGAGACGCCCCAGACGTTGCCGATCAGCATCGAGATGATCGCGGCGACCACCTCGACGACCAGAGCGGCGCCGGGCTTGCGGATGACGAGCCCGCCGATGACGCCGCCGATCAGCCAGATGCCGACGGCGATGCCGCCGAGACCCGGGGTCAACGCGTCCGCGGCGCCGAACCAGGCGCCTCCGACGATGTTCCAGGCCCAGAACAGCAGACCGACGGCGACGCCGAGAACGGCGGCGACGACGATGTCGACGACGCGCCAGCGCAGGTTGCGCGGCGGAGCGGCCTTCTCGACGATCTTCTCGTTCGGGACGGATGTGGACGCACTCATATGGAACTCCTCCCTGCGCCGGCATGATCCGGATCAGGTTCGACGGTCGAAGCGCGGGTCGCTTCCTCTCAGCCCGGCACGCCGGACTCCCGTGGTTGTGCCTCGATCATAGTCACCTCCGGACGCGGAGGGGTGAGTCTCAGACTCATTGGGTAGCGTAGGCGGGTGACCATCGACGATCCCTCTACGCCGCCGCGCACGCGTCGCGAGGCACGGGCGCAGACCGGCTCCCACCGAGGCGTCGATCCGTCCGGCATGAACGCGTTCTTCCAGGGCTCCGGCGGCGCTCCGCACGGTGCCGACCGCGGCTCGGCGACCCGGGAGGCCGCTGACCTGCCCGGCGGCGGCGAGCCGGTCCTTCCGGGCCAGGGCCAGGGCCAGGACGGCCAGGAAGAGCCGCCGACGAGCACCGACATGCTGCGCACGCTGTTCGGTGAGCCGGAGCTGGGCGACGAGCCCGAGGAGACCGGCCCCGTCGGGGACGACGCCTTCAGCCGCGCCATGTTCGGGACGCCGTCGACGCCGGAAGCCGCGCCGCCCGCTCAGCCGGTCCAGCCGGCGGAGCCGGTGTCCGCTGCCGACGCGCGTACGTCCGCCGGGCTGGACGACCTGCTCGGCGCTGCCGCGCCCGCTGCCGCTGCACCTGTCGCCGCACCGGCCGACACCGCTCCGGCCGACACCGCACCGTATGCCGATGAGCCGTTCGATCCCGCGGACGACGCGACCCGCGTCGCGCCGGTCATCACAGGGATTCCTGGGTGGCACGACGAGACCCCGGCACCGGCCCTCGGCAGCATCGCCACCGACTCTCCTGCTCAGCCGACCGCCGATGACGACGCCGACCGGCTGTCCGCGAGCCTGGCGTACTTCGCCGCCGCGGATGCCGCGGCCGCGGCATCCGCCGGCATGGCCGGCACGGTGTCCCCTGCCACGGATGCCGCCTCCGGCGTCGCGGGCGCAGCGACCGCCGCCGGCCTCAACGATGCCGCCGGTGCGGCGCCCGCGGGCCTCGCCGGTGCAGCCGCCGCATCCGCGGCCTTCGCAGGGGCCGCCGCCCCCGCGGGCCTCGCGGGCCTCGCGAGCGCAGCATCCGCCGATGTCGCCGACGCGGCTCCTGCCGACTTCGCGGGCGCCTTCGAGTCCGCCGAGGAGCCCGCGCCCACGACTCCCTTCGACCTGACGGGCCTCGGGCTCGATCCCGATGACGAGCCCGACCTCGACGTCGACCCCGACCTCGATGACGAACCCGCGCCCGAGACGGTCGTCGCGTGGGCCGATGAAGCGCGTCCCGCAACCGCGCTGACCTGGATCGACACCGCCGCCGTGCAGGCGCGGACCAGGCCGGCGACGCTCGCGGTGCGGACCGCAGCGGCCGACGAGCCCGATCTGCTCAGCGACATGCACACGAAGTCGGGCTGGCTGCGCCCGCGCGTGCTCATCCCGGTCGGAGTGGTGGTCGCTCTCGTCGGCGGCTATTGTGCGGCCACGCTGCTGGCGCCGCTCGACAACATCGCTCCGACGATCGATCCGGTGGCAGTGAAGATCGACCCGGCCCCGGCCGCGGCGATCACCTGGCCCAAGGGCGGCGACTCGGGGATCGACGTGCTGGGCTTCACGACCGCCGTCTCCAGCCGCGACAAGACCCCGATCGCGAGCGTCTCGAAGATCGCGTCGGTGATGATGGTGCTCGAGAAGATGCCGCTCAAGCCCGGTGAGCAGGGCCCGTCCTTCGACTTCACCCGCAGCGACGGGCGCGAGTACTGGCAGTACCTGCGGTCGAACCAGTCGGCACTGGACGTGCCGGTGGGCGGCTCGCTCACCGAGTACCAGATGCTCCAGGGCATCCTGCTCGGCTCTGCCAACAACTATATCGATCGGCTGGCGGACGAGATCTGGGGCTCGAAGGACGCCTTCGCCTCGGCCGCACGCACGTGGCTGGCTGACCAGGGGCTGGACGACACCACGATCATCTCGCCGTCCGGACGCGACGATCGCAACCGGTCGACCCCGGCCGACCTGGTCGACCTGAGCCAGATCGCGATGCGCAACCCCGTGTTCGCCGAGATCGTCGCCACGAAGTCGGTGGACCTCCCGGGCGCCGGCGTGGTGAAGAACACCAACAAGATGCTGGCCGAGGACCCCGGCGTCGTCGGACTCAAGACCGGCACCCTCGGCAAGAACTGGAACCTCGTCACCGCGAAGGACGTGAAGGTCGGCGACTCCACCGTGCGCCTGTACGCCGTCACGCTCGGGCAGGGCAGCAACAAGGAGCGCGTCGCAGCGAACCGGGCGCTGTACGCCCAGGTCGAGAAGACGCTGGCGGATCAGCCCGTGACCGTGCCGAAGGGCACGGTGGTGGGCACGATCGACACGGTCTGGGGCGAGCGCAGCGATGTGATCACCGACTCCGACGCCAAGGTCGTCATGTGGAACGGATCGCCCGCCGAGGCCAAGGCGGCTCTGAAGCTGGGCGATGCGCAGAAGGCCGGCACCAAGGTCGGCTCGCTCACCGTGACCGGCGCGATCGACACCGCCAAGACGGACGTCTCGCTGAAGAGCTCGGTCGATGCTCCGTCGGTCTGGTGGCGGCTCACTCATCCCCTGGATCTGTTCGGTCTGAACGGCTGACCTGCGGCACGCCGCAACGCGAGAGCGCCCGCCCCCTTTCGGGGACGGGCGCTCTCGCGTGCGGGGTCAGGCCCTGTCGTCGGACTCGGATGCGGGCTGGTCCTCGCCCTCGCCGACCTCGTGCACGAACTCCGTCACGGGCAGCACCGGTGCCGCGCCGGTCCCGGGAACCGGGACCTCCTCCGCCTCGCCGGTGACGATCACCGGGGTCGCACCGGTGAGTGCGTCCTCGGCGTCGATGTCGGACGCGGCCTGCTCGAACTGCGACTGGTACAGGCGCCAGTAGGCGCCCTGCGCCGCGATCAGCTCCTCGTGGTTGCCCTTCTCGACGATGTCGCCGTGCTCCATCACCAGGATGAGGTCGGCGTCGCGGATCGTGGACAGGCGGTGCGCGATCACGAAGGACGTGCGTCCTTCGCGCAGCGCCGCCATCGCGTGCTGGAGCAGCAGCTCGGTGCGGGTGTCGACCGCCGACGTCGCCTCGTCGAGGATGAGGATCGACGGCTGGGACACGAACGCGCGAGCGATCGTGATCAGCTGCCGCTCACCTGCCGACACGTTCGACGCGTCTTCGTCGAGCACCGTCTCGTAGCCCTCGGGGAGTGCGTGCACGAACCGGTCGACGTAGGTCGCCTTGGCGGCGGCGAGCACCTCCTCGTCGGTGGCGGACGCCTGACCGTAGCGGATGTTCTCCAGGATGCTCCCGGCGAACAGCCACGGGTCCTGCAGCACCATGCCGGTACGGCCGCGCAGGTCTTCGCGGGTCATCTCCGCGATGTCCTGGCCGTCGAGCAGGATTCTGCCGCCGCTGAGCTCGTAGAACCGCATGATGAGGTTCACCAGCGTGGTCTTGCCCGCACCGGTCGGTCCGACGATCGCGACGGTCTGCCCCGGCTCGACGCGGAACGAGAGGTCGGTGATCAGCGGACGGTCCGGTGTGTACGAGAACGCGACGTGCTCGAACTCGATGACGCCCTTGCCGTCGGTGACGGTCGGCGCGTCCTCGGCATCGGGCTCCTGCTCGTCGGCGTCGAGGAACTCGAACACCCGCTCGGCCGAAGCCGTGCCGGACTGGACGACGGCGGCCATGCCGCCCAGCTCGCTCAGCGGCTGAGTGAACTGCTGCGAGTACTGGATGAACGCCTGCACGTCACCCAGTCGCAGGCTGCCGTTGGCGACCATCAGGCCACCCAGCACCGCGATGCCGACGTACGTGAGGCTGCCGATGAACTGCATCGCCGGCATGATCACGCCCGAGAGGAACTGCGCCTTGAAGCTGGCCTGGTAGAGCTCCTCGTTCTCCTCCTGGAAGCTGTCCAGCGCATCCTTCTCGCGGCCGAACACCTTCACCAGAGCGTGGCCCGAGAAGGCCTCCTCGACGCGGGCGTTGAGCCGGCCGACCTTGCGCCACTGGATGCCGAAGGCCTTCTGCGAGCGCGGACCGATCACGCCGAAGATGACTCCCATCAGCGGCAGGGCCACCAGCGCGACCAGCGCCAGCTGCCACGAGATCGAGAACATCATCACCAGCACGCCGACCACGGTGAGCACCGAGGTGAGCGCGCCCGACAGCGACTGCTGCATGGTCTGGGTGATGTTGTCGATGTCGTTGGTGACGCGCGAGATCAGTTCGCCGCGCTGCACCTTGTCGAAGTACGACAGCGGCAGGCGGTTGATCTTCGCCTCGACGTCCTCACGAAGGCGCCACATCGTGCGCACCATGATGACGTTGATCACATAACCCTGGATCCAGCTCAGGAACGCGGATGCCACGTAGATCGCCAGCACGGCGACGATGATGTACCGCAGCCGGTCGAAGTCGACGCCGTCGCCGACGGAGAAGCTGTCCATCGCGGCGACCATGTCGGCGAAGGTGCCCTGGTCGGCGGAGCGCAGCGCCTCCACGACCTGATCCTGGCTCATGCCCTTCGGGAAGCCGTTCTGTCCGAGCAGGTTCGAGATGAACCCCTCGTAGACGACGTTGGTCGCCTCGCCGAGCACCTTCGGTGCGATCACGGCGAGGACGACGCCGACCGCGCCGAAGAACGAGACCAGCACGAACCACAGCGCGGACGGCTTGAGCAGTCCGATCATGCGCTTGAAGCTCGGACCGAAGTGATCGGCCTTGCCCGGGGCAGGGCCGTCGAACATGCCGCCGCCGGCCTGGCGGGCCTTCTCGGCCTGCTCCTCCTCGGCCTTCTCGGCCGCGGTCAGTTCGGGCTCGGCCACTGCTGTTCCGTTCTTGGCCGCACGGGCGGCGAGGGCGCGTTCGCGCCGCGTCTGGGGCTGGTCGCTCTGGGGTGCGTTCTGCTCGCTCATGCGTCCACCCCCAGCTGCGACTCGACGATCTCGCGGTAGGTGTCGTTGGACGCCAGCAGCTCCTCGTGGGTGCCGACGCCGACCATCGTGCCGCCGTCGAGCACCACGATGCGGTCCGCGTCCGTGATCGTGGACACGCGCTGCGCGACCACGACCTTGGTCACATCGGGCAGCTCTCTCCAGAGGGCCTGCCTCAACCTCGCATCCGTCGTGAGGTCGAGCGCCGAGAACGAGTCGTCGAAGACGAGGATGCGCGGCTGGTGCACGATCGCGCGAGCGATCGCCAGGCGCTGCCTCTGACCACCCGACACGTTGGTGCCGCCCTGGGCGATGTGCGACTCGAGGCCCTCGGGCATCTCGGACACGAAGTCCTTGCCCTGGGCGATCTCGAGCGCCTTCCAGAGGTCTTCGTCCGTGGCGTCCTCCCGGCCGTAGCGCAGGTTGGACGCGACCGTGCCGGTGAACAGGAAGGGACGCTGCGGCACCAGGCCGATGCCCTTCCACAGCTCGTCGACGTCGGCCTCGCGCACGTCCACGCCGCCGACCTGCACCGAGCCGCCGGTGACGTCGAACAGACGAGGGATGAGCGAGACCAGTGTTGTCTTGCCGGCGCCGGTCGATCCGACGATCGCGACGGTCTCACCCGGCTCGGCGTGGAAGTCGATGCCGCTCAGCACCGGGGCATCCGCTCCGGGGTAGGTGAACTCGACGTTCTCGAAGACGATCTGCCCGGGAGCCGAGAACTCCTTCACGCCGTTCTCGGGACGGACCATGCTCGACTCGGCGTCGAGCACCTCGCCGACGCGGTCGGCCGAGACCGCGGCGCGCGGGATCATCATCGCCATGAAGCTGGACATGATGACGCCACCCATGATCTGGCCGACGTACTGCATGAAGGCGAACAGGGTGCCGATCTCGACGTTCCCGGCGTTGACCTCGACGCCGCCGAACCAGATCACGCCGACCACGGTCACGTTCAGGATGAGCATGAACAGCGGGAACAGCAGCACGAACAGCGAGCCGACGTTGCGGCCGACCGTCATGATGTCGGTGTTCGCGGCCCGGAAGCGCTCGGCCTCGATGGGCTCGCGCACGAACGCGCGCACGACGCGCACGCCGGTGAGCTGCTCGCGCATGACGCGGTTGATCGTGTCGAGGCGGCCCTGGTAGGTGCGGAACAGCGGAACCATGCGGCCGATGACCAGCACGGCGAGCAGCAGCAGCACGGGCACGGCGACGGCGATCAGCCAGCTGAGCCCGACATCCTGCCGGACGGCCATGATGATTCCGCCGATCGCCAGCAGTGGGGCGGTGACGAACATGGTGGCGCCCATCATCGCCAGCATCTGCACCTGCTGCACGTCGTTGGTGTTGCGGGTGATGAGCGACCCGGCGCCGAACTGCGACACTTCGCGCTCGGAGAAGCCGCTCACGCGCGCGAACACGTCGGCGCGGATGTCACGACCCAGCGCCATGGCGGCGCGGGCCGCGAAATAGGTGGCGATGATCGCGCACAGGATCTGCCCGAGCGAGACGAGCAGCATGAACGCACCGTGCGTCCAGATGTAGCCGGTGTCTGCCTTCGCGACGCCGTAGTTGATGATGTCGGCGTTCAGTGTCGGCAGGTAGAGAGTGGCCATCGCACTGGCGAACTGGAAGACCAGGACGCCCAGCAGAAGCCACTTGTACTTGGTGAGATATCGGAAGAGGAGCTTTCCCAGCACAGGCGGAATCCTTAAGGTGTTGGGGTCGATCGATGATCGACCACCTGAAAGCGTGCCACGACCCTCCGACATTCGGTAGACGGTTGCCCAGAATCTCGCGGAGAGCGAAAACGTAGACTGCCAGGGTGAAGGATGACGCCGTGCTGCTGGTCTGCGACTACTCGCTCCGCTACCTCGGCGGGGCTCAGACCGCCTTCCTCCGCCAGGCCGAGGCACTCGCCTCGCAGGGGGTCCGTGTGATCGTGCTGGCGCCGGATGCCGACCAGGTGTCCTCCGTGCCCGGCATCACACTCGTCGCGCCGCCGCGCCGCGGAACGATCCCGGTGCTCGACCTGCCGCTGCTGGGCAGGGCGGCCGATCTCGAGCCGCTGGTCGCCGCGACCGTCCGCCGGCACGGTGTCGGCGCCATCGTCGTGCACTCCGAGTTCGCCCTCGCCGCGGCGTCTCTCGCCGTCGGCCGGCGTCTCGGCATCCCCGTGCTGCACACGGTGCACACCTTCTTCTGGACGGCGCCGGCCGCGCTCGCGCCGTTCGCGCCGGTCGTCCGGGGAGTGCACCGCTCGCTGACCGGCATCCGCGACGGCGGCCGTGCGACCGGGAGCCACGCGCTGAACAACGCGCTGCGCACCATGACCCTTCGGGTCGCGGAGCGCGCCGACGTCGTGCTCTCGCCGTCGCGGCACCAGGCCGAGGCGCTGCGCGCCGCCGGTGCGGGACGGGTCGAGGCGTTCTCGAACGTCGCTCAGCCGCTGGCTGAGGCCCCTGCTGTCGCAGAGGGACCGCTGCGACTGCTCTGGGTCGCGCGCTTCGCGCCGGAGAAGCGCGTGGACGTGGCCCTCGACGCGATGCGCGAGGTCGCGGCATCCCTCGGCGACGGCGTGCACCTCGACATCGCCGGCGGCACCGCACGGCCGGTGCCGGGCGTGACCTTCCACGGCTCCGTGCCCGGCGAGCGCGTCGGCGAGCTGATGGACGCCGCCGACGCCGTGCTGATCACCTCGCTCGGCTTCGACAACCAGCCGATGGTGGCGCTCGAGGCGTTCTCGCACGGCCGTCCGGTGATCGTCAGCGATCCGGCGCTCGCCGGCGAGTTCGGCGAGGCCGCCCTGCTCACCCCGACGCCGGACGCCGCAGGACTGGCCGCTCTGGTGCGCGAGCTCGCCGCGGACCGCGGCATCCTCGCCCCGCACCGCGAAGCGGCGCTCACCTATGCGCGCGACCGCCAGCCGGCCGCGCACGTCGCGAAGCTGCAGGAGATCATCGCCTCGGTGCGCTGACACGGCGCGGCCCGGATGCCCCGGGAGCGCGCCCTCCCCGCCGCGCCGCTGCCCGGGTCATAGGCTGGGCGCGCCATGAGCGCCGCCCCGATCGTGCTGAGCGTCGTCGTCCCGTCCTACGACGACGCGGTCCTGCTGCGGGGATGCCTGCAGGCGCTCGCCGTGCAGACCCGCATGCCTGACGAGATCATCGTGGTGGACAACGGCTCGCACGACGACACGGCCGCCGTCGCGCGGGAGTTCGGGGCGGCCGTCGTCACAGAGCCGCAGCGCGGGGTGCTGCACGCGACCGCAGCCGGCTTCGATGCGGCATCCGGCTCCCTCCTGGGCCGGTTGGATGCGGACTCGCGGCCTCAGCCGGACTGGGCGGCGCGCGTCGTGCGGCGCTTCGAGGCCGACCCGACGCTCGGCGGACTGACCGGCACCGGCGAGTTCTACGGTCGCGGACCGGTGTGGCGCTTCATCGGCCGCTACGTCTACCTGGGCGGGTACTTCCTCACGATGCGGCTCGTGCTGGGCCGGCTGCCGCTGTTCGGCTCGAGCTTCGCACTGCGCCGCGAGGTGTGGCACGAGCTGCGACCACGCCTGCACCTGGACGATCCGCGCGCCCACGACGACCTCGACATCACAGCCGTGCTCTCCCCCGCGACCGGTGTCGACTTCGACCGCGGGCTGCGGGTGCAGGTCTCGGCCCGCCCGTTCGACGACTTCGCCGGCTTCCGCCGCCGCGCGTCATGGGCGTTCCACATGCTCGCGGTCAACCTGCGCGAGGTGAGCTGGGGACGGCGCGTGGTCGCGTGCGCGCGTGGCCGGCGCATGCGGCGGATGCAGCGGCGAGCGCCCCTCCGTGCCGGTCGTTGAGCGGGTGAGCAGCATCCCCACCCCACCCGGCTCCCGGGCGAGCAGCATCCCCGCCCCACCCGGCTCCCGGGCGAGCAGCGTCCCCACCCCACCCGGCTCCCGGGCGAGCAGCGTCCCCACCCCACCCGGCCCCTGAGCGAGGAGCGAAGCGACGAGACGAAGGGCGCGTGCTCAGCGCCCGGCGGTGGCGAACAGCTCCTGCATCGCCACCGTGAGCTGATGCGGCGCCGTCTCGCACGGACTGTGCCCTGTGGGCAGGATCAGCACCTTCGCGCCGATCCGTTCCGCGAAAGCGCGATGCGCGGCATCCGGCCAGACGTCCCGTGCACCTGCCGCCACCAGCATCGGGATGCCCGATGCGCGCAGCCGTTCGTCCAGATCAGGCGTCCGCTTCATCAGAGCCAGGATGTCGCCCACGCTGCTGCGCCGCGTCAGCGCGAAGCGCGCGGTGACGAAGTCGGCGCGATCGCGCGGAGCGCGGTGCACGTTGTACCGGAGGGCGACGATGAACACCGGACCGAGCGCACGCCCCGGAATGAACCAGCTCACCGGCCCCAGCACCTTGAAACCGCGCAGAGCCTGCCCTGCCAGCGGCGGAGCGGAAAGCAGCGTGAGACTCGCGAACAGCTCGGGTCGCCGGGCGAGGGCGGCAGACGCCACCGTGCCGGCGAACGAGTACCCGAGCACATGCGCCGACGCGCCGGACTCGAGCAGGGAGATCAGATCGGCGACGAACAGTTCGAGCGTGTAATGCCGTTGCGGCGGCCCGAGCCGTTCCGGGCCGGCGCGGAAGGACTCGTACTGTCCGGCCAGGTCGTAGGCCTCGACCCGGTACCCGGATGCCGCGAGCAGCGGCATCATCAGCGCGAAGTCCTCCTTCGACCCCGTCATCCCCGGCACGAGCATCACCCGCTCACCGTCCGGCGGCCCCATCGCGACGTGCGCGAGCGGACCGCTCGGTGCATCGACAGTTCGCTGTTCGGCGGACGCGGGCCAGGCGGCCCAGTCCCGTGGGGCGATCGCCGCATCGCGCTGCTGCGCCTCGGCCATCCGCCGCGCGAGGTCCTCGTCGGGCGCCGACGGCTCCTCCGCCGACGCGGGTGAACCCGGCATCCCGGTCATGCGCTCAGGCTACTCGCGCCGTCCGCGTCGCGGCCGAACCGCGCGGCCGCCGGGTCACGCGAACAGCGGCACGTCCGGCACGTACGCGCGGGCCGGGAGCCCGGCATCCGACGGCAGCTCTGCGACTGTGGCGGGGCGCCACTTCGGGTCGCGGTCCTTGTCGACCAGCTGAGCGCGGATGCCCTCGACCAGATCGGGGTGGTGGTGCACGAACCACAGCACGCGGCGGTACTCGCCCTCCAGCGCCTCCCGCACCGTGTCCATCCCGCGGGCCTCGCGCACGGCGTCGAGCGTCACCGCCAGTCCCGTCGGCGCCAGTTCGGCGAGGAGGGATGCCGCGGCAGCGGCATCCGGATCGCCGGCGTCCTGCAGGCGCTGCACGATCTCGCCGACGGTCGGCGCGGAGAACGCGTCGTCCACCCACGCACGGATGCCGGGCAGCGCAGACGGCTCCGGCGTCTCGTCGAACAGCATCACGAGCTCGCTCGGGCTGCCCGGATCGGCGCGGTACGCGAGGGCGTCGCGCAGCGCGTCGAGCCGATCGGAGGGCACGTAGTAGTCGGCGAAGCCGCTGTGGATCGCGTCCGACGCGTTCATCTGCGTGCCGGTCAGGCCGAGGTACTCCCCCAGCCGGCCGGGCGCACGCGCCAGGAGCAGGGTGCCACCGACATCCGGGGTGAAGCCGATGCGCGTCTCGGGCATCGCGAGCTTCGAGCGCTCGGTGACCACGCGGATCGCGGCATGCCCTGCCAGCCCGATGCCACCGCCCATCGTGATGCCGTCGGCGAAGGCGACGATCGGCTTCGGGTACTCGGCGATCGCGGCGTTCATCTCGTACTCGGCACGGAAGAACTCACCGGCGTGCTCGGTGTCGCCGGCGACGATCGCGTCGTACAGCGAGCGCACGTCGCCTCCCGCGCACAGACCACGTTCGCCGGCACCGTCGATCAGCACCGTCTGGATGTCGCTGTCGTCGCGCCAGGCGTTCAGCGCGGCGAGCACGTCCCGGACCATGCCGAGATCAAGGGCGTTGATCGCCTCCGGCCGGTTCAGGGTGATCCGCCCGAGGGAATATTCGGTGCGGACGAGGACACGAGAGGCTTCGGGCGACACTGACACGAAAGTCAGCGTACTCCGCCACTGACCGCCTCCGATCCCCGCCGAGAGCGCCGAAATGTGGGGCGGAACCGGCTTTTCAGACAGAATGGAGGGGTAGCCGCAGGAGAGGGGCCTTGCTATGCCCGAAGGACAGGTGCTCGAGTTCACGCACGTGACGAAACGATTCGGTGACGTCACGGCGCTCTCCGACTTCTCGGCCCGCATCGAGCCCGGAGCCGTCACGGGTCTGCTCGGGCCCAACGGCGCCGGCAAGACCACGTCGCTGCGCATCCTGCTCGGCCAGGTGCGCGCCACGTCGGGTACCGCCACGATCGGCGGCGTCCCCTACTTCGACATGCGTCAGCCGCTGCGCACGGTCGGCAGCGTGCTCGAGGAGACGGCGTACCGGCCGCGTCGCACGGCCGCTCGCCAGTTGCAGATCGCGGCCAAGGCCAACGGCATCCCCCTCACCCGGGTGACCGAGGTGCTCGACCTCGTCGGCCTGCACGGCGACGCGAACACCCGCATCGGAACGTTCTCGCTCGGCATGCGCCAGCGCCTGAGCCTCGCCACCGCACTGCTCGGCGACCCCGGCGTGCTCGTGCTGGACGAGCCCGCGAACGGGCTCGACCCCGAGGGCATCCGCTGGATGCGCCTGCTCATGCGCCGGCTGGCCGACGAGGGACGCACCGTGCTGGTGTCGTCGCACGTGCTCAGCGAGGTCGAGCAGGTCGCCGACGACGTGGTGGTGCTCTCGAAGGGCCAGGCCGTGTACACCGGCGGCATCGACGTGCTCTCCGACCCGACGACGGGTGCGGTGATCGTCGATGCCGAGGATCGCTCCCCGCTCACCGCAGCGCTGGCCGCCGCCGGTCTCGAGTTCGACGTGCTGCGCTCCGGCGTCACGGTGCGCGGATCGGATGCAGCCGCGATCGGCGCCATCGCCGCCTCGGCCGGGGTCGCGCTGACCGTACTGCAGCAGCGCGGTCCGAGCCTGGAGGAGGTCTTCCTCGACCTGGTCTACGGTCGCCGCAGCGAGCCCGTGCTGCCCTCGGATGCCGTGCAGACGGATGCAGCGGCAGAGAGTGGCGACGCCGGCTCGATCGAGAGCGAGGCGGGTGACGCCGGCGATGCAGGCGCCGATGGCGCCGCAGAAGCTGCCGCAACCGGAGCCGTCGACGCCGAGGTCGCCTCGGAAGCCGCCGACGCGGACGCCGATGACGCGGGCTTCACCGCCGCAGGCGCGGTCGCCGCAGGCGGCGCCATCGCCGGTGCGTTCGGCGTCGGAGCCGCCTCGGTGGCCGATGTCGCCGAGGCCGACGAGGCAGCGGACGCGGACGACACGAGCTCCGCCGATGAGGATGTGTCCACCGGCACCGTCGCAGCCGGGCTGTTCGGCACCGGAGCCGCCCCGCAGGCCGACGACACCGCAGCTGCGGATGACGCCGACGTCGCCGATGCAGTCGCGCCGACGGATGCCGTCGCAGACGAGGCAGCAGCTGCCGGAGGATTCGACGGCGAAGCGGCCACGGCCTCGGCCGACACGAACCCCGGCGATGCTGAGGGCGGCGTCGAGGCGGAAACGGCCGACGCGGAGTCCGCTCAGGAGTCCGACGACGCCGCGAGCGCGGCCGACACCGCGGTCGCGGATGACGCGGAGCTCGACGGTGCAGACGCAGATGACATCGCTGCCTCGCTGACCGCAGGGGCCGTCGCCGCAGGAGCGGTCGACGGCGGTTCCGGTGCAGAGGGCGACGACGTCGCGGAGACCGACACGGCGACAGACGAGGCCGCCTCGAGCGCCGAGGTCGCTCAGGACGCCGAGGGTTCCGCAGACGTGGAGGCCGCGAGTGCCGACGGACACGAACCGGCGGAAGACGCCGCCGGCACCGGGGACATCGACACGATGTCCACCGCGGAGACCGACGACGAGGCGGATGAGGACGACGCGGGTCTCGCGGAGTCCTCCAGCGGCGCAGACGAGGGCACCGCATCCGATGCAGCGGACCCGGAGGGCGACGAGCCCGAGGAGGCCACCGCTGCCGACGAGGGCTCGCTGGACGACGGCGCTGCGGACGCCGCCGACATGACGGCCGACGCCGACGCCGAGCCCGCGACAGAAGCCACGGATGCTGCATCCGACGCCCCGGCCGAGGAGCCGTCGTCCGAGGCTCCGGCTCAGGATGACGCGACCGTGGCCGACGAGGGCGACGGCGCTGCGGCAGCCGTCGCGCCGGATGACGACACCGACATGGTCGTGGAGGCCGAGCCCGAGGATTCCGGCCGTTCGCCGATCTCGCACGTGCCGCTCCCCTTCGCGACCTCGGCGATCTCCCTCCCCGGCGAGACCGTCGAGCCGACGTTCACCGAGCTGATCACCGGGCTGCCTGCGACCGGCGCGATCGACCTCGGTGCTGCCGAGGAGATCGACGACGCGGTGGATGACGCCGTCGACGACGTGCCGATCGAAGCGCACGAGGTGTTCGCCCCGCTGCTGAGCCGCAACATCGACGACGCCGGTGACGGTGAGCCCGCGGAAGCCGGGACGCCGAACGCCGAGGAGTCCGACGACCCGCGTCTCGCCTCGATGCGGAACTCTCTGGCTGCGGCGCGCAAGGCGTACTTCGAGGACCCGGCTCCGGCCTGGCCGTACGGCAAGGCCCCGGATTCCGAGCCCGAGGCATCCGAGTCGGAGGCCGCGGACGAGTCAGACGAGGACTCCGGCCTGAAGGACTGACCTCCACGACCCCTCAGCTCAGCTGGGGGGTCGACTTCTGCGACGGCCGGACTCAGGCGGGGCGCGGCCGGATGACGGGGCGCTTGCTGCCCTTCGGGGTAACGGCCACGGGCGCGGTCGAGGCGATCTCGACGACGTCGGCCTGCTTCTCACTGACCTCCAGGCGCAGGGCCTGCGTGAGCGCAGGGCCGTGCTTGGTCGTCAGGATCAGTCGCTGGAACTGCTCGTCGCCCTCGAGATCGATGACGACGCCGGGGCGGTGTCGCCGGATCATCACGAAGTCGGTGGTCGCGGCACCCTTCCACGTACCGGCAGCGAGAACGCCGGGGATGTGAGTGCCGGGTCCCGGCACTCCACGCAGCCAGGTCCAGACGTCTTCGGTCAGCTGCACTCGGGTGATCGTCGAGCGCTCGACGCGCAGGTTCTCGCGGTGGAACGTGACGGCGCGCTCGATCGGTGACAGCACGATCTCGAGCTGAGACTGATCGAGGAGCAACGTCACCATGAGCTACAGTCTGCCAGCGCTTCGCTGAGAGCAGGCGGCGTGTCGCCGCGTTCCCGGAGTTTCGTCAGCCGACACGCCGTCCCCGCGGACTCCGACGCCGGGAGTCGCCCAGCGCAGGAGATCCGGCGAGAACAGGAAGAAGGTCCACGGAATCGTCCTGTTCTGGGCGGATCTCCTGCTGTCGAGAACGCGCGCGGTGACGCCGGGCGCCGCTCAGGCCGTGGCGGATGCTGCCGCGGCGGCCGCCGCCGGCAGGGCCTGCTCGATCACGGCGAGGTCGTCGTCGGTGTGCGCGGCGGTGAGGAACCACGCCTCGAACACGCTCGGCGGCAGTGCAACGCCCTGCTCGCGCATCGCGTGGAAGAACGGCGCATACCGGAACGACTCCTGCGCCTGCGCCTGCGCGTAGTCGCGCGGCACCTCGGGCGCGAAGGCGACGCCGAACAGGTTGCCGGCGCGCGGCACGGTGTGCACGACACCGGCATCCGTCAGCGCGCGATCGAGCGCCGTCGCGACGCGATCGGCGGCCGCGTCCACCAGGGCGTATGCCTCCGGCGTCGCCAGCTTCAGCGTCGCGAGGCCCGCCGCGACCGAGAGCGGGTTCCCGGACAGCGTGCCCGCCTGGTAGACCGGGCCGAGCGGTGCCAGCAGGTCCATGATGTCGGCGCGACCGCCGAGCGCCGCCAGCGGCATCCCGCCGCCGACGACCTTCCCGAACGTGAAGATGTCAGGCTGGTACTCCTCGCCCGTGCCCTGCTGCAGACCCCAGAATCCGGCGGGGTGCACACGGAATCCGGTGAGCACCTCGTCGAGGATCATCAGCGCGCCGTGGGCGTGCGCGGTCTCGGCGATCAGAGCGTTGAAGCCGGGAAGCGGCGGCACGACGCCCATGTTCGCCGACGCCGCCTCCACGATCACCGCGGCGATCCGAGGCCCGTGCTCGGCGAACACCGCGGCGAGGGCGTCGGGGTCGTTGTAGTCGATCACCAGGGTCTGCGCGGCGATCGGGGCGGGCACGCCGGCGGAGCCGGGCAGTGCCAGGGTCGCGACGCCGGAGCCGGCTGCGGCGAGCAGGCCGTCGGAGTGGCCGTGATAGTGCCCGGCGAACTTCACCAGCAGGTCGCGGCCGGTGGCGCCGCGGGCCAGGCGGATGGCGGTCATGGTCGCCTCGGTGCCGGTCGACACCAGGCGCACCCGCTCCACCGGACGGGTCTCGCCGAAGCGCACGCGGTCGGCGATCAGTTCGGCCAGCTCGACCTCGCCCTCAGTCGGGGCGCCGAAGGACAGCCCGCGGGTCGCGGCCTCCTGCACCGCCTCGACGACGATCGGATGCGTGTGCCCGAGCAGCGCCGGTCCCCACGACGCGACGAGGTCGACGTACTCGGTGCCGGCGGCGTCGGTCACGCGCGCCCCGCGAGCGGATGCCAGGAAGCGCGGCGTTCCCCCGACCGATCCGTACGCCCGCACCGGCGAGTTCACCCCTCCGGGGATCACCGCGCGTGCGGCGTCGAACAGGTCGTCGTTGCGGTCGGTCACGGATACTCCTCGCTCGGCAGACATACCCCACAAGGCTACGCCGCCCACCTATGAGCCGCTCCGAAGGCGTTTCGTCACTTCGACTCGCTCAGCACGGCGCTCGCTCGTATCTCGCTCGCTCAGGACCCGCCGAAGCTCAGGACCCGGAGGTGGTCACCGCAGCCAGCGCGCCGCCTCCACCGCCCAGTACGTCAGCACGGCATCCGCTCCCGCACGTCTGATCGACAGCAGCGACTCCAGCACGGCGGCCCGCCGATCGATCCAGCCGTTCGCCGCGGCCGCCTCGATCATGGCGTACTCCCCGGACACCTGGTATGCCCACACAGGAATGTCGACCGCGTCCCGCACCTCGCGCAGCACGTCGAGGAAGGCCATCGCCGGCTTGACCATGACGATGTCGGCGCCCTCCTGCTGGTCGACGACGGCCTCGCGGACGCCCTCGCGCCGGTTGCCGGGGTCGAGCTGGTAGGTGCGGCGGTCGCCCTGCAGCTGCGAGTCGACGGCCTCGCGGAACGGTCCGTAGAAGGCGCTCGCGTACTTGGCCGCGTAAGCGAGCAGCAGCACGTCCTGGAAGCCCTCCGCGTCGAGCGCGGCGCGCAGGTGCGCGACCTGACCGTCCATCATGCCGCTGAGTCCGAGCAGGTGCGATCCGGCGCGCGCCTGCGCGAGCGCCATCGCCGCGTACCGCTCCAGCGTCGCGTCGTTGTCGACCGAACCGTCGGATGCCAGCACGCCGCAGTGCCCGTGGTCGGTGAACTCGTCCAGGCAGAGGTCGGTCTGCACGACCAGTGCGTCGCCCACCTCGGCGACGACCGCCTCGGTCGCGATGTTGAGGATGCCGCGGGGGTCATCGGCCCCTGATCCGGCGGCGTCGCGCACAGCGGGAACGCCGAACAGCATGACGCCGCCGACTCCGGCATCCGCCGCGTCCGCCGCCGCTGCGCGCAGCGAGCCGAGCGAGTGCTGGGCGACGCCGGGCATCGAGCCGATCGGCGCGGGTTCGTCGATCCCCTCGCGCACGAACATCGGCAGCACCAGCTGCCGCGCCTCGAGCGAGGTCTCTCGCACGAGTGCGCGCACGGGCGCGGACTGCCTCAGTCGCCTCAGGCGGGTCTCGGGAAAGCTCATCACATCACCTCATGGGAGCCGAACCGCGCTGCGCGGCCCGGCGTGGGAGCCGAACTCGGCTCGGGGACACCTCTGATGCGCGAAACGCTCCCACCGTGAACGGTCGGGAGGCTCACGGCGCGAACTCGTCGGCCGCGTGCGGGAGGGTGAAATGCGAGACGACATCGATCAGCGCGTCGACCGTCTGCTTGTCGGCGACCGCCCAGATGGGCAGACCGACCTTGCGGGCATCGGTCGCGGTGCGGGGCCCGATCGCCGCGAGAAGCGTGGTGTCGGGGATCTCGGGGAACTGCTCGCGCACCTGCCGCGCCACCGATCCGCTGGTGATCAGGATCGCGTTGATGCGGCCATTGAGCACGTCGCGATGGATGCGGTCGGTGACCGGAACCCCCACGGTGCGATAGGCGACGATGCTGTCGACCAGATGTCCGGCGCCGGAGAGCATGTCGGTGAGCACCGGCTTCGCGATCTCGCTGCGCAGTGTCAGGATGCGCCGGGGCTCGTCCTCGAGCGCGATGATCTGCTCGGCCATGCCTGCCGCGGAGTTGTCCGACTCCGGGATCATCTCCACTTCATAGCCGACAGCCTGCAGAGCGGCCGCCGTGGTCTCGCCCACAGCGGCCACCTTGGTGTTGCGCGGGATGCTGATCCGGTGCGCGAAGAGCACGTCGACAGTGGTCGCGCTCGTGATGGTCAGCCAGTCGTAGTCGCCGGCCTCGAGGCGGGCGAGCGCCTCGTCGAGAGTCTGCTGGTCGGTGGTCGGGGCGAAGTTGATCAGCGGTGCGACCACAGGAACGGCGCCCTGCGCACGCAGACTCGCCGCGACCCCGTCACCCCACGGACCGCCGCGGGGCACGAGAACGCGCCAGCCGCTCAAAGGCTTGTCCGGCGGGGCCGGGATCGAATCGGTAGAAGTCATTCAGCATCACTCTCGCGGGAGGAGGTCGGCCGCCCCCTGTTCGAGCAGCCGATGAGCCACAGACATGCCGAATGCGCGCGCCGCGTGCATCGGGTCTGCACCACCGGCAGCATCCGCGCCGTTGCCGCTGCCGTTCCGACGAATATACCCCTCGTCCAGGGCCTCTGTGACCTCGAAGTCGATCCGGCGGCCGCCGTCGGGGGCGAACACGGCCGCCTGCAGGTGCAGCCCGGCATCCGTCTGCACCGCGTGCGCGGCCATCGGCGCCTGGCATCCGGCGTCGAGTCCGGCGAGCACCGCGCGCTCCGCGGTGACCGCGATACGGGTGGCCGCGGCGTCGAGCTCTGCGAGCCAGGCCCGCAGCTCGGCCGGTGCATCCGCGGTGGTCTCGACGGCGAGCGAGCCCTGCCCCGGCGCCGTCGGCCATTCAGCGAGCGCGAGCTCCTCGCGGCGCAGCGGGCTGTCGGCCCCGAGTCGCGAGAGACCTGCGGCGGCGAGGATCACGGCGTCCAGTTCACCGGATGCCACGCGCTCGAGCCTCGAGTCGACGTTGCCGCGGATGTCCACGACCTCCACGCCCGGATTGCGACGGCGCACCTGCGCGATGCGGCGCGGCGCCCCCGTGCCGACGCGGCTGCCGGCCGGCAGCTCGGCCAGCGGGGTGCCGTCGCGCGTGATCACGACGTCGCGCGCGTCGACGCGCGGGGGCATGGCCGCGATGACGAGTCCATCCGGCTGGGCGGTCGGCAGGTCCTTCAGCGAGTGCACCAGCAGATCGCACTCGCCACGCAGCAGCGCTTCGCGCAGCCGGGTGGCGAAAACGCCCTGGCCGCCGATCTCGGAGAGAGATGCCCGGTTCGTGTCGCCCTCGGAGGTGATGGGGACCAGTTCGACCTGACGCCCCGAGACCTCCTGCAGCGCGACAGCGACGTGGCCGGACTGCGCCTGCGCGAGTGCGCTGCGACGGGTTCCGAGACGGATGACGCTGCTCATCGGTTCACTGCAGGACGTCGGCGATCTCGTCGAGGCGCAGGCGGCGTCCGGTGTAGAACGGCACCTCCTCCTTCACGTACCGACGGGCGTCGGTGTAGCGGAGGTCACGCATCAGGTCGACCAGCTCGGTGACGTCGTCCGCCTCGAGCGGCAGCAGCCACTCGTAGTCGCCGAGGGCGAAGGCGGCGACCGTGTTCGCGATGACACCGGTGAATGCGGCGCCCTTGCGACCGTGGTCGGCGAGCATCTTGCGACGCTCTGCCTCGTCGGCCAGGTACCACTCGGGTGTGCGCACGAACGGGTACAGGCACAGCCACTGCTTCGGCTCGATGCCACGCAGGAAGCCGGGCACGTGCTGACGGTTGAACTCGGCGTCGCGATGCACGCCCATGACGTTCCACACCGGCAGCAGCGGGCTGAGCAGCTCGGTGCGGCGCAGCCGGCGCAGCGCGCGCTGCAGGTCTTCGGCGGTGGGGCCGTGCAGCCACACCATGAGGTCGGCCTCGGCCTTCAGACCGCTGACGTCGTAGAAGCCGCGGACGGTGACGCCGGAGTCCTCGATGTGGCCGACGATCGTCTCGAGCTCCGTGGAGTCGGGATCTGCGTGCGGCGCGTCGGGGTTGCGACCCCACACCGCCCAGAGGGTGAAGCCGGAAGGGGAGGATTCGGTCTCATCGGACATGTCTCCAGTCTGCCCCTTCGGGGCGGAGACGGCGAACCCGCCCTTCCTCACGCTCGCGGATCCTGAGCGAGGAGCGGAGCGACGAGACGAAGGGCGCTCAGGAACCGGGGCGTCAGCGCGATGCGGCGCGGGCGATGACCCAGACGAGGCCGCCGACCGTGACGGCGACCCCGATCACAGCCGCGACGGCGCCCACCGGGTTCTTCTTCGCGAACACGCGGGCCTTCGCGATTCCACGCTGAGAGGCCTGCTCGACGCGGCGGGGCACGTTGGCCTTGACCTCGATCGCGGCGAGGGCCGCCTTGAGCTCGGCGCGCGCCGACGCCACCGGGTCGGTGATGCCGTCCGCCACGGCGGTGCGCGGCAGCGGGGTCTGCTCAGAATTCGTCATCAGCGGCCTCCCGGGGGCGCTCATCGCCGGCCTCGCGGACGAGGCGGATGTCGGTGGAAACGGCCTGCGCGGGATTCTCGCGCCTCACCAGCTTGCGGAACCGCAGCAGGCCGAGCAGGCCGAACACGAGGACGGCCAGGATCAGGATGCCGAAGACGACCAGCGCGGAGGCCCACACGGGCATCCAGGACGCGAAGCCGGCGACCGCGAACGTCAGGATGACCGGGATCGCCCAGAACAGGAAGAACAGCGCGACGACGAACCAGAGGCTCCCCATCCCGGCGTCCTTGGAAGTCTTCTGCACCCACGCCTTGGCGTGGTCGATCTCAGCCTTGACCAGGTTCGAGACCAGGTCCGGCATGTCGCCGAGCAGCGTCAGCAGACTGTCGTCGGCGCGATCCCGATACCCCCGGGCCATGTCAGTCGTCCTTGCTCTTCTTCGCGGCCGGCGCTTCGTCTCGCTCCGCTCGCTCAGCACGGCGCTTCGCGGTCTTGGCCTTCGCCTTCACCGCGTCCTCCGCCGCATCCGCGACGTCGTCGGCGGCATCCTTCGCGGTGTCGATCACGGAGTCGAGCTTCTGGCCCGGCGTACCGGCGGCCGACGCCGAACGCACCACGCGCACCGCGCCGTCCCACAGCGCCTGCGGCACCGCCGCGGCCTTCGCCTTGGCATAGTCCTGCACGCGGGTGACCTGCTCCTGCACGGGGTCGAGGTTCCAGACCTTCAGCCACTGCGTCTTGATCTGCTCATAACGCTCGCGGCCCGCACGGGTGCCGAGCACATAACCCACGCCGAGTCCGACGACGAGTCCGATCTTCCCCTTCATCGGGGGCCTCCTGACTGTTGTTGCGACTGGCGGCGGCGGCCGACCAGGACTCCCAGCGTAACCCTGTATTCCGTTTTCGGCATCTACCGGTGCGCTGTTGCCGTCACATCACCCGAACAGGAGGGCGCGGCGCAGCCGGTCGGTCTCGGCGACGGCGTCGGGCACGACCTGCGCGAGGCCGGTCCCCGCCAGCCACGCGCCGACCGCGGCGACCCCCGGCACCGCGCGCACGGCCGCCCGAGCGGCGGTGCGGCGCTCGGCGGAGCCGATGACGGATGCCGGCTGGGCCTGCACATGGCGGGCCCGATGCGCGCCGACCACCTGCTCCGGTCGCAGCGTCACGCCGAGCATCGCGGACGCCTGCGCGAGGGCCAGCTGCGCGGCATCCGCATCATCGAGTGCGGCGGTCGCGGGGACCTCGCCCTGGCTGCCGAACGACACGCGCACGACGTGGCGGCCGGCGGCCGCCTCCCGCAGCCATCCCCACTTGGCGGTCGAGTGCGTGAGCGCCTTCGCGATGCGGCTGCCCGGCACCGTGAGCACGCCCGTGCCGCGCGGCGCGGCGTCGAGCTCCGGCGCGTTCAGCACGAGGGTGACGATCTCGATCTCGGGGGCGACGGCCGGCTCTCCGAGATCCGCGTGGCCGGTGAGCAGCGCCCGCGCAGCGGGCTCGGAGGTCGCGACGACCACGGCATCCGCGCGCACGTCCTCGGACTCGGCGTCGCCCTCCTCGGTGATCGTCTCGATCTGCACGGTCCACGCTCCGCCGTCGCGCACGAGTCGCGCGACGCGGGCGCCGGTGCGAATGTCGACTCCGAGCTCCTCGAGGTCGGCACGCAGCGCGTCGACCAGTGTGCTCATGCCGCCGACGAGTCCCTCCACGGCCGAGCCGGGGGCCGCGCCCTTCTGCTCCCGCTCCCCGCGCAGCACGGCCACCGCGCCGGAGAGCGAGCCGACGCGCGTGAGCGCGGCGCTGAGCCCGGGTGCGACGGCCTCGACGTCCACGTCGTCGGGGTGCGCGGAGTACACGCCGGCGGTCACGGGCGCGACGAGCCGGTCGCGCACCTTCTCCCCCATCCGCGTGGCGACGAGCCTGCCGAGGCTCTTCTCGTGGCCGATCGTGAGCGGCGGGCGGAGCCGGTCGAGGTAGGCCCGCCACACGCCGCGGGTGCCCAGCACGCGCCGCACGTCATCCTGGAACGGGTTCTCCGGGATGCCGAGCAGGCCGCCCTTCGGGATCGGCGCGGCCCCCACCTCCGGGATCCCGTCCAGCCAGGCCCCGCCGCCCTCGGGGGTGACGATGCGGTCTCCGAGGCCGAGCTCGGTGACCAGTGCGCGGACATGCCCGCCGCGGGTGGCATAGCTCTCGGCGCCGGCATCGACGACGATCCCGTCGACCTCGGCGCGGCGGATCGAACCGCCGAGCTCTTCGGACGCCTCGAGCAGCGTCACCGGCATCCCGACCTTCGCGCACTCGCGTGCGGCCACCAGGCCGCCGATGCCGCCGCCGATCACGACGACGTGCTGCTCGGCCGCGCGGGCCGCGAGTTCGGGAGTCTGCTCGGTCATGCATCCATCCTGACACCCGCATCCGATGCGGAAGCCGGGAGAAAGGGCGGATGCCGGGCGCTCAGTCCCCGAGAGGGATCTGACGGCGCTCGAGCATGCTCGGCTGAGCGGTGTTGATGACGGTCGGGGCACCGCTCGATGTGTCGATGAAGTACGTCGCGATGTTCCCCTCGGTGGCGACCGGGAACGCCCAGGTGCCACCGGGCACATCCGGCTGAGGCCCCAGCACGACATCCAGCGGCTCGGACATCTCGCCCTTGTACACCTCGATCGGGGTGATGGTCGCCGACGAGGAGAAGTCCACCCTCGGGGTGTGCCAGATCACGTCGTCGGCATCGCCCTCGGCACGGCCGAAGACGATGATCTCGGCCTCCTTCGCCCACTCGGCGATCTGAGCGGGCGTCGCGGTCGAGATCTGCTCGCGCTGTCCGGCCAGCACCCTGGCGAACGCGCGCTGCGCACCGGCGTCGTCGTGCACCCCCACGTGCCCGAAGAGCTCGTACGCGTCGCCGCTCCTCTTGAGCACGAAGATCCCCTCGTGCTTGGCGTCATAGGATCCGTTCGCCTCACCGACGAGCGCATAGTGGGTGTCGGCCGGCTTGGTGACGGAGATCGTCTCGGACGCGTCGCCCTTCATGACCTCGCCGACGTGCACGGTCGCGGTCTGCACAGGGAAGACATCCTGGTCGATGTCCGTGATCGCGGGGTCGACGGATTCGACTGTGCCGTAGACGATCAGATCCGCGGCCGGAACGAGCTCGCTGAGCGGCTCGGACGGATTCGGGTCCTGCGCCGCCGCGGTCGACGAACGGGGGGTGGGCATCGGTTCCTCCTCTGAGCCTGCGCTGCATGCGGTCAAGGTCATCGCCAGGAAGGCGGCGATGGCAGCGCTCGCCCTCCGGACGGTCATCAGTTGGCGACCTCGACGACGTTGAACGACTTCGTGAACTCGTCCATGCTCATGACGAACGTACCGTCCGGCGGCGTGGTCAGTTCGCCGCCCGCGGCACGGATCGCGTCCTCATGGTTCGTGTTGCTGCCCCACGGGTTCCGGATCACCACCATCTGCTGGCCGTTCTCCTCGTAGGCGCGGAGAACCGTCATCGCATGGCCGCCGCCCTCGAATCCGAGCTGCCCGTTCTGGGCGCTGGCGACCACGGGGCGGCCGTCGGCCAGGGCATCGTGCATGTCGTCGAAGCTGTCGCCGACGTCGTTCCCGCCGGTGAGCCAGTCCCAGCGGCCGGGATCGTGATCCTTGACGTCGGCCTCGTCACCGTAGACGTCCTCCATGACGTCACGCGCCCAGCCGCCGTTGGTGAACTCCTCGAAGCCGCCCTCGTGGATCTCGTACGCCCCTTCGATGACGCGCACCCAGGCGGCACGGTCGTCGTCGGGGATCTGATCGCCGCCCACGGTGATGTCGCCGTCGGCGAAGTGCACGGTGTACGTGCCGTCGGGATTCTCAGTGATCATGTCCTTGATCTTCTGCGGATCCCCGTTCGCGATTCCGGCGAGCGCGGAGAGCAGGTAGCAGTCGCCGGCGCCCCGCTGCTCGATGTCCCTGATGTCGGGATCGCCGTGCGGGTAGAGGTCGAGTCCCGGTTCGCCCGGCAGCTTCTCCCCCTTGCGGATCTTGTCGAGGTCGGGGTCGGAGACCGTCTCCAGCGTGCGCTGGTACAGCTCCTGCCACACCGAGAAGGAGCCGCCCCACTTCGAGGAGGCGGTGTCCCATTCGTCCCGGGCCTCCCACGCGGCATCCTCGAGCTTCTGATGATCCTTCTTCTGCTCGTCGTAGTCGTCCGCGCCCTCGACGGGGGCCTCGGCGTTCTTGTACGCGTCCACCGCGCTCTGGTACTTCTCCCACAGATCCCGGCATGTCACCGCGAGCTGGTTGAGCTCGTCCTGGTGGTACGAGGTCTTGGATCCGTAGCTGCCGAACGCCTGCCCGATCGGCAGGTAGAGCGCCGCGGCCACCGCCATCCGGTCGGCGGCATCGCCGATCGAGGCGCGCAGCTTGTCGGTCGCCTTGCCCTTGATCCTCCACTGCGAGATGTCGGAGTCGCGGATCAGCTCCAGCTGCGCGCCGATCTCGCTCATGCGATGCCCGTAGTCGGCCATGGTCTGCCCGTTGCGGTGCACGACGTCGGGTTCGCCGACCATCGTGCGGATCTGCTCTCCGACGGCCCACGCCTCTCCGGCGGTTCCGGCATCGACTCTGTCGGTCATCTCAGAACCACCTGTCCAGGCCGTAGTACGAGTCGATGACGTCGCTGATGTAGGTCGAGATGTCCTGCAGCTCATCGATGAGTTCTGTGCGCTTCGGCTCCCACGCGCCACGGAAGTCGGCTGCCGCGCCCTGCAGCTCGCCCTTCTCGAAGGGGCTGTCGATCGCGCCGGCGATGTCGCTGTTGCGCTCCGGAGCGTCCTCGAGCTCGGCGATCAGCTCCTTCAGCGAGGAGCGCACCCCCTCGAGCAGGTCGTAGTCGATCGTGACGTCCTTGCCGCCCATCAGCACCCCCCGGTTTCCTGATGCGACCCTAGCCGAACGTCCAGACGGCACCCCATGGGGAGAACTCCCCATAGAGCTGGGCTCAGTCGACCTCAGCTCTCGCCGTGCGCGAGCGCGACGATGCGCGTCAGCTGGTCGGGGTCGGTCTCCGGCGGAACGCCGTGACCGAGGTTGAGGATGTGGCCCTTCGCACCGCGACCGCGCTCGATCACGTCGCGCACGTGCGCCTCGAGCACCGTCCACGGGGCCTGCAGCAGCGCCGGATCGATGTTGCCCTGCACGGCGACGTCGGGGCCGAGGATGCCGATGGCCTCGTCCAGCGGCATCCGCCAGTCGACGCCCACCGCGTCCGCCGCGCCGTCGAGGCGCATGTCCGAGAGGAACGGACCGGTGCCGACGCCGAAGTGGATCGCGGGCACGCCGATGCCGTCGATCACCTCGCGCGAGTGCGGGGCGACGTAGGTGCGGTAGTCCTCGGTGGACAGTGAGCCCGCCCAGGAGTCGAAGAGCTGCACGACGGATGCTCCGGCGTCGCGCTGCGTCTCCAGGAAGCGCCGCGACACGGCGGCGAGCCAGCCGGCCAGACGGTGCCACGAGACCGGGTCGGCGTGCATCATGGCGCGGGCGCGCAGGTGCTCCTTCGACGGCCCGCCCTCGACGAGGTAGGCGGCCAGGGTGAACGGGGCCCCGGCGAAGCCGATCAGCGGCGTCTCGCCCAGCTCGGCGGTGACGATGCGCACCGCCGCGGAGATCGCGTCGCCGTCGAGCGAGGCGGGGTCGATCGCGATGAGCCGCTCGACGTCGTCCGCCGTGCGCACCGGGTTCGCGAACACCGGGCCACGGCCGGGCACGATCTCGACCTCGACGCCGGCGAGGCGCAGCGGGATGACGATGTCGCTGAAGAAGACGGCTGCGTCGACGCCGTGCCTGCGCACCGGCTGCAGCGTGATCTCGGCCGCGAGGTCCGGGGTCAGGCAGGCGTCCAGCATCCGCGTGCCGACGCGCAGCTCACGATACTCGGGCAGCGAGCGTCCCGCCTGCCGCATGAACCAGACGGGGGTGCGATCTACGGTCTCTCCGGCCAGCGCGCGCAGCAGGTCACTCATGAGCCCATCCTGACACCGGCGCCTATGAGTGTGCCCTGCCCGGGTGCCCGCCGGCGCTCGTCATCGCGCGGTGCGCCGGTGGATCGCCTGCAGCCGCTCGACCAGCGCGGGCGGGCCGTGCACCACGAAGTCGCAGTCCAGACGCAGCAGCCGCATCGCGAGCCAGTGCACGGTGTCCTCGTCGCTGCGCCAGCGGGTCTCGTCGCCCTCCGCGTCCAGACTGCCCCGCCCGAGCTCGTCGCGCAGCCTCTCGGCCGCAACCGCGAGCGGCAGACGCAGGGTGACGTCTGCGCGCAGCACCGGCTCCGCGGCGAGCGCACGGCGTCGCATGAGGTCGGCGACCTCCTCCTCTGGCAGAGCATGCACGGCCGGAACACCGGTCGGATGCGGTGCGCTGATCCTGTCCACCCGGAACACGCGTCCGGCGCCGCGGTCGAGATCGATCGCGAGCAGATACCAGCGCCGGTGCTGCAGCACGAGGCGGAGCGGCTCGACGTGCCTCCGGGACGTCTCGCCGTCGCGGCGCTCGTAGTCCATCCGGAGCCGCTCGCGACGGGTGGCCGCGCTCGCGAGCACTCCCAGCACCTCGGCATCCGCCGCCGGGCGATCCGGGTCCCACCCGATCGACAGCGACGACAGCGCGCCGACCCGGGCCGCGAGCCGTGACGGCAGCGACTGACGGAGCTTTCCCAGCGCGCTGAGGCCGGCGTCCTCGACGCCGGGGACGCCGGCGGATGCGACGGTGCGCAACGCGATGGCGACGGCCACCGCCTCGTCGTCATCGAGCAGCAAGGGCGGCATCGCGGTGCCGGCGACGAGGCGGTAGCCGCCCTGCGCGCCCATCGCCCCCTCGATCGGGTAGCCCATGTCGCGCAGCCGTTCGACGTCCCTGCGCACCGTGCGCGGCGTCACCTCAAGCCGTGTCGCGAGCTGCGATCCCGGCCAGGGCCGTCCGGTCTGCAGCAGCCCGAGCAGGTCGAGGAGGCGGGCGGTCTGAGTCATGTCCTCAATGATCCTTCACATCTAGGACTGAAACAGACCTAGATGACTTCTAGCGTGGATCCCACACTGACGAAAGGACCCGCCATGACCCGCACCGACTCCGCCACCCCCGCCGGCTACAGCACCGTCGCGCCCTGGGTGGTCACCGATGACACCGGCGCCCTCCTCGACTTCATCGGCTACGCGTTCGACGGCGAGGAGCTCGCCCGCGTCGTGACCGAGGACGGCTCGATCGGGCACGGCGAGATCCGCATCGGCGACACGGTCGTGCTCGCCTTCGACCGACGACGGGATTGGCCCGCGATGCCGAGCCTGCTGCGCATCTGGGTTCCCGACGCCGATGCAGCGTTCGCTCGCGCGGTCGAGCGCGGCGCGAGCGTCGTGACCGCGCTGGGCGACAACGCCTTCGGGCAGCGCGGCGGCCGCGTGAAGGACCCGCTCGGCAACATCTGGTGGATCACCCAGCAGGTCGAGACGGTGCCGGAGGAGGTCATGTGGCAGCGCCTGCAGCAGCCGACCTACGCCGAGAACATGAGGTACGCGCAGGAATCCTTGGACGCCGAGCTGAGCGGATCGGCGTCGTCCTGGAGCAGTGCGCCGGTCCGTCAGAGCTGATCGTCCGGGGGCGGATGCTGGACACTCCGGCATCCGTCCCCCTATGCTCGGATGCGCACCGGGAGCGACCCGGATGCCTGAGGGAAGGAGAGCCTGATGAACGTCTCTGTCGTCGTGCCTTCCCTCGACATCCACATCTCTGAGGCCTCCCGCCACTGACATCCCGCGGTGGCCTCCTCTCCTGGAGCACACCATCGTGAACTCGTCTTTCGACGCATCCCCTTTCGACATCACCCTCTCCTTCGCCGACACGAGCCTGGTCGAGAACCAGCGCTGGAGCACGTGGCAGGCGGTCACCCCCTCCGAGCGCGGTCCCGAGCCGCGCCCCGACTGGGTCGTCACCTCGGCCGACGCGGTCGACACCGAGCTCGGCATCCTCAAGACGGGCAAGGAGGCCGACGTGTTCCTCATCGAGCGCGCCGTGCCCTTCGACCCGTCGCAGCGTTCGCTGCTCGCTGCGAAGCGGTACCGGTCCACCGAACACCGCAGCTTCCACCGCTCCGCGATGTACACCGAGGGCCGGAGCACCCGCAACACCCGCGACACCAGGGCGCTCGCGAAGAAGTCGGCGCACGGCCGCGCGGTCGCCGCCGCGCAGTGGTCGTTCGCCGAGTTCGAGGCGCTCTGCCGCATGCACGAGCTCGGCGCCCCTGTCCCCTACCCCGTGCAGGTGGACGGCACCGAGGTGCTGATGGAGTTCATCGGACACGACGGCACCGCCGCCCCTCGGCTCGCCCAGGTGCGTGACGGTCTCGACGACTGCTTCGCGCAGGTCGCCGAGATCCTGCGGATCTTCGCGCGCGCAGGGCTCGTGCACGGCGACCTCTCGGCGTACAACCTGCTCGTGCACGACGGTCGCGTGGTCGTGATCGACCTGCCGCAGATCGTGGACCTTGCTGCCAACCCGCAGGCATGGGATCTGCTGCACCGCGACTGCGTCAACGTGTGCGAGTGGTTCGCGCGCAGGGGCGTGGCGGCCGATGCCGACGAGCTGATCGCCGAGCTGGTCGCGGAGTCGTTCGGGTGATCGGATGCGTCGGATCGTGACGGGCGTCAGGGGTCACATAGGAGGCGGGCGTAGAATCCCCTTCCGTGCTGGTCTGCGTCTCGGCGAGTCATCGAACCGCCTCCTTCGAGTTGCTCGAACGCCTCAGCCGCACTCCTGACACCGTGGCCCCCATTCTGATGGCCGGCGGCGCGCAGGGTGCGGTCGTCCTGGCGACGTGCAACCGCTTCGAGGCGTACGTGGAGATCGACGCCGAGCCCGCGGACGCCGCCGGCGCGGTGCGCGACGCGGTCGTGGCGGCCACCGGCATCCCGGCCGAGGATCTGGACGGCTCGTACCAAGTGCTCAGCGACCGTCGTGTGCCCGAGCACCTGTTCGCCGTGGCATCCGGTCTGGAATCGGTCGTGTCGGGCGAGGGCGAGATCGCCGGTCAGGTGCGCCGCGCGCTGACCACCGCCCGCAAGGGCGGCACCACCTCCCCCGAGCTGGAGCGCCTCTTCCAGCGCGCCAGCCAGGCGCAGCGCAAGGTCAAGAACGACACCGCGCTCTCGCGCGCCGGCCGTTCGCTGGTGCGCCTCGCGCTCGAGCTCGCCGACAGCCGCATCGCGGACTGGGGCGCGGAGCGGGTGCTGCTGGTCGGCACCGGCGCGTATGCCGCCGTGACCCTCGCGACGCTGCGCGAGCGCGGCGCCACCGACATCGCCGTGCACTCCCCCTCTGGTCGCGCCGCGCTCTTCGCGAAGAAGCACGAGATCCGCGCGATCACCGCCGAGGAGTACGCCGACGTCGCGCGCAGGTCGACACTGCTGATCACCTGTACCGCCGCCGCCGAGCCCGTGCTCGGTCCGGAGCAGCTGCAGCGCCCGGCGTCCGCCGCGGCCGTCGGCTGCCCCGTCGCGCACCAGGCCGCAGGTCAGCTCGTGATCGACCTCGGGATGCCGCGCAACGTCGATCCCGCCGTCGCACAGCTCGAGGGCGTCGCCCTGCTCGACCTCGAGACCATCCGCCTGCACGCGCCCCTGGAGGAGCTGCAGGCGACGGATGCCGCGCGCTCCATCGTGCGCGCCGCCGCGGCGGACTTCCACGTGGTCGGTGCCAGGCAGAGCGTCACGCCCGCGGTCGTCGCCCTGCGTTCGCACATCTTCGGCCTGCTCGAGGACGAGATCGAGCGCGCCCGTCGTCGCGGCGACGAGGACGGTCGCGTCGAGCAGGCCATGCGCCACCTCGCGGGCGTACTGCTGCACACCCCGACGACCCGCGCGCACGATCTGGCCGACTCCGGCCGCGGACACGAGTTCCTCTCCGCGCTCGAGACCCTCTACGGCCTCACTCCGGATGCTCCGGCATCCGAGGCATCCGACTCCGCCACCGCCTGACGCACTGCATCGCGCCAGCCGGCGCCACGAACGAACCGGATCGCGACGACTGAACGGGTTGACTGCGAGCGCACCACGTATCGACGTCGACAAGGGGTTCACTCGTCGGCAGGTGGTGCACTCGCGCGATGCCCGCGCCTGATAGGTAGCCTGGGCGCATGACCGAGACGCTGGACGAGGGACCTTTCTTCCATGGCACCAAGGCGGATCTGCAGCCCGGCGAGCTGCTGACGGCCGGGTTCCGGTCGAACTACCGGCCAGAGGTCGTGATGAACCACATCTACTTCACCGCGCTGCGCGACGGGGCCGGCCTCGCGGCCGAGCTGGCCTCAGGCGAAGGCGAACCGCGGGTCTACCGCGTCGAGCCGACCGGCGACTTCGAGAACGACCCGAACGTCACAGACAAGAAGTTCCCCGGCAACCCGACCCGCTCCTATCGCAGCACCGACCCGCTGCGCGTACTGGCCGTCGTCGAGGACTGGACCCGCCTGACTCCCGAGGCCCTGCAGACCTGGCGCGACAATCTCGCCCGCATGCGCGCCGAGGGCGGCGGCGAGATCATCAACTAGTCGGCGGCCTCGTCGTACCGCTCGCGGTTCGCACTGATCTCGCCCTGGTGGGCCGACGCCCACTCCGCGATCGCCAGCGCGGGGACGGCCAGGCTCTTGCCGAGCGGCGTAGACCGGTACTCCACACGCGGCGGGATCTCGGCGAAGACCTCCCGCTCGACCAGCCCGTCGCGCTCGAGCTGGCGGAGCGTGTGCGTCAGCATCCGCCCCGAGATGCCGGGGGTCATCTGCTTGAGCTCGGTGAACCGGAGCGGCCCCTCATGCAGCATGCCGACGAGCATCAGGCTCCATTTGTCGCCGATGCGCGACAGGATCGAGCGGAACGCCTCGGCTTCCGCGGGGTCGTGCCCGCACATCTGATGCATCCGCGGCTCATGGATCGACGCCATCCTGTTCTCGACCGTCATCTCCTGCCTCTCTCCTGCCCGATGGTCACATCCGTGTGACCTGGTGACGTTGCTTTCACCGGCACCCCTTCCGGAATACTTACCCATAGTACATCAGTTACTAACGGTAACTTCGAAAGGTTCAGTAACCCATGATCGTCCTCACCATCGTCACCTGGGTCCTCTCCGGACTCCTCGCGCTCGTCAACCTCATGGCCGGCGGCATGAAGGTCCTGAAGCCGCACGGCGGCGACAAGCCCATGCCGACCCTCGCCGACTTCTCCGACACGCAGGTGCGGTTGATCGGCATCGCCGAGGTGCTCGGTGCGATCGGCCTGATCGTGCCGGCGCTCACCGGCGTCCTGCCGTGGCTCACCCCGCTCGCGGCGCTCGGCATCGCGATCATCCAGTTCCTCGCGATCTTCGCGCACCGTCGGCACAGCGAGCCGTTCGTCCCGAACATCGTGATGATGCTGATCGCCCTGGTGATCATCGTGCTGCGGCTGGTGGGAGCATGACCGTCGTCGAAGGAGCGCGCAGCACGGAAGGCAGGACCACCGGCACCGGTGTGATCTGGCTGCTGCTCGGCGCCGCGTTCGTCACGATGCTCAACGAGACCGTGATGAGCGTCGCGCTCCCCCACCTCGTCGACGACCTCGGCATCACGCTCGCCACCGCGCAGTGGACCACGACCGCGTTCATGCTGACCATGGCCGTCGTGATCCCCACCACCGGGTGGGTGCTGCAGAGGTTCAGCACACGACAGGTGTTCCTGTTCGCGATGGCGGCGTTCACCGTCGGCACCGTGATCGGCGCGCTCGCGCCGGACTTCTCGGTGCTGCTGTTCGCGCGTGTGATCCAGGCCGTCGGCACGGCGATGATGATGCCTCTGCTCATGACCACGATCATGAACGTCGTCCCCGCCCAGGAGCGCGGACGGTTCATGGGGCGGATCACGATCGTCATGGCGGTCGCCCCGGCCCTCGGTCCCGCCCTCTCCGGTTTCATCCTGAACGCGCTGTCGTGGCACTTCCTGTTCTGGACGATCCTGCCCATCGCGATCATCATGACGGTGGTCGGCGCGATGCTGCTGAAGAACGTCGGCGAGCGCAGCAGCACCCCGCTCGATCTGCCCTCGCTGCCGCTGGCCGCAGTCGGCTTCGGCGGACTGGTGTACGGCATCAGCACCATCGGCGGCGGCCCGGACGCTCCCGTCACAGCAGGCCTCATCGCCCTGGTCGTCGGCGTGGTCGGCCTGACCCTGTTCGTCCTGCGGCAGGTCCGGCTGCAGCGCACCGACCGGGCACTGCTCGACCTGCGCACCTTCGCATCGCGTTCGTTCGCACTGGCGGCGGGCCTCATCGTGGTGATGATGGCGGCGATGTTCGGGGCGATCATCCTGCTACCGATCTACCTGCAGAACGTGCTCGGCGTGGACTCGGCGACCACCGGACTGCTGCTGCTGCCCGGCGGCCTCGTGATGGGTCTGGTCGCGCCGCTGGTCGGCCGTCTGTTCGACAGGTACGGCCCGCGGCCGCTCGTGATCCCGGGCGCGATCCTCGCCTCCGGCGTGCTGTGGTCGATGACGCTGGTCACCGAGAACACTCCGCCCGTGGTGGCCGCGCTGGCGCTGGCCGGGATCTCGCTCGGCGTCTCGTTCATGATGACCCCGTTGATGACCTCGGCGCTCGGCTCGCTCGGGCCGCGGCTGTACTCGCACGGCTCGGCGATCGTCGGCACCGTGCAGCAGGTCGCCGGCGCCATCGGCACCGCCCTGTTCGTCAGCATGCTCGCGATCGGCACCGCGCAGGCCGCCGGCACGGGCGCGACGGATGCCGCGGCCGGAGCCGACGGCATCGCGTTCGCGTTCATGATCGGCGCGGCGCTCTCGCTGGTCGCCGTCGTGGGCAGCTTCTTCGTCCGCGGGTCGGCACCCACGGCATCCCCTTCTGACAAGCCGGTGCTCGCCACGTGAGCAGATGACCTCACGCCGCTGTTCGTCCCGCTCTCCCGCGCTGGGAGCGGGACGAACGGCGACCTGATCGGATGCCGGGATTACGCCCGCGCCCGGTACCGCGCGTAGAGCACGCCGCTGTCCGAGAACGACCGCTCCTCGACGAGGTCGAGGTCGAGCCGCACTCCGTCCGGGAAGAACCTCTTTCCGCCGCCGACGACGCTGGTCGTGATGAAGAGGTGGTAGTCGTCGACCAGTCCGGCGCGGATCGCCTGGGCGGCGAGGTTCGGGCCGTCCACCGTCAGGTCGTGGTCGGATTCCTCCTTGAGCCGCCGCACCGCGTCAGGGTCGAAGGACCGCTCGATGCGGGTGCGCTCACTCGACGGCGCGGGCAGCGTCGTGGAGTAGACCACCTTCTGCGCGGCCCGCCAGTCCTCGGCGTACTGCAGGATGTGGGCCGGCACGTCAGGACCCTGCTCGACGGTCTCCCAGAACACCATCGTCTCGTACATCCGCCGCCCGTACAAGTACGTCCCCACCGGGCGGAACAGGTCGTTCACGAAGGTGTGCACCTCGGGGTCCTCAGCCGACCTGCCGAGCCCGCCCTCCTCCGCCTCCGCGTACCCGTCCAGCGAGGTGATCATCGAGTAGATGAGCCGGCCCATGTCGTTCCCCTCTCGTCCCGACGATCCTCTCCTGCATGCCCTCCCCGCGTAACCCCCACCGGTGCGAGACTGGAGGCATGGCCCTTCACATCACCGGAGACACCGCCGCAGACGAGCTGCTGACCGACAACCCGCTGGCCCTGCTGGTGGGGATGCTGCTGGATCAGCAGGTCGCGATGGAGACCGCGTTCGCCGGTCCCCTCAAGATCGAGCAGCGCACCGGAGCCGCTGATGCCGCGACGATCGCGTCGATGGATCCCGAGGAGTTCCTGGCCGCGTTCAAGCAGTCGCCCTCGGTGCACCGCTTCCCCGGTTCGATGGCGACGCGCGTGCAGTCGCTCTGCCAGACACTGGTCGACGACTGGGGCGGAGATGCCGCGGCGCTGTGGACGCAGGGCGCGCCCGACGGCCCCACCGTGCTGAAGCGCCTGAAGGCGCTGCCCGGCTTCGGCGAGCAGAAGGCCAAGATCTTCCTGGCGCTGCTCGGCAAGCAGTACGGGTTCACCGGTGAGGGCTGGCGCGAGGCATCCGCTCCCTATGGCGAGGACGGCTCGTTCCGCAGCGTCGCCGACATCGTCTCGCCCGAGTCGCTGACCAAGGTGCGCGAGCACAAGCGCGCGATGAAGGCCGCCGCCAAGGCGGCGAAGTGAGGCCTACCGGCGGCAGCGTCGCGGCGTTCGTCGCGGGCGTCACGCCGGCGAAGCGGCGGCGGGACGCCGAGACGCTGACGGCTCTGATGCAGGAGATCTCGGGCCGCGAGCCGGAGCTCTGGGGCACGATCGTCGGCTTCGGCAGCTGCCACTACCGCTATCCCACCGGTACCGAGGGCGACATGCCGCTGCTGGCCTTCGCGCCGCGCAAGGCGGCATCGACGATCTACCTGGAGTCCACCGCGGCGCACGCCGACGACCTGGCGGCGCTTGGACCGCATACCACCGGCGTCGGATGCCTGTACATCAAGGACCTCGAGGAGATCGATCTCGAGGCGCTCAGCGGCATCCTCACCGCCTCGTTGCGCTGGGCGGAGGACGGCGGCAGCGAGCACGCCGTCCTCACCGTCACCGGCTGACGCGGGCGCCCGCCGGGCGGTTGACCGGCGAGTCCGGCGCGCCCGTCTCGCGCAGCGTCGCCGCGTTCTGGGCCTGGATACGCACGTACTCGATCTCGGTGCGCTCCGAGAAGTAGGCGATGTGCGGCGTGAGCACGACGTCGTCCCGGCCGACGAGCGGATGCCCCGGCTGCGGCGGCTCGGCGGCGAGCACGTCCAGTGCCGCGCCGCCGAGGTGCCCGGCGTCGAGAGACGCGGCGAGCGCCTCGTCGTCGATGAGCGCGCCGCGGGACACGTTCACCAGGAGCGCGCCCTCGGGCATCCCGGCGAGGAATTCCGCGTCGACCATGTGCTCGGTCTCGGGCGTGAGCGGAAGGTGCAGGGACAGCACGTCGGAGGCCCCGCGCACCTCGTCGAGGCTCGTGCGCTGCACCCCGAGGGCGTCGAGGTCGGCGCGCACTTCCGCGGTGTCCGGCATCAGCGGGTCGTAGCCCAGCACCCGGCCGAACAGCGGTCCCGCCTGACGGACCAGCTCGCGGCCGATCCTGCCGAGCCCGATCACGCCGAGCGTCCTCTCGCTCAGCCGTGGCGGCGCCTTCGGCGCCCTCTCGTTCCAGTCCACGGGGTTCGCGCTGGCGAGATAGAAGCGCAGCTGGCGCAGGCTGTGCAGCATGATCGCCAGCGCATGGGTGGCGACCTCCTCGGTCGCGGCGCCCGGCACGTTCGTCACCCACACCCCGTGCTCGGTGGCGGCGTCGACGTCGACGTAGTCGAAGCCCATCGACATGAGGGCGATGATCTCGAGGTTCGGCAGCTGTTCGATCATCTCGCGGGTGACGGAGGCGTAGCCCGGCAGCAGCGCGACGGCGTCGCGCGCACCCTCGACGATCTCCTGCGCGTCGCGCGTGCCGAGCACGCGCACCTCGAAGCCCTGTGCCTCGAGCAGGGCGATCCCGGGCGCCGGATCGGTGTCCTCGACATCGGTGTAGACGGCGAGCGGTCGTGCGATGGTCATCTCGTTCTCCGTGTCCGTCACTCGCCGCGTCCTCGCACGATGGCGCGCGCCATGGCTGTGAGGATCTCGTAGGACACGTGGCTGGCGGCGATGCCGGTGATCTGCGCGTGGTCGTAGGCGGGAGCGACCTCGACGACGTCGGCGCCGACGATGTTCAGATCGGCCAGGCCGCGGATGATGCGCAGCAGCTCCCTGCTGGTGAGCCCGCCTGCCTCCGGGGTGCCGGTGCCCGGCGCGTGCGCAGGGTCGAGCACATCGATGTCGACGGACAGATACAGCGGCTTGTCGCCGATGCGCTGCCGCAGACGCTCCATCGCCGCGGGGACGCCGTGCTCCTCCACGTACTCGCTGGTGATGATCGAGAAGCCGAGTCGCTCGTCGTCCTCGAGGTCGCCCTTGCCGTACAGCGGACCGCGGGTGCCGACGTGCATCGACGCCGTGCGATCGATGAAGCCGTCCTCCGAGGCCCGTCGGAACGGTGTGCCGTGCGTGATCGGCTCGTCGAAGTAGGTGTCCCAGGTGTCCAGGTGCGCGTCGAAGTGCACCACGGCGACCGGACCGTGCTTGGCGCTGATCGCCTTGAGCAGCGGGTAGGCGATCGTGTGGTCGCCGCCGATCGTGAGGATCCGGTCGACGCGCTCGCCGAGCTCGGTCGCGGCCTCGGCGATCTGCTCGACGGCGGTGTGGATGTTGAACGGGTTGGCGGCGATGTCGCCGGCATCCGCCATCTGCACGGCCTCCCAGCCGGAGAAGTCCTGCGCGGGGTTGTACGGCCGCAGCAGACGACTGGACGCGCGCACGTGCTCCGGTCCGAACCGAGCGCCGGGGCGGAAGCTGACGCCGCTGTCGAACGGGATCCCGACCACGGCGATGTCGGTGTCGCCGACGTCCTCGATGCGGGGCAGGCGGGCGAAGGTGGACAGCCCGGCATAGCGCGGGGTCTTCGAGGCGTCCGCCGGCCCGATCGGTGTACTGCTCATGGGTGTTCCTGTCTCAGAGGGCGAAGGTGGACTGGTCGAGGTGGATGACGTGCAGGCCGCCGTCGGTCTGCGCCTGCCGCACGGCCTCGGCGAGCTCCGCGGCGGAGGCGACGCGGCGCCCCGTGCCGCCGAACGCGGTGCCGAGTGCGGCCCAGTCCGGCTGCACCAGATCGACGCCGATCGGCGCGATCCCGGCATCCGCCTCGTTCTGGCGGATCTCGGCGTAACCGCCGTTGTCGACGACGATCACTGTGACGTCGAGACGCTGCTCGACGACGGTGATCATCTCCTGCAGCGAGAACATCAGGGCGCCGTCGCCGGTCACGGCGAACGCCGGCCGGCCCGGGTCCCCGAGCCGGGAGCCGAGCGCAGCGGGCAGGGCGTACCCGAGGGTCGCGTACGTCGCCATGTACGGCATCGAGTTCGGCTTCGGCACCCGCAGCACGTTCATCAGACCCCAGTAGGCGATCTGCGACGAGTCGGTGGCGACGATCGAGTCGGCGGGCAGGGCGGCGGCGATGGCCTCGCCGAGCGCCGCGTTCACCGGCGACAGCTCGTGCACCTCGGCGCGCACGGCCTCGAGGGTCTCGGCGACGCGGCCGTCGGTGCGCGGGCGGCCGTCGCCGAGCTCGGTCAGAAGGGCGGAGAGGGATGCCGCGGCATCGCCGACGATGCCCACGTCGGCCTTCTGGTTCTTCTCGAGCTGCGAGGCGAGGAGATCGATGCGGATGACGGTGCCGCGGGCGTCCAGCCGGTCGACCCAGAGCTCGGCCTCGCCGAGCTTGGAGCCGACGACGAGCAGCACGTCGGCGTCGCGGGCGCGGTTGCGCGCGGCGGCCAGCCGCAGGTTGGCGCCGAGCGAGAGCGGGTGGTGCTCGTCGAGCACGCCCTTCGCGTTCGCGGTCGTGACGACCGGAGCGCCGAGGCGCTCGGCGACGGCCCGCAGCGCGGCACCGGCACGACGGGATCCGCCGCCGGCGAGGATGACGGGATCGGACGCCGCGTTCAGCAGACGCGCGGCCTCGGTGACCAGGTCGTCGGAGGGCGCCGGAGCGGGCGGGAACACCCGCGACGAGAGCTCGTCGTCGGTGATCCCCTCGGCCTCCTCCTCGAGCAGGTCGAGCGGCACCTCGATGTACACCGGGCGCGGGCGTCCCGTGGCGAACAGCGCGAAGGCGTCGTGCACGGCCGCGACGGCCTCGGCGGCGGAGGTGACGCGACGGCCCCACTCCACGACGGCGGATGCCGCGGCCAGTTGGTCCTTGGTCTCGTGCAGCGTGCCGACGTCGGCGAACTCGCTGCCGCGGGCGGGGCCGGGCGACAGGATGATCATCGGTCGCGACTCGCAGTAGGCGGTGCCCGCGGCGGACAGTGCATTCAGCAGGCCCGGACCGCTCGTCGTCACGACGACCCCGGGCATCCCGGTCTGCAGCGACCAGCCGTCGGCGCCGTAACCGGCCCCCTGCTCGTGGCGCGTGGTCACCGGACGGATGCCGAGAGCGGGCAGCGGCCGGTAGAACTCCAGGTTGTGGGTGCCGGGGATGCCGAACACCGTGTCGATGCCGTAGCCCCGGAGGGCCTCCATGATCACCCAGCCGGTGGTGCGCTTCGCGACGGTCTCCATGCCGCTCATCCTTCCTGAGCCTGATGCTTCACGACGCCGTCGACCCAGGTCTCGAGGACGAGGATGCCGGCGATCTCGGCGCCTTCCGTACCGAGCGGATCGCCGCCGAGCACGACGAAATCGGCGCGCTTGCCGGGCGTCAGTGAGCCCAGCTCGTCGTCGCGGCCGAGCGAGGCCGCGCCCTCGAGCGTGTGCCCGCGCAGGGCCTCCTCGGCGCTGATGCGGAGCGAGTCCGGCCCCAGCTTGTGCCCGCGGCGCGTGACGCGCGTCACCGCCGCCTGGATCGCCTCGAGCGGCCGGGGCTCGGCGACCGGGGCGTCCGACGAGATCGTGACGGGCACGCCGGCCTCGAGGAACTCGCCGAGCGGGTTGAACCGCTCACCGGGGGTGCCGATCGCCTGCTCCACGCCCTCGCCCCAGTTGTAGTAGTGCTGGGTCTGGTTCACCGGGCGGATGCCGAGCTCGGCCATCCTCCGGATCTCGGCGGGGTCGGGCAGGCCGCAGTGCTCGATGCGGTGCCGGGCGTCCGCGTCGGGGCGCTCGTCGAGCGCTGCCTGCACCGCGTCGACGACCATCTTGATGGCGGTGGGCGACTGGGCGTGGGTGGCGGTCTGCAGCCCGGCCAGGTGCGCCTTCTTCACCAGCCCGGTGTACTCCTCCGGCTGATGGTAGAGCTGTCCGGTGCGGCACGGGTCGCCGACGTACCCCTCGGGGAAGTACGCGGTCCACCCGCCCAGCGTGCCGTCGGCGTAGAGCTTCACACCCGCCGCGGAGAGGAACGCGTTGCCGAACGGCCCGGTCAGGCCGAGGTCGATCACCTGATCGAGCAGGTGCGAGAGGAAGTACATCGAGACCCGCAGGTCGAGGGCGCCGCGGTCGGCCAATGCCAGGTACGCGGCGAACTCGCGCTGCGACACCTGGGCGTCGCCGATCGTGGTGACACCGCCGGCGAGGAACTCGCGCTGCACGGCGTCGAGCTGATGCTGGTGCTCGGCAGGCTCGTCGCCGAGGTGGAAGTTCGGGCCGTGGTGGCCCACCTTCACCCCGTGCAGCCCAGTGAGCACGTTGCACGCGGCATCCGACAACTCGCCGGTCAGCTCGCCCTCCGCATCGCGGAAGAACTCACCGCCCTCGGGGTTGGGGGTGTCGCGGGTCACGCCGTACTTCTCCAGCGTGAAGCTGTTCACCACGCCGCCGTGGCCGGAGGCGTTCATGATGTACACCTCGCGGTCCGTGGCGATCGCGTCGAGCTCGTGCCGGGTCGGATGACGGCGCTCGGCCAGGTTGCGCTGCTCGTAGCCGTAGCCGCGCAGCGGCGCCCCCGCAGGAAGAGTCTTCGCCCGCTCCTGCATGAGCTCGACGATCTCGGGGATCGACGCCGCCCGGTCAGGGCCGATGTCGACCCAGGTGAGCATCTGCCCGTACATCAGCGGATGCGCGTGCGCGTCGACGAAGCCGGGCACGATCGTCGCATCGGGACGGTCGACTCGCACCGGATCCAGACCGGCCGCCTCGGCGGCGGACTCGACCTCGGCGAGCGAGCCCACCGCGAGGATCCTGCCGCCGGCGGTCAGCATCGCCTCGGCCTGCGGACGCTGCTCGTCGACGGTGCGGATGGTCTTCGCGGTGACGATCGTCGCGGCCGCGTCGCGGGAGTCGTAGGTGGCCAGTCGGCGCATCGTTCAGTCCTTCGGAGTGGTGGGGATCGCGGTGGTGCCGCGTGCGATCAGGGACTCGGTGACCGGGGCGTTGTCGGAGTGCTGCGGAGCGAAGTACGCGCCGAACACGGCGAGCAGGCACAGCACGCCGAAGAACACCACGGCCGACCAGAAGCTGCCCGTGGCCGCGATCAGCGCCGTTGCGATGGCCGGTGAAAGACCACCCCACACCGCTGCGCCGATGCCGTAGGAGAGCGACATGGACGTGTACCTGGCCTGCGGCCGGAACATCTGCGCCATCAGCGTGGACAGCGGGGCCCAGGCGCCGCTGAGCGTGATGCGCAGGGCGGAGGCCAGCACGAACAGCCACGCGATCTGGTGCCCCTGGATGACGAGCACGAGCGGCACGAACACCGCGATCGAGCCGATGGCACCCAGGTAGATGAGGGTCTTGCTGCCCCACTTGTCACCGAGCCAGGCGAGCGGCAGCGTGATCAGCAGTTCGACCAACGAGGCGACGGTCATCGCCGCGAGGATCGTCCGGCTGTCCAGGCCCACGTCGGGCGAGATCGAGAAGTTCTCCACGAACGTGGTGGCGATCACGTAGCCGCCCGACGACATGGCGATGATGCAGAAGCCGAGCAGCATCGGCCACCAGTTGTTGCGGAACGCGAACAGCACGGGCGTGGACTGCTGATGCCCCTCGATCTTCGCCTCGAACACGGGGGTCTCCTCGACGCGGTAGCGCACCCAGAAACCGACGCCGATCAGGATGATGCTGGCGAGGAACGGCACGCGCCAGCCCCACGATGTGAGCGCCTCGTCGCCCAGGGTGGAGAGCCACCAGAACGCGCCGGTCGCCAGCATGGCGCCGAAAGGGTTGCCGACCTGGGTGAAGCCGCCGTAGAAGACCTTGTACTTCGGCGGTGCGCTCTCGACGGCCATCAGGCTGGCACCGCCCCATTCGCCGCCGACCGCGAGGCCCTGCACCATGCGGAGGAGCACGAGCAGGATCGGCGCGGCGATGCCGATGGAGGCGTACCCGGGCAGGCATCCGACCAGTACCGTCGCGATGCCCATCATCAGCAGGGTGACGGTGAGCGCCGGCTTGCGGCCGAACTTGTCTCCGATGTGGCCGAAGATGATGCCGCCCAGCGGGCGCATGAAGAAGGCGACCGCATAGGTGCCGAACGAGGCCAGGGTGCCCAGCACCCGGTCGACCTCGGGGAAGAACACCTGCGGGAAGACGAGCGCGGCAGCGGTCGCGTAGACGTAGAAGTCGTACCACTCGATCGAGGTGCCGACCATCGCGGCGAAGCCGGCGCGGAGCGCGCGACGATGCGACGGTGCCTGCGGAGCGGCGGTTGAGGCGGACATACAGGGCTCCCTTGCTCTGTGGGGGGGTGAGGGTAAAAGTCCTTCGGGCTGTGCCGACTATAGGCCGGTTCTCTCACAGATGCTCGCTAGAACAGTGATCTTCACCATCGATCTGCAGGCCTTATGCCGCGGTCGAACGCCATACGCAAATAGAATCGCGTCAATGACCGATCATCTGCGGCCACCGCTTCGCAGATCCGGCTAATTCGCCCATCGCGGTGGACACCGACACAGGGGGTGCACATGACCGAGGAAGCGACCTCACCACGACGAGCCGATCGCGACCCGGACGACCTGGACGGACGACTCATCCACGCCCTCCAGAAGGATGGACGCGCCAGCATCCAGGAACTCGCCGACCTGCTCGGCACCTCCCGCGACTACGTGTCCCAGCGTCTGCGCCGGCTGACCGAGCGCGACGGGCTGCGCGTGGTGGCGGCACTCGATCCCGGCTTCGCCGGTCACCACGTGCTGGTCCACGGGATGGTGAGCGTGACGGGTCCCGCCCGGCCCGTGGCCGAGGAGATCGCCCGGATCGATGACGCGGTCTTCGTGTCGATGGTGAGCGGTGCGTACCCCCTGGTGTTCGAGTCACGGCACGGCGACGACGCCCGTCTGCACGAGATGCTCGACCGGGTGCGTCGCATCCCCGCCGTGCGGCAGGTCAGGGTCACCACGTACGCGGAGGTGCTCAGGGGCTTCTTCGTCGCCGACTCCCGCACCGACATCGACCTCGACGAGCTCGATCATCGCCTGATCGCCGCACTGCAGCACGACGGAAGGGAGAGTTACCGGGCACTCGCCGACGCCGTGCACCTCTCGCCCTCCTCCGCACGCTCGCGCGTGCGGAGGCTCATCGACGCGGGCGTGATCCGCATCTCGGCGATCCCCTCAGGCGGCCTATCCCGCAACCGCGTCGCGGTGGGCGTCGGCATCACCGTGAGCGATGACGCCGCCCCGGTGCGGCAGTACATCCTCGACTCACCGGTGATCGACTTCGCTGCGGGGTCGCATGGCAGCTACGACTTCATCGCCACCATCGGCGGCTCGTCGACCGCGGGCGTGCTCACCGTCCTGGAGGAGATCCGTGCACTCCCCCAGGTCGGCGGGCTGGAGAGCTGGACCCACCTCGACGTCATCAAGGAGGACTACACCCGGTCCCTGGGGCGGGTCATGATCGCCTGACCGCGGGCTGCCCCCTCGGTCGCATCAGTTCGCGCTCAGGCGCGGGAGAGGCGCTCGGCCTCCTTGGCGGCGACGATCTTGCGCAGTCCGGAGCTGGAGAAGCGGTGGTTGCGGCTGTTGAAGTACAGCTCGATGCCGGCCTCTTCGCAGTACTCGCGGCCGGTGAAGTCGCGGTTCTCGTACTCGTCGCCGACGATGCGCACGTCGAGCTTGAAGGAGCGGAGGATGTCCTCGAGGTCCTGTTCGGTCGAGTAGGGCACGATCTCGTCGACGTACTCGCAGCCGCGCAGCTGGATGTAGCGCTCGACGACGGTCTGGGTGGGCGCGTTCTTCTCGGGACGGTCCAGCGTCGGGTCCATCTGCAGGCCGCAGATCAGGTAGTCGCACTGGCGCTTGGCCTCGGCGAGCATCATGATGTGCCCGGCGTGCAGCAGATCGAACGTCGAGAACGTGATCCCCACCCGCGGTCCCGGGTTGTAGTCCTGATGCTTCTTCACGGCTTCCTGCCCCATCGCGCCTCCTTGGTCGGCAGTGACCGATTCTACCGGCGGGCGTTCAGGGCGCTGTTCTCGGAGCGGGTGGTCCGCCCCGAGAACAGCGCCCTCGCGATCAGCCCGCCATCGGACGGAAGCGGACGGTCACCGGCTCAGACGACCCGGTGTGCGCGAGCTTCTGCGTCACGGTGGCGCTCTGCGGCACGGTCAGCTTGCGGTACAGCGTGATCGACCAGCTGCCGTCCACGGCGGCGGTGGTCGTGGCATCCGACGGGCGCAGGCCAGGGCCGGCGACGGTCACGGAGACCTCAGCACCCGGCGCGCCCACGCCGCTCACGGTGACGCGGTCGTCGCCGAGCGATGCGGTGGTCGGCTTCGGAGCGACACCGGCGGCGTCATCCTGCACGGCGGCGAGGTTCTTCATCCAGGTGAACTTCGTCGGGGTGATGGTGTCGTCGCCCCAGACCTTGCCGTCGCGGTCGACGGCGTAGGCGAAGAACCCGCCCTTCTGTCCGCCCTCCGCGGGCTGCCAGGTCGCGTACTTGTGCGCGAGGTACGACGACGCAGTCGCGGAGTCGTAGATGCCCTCGGCATCACCCCAGTGGGTGCGGTCCTGCTCCTCGGGGAACGAGAACCCGGGCAGGAACTGGCACGGCGCGATGTCGTCCGCGAACGTCTCCCAGGTGCTCTGCATCCTGCTCGCGTCACGGCCGTACGCCTGCAGCAGCACGTACGACACGTTGTCGGAGACAGCCTCGAACAGCGGTGTGCTGCCGGTCTGGTTGGTGTCGAAGATGAACAGCTTGTCGCTGCCCGACTTCGGCCCGATGATCTCGCCGAGCGCCTTGAACACGCCGATCGCCCTGGTCAGGTTGTCACCGGTGGGGTACGACTCCACGTCGATGTCGATGCCGTCGAGCCCGTACGGCGTGACGTACGTGTCGACCAGCTGCTGCGCGTACTCGCGGTAGGCCTCGTCCGTCAGCGGGATGTCGGCCTTGGCGAGCTTGTCGATCCACAGCGTGTAGACCACGCGGGTGCCGCGTGCGTGCAGCGTCGGCACGTACTCGTCGCGCAGCGTCTTCCAGTAGTCGGTGTCGGCGGTCTTGCCCGCGTCGAAGACCATCGCGACGTCGACCTCCGCCGGGAGGTCGGTCATCTTCGTGACGTTCGGGTCGGGCAGGTTCGAGTTGGCGTCGTGCGGCACCGTGACATCGCGCCAGGTGCGGTAGTACGCCATGACCAGCGGATCGGCAGTGCACTGAGAGGTGTTCCCGGCCTGAACCGGTGCCTCGTCGGCCACGGCGGCGCTGCCGCCGAAGGCGGCGAGTCCACTGAGAAGCACTCCGATGCTCAGTGCGGCTGTCGTTCGTCTCATCCTTCATCTCTCCTTCGAGTGGAGGGGGTTCCCACGCCCGCCCCTATGAGCCCCGCGCTTCGTCAATGGCGGCGTCCAGCGCCGTGAACTCTGACAGCGACAGCGCACTGCCGCCGTTCCATGCGCGCTCGGCCATGGCGCGCAGGGGCGCACGGATGCCGGCGGCGACCTCTTCCACCGTCTGCGGACCGCCCTTGTCGGACCAGATCGCGAACGAGCATCCGAGCAGCAGATCCGAGTACGGCTGGGTCATCTCCTGGCGCACCGTGGCCTGCCCCTCGGAGCCCCACAGGCTCGGGAACAGACCGGGGTGCCAGTCCGCCGCCCAGATCTTCTCGGCGGTCGGGTACCGGTACCCGGCGTTCTCTCCGAGCACGTAGTAGAAGAGGTTGTCGTTCACGTTGACGAGTCGGTGCCCGGCGGCGACGGCCTCCGACACCGGGCGCATCCCGGCGTGCCAGTTGGTCCACCAGGTCAGCACCACGTCTGGGTCGAGGGGCACCTGCGCGCTGCGCAGCATCCCGTCGTTCCAGACCCGTGGCTGCAGGCCGTGCCCGCGCAGGTGCGCGGCGATCTCGTTCACGAAGGCGGTGAGCAGGTCGAAGCCGGTGCCGTCGGCGCCGAAGCGCGCGTGTGCGGCATCCGTCAGAGCGGGATAGTCCTCGATGCGCTCGAAGGCGACGAACTCGTCGCCGCCGAGGTTCCACTTCGTGGAGTGCGGGAACACCGGCACCATGTCGTCGATCAGCCGGCGCGCGAAGTCCACCGCCTCGGGACGCGTGATGTCGAGCGCATGGTCGGTGCCGATGATCCCGGCCTCGGCCGGATCCTCGGGATCCGTTCCCGGCGGGAGCCGCAGATCAGGATGCTGCGCGAGCACCTGCCTCAGGTGACCGGGCATGTCCAGCGACGGCACGACGTCGATGTGCAGGTCGCGGGCGATCTCGACGATCTGGGCGGCATCGGCCCGGGTGATGTGCTCGGCGGAGACGACCTCGGGGAACGCGGCCGATTCCAGCCGGAACCCCTCGTTCTCGGAGAAGTGCCACTGGAAGACGTTCACGCCGACGTCTGCCGCATCCCGCAGCATCCGGGTGATCCACTCCGCCGGATAGAACTTGCGCGCGGCATCGAGATGGATGCCGCGCTCGGCGACCGCCGGCGCACCGGCGACCTCGCCGCGCGGGACGGCGTCCTGCGCGCGCAGGTTGTGCAGCAGCTGGCGGGTCGCGCGGAACGCGCCCGCCGGCGTCGCGGTGCGGATATCGACGTCGTCGCCGACGGAGATCTCGTAGGCCTCACCGGGGGCGGGCACTCCCCCCGGAGCGCCCGCCGCGCCCGGCGAGGAGTCTTCGGCCGCGTGGAGCAGCACGCGGGCATCCGCACCCTCCGGGATGCCGAGGGCGGCGAGCTCGACCTGGAGCCGCTCCGCCTCGCGGGCGAACTCCGGGCTCTGCGCGACGACCTGCACCGACGCGGGACGCCAGGTGCCGCCCGTCAGATCGATCCGCGCGGGCTGCGGCAACGCGGACCAGATCATCCCTTGACGCTGCCCTCTTCGACGCCCTTGAAGAACTGCTTCTGCAGCACGGCGAACAGGATGATGATCGGCACCAGCGCGATCATCGTGCCCGCGGCGATGACGCGCGGGTTGGCACCGAAGTTCGAGTTCAGGTAGTCCATACCGACCGTCAGCGTGTAGTTCGCCGGATCGGACAGCACCACGAGCGGCCAGAGGAACTCGTCCCACGAGCCGATGAACGCGAACAGCGCGACCACCGAGACCATGCCTCGGATGTTCGGCCACACGATGTGCCGCAGTCGCTGGATGGTGTTGGCACCATCGATCGTGGCGGCGTCGAGCGTGTCGGCGGGGATCATGCGGCAGGCGGCGGCCATCAGCAGCACGTTGATCGCCGCGATCGCGCCGGGCAGGAACACACCCCACAGGGTGTTCGCCAGGCCGAGCGACTTCACGGTCAGGTACTGGCTGGTCAGAGTGACCTCACCGGGCAGCAGCAGGGTGGAGAAGAAGATCGCCATCACGATGCCCTTGCCGCGGAACTTCAGGCAGCCGAGCGCGTATCCGCCCAGAGTGGCGAAGACGACGTTGGTGATCACGGTGCCGACGCCGACCAGCAGCGAGTTGCGGGCGTAGTCGAGCACGGGGATCGTGCGGAACACCTCGGAGTAGTGGTTCCAGGTGAACTCGCTCGGGATGAGCGAGGGCGGGAACGAGTAGATGTCCTCGGCGTTGCCCTTGAACGACGTCGACAGCTGCCACACGAAGGGGTACACCATGATGACGAGGATGGCGAGCAGCAGGACGTACTTGCCGATCAGACCGCCGAGCGACGGCTTCAGGATGTCGGCAGACCCCTTGGTGCGGTAGGCCTTCTCCTTGACGCGCGGCTCGCGCGGCCTGCGGCGCTTCTCGATGGTCGCCTCGGTCTGCGAGGCCAGTGCCGCCGTCTCGCGGGAACCCATCAGACTCATGCCGACACCTCCTGGGCGCGCTTCGCGGCACGGGCGGCGCGGCGCATGCGCCGGTTCACCGCCATCTCCTTGAGCACGTCGCCGTTGTTCGCGATGCCGACCACGAGCAGCGGCACCAGGGTGAGCAGGAAGAGCACGATCGAGATCGCCGAGGCGTAGCCGATCTGCCCGTTCAGGCCCTTGCCCATCGATTGGATGAGCATCACCATGCTCATCGACTGGCCGCCGGGTCCACCGGACCCGTGCGAGAGCACGTAGAGCTCGGTGAACACCCGCACGGCGGCCACGCAGATCAGCACCGAGACGAGCATCATCGGGCCACGGACGCCGGGGACGGTGACCGACCAGAAGCGGCGCCAGGCGCCGGCGCCGTCCATCGCGGCGGCCTCGTGCAGCTCGCGCCCGACGTTTCCGAGCGCGGCGAGGTACACGACCATGTAGTAGCCGAGGCCCTTCCACACGGTCAGGCCGATGGCGCAGAAGATGAGCAGCCAGCGGTCGGAGAGGAACTCGATCGGTCTGTCCGCCAGGCCGAAGAACTTCAGCGCGGAGTTGATCGTGCCGGTGCTGGAGAAGAGGAACTCCCACACGATCGCGACGACCACCGCGGAGGCGATCACGGGGAAGTAGAACGTGGTGCGGAAGAACCCGATCGCCGGGATCTTCCGGTGCACCAGCAGCGCCAGCAGCAGCGGGATGAAGGTCAGCAGCGGCACGCACACGACCACGTAGACGAGCGAGGTCGTCAGCGCGTAGCCGAAGCGCTCGTCGGTGCCGATCTTGGCGAAGTTCTCCAGGCCGACGAACTTGACGGGGCGGAGAGGGCGAGCGTCGGTGAACGCGAGGAACACCGTGTTCAGGAACGGCCACAGTGCGAACACCAGGACCCAGATCACGCCGGGCAGTACCAGCAGGTACGGCGTGTACCAGCGTTGTCTTCTCATTCCGCTCACCCTCTCCGCGTCACACCGTGTTACTTGGTGACGTTCTGGTTGGCGTAGTCCTGGCCCTTGGTCAGGGCCTCCTTCGCCGAGATGTCACCGCGGACCGCCAGCGCGATCTGCTGCTTCGCGTAGGTGTTCATGTCCTCCGTGAAGCCGGGAGCACCGGGGGTGCGTGCGCTGTCCATCTGCTCGGCAGCGAACTTCGTCGCCTGCTCCTGCTCGGGGTTCTGCGCGGTCTCGGCGAACTTCGACGGGTCGGCGTTCGCCTCCTTGGTGCCCGGGAAGAAGCCGGCGGCCAGCTTCACGAACTCGATCTGGTTCGGCGTGTTGGTCACGAACTCGGCGAACGCCAGCGCGGTCGCGGAGTTCTTCGAGCCGGATGCCACGCTGATGCCCTGCAGGAACAGCGGAGCGTCGCCGAAGCCGCCGCTCACCTTCACCTTGGGCAGCAGGGTCGGGGCGTTGACCGCCACGTCCTTGTCGATGTAGTTCGGGCCGGCGGTGGTCCACGCCACGGTGCCCTTGTTGAAGTTGTTGATGTTCGCGTTGGCCGTGCCGGCGCCCTGAAGCGCTTCAGGGCTCACGCCGCCCGCCTTATAGAGCTCGGCGTAGCGGTCGATGATCTTCTCGGCCTCGGGGGTGTCGAAGACGAACTTGCCGTCCTTCTGGAACGGGTAGTCCCCGCCCATGTCGGAGACCATCCACTGCAGCGCCTTGACGTCGGGGATGTCCGACATCATCTGCACGCCCTTGGCGGCGAGCTTGTCGGCATCGTCGAGGGTCGCCTCGAAGTCCGCGGGCGGAGCAGTGATGCCGGCCTTGCCGAGCAGCTCCGTGTTCCAGTAGTTCAGGTTGGTGCCGAGGTACCACGGGAAGCCGAAGGTGCCGTCGAGACCGTCGTAGGTGTAGCCCGCGAGGCCGCCGTCGACGTAGTCGCCGATGACCTTGGACTCCTTCTTCAGGTCGACCAGCTGGCCGGCCTTGGCGAGCTCCGCCGCGTACTCGGGCGGCAGGTTGACGACGTCGGGCAGCTCGCCGGACTCGGCCTGCTGCAGGATCTTGTCCTCGTAGCCGTCGGCGGGCTGGTCGATCCAGTTGACCTTCACGCCCTTGTGCTCCTTCTCGAACGCCGCGATGACGTCGTTGAAGTACGGAGTGAACTTGTCGTTCTTCAGCGACCACGTCTGGAACGTGATGTTCCCCGTGATCTCGCCGTCCGACGAGCCGCCGCTCTGCGGGGCGCCGCCACCGGTGCAACCGGCGAGGACGACAGCGACCGACGCCGCGACACCCGCGGCGAGAATCGATCGGATCTTCATGGGCATTCTCCTTCGAAGTGGCCGAGGAGCCGCAGCCAGAGCTCCGGCATCCTTTAACTAAAACGATATAGTACGGTAAGTATCGCATACCGTCTACCGAGGGGACAACGATGACCGCACGACGCCGTCCGAACTTCGTGTTCGTGCTCACCGACGACCACGCGTCGAACGCGATCGGGGCCTACGGGTCGGTCGTGAACACCACTCCCGGCATCGACGCCATCGCCGACGCCGGCATGCGGTTCGATCGCGCGCTGGTCGAGAACTCGCTGTGCACGCCCAGCCGCGCCGCCATCCTCACCGGCAGCTACAGCCACACCAGCGGGGTGACCACCCTCGCCACGCACCTGACGAACGACCACGAGACCTTCGCCACCGCGCTGCAGGCAGCCGGCTACCGCACCGCGATGTTCGGCAAGTGGCACCTCGGCCACGGCGAGGGCTACGACCCCGCGGGCTTCGACCACTGGGAGGTGCTGCCCGACCAGGGCGAGTACTTCGACCCCGAGCTGATCACCCCCGAGGGCCGCGTTCGGCACGAGGGCTACGTCACCGACATCCTCACCGAGCACGCCCTGGCGTGGATGGCCGAGCAGGGCGACGAGCCGTACTGCGTGCTGGTCTGGCACAAGGCGCCGCACCGGTCGTGGCAGCACCACCCTCGGCACGCGGACCTCTTCACCGACCCGATCCCGCTGCCGCAGACCTTCCGTGACGACTACGCCGGGCGCGGCACGCCCGCGCACAGCGCCACGATGCGCATCGCCGACCACCTCTACGATGTCGACCTCAAGCAGGATCCGCCCGCCGAGCTCGCCTACGAGGAGCGCGCGGTGTGGAAGTACCAGCGCTACATGCAGGACTACCTGCGCTGCGTCGCGGCGGTCGATGAGAGCGTGCAGGCGCTGACCTCGTTCGTGGCCGAGAGCGGCCACGCCGACGACACCGTGACGATCTACGCCTCCGACCAGGGGTTCTACCTCGGCGAGCACGGCTGGTTCGACAAGCGCTTCATGTACGAGGAGTCGCTGCGGATGCCGCTGGTGCTGAGCTATCCGGCCCGCGTGGCCGCGGGCCGGGCATCCGAGAATCTCGTGTCGAACGTCGACATCGCGCAGACGATCCTCGACTTCGCCGGTGTCGAGGCGCCGAGCGGAATGCAGGGCGCGAGCCTCGCGCCGATGCTCACCGGGGACGACCCCGAGCCGGTGCGGGACGCTCACTACTATCGGTTCTACGAGCACGACGACCACATGCATCACGTCTGGGCGCACTACGGAATCCGCACCGATCGCTACAAGCTCATCTACTTCTACGCCGACGGGATGGACCTGCCGAACACGGGCAACCTGACCTTCCCGCCCGAGTGGGAGCTGTTCGACCTCGAGAACGATCCCCACGAGCTGAACAGCGTCCACCTCGACCCCGCCTACGCGGACATCCGCCGCGAGCTGACTCTGAGACTGTGGGATCTGCAGCTCGAGCTCGGCGACACTCCGCACCCACGCCAGCCCGTTCCGGAAGGACGCACCCGATGACGCTCGACACCCCGCTCCGTTTCGGCGCCAACTACACGCCCGCCACCGAGTGGATGCACTCCTGGATGTCGCTGAACCTCGACGACGTGCGCCGCGACTTCGCCGGCCTCGCGTCGCTGGGCCTCGACCACGTGCGCATCTTCCCGCTCTGGACGGTGCTGCAGCCGAACCGCACCCTGATCCGGGAGCAGGCCGTCGCCGATGTGCGAGCGGTCGTCGACGTGGCTGCGGAGTTCGGTCTGGACGCCAGCGTCGACGTGATCCAGGGGCACCTGTCGAGCTTCGACTTCGTGCCGTCCTGGCTGTTCACCTGGCACGACAAGAACATGTTCACGCATCCCGATGCGCTCAGCGGTCAGGTGGCGCTGGTTGAGCGTCTCGGCGCCGCCCTGGGCGATGCGGACAACTTCCTCGGCTTCACGCTCGGCAATGAGACGAATCAGTTCTCGGCCGAGACGCATCCGCACCAGTGGCCGGTCACTCCTGCCGAGGCGGCGAACTGGATCACCCGGCTGCTCGACGCCGCCGATCGCTCGGCCCCCGGGCAGCAGCACGTGCACAGCGAGTACGACGCCGCCTGGTACATGGACGGGCACGGCTTCACGCCGGCGCACGCCTCGCGCCTGGGCGCCATGACCACCGTGCACTCCTGGATCTTCAATGGCACCGCGCAGCGGTACGGCGGCCGCTCCGTGGCATCCGACCGGCACGCGGAGTACATGATCGAGCTGTCGCGCGCCTTCGCGACCGATCCGAGCCGGCCCGTCTGGCTGCAGGAGGTCGGGGCGCCGTCGAACTGCCTGACGCCCGAGGAGACACCCGGGTTCCTCGAAGCGACCGTGCGGTCCGCCGCACGGACCGAGAACCTGTGGGGCGTCACCTGGTGGTGCTCGCACGACGTCAGCCGCAGCCTGGCCGACTACCCCGAGCTGGAGTACTCCCTCGGCCTGATCTCCAACGACGGTGCGGTCAAGCCGATAGGCGAGCGCTTCGCCTCGATCATCCCCGAGCTGCGCGAGCGGCAGACTGCACCCGCGCGCCCACTCGGCATCGTGATCGACGTGGACGATGACGAGACCCCCGTCAGCCGCGCGGCGATGAGCCCGGGCGGCGCCATCTTCCAGGCCTGGGTCGACGCGTGCAGCGACGGCCTCGACCCCGCCTTCGTCACGTCGAAGGACGCCGCCGATGCCGGCGTGCTGGCCTCCCGCGGGATCACCGAGCTCGTCCGCCCCGACCTCTCGCAGGGCGTCGGCACCTACTCGTCGAACAACACGGTCGTCAGCTGATGTCGCGTCCGAACGTCGTCGTCATCTACGCCGATGACCTGGGGTACGGCGACATCGGATGCTTCGGCTCCGACGACATCCGCACCCCGCACCTCGACCGGCTCGCCGCCCGCGGCATCCGGATGACGGACTGGTACTCGAACTCACCGGTGTGCTCGCCGTCGCGCGCGGCCCTGCTGACCGGCCGGCACCCCGTGCACGCCGGTGTGCAGGAGATCCTCGGCGGCAAGCGCGGCACCCCCGGCCTGCCCGAGCAGCCGACGCTCGCGTCGCGACTGCGCGACGAGGGCTACCGCACCGGAATCTTCGGCAAGTGGCACCTGGGCGTGGGCGAGGGCTACCGCCCGATGGATCGCGGCTTCTCGCGGCACTTCGGGTTCCTCGCCGGCTGCGTGGACTATTACTCGCACATCTTCTACTGGGGTCAGGGCCTGAACCCGGTGCACGACCTCTGGGACGACGAGCGCGAGGTCTACGACAACGGCCGCTACCTCACCGAGGTCATCGCCGAGAAGGCCGTCGACTTCATCGCGTCCTCGGGCGACGAGCCGTTCTTCTGCTACGTGCCGTTCAACGCGCCGCACTACCCGATGCACGCTCCCGCGGAGTACGTCGATCGCTTCCCGGAGCTGCCGGACGACCGCCGCATCATGGCCGCGATGATCTCGGCCATGGACGACGGCGTGGGACGCATCCTCGACGCACTCGACGCCGCGGGCATGGCCGAGAACACGATCGTGTTCTTCTCGTCGGACAACGGCCCGTCCACCGAGAGCCGCAACTGGTTGAACGGCGAGGAGATCGACTACCAGGGCGGCTCCACCGGCGGTCTGCGCGGCAACAAGGGCTCGCTCTTCGAGGGCGGCATCCGGGTGCCCGCGATCATCTCCTGGCCGGCGGGGCTGCCCGCCGGAACGTCCTGGCAGACGCCCGCGGCGATGATGGACCTGCTGCCGACCGTGCTCGAGGCCGCGGGGCTTCCCTCGGCGTCCGGCATCGACGGCCAGAGCGTTCTCGAGGCGCTGCGCGGAGCGGATGCCGCAGAGCGCACCCTGTTCTGGGAGTACGGGCCGCAGCTGGCCGCCCGGCGCGGCAGATTCAAGCTGACGCTCGCCGCGCGCGAGCACCTCGGCGGACCGTTCGACCCGGCATCCGTGTTCCTCGCGGACCTCGACGCCGACCCGGCCGAGACGACCGACGTCTCGGCGCAGCATCCGGAGGTCGCGGCGGGTCTGCGCGCCGAGCTGATGGCCTGGGCCGAGAGCTTCGATTGGGACCCGACGCCCTGGCTGCCCGCCGCCTGACGCGCGTCAGCCGCGCGGGCGGGACGTGCTCTCGCGCACGGTCAGCGTCGGGCGGGGGCCCGGGCGGTCGCCCGGGGCATCCACCGAGTCGAGGCGCTCCAGCAGCAGATCGGCCGACCGCACGCCCAACTCGAACGTGTCACGGGTGAGCGACGTGATCGACGGATGCACCAGGCCCGTGACCACCGAGTCGTCGAAGGATGCCAGCGAGAGATCGCAGGGAACCGCGACGCCCATCTCCTGCGCGACCCGAAGGCCGGCGATGCACATCACGTCGTTGTCGAACACGATCGCGGTGGGCCGCTCCGCCCGGCTGAGCAGTCGGCGAGCGGCTGTGGACGCCTGTGCAGGCGAGAAGTCGGTGGCGATCGTCTCGCCGCTCACTCCTCGGGACTCCAGTCCCGCCAGTACGGCGGCACGGATGCGGGTGTGCTGGAACTCCGCCGGGCCGGACACGTAGACGACCCGCTGATGCCCGAGGCCGGCGATGTAGTCGAACACGGTGTGCGCGGCGTCGTCGTCGTCGAGCCAGATCACCGCGGTGTCATCCTCGTCCTCGGCGGGTCTGCCGCTGCCGATGACGACCGCCGGCAGCCGCAGCTCGCGGAGCGCGTCGAGACGGGGGTCGTCGTCGCGGGGGTCGAGCACGATCACGCCGTCGACCTGGTTCGCGCTGCTCCAGCGACGGTAGGTGGCGATCTCCTCGTCCATGGTCGGCACGACGACGATCTGCAGGCCGATCCTCCGGGTCGCGAGGGACGACTGCACGCCCGCGATCAGCTCGGTGAAGAACGCCTCGGTTCCCAGTGTGCGAGCGGGGCGGTTCACGGCGAGGCCGATGACGCCGGCCTTCGCGCCGACCAGGGCACGAGCGGTGGAGCTCGGCTGCCAGCTGTGCTGTTCGGCGATGGCGAGGATGCGCTGCCGGGTCTGCTCACTGACACCGGGGCGCCCGTTCAGCGCGAAAGACACCGCGCCCGGCGAGACTCCTGCCTCGCGCGCGATGTCCGAGATGGTGACACGCTTGGACCGTGACATAGACTCACCGTACTAGATCGTTTTAGTTACTCGTCCCCAGCGGCGAGCACACCCACATTCTGGCATCCGAAGGACAGACACCGATGCATGAAGACACCTCCCTCACCGTCGGCCGGGTCAAGCGCGTCCTGACAGAGCGCGTCGTCCCCGCCATCCACTCGAAGCGCGTGCCGCTCGAGATCGCCGCGCACCAGCTGCCGGGTGAGCCGATCGCCCCGGCGGACGGCCTCGCCCTCGACTTCGAGCCCTTCAGCGCCGGAAGCATGTGGGGCCCGGCCTGGGGCACCACCTGGTTCCGCGTCCGCGGCGAGGTGCCTGCGGAGTGGGCCGGCAAGAAGGTCGAGGCGCTCGTCGACCTCGGCTTCGACGTGAACATGACCGGCTTCCAGTGCGAGGCACTCGCCTACCGGGCGTCCGATTCCGGCCCCGTGCCGATCAAGAGCCTGAACCCGCGCAACCAGTGGCTGCCGATCGACGCCGAGGCCGGCCAGGCCGTCGAGTTCTACCTCGAGGGCGCGTCCAACCCTGTGCTGCTCGACTACCACCCCTTCCTGCCGACGCAGGAGGGCGACATCCAGACCTCGTCGCCCGAGCCGCTCTACCGCGTGCGGCACATGGACCTCGCCGTGTTCGAGTCCGAGGTGTTCGAGCTGTCCCTCGACCTCGATGTGCTCCTCGAGCTGCAGGCCGAGCTGCCCGAGACCAGCCCCCGCCGCATGCGCATCCTGCAGGCCCTCGACGACGCGCTCGACGTGCTCGACCTGCAGCGCATCATCGAGACCGCGCCGGATGCCCGTGCGCAGCTCGCCGAGGTGCTCGCGGCACCCGCCGAGGCCAGCGCCCACCGGATCGCGGCCATCGGCCACGCGCACATCGACTCCGCCTGGCTGTGGCCGGTGCGCGAGACCGTGCGCAAGGTCGCCCGCACCACCTCGTCGATGACGACCCTCATCGAGGAGCAGCCGCAGTTCAAGTACGGCATGTCCAGCGCGCAGCAGTACGCCTGGATGAAGGAGCACCGCCCCGAGGTCTACGCGCGCATCAAGGCCGCCGTCGCCGAGGGCAGCTTCCTGCCGCTGGGCGGCATGTGGGTCGAGTCCGACACCGTCATGCCCACCGGTGAGTCGCTGGTGCGCCAGTTCTCGCACGGGCAGCGATTCTTCGAGCGCGAGTTCGGCATCCGCTCGAAGGGCGTCTGGCTGCCGGACAGCTTCGGCTACTCCCCCGCACTGCCGCAGCTGATGCGCCGTGCCGGCTTCGAGTGGTTCTTCACGCAGAAGATCTCCTGGAACCAGCGCAACGTCTTCCCGCACCACAGCTTCCTGTGGGAGGGCATCGACGGCTCGCGCATGTTCACGCACTTCCCGCCGATGGACACCTACAACTCGCAGCTGAGCGGTGTGGAGGTCGCCAAGGCGTCGCGTCAGTTCAAGGAGAACCGCGTCGCGACCCGGTCGATCGCCCCTGTCGGCTGGGGCGACGGCGGCGGCGGCACCACCCGTGAGATGACCGGCAAGGCGTCGCGCCTGGCCGATCTCGAGGGTTCCGCGAAGGTGGAGTGGAAGCATCCCGACGAGTTCTTCGACGAGGCGAAGGCCGAGCTGACCGACCCCGCCGTCTGGGTCGGAGAGCTGTACCTCGAGCTGCACCGCGGCACGCTCACCAGTCAGCACGCCACCAAGGCGCTGCACCGCTGGGCCGAGCAGGCGCTGATCGAGGCCGAGCTGTGGGCCGCGACGGCCAGCGTCCGCAAGGGCGCCGAGTACCCGCACGAGGAGTTCGACCGGCTCTGGCAGATCGTGCTGCTGCACGAGTTCCACGACATCCTGCCCGGGACATCGATCGCCTGGGTGCACCGCGAGGCCGTCGAGGTGCTCACGAAGGTCGTGGCGGATGCCGAGGAGCTGTCCACCGCTGCGCGCACGGCGCTCGCCGGCGAGGGCGACCGGATACTGCGGTTCACGCCGACCTCGGTCGGCGAGGGGCGTGCTCTCGGCGCCGCCGAGGCCGCCGCCGAGGGCGAGACGGCGACGCTCACCGAGCGTCCCGACGGATTCTTGCTCGAGAACGACCTGGTCGCCGTCACCGTCTCGGCCGAGGGTCTGATCACCTCCGCGATCGACAAGGCGACCGGTCGCGAGACGATCCCCGCCGGCAAGCCCGCGAACCTGTTCCAGCTGCACCAGGACTTCCCCAACATGTGGGATGCGTGGGACATCGACCGCTACTACAAGAACCGCGTCGACGACCTGACTCAGGTCACCGACATCTCGGCGTCCGTCATCGACGGTGCCGCCACCGTGCTCGTGAAGCGCGAGTTCTCCGAGTCGCGGATCACGCAGACCATCGTCCTGCGCCCCGGTTCGCGCACCGTGATGCTGCAGAACGACGTCGACTGGCACGAGACCGAGAAGCTGCTCAAGCTGGCCTTCCCGCTGGACATCTTCGCCCGCGAGACGCTGGCCGAGACCCAGTTCGGCTTCCAGCGCCGCGTCACCCACGTGAACACGAGCTGGGAGGCCGCGAAGTTCGAGACCTCGATGCACCGTTTCGTGCTCGCACAGGAGGACGACGGCTTCGGCGCCGCTCTGGTGAACGACTCGATCTACGGCTACGACACCTCGCGCGAGGTCGACGGTGACGACGTCACCACGACGGTCCGTCTGTCGCTGCTGCGCGCGCCGCGCTTCCCCGACCCCGACACCGATCACGGCCACCACGAGATCGAGGTCGGATTCGTGATCGGAGCGGATGCTGCGGCCGCGACCACCGAGGGCATCGCGCTGAACGCGCCGTCGACGCTCGTCCGCGGTGCCGATGAGGTCGCGCCGCTGGTCGGCGTCACCGGTGAGGGGATCATCGTGTCGAGCGTGAAGCTCGCCGACGACCGCTCCGGTGACGTGATCGTGCGCGTGTACGAGGCGCTCGGCCGCCGGGCATCCGGCGAGCTGACGGTGGACTTCCCGCACTCCGGCATCCGTGAGGTGTCGCTGATCGAGGACGACCTGGACGACGCACGCACCGGCGGTGCGCTGTCGCTGCGCCCGTTCGAGGTGCGCACCCTGCGGGTCACGCGCGCCTGAGCCAGGCTCTTAAGAGGGGCGAAGGAACTTCGGTTCTTTCGCCCCTCTTCGCATGAAAGAGCACACGATACGCCCTGAGACTGGAATCAAGCCACCCATCCAAGCCCAGGGAGATCCTCATGGACCGCGACGACAGCACCGAACTCTTCGACATCGACGCCCACCAGCACTTCGGCCGTCCGTACTGGTTCGACAAGCACCCCTCGCAGGCCGAGGGCGAAGACTTCTGATCGGCGCCCTCTCGCAGCATCCGCGCCCCTCCTGACCGACGAAGGTCACGAGGGGCGCCGGCGTTCCAGCGTCAGTAGACGATGACGGATGCCGGGTCGCGCCGCGTCGAGAGCACGATCGCGAGCACGCCGAGGAAGGCCGTCGGGAGGACTGCGATCAACGAATAGAACGGGCCGATCATCATCAGGAGCGCCGTGAGATCCGCCGCCACGAGGAGCCTCTGCAGCACTTGGCCAACCACCACGGCGACGAGCGCCCACAACGGTGCCCAGTTCCACGGGCGCGGAACGACGCGAACGCGACCGATCTGAGTCACGACGATGATCGCCAAGATCAGGCTGACCACCTGGCCGGATGTTGCCAGCATCTGCATTGTGGCGTAATAGTCGTCGGCCACGACGCCGTCGACGATCCCAGGGTCGGCGATCAGGTGCATCACCCACGGCCACGCCAGGTTCCAGATCGCGAACCCGATCAGCGTGCCGGTGCCCAGCGGGCGCCGTGCGGTCACGCTGCCGCCCCGTCCGAGGCCGATCGCGAAGATCACCAGTGCGGCCGCGAACAGCGGCCCGGACAGGACCCCCGGCCAAGCTCCCGGCATGCCGGCGATCATGTCGAGCAGCACGGGTGCCAGCAGCAGAATCCCACCGATCATCCACGTGCGTCGGCGCTGCACGGCAGCCGCCCCGCTAGAGTCCACGTCGACCATGTCCACACCCTAGCCGCGCGCGCCGCCTTGCGGCATCCATCGTCACGGATGCAGGGAGAACAGGCGGATGGCGGGAGACGCGCCGCGCGTCTCCCGCCATCCGTGGGTTCGTCCGTGCGGACCGCGTGCTCAGTCGTGCTGCCCGGCGAAGAACGCGCGGATGTCGCCGGCGAGAAGCTCCGGGCGCTCCAGAGCCGCGAAGTGCCCGCCCTCGTCGAAGCGGCTCCAGTGCACGATGTTGTCGTTGTCGCGCTCCGCGAAGACGCGGATGGTCTGGAAGTCGTCCTTGAACACGGCGACGCCGGTACGCGCGTGGTTCACCTGCGGCTCGGCCTGGGCCTGCGCGTTGTCGTAGTAGCTGCGGCTCATGCCCGCCGCGGCGTTCGCGAACCAGTTCACGCTGGCCTCGAGCAGCAGCTTCTCCATCGGAACGAGCGCCGTGCCGTTGCCGAAGGACTCGAACAGCTCGCTGTAGGCGAGCAGTCCGATCGGCGAGTCGCTCAGACCCACCGCGACGGTCTGCGGACGGGAGGCGTTCATCGTGTTGTAGCCGCCCACCGACTGGAACCACTGCATGTGCTCGAGTCCTGCGTAGTCGGCGGGCTCGAGCTTCTCGAACTCGGCGGGGTCGCCGGAGGGGAACGAGAACAGCTGTAGCACGTGCAGACCGAGGAAGCCCTCGGGGTTCAGCAGGCCGAGTTCGCGGGCGACCATCGCGCCGTTGTCCGAGCCGTGCACGCCGTAGCTGTCGTACCCGAGACCGCGCATCAGGGCGTCATAGGCACGAGCCACACGGGCGGTGGTCCAGCCGGCTTCCGTCACCGGCTGCGAGAAGCCGTAGCCCGGAGCATCCGGGACGACGACGTCGAACGCGTCCTCGGCGCGACCGCCGTGGGCGACCGGGTCGACCAGCAGGTCGATCAGGTCGAGGTAGTCGACCGACGATCCGGGATACGTGTGCGCGAGCAGCAGCGGGGTGGCGCCTTCGTGGCGCGAGCGGACGTGGATGAAGTGGATGCTCTGCCCGTCGACCTCGGCGGTGAAGTGCGAGTGGGCGTTGATGCGCTCCTCGGCGGCACGCCAGTCGAATGCCCGCCAGGCGGCGAGCGCCTCGCGCAGGTAGTCGTTCGGGGTGCCAGTGGTCCAGTCATCGGCGGGAGCCGGCTGCGGCAGACGGGTGCGGGCCAGGCGGTCCTGCAGGTCGGCGACCTCGTCGTCGGTGACGGAGACGGTGAAGGGGCGGATGTCGAGAGCGGCTGCGTTGTTCATGTCTTCGACGATATGAGCCCATTAGGCTGATTACGTTCCTAATGGTTGAACTTCTTTCGGATGCCCCCATGACCAGTCCCTCCGCCCGTCTGCTCGCCCTGCTCTCGCTGCTGCAGACCGGCTCCGCGCGCACCGGAGCGGAGCTCGCCGAACGGCTGGGCGTGAGCGGCCGCACGGTGCGCGCCGACATCGACCGGCTCCGTGACCTCGGCTACCCGGTGGATGCCGCGCGCGGCGCGATCGGCGGCTACCGCCTCGGCGCGGGCGGGTCGCTGCCGCCGCTCCTGCTCGACGACGAGGAGGCCGTCGCCGTCACCGTCGGGCTGCAGGCCGCCGCGGGGATCACCGGGATCGAGGACGTGCGGGCGCGGGCGCTGGCCAAGATCGAGCAGGTGCTTCCCGCGCATCTGCGCCCGATCGTGGACGCGCTGGGATCGACGATCGACCGAGGCCAGGAGAACGTCGGCACGGATGCCCCGGATCCTGAGGTCGACCCCGCGGTGCTGCGCGCCGTGGCCGCCGCCATCCGCGAGGCGGAGTGGTTGCGCTTCGACTACGAGGACTCCCCCCTGCTCGTCGAGCCGTACCGACTGCTGAGCTGGCAGCGCCGTTGGTACCTCGTCGCCCGCGACCCGCAGCAGGGTTCGTGGAGCACGTACCGGGTGGACTGGATGTCGCTGCGAATGCCGACCCGCCGCCCGTTCACCCCGCAGCCTCTCGAGGGCGGGGACTACACCGCATTCGCGATGCGCACGATCGCCGCGAGCGGCTGGAAGGTGCACGCCCGCCTGCGCATCGACGCCTCGGCGCAGAGCGTGCTCGACCGGATCAATCCGACCGTCGGCGTCGTCGAGCCGATCGACGCGGAGCACTGCGTGCTGGTCACCGGCGCCGACAGCCTCGACACGGTCGCCGCCTACATCGGGATGCTGATGATGGACTTCACCGTCGAGAGCCCGCCCGAGCTGATCCCCCGCCTGCAGCTGCTGTCGGAGAGGTACGCCCGCGCGGTGGCAGGGTCCTGATCAGGCCCGCCCGTACCGCGCGACGATCTCCTCGGTGAGCGGCGGCCAGATCCGCTTGTGCTCGTCGCTGAACGGCACGCCGGACAGGAACGCGGCTGCCAGATCGCGCGTCCTGTCGATGAACAGGAAGCTGCCCAGCGCCCCGAAGTGCCCTGCCGTCTCGGGTGGGAACGAGTCAGCCAGCCAGTGCGGGGTCTTGACACCCTTGAGCTCGAACCCGAGCCCCCACTGGCAGTCGGCGAAGCCGCCGTACCCGGGTACGACGCCGCGCAGCCCCGGATGCGACACCATGAGCGCCAGGTCGCGCAGCTCTGCGGGGATCAGCGTCGGCCGCAGCACCTCGCGCCCGAAGATCAGCAGATCGTGGATCGAGGAGCGTGCGCCGGCCGACGGCCGGCCCGTGACATCCGTCTCGTCCATGCCGAGCGGCAGGATCACCTCGCGCAGCATCCAGTCCGAGAACGGAATGCCCGCGGCATCCGCGACGTGTGCGCCGAGCGCGTCGATGCCGGCGTTCGAGTAGATGCGCCGCTCACCGGGCGCGCGCTGCGGCACATCGCCCTCCATCGGCAGGCCGCTGGTGTGGTCGAGCAGGTTCAGCACGGTCGCGCCTTCGGGACCGGCGTGCTCGTCGAGATCGATCAGTCCGCGCTCGATCGCGACGAACGCGCCCCAGGCACTGAGCAGTTTCGACACGGATGCCAGCGGCATGACCCGATGCGGATCGCCCTGCACGGCCAGGGTCTCGGTCGCGTTCGTGACCCCGATCAGAGCCGGATGCGGGAAGCCGTCGGTCGCGGCGAAAGTCGTCGTCTCCACGTGCTCCATCGTCCCATGCGGCGCGGGATGTCACTTTCCGGCCCCGGCCGGTGTCTCCATGTCGAAGGCACGAGAACCGTGCCGCGAAGGAGCAGGATCATGACGAACCAGACCCGCGTCCCCGCCGTCGAGGTCACCGGACTGTACGGCGGCCTGGTGAAGACCATCGCCCGCCGCAAGCTCGGCCTCGTGCCCGACTCGCTCGGGGTGCTGTGGCAGCACCGGCCAGTGATGATGGACATGATGAAGTTCGGCGGTCGTACCGAGAAGTGGGACGAGCTCGACGACAGCCTCTCGGTCCTGGCGACCATGGCCGCCGCTGCGACCGTGGGCTGCAGCTTCTGCCTCGACCTGCACTACTTCATGGCGCACGACAAGGGCCTCGACGAGGAGAAGGCGCGCGAGGTGCCGATCTGGCGCGAGTCGACACGGTTCACGCCGCTCGAGCGCCTCGTGATGGAGTACTCCGAGGCGATGAGCCAGACTCCGCCGGCGGTCACCGACGAGCTCTCCGACGCGCTGCGCGCCGAGATCGGCACGCCCGCGCTCATCGAGCTCGCCGCGAAGGTCGGGTACCTGAACGCGACTGCGCGCTCGAACATCGCGCTCGGCATCCACGCCGACGGCTTCGCGGATGCCTGTGGGCTGGCGCCTCTGGCGACGGCGGACTCGACCGGCGTAGCGTCGCGACCATGAGCAGCGCCGCACCCGAGGATCCGTTCACGACGCACCGCGGTCTGCTGTTCACCGTCGCGTACGAGATCCTCGGCTCGGCGGCGGATGCCGAGGACGTGTTGCAGGAGTCGTGGCTGCGCTGGGCCGCGGCCGACCGCACCGATGTGCGCGATCCGCGCGCGTACCTGGTGCGCATCGTTACCCGTCAGTCGCTGAACCAGCTGCGCACGGTGTCGCGTCGCCGCGAGGAGTATGTCGGTCCCTGGCTTCCGGAGCCGCTGCTGACGACGCCGGATGTCGCGGACGACGTGGTGCTCGCCGAGAACGTGTCCGTCGCGATGCTGACCGTGCTCGAGACCCTCGGCCCGACCGAGCGCGCGGTGTTCGTGCTGCGCGAGGTGTTCGACGTGCCCTTCGACGAGATCGCGGATGCGGTCGGGAAGACGCCCGCCGCGGTGCGCCAGATCTCGCACCGCGCGCACGAGCACGTCGCCGCACGGCGGCCTCGGATCGACGTCGCCGCTTCGGAGCACGATCTCGCCGTGCGGCGCTTCATCGAGGTGATGAACACCGGCGACGTGCAGGCGCTGATGGACGTGCTGGCACCGGATGTCGTGTCGGTGACCGACAGCGGCGGGCTCGTGCGGGGGGCGGCACGGCGGCCGCTGCACGGCGCGGACCGGGTGGTCGCGTTCCTCGCGGGTTCGATCGCGAAGCTCGATGAGGCCTACGACGTCATCCCGATCCAGATCAACGGGACGCTCGCCGCCGGCATCCGGGTGGGCGGGCAGCTGCAGGCGGCGGTGAGCTTCGCCGTCGAGGACGGCCGCATCGCCCAGGTCTTCTCGGTCGCGAACCCGCAGAAGCTGGCCGCGCTGGATGCGGAGACCCGGCTCGCGCGCTGAGCGGAGTCAGACGCGCTGCGCCCGCTCGGCCCGACGCTCGCGCCACATCGGTATGCCGAAGGTCAGCAGCAGCGCGAGGACGATCCCGCGCACGATCCAGAGCCCGGGCATCCAGGTGATCACGTACGCTCCGGGCAGCCCGAAGAACGCGGCGATGATGTTGCCGTAGGCGAAACGGCCGACACCCTCGGCAGCCACCGACCTCCCGCCGATTAACACCAGTGCCCCCACGGCGAGCCAAGCCAGCGGCCCGATCAGCGCGCTCGGTCCCGCCTGCCGCAGAATGATCGACTTCACAGTGACCACCAGCGCGACGATCGGCCCCAGCCAGAAGGCTGCTACCAGGATGCCGGACAGCATGGCCGCCCCGACGAAGACCGGCAGCCACAGCAGCATCCACGGCGACTCAGCGCCGATGAAGTAGTCCGGGTGGCGGAGCACATTCACGAGAAGAGCTCCGAGCACACCCACCGGCATGACGCACAGCGGCCACCACAGCCACCGGCGGTCGCCGCTGAACGCCGACTTCGCTCTCGCACCGGTCATCAGGACGAGGCACAGCACCGCCACGCACAGCGACGGCACGCCGAACATCATCAGGATGACGGATGCTCCGTCGGCATCGCTCGGTTCGACGAGGACCAGCAGCCAGGCCGCGACCACCGACAGCACCGAGGTGAGTACGGCGGGGCGCAGCATCCTCGGTTGCCCGGAGTGCGCCTCGTCGATCGTTCGCGTCACCCGATAACCCTAGTGCGACGAGGCCCCGTCGCCGAGAACAGGACGACGCCCCAGAACAGGCTCCATCCACAGCATCCGTCCTGCCACCGCGAGATCTCCTGTTCTCGAACACACGTCGGGACGCGACGACGCCCCGGCCCGCGCGCGGACCGAGGCGTCGTCAGGCGGATGCCGCAGACTCAGGCGCCGCGCAGGCGCTCCGCGAGGTACGCGTGCAGGTTCGCGAGCGGGACGCGCTCCTGGCTCATGGTGTCGCGGTCGCGCACGGTCACGGCGTCGTCGTCGAGCGAGTCGAAGTCGACGGTGACGCAGAACGGGGTGCCGACCTCGTCCTGGCGGCGGTAGCGGCGGCCGATCGCGCCGGCGTCGTCGAAGTCGACGGTCCACTGGCCGCGCAGGCCGTCGGCGACCGAGCGGGCCAGCGGCGACAGGCGCTCGTTGCGCGACAGCGGCAGCACGGCGACCTTGACCGGCGCGAGGCGCGGGTCGAGCTTCAGCACCGTGCGGGTGTCGGTGCCGCCCTTCGCGTTCGGCACCTCCTCCTCGACGTACGCGTCGACGAGGAACGCCATCATCGCGCGGGTCAGGCCGAACGACGGCTCGATCACGTACGGCGTGTACCGCTCGCCGGATGCCTGGTCGAAGTACGTCAGCGACGTGCCGGATGCCTCGGTGTGCGACGACAGGTCGTAGTCGGTGCGGTTGGCGACGCCCATGAGCTCGCCCCACTCCTTGCCCGCGAAGCCGAAGCGGTACTCGACGTCGATCGTGCCGGCGGAGTAGTGCGCGCGGTCGTCGGCCGGAACGTCGAACTGACGGATGTTCTCGGGGTTGATGCCCAGATCGATGAACCAGTTCCAGCAGGCTTCGACCCAGTGCTCGAACCACTCCTGCGCCTCTGCCGGCGGCACGAAGTACTCGATCTCCATCTGCTCGAACTCGCGGGTGCGGAAGATGAAGTTACCCGGCGTGATCTCATTGCGGAACGCCTTGCCGACCTGTCCGATGCCGAACGGCGGCTTCTTGCGCGAGGCGGTCAGCACATTCGAGAAGTTCACGAAGATGCCCTGCGCGGTCTCGGGGCGCAGGAAGTGCAGGCCCGACTCGTCGTCGACGACACCGAGGTAGGTCTTGACCAGACCGGAGAACGACTTCGGCTCGGTGTACTGACCCTTGTTGCCGCAGTTCGGGCAGGGCACGTCGGCGAGGCCGTTCTCGGCCTTGCGGCCCTTGCGCGCCTCGAAGTCCTCGATGAGGTTGTCGGCGCGGAAGCGCTTGTGGCAGCTCAGGCACTCGACCAGCGGATCGGTGAAGGTCGCGACGTGACCGGAGGCCTCCCACACGCGCTTGGGCAGGATGATCGACGAATCAAGGCCGACCATGTCGCCCCGGCCGCGCACGAACGTCTGCCACCACTGACGGCGGATGTTCTCCTTGAGCTCGGTTCCGAGGGGGCCGTAGTCCCATGCCGAACGGGAACCGCCGTAGATCTCACCCGCTTGGAACACGAACCCGCGGTGGCGGGCGAGGGCGATGACCTTGTCAAGACGGGACTGTTCGGCCACGGTGGCTCCAATGGTCGGATGCGGGAAAGCGCCCGTGATCACGGGCTCCCTCAATCTTATCCGCGGTCCTCTACCGCACGTTCCCCGTACAGCGCTACCGTCAAGTGCATGACCACTGTTCGGGGGGAACGAGCGCGCGGAGACAAGGACACCCGGTTCTTCGGGCAGCCCTGGGAGCTCGCGCACATCTTCGGTGTCGAGATGTGGGAGCGGTTCAGCTTCTACGGCATGCAGGGCATCCTGCTCATCTACATGTACTTCTCGGTCGCCGACGGCGGCCTCGGCATCGACAAGGGCATCGCCACCGGCATCGTCGGCGCCTACGGCGGCACCGTCTACCTGGCGACGATCCTCGGCGCCTGGCTGGCCGACCGCCTGCTCGGCTCGGAGCGCGTGCTGTACCTCAGTGCCTGGGTGATCATGGCAGGTCACATCGCGCTGGCCGTGCTGCCGAACGTGTGGGGTCTCGGCGTCGGTCTGATCCTCGTCGCGATCGGCTCCGGCGGGCTCAAGGCGAACGCCACCGCCGTCGTCGGCACCCTCTACGGACCGCAGGACGTGCGGCGGGATGCCGGGTTCTCGCTGTTCTACCTCGGCATCAACCTCGGCGCGTTCCTGGGGCCGCTGATCACCGGCATCCTGCAGGACAAGGTCGGCTTCCACTGGGCGTTCGGCGCGGCCGCGATCGGCATGGCGCTGGGCCTCATCCAGTACTCCTTCGGGCGCAAGCAGCTTCCCGAATCGGCGAAGGTCGTCGCGAACCCGCTGCCGAGGAACCGGTACGCGATGTGGATCGGCATCGCCGCCGCCGGCGTCGTGCTGATCGTCGTACTGGTGCTGACCGGCGTGATCCGTGCCGACAACCTCGCCGGCGTCGTCATCCTGGTCACCGCGGTGTCGGCGGTGGCGTTCTTCTTCGTCATCATCTCGTCCCGGCAGATCAGCAGTGAGTCGCGCTCGCGGGTGGTCAGCTTCATCCCGCTGTTCATCGTGAACGTGGGCTTCTGGTCGCTGTACCAGCAGCAGTTCACGGTGCTGACCATCTACTCCGACGAGCGACTCAACCGTGACGTCTTCGGCTTCACGATGCCGATCTCGTGGATCAACTCGATCGCCCCGATCTTCGTGATCCTGCTCTCGGGCACCTTCGCCGCCATCTGGACGAAGCTGGGCGCGAAGGCGCCGTCGGCACCGGTGAAGTTCTCGCTGGGCGCGATGATCATGGGCCTCGCGTTCCTGCTGTTCCTGCCCTGGGCGAACGGTGCGCCGAACTCCACACCGCTGCTCGCGATCGTGCTGATCCTGTTCGTGTTCACCGTGGCCGAGCTGTTCATCTCTCCCCCTGGACTGTCGGTGACGACCAAGCTGGCACCCGAGAAGTTCCACACCCAGATGGTGTCGCTGTACTTCCTGTCGGTCGCGCTCGGCACGGCGATCGCCGGGTGGCTCGCGCAGTTCTACGACCCTTCGAACGAGGTGCCGTACTTCACGATCCTCGGCGCGATCGCGATCGTGATGGGCCTTGCGCTGCTGGCCGCCACGAAGCCGGTGCTGGCGCTCATGAAGGGGGTGCGCTGACATGGACCAGCGAGTGAGCTTCATCACGCTCGTGGTCGCCGATGTCGCGGCATCTCGCGCGTTCTACGTCGACGGGTTGGGCTGGACGCCGATCTTCGAGGCCGACGACGTGCTGATGCTGCCGGTCGCCGACAGGCTGATCCTGTCTCTGTGGAGCGTCGACGGCTTCATCGAGGAGATCGGCGAGGCCCCGGCATCCGGTGTCGCGCCGATCACGCTCGCGCACAACCTCGCGACGGAGGCCGAGGTGGACGCAGTGCTCGCCGAGGCCGCGGCGCTCGGCGCGCGGGTGCAGCCCGCGCAGCGCCGGGAATGGGGCGGGTACTCGGGGTACTTCGCCGATCCCGACGGCTTCCGCTGGGAGATCGCCGTCAATCCGGGCGACACCGGGAAGTTCGTGCTGCCGAACTGATCGTCGGGCGACGGTCAGCGGTTCGGGAACGCCTCACCACCACCGGCGGCGAGTGCTTCCGCGACGATGCGGATGTGGTCCTGCTGCATCTGCTCGGGCATCGCCGGCATGGACTGCTCCCAGTACGGAAGGATCGCGCCACGGCCCTGCATCATGCCGAGCGGGCGCGCGTAGGCCCACATGTGCAGGTGCGCGGACCCGTCGTTCCAGCGCATGAAATGGCAGCGCGCGACCGCGGGGATCTCCTTCACGGCGTTGGACAGCCGCTGCATCACCGGACCGAGGCCGGCCAGCAGTTCGACAGGAGCATCCTCGAGAAGCGCGTGCCGGCGCGGTGACAAGGCTCCGACGAACGGCAACCCGACTCCTCCGGGGAAGCCCGAGACCACACGCCAGTCGTCGTCCTGCCAGATCGTGTACTCGGACGGCTTGCAGTGCCCGCATTCGGACGGGTCCAGCTCACCTCCGCGCGGCTTCTCGGGCACGAGCATCTCAGCCAGCGGCAGCAGCTCGAATGCGGCGATGCTGGGCGCCGGACCGCTGCCCGGCGTGCTGCTGGTGTCGAGGGTCTCGCCGATCGGCGCCCACCGATGCCACTCGGTGTCGGCCGGATGCTGCGCGAAGGGCTCTGTCATGCCCTCAGGATCGCACGCCGCCGAGCGCCCTCACACTCATGCTCAGTCCAGCATCGCCCAGGCGGGCAGCGCGTCGAGGTAGGGCCGAGGATCCGGAGCATCCGCCGTGCCGTGCAGCACCACACTGTCGGCACCGGCCTCCGCGAGAGCACCGACGCGGTCGGTGATGCGTGCTTCCAGCGCATCCAGACCTGGGTCGAGCTCGGTGTAGACGATGATGCGCGGGCGGCCGGCGCGGCCGCTGTGCGCTGTGCCCTCGTCGACGACCTCCTTGGCCGCGCGGACGACGGCGGCTTCGTCCCGTTCGTCGGACGCCGAGAGCACGACGCCGTCGCCCAGCTCTCCGGCCAGGCGCAGGGACTTCTCGCCGGTCGCCCCGATCACGATCTCAGGGGGCGAGGCGGGAGGCCAGTCGAGGGCGACACCGCGGAGCTGCACGTACCGCCCCTCGACGTCGACGGTCTCGCCGTCGAGCAGCGCACGCACCGCGGTCAGGTACTCGCGCATCAGCGTGAGAGGCGAGCTCTTCCGCGCACCGACCTGCCCCATCCAGGACTGCACCCCGTGCCCGAATCCTGCGACGAGCCTGCCGGGCGCGAGCCGCTCCAGAGTCGCGACCTCCATCGCCGCGAGGGCCGGGTTGCGCAGCGGCACCGGGAGGAGGCCGATGCCCACCCGCGTGCGCTCCGACCAGGTCAGCGCGGCGGCCGCCGAGGCGATCCCGCCCTCGAGGAAGCAGTCCTCCCACAGCCACAGCTCTGGGACTCTCGCCGCATCCACCGCCTGCACGATCGATCGCAGTTCCTCAGGCGGCGACTGCGGGCGGAAGGTGACGCCGACGGTGACTTGCGAACCGGAGGGATGCGTGCCGATCATGCCGCCAGCCTACGAGCCGGAGTCGCGGCCTCCCACCGTCACACCGCGCGCAGTGCGTCGCGGTCGAGCTGGTCGATAGAGGTGAGTCCGGCGAGGCCGAGCGTGATGTCGAGCTCGGCGAGCACGTTGCGGATCACCTCGCGCACGCCCTGCTCCCCCGCGATGCCCAGCCCGTAGGCGTACGGCCGGCCGAGGGCGACGACGGATGCCCCGAGTGCAAGCGCGATCGCGACATCCGCCCCGCCGCGCACACCCGAGTCGAACACCACGGGCACCTGGCCGCCGACCCGTTCGGCGATCTCCGGCAGCACCGCGAGGGTGGGCACGGAGTGGTCGATCTGACGTCCCCCGTGATTCGAGACCCAGACACCGTCGACTCCGGCATCCAGCGCCCTTGCCGCATCGTCGGGATGCACGATGCCCTTGAGGATGATCGGCAGGCTGGTCCATCCGCGCGGCTTGGCGAGGTCGTCCCAGGTGAGCGCCGGCGTCGAGAAGACGTCGAGGAAGGTCTCGATCGCCGTGCGCGGCAGCGGGGACCGCAGGTTGTCGCGCAGACTCTGCGAGCCGGTCAGCGAGGCGCCCTTGCGCGCGATCGTGAGACCGGCGGCGACGGCCTTCGCCGTCATCTTGACCCCAGTGGCATCAGTAGATGCGGCATCCGCCCGCTGCTTCACCAGCTCGCGGAACACCGGGTCGGATGTGTACTGCGCGATGCCGAGCCCGCGTGTGAACGGCAGGTACCCGAGGTCGAGATCGCGGGTGCGCCAGCCCAGCAGGTGCGTGTCGAGCGTCACGACGATCGCCTCGCAGCCGGATGCCTCGGCCCGGCCGATCAGCGACGCATTCAGCGCGTCCGACGCGGACCAGTACAACTGGAACATCCGTGGCGCACCCGGCGCGGCCTGCGCGACGCGCTCCATCGGGAACGACGCCTGGTTGCTCAGCGTGTACGGCACGCCTGCGGATGCCGCCGCACGAGCGACCGCGAGATCGGCCTCCGGATGCGCCATCTCCATGACTCCGAGCGGTGCGAGCACGAGCGGCGTCGGCCGCGCCCTGCCGAGGAACTCGACGGACAGGTCGCGCGCCGACACGTCGCGCAGCGGACGCGGCCAGATCTGCCAGCGGTCGAACTCGGCGCGGTTCGCGGCGACGGTGCGCCCCGAACCGGCGCCGCCCTCGATGTAGGCGAACGCCTCCGCGCTCAGCGATTCTCGGGCGGCCGTCTCCAGCGCCCTGACACCGGTGGGCACGGAAGGACGGATGCCGCTGATGCCGGCGCGATAGATGTCGGACTGGGTCCGGCGGGAGATGCCGCGGGCTGCGGCCGGATCGTTCGGGGCGACGCTGACCATGCCCCTGACCCTACCGAGGCCGCAGCCCGCCCGGCACCCACCGCCTGCGTCACACCGGTTCGGACGCCTTTCCGGTCGCGTCTCCCTCGGACAGCGCATCGCCCGAGATCGTGGTCGGCGCGTCGGCGCCGGTCAGTCCGGCGATCGTGTCCGGCACGATGATGTCGAGCGGCATCGTGCTGGTGTCGAGCAGCTCGTTCGTGTCCTGCTCCGCGACGAGCTCCTTGGCCTCGGCCTTCGTCTCCACGGTCGGGAACGACCCCAGCAGCGGGCGCTTCGCGGTCTCCTTCATCGACAGCATCGCCACGCCGCCCAGCGCCGCGAAGAACATGATGTAGAACGCGGGCATGTACGTGTTGCCGGTGAGGTCGATGAGTGCCTGGCTGAACAGCGGCGTCGTGCCGCCGAACAGCGAGACCGCGAGGTTGTAGGCGATCGCCATGGCACCGAACCGCGATGCGGTCGGGAACAGGGCGGGCAGGGCGGATGCGGAGATCGCGACGTAGAACGCGACGGGGATGGCGACCATCGCGAGCGCGAGCATGACCGCCCACTCCTGACCGATCTGCATGATCGCGAAGGCGGGAACCATCAGCACGATGGTCGAGCCGACCGCGATGCCGTACACCGGCTTGCGGCCGATCCGGTCGGAGAGTCGGCCGATCAGCGGCAGACAGGCACTCATCACGATGAGCACGGGGACCGTGGCCACCGCGGCCATCAGGTTGGACACGCCGACCTCGGTCTCGAGATACGTCGGCATGTAGCTCGTGAGCGCATAGCCGGCGGTGTTCGTCGCGGCGACCAGCGCGATGCCGATGAGGATCACGCGCCAGTGGTGACGGAAGATCCCGAAGATTCCCAGGCGGCCGAGCGGGTCGCTGCCGTCATCCGCGCGGCCGTCGTGCTCCTCGGCTTCGAACGCCGGGGTCTCCGGGATGCGCAGGCGGAACCAGATCGCCACGGCGCCCAGAGGGATCGCGACGAGGAACGGAATGCGCCAGCCGTACTCGACCATCGCGCCCTGACCGGAGATGCCCTCGACGATCCAGGTCGTGATCGCGACCGTCGACGCGCCGGCGGCGAAGCCGACGTACGACCCGACATCCAGGAAGGACGACCAGTACCCGCGGGAGCGGTCGGGCGAGAACTCCGAGACGTAGGTCGTCGCACCGGCGTACTCGCCTCCGGTCGAGAAGCCCTGCACCATCTTCAGCACGTACAGCGGGACGATCGCCCACAGGCCGATGGCCGCCGAGGTGGGCAGCAGACCGATGAGCGCGGTCGCGACCGCCATCATCGTCATCGTCAGGAACAGCACGCGCTGGCGGCCGATCCTGTCGCCGAGCGGGCCGAGGACGAAACCGCCGAGCGGACGCACGAGGAAGGAGATCGCGAACCCGAACAGGGTCAGCAGCAAGCCGAGCCCGCCTGGGGCATCGGCGGTGAAGACCGTCGTCAGCGTCACGGCCAGATAGCCGTAGATGCCGAAGTCGAACCACTCCATGAAGTTGCCGACGACCGTTCCGGAGATCGCGGTGCGCAGTCTGGACTTCTTGACCACGAGGACGTCATCGACCTCGAGCTTTCGGCGCTTCGTTATTGCCTTCTTTCGGCTGGACATTGAATTCACTCTCCCGTGACGATTGACGGATGGCCGATTGAATTCGATCCACGCTAACGAGGTCTTCTTGAAGAGCTCGCAGGAGACTCGGCGTTCCGCCTGCTATCACGCGCAGGCGAGGGCGAGGGCACTGGTCACCCGGTGCGACGCCGTCCACGCCCGCAGGTCCGACCGCCGATTCCGCTCGGAACCGGCCGGTTCACGGCGTGATCGTACGGCCGTCGGGGTCACCGGGACGCATAGGACGCAGCCGGTCGGGCAGCGGCCAGGGCAGAGTGAAGCGCTCGGTCGGCGGGCGCTGCATGTCGCCGAAATCGTCGACCTTCACAACGATCCGGCCCGCCTCGACACCATCAGACGGCGTCACCTCGACGAACTTCACGCGCAGCGGTCCCGGGCCCTCGCCCTCCAGCATCCAGGCGTCGGCGAGCCAGCGCAGGCCCACCTGCTCCAGCGCCTCCTCGGCGGCGAGCCAGTCCAGGCCCTCGCCCGCGGTGCGGCCGAGCACGTCGATCGCGACCCAGTCCTCGCCCTCGGCGCGGATCCATCCGATCAGCTCGCCGTCCTCACGGCGATGCGGAATCCAGTCTTCGGGAAGCATCCCTCGACCCTAGTGCGTGTACTCCATGAGCTCGACGCCGAGGGTGCGGAACGCGTCGTGCGCGCGCAGTCGGTGGCTGATCGAGAGGTCGTCGAAGCACACGATGAGCGCGTAGACCACGCCGGCGCGCGGGCCGCCGAGCACGCCTGCCTCGACGCGAACGCCGCGGTCGCGGCCGGTCTTGTTGATGAACAGCAGGCCGTGTGCGTCCTGGTCATGCGCGAACGGGTCGAGCCCCGTGGACGCCGCGACCAGGCTGAGGTCGTAGTTGAGGTTCAGCCACTCCGCGACCTGCGCGCTGACGGTCGCGTCGATCACCTCGGAGTTCACCAGCGACGAGAACAGCAGCGCGAGCTCGGCCGTGGTGCCGACGGCGACCTGCGGCGCATCATCCGGTCCGCGCTGGTCCCGGTAGCGGTCGAGCAGCGCGGTGCGCGGCATCCTCAGCGAGGCGATCCGCGCGCGGACCCTCTCGTGACCGACGCGCTGCAGAAGCGCATTCACGGCATTCGGGTCGCCCACGGTCGCGGCGAGCACCGCGAGATCGACGATCGGAAGGGCGGGTGCGCGCAGGTGCCGCCACAGACCCGACGACGACACCAGCTCCAGGTCAGCGCGGTCGATGATCTCGAGTGGGTCGATCGTGCCGGACTCGATGCCTGCGGCGACCTCGATCAGCAGGGGGACGATCCCCAGACCGGCGATCGGCATCGTGACGTGGTCGTCGCCGCGCAGCACGGGCTTGGAGGTGTCGAGGTCTGCGACGTGCACGGAGACCTGCGCCCCGGCATCCGCGAGCTCCTCCAGAGCGCGCAGGGTGGACGTGAACGAGCGGCGACCCGCGGCCGCGCGCCGGGGCACTCGACGGCCACCGCCGCGCGATGAGCGGCGGATCGTCGCGGAGGAGCCTTCGACGGGCTCAGGGACCGGGGCGGAGGAGGAACCCACGCTGATTCCTTCCACGTTAGGGGGGTTGCGGAGGAGAGTTCAGGTGCCGAGGGCCGGGCTTCCGCGCGACGACGCGCAGGAGTTCGTCCCCAGGCTCCTCGGCTATCGTAGCCCCCGCCCGCCGCGCTGGCGGACGGGGTCACGAGACGGTCACCAGATCGTGACGCGCTGGCCCTCCGGCAGGAACAGACGGTCGCCCTCGGTCACATCGAACGCGTCGTAGAACGCCCCGATGTTGCTGACGATCTGGTTGCATCGGAACTCGTTCGGCGAGTGCGGGTCGATGGTCAGCAGGCGGATGGTCTCGGCGTCGCGGCTCTTCTGCTGCCAGACCTGAGCCCAGCTCAGCAGCAGGCGCTGCACGCCCGTGTAGCCGTCGATCTCACCGGAGTCCCCGGCGATCTCGTACGCCTTGAGCGCGATCCCGAGGCCGCCCAGGTCGCCGATGTTCTCACCGATGGTGAGCGCCCCGTTGACCTTGTTCTCTTCGCTCAGACCGACCGGAACGAGGGCGTCGTACTGCGCGATCAGCGCTTTGGTGCGCTCCTCGAAGGCGGCGCGGTCCTCGTCGGTCCACCAGTCCGACAGGCGACCCTCGTGGTCGTAGCGGCTGCCCTGGTCGTCGAAGCCGTGCCCGATCTCGTGCCCGATCACGGCGCCGATGCCGCCGTAGTTGGCGGCCGCGTCGCGCTCGGCGTCGAAGAACGGATACTGCAGGATGGCCGCGGGGAACACGATCTCGTTCATGAGCGGGTTGTAGTAGGCGTTCACCGTCTGCGGCGACATGAACCACTCGTCGCGATCGATCGGCTGGCCGACCTTGCCGATCTGCCGGTCGTGCTCGAAGTGGGTCGCGTTGCGCACGTTGCCGATCAGGTCGGCCGCGTCGATCTCGACGCCGTCGTAGTCGCGCCAGGTGACAGGGTGGCCGATCTTCGGGCGGAACGTGTCGAGCTTCTGCAGGGCGCGCTGCCGGGTCTCGGGGCTCATCCACTCGAGCTCGGTGATGCTCTGCCGGTAGGCCTCGATGAGGTTGGCGACCAGCGTGTCCATCGCGGCCTTCGCCGCCGGCGGGAAGTGCCGCTCGACGTAGATCTTGCCGACGGCGTCGCCGAGCGAGCCCTCGACGAGCGAGACACCGCGCTTCCAGCGCTCACGGATGGTGGGCACGCCGGAGAGCTCGGTGCCGTAGAACGAGAAGTTCTCCTGCACGAGGTCGTCGGTGAGGTACGAGGCCAGGCCGTGCACGACCTTGGCGGTCAGCCACGCCTTCCAGTCGTCGATGCGGTCCTCGACGAGCAGCGAACCGAGGCCCTCGAAGAAGCTCGGCTGGTAGGCGACGACCTCGGCGAACGCGGTGGGGTGCGCGACAGCGACGGCATCGCGCCACGGCGCGAGGTCGACGCCGACGAGCTGCTGCAGTTCGTCCCACGTCTTGAGGTTGTAGGTCTTCACCGCGTCACGGGACTCGACGTTGTCCCAGTGGTGGGCGGCGATCTCGTGCTCGAGGGCGAAGGCGCGGTCGGCGACGGATGCGGCATCCGCGACACCCGCCAGGGTGAGCAGGCGCTCGAGGTGCGCGCGGTACGCGGCGCGCGTGCCCTCGAAGCTGTCCAGGCGGTAGTAGCTCTCGTCGGGCAGCGACAGGCCGCCCTGCAGCAGGAACGGCACGTAGCGCTCGGGGTTGCCGGGGTCGGGCTCGACGAAGGCGCCGATCAGTGCGGCCACGCCGTCGCGGTCGAGCCGGCCGACGGTCGCGAGGAACGAGGGGATGCCGTCGACCCGGTCGACGTCGGCCAGCACGGCCTCGAGCGGGGCGAGCCCCACCTCGGCGATGCGCGCCTCGTCCATGAAGCTGCTGTAGAGGTCGCCGACCTTGCGGGCGAGGGTGCCGGGCGCGGCATCCTGCGACTCCTCGATGATCGCGCGCACATCCTTCTCGGCCTGCTCGGCGAGCTGGTGGAACGATCCCCAGCGCGCCTTGTCGGCGGGGATCTCGGTGCGGTCGAGCCACGCGCCGTTGACGTGGCGGTAGAGGTCGTCCTGGGGGCGGATGCCGGAGCTGAACTCGGACAGGGCGAGGCCGGAGGGCAGAGCGTCAGTCATGCGGTCCAGCCTATGCCGGGTGGGCGACAATCACCCCGCTGCGCAGGCGGCCGTCGTCTCCTTGCCGTCGAACCGATCGGTGGTCCACGCGAACACGTCGTCCATCGCCGGTGAGCCGGCCGCGACGAGCGAGATGTGGTCGCGTCCGGCATAGCCGCGGAAGTCGATGTACGTCCCCGCCCTGCAGAGTCCGGCCGCATAGCGGGACTGCATGTCGTAGTCGACGAGGTCGTCGTCGATCCCCTGCCCCAGCAGCACCGGCACGGCGGACTGCGACGGCGGCAGGTTCTGCTTCAGGCGCGTGCCGAGCGGGCCCGTCGCCGGGTCCTTGCGGAAGATCTCGGGGTCGTCGCTGAGGGCGAGCAGCGACAGCACCGAGACGAGCATGTCGGGTGCGGCGAGGCAGCGCCGCGACATCTCCCGCACGGTGACCTCTGCCCCGGGGCGGATGTACTCGCCGAACGTGACATCAGGGTAGACGCCGCTGTACCCGCTCATCACGAACGAGGCGAACACGCTGCCGCCGGCGACGTCGGGGAGGTGCGCCACGAGGGCGCTGAGGTCGCTCGCGGGGGCGAGCGCCACCACGCCGTCGAGCGGCACGTCCGGCGCGTAGTCCGCGTCGACCGCGCCGGTCCACAGAGCGGCGCCGCCGCCCTGCGAGTGCCCCCACGCGACGGTCTGCTTCGTCAGCCTCGTCCCGTCCAGGTCGCGCGCCGCGCGTACCGCGTCGAGTTCGGCGCGGGCGCTGTCCTTGCCGATCAGATAGGGGTGCGGACCCTGGGTTCCGAGACCGATGTAGTCGGTGGCGACCATCGTCCAGCCGCGCGCGATCACATCGGGCAGCACGAACATCGCGCCGGAGCCGAACGGGTCGGTGGCCAGCGACGGCGCGCAGGACTCGTCGAAGCCGGTGGTGCCGTGGTGCCAGGCGATGACCGGATGCGCCTCGCTGTCGTCGGGCGCGACGACGATGCCGCTCGCGACCGCGGCCGACCCGTCGCCGTGGGTGGTCGTGTAGAGGATGCGCCAGGCCACGGCGCCGTCGGGGATGCCGCGCGTGAACGCCTCCGCGCGGATCAGCTTCCCCGGCTCGGACGGCACCGTGCGCGGCGCGGCGTAGAACTCGTCGACGACCGGGCTGCCCTCGCGCAGCGTGACGCTGGCGACGAGGGCGCCGGCGGCGAGCGCGACCGCGCACACCGCGCCGATCGTGCGCATCCAGCGGCGCGCGACCGTGTCGCCGCGCGGTTCGTCGGATGCCGAATCGTCGGATGCCGGCTCGCCGCGTGCCGTTTCCCCGAATGCCGCGGCGCGGTGCTTCCGCCACAGCGCGATGAGCGTGCCCGCGCCGATCAGCACCAGCGTCGCGCCGAACACGACGGCGACCACGAGCAGTGTGATGTCCGGCCAGACCAGCGCCAGTACGCCGAGGGCGACGGCCGCGGCGCCGAGCAGCACCTCGGAGACGCGGCGGTCGATGGTGAGGTCGCGCTCGACGAGCGCCTGCACGATCCCGATCGCGCCGCGTGCGATCATCGCGATGCCGACGACCAGCGCGAGGCCACGCACCGTCAGACCAGGCAGGATCAGCACGACGACACCCGCGATGGCCAGGGCGATCGCCAGCAGCATCCGCAGCGAGGGCCGGCGGATGCCGGGGAGCACGAATTCGAGCACACCGGCGACGACGAGACCGGCGCCGATGAGGATCGCCAGCACGCCGAGCGAGGTCGTCGGGCGGATGACCAGCACGACTCCGAGCGCGATCGCCGCGACGCTCACGACGACGGACACCGGCCAGGGCACGTGCGCGAGCCAGCCGGTGGCTGCGCGGCGGGCGCGGGTCACGATGCCGGCGCGGTCAGCGGCTTCAGGAGTCACGGCGTCAGCCTAATCGGACGCCGCACGGCTGCCCGGTCCGTTTCCCGCCAGCGTCCGTCGCGCGCCGTTGGTGTGCTTGTCCTCGGCAGCCGCACACCCGTGCGGACGCGAACGCGGTGAGAGGAAGCACGACCATGAAGATCGCACTGGTGACCGGCGCCAACAGGGGCCTCGGCCTCGCCGCGGCCCGACGACTCGCGCAGGACGGAGCGCACGTGATCATCGCCGCCCGCCGACCCGACGCTGCCGCAGACGCGGCCGGGCGACTGTCCGCCGAGGGACTCTCCGCAAGCGGCGTCGTGATCGATGTCACCGACGCGGCCACGGTGCGTGCCGCGGCATCCGAGATCGAGGATCGTTTCGGGCACCTGGACGTCCTCGTCAACAACGCCGGCATCCTGCCGGAGGCCGCAAGCGGTGAGCAGGCGGAGGTGATCGACCTGGCGATGTTCCGGCAGACCTACGCGACGAACGTGCTGGGGCCCGTCGCCGTCGTCGAGGCGTTCCTTCCGCTGATCCGCAGGAGCCCCGCCGGGCGGATCGTCAACGTCTCGAGCACGGTGGGCTCACTCGCGCATCAGACCGACCCGGAATCGCCGTGGCACGGGATGGTCGTACCGGCGTATCAGTCTTCGAAGGCCGCGCTGAACGCGATCACCATCGTGCTGGCCAAGGCTCTCGCCGGCACACCGATCAAGGTCACGTCGGTGTGCCCGGGCTGGGTGCAGACCGATCTCGCGCCGGGGAACAGGGAGCAGGCTCCCACCACGCCGGAGGACGCCGCGGAGGTGATCGCCCGCGCGGCGACTCTCGACGATGCCGCACCGTCCGGCACGTTCATCGACGTGGACGGGGCTGTGGCCTGGTAGACCGCCGCCGGCTCAGTCCGCAGCGCCGTCCACGGGCATGAGGACGTTCATGCGGAAGCCGTCGCCCGTGCGCTCGGCGTAGACGTCGCCGCCGTGTGCGCGGGCGAGACCGCGCGCGATCGCGAGCCCGAGACCGGCTCCGGATGCCACGGGGTCGGCGGGGCCCGCGGCCCGCGCAGGGTCCTCGCGCCAGCCGACCTCGAACATGCGGTCCAGGTCCTCCACGGCGACGCCCGAGCCATGGTCGAGGATGCCGAGCACGAGGCGCTCCCCATCGATCTCGGTGGCGGTGATGAGCACCTCGCTGCCGGCGGGCGCATGCCGGATCGCGTTGGTGAGCAGGTTGACGATGATCCGCCCGAGCTGGTGCGGATCGGCCCAGAGCACGTGCCCCTCGACTCCGCGCTGCACGATGCGCACATCGTGCGCCTCTGTGGCCGCGCGCACGTCGGCGACGGCATCCGAGACGATGTCGAGCAGTTCGACCTGCTCGGTGCGCAGCTGCACCGCTCCCGAGGTCAGCTTGGAGAGCTCGAACAGGTCGTCCACCATCCGACTCATCGTCTCGACCTGCGCACGCACCTCGCCGGCGTAGCGCTCGGGATGCGACGAGGCGCCGTCCTCGATGGCCTCGGACAGCGCGCGCACCGCGGTCAGCGGCGTCCGCAGGTCGTGCGAGATCCACGCGAAGAAGCGACGACGCGCGGAGTCGAGCTGTTCGAGCTCCGAGCGCGCGTCGTGCAGTCGTGCCGAGACATCCGCAAGCTCTGCGGAGAGCTCGGTGAACTCCCGCATCCCCTGCTGATCGGCGGCGACGACATCCCCCTCCCCCACGCTCCGGACCGCCGCGGCGAGTCTGGACAGCCTCCTGCGCATGAGCCGCGCCACCACCCAGGCCGCGACGAGGCTGAACAGCAGCGAGATGCCGATCACCCACACCAGCACGCTGAGGTCGTGCGGTGAGATGTACATCTCGAGCGAGATCGCCAGCACCGACAGCGTCATCGACAGGGCCGCGACGGACGCCAGCACCAGCAATTGCACCAATACAGTGGCGCGTCGCGTCGCCCGCAGGGCGAGCAGACCGAGCGACGAGACGACCGCGGTGCACACCAGACTCGTGCCCGCGATGAGCAGCACATCGGTGGCGCCGAGCGGCATCATCCCCGCCATCAGTCCGCGCTCCCGCTGACGGAGAAGCGGTACCCGGCGCCCCATTCGGTGCGCAGGTAGCGGGGCTCACGCGGATCGTGCTCGATCTTCTCGCGCAGACGCCGCACGTGCACGGTGACCGTGGAGGCGTCGCCCACTGTCCACCCCCACACCTCGCGCAGAATCTCCTCCCGCGGCAGCGTGCGGTCGGGGTTGCCGACCAGGAAGACCAGCAGCTCGTACTCGCGTCCGGTCAGCGCGATCTCCGTGCCGCGCACCCGGGCGCGGCGCCGGGCCGCGTCGATCTCGAAGTCACCGGCGGCGAAGGCCGCCTGCGCCGGCGCAGCCTTCGTGCGCCGCACCAGAGCGTCGGCCCGCAGCACCAGCTCGCGCAGCGCGAACGGCTTGGACACGTAGTCGTCCGCCCCCGATTCGAGACCCTCGATGCGCTGCTCGACGTCGCCGAGCGCGGTGAGAATCATGATCGGCACGTCGCTGCGCGACCGGATGTCGCGGCACAGCTCGTCGCCGCTGATCCCGGGGAGCATCCGATCGACGATGACCAGGTCGGGGGTGCGCTCTCGCAGCGCGTCACGTGCGGAGACTCCGTCGCCGTAGGCGTCGACGTCGTAGCCGTGCCGGCCCAGGTAGTCGTGCACGGCACCCCTGACCGTCGGGTCGTCCTCGACGACCACGACGCGGTTCGGGTTCTCCATGCCGACAACGCTAATCGCGTGGTCGGCGCGGGCCGAGGGTCCTTACGGTTCTGAAAGCTCCGCCCTGCGGCCTCCGCTCGGTTCCTAACGTCGTTCCCACGCTTCGGATGCGGCATCCCGCCGCTCGGCGGAAGGAGAACACCATGCGCAGGACCCCTGTGATCGCGACCGCTCTGCTCGCTCTCGGACTCACCCTGGCCGGCTGCAGCTCGACGGGGACGGCCGAGAAGGACAGCAAGCCGATGAGCGAGGAGAGCATGGCACCCTCGTCTTCGCCCGACGACATGATGATGGCGAAGGTCTCGGGAGAGTTCGAGGGACTGAACGGCAAGACCGTGCAGGGCATGGTCGCCGTGGAGGACGGCAAGGTCGTGCTCTCCGGCTTCTCGTCGGACGAGGGACCCGACCTGCACGTCTATCTGACGAACGGCACCGATGAGGCGGCCGTCGGCGAGGGGAAGCTGGTCGACGCAGTGGCCTTCGACAAGGCGTCTCAGACCTTCATGGTCGACGGCGTGGACGTGTCGAAGTACTCGTACGTCGTGATCCACTGCGACAAGGCGAAGGCCGTGTTCGGGGCGGCGAAGCTGTCATGATCCGCGTCGCGGCCCTGGCCGGGCCGGTGCTCGGCGGTGCGGCCAGGGTCGCGGTGGGCGTGCTGTGGCTGCTCGAGGGCATCGAGAAGTACCGTGCCGGATTCGGGGCATCCGACATCCTGCTCGTCGCCGACGGCGCCGCGCGGAATCCGCGCACGCCGTGGTGGTTCGCCCCGCTCGATGCCGGGATGCAGACGATCCCGGTGCTGTTCGGCTTCGTCATCCCCGCGCTGGAGGTGCTGCTGGGCATCGCGCTGATCGCCGGGCTGTTCACCCGGCTCGCCGCGCTCGCATCGATCGCGACGCTGATGCTCTACTGGGGCTCGGACCAGCTCGTCGACCAGTACCCGGTGATGGTGCTGCTGAGCGCGCTCGTACTGGCGGCGCCGGGGGCCGGCAGGTACGGGGTGGGGATGTTCACGCGACTCAGCGAGCCCGCCGCTCCCGCCAGCGCACGACCTCTGCATCCACGTCCCGCGTCTTCGTCACCACCGGCGGCCCTCCCATGAGCTGCCGCCGCGCCTCGATCACGCGCCTGTTGAAGTCCTCGAGGTGCGCGCGCACGTCCTCCTCGCGGCGGAAACCGTCGAGGGTCGCCTGCATCTCGCGGTCCTCGGAGCGCAGCAGGATCGCGGGCGGGCCGAGCCCGGTGAGGTTCTCGGTCTCGATCTTGCGGCGGATCCACCAGTCCGGGTCGTGGTGCGTACCGAGTCCTTCGATGGGCTTGCCGGCTCCGGGCAGGTTGTCGAACGCACCCTGCCGCATCGCGACCTGGATGGCCGTCTCGACCTGCTCGGCCATGTTCTGCGCGTTCAGCGCAGATCCACGGGCGCCGGATGCCGCAGCATCCGCTTCATCCTTCGGCTCCGTCATCGTGCACCTCCGATACCGCCAGCCTACGTCGGCGAGCGAACCGGTTCGCCTCGACTGCACCCCTTATCGACGTCGATAAGGGGTGCAGTCGACGGCAACTGGCTCAGTCGACGGCAATCGATGCATTCCCGCGTCGCCCTCCCCCGCGCGGTCAGCCGACGGATGCCTGCAGCAGGTTGCTCCACGGATCGTCGAAGCTCACCGTGCGGCCGTCGTCACGCACAGCGAAGCCGTGGTCGCGCAGTCGCTCGGTCAGCGCCTCCAGCGCGTCGGCGTCGGGCAGCGTCAGGTCGACCCGGCCCAGTCCGAGTGCCGGCATCCGTGGTCCGGCGCCGCGCGACTCCCACACGTTCATCGCCATGTGGTGGTGGTACCCGCCTGCGCTGACGAACAGCGCGCTCGTGCCGAGCGACGCGGTGGCGTCGAAGCCCAGTGCGTCGACGTAGAAGCTGCGTGCGGTCGCGACGTCCCCCACCGACAGGTGCACGTGACCGACGGATGCCGCATCCTGAGCCGTCGACCCGTCGATGACGGCCTCGGTGAGGTGCTCGCCGAGGTAGGCGTTCGGGTCGAGGTACAGCGTCGCCATCTCGACCTGCCCGTGCGTCCACGACCACTCGGAGCGTGCGCGATCCCAGTACAGCTCGACGCCGTTGCCCTCCGGATCGGTGAAGTAGAAGGCCTGGCTTACCAGGTGATCCGCGCTGCCGGTGAATGTGCCGGGCGCGTGCCGGGCCACGGAGTACAGCGCGGCGGCGAGCGCCGCCTGCGATTCGAACAGGATGGCCGTGTGGTACAGCCCTGCGGAACCGGATGCCGCGTGCCGCAGCCCCGGCTCATGCCGCAGCACGACGATCGGCACCCCTGCCCGCCCGAGCGTCACGGTGTCGCCCTCGGCCGAGAGCACGTGCAGCGTGACGACGTCCCGGTAGTACCGCGTCATCCCCTCGAGGTCGCCGACAAGAAGGGTGACCGCGCCCATGTGGGTGGCGGCGGCGAGGCGGTCGGATGCGGCGATCTCCATGTCTGATGCAACGTGCCACGGGCAGGGCGCATTCCGGCATCGTCGGGCTTCCCGATGCCTGCACGAGCAGACCTCCACGAAGGGGCGTGGGATGATCGAACGCGTGCCGAACCCGCCCCTGAACCGCGAGATCCTGCGGCTCGCCGTCCCCGCGCTCGGGGCCCTCGTCGCCGAACCGCTGTTCCTCATCGTCGACGCGGCGCTGGTCGGGCACCTCGGCACCGTCCCCCTCGCAGGGCTCGGCATCGCCAGTGCCGTGCTGCAGACCATCGTGGGCCTGATGGTGTTCCTCGCCTACTCCACCACCCCCGCCGTCGCCCGCCGCTTCGGTGCAGGCAAGCCGGGCGATGCGGTCTCGGCCGGCATCGACGGCATGTGGCTCGCGCTCGGGCTCGGCGCGGTCCTCGCCGTCGTCGGCGCGCTCGCGTCGCCCTGGCTGGTGTCCCTGTTCGGAGCATCCGAGGCCGTGGCATCCGAGGCGCGCATCTACCTCTCGATCTCGATGTGGGGCCTGCCGGCCATGCTCATCGTCTTCGCCGCCACCGGCCTGCTGCGCGGCATGCAGAACACGGTCACCCCGCTCTGGATCGCCGGACTCGGCTTCGCCGCGAACGCCCTGCTGAACTGGCTGTTCATCTACGGCCTGCACTGGGGCATCGCCGGCTCCGCCTTCGGCACCGTGCTCGCCCAGTGGGGCATGGTCGGCGCCTACGCCTTCGTCGTTCAGCGCCTCGCCCGCCGGCACGGCGCCTCGCTGCGCGCGCAGCGCGACGGCATCCGCGGCACGGCCCGCTCCGGAGGCTGGCTGTTCCTGCGCACGGTCAGCCTTCGCGTCGCGCTGCTCGCGACCGTGGGCGTCGCCACCGGCATCGGCACGGATGAGCTCGCCGGCTGGCAGATCGTGTTCACCATGTTCTCCACCGCCGCCTTCGCCCTCGACGCACTGGCGATCGCCGCGCAAGCGCTGATCGGCAAGTCCCTCGGCGCCGGGGACGAGGCCGAGGTGCACCACGTGCTGCGCCGCACCGTCGCGTGGGGCGCCTGGTTCGGCGTGATCGTCGGCGCGATCGTCGCCGCTCTCTCCGGTGTGCTCGGCCTGCTGTTCACCGGCGACCCCACCGTCGCCGCCCTCATCCAGCCCGCCCTCATCGTGCTCGCGATCGCCCAGCCGATCGCAGGCGTGGTGTTCGTGCTCGACGGCGTGCTGATGGGCGCCGACGATGCGAAGTACCTCGCGATCGTCGGCGCCCTCAACCTGGTGCCCTTCCTGCCCACGCTCTGGATCATCGCCGCGACCGGCGTCTCCGGCACCGCCGGCCTGGTCTGGCTCGCCATCGCCTTCTTCGGCGTCTACCTGCTCGCGCGCCTCGGAACGCTCGGCTGGCGCGTCAGGACGGATGCCTGGATGCGGATGCCCGTCTGACGCGACCGCTCACGCGTCGCGGCTCTCCCGCAGCTCGAGCTCGTGGAGCGCACGCGACGGGAGCGCATCATCCGAGGCCTTCTCGGCGGCCACGATCCGCGCATCCGCGCGGTGCATCGCGTACCCCCAGGCCGCCAGGCCCAGCGCCGGACCCCACAGCCAGAACGGGAACACCACGAAGAACTCGATCTGCGCGCCGGCGCCGACGGGCGCATAGCGCCCTTCCAGCACCGAGGTCAGGAACTCGGCTCCGCCCGCGATGAACAGCACGGCCACGATCATCGCCGCGATCACCGGCAGGCCGACCGGCACGACCCGACCGCCGATCCACGCGAACCAGCGCGGGAACCGCTCACCGAACGGAAGCACCAGACCGAGGGTGAGCACCCCGGCCATCAGCATCCCGAACCCGAGCGAGAGTCCGATGACCATCACGTCCGGCGTGGCCCGGAGCACATCTGCACCGGGGCCGAACAGCGGCCACGGAGTGAGCCACGTCGCCCGCACGAACGCGTACGGCACGGCGCAGGATGCGGCGACCACCGTGATCGCCACGCGATGGGCCAGCACCCACCTGGCGACCGCTCCACGGCCGGCGGGACCGGCGCTCCCGTCGCCGATCGCGCTCAGCACGATGCAGGCGGCGAGCACCAGGTAGGCGGCGGTGACCGCGATCTGCGGCACCTGCTCCACCAGGCTCGCGAGCACGTCCGGCAGCAGCGGCTCCCCACCCAGGCGGATCGTCGCGAACACGAAGATCCCGGCGATCGCTGCCGCCACGGGAAGGCCGACGAGCGGTCGCCTGATCGCCAGAAGCACCGAGCCCGCGATGACCAGGCACATCGCCGTCATGGCGAAGGAGTAGCCGGCGACCGGGATGGCGTTGCCGGGCGCGAGCAGCAGCGCGACGACCGTCACGGCCACGGCGATGACGCCGGTCGGCCCGGATGTCTCGCGTCCGCGCGTCCGGGCGAACAGCGCCAGCGACACCACGACGCCGACCACGCCCGTCAGCAGACCGACCAGCCCCGCTGCGAACGGGTCCACGACCCGGTCGAGCAGACTCTGCGGCAGTTCGCCGTACCAGCCGGCGAACACCGGAACGGTCAGCCGGAGCATCGAGATGGCCGCGATCACGGCGGCGCAGAAGGCTGCCAGCAGGGGCAGTGTCGTTCTCGTCCGAATATCCATACCCCGACGGTAGAAACCCGGGGCATCCGCCCGCGTCGCCCGCCGGAGCGATCATCGTCACCCGCGCGGGTGACTTCCCGGCCGCAGGATGCCGTTCTCGTAGGCCCAGATCACGACGTGCAGCCGATCGGGCAGACCGAGCTTGGCGAGCACCGCCTTCACATGCGTCTTCACCGTGTTCGGCGACACGAAGAGCCGCTGCGCGATCACATCGTTGCCTGCGCCCGACGCCAGCAGCCGCAGCACATCCTGCTCACGCGGGCTCAGCGCGGCAAGCGCCTCCTCCGCGCCTCCGGTGGCCACGCCCTCGCGCACGAACCCCACCATGGCCGCGATCGCGGCATCCCCCATCGCCGCCTCGCCCTCGGCGACGGCGACCACCGCATCGGCGACGGCCTGCGGGGTGGCGTCCTTTGTGAGGAAGCCGCTCGCACCGGCGCGGATCGCGCCGAACACGTACTCGTCCAGATCGAACGTCGTCAGCACCAGCACACGGGTGTCGGGCCGGATGCGGCGGACCTCGGCCGTCGCGGCGATGCCGTCGGTCCCCGGCATCCGCACATCCATCAGCACGACGTCGACGGCGCGTGCGCGCACGAACGAGATCGCCTCGTCGCCGGAGCCGACCGACCCGGCGATCTCGATCCGGTCGTCGCGGGCGAGCATCAGCGCGAGCGCCTCGCGCAGCAGCTCCTGGTCGTCGGCGAGCAGCACCCGCACCGTCATCCGTCCTCCTCCACGGGCAGCACGGCGCGCAGCCGCCAGCCGCCCTCGGTCCGTCCCGACTCGAGCGTGCCGCCGACCAGGCGCACGCGCTCGGCGAGACCGGCGAGCCCTGTTCCTGTCCCGAGCCCCGCTCCTGATGCTCCGGACCCGCCGTCGTCGTCGATCGCGACCCTCAGCTCCGATCCCCAGTCGAGCTGCACCCGCACGGCACGCGGCGGAGCCGTGTGCCGGATCGCGTTGGTCAGTCCTTCGCGCACGACCGGCAGCAGCGCCAGCTGGACCGGGGCGGAGAGAGCACGGCGCGCGCCGTGCTCGCCGAAGTCGATCCGGGTCTCGGGGCTGCGAGCGCCCGCGATGATGTCGTCGAGCGCGTCGAGCCCCTCGGCGGGCTGCAGCGGCGCGTCATCCCTCACGATCCCGCGCATGCCGCGCAGCGCGTCGCGACCGCTCTCGAGCACCACGTCGAGGGCGCTCTCGCTCACCTCGGGCTGCTCGCGCAGGAAGCCTCTGGCGACCTCGGCCTGCGCGATCATGACCGTCAGCGAGTGCGCGACGACGTCGTGCAGCTCGACGCTGATCCGAGTCCGCTCGTCGGCGAGCGCTTCGCGCACCCGTGCCTCCTCCTGCGCCGCGGCCTGCGCTCGGCGCAGCCGCTGCAGCAGTCCGAACGCCCAGGCCGCCGCGTTCGCGGCGACGAGCCCGAGAAAGGCACCGAGCTTCCAGATCGGATCGATCAGCTCGGGGGCCGTCACCGCCACGAACGCCGAGCCGACGACGGCGACGGCGATCGCGAGCAGCGCGTACCGCCGCTCGCTGCGGACGGCCACCTGATGCACGCAGACCAGGTACGCGAGCGCCGATGGGTACAGCGCCGTCGTCACCCCGACCGCGACGGGGAAGATCGCGAGCAGCAGCATGATCAGGCTGGCCGCGACGAACGCCCCGATCGGATGCCGCGATGCGAAGAACGACACGACATGCAGGGCGATGAACAGGGCACCCGCGGCGAGCGCAAACGGCAGGTCGAGCGCGGTCGGCTGCTGGGCCAGCGCCACCAGCGACGCCGGCAGCAGGATCAGCGTGAGCAGCCCGGGGACGAGCAGGTCGAGCCGGAGGGACGCGCGCGGCATGCCCCCATGCTGGCATGCGCTCGCGAGAGGGCGCATCACCCCGGCGGGTGATGCGCGTCACCGCGCGAATGGGCTGACAGCCCGGCTCACGCGTGGCGCCGGCACCACTCGTACATGACGACGGCCGCGGCCGCGCTGGCGTTGATCGAGCGCGTCGAGCCGTACTGGGTGATCTCGATGTGACCGGACGCCGCGGCGAGCGCCTCCTCCGACAGCCCTGGCCCCTCCTGACCGAACAGCAGCACGCACCGCTCCGGCAGATCGGCACGGTCCACCGGCACGGCCTCGCCGACATTGTCGACGGCGATGATCGGGATGCCGGCATCCGCCGCCCATTCCGCAAAGGCCGCGACGTCCGCGTGATGCACGACGTGCTGGTACCTGTCAGTGACCATCGCGCCGCGCCGGTTCCACCGGCGGCGCCCGATGATGTGCACGGTGTCGGCGAGGAACGCGTTGGCGCTGCGCACGATCGACCCGATGTTCATGTCGTGCTGCCAGTTCTCGATGGCGACATGGAACGGATGCCGCTGCGTGTCGAGATCGGCGACGATCGCCTCCATCGTCCAGTACCGGTAGCGGTCGATCACGTTGCGGGTGTCGCCCAGCTCGAGCAGCTCGGGATCGTACTGCTCGCCCTCCGGCCACTCTCCCTGCCAGGGACCGACGCCGTAGCCGGGCTGGGTCACTGATCCGGTCGACTCGTCGCTCACGTTCCCACGCTACCGCCGCCGGTCTGTGGCTAATATTTAGGCGTGCCTAAAAATCTTGCGACCCGAACGAGTGGGGCGTGGCTGCTCGGTCCCGCCCTCGTCGCCGGCGTGGCGTATCTGGACCCCGGCAACGTCGCCAGCAACATGACCGCCGGCGCGCGGTACGGGTATCTGCTGGTCTGGGTCGTCGTCGTCGCGAACGTGATGGCCTGGCTCATCCAGTACCTCTCCGCCAAGCTCGGCGTCGTCACCGGGCGCAGCCTGCCCGAAATCCTGGGGCATCGGATGAAGCGGCCCTGGGCCCGCCGCGCGTACTGGCTGCAGGCGGAACTGGTGGCGATGGCCACCGACATCGCCGAGGTCATCGGCGGCGCCGTCGCCCTGCAGCTGCTGTTCGACGTCCCGCTGCTGCTCGGCGGCATCATCACCGGCGCCGTCTCGATGGTGCTCCTCGCCGTGCAGGCCCGCCGCGGGCCCCGACACTTCGAGTTCGTCATCATCGGTCTGATGGCCGTGATCACCATCGGATTCATGGCCGGCCTGTTCCTCGCGCCGCCCTCACCCACCGGCATCCTGTCGGGTCTCGTCCCGCGATTCACGGATGCCGGATCGGTGCTGCTCGCGGCATCCATCCTCGGCGCGACGATCATGCCGCACGCGATCTACGCGCACTCCGCACTGGCACGGGACAGGTTCGGGCGTGCGGACTCGGATGCCCCCGGCATCCCCCGCCTGCTCACCGCGACACGCTGGGATGTGAGCATCGCGATGGTGATCGCCGGCACCGTCAACCTCGCGATCCTGCTGCTCGCCGCTGCCACCCTCGCCGGCGTCGCCGGAACCGACTCGCTCGAGGGTGCGTACGCGGCGCTCGCCGAGAGCCTCGGCCCGGTCATCGCGACACTGTTCGCGGTCGGGCTGCTCGCCTCCGGTCTCGCGTCGACATCGGTCGGCGCCTACGCCGGCGCCGAGATCATGCACGGCCTGCTGCGGGTGCGCCTGCCGCTGCTGGCCCGCCGCCTGATCACGCTGATCCCCGCCCTGCTGATCCTCGGACTGGGCGTCGACCCGACCCTCGCCCTGGTGCTCAGCCAGGTCGCGCTCTCGTTCGGCATCCCGTTCGCACTCATCCCGCTGGTCGCGCTCACCGCGAAGCGCAGCATCCTCGGCGAGTACGTGAACCGCCGCAGGACCACCGTGCTCGGCATCGTGTGCGCGGTTCTGCTGATCGCGCTCAACGCGACGCTGCTGGTGCTGCTCGCGACCGGCGCGTGAGCGCTCGATCCTTCGTGAGTGCACCGGTTCCCGACGACTGAACCGGTTGGCGACGACTGAACCCCTTGGCGACGTCGACAACCGGTGCACTCGTCGGCAAGTGGTTCGCTCGCCGCCCCCTCGCGACCGGCTCAGCGCGCGACGGTCACCTCGGCGTCGCCTGTGACGTCGAGCGTGAGCAGACCGGATGCCGGATCCCACGAGCGCACCTCGGCGCCGGACACCTTCGGCTGCGAGGTGAATGACGTCGGCGGCAGGTACACGACCGCCGCTCCGCCGTCGCGCACCTCGAATCTCATCCCGTCCGCCGACGAGGTCCACGACACCAGGCCGTCGACCTCCCGCGGGTAGGGGCGGTCCAGCCAGCCGACCAGATTGCGAGGCGTGCCGTCGGACTCGTACGGGCCCCAGCTGCCATCGTCGCGGGACCAGTACACGACGCCCATGCCCGCGGCATCCGCCGTCTCATACACGAGCTTCACGTACTCCCCCGCGCCGTCGCGGGTGGTGTCCAGGCCGAACTCGCCGAGGATCACCGGCACGGCTCCGCGGCCCTGGCCGAGCACCTCGGCGGTGCGCAGCACGTTGGACCGCCACTGCGCGACCGTCCCCTGCACGAGCCCCTTCGAGTCGCCGGCGAAGCCGTCGCCGAGGTCCATCGGCAGCGGATAGAGGTGGGGGCAGAACGCCACGCGCGGGTCGCCCTCGCGCGGGTCGTCGATCGCGCCGAGCGCGCTGGGCAGGCCCCAGTTGAACCCGAACGCCTGCGGCTCGACGCACACCCAGGTGTCAGGATCGGCCTCGCGGATGGCATCCGTGGTGCGCTGGTACAGCTGCGTCAGCGGCCCGGACTCGAACGCCACGCCCTGCAGCGTGCCGCCATAGGGCTCGTTCATCAGGTCGTAGGCGACCACCGCGTCGTTGCCGGCGAAGCGCTCGGCGACCGCGCCCCACGCATCCGCGTAGTGCTCGGCGAGCTCCGGATGCTCGCCCGTGGTGTTCCAGAACTGGTCGAAGGCGCGGATCGTGCCCGGCTCGAGGTACACGAGCTCCCACATGTCACCCGTGTTCACCGGCAGGCCGTCGGTGAACGTGGCCCACTCGGGAGCACCGTTGCCCCAGTCGCCACTCGGGGTGATCGCCGCCCCCCACAGGTCCTGATGCATGTCGAGCATGACGTCGTAACCGCGATCCGCGTACCACTGCACGCGCTCCTCGACCTCGTCGAGGTACCCCTGGTCGATGACGCCCTTCTCGGGCTCGACCGCGCGCCAGGAGATGAGGAAGCGCACGAAGTTCGTGCCCATGTCGGCCTGCTCGCGGGCCAGGTCGTCCTCGGTGAACAGCGGGAGTCCGTCGGGCGTGCTCTTCGCACTGGATGCCGTGTTGAACCCGTGCTGCACGATGCTGCGGCCGTCGGAGTCCGCGATGAACCGCGTCGACGCCTCCGGCGCGACCCGGAGCGACGCCGCGACGGCACCGCCCGCGATCAGGAGCACGAGGGCCCCGGCCAGTGCCCACCGACTCGGATTCCGCATCCCGTGTCTCCTTCCGGCCTCATCGCCTCCTCGCACGGTAGCGTGTGCACCATGGCAGCGGAGCCCGACACTCAGTCCCACCCCCGAATCGACCGGGTCTCGTGGGTCGTGCTGGTCTCGCTGCTCGTGCTGGCAGTGCTCGCCGGTATCTGGCACGTGTCCGGCTGGGCGGCCACCTGGGTCTCGGCGCTGCTGTTCCCGCCGGCCGCGGGTCTGCCCGCGCTGTGGCCGCCGCTGCGGCTGTGGCCGCTCGGCGAGACCACGGTCGCGGTCTGGCTGATCGACCTGGCGGGCGTCGCCGTCATGCTGCTCACCGCGTGGGTGCAGCTGCGCGCGGCAGCGCGGAGGCATCCGCACCCGGGGCGCTGGCGCGCCTTCGGCCGCGGCCTGTGGACCACGATCCTCGCCTTCGTCGCCGGCAACATCGTGCGCGGCGTCGCGCAGAGCTTCCTGCTGCACTCCGACCTCGGCACGTACGCGGGGCAGCTGATCGCGAACGTGCTGGTCTCGGCGCTGGCCGGCCTGCTCGCCGGCATCGTGGTGGGGCTGGTCGCGATGCTGCTTGCAGGCCCGAAACCGGTCGAGACCCTCGCGCCCGCCGAGGATGCCGACACGGCAGCCCTGTTCCGGGCCTGAACGGTTCCCGGCGCGGCATCCGACGTCAGAGGCACCGCAGCATCCGCCGCGCATGGCCCCGGCCGGGACCGCCGGTAGGCTTGAGGAGTGTCCGCCACCCAGAACCGAGACGACTCCGACGCGCGTCGCGCTATGCGCATCTGCACCTGGATCTCGCTCGGCACGGGCGCGCTGGGCGTGCTGCTGCTCTTCCTCCCGCAGCTGCTGCCGGCCGGCGGCCCCTGGGTGCAGCTGGCGCTCGGCGTCATCACGCTGATCATGGCGTTCCGCGCCCGCCGCATCGGCACGCAGGGCGTGAACGACTACGACGGACGCCTGTCGCTGCTGGGCGCGATGGCGGGCTTCGCGATCTGCTTCTTCGCCGGGCAGGTGGCGTTCGGCGAGATCGTGCGGCTGGCCGGGCAGGGCTGATGGCCTCCCCCGCCGCGGACGACTATCTGAAGACCGTCTACTCGCACACCGAGTGGCAGGACGTGCCGATCACGCCGTCGCAGCTCGCCGCGAAGCTCGGCATCGCGCCGTCCAGCGTCACCGAGATGGTCAAGAAGCTGTCATCCGCCGGCCTCGTCTCGCACGTCCCGTACGGGGCCGTGAAGCTGACGGATGCCGGCCGGCGCCGCGCCCTGGAGATGCTGCGCCGTCACCGGCTGATCGAGACCTGGCTGGTGCGCGAGTTCGGCTACACCTGGGATGAGGTGCACGACGAGGCCGAGGTGCTCGAGCACACGATCAGCGACCGCCTGCTGGAGGGCATCGACGAGCGGCTCGGCCGCCCGCGGTTCGACCCGCACGGTGACGCGATCCCGGATGCCGCGGGGCACGTCACCCGCGAGCCGTTCGTCCTGCTGGCGGATGCCGCGCCCGGGCATTCCGGCCGCGTGCTGCGCGTCGACGATCGCGACCCGGAACTGCTCCGCGCGCTCGAGGCGCTCGGCATCGACGTCGCCTCCGAACTCGTCGTGACCCCCGACGGCGTCGAGCGGGACGGGCGAGCCGTCGTGCTGCCCGAGGGCTCCACGGGCGTGATCTGGCTCACGGCCTGACACAGCCGCGCCTGGGCGACGCGGTCACTCGCGAAATCCGCCGCGCGATCGAGACGCACCACCGTGCGCGCGCCTGAATACACTGTGCGAATGGGAACGCGTTTCTTCGACGTCGGCACCGCACAGCTCGCCTTCGACGCGCACGGCGAGGGGCCGGTCGTCATCATCGCGCACGGGTTGACGATGAGCCGCGCCGCTGACCGCGAGCAGCGGCTCACGGACTGGGACCGGCTCGTGAAGAAGGGTTTCCGGGTCGTCGCATACGACGCCCGCGGCCACGGCGAGACGGCAGGTCGTAAGGATCCGGACGACTACCGGTGGGAGAACCTGGCGACCGACCTGCTCGCGCTCGCCGAGGCGATCTCGCCGGACGAGCCGGTGCACGCGATCGGGTCGTCGATGGGCACCGCGACGATCCTGCACGCGCTGACGCAGCGACCGGAGCGGCTCCGCTCGGTCGCACTCACCGCGCCGCCGACCGCGTGGGAGACCCGTGCCGTGCAGAAGCGCGTCTACGAGATGAGCGCCGCGGCCGCCGAGACCATGACGCTGGACGAGTTCGTCGAGGCATCCGCTGCTGCTCCCGCGCCGGCGATCTTCGCCGAGACGTGGAACCCCGGCCCTCCGAGCATCGACATGGACGTGCTGCCCTCGGTGTTCCGAGGCGCGGGGCTGTGCGACCTGCCCTCGCAGGAGGATGTCGCGCGCATCGAGACGCCGGCCCTGATCCTGCCCTGGGCGACCGACCCTGGGCATCCGCTCTCGACGGCCGAGCGGCTCGCCGAACTGATGCCGCACGCCGACCTCGAGGTCGCCGAGGACATCGCGACGATCAAGCGCTGGCCCGACCGCGTCGCGGAGTTCTTCGCCGCGCACCCGTGACTCACGTGCCGCTCTAGGCTGGGCGTCATGGCTGAACGCTCCGAGATCGAATGCTGGCTGACCGACATGGACGGCGTGCTCGTGCATGAGAACGACGCCATTCCCGGCGCATCCGATCTGCTCGCGGGATGGGAGGAAGCAGACATCCCGTACCTGGTGCTGACGAACAACTCGATCTTCACCGCACGCGACCTCTCCGCGCGGTTGCGCGCCAGTGGTCTGCATGTGCCGGAGCACCGGATCTGGACATCCGCCCTCGCCACCGCCGACTTCCTCGCCTCACAGGTGCCGGGCGGCTCGGCGTTCGTGATCGGCGAGGCCGGCATCCTCACCGCGCTGCACGACGCCGGGTTCATCATGACCGAGACGAACCCCGACTTCGTGGTCGTCGGCGAGACCCGCAACTACTCCTTCGAGGCGATCACCAAGGCGATCCGGCTGATCGACGCCGGTGCGCGATTCATCGTCACGAACCCGGATGCCACGGGCCCGAGCGCCGAGGGGCCGCTGCCTGCGACCGGCGCGATCGCCGCCCTGATCACCAAGGCAACCGGCCGTGAGCCGTATGTGGTCGGCAAGCCGAACCCGATGATGTTCCGGTCGGCGCTCAATCAGATCGGTGCGCACTCCAAGCGCACCGGGATGATCGGCGACCGGATGGACACCGACATCGTCGCAGGCATCGAGGCGGGGCTGCACACCGTGCTGGTGCTCACCGGCATCAGCGACCAAGCCGAGATCGAGAAGTACCCGTTCCGCCCCGACGAGGTCGTCGCCTCGGTCGCCGACCTGCTGCCGGAGGTGCGCTGATGGGCGCGCTCGACGAGGGCGAGCGCGTGGTGGCGGCGGACGCCGCCACCTGGCGCGCCTGGCTGACCGAGAACCACGCCACTTCCAAGGGCGCCTGGCTGGTGCGCCCGCGGCCGGGCAACGACGACGTGCACATCGGCTACGAGGAGTCCATCCTGCAGGCGCTCTGCTTCGGGTGGATCGACGGTCCGGTGCGCAGCTTCGACGAGCGCATCGGCGGACTGTGGTTCGCGCCCCGCCGCGCGTCCAGCGGCTGGGCTGCCACCAACAAGGCCCGGGTCGCGAAGCTCGAATCCGAGGGGATGCTGGCGCCGGCCGGCATCCGAGCGATCGAGATCGCCAAGGCGAACGGCGCATGGGAGGTGCTGGACGGTCCTGGTGCGGGCATCGAGCCCGACGACCTGACGGCCGCGCTCGACGCCGCACCCGCAGCGCGCGCCGGCTGGGACTCGTTCCCGGCATCCGCGCGCAAGATGGGTCTCACACAGATCGCGATGGCCAAGCGCGCCGAGACCCGCGCGAACCGGATCGCGAAGATCGTGGCGGATGCCGCGGAAGGGAAGCGACCATGAGCCAGCAGGACCTGCTGTTCCTGGTGATGATCGGCATCGGACTCTCCGCAGTCACGGTCTTCGCCGTGCAGCTGCTGCGCAAGCCGAAGCACGACGACAAGGGCGCCTGGTACGAGGGCCCGTGGGACGACGACGACAAGCCCCGCGGACCGCGTCAGTGACGGGATCCGCGGGGCCGTTCCGCGCTACCCCTTGACCGAGCCCGACATCAGGCCGCCCACGAAGTACTTCCCGAGCAGGATGTAGACGATCAGCGGCGGCAGCGACGCCAGCAGCGCCCCGGCCATCGAGATGCCGTAGTCCTGCAGCAGCGCTCCGTTGGCCAGGTTGTTCAGCGCCAGCGTCACCGGCCCGTTCTGGCTCGAGGAGAAGAACACGGCGAACAGGTAGTCGTTCCACGCGTTCGTGAACTGCCAGATCAGCACCACCACGAAGCTGGGGATCGAGATCGGCAGGATGATCGACCAGTACGTCCGCAGCATCCCGGCGCCGTCCACCCGCCCGGCCTCGACCAGCTCGTTCGGCACGGTCAGGTAGTAGTTGCGGAAGATCAGCGTCGTGATCGGGATGCCGTAGATGACGTGCATCATGATCAGGGACGGCACGCCGCTCGGGATGCCCAGCTTGATCGTGATCTGCAGCAGCGGGATCATCACCGCCTGGTACGGGATGAACATGCCGAACAGGATCAGCGTGAACACGAGGTTCGCGCCGCGGAACCGCCACAGGGAGAGCACGTAGCCGTTCATGGAGCCGAGGAAGGCCGAGATGAGCGCGGCGGGGATCACGATGAGGAAGGATCGCCCGATCGACGGGGCCAGGGCTGTCCACGCGCCGATCCAGTTGTCCAGCACCCACATCTCGGGCAGGTTCCAGGCGCGGGTCGGCGAGGCGTCGCCCGGGCCCTTGAAGCTGGTCACGAGCAGCACGTACACCGGCGTCAGCACGATCAGCACGAACAGGATCATCACCGCGTACTTCACGGTGCGGCCCACGCTGAACCGCGACTTCGCGGGGCGGACCACCGGGGTCTTGTCCAGGCCGGAGTCCAGGATGGTCGTCGTCGCGGCGGTCATCGCTTCTCCTGACGGCTGGTCCAGATGAGGTACGGGATGACGATCACTGCGACGAGCACCAGCAGGATGGCGCCGACAGCCGCCGAGTTCGCGTAGTCGAAGCTCGACTTGAACACGTACATGTCGACCGCGGGCACCTTGGTCTGATAGTTCGCGGGCTTGGAGATCGACATGATCAGGTCGAACGACTTCAGCGACATGTGGCCGATGATGATCAGCGCCGACAGCGCCACCGGTGACAGCTGCGGGAACAGCACCATGCGATACAGCTGCCACTCGCTCGCGCCGTCCATGCGGGCCGCTTCACGGAGCTCGTCGGGGATGCCGCGGAATCCGGCGAGGAACAGCGCCATCACGTAGCCGGACAGCTGCCAGATCGCCGGCAGGGCGATCGCCACGATGCCGAACGTGATGTTGTTCCACCACGGGTTCTGCAGGAAGTCGAGGCCGATCATCTGGAACAGCCGGTTCAGGCCGCTGGCCTTCTCGCCCTCGTTCGAGTTCAGCAGCCAGCGCCAGACGACACCGGATGCGATGAACGAGACGGCCATCGGGAACAGGTAGATCGCCCGGAAAAAGCCCTCGCCCTTGGAGGGCCGGTCCATCAGCCACGCCCAGCCGAAGCCGATGATCATCGTTCCGGCGAGGAAGACGACGGTGAAGAGCAGCAGGTTCATCAGCGAGTGCTGGAAGCTCTCACTGGTGAGCAGATCGCCGTAGTTCTCGAACCACACGACCGTCGTCGGCTTGCGGCCGGTGGCCTGTGCGGCGGTGTGGTTGTCGGTGATGGAGGTCTGGAAGTTCGCCGCCAGCAGGCCGTAGACGAAGATCGCCATCAGGATCAGCGACGGGGCGAGCAGCAGCAGCGGGGGTCCCGCCGCTCTGAATCGTTTGCGCATGGTGCTCCTCTGCAGGAACCGCCCGGGGCTCACGCCCCGGGCGGTCGGACTGCTCAGCCTTCGACGGCCGCCGCGAGCTCGGACTGGAAGGCGGCCAGGTCGGACGCCCCCGTCGTGAACTTGCTGGTCGCGTCGGAGATCTTGTTCAGCGTCGCAACCGGGACGGCCGCACCGTGCGCGAGCGAGGACACGATGGTGTCCTTGCCGAACGACTCGATCGCGGTCTTCTGGTACTCGCTGAAGTCGCTCGTGTCGGCATCGGTGCGCGCCGGGATCGACCCCTTCGCCTTGTTGAACGCCTCCTGCCCCTCGGCAGAGCCGACGGTCTCCAGCCAGGCCTTCGCGCCGTCGGGGTTGGGAGCACCCACGGTCAGCGTGAACGAGTCGGCCAGGAAGTCGAAGACGCCGTCGGTGCCGGGCACCGGGAAGTAGATGTAGTCGGCCGGGGACTTCTTGTCGGCCTCGGCGAACGCGGCCTCGGCCCAGTCGCCCATCACGTTGAATCCGGCGTCGCCGTCGATGACCTGCTGGGTGGCGTCGGGCCAGTCCAGACCGTCACGGTCGGTGTTCGTGTAGCTCATGAGCTTCTCGAAGTCCTTCAGAGCGTCGGTCACCTCCGAGCCCTTCCAATCGGTCTTGCCGTCCCACAGCCCGTTGTAGCCGTCCGTGCCGAGGTCGGAGAGCAGCACCGTCTCGAGCAGCTGCACCTGAGTCCAGGTGGTCGCGATCGACAGTGCGGTCTTGCCCTTGGCCTTCACCGCATCGAGCGCGGTGAACCAGTCGTCGAGGGTCTCGTACTTCGCGGCGGGGTCGAGGCCGGCGTCCTTCAGCACGGTCGGGTTCGCCCACACCACGTTGGCGCGGTGGATGTTCGACGGGATCGAGTAGATCGCGCCGTCGACCGTCAGGCGGTCGACCAGGTCCTTCGGGAACGCGTCGCGCAGGCCGAACTCGTCGTACAGGTCGGAGACGTCCTCGACCTGGCCGGCGTCGATGTAGTCCTGCAGCTCGGCTCCGGCGTGCGCCTGGAACGTGTCCGGCGGGTCGCCCGCCTGCAGCCGGGACTGCAGCAGGTCCTTCGCGGCGGAGCCCGCGCCGCCGGCGACCGCGCCGTTGACGAACTTCACATCGGGGTGCTGCTCGTTGAACACGTCGACGAGCGCGTCCAGGCCGGCCTTCTCGGAGCCGGCTGCCCACCAGGTGAAGACCTCCACCTCGCCGCTCGCGTCGCCGCCCTTGTCGCCCGTGTCGCCGCCTCCGCCGCTGCTGCACGAGGTGAGCCCGAGTGCGAGGACAGCCGCCCCTGCTCCGAGCGCCAACAGAGTCTTCTTGCGCATGATTTCCGCCTTCATTGCCGAATGTCTCACGACCGTTCGTGAGGAGCGCCCGGGGTGCGCTGCGCTGCCCATCTCAGCAGAGTTCATTTCTTGATGTCAAGACGTGAACTCAAGATCCGGCCATCTGTGACCCTTGCGTTATCTCCTGAACTCAACCCCTTTCGCGGCTACTCTGGGACAGTGCAGCAGACGCAGTCGACGCCGGGGTCGCAGACCTCGCTCCGCGAGGCGAACCGCGCCCGCGTCGTCAGCGCCGTGCAGCAGCACGGGGCCCTGACGCAGGTCGAACTCGCCTCGATCACGGGGCTCTCCGCGGCGAGCGTCTCGAACATCGTCACCGAGCTCAGCGAGAGCGGCGTGCTCGACACCAGCCCGTCGATCCGCTCCGGACGTCGCGCCCGCCTGGTCACTCTGGCCAGGTCGATCGGCCTGGTCGCCGGCATCGACGTCGGCGCCCGCACCATGCAGGTCACGATCGCCGACGCGGCGATGCAGCCCCTCGCGACCGAGACGCTACCGCTCGCCGCCGACCACCGTGCCGACATGACGCTGCAGCGCGCGGCGATGCTCATCGAGGAACTGATCGAATCGGTCGGCGCCTCCGACGACGAACTGCTGGCTGTGGCGATCGGCGTTCCCGCGCCGGTGCGCGACGGCGCGGTCTCGTCGCAGACGCTGCTCCGAGGCTGGGACGGCGCCGCCGTCTCCGAGCCGCTCTCGGCCGCACTTCGCGTGCCCGTGGTCGTCGACAACGACGCGAACCTCGGAGCGCTCGCCGAGGCGAGGTTCGGCGCCGGGGCGGGCAAGGATCCGGTCGCCTACGTCCATGCCTCCCACGCCATCGGTGCCGGCCTGGTGGTCGGCGGACGGGTGCTGGCGGGTCGGCGGGGCGCCGCCGGCGAGATCGGTCACGTCGTCGTCGACGAGCAGGGCCCCGTGTGCCGTTGCGGCAACCGCGGATGCCTGGAGACGGTCGCCGGCTCCGCACCGATGCTGAACCTGCTGCGCGACAGCCACGGGCACCTCACCCTCGACGACGTCGTGGTCCGCGCCCTCGACGGCGACGCCGGCTGCCGGCGCGCCATCGCCGACACCGGGCAGGCGCTGGGCACGGCCATCGCCACGCTGTGCAACCTGCTCGATCCCGAGGTCGTCGTGGTGGGCGGCCGCCTCGCCGACGCCGGGGACATCCTGCTCGACCCGCTGCGCGACGCCGTCGAGCGGCACACGCTGAGCTCCACGCTCGGAGCACCCGAGGTCGTCGCCTCCGCCTTCGGCGCCGAGGCCGAGCTGCGCGGCGCGATCGCCGCCGCACTCGACCGCGCCCGCGAACTCGGTGTGCTGGGGGTCCCGTCATGAGGCGGATGCTGCTGCGCGGGGTCGCTGCCCTCACCGTCGTTGTCTCGGCGCTCACGATGAGCGCGTGCCGTTCCGAGCAGGTCCCGTCCGCGGAGTCGGAGGGGACGATCGCGCTGCTTCTGCCCGACGCCGAAGTGACCCGCTACGAGACCTCCGACCGCCCCACCTTCGAGGACGTGGCCGGCGAGCGATGCCCGACCTGCACGCTGCTGTACGCGAACGCCGGAGGCAGCGCTGCGCGGCAGCAGGAGCAGGCCGAGGCCATGCTCGCGCGCGGGGCGGGGGTGCTGGTGATCGACGCCGTCGACGCCGTCGCAGCCGAGGCGATCGCCGCCGCCGCGGCCCGCGAGGGCGCACTCGTGGTGGCCTACGACCGGTTCATCGCGAGCCCGGACGTCACGGCCTACGTGTCGTTCGACTCGAAGCTGATCGGCCGGATGCAGGCTCTGGCCGTACTGAAGCAGCTCGCCGACCAGGGCATCGACGACCCCGGCATCCTCGTCGTGAACGGCTCCGCGACCGACCCGAACGCAGCCGACCTGCGCGCCGGCATCCACAGCGTGCTGGACCGGAGCGATGCGCGCGTACTCGGCGAGTTCGAGTCGCCGGCGTGGAGCGCGACCCGTGCCCAGGACTGGGTGACGGGGCAACTCACCCAGCACCCGGGCGACGTCGACGGCATCATCGCCGCCAACGACGGGCTGGCCGGCGGGTCGATCGCATCGGTCAAGGCGGCCGGCATCGACCCCGTTCCGCCGGTGTCCGGGCAGGACGCCGAGCTCTCGGCGGTGCAGCGCATCCTCGACGGCGACCAGCTGATGACCGTCGCGAAGTCGACCGAGAGCCAGGCGCGCATCGCGGCCGAGGTCGCGGTGCGGCTGCTGCGCGGCGAGCATCCCGTCGCCGTAGCGAAGATCCGCGGCGTGCCGAGCTTCCTGCTCGCGCCGACCAGCGTGTTCCGAGGCGACGTGGAGCGGGTCATCATCCGCGGGCGCATCCATGCGCTCGACGACGTGTGCGCTCCCGCCTACCGGGACGCCTGCATCGAGAACGGCCTCATCGACAAGGAGACCCCATGACAGCCGTCCTGTCTCTCGACCGCGTGTCGAAGAGCTTCGGCGCCGCGCACGCCCTGGTCGACGTCGACCTCGGGGTGCGCGCCGGAGAGGTGCTCGCCGTGGTCGGCGACAACGGCGCCGGCAAGTCGACCCTCATGGCCGTCGCCTCCGGTGCCGTCACGCCCGACTCGGGCACGGTCCGCGTCGACGGGGAGGCGGCCCGGTTCCGCTCCCCCGCGGACGCCCGCCGGCTCGGCATCGTCGCCTCGCCGCAGACGCTCGCGCTGTGCGGCAACCTCGACGTGGTCGAGAACCTCTACCTCGGACACGAGGAGGTGCTCGGCGGGGTGCTGGACGAGGTGCGGATGGAGCACGACGCCCGCGTCGTGCTGGACAGCCTCGCCGCGCGCATCCCCGACGTCCGGGTCCCCGTGCAGGCTCTCTCCGGCGGTCAGCGGCGCAGCGTCGCGATCGCGCGCACACTGCTCGGCGAGCCCCGCGTCATCCTGCTGGACGAGCCGACCAACGGGCTCGGCGTGCGGCAGACCGCGCAGATCCTCACTCTGATCGGCCGCCTGCGCGCGCGTGGTCACGCGGTCGTGCTCGCCAGCCACTCCATCACGGACGTGCTCGCGGTCGCCGACCGCGTCGTCGTGCTGCGCCTCGGACACCTGGTCGCCGAGTACGACACCGCCGAGGTCACCGCGGAGGAGCTGCTCGGCGCGATCACCGGCGCCACCGCCGTGCGGCCGAGCGGCGCGGGAAGGGAGACCGGCCTGTGAGCGTCGTGGATTCGTGGCGGCGCGTCAAGAACGGCGAGCGCCCGCTGGTGCCGATCATCATCGCGCTGCTGGCGATCTGGGTCATCCTCGGCGCCGCGTCACCGACGTTCTGGACCTCCGAGAACCTCGTCAACCTGTCTCTTCAGTCGGTGTCGACCGGCATCATCGCGCTCGGGGTCGTGATCGTGCTGCTCGTCGGGCAGATCGACCTGTCGGTCGGATCGGTGAGCGGCCTGGCCGCGGCCATCGTCGCCGTGACCTCGATGAACCTGGGCTGGCCGCTGGTCGTCTCGGTGCTGGTCGCGCTGGCCGCCGGAGCGGTGATCGGCATCGTCTACGGCGTGCTGATCGCCCGGGCCGGACTGCCCGGTTTCGTGCTGACGCTGGCCGGCCTGCTCGTCGTCGCCGGTGTGCAGTGGAAGATCCTCGGCTCAGCCGGCTCGGTGAACCTGCGGTACGACTCCTGGCTGGTCGAGTTCAGTCAGACCGCGTTCGTGCCCACCTGGCTGGCCTGGACGCTGGCCGCGATCGTCACGGCCGTCGTCGCCGGCACCCGGCTGCTGATCCGCCGCAGGCGCCTGACCGCCGGGCTGCACGCAGAGTCGCTGCTCGCGATCGCGGTGTGGACCCTGGTCGTCGCTGCGGCGCTCGCGATCCCGGTGGCCGCCCTCTCGCAGGACCGCGGCGTGGGCTGGAGCGTCGTGCTCTTCGTCGCGCTGATCTGGGGCGTCGACGTGCTGCTGCGGCGCACGCGCTGGGGCCGGGGCATCCGAGCCATAGGCGGCAACAGCGAGGCCGCGCGTCTGGCGGGCGTCCCGGTGCAGCGCATCCTCATCAGCGCATTCGTGTCGTGCTCGACGTTCGCCGCGCTCGGCGGCGTGCTCGCCGCGGGCCGCCTGGCCGCCGCGAACCAGAGCACCGGCGGCGGGGAGCTGTTCCTGATGGCGATCGCCGCCGCGATCGTCGGCGGCGCGAGCCTGTACGGAGGCCGCGGCAGCGCGTGGTCGGCGTTCTTCGGCATCCTCGTCATCCAGTCCATCGCGAACGGACTGACGCTGCTCGATCTGGATGCCGCGACCCGCAACATCGTCACCGGCGCCGTACTGGTGCTCGCCGTCACGATCGACACGGTGCTCAGCCGGCGCCGCGCCCGCTCCGCCGCACCGCAGAACCTCTGACACGGCGCCGCCTGCGGCGACCCGGTGCGGTCGCGTCGAGACACGCGGAAGCGAACGCGGGCAAGGCACCGGATCGGCGCGACGGCACCGGCCGGACGGTCAGCCGCGCAGGACGAACGCTGCGGCGCCGATGAGCGGCCCCTCGCCGGCGAGCGCGGAACGCAGCACGCGGGTGCGGCGGGAGTACGCGTGGAAGGCATACGCCGAGAGCGCGTGCTGGACGAGGTCGACGTAGTCGTGCGAGACGTGCGAGAAGCCGCCGCCGATCGCGACGACGTCGAGGTCGATGAGGGTCGCGGCGTCCGCCAGTGCCTCTCCGACGGCCTTCGCCGAACGCTCGATCGCGGCGCGCGCGGTGGCGTCGCCGGCCGCGGCGTCGCGGGCGAGGTCCTCACCGGTCTCGCCGGTCCAGCCCTGCGTCCGCGCCCAGGCGGCGGATGCCGGTCCCGAGGCGATCTCCTCGAGCGTGAGTCCGTCCTCGCGGCGCACCTGGCCCAGGTGCCCTGCGTTGCCTGTCGCGCCGGGCTCGTACTGACCGTTCAGCACGAAGCCGCCGCCGACACCCGTCGACACGACGATCGACAGTGAGGCCTTCGCACCCTGCGTCGCTCCGAGCCACGACTCCGCGAGAGCGAGCGCGCCACCGTCGTGGCCCAGCACCGGATGCAGGTCGCGGCCGAGCGCCGCGGATGCCGCGCCGCGAACCGCGGAGACGACGTCGAAGCCACGGGCGAGCGGCATGTTCACGGGAGAGATCCGGCCCGCGGAGCGATCGACCGGACCGGCACTGCCGATCCCCGCTCCCACGAGCTCGTCGTCGGTCGGCAGCGCAGCGAGTGCCGCCGTGACCGCCTCGCGGACCGCCGTGCCCAGCGACGCAGCATCCGCATCGCGACCGGTGGGCCGGCGCACGCGGCTCGCGGCGATGAGCGAGCCGTCCTCACGGACGAGCGCGGCCTCGAGCTTGGTGCCGCCGACGTCGACGGCGAGGGCCGCGCGGGTCACTGCGGGTCCAGGCCCAGGTCGTCGAGATCGAACGCGGCCAGCCACTGCAGTCCCTCGGCCTCGATCGCGGCCTGCGCGCCGGTCTTGCGGTCGACGATCACGGCGACGGCGACGACCTCGGCGCCCTCACGACGCAGCACCTCGACGGCCTTCAGCGCGGACTGACCGGTGGTCGAGGTGTCCTCGAGCACGACGACGCGCTTGCCCTTGACGTCAGCGCCCTCGATCTGGCGGCCGCGGCCGTGGTCCTTGGGCTCCTTGCGCACGACGAAAGCGTCCAGCGGACGATCCTCGGATGCGACCGACGCATGCATGACCGCGTTCGCGATCGGGTCTGCGCCGAGCGTCAGCCCGCCGACCGCCACGACCTCGGTGTCCTTGATGAGGTCGAGCATGATGCGCCCGATGGCCGGAGCCGCCCGGTGGTCGAGGGTCAGCTTGCGCATGTCGACGTAGTAGGTGGCCTTCTTGCCGCTGGAGAGCGTGAAGTCACCGTGGAACACCGCCTCTCCCTTGATCAGATCGAGCAGGGTCTGGCGGTCTGCGGCGAGGTCGGTCACGACACCCAGTCTATTCAGGGCGGGCGCCGCGGCATATCGTGGCATCCGAGGAGGTCCGCCATGTTCTCTTACGACCCGTACGCCGCTCTCGCCGAGCTGCGCCCCGTGGCGCCGCTCGCGCTGACCAGCCCCGACTTCGAGGCGGGCGGGCCGGTGCCCGTGTCGGCCTGGTCGTCGAGCAGGGGCGGTGCGGACCGGCATCCGACTCTGGAGTGGTCGCAGCCACCGGCCGGCACGAAGAGCATCGCGATCTCGTGCTTCGATCCGGACGCTCCCACCGGGTCGGGCTTCTGGCATTGGGCCGTCGGCAACCTCCCCGCCGACCTGCGGTCGCTGGCCGCTGGAGACGGGGATGCCTCGTCGTTGCCGGCCGGAGCCGTCGTACTGCCGAACGAGGCGCGTCTGCAGCGCTACATCGGCGCCGCTCCCCCGCCCGGAACCGGCCTGCATCGCTACTTCTTCGTGGTCGATGCGCTGGACGTCGAGGAGATCGACCTGGACGGCGACGAGACACCCGCGTACCTGGGCTTCAACCGGCACTTCCACTGCCTCGCGCGCGGCGTGCTCATCGGCACCGCCGACCCCGCAGAGCGCTGACGCGCACGTCGTGCACGCCCTGCATGGGGCGCTGTTCTGCGTGCCCTGGACGACACTGGACATTTCTCGATATCAAGACATATACTTCCATCATGCGAGACTCCGGTTTCGCTATGTGAATTAGTAACGGTCGAGAAGCGAGGAGACATCGATGTCCACCCACCGTCAGATCGCCACGATCACCTACGAGACGGCCGCCCGCGCGGTCGCCATCGCCATGGAGGTCGGTGCGGAGCACGACGTGCGCGTCGTCGCCGCCGTCGCCGACCCATCCATGACCCTGATCGCCTACGGCATGGCCGACGACGCCACCCCGCACAGCGCCGAGACCAGCCGTCGGAAGGCCGCGACCGCGGCATCGACCCGGCGCCGCACGGCGCAGATCCCGGAAGCCCTCGCCACGACCCTGCCGCTCGGAACGGGCGGCGCACTCACCACGATCGACGGCGGTGTGCCGATCTTCTTCGGCGACCAGCACGTCGGCGGCCTCGGCATCGCCGGCGGCCCGCCGGCCGTGGACGCCGCGATCGCCATCGAGACCCTCACGCGCCTCGGCGCTCGTACAGAAGGAATGGAAATATGACCTCGCACCTCAGCCGCGCAGACCTCTCGGTCGCCGCGCCGATCGTCGAGTTCGCTGAGGCGTCGCTCGTCGACTCCGGTCGCGACGTCGACGCGTTCTGGGCCGGAGCGAGTGCGATCGTGCACGACCTCGTCCCCCGCAACGCCGAACTGCTCGCCAAGCGCGCCGAGCTGCAGGAGCGCATCGACGCGTTCCACAAGGCGAACCCGGGCTTGCCCGACAAGGACGCCTACCGCGCGCTGCTGAACGAGATCGGCTATCTGGTGCCGGTCCCCGAGAACGTGGCGATCACGACGGAGAACGTCGACCCCGAGATCGCCACGATGGCCGGCCCCCAGCTGGTCGTGCCGCTGCTGAACGCCCGGTTCGCGATCAACGCCGCGAACGCCCGCTGGGGTTCGCTCTACGACGCACTGTACGGCACCGACGCGATCGACCAGACCGGCGAGCTGGCCCCCGGCAAGGAGTTCAACTTCACCCGCGCCGCCGCTGTCGTCGCCCGCGGCCGCCGGTTCCTCGACGAGATCGCTCCCCTGACCGAGGGGTCGCACACGGATGCCACGGGCTACCGCGTCGACGCGGACGGCCTGCTCGTGCAGACCGCCGACGGCGACCGCCGCCTCGCGACGCCCGCCGCGTTCGTCGGCTACACCGGCGAGGCGGATGCGCCCACCGGCATCCTTCTGGTGCACAACGGTCTGCACGCCGAGATCGTGATCGATCGCGCGGGCCGGATCGGCGCCACGGATGCCGCCGGCGTGCAGGACATCATCCTCGAGTCCGCGATCACCACCATCCTCGACCTCGAGGACTCGGTCGCCGCCGTCGACGGCGAGGACAAGGCCCTCGGCTACCGCAACTGGCGCGGATTCATGGACGGCAGCATCGCCGAGTCGGTGACCAAGAACGGGCGCACCTTCACCCGCGTGCCGAACCCCGACCGCGTCTACCGCACCGCCGACGGCGGCGAGATCACCCTGCCCGGCCGTGCCGTGCTGTTCATCCGCAACGTCGGCCACCTGATGCGCACCCCCGCCGTGCTGGACCGCAACGGCGACGAGGTCTTCGAGGGCATCGTCGACGCGATCATGACCGGGCTCGGCTCGCTGCCCGAGCTCGAGGGCCCGAACAGGGGCGCCAACTCCCGCACCGGCTCGATGTACATCGTGAAGCCGAAGATGCACGGACCGGAGGAGGTCGCGTTCGCGGCCGAGCTGTTCGGTCGTGTCGAGGAGCTGCTGGGCCTGCCGGCTCGCACCATGAAGGTCGGCATCATGGACGAGGAGCGCCGCACCTCGGCGAACCTCGCCGCCTCGATCGCCGCCGCATCCGACCGCGTCGTGTTCATCAACACCGGCTTCCTGGACCGCACCGGCGACGAGATCCACACCTCGCTGCACGCCGGCCCGTTCCTGCCGAAGGCCGCGATCAAGCAGCAGCCGTTCATGAAGGCCTACGAGGACCGCAACGTGGCCATCGGCCTGGCATCCGGCCTCGACGGCCGCGCCCAGATCGGCAAGGGCATGTGGGCCGAGCCCGACCTCATGCACGACATGCTCGAGAAGAAGATCGCGCACCCGCAGTCCGGCGCATCCACGGCCTGGGTGCCGTCGCCCACGGCCGGCACGCTGCACGCGCTGCACTACCACCAGGTCGACCCGTTCGCCGTTCGCGCGACTCTGCCGCCGGTCGGCGAGGAGGCGCTGGATGCTCTGCTGGTTCCGCCGCTCGCGGGCGAGGGCGACCTGACCGATGAGGTCGTCGCCACCGAGATCGACAACAACGTGCAGTCGATCCTCGGCTACGTCGTGCGCTGGGTCGACCAGGGCATCGGCGTCTCGAAGGTGCCGGACATCCACGATGTCGGCCTGATGGAGGACCGCGCCACGCTGCGCATCTCCAGCCAGCTGCTGGCCAACTGGCTGACCCACGGCGTCATCACCGAGGAGCAGATCGACGACAGCCTGCGCCGACTCGCGGTCGTGGTCGACGAGCAGAACGCCGGCGACCCGAACTACGAGAAGCTGGCCTTCGCCGACGGCGAGCAGCCGGGCATCGCGTACACGGCGGCCCGCCGCCTGATCGTCGAGGGCGCCGCGCAGCCCAGCGGCTACACCGAGCCGCTGCTGCACGGACTGCGCCGCGAGAAGAAGGCGGAGCAGGGCTGACCTGCGAACGACTCACGGGGAGGGGCGGATGCTGTGTGGCATCCGCCCCTCCTCGTCTTGATCCGACGCCCCGGGCGGCAGACGACGTCCGACCCCACCAATAGGCTGGAACCATGCGTCTGGCCACCTGGAACATCAACTCGATCCGCACGCGCGTGGGCCGCGCCGTCGACTTCGCCGTGCGCGAGGACATCGACGTGCTCGCCCTGCAGGAGATCAAGTGCAAGCCCGAGCAGTTCCCCTACGGGCCGTTCGAAGACGCGGGTTACCACGTCGAGGCGCACGGACTGAACCAGTGGAACGGCGTCGCGATCGTCAGCCGTGAGCCGATCACCGACGTCGAGACGCACTTCGCCGGCATGCCCGGCTTCGCGAAGGGCCATGAGGGGCCGGATGCTCCGCTCGAGGCGCGCGCGCTCGGGGCGACCGTCGGCGGTGTGCGGGTGTGGAGCCTGTACGTGCCCAACGGTCGCGCCCTCGGCGATCCGCACCTCGACTACAAGCTGCACTGGCTGAAGGCGCTGCGCGACGCGACGGCGGCCGAGACGGCGGCGAACCCGTCGCTCCCGCTCGCGCTGGTCGGCGACTTCAACATCATCCCGTTCGACAAGGACAACGGCGACCCCGACATCGTGATCGGCCGCTCCACCCACGTCTCGCCCGAGGAGCGGGCGGCCTTCTTCGCGCTCGAGTCCGCCGGCGTCAGCGACGTGGTGCGCCCGCTCATCCCGGAGGGGTTCACGTACTGGGACTACCAGCGCCTGAAATTCCCCCGCAACGAGGGCGTGCGCATCGACTTCGTCCTCGGCTCGAAGCCGTTCGCCGACGCCGTGACCGGCGCCGAGATCCACCGCAACGAGCGCAAGGGCGAGCAGCCCAGCGACCACGTGCCGGTGGTCGTCGATCTCGACCTCGGCGGTGCCGAGGACGACGACGACATGCCGATGATCTTCGCCTGAGCCTTCCTCCTGCTCAGGAACCAGATGATCCGCCTGATCGCGACCGACCTCGACGGCACCCTGCTGAACGAGCAGAGCGTCGTCTCGGCACGCACGCGCGCCGCTCTGGACGCCGCCCGCGCGGCCGGCATCCGCACCGTGCCGGTGACCGCGCGGCAGCCGATCGGGCTGCGGATGATCGCCGCCGGCGCGGGCTTCGACGACTGGGCGCTCTGCGGAAACGGCGCCTACGGCGTGCATCTGACCACCGGCGAGCACCTGTTCGCCGAGGAGATCCCGCCGGCCGTGCAGCAGCAGCTGGCCGTGGCGCTCGGCGCGGTGATCCCCGATCTCGTCTACGCGAGCGTGCGCGACGCCGGTGAGAGCTTCGTCGCCCAGCACGGCTATGCCGCTCTCGCCAGCCTCAGCGATCACAAGCGAGACCCGGCGACGATGGGCGGTGTGCCACTCGAGTCCGTGCTCGATGAGCCCAGCCTGAAGCTGGTGATCCGGCATCCGTCGGTGCCGATCCCGGAGATCTTCGCCGCCCTGCAGAGCCTCGGCCTGACCGGCTTCGAGGCGACTCTCTCGGGCGCACCGTTCGTCGAGGTGATGGCCGAGGGCGTGACGAAGGCCACCGGCGTCGCGCAGCTGTGCACGCACCTGGGCATCGACCGCTCCGAGGTGCTCGCCTTCGGCGACGCGCTCAACGACCTCGAGCTGCTGCGCTGGGCCGGCCGCGGCGTCGCGATGGCGAACGCCGAGTCGGCCGTGCAGGACGCCGCCGACGAGCACGCCCCCTCCAACATCGACGACGGCGTCGCCGTCGTGATCGAGCGGATGCTGGCGGACTGACGCGCACCCTGGCCCGGCCCGCGCAGGAGCCGTCGCCTCGATAATGCGCATGATGCCGCGATCGCGGCGAGCACCGGCATCGCGTCCTGCTCCACTCGTGAAGCATCCGGCCGACAAATAATACGCATTAGCACCTTGACCGTCGCGGTGACCCATCGCAGACTCAGGTGTCATTCGGGCGCACTCGCCCGCTCCCCACCCGATCAAGGAGGATCGATGCCGCGCCATCGCTTCACCCAGGCGGATGTCGCCGCCATGGCGGGCGTCAGCCAGTCGACGGTGAGCTTCGTCCTCAACGGCAACGCCCCCGCCGGAGTGCGCATCTCGGAGGAGACCCGCACCCGGGTGCTCGAAGCCATCCGGATCACCGGGTACTCCGCCAACCCGGTCGCACAGCGGCTCGCCGGCGGGCGCAACCAGATCCTCGGCGTGTTCACCTACGAGAAGACCTTTCCGCGCGGCGGCCGCGACTTCTACGGCGCCTTCCTGAACGGCATCGAGCATGCCGCGGAACAGCTCGGCGTCGACATGCTGCTGTTCACCTCGGCCCGTGTCGTCGACGGCCGACGGCGGCTCACCCGCGATGGCTGGCAGAGACTCGGCATCGCCGACGGATGCCTGCTGCTGGGGCAGCAGGAGGATCAGAGCGAGCTCCAGCATCTGCTCGACACCAACTACCCGTTCGTCTTCATCGGCAAGCGCCGGAGCGAGGGACGCCTGCTGCCCTACGTCGGCGGCGACTACGTCACCGCCACCGCGCAGCAGGTGCGGCGGCTTCTCGACCTCGGCCATCGACGCATCGGCTACGCCGGTCCGCAGGCGGCCGACCAGCCCACGCTCGACCGCATCGACGGCTACCGCCGCGCGATGCGCGAGGCCGGTCTCCCGCTGCGCCTCGTCGACGTGCACGACGTCCAGGAGGCGGCGCAGGAGATCGTCGAGCGCCGGCTCAGCGCCATCCTCGTCGCGCCGGAGCACTACCCCGACGAGCTCGCAGACGCGCTCGAGGAACGAGGGCTGCGGGTGCCGGACGACGTGTCGATGCTGCTGCTCGGTCAGCCGCTGCACCCGCGGCACGACGGCCGGCACTGGTCGGGGTTCGTCGTGCCGCGCGAGGAGATGGGGGCCCGCGCGCTCGTGCTGCTGTCCCGCATCGTCGAGCAGGAGGCGAAGTCCGCCTCGGCCACCCGCGGCCCGGCCCCGCTCGACGATGACGACTACCACCAGCTGCTCCCCTGCCCCGACGTCGACGGCGCCTCCATCGCCGCCCCTGCCACCTCCGAAAGGACCGCTCAGTGACCACGCACGACATCCAGACCGACATCCTCATCGTCGGAGGAGGGCTCGGCGGCGTCGCCGCCGCCCTCGCCGCCGCAGATCGGGGTGCCCGCGTCGTGCTCACCGAGGAGTTCCCGTGGATCGGCGGTCAGTTGACGTCGCAGGCCGTCCCGCCCGACGAGCATCCCTGGGTCGAGGAATTCGGCGTGACGGCACGCTATCGCGCGCTGCGCGACGGCATCCGCGACGTCTACCGCCGTCGGTACCCGCTGGTCGACGCCGCACGCGATCGCGCGGAGCTCAACCCGGGCGCGGGCTGGGTGTCGAAGCTCTGCCACGAGCCGCGCATCGCTGTCGGCGTGCTCGAGGAGATGCTCCTCCCGCACCGCTCCTCAGGACGCATCCGCCTGCTCGAGCGCACCCGCCCGGTCGCGGCGGAAGTCGAGGGCGATGCCGTGCGCTCGGTCACTCTGTCATCCGTCGTCGACGGCACCGAGACCGTGGTGCGTGCCAGATACGTGCTCGACGCCACCGAGACCGGCGAACTGCTGCCGCTCGCGGGAGTCGAGCACGTCACCGGGTTCGAGTCGCGCGCCGAGACGGGCGAGCCCAGCGCCCCCGAGACCGCGCAGCCCGAGAACGTGCAGGCGTTCAGCGTCTGCTTCGCGATCGAGCACACCGAGGGCGATCACACGATCGAGCGCCCGGCCGAGTACGACTTCTGGCGCGAGTACGCGCCCGCCGCCTGGCAGGGCGAGCGGATGCTGTCGTGGCGGGCCCCGAACCCGCGCACCCTCGAGATGGGCACCCGCGGGTTCGATCCCAACCCGGGCGACGACGTGCTCGACGTCGATGCCGACCAGTCCCGCAACGCCGGCGACGCCAACCTGTGGACCTTCCGCCGGATCGCCGCACGCGACCTCTTCGCCGAGGGCTTCTACGACAGCGACATCTGCCTGGTGAACTGGCCGAGCATCGACTACTTCCTCGCCCCGGTGCTCGACGTCGACCGCGAGACGGAACTGGCGCACTACGAGCGAGCGCGCCAGCTGAGCCTGTCGATGTTCTACTGGATGCAGACCGAGGCTCCGCGCCCCGACGGCGGCGTCGGATTCCGCGGGCTGCGGCTGCGTCCGGACGTGATGGGCTCGGCGGACGGGCTCGCCCAGGCCCCGTACCACCGCGAGTCGCGACGCATCCGCGCCCTCACCACGATCACCGAGAACGACGTGTCCTACGAGATCCGCGGCGAGGCGGGCGCCACCCGCTACGCCGACTCGGTCGGCGTAGGCATGTACCGCATCGACCTGCATCCCTCGACCGGCGGCGACACGTACATCGACGTCGCATCCACGCCCTTCGAGATCCCGCTGGGCGCACTGATCCCCCAGCGGATGACCAACCTGCTCGCCGCCGGTAAGAACATCGGCACGACGCACATCACGAACGGCTGCTACCGGCTGCATCCGGTGGAGTGGAACATCGGCGAGGCAGCAGGTCACCTCGCGGCGTTCTGCCTCGACAAGGACACGACCCCGCACGCCGTGCACGGCGACGAGGACCTGCTCTCCGACTACCAGAGCGAGCTCGACGAGACGGGCGTCGAGCGGCACTGGCCGGAAGGACGCGCATATGCGTACTGATACCTCCCCGACGCCCGAACCCTGCACCACTGAATGAAACCCGATCACCAGAAGGAGTGAGCATGACCCCCACATCCATGCGCCGCAGGCGCACCGCACTGGCGCTGGGCGGCGGCATCGCCGCCACCGCCCTGGTCCTCGCCGGATGCAGCGGCAGCCCCAGCGGCACCGAGACGCCCGACAAGCCGGTCGCCCTGCGGATGACCGTCTGGACCGCCGACGAGACGCAGCTGTCGATGTTCCAGGACATCGCGGACGCCTACGTCGAGGAGCACCCGGAGCTGGTCTCGAAGGTGACCTTCGAGCCCGTGCCCTTCGAGGACTACACGACCAGCCTGACCACGCAGCTCGCCGGAGGCAACGCCCCCGACCTCGGCTGGATCCTGGAGAGCTACGCCCCCGAGTTCGTCGACTCCGGCGCACTGGCCGACATCACGGACACGCTGAAGAACACGGAGGGCTACGAGTACGACGACCTGCTCGACTCGTCGCTGAAGCTGTGGCAGAAGGACGACAAACTCTACGCGTACCCGTTCTCGAACAGCCCGTTCGCGGTCTTCGTCAACACCGATCAGCTCGCGGCAGCCGGCCAGAAGAACCCCGCCGACCTGGTCGCCTCGGGCGACTGGACCTTCGACGCGGCCCGCGACGAGGCCGCCGCGGCCGCCGAGAAGTCGGGCAAGCAGGGTCTCGTCGTCCGCGACTTCGACTACAAGGCCTGGGAGGTGCTCGCCAGCGTGTGGGGCGGATGGAAGGCCGAGCCCTGGAGCGCCGACGGCACCACCTGCACCTTCACCGACCCCGCGATGGTCGACGCGCTGACCTGGATCCATGACGCGACGTTCGACGACAAGGCGATGCCCGGCCCCGGCGTCACCGCGGACTTCTTCGCCGGCGACGCCGCGATGACGATCACGCAGATCAGCCGCGCCTCGGCGCTGGACGACTCGTTCAAATGGGACGTCGTGCCGCTGCCCGCCGGCCCGAAGGGCGAGCAGAACGTGATCGGCCAGGCCGGCATCGGAGTGTTCGCGAATGCGAAGCATCCGAAGATCGCGGCAGACTTCCTCGCGTACTTCACCAACCCGGAGAACGCCGAGAAGCTCGCGACCTACTTCCCGCCGCCCCGTGAGTCGCTGCTGAACTCCGAGACGCTGGCTGCCGCGAACCCGCGCCTGAGCGAGGACCAGCTTCAGGCCGTCGTCGTGGACGGCATCCAGGACGCGGTCACGAAGCCGACCCACAAGAACTTCGCCAAGCTCCAGGACGCCGTGCGGTCGCAGCTCGACGCGCTCTGGGTCGCCGATGCCGACGTCGAGTCGGTGCTCGATTCGACGTGCAAGGCGATCGAACCGCTGCTGAAGGACTGATCGGATGACTGCATCCGCCCTTCAGGCGGTGGACGCCGTGGAGCGGAGGGGACCTCGTCCCCGCCGCTCCACGGTGGCGCGGCGGGACTGGATCGTCGGCTACACGATGGTCGCTCCGGTCGTGCTCGGGTCCCTCGCCTTCGTCATCGCGCCGCTCATCGCGGTGTTCTGGTTCTCACTGCACGACTGGAACGTGCTCGCGAACACCTTCGTGTTCTCCGGAACGGACAACTACGAGCGGATGCTCACCGATCCCGGGCTGCACAACTCGCTGCTGGTGAGCCTGTGGTTCTCGATCGGCCTGGTGGTGCTGAATGTGACGCTCGCGCTGTTCCTGGCGGTGCTGCTCAACCAGAAGCTCCCCGGGACGACGACCTTCCGCACCTTCTTCTTCTCCCCCGTGGTCGTCTCGCTCGTCGCGTGGACCATCGTCTGGAGCTTCCTGCTGCAGGCCGACGGCGGCATCAACGGGTTCCTGTCGCTCTTCGGCATCGAGGGACCGAACTGGCTGCGCGGTGACGTCACCGCGATGATCTCGGTGATCGTCGTGCAGGTGTTCAAGAACGTCGGCCTCAACATGATCCTGTTCCTCGCCGCACTCCAGGGAGTGCCGGAGGAGATCGCCGAGGCCGCGCGCATCGACGGCGCAGGCGCATGGCGCCGGTTCCGCTCGATCACCCTGCCGATGATCAGCCCGACCATCCTGCTCGTGATGATCCTGACGATCGTCGGCTCGCTCGAGGTGTTCGCGCAGATCGCCGTGCTCACCGGCGGCGGACCCGGCGACTCGACCACCGTCCTCGTCTACTACCTGTACCAGCAGGCATTCCGTTTCAACGACTTCGGCTACGCGAGTGCGATCGCTGTGCTGCTGTTCTTCATCGTCCTGGTGCTGACGCTCATCCAATGGCAGACCAGGAAGAGGTGGGTGTTCCATGAGAACTGACGTGCTCGAGCAGACCGACGCCGTGACCACTCACGCCGTCGTCACCGGCCGCGGCGACGACCGTCGTCCGCGGAGCGGCGCCAAGCGGAAGCGGCGCTGGATCGCCGCCGGCCTGATCGTGCTGATGGCGGTGCTCAGCATCCCGTTCGTCTTCCCGACACTGTGGATGATCACCAGCAGCTTCAAGCCGATGCGGGAGATCCTGCAGAAGGTCCCGACGCTGTGGCCGCAGGACCCGACCGCCGCCGCATACGGCGAGGTCTTCCGCCTGCAGCCGTTCGCGCAGCAGTACTGGAACAGCCTCTACATCGCCGCCCTCGTCACGATCGGCACGATGCTGGTGGCCGCGATGGCGGGGTACGCGTTCGCGCGCATCCGGTTCCCCGGCGCGAACGCGCTGTTCCTCGTGGTGCTCGTGGGGCTTCTCGTGCCGAGCGAGGTGACGATCGTGCCGCTGTTCCGCTTCGTGAACGCCCTCGGTCTCATCGACACGCACTGGCCGCTGATCATCGTGCCGATCTTCGGCGCCCCCGCCGTGCTCGCCGTGTTCATCATGCGCCAGTTCTTCCTCGGCCTTCCCGCGGAGCTCGAAGAGGCCGGCCGCATGGACGGGCTCGGGCGCTGGGGCATCTTCTGGCGCATCGCGTTCCCGCTGTCCCGCTCGGCGCTGGCCGCCGTCGCGATCTTCACGTTCCTCAAGTCGTGGAACCTGTATCTGGAGCCGATCGTGTACCTGTCCAGCAAGGACAGGTTCACGCTCCCGCAGGCGCTCACCCAGTACGTCGACGCGTACGGCGGGCCGATGTGGAACGTGCAGCTCGCCGCCACGACCCTCACCGTCGTCCCGGTCCTGCTCGTGTTCCTCGTCGCGCAGAAGCAGTTCGTGCAGGGTCTGGCGAACACCGGGCTCAAGGGCTGACCGCGCACCTGGAAGGATGATCGCATGCCCCGTTTCGACCTGAGTCCTGAAGAACTGCGCGCCTACCGTCCGGAGGTGTCCGAGCCGTCGGACTTCGACGAGTTCTGGACCCGCACGCTGGCCGAGGCGCGCCGGAGCTCACAGCCGGTGCAGATGACGCGGGTGGACTCGCCGCTGCGCACGGTGGAGGTCTACGACGTGACCTTCTCCGGTTTCGGAGGGGATCCGATCGGCGCATGGCTGACGCTGCCCGTGGGCATCGACGGGCCGCTGCCCGCCGTCGTCGAGTTCATCGGCTACGGCGGCGGGCGCGGGCTTCCCCACGAGCAGCTCGCCTGGGCATCGGCGGGCTACGCGCATCTGCTGATGGACACGCGCGGACAGGGCTCGGGCTGGGGCACAGGAGGGGCGACGCCGGATCCGCACGGCTCCGGACCAGCCGGGCCGGGGTTCATGACCCGTGGCATCCTCGATCCGGAGGAGTACTACTACCGCAGGGTGTTCACCGACGGCGTGCTCGCCGTGGATGCCATCCGCAGCATCGAGGGCATCGACGCGAGCCGAGTGGCCGTGACCGGCGGCAGCCAGGGCGGCGGCATCACCATCGCGGTCGCGGGCCTGAGCGACGGCCTCGTGGCCGCGATGCCCGATGTGCCCTTCCTGTGCCATTTCGAGCGTGCGGTCGGGATGACCGATCGCGACCCGTACCAGGAGATCGTGCGGTATCTCGCGGTGCACAGAGACGCCGCGGACACCGCGTTCCGCACTCTCTCGTACTTCGACGGCGTGAACTTCGCGGCGAGGGCGATGGCCCCGGCGCTGTTCTCGGTCGCGCTGCTCGATCAGACCTGCCCGCCGTCGACGGTGTACGCCGCCCGCAACCGCTGGGGAGCGGACGCCGAGATCGTCGAGTACGCCTTCAACGGCCACGAGGGCGGGCTCGGCGTCCAGTGGCAGCGGCAGGCCGCCTTCCTCGCGAAGGCTCAGGGCTGAAACGGCGACTGAGCGCTACACCCCCATGACGCCCGTGCGCACGTCCCCCGGCAGCGGCGCGTAGCGCAGCAGCACGGCTCCGCCGTCGCCCTCCTCGGCGCTCAGCAGCTGCATGTTCGCGGGCGCCGCGCCGTCGGGGAACACCTTCTTGCCCTGTCCGAGCACCACCGGGTAGACCCAGAGGTTCAGCTCGTCGTACAGCTTGTCGGCGAGCAGAGTCTGCACGAAGTCGATGCTGCCGATCACGTGCACCTCCTGGTGCCTCTCGCGCATGCCTGCGATATCGGAGGCCAGATCGCCGCCGACCCGCGTCGAGCCCTGCCAGTCGAGTTCGATCGCGGCATCCCGCGAGGCGACGTACTTCGGCACCCGGTCGAACAGCTGACCGATGAACCCCTCCGGCCCGGTCGTGTGGTGCGGCCAGTAGCCGGCGAAGATGTCGTACGTGCGCCGGCCGAGCAGCAGTGCGTCGAGCGTCTCCATGCCCTTCGCCACGCGTGCGCCGACGGCCTCGCTCGGGTAGCCGGCCTGCCAGCCGCCGTACGGGAAGGCTCCCGATTCGTCCTCCTCCGGCCCGCCCGGTGCTTGGGCGACGCCGTCGAGGGTGGTGAACAGGTCGATGATGATGCGTCCGGTCATGAGAGAACTCCCATCGGTATCGGTGCGATGTGGAAGGCGGATGCGAAGCTATCCAGCATCCGCTCGTCGCCGCGCACCACGGCGACGAGGTCCTGAGCGATCGCCTCGGTGGCGGTCACCTCTCCGGCGATCAGGCGGCGGATGCCGGGACCGGCGACGATCACCGCATCCGCCTCGCCGTCGGGAAGCCGGCCGCCCACGGGCGGAGCCGGCGGGGCGAGCTGCGCGACCCGCAGCTCACCGGCCGTGACCTGCACGCGCAGCGACACATCGCCGACGTGCAGCTCGATGTCGAGGTCATCGGCGCCGTCCGCGAAAGACGTGCGCAGAGCCATGGTGAGCGAATCGGGAGTGACCACGCCGCCCTCGTCGGGGTCTCCCATGGCCTGGAATCCCCACCGCCCGAGCGCGAGCATGATCGGCTCGAGCGCCCTGCCGTACGAGGTCAGCTCGTAGACCAGTCCGCAGTTCAGCAGCGGCACACGCCGCACCACCCCGCCCTCCTGCAGCTCCTTCAGCCGGGTGGACAGGATGTTGGTGGGGATGCGCGGCAGTCCCTGCTTCAGATCGGTGTAGCGCCGAGGGCCGACGAGCAGGTCGCGGATGATGAGCATCGCCCACCGCTCCCCGACCAGCTCGACGGCCGTCGTGACTCCGCAGTACTGGCCGTAGCTGCGCGCCGCCATCTCAGGCCGACGCGTCCGCCTGCGCGGCCATGTACGCCTCGGGGCCCTGCTCTGCCGCCGCCGGCTCCATGAAGATGAAGCCGAGCGAGTTGCCGTCCGGGTCGTCCAGGTCGCGGGAGTACATGAAGCCGTAGTCCTGCGCGGGCTTGGGCTCCACGCCGCCGGCCGCGAGGCCCTTGGCGATGATCGCGTCGACCTCGTCGCGGGAGTCCTGGCTGAACGCGGTGGAGACCTGAAGGATCTGGTTCGGGTCGGCGATCGGCTTGTCGGTGAACGTCTCGAAGTACGCGCGTGTGATGAGCATGAAGTAGATGTCGTCGCTCCACACGATGCAGGCGGCGTTCTCGTCGGTGAACTCGGGGCTGATGGTGCAGCCCAGCGCCGTGTAGAACGCCTTGGCGCGCTCCAGGTCGGTGGTGGGCAGGTTGACGAAGACCTTGGTCATGATGACTCCTCTGTCGATGACGGTCGCGGCTCTGAGCGGTTGGTGAGCCTGTCGAAAACCATACTTGTTAAAAACAATCTCGCTTGTCAATAGCAAGTGAGAAATCGGTCAGCGGCGTCTCAGTCCGACTGCCGCGAGCACCCCGGCACCGGCGGTCAGCGCCGCGACCACTGCCAGGCCGAACCCCGGGACGGATGCCGCGCCCACCGCGCCCGCGACGAGCGGTCCGCCGGCATCGCCGAGCTCGCGCCCCAGCTCGGCACTGCCCATCGTGCGGCCCATCCGGTCGGCCGGAGTGGATGCCGCCAAATGCGAGAAGGCGACGGGCGTCGCCGTCCCGACGCCTGCTCCCACGAGGAGGGCGGACGCCACGAGCGCGGCGATCACGACCCAGGATCCGGATGCCGCGAACGCAGCGCCGGCGGCGAGCGCGATGCCCGCCACGATCAGTCCCAGTCCTCCGACGGCGCCTGCACGCACCGGCATCCGTCCCCTGTCGTGCCTGGCGCCGGCCCACGGCTGCGCGACACTCGAGACCACGGCGAGCACGGTCACCAGCGCCATGCTGCCGATCGTCCCGATGCCGATCTGCCGGCCGAGCAGCGGCAGGAAGCCGACCGCGACGGCGAGCGCGCCGGTGGTCGCGGCGAGCACGACGGTCGGCAGCAGGAATCCGGGGGCGGTGAGCTCGCGGCCGAGATCGGCCAGCGTGACGCGCTTGCGCGGCAGCACCGGAACCTTCGGCACGGCGAACAGCACCCAGCCGGCGGCCGCGATGCCCAGAACCGCGAGCGCCCAGAACAGGGCGGGCAGTCCCGACCAGATGACCAGCACCGCGCCGATCAGCGGACCGAGCGCATAGCCCAGGCTCTTCCACGAGCCGTACCGGCCGAAGTACTTCCCCCGCGACGAATCGTCGGAGAGCCGCGCGACCGCGGCCGAGGACGCCGGTGAGAAGGCGGATGCCGCGGCGCCCTGCCCGAACCTCGCGACGACGAGTCCGATGGTTCCGGGCATCAGCGCGCCGACGACCGAGAACGCGGCGAAGGCGAGCAGCCCGGCGACGATCACCGGGCGAACCCCGATCCGATCGCTGAGCGCGCCGAACACCGGCTTGAGCAGCACTTCGGCGAGGTCGTAGAGCGCGAGCGTGAACCCGAAGGCCAGCAGGGTCCAGCCGATGTCCTCGCTCTCGGCGCCGAGCGCCGCGGCGATGCCGTGCGCGCCGAAGGCGGTGGTGAACCCGGCGAGATACAGGGGCGCGAGCCGCGGTCTGGTCACGCTCGATTCTCGCACCCGGCATCCGCCTCGCGGGGGATGCCGGGGCGCCCACCTGGCCCTAGCGTGGAAGGCATGTTCACCCGAACCCCGTCCGAGCACGATCGGCGCGGCGACCTGCTGCTGGCCGGCGTGCTCTTCGTCGGCGGCATCCTCAGCGCGGCGCTCAGCTCGATCGCCGGCATCTACGGCGACGCGCAGGCCGAGCCGTGGACCGCGCTGCCCTACGTGCTGGTCGTCACCGGTCCGCTCGCGCTGCGGCGCCGGTACCCGGCGACGGTCGCGATCGTCGTCTCGCTCGCATACTTCATCGCCGTCACGCTGCGCATCCCCGAGATGTACGTCGGCAACATCGCGATGTTCATCGCCCTGTACACGGTCGGCGCCTGGATGAACGACCGGCGCCGCGCGATGTACGTGCGCGTCGCGATCATCGTCGGCATGTTCGTCTGGCTGATCATCGTGATGTACCGCGATGCGATCGAGCAGGCCGACAAGGTGGATGTCGCGGCCGGGCTGTTCTCGCCCTACGTGGCGATGATGATGCTGAACCTGCTTGTGAACGTGCTGTACTTCGGCGGGGCGTACTACTTCGGCGAGCGCTCCTGGCACGCCGCGCAGGAGCGCGACACGCTCGCCCGCCGCACGGCCGAGCTCGAGGCCGAGCGCGAGGTGTCGGCCGCGCAGGCCGTCGCGCTGGACCGCGTGCGGATCGCCCGCGAGCTGCACGACGTCGTCGCGCACCACGTGTCGGTGATGGGTGTGCAGGCCGGCGCCGCGCGCCTGGTCGTCGACCAGGATCCGGAGCAGGCGAAGCGTCTGCTCGGGAGCATCGAAGAGGCGTCCCGTGCGGCCATCGGCGACTTCCGGCAGCTGCTCGAGACGCTGCGCGCGCCCGGCGGCGAGACCGACGAGCCCGCCTCGACCCATTCGCTGGATGACATCGCGCAGCTCGTCTCGTCGTCGACGGATGCCGGACTGCCGACCGCGTACACGGTCGTCGGTGACCCCGTCCCGGTGCCCGGCGTCGTCTCGGTGAACCTGTACCGGATCGCGCAGGAGGCGCTCACCAACGCCCGTCGGCACGCCGGCATCGGCGCGACCGCCGACGTGCGCGTGCGGTACGAGCCGGATGCCGTGGAGCTGGAGGTCGTCAACACCGGGCGCACCATCACCGCACTGCGGCCCGGACTCGGCCAGCTCGGCATGCGCGAGCGCGCGCACGCCTCGGGCGGCACGATCGAGCTCGCCCCTCGTCCGCAGGGCGGCTTCCGGGTGCGGGCCACCGTGCCGCTCCACTCCCCCGCCTTCGAATCGCGCAAATTGCTGCATTCGGCGCCGAAACACAGCAAGGCAAGCGATTCGAAGCGGATGGAGGCGGCTCGATGATCCGGGTGCTGCTGGTCGACGACCACGCGATGCTGCGTGCGGGGTTCCGCACGATCCTCGGCACGCAGCCCGACATCGAGGTGATCGGTGAGGCCTCCAGCGGCGCGGAGGCGGTGGCCGCGGCATCCGCGCTGCGGCCCGACGTGATCACCATGGACGTGCAGATGCCCGACATGGACGGGCTCGAGGCGACGCGGCGGATCGTGGCCGACCCGTCCGTGGCATCCGCCGTCGTCATCGTGACGACCTTCGACCGCGACGACTACCTCTTCGACGCTCTGGATGCCGGCGCGAGCGGCTTCCTGCTGAAGAACGCCGGCCCGGAGGAGCTGCTCGCCGCCGTGCGTGCGCTCGCCGCCGGCGACGGGATGCTGGCACCCGAGGTCACCCGGCGGGTGCTGACGCGGTTCTCGTCCCCGCTCTCCCACCGGCCCCTGAGCGAGGAACGCGGCGACGAGCGCCGTACTGCGCGAGACACGAGCATCCTCGCCGAACCCCTCACCGAGCGCGAGGCCGAGGTGCTGGCGCTGATGGCGGATGCCCGCAGCAACGGCGAGATCGCGACGGAGCTGTACATCGGCGAGGCGACCGTGAAGACGCATGTGTCACGCGTCCTGCAGAAGCTCGGCGCCCGCGACCGCGTGCAGGCCGTGGTGCTGGCACACCGGCACGGGCTGGCGTAGACCGGCGCGCCCACCACCCGCCGGCCACCGCGTTCGGCCAGACTCTGGCCATGAGAAGGCTCTCGCTCAGCCTGACCGGCATCGTCGCCGCGTGGCTGCTGATCGATCTGTGGCGCCTCTGGACGCCCTCCCTCATCACGCTGTTCGGCCGTGCGGCCGAGACGCCGCCCGAGATCATGGGAGCGTACGCGCTGCTGGTCATGGCGCTGCCGCTCGCGGTCGTCGTGTTCGTGCGCCGGGCGGCGCCGGTGTTCGCGGCCTGGCTTCTGGTCGCCGCGTTCGCGGTGCGCCTGCTGCTGCGCATGAATCCCGACGGCGGCGACGTGCAGCTGTACGGCAGCTCGCTCGGAGTCGTGCTCACCGCGTCCGCGCTGTGCCTGGCGGCGGGGTCGCTGGGCCGCACGCTGGTGCCGAGTGTGTTCCTCGGAGTACTGCTCAGCGCCGCGACGCACGCCATGCTGGGCGGCTACGGTGCGGTCTGGCGTTCGGATGCCTGGGACGTGACGCTCCTTGCGCTCCAGGCCGTCCTGCTGGTGTTCGCCGTCCGCACCGCCGATCTGGCGCCCCGCGAACCGGTCTCGCCACGGACCGCCCTGCTGCTGCCGCCGACTCTGCTGCTGGTGCTGCTGGCCCTCGGCGACATCGGCCGCTCCTCGACGGTCGAGACCGTCTGGGGCCCTGTCGTCGCGGTGCTGGGCTGCGGCGCCGCGGCCGTGGTGGCCCTGCTGCCCGCTCCGCGCCGGCGACCGTGGATCTCCGCCGTGCTGTTCGTCTCATCGATCGCCCTGTCGCTGCTGGGCGAGATCACCTGGAACGGCTTCGCGGGCTCGCTTCCCCCGTGGACCCTGCTCGCCTTCCTCGTCGGTCCCGCGGCGGCAGCGCGGCTGCTGCTGCACTCCGGCCCCGGTCGCTCGCCGCGCGGCACCGCGCTCGCGGCCGGACTCGGCTCCGTGCTCTGGGCCGTGCTCTTCTTCGCCTACTACGCCGGGTACGACCTGGGCTATCGCGCGGATGTCGCACTGGTCGCGGCATCCGTCCTCGTCGCGGGGTGGATGCTCGCGTACCGGCCCGGCGGTCCGGTCTCGGCCGCCCAGGTGCGGGCGAGTGAGCGCCGGATGGACGACTCCGGCGGGCCTGCGGTCGCCGGTGTCGCGATCGGTGCGGTCGCCGCGGCCGTGCTCGCGCTGGTGGGTCCGTTCGCCACGGTCCCGGCATCCTCGTCGACGGCGCAGGGCGACGATCTCACCGTCGCGGCGTACAACCTGCGGATGGGCTACGGCATCGACGGGCGGTTCGACCCGGTGGCCGTCGCGGCGGAGATCCGCGGCACGGGCGCGCAGGTGGTGCTGCTCAGCGAGGTCGACCGCGGCTGGCTGCTCAACGGCGGCCAGGACGAGCTCGCGATCCTCGCCAGGATGCTGGGCATGCGGGCGGTGTTCGGCCCCGCGGCCGATCCGGTCTGGGGCGACGCGATCCTGACCGGCCTGCCCGTGGGCGATGCGAGTTCGGTCAAGTACCCGATGTTCGATGCGCTGACCGGTGCGGGCGTCACGATGGCGACAGTGGACTGGAACGGCACTCCCGTGCGCGTGCTCGCGACGCATCTGCAGCCCGACGGCAACGAGACGAACGCCACCGAGCGCGCCGCGCAGGTGTTCGCCGATCAGCTCGGCGCGGGCGACGGCCCGGTGGTCGGCGGCGGCGATCTGAACACCACCCCGGGTTCGGATGCCTGGAACGCCCTGCTCTCCACCGGTGCGGAGGACGCGCTGGCCGGCATCCGGCCGGCGCCGACCTCTCCCGCGGATGCGCCGAAGGAGGAGATCGATCACCTACTGGTCGCCGGGCTCACCGTGGTCGACGCGAAGGTGGTGCCGTCGCAGCTGTCCGACCATCTGATGATCGTCACGACCCTGCGCTGACGCTCCTCCGAACGAAGGATGCCCGGAGCCGTGCGGCTCCGGGCATCCGGGTGTGACGCGGTGGTCAGGCGACGACGACGTGCGCGCGTGCAGCCTCGGCGCGGAGGATCAGCAGGTCGAAGGCGGCGACGAACGCGCTCAGGAACTCGCGGGTGCTGTCCACGGTGACGGTGCCGTCCTCGGCGATCAGGCCGGGCGTGATCTGGATGAAGCCCTCGGGCTGTCCCATCGTGACGGCGTTGTAGTGGCCGAGGATCGCGCGCAGGTGCTGCTGCGCTGCGGCGGTGGCGATGCCGCCGCCGGAGCCGCCGATGACGGCGACCGGCTTGCCGTCGAAGGAGGCCTGACCGTACGGGCGGGCCGACCAGTCCAGGGCGTTCTTGAGCACGCCGGGAATCGAGCGGCTGTACTCCGGGGTGACGATGATCACGCCGTCGACGTCGGCGATCGCCTGCTTGAAGTCGCGGGCGACCTGGGGGAAGTCGGCGTCGTGGTCGGGCGAGTAGAAGGGCAGGTCCTTGATCGGGATCTCCACGAACTCGACACCCTCCGGGGCGAGCTTCGCCAGTGCCGTGGCCAGCTGGCGGTTGATCGAGGTGGACGAGATGCTGCCGACGATGTAGCCGATCTTGTGAGTCACGAGGGTGTCCCTTTCTGGTCTGACGAGGGTCTGCAACGCGACATCCGCGCGGTGCATTCCCGTGAATGGAACTTTCCTGAGCTCCTCCGCGCGGCGGATGCCGCACGATCCCCCTCCGGGGGGATGCGGCTCGGTGTCCCCCGTCAATAGCTTTGAGGCATGACAGGACAGCTCCACCTCGAAGGCATCACCAAGAGCTACGGCTCGCGGCGCGTGCTCGACGACATCGGCTTCGATGTCGCCCCCGGGCGGCTCACGGGCTTCGTCGGCGGCAACGGCGCCGGCAAGACCACGACGATGCGCATCATCCTCGGTGTGCTCGCCGCCGATGGCGGATCCGTCTTGCTGGGCGGCGCACCGGTCGGCACCGCCGACCGCCGCCGATTCGGCTACATGCCGGAGGAGCGCGGGCTGTACCCCAAGATGAAGGTGCTCGAGCAGGTGGTCTACCTCGCCCGCCTGCACGGTTTCGAGAAGGCGGATGCCACGGCCCGAGCCACCGCGCTGCTGACCGAGCTCGGCCTCGGCGAGCGCCTGCACGACCTGATCGAGTCGCTCTCGCTCGGCAACCAGCAGCGCGCGCAGATCGCCGCGGCCCTGGTGCACGACCCCGAGGTGCTCATCCTCGACGAGCCGTTCTCGGGTCTGGATCCGATCGCCGTCGATGTGGTCGCCGGCGTGCTGCAGAGCCGCGCGGCGCAGGGCGCCGCCATCCTGTTCTCCTCGCACCAGCTCGACGTGGTCGAGCGGCTGTGCGACGACCTGGTCATCATCGCCGGCGGCACGATCCGCGCCGCCGGCTCCCGCGAGCAGCTGCGAGCGGCGCACTCCGCCCCGCGCTACGAGCTGGTCTCGTCGGCGGATGCCGGATGGCTGCGTGCCGAGCCGGGCGTGACCGTCGTCGACTTCGAGGGCGGCGAGGCCGTGTTCGACGTCGACAGCCCTGAGACCGCTCAGCGCGTGCTGCGCAGCGCCGTCGAGCGCGGCCCCGTCACGGGCTTCACCCCGCAGCATCCGTCTCTCGCCCAGATCTTCAAGGAGGTCATCTCATGAGCACCCCCTCCCCCGCATCCACGTCGTCCGCGGTCTGGCTCGTCGCCGAGCGGGAGATCGCGTCGAAGCTGCGCAGCAAGGCGTTCCTGATCTCCACCGGCATCCTGCTGCTGATCGCCCTCGCGGGTGTGCTGATCGGCGGCTTCGCCAGCAAGACGGCGGCTCCCGACGAGATCGCCGCGACCTCCCAGACCTCCCAGATCGTCTCGGCACTGCCGAACGTGAAGGTCGTCGAGGTCCAGGACCGCGCCGAGGCCGAGAAGCTGGTCAAGAGCGAGAAGGTCACCGCCGCGGTCGTGCCCGGTGAGGGCGACGACGGCTTCGGCTTCGTCGTGCTCGCGAAGCAGGACGCCCCGCAGGGACTGGTCGGCGCGCTGTCGAAGGCGCCGCAGGTCGTCATCCTCGAGCCCGCCGGCACCAACCCTCTGGTGCGCTACCTGGTCGCCATCGGATTCGGCGTGATCTTCCTGATGGCGGCGTCGACGTTCGGCACCACCATCGCGCAGAGCGTCGTCGAGGAGAAGTCCACCCGCGTCGTCGAGCTGCTGATCTCCGCCATCCCGACCCGTGCGCTGCTGGCGGGCAAGGTGATCGGCAACACGGTCCTCGCCATGGTGCAGATCATCCTGCTCGCCGCGATCGCCGTGGTCGGCCTGATCGTCACCGGGCAGAACGAGGTGCTCAGCGGCATCGGCGCGCCCATCCTCTGGTTCGCCGTGTTCTTCCTGTTCGGCTTCATCCTGCTCGCGTCGCTCTACGCGGCGGCGGCCTCGATGGTGTCGCGCCAGGAGGACATCGGCTCCACGACCATGCCGTTGATGATGCTGATCATGGCGCCGTACTTCCTGGTGATCTTCTTCAACGACAACCCCGTGGTGATGACGATCATGTCGTACGTGCCGTTCTCGGCACCGGTCGCGATGCCGGTGCGGCTGTTCGTCGGCGAGGCGCAGTGGTGGGAGCCGCTGCTCAGCCTGGTCATCCTGGTCGCGACCTGCATCGCGGCGATTCTGGTGGGCGCGAAGATCTACGAGAACTCGCTGCTGCGGATGGGTGCGCGGGTCAAGCTCGGCGAGGCGCTGCGCGGCTGAGAACTCCTCGGAATATGCATTCAGCCGCATGAGTTACAGTGTGCTGAGCGCGGACAACGGGGTACTGCGAGACACCCCGTACCCCTCGAAGGACCCGATGAGCACCGCCACCGCCACCCGCACCGCCGACACCGAGCACCCCGTCCTGGACGTGCTCGCCGACCGCTGGAGCCCGCGCGCCTTCGACGCCGAGACCGCGATCGACGAGGCCAAGCTGGCATCCGCACTGGAGGCCGCCCGCTGGACGCCGTCGGCCAACAACACCCAGCCGTGGCGCTTCATCGTCGCGCGCCGTGGCACCGCGCTGCACGAGCAGATCCACGCGGCGCTGATGGGCTTCAACCAGGTCTGGGCCGGCAACGCCGCGGTGCTGATCGTCGCGGTCGCCGAGACCACCGATGAGCAGGGCACCCCGATCACGCACGCCGTGTACGACCTCGGCCAGGCGGTCGCGCACCTCTCGGTGCAGGCCCACCACGACGGCCTCGTCGTGCACCAGATGAGCGGCTTCGTCGCCGAGCAGATCCGCGAGATCGCCGACCTCGACGAGCGCTTCGCTCCGACCACCGTCCTCGCCCTCGGCGAGCTCGGCGACGCCGGCATCCTGCCCGAGCCGCTGCAGCAGCGCGAGGTCGCACCGCGCGTGCGTCGCCCGCTCGACGAGACGGTACTGCTCAGCGCCTGATCCCCGGCTCCGAGGCCCCTCCCGGGCGGCGCCCCTCCGCGTCGACGTCCGTGGAGGGGTCTCGGCATTTCCGGGAGGCGGGCCCCGCCGTCCGCTTCCCCGGCGCACCCCCGCGTACGCTACCGGGATGAGCAGCACGCGGAGGATCAAGACCGTCGAGCAGTCCATCGCCGAGACGCATGACGAGAAGCGCTCGCTGAAACGGGCCCTGAACACCTGGGACCTCGCGGTCATGGGCGTCGCCGTCGCGGTCGGAGCGGGCATCTTCTCGGTCGGCGCCGAGGCGTCCGCCCACCACGCCGGGCCCGCCGTGATCGTCTCGTTCGTCATCGCCGCGGTCGTGTGCGGCCTCGCGATCCTCTGCTACGCCGAGTTCGCGTCATCCATCCCCGTCGCAGGCTCCGCGTACACCTTCACGTACTCGACGCTCGGTGAGTTCCTGGCCTGGATCATCGGCTGGGACCTCATCCTCGAGATGCTCATGGCCGCCGCGGTGATCGCGAAGTACTGGGGTGTCTATCTGGGCGACACGGTGTCGCTGTTCAACCTGGACATCCCGATGACCGTCCCGGTCGGACCGCTCCAGTTCGAGTGGGGTCCGGTGGTGATCGTCGCGATCTTCACGCTGCTGCTCGCCCTCGGCACCCGCCTGTCCAGCCGGGTGAACGCGGTGTTCACCACGATCAAGGTCGCGATCGTGCTGTTCGTGATCGTGGTCGGACTCTTCTTCATCAACCCGACCAACTTCACACCGTTCGTGCCGCCGGCGCAGCCCGGTCCCGCGGCCGACAGCGCCTGGACCCAGTCGTTCTTCTCGCTGCTCACCGGCGCCTCTCCGCAGGTGTACGGCGTCTTCGGCATCCTCTCCGGTGCCGCACTGGTCTTCTTCGCCTTCATCGGCTTCGACGTCGTCGCCACCAGCGCCGAGGAGGCCAAGGACCCCAAGCGCACCGTGCCCCGCGGCATCCTGCTCGGCCTCGGCATCGTGACCGTCCTCTACGTGCTGGTCGCGATCACCATCACGGGAATGGTGTCGTACACCGAGCTGGCGAAACTCGAAGAGCCGTCACTGGCGAGCGCCTTCGAGATCGTCGGCGCGACGTGGGCGGCGAAGATCATCTCGATCGGAAGCCTGGTCGGCCTGACCACCGTCGTCATGGTGCTGCTGCTGGGCCTGGCCCGCATCGTGTTCGCGATGAGCCGCGACGGCCTGCTGCCCCGGTCGCTGAGCGTCACCGACGCCAAGCGCGGCACGCCGATCCGCATCCAGATCATCGTCGGCGTGATCATCGCGCTCATCGCCGGCTTCACCGACGTGCAGGTGCTCGGCGACATGATCAACATCGGCACCCTGTCGGCGTTCGTGCTGGTCAGCGTCGGCGTGCCGATCCTGCGCAGGACCCGCCCCGACCTGCAGCGTCCGTTCACGGTGCCGCTGTCGCCGTGGCTGCCCTGGATCTCGGCGATCGCCTGCTTCTGGCTGATGCTGAACCTGTCCACCGAGACCTGGCTGCGATTCGTGATCTGGCTGTTGATCGGCTTCGTGATCTACTTCGGCTACTCGCGCCGGCATTCTCTGCTCGGCCAGCAGCTCGAGAAGGATGCCGCGGCCGGCGCCCGCGCGATCCGCGACACGCGGCTCTGAATCACCGCCCGCGCTGGGCGGCCGCGGCGAGGGCGTCGGCCGCGCGCACGAGCGCGAGGTGCGAGAACGCCTGCGGGGTGTTGCCGACCTGCCGCATGCCCACCGGGTCGTACTCCTCGGAGAGCATCCCGACGTCGTTGCGGAACGCGCACAGCCGGTCCATCAGCTCCCGCGCCTCGGCCAGCCGACCGGTCGCGGCGTACTGCTCGACGAGCCAGAACGAGCAGGCCAGGAACGGATGCTCCGCACCTGCGAGCCCGTCGACGCCGGATGAAGTCCGATACCGCAGCAGCAGCCCGTCGCGCATGAGGGTCTTCTCGATGCGGTCGACCGTGGCCAGCATCCGCGGGTCGTCGGCCGCGCAGTAGCCGACCTGCGGGATGAGCAGCAGCGAGGCATCCACCTCGTCCGTGTCGGCGTGCTGCACGAAGGCGCCGCCCCGCACGCCGTGCGCGTCGATCTCGGCGCGCAGCCGGTCGCGCGCCGCGCGCCAGCGGTCCTCGTGTCCCCGCAGGCCGAAGTCCTCCACCGCGCGGACGCCGCGGTCGAACGCCGCCCACATCATCACGCGGGAGTGCGTGAACATGCGCGGTTCGCCGCGGATCTCCCAGAGGCCGTTGTCCGGTCGGTCCAGCTGGGTCTCGGCGTGCTTGAGCAGCGCGCGCTCGACCGCCCAGGAGCGGTGCGACTCGGCGAGTCCCGCCCGCCGGGCGGCGCTGAGCGTCACCATCACCTCGCCGACGACATCGGCCTGGTACTGCCCGGATGCCCCGTTGCCGACGCGCACCGGGGCGGACGCCGCATACCCGGGAAGCGACGGCAGGGTGTGCTCGGCGAGCTCGCGCTCCCCCGCCAGCCCGTACATGATCTGCGCGTCGGCGGGGTCGCCGGCGACGGCCCGCACCAGCCAGTCGCGCCAGTGCCAGGCCGCGTCGATCATCCCGTGATCCAGCAGCGCCTCGAGGGTGAGGGCCGCGTCGCGCAGCCAGACGTAGCGGTAGTCCCAGTTGCGCTCCCCGCCGAAGTCCTCCGGCAGCGAGGTGGTCGCCGCGGCGGCGATGCCCCCGGTGTCGCGGTTGGTCAGGGCGCGCAGGATCAGCAGCGACCGCCGCACCGCGGCGTCGTCCGGGCCGTCCGGCGCGATGCCCGCCGCCCATTCCTGCCACCAGTCCCTGGTGCGCAGGTCGGCGACGGACAGGTCGAGCCCGTCGGGCACGGGCAGGAAGGACGGGTGCCAGGTGAGGGTCAGCGCCACGCGCTCCCCCGACGCGACGGCGATCGCGCCGGTGTGCAGGTGCCCGTGCGGGCGCAGCGGTGCGCCGCGCACCACCACGGCGTCCGGCCCGGCGACGGCGGTCAGCTCCGGGGCATCCGCCGTGCCACTCTGATGCACCCACGGCAGCGCGCGGGCGTAGTCGAAACGCAGCCGCAGCTCCTGCGCGAACTCCACACGACCGGAGACTCCGATGATCTCACGCACGATGTCGGTGCGATCCGGACGGTCGCCGGCCACCGGCATCCAGTCCCGCACCTCGGCGACGCCGTCGTCGGTCTCCCATCGGGTGACGAGCGTGAACGTGTCGCCGTCGTAGCGCCGCGTCGCCGCGGCATCCGGGTCGGCGGGCCGCAGCGACCAGCATCCGTGCTCGGCGTCGCCGAGCAGCGCGCCGAAGACCGACGGCGCGTCCAGCCGCGGCGGGCAGAACCAGTCGATGCTGCCCTCTCGCGAGACGAGCGCCGCCGTGCGGCAGTCGCTCAGCAGCGCGTAGTCCTCGATCGGCACGCTCATCCTCGCAGTCTGGCATCCTCGCGGCCTATCGTGAAGGCATGTCACGCGACACCACGCTGCTCATCCTCGGCGCCTCCGGCGATCTCACCTCTCGGCTGCTGCTGCCTGCGATAGGCCAGCTGCTGCGCCGGGAGCCGAGCAGAAAGCTCACGCTGCGCGGAGCCGGATCCGATGACTGGAGCGCGGATCGCTGGCAGGAGGCCGTGCAGACGGCGTTCGCGTCATCGGATGCCGCGGACCAGGTGCCGCGGGTCGCCGGCACGACCTACACCAAGGCGGATGTCACCGACCGTGACGCCCTCGCCGGGCTGGTCGAGGGGGTCGAGGGACCTCTGGTGATCTACTTCGCGCTGCCGCCGGCCGTCGCCGTGGCCGCCTGCGAGGTGCTGCGCGACGTGAAGCTGCCCGAGAACACGGTGCTCGCGCTCGAGAAGCCGTTCGGCAGCGATCAGGAGAGCGCTCGAGAGCTGAACGAGCTGCTGCAGCAGCTGGTGCCCGAGAAGCGGATCTTCCGCGTGGACCACTTCCTGGGCAGGTCGACGCTGCTGAACGTGATCGGCGTGCGGTTCGCGAACCGGCTGGTCGAGCCGGTGTGGTCGGCCGATCACGTGCAGGAGGTCCTGATCCGCTACGACGAGTCGCTGGCGCTGGAGAACCGCGCGCGGTACTACGACAAGGCGGGCGCGATGATCGACATGATCCAGAGCCACCTGCTGCAGGTGCTCGCGATCCTGGCGATGGAGCAGCCGGCCGACCTCGACGAGATCGACCTGCGCGACGCGATGGCGGCCGCGCTGCGCGCCACGGTCATCTGGGACGACAACCCGGTGCGCTCCTCCCGCCGCGGCCGGTACACCGCCGGGACGATCGGTGACAAGGAGCATCGCCGCGAGGTGCCGTCCTACGTCGACGAGGACGGCGTCGACCCCGCCCTCGACACAGAGACGCTCGCCGAGATCACCTGCGAGGTGCGCACCGCCCGCTGGGCCGGCGTGCCGTTCACCCTGCGCAGCGGCAAGGCGCTCACCGACCGCCGGGCCGAGATCGTCGTGACGTTCCGCCCGGTGCGGCACATCCCCGAAGGGCTCACCGGCAAGCCGGACGACGGCGGAGTGCTGCGCTTCGTGCTCGGCCCTGACCGGATCGACCTCGAGCTCAACGTCAACGGCGGCGACGACCCCTTCGCGCTGCGCCGCGACGTGCTGTCCACCAAGCTGGGCAAGGGCACGCTGCTGGCCTACACCGAGGTCATCAGCGACATCCTCGACGGCGACGTCGCGCTGTCGGTGCGGGCGGATGCCGCGGAGCAGTGCTGGCGCATCATCCAGCCGGTGCGCGATGCCTGGAACCGCGGGGATGTCCCGATCGATGACTACCCGGCGGGTTCGACGGGGCCGAAGGACTGGGCGACGTCGAAGTAGTCCTGTCCGGGCCGGGAGCGAACGGAAGGGCGTCCTTCGTCTCGTCGCTTGCGCTCCTCGCTCAGGAGCCGGGACGCGCCCCGCACCCTGAGCGAGCGCAGCGAGCGCTGTCCTGAGCGAGCGCAGCGAGCGCTGTCCTGAGCGAGCGCAGCGAGACGAAGGGACGAAGGGCCGAAGGGACGAAGGGACGAAGGGCGTCAGGAGCCGGACGCGGGCGCGCTGAACAGCCTGACGATCTCCCCATCGCGCACGTCGTCGAGCGCGGCATCCAGTCGGCCGTCCGCGGCGAACCGGCTGACGCCGTGCAGCGTGCTCCAGAGCAGCTCGGCACGCACCGCGCGCTCCTGGGGCGTCTCACCGCCGACGGCCCGCTCGAACATCGCGAACCCCTGCCGCAGGAGCTCCGGCGTCTCGTCGGCGGCGAACACGATGCCGGTGCGTGCCGTGGTCATCGCGTAGTAGACGGCGGGATTCTCCCGGGCGAACGCGAGGTATGCGGTGACGAGGGCCGGCAGCCCCTCACCGCCGGCGCTGATCGCCGCGAGAAGCTCGGTGTAGCCGTCGATGACGACGTGCTCGACGATCTCGTCCCGCCCGCGCGGGAAATGCCGGTACAGGATCGGCTGGCTGAACCCGATCGCATCGGCGAGGCGGCGCACGGTGACCGCCTGCCAGCCCTCCTGCTCCGCGATATCACGGGCGGCGCGGACGATCCGCAGCTCGCGCTCGCGGATCCGTTCGATGTCTTGCGCAGATCGAGGCATGTCGTTATATTAGCACCGCTAACACTTAGCACTGCTAACACCACCCGGAGGAATCATGACCGTCATCATCGCCATCACCGGAGCGCTCGCCATCCTGGGCCTCGCCGTCATCTTCGGCGCGGACGTCGTCGGCGTCCTGGTCCAGCGCTCGGTCTACGCCGACCTCGACGACCGCACCCTGGTGCAGGTGGTCGGGCGCGGCCACTACTACGCCGACCGCCGGATGCCTGCCATCGGCATCCCCGCGACGATCCTCACCGCGCTCACGGCCGCGGCCGCCTTTCTCTGGGGGTCGCTGCTGACCGGCATCCTCTCGTCCGTCGGCCTGGTGCTGCTCGTCACCTGGCTGCTCGTCTACGCCCGCTTCGCGAAGCCGATCAACACCGCGCTGACCGCCGCCGCCCTCGCGGACGAGGTGCCCGCCGACGCCCGCGCCCTGCAGGCCCGCTGGGAGGCGCTCCTCCCGCTGCGCGTCACGCTGATCGGCGTCACGATCGCGCTGCTGGCGGCGACCCTCGCGCTGATCTGAGCATCCGGGCGCGACGCGACGAGACCCCGGGCTGCGCACGAGACCGATGTCAGGAACATCGGCCTCGTGCAGAATCCGGGGCCTCAGCGCGGGGCGCGGCGCTCAGTGCTCGGGTCTGGCCAGCTCGACCTCGTTGCCGTCGCGGTCGACGATCTTGCCGTCGACGATCGAGTCGCCGTCCTCGAACGCCTCGAGATACGCCACAGGGATGCTGCGTGTCGGAGCCGCGACGAAGGCGTTCTTCTGCTGCGTGCTGCCGAGGTGGTTGAACAGCAGATTCAGCAGGATGGCGGTGACGGCGGCCGAGCTGATCCCGGAATGGAAGATCGTCACGAACCAGGCCGGCATCTGCTCGTAGATCGTCGGGACGGCGATCGGGAGCATGCCCACCGCGAGCGACGTGGCGACGATCACGAGGTTCATGTTGCCCTTGTAGTCGACCTTGGCGAGGGTGCGGATGCCGGATGCCGCGACCGATCCGAACAGCACCAGTCCGGCGCCGCCGAGCACCGGCGAGGGGATCGCTCCGACGACGCGGCCGAGCACCGGCAGCAGGCCGAGGATGACGAGCACGCCACCGCCGGCGGTGACCACGAAGCGGCTCTTCACGCCCGTGATCGCGACCAGGCCGACGTTCTGCGCGAACGCGGACTGGGTGAAGGTGCCGAAGATCGGAGAGACCGCGCTGGAGAGCATGTCGGCGCGCAGACCGGCGGCGATGCGCTTGGAGTCGACCTTGGTGCCCACGATCTCGCTCACCGCGAGGATGTCGGCGGTGGTCTCGGTGAGGGTCACCAGGATCACGATGAACATCGAGATGATCGCCGCGAGCTCGAAAGTGGGCAGACCGAAGCCGAACACCTGCGGGAACGCGAAGATCGGCCCATCGCCGACGGAGCTGAAGTCGGCCTTGCCGAGGACCACGGCGACGATCGTGCCGAGCACGATCGAGAGCAGGATCGCGAGCCGCGAGATCGCCCCGACGGGGACCTTGCTGAGCACCAGCACGATGACGAGGGTGATGCCGGCGAGCAGCAGGTTGTCGGGAGTCGCACCCTTCGAGGCATCCTCGCCCGAGCCGATGATCCAGCCCGCCGCGACGGGCAGCAGGGTGAGACCGATGGTGGTGATCACGGTGCCGGTCACCACTGGCGGGAAGAACCGGATGACGGTCGCGAAGACCGGTGCGATGAGCAGGCCGATCACGGATGCCGCGATCACCGATCCGAACACCGCGGGAAGCCCGCCGCCGCTGGTGACGATCGCACCCATCGTCGCGACGCCGGCGAACGAGACGCCCTGCACGAGCGGCAGCTGCGATCCGAAGAACGGCACGCCGACGGTCTGCAGGATCGTGGCCAGACCGCCCATGAACAGGCAGGCGGCGATCAGCACGCCGATCTCGCCCTGACTGAGGCCGGCGATCTGCCCGATGATCAGCGGCGGCGCGATGATGCCGCCGTACATCGTGAGCACGTGCTGTATGCCGTAGCCGATGGTGGCACTGATCGGCAGGCGCTCGTCCTCCGGCCGCGCCGCGACCTTCTTCTCTCTCTGTGACATTGTTCGACCTCTTCGTCGTTGTGGGTGGGGTTTCGGGTGGTTCAGGAATGGCGGGCGAGCAGCGCGTTCGCCGCTTCGCTGTGGTGGGCGATCAGCTGCGGCACGTCCAGCCCGACGATCTGTCCGTCGAGCACGCGCCAGGTGCCGCCGACCATGACGCGGTCGGCGCGCTCTGCGCCGCACAGCAGCAGGGCGGCCACCGGGTCGTGGCTGCCCGAGAAGCGCAGCTCGTCGAGCGTGAACATGGCCAGATCGGCCTGCCTGCCCGGGGCGAGCACGCCGATGTCGCTGCGCCCGAGGGCGCGCGCCGATCCCGCCGTGGCCCAGTCCAGCGCGCGCTCCGGCGTGACGGATGCCGCGCCGTAGCGCAGCCGCTGCAGGTAGAGCGCCTGGCGCACCTCCTGGATCATGTTCGATCCGTCGTTCGACGCGGAGCCGTCGACGCCGAGGCCGACCGGCACGCCGGCCTCCTCGAGTTCCACGGCGCGGGCGATGCCGGATGCGAGTCGCATGTTCGACGTCGCGCAGTGCGACACGGCCGTGCCCGCTGCGCTCAGTCGCGCGATCTCGGCGTCGTCGAAGTGGATGCCGTGCGCCAGCCAGGTGCGGTCACCCAGCCAGCCCACGCTCTCCAGGTAGTCGACGGTGCGCAGGCCGAACATCTCGCGGCAGAAGTCCTCCTCGTCGAGGGTCTCGGCGAGGTGGGTGTGCAGGCGCACGTCGTGCCGGGCGGCGAGGTCCGCGGTGTCGCGCATGACGCCGGTGGTCACCGAGAACGGTGAGCAGGGCGCCAGGGCGATCTGCACCTGCGCACCTTCGCCGCGCTCGTGGTACGCGCCGATGAGCCGCTCGCTGTCGGCGAGGATCGTGTCGGCGTCCTGCACGGTGCTCTGCGGCGGCAGACCGCCGTCCTTCTCGCCGAGCGACATCGATCCTCGGGTCAGCGTGGCCCGCATGCCGAGGCTGCGCACGACCTCGACCTGCACATCGATGCCCTCCTCCAGCCCGTTCGGGAAGAGGTAGTGATGATCGGCCGCGGTGGTGCATCCGGAGAGCAGCAGCTCGGCGAGCGCGGCAGTGGTCGCGAGCTCGAGATCGCGCGGGGTCAGCCCCGCCCAGACGCCGTACAGGCCCTTCAGCCAGGGGAACAGCTCGGCACTGACGACAGGCCGCCAGGCCCTGGTGAGGGTCTGGTAGAAGTGGTGGTGCGTGTTGATCAGGCCGGGGATGATCACGTGCCTCGAGGCGTCGAAGACCTCGTCGACGGGCTGCGACGGCTCTCCCCCGAGCGGAACGCTCTCGAGCACGCGGTCGCCCGCGATGACGACGCCTCCGCGGGCGTCGGCGGCGTCGCCGGTGTGGATCCCGAGCGGGTTCTTCAGCCAGGTGGTGTGCAGTGGGGCGGGCATGCGGTGGCTCCATCGTCGGATCGGCGGGGCCGCTGCGCGGCTCCGTATGAGCCAGCTCAGTTCGCCTGTCTGCTGATCCAGGGCCTTCGGCGTCGAAGGCATTACCGATGATGACCGATGTCCACCCTCAGGTCAAGACTTTTCCGGATGTCGGATGCAGATTCTCACTATGCGGATGCGGAGGGCGTGGCATACGCGGCGAGGAAGACGTCGAGGGCGGCGTCGACATGGGCCGCGATGTCCAGCCCGCCCGTAGCGGCCTCGTCGCCGAGCAGCATCGCCCGGTTCACCGGATCGCCCATCACCAGCCAGTTCAGCTGGACCGCGGCACGGTCGGGATCATCAGCGGCGAGCGCGCCGATGCTCTCGAGGTCGGCGATCAGCGCCGCCAGCGACCGCATCGCGCGCTGCGCACCGTGCTCGTACAGCTCGCGCGCCAGGTCGGGAAACTGCGGCAGCAGTCCGATCACCAGCCGGCGCAGTGCCAGCAGATTCGGAGCGAGCACGGTCGCCAGCTGCTCGCGCAGCACCGGGGCCAGCACGGCACGGGCGTCGTCACCCGGCGCCACGACGGGCGGCTCGCTGAGCACGCGTTCGCTGGCCCCGCGCGTCTGCGACCGGACGAGCTCGAGGAACAGCGCCTCCTTGCTGCCGAAGTGACCGTAGAGCGTCTGCTTCGCGACGCCGGAGTCGCGGGAGATCGAGTCCATCGTCACCGCGTCGTACCCGTGCGCGAGGAACGCCGCCTGTGCCGCATCGAGGATCGCCTCGCGTTTGGCAATCGAGCTCGGGCGCAGCGTCCTCTCGCCTCTTGACGTCTTCATACTCGTGAGTCTAGTTTAGAGAAATCATACTGACCAGTCTTGAAAGTGAGGAATCATGAGCACCATGACCACCCGTCGCGGCGACCGCATCGTCTACGACGACCTCGGCCCGGAGGGCGCGCCCACCGTACTGTTCATCACCGGCGCCGGCCCGACGCGGGCAGACGATCCGATCACACTCGCCACCGCCGAGGCGCTGGCCGCACGCGGCATCCGCTCGTTCTTCGCCGACCGCCTCGGACGCGGCGAGAGCACGTCCGCCGGAGACATCTCACTGGACGCGCAGCTGTCGGCGATCGCCGAGCTCGCTGCAGTCGCCCAGGCACCGGTCATCCTCGTCGGGCACTCCTCGGGCTGCGCCATCGGGATGCTCGCGGCGCCGCGTGTGCCGACGATCGCCGGCATCGTGCTCTGGGAGGCACCACTCGGCCTGTTCCCCGAGGGCGCCCCGGCCTGGTGGAGCGCGGTGCGATCGTCGATCGACGACGGCGACCTCGAGGAGGCCGTGGCCGGCTACATGGTCGGCATGCCGCCGGAGTGGCTGGAGGAGCTCAAGTCCTCACCCGCGTACCCGCAGCTCGTGCTCGGCTGGGTGCCCGACGGCGAGGCGCTCGCCCTGGTCGAGCAGCGCGGGAACACGGACGTCCTCGCCGGAGTGACGGCCCCGGTGCTCGCGCTGACGGGCACCGAGACCTACCCCGGGATGCAGGAGACGGCGGACGGGATCGCCGCCACGGCCGCACTCGGCAGCGCCGAGCAGCTGCGTGGCTCCGAGCACTCCTGGGACCCGGACGCTATGGCAGAGCGCCTCGCGCAACTGGTGCACGAGGCGCTCTGAGCGGGGTCAGACCGCGGCGCTGGTGAGCACCAGGCCCGATCCGTCGGCCGCGACATCCACTCGCACGGTGTCACCGTCGTGCACGTTGCCCGACAGCAGCGCCGTCGCGAGGCGGTTCTGCACCTCGGTCTGGATGAGGCGACGCAGCGGACGCGCCCCGAACACCGGGTCGTAGCCGCGCTCGGCCAGCCACGACCGGGCATCCGGCGTGACGGCGAGCGAGAGCCGGCGCTCGTGCAGCCGCTTCTGCAGCTGGTCGACCGACAGCGAGACGATCTGCGCGAGGTCGTCCTCGCTGAGCGCCTGGAACATCACGATGTCGTCGAGACGGTTCAGGAACTCGGGGCGGAACGACTGGCGCACCAGCGCCATCACCTGCTCGCGCTTGACCTCCGTCGACATCGTCGGGTCGATGAGGATCGGGGAGCCGATGTTGCTGGTCAGGATCAGGATGACGTTCGAGAAGTCCACCGTGCGGCCCTGGCCGTCGGTGAGTCGCCCGTCGTCGAGCACCTGCAGCAGCACGTCGAACACCTCGGGGTGCGCCTTCTCGACCTCGTCGAGCAGCACCACGCTGTACGGACGCCGTCGCACGGCCTCGGTGAGCTGGCCGCCCTGCTCGTAGCCGACGTACCCGGGAGGGGCGCCGACCAGTCGCGAGACCGAGTGCTTCTCGCCGTACTCCGACATGTCGATGCGCACCATGGCGTGCTCGTCGTCGAAGAGGAACTCGGCGAGAGCCTTCGCCAGCTCGGTCTTGCCGACGCCGGTGGGGCCGAGGAACAGGAACGATCCGGTGGGTCGACCGGGGTCGCTGATGCCGGCGCGCGAGCGCCGCACGGCGTCGGAGACCGCACGAACGGCATCCTTCTGCCCGATCAGCCGCCTGCCCAGCTCGTTCTCGAGGTGCAGCAGCTTCTCGCTCTCGCCCTGCATGAGACGGCCGACCGGGATGCCGGTCCACGCGGCGATCACGCCGGCGATGTCCTCGTCGGTGACCTGCTCGTTGACCATGCGGCCCTCGCTCGACACGGCCTGCTCGGCCGCCTCAGCCTCGGCGATGTCGCGCTCCAGGCGCTTGATGGTCTCGTACTCGAGCTTGGACGCCTTCGTGTAGTCGGCGTTGCGCATGGCGAGGTCGCGCTGGGTGACCGCGTCGTCGAGCTGCTTCTTCAACTCGCCCACGCGGTTCAGGCCCTGGCGCTCCCGCGACCAGCGCTCCTGCAGCACGGCGAGCTCCTTCTCGAGATCGCGGAGCTGCTCGCGCAGGGTGGCCAGACGCTCCTTCGAGGCGTCGTCCTTCTCCTTCTTGAGGGCCAGCTCCTCGAGCTTCATCCGGTCGACCTGGCGCTTGAGCTCGTCGATCTCGACCGGCGAGGAGTCGATCTCCATCTTCAGCCTCGACATGGCCTCGTCGATGAGGTCGATGGCCTTGTCGGGCAGCTGCCGGCTGGGCAGGTAGCGGTTCGACAGCGCCGCGGCGGCGACGAGGGCGCTGTCGGCGATCGTCACTCCGTGGTGCGCCTCGTACCGGCCCTTCAGCCCGCGCAGGATCGCGATCGTGTCCTCAACGGACGGCTCGCCGACGTAGACCTGCTGGAAGCGCCGCTCCAGAGCGGCGTCCTTCTCGATGAACTCGCGGTACTCGTTGAGCGTGGTGGCGCCGATCATGCGCAGCTCGCCGCGGGCGAGCATCGGCTTGAGCATGTTGGATGCCGCGACCGATCCCTCGCCGCCGCCCGCGCCCATCAGCACGTGCAGCTCGTCGATGAAGGTGATGACCTTGCCGTCGGACTCGGTGATCTCCTTGAGCACGCTCTTCAGGCGCTCCTCGAACTGGCCGCGGTACATGGCACCGGCGACCAGGGCGGAGATGTCGAGGCTGATCAGCTCCTTGTCCTTGAGCGACTCCGCGACGTCTCCGGCGACGATGCGCTGGGCGAGCCCCTCGACGACGGCGGTCTTGCCGACGCCGGGCTCACCGATGAGCACGGGGTTGTTCTTGGTGCGGCGGGTGAGCACCTGGCTCACGCGACGGATCTCACCGTCGCGGCCGATCACCGGATCGAGCTTGCCCTGACGGGCGCGATCGGTGAGGTTGATTCCGAACTGCTCGAGCGCGCTCTGCTGCTCTTCCTGCTGCTGGCTGGGGTTGGTCATTCGTTCCTCCTGAGGAGACTCCTTATCAAAGTTGAGTTAAGATGACTCAAGTTTACCGCGTGGCCCCGCGCAGATCAACCGTTGACAGTTCTTCATACGATCGTATGCTTGACCTTATACACTCGTATGGAGGCGTGGATGTCGAAGCTCATCGAACTGGTCGGAATGCTGGCGCCGTTCGCCGCCCTGGTGCTGCTGTTCCTGCATCGGCGGCGTGCACCGGGCCCGGCGTGGCTCGGCATGGCCGGCGCAGCCCTCGCCGGGTGCGGTTCGGTCGCCGAGCTGATCGGATCGCGGGTGAGCTGGCTCGGCGTCTCCGACATGGCGGAGGGCATCGAACGGCTCGAGAGTGCGAGCCTGGTGCGCTTCGCACTGATCACCGGCGGCATCGTGCTGCTCGCGATCGCCGCACTCGTCGGCGAGGGCCGCCCTGTCCCCCGCATTCCGCTCGCGATCGGAGGCATCGCCGCCGCCGTGCTGGGCGGCGCGATGCGGTTCGTGCACCTCGACGCCGGCGACGGCGGCTTCGCGAAGTTCGTCGTCACCACGACCGTCGACCTGGTGCAGTTCGGGCTGCTCGGCCTCGGCGTGCTGCTGCTCGGCATTGCCGTGATCAGCGGCCGCGACGACGGCCCGGAGCCGCTCGACGACGCCGTCCGTTATGCCGGCGCCATCGCCCGCCGCGTGCAGAGCACACGCGAGGACCGTCGGTAGCATCGGAGGATGTCCCGCGAGAGCCTGCTCGATCACGTCGTCGACGTGATCGCCGACGACGGTATGGGCGGCCTCAGCGTCCGCACCGTCGCCACCAGGGCCGGCGTCGCGATCGGCACCGTGCAGCACTGGTTCCCCACCAAGAGCGCGATGCTGCTCGCCGCGATGGACCGCATCGGCGTCATCGCCGACAGCGCTTACCGGCAGGCCGTCGTGGCGGATGATCCGGCCGAGCGCCTGCGCGAGACCGTCGCCCTGCTGGTGCCGACCGGCCGCGAGAGCAAGGTCAGCAGAGTCTGGCTCGCCTTCGCCGCGCAGGCGGTCGCCGATGACGAGGTGCGCGCGCGGTACGAGCAGCTCTGGGCCGGCATCCAGCACGGTCTTGTCCGCCGGCTCGCCGAGGCGGCGCCGCAGGCCACGGCCGCGGCCATCGACGACGCGGCATCCGAGCTGCTCGCGCTGAGCGACGGCCTCGCCGTCGCCGTCCTCGACGAACCCGCGCGGATGCCGGCGGAGCGGGCGCGCGCGATGGTGCTGCGCCGCACCGACGAGATCATCGCGGCGCTGCGACGCTGAGCCCTGAACGGTTGACCGGGCGTAGCCCGACCGCTTACGATGTCCATTGGTCAGAACTGGCCTTCCATATCCTGGAACTCGATGAAGAGAGGGAGTGTCATGCCGCACATCGATGCCGCCGCCCCCTCTTCCGAGCGCCCCTTCGCGTGGGGCAACTGGTACGCACACGGCGCCTGAACAGGCCCGGAATCCCCGCGATTCCGAGGCCTCCACCCCTGCGCCGAAGCGGCGTAGACTCACCGCATCCGCGCGCGCCGTCTGATCAGCCCGCCGGAGCGGGACCTCGGGATCTCCAGATGGCACGTGTGGACGTGCCGCCAGAGCGCTTCGGCGCAGGACCTGAGGAGACACAGAATGACTGACATCGCTGTCACCGTTCCCGCCGTGACCGTGAACGGGCGCCCCCGCCCGCTCGACGGCGTCGCGACGCATGCGACGGCGCTGGACTGGCTGCGCGAGACAGGCCTGTCCGGAAGCAAGGAGGGCTGCGCCGAGGGCGAGTGCGGCGCCTGCGCGATGCTGCTCGCGACGCCGGATACCGCGGGCGGCACCGCCTGGACTCCGGTGAACGCCTGCCTGGTGCCGGTGTACGCGCTGGACGGCCAGGAGATCGTCACCGCCGAGGGACTCGGCACGGTGGACGACCTGCACCCCGTGCAGGAGAAGCTCGCCGAGGCGGGCGGCTCGCAGTGCGGGTACTGCACCCCCGGATTCGCCTGCTCGATGGCGGGTGAGTACTACCGCGCCGACCGGAACGGCGTCGATCGCGCGGTGCCGAGAGCGGATGCCGCGGAGTCGGCCCTTCGTCACGCTCAGGAACCGAGCGCCGAGGCATGCCCGGTGCACGATGACGCGGAGCACGGCCCGAACGGCTTCGACCTGCACGCCCTGAGCGGCAACCTGTGCCGCTGCACCGGCTACCGCCCGATCCGGGATGCCGCATACACGCTGGGCTTCCCCGAGGCGGATGACCCGCTGCAGCAGCGCCTCGCCGAGCCGGCTCCGGTCGCGATCGCGACCGATGCCGTCGTGGACGGCGCCCGCTTCCTGCGCCCCGCGACCCTCGCCGAGGCCCTGCAGGTGCTGCGTGATGAGCCCACCGCTCTCGTCGTCGCCGGATCGACCGACTGGGGTGTCGAGGTGAACATCCGCGGCACCCGCGCCCCGTTCGTCGTCGCGATCGACCAGCTCGACGAGCTGCGCGGCCTGACCGAGACCGACGAGTACGTCGAGATCGGTGCGGCCCTGCCGCTGTCCGAGGTGGAGCGCCGGCTGGAGGGCCGTATCCCGCTGCTGGCCCAGCTGTTCCCGCAGTTCGCCTCGCGTCTGATCCGCAACCGCGGCACGTTCGGCGGCAACCTCGGCACCGGATCGCCGATCGGCGACACCCCGCCGGCGCTGCTGGCCCTGGGCGCGCGCCTCGTGCTGGCATCCGCAGACGGCGAGCGCGAGGTCGACCTCGCGGAGTACTTCACCGGCTACCGCCAGTCCGTGCGCGCGAAGGACGAGCTGATCACCGCGGTGCGCATCCCGCTCCCGCTCGCGAAGACCACCGCGTTCCACAAGATCGCGAAGCGCCGCTTCGACGACATCTCGTCGGTCGCGATCGGCTTCGCCCTCGACATCGACGGCGGCGTCGTGACCGCCGCACGCATCGGTCTGGGCGGCGTCGCCGCCACGCCGATCCGCGCCTACGCCGCCGAACAGGCCCTGATCGGTCGCCCGTGGGATCTCACCACGGTCAAGGCGGCATCCGCCGCGCTGCGGGGAGAGGGAACGCCGATGTCCGACCACCGCGCCAGCTCCGAATACCGGTCCCACATGCTGGGCACCGCACTTCTGAAGTTCTACAGCCAGACCGTCATCGCATCGAAGGAGGTGTCGGCATGAGCGCTCTCGCCGACCGCCCCGAGAACCCCGTCGTCGGCCGGAGGGCCGCGCACGAGAGCGCCGCCCTGCACGTCACGGGAGCGGCGATGTACACCGACGACGTCGCCGAGCTGACCGCCGGCGTGCTCACCGCCTGGCCCGTGCAGTCGACGAACGCGCATGCGCGGGTCACGGTCGACGTCTCCGGCGCCTACGACGTGCCGGGGGTCGTCCGCGTGCTGACCGCCGACGATGTGCCGGGGCTGAACGATGCCGGCATCCGCAACGATGAGCCGCTGTTCCCCAGCGAGGCCATGTTCTACGGCCACGCGCTGGTCTGGGTGCTGGGAGAGACGCAGGAGGCCGCGCGCCTCGGCGCGGCCGCCGTCACCGTCGAGTACGAGCCGCTACCCTCGCTGATCACCGTGCAGGATGCTCTGCAGGCGCAGTCCTTCCAGGGCACTCCGCGCACCGTGCAGCGCGGCGATGCGGCGGCCGGCCTCGCCGCATCCGCGCATGTCTTCGAGGGCGTGACCGAGTTCGGCGGCCAGGAGCACTTCTATCTCGAGACGCACGCCTCGTTCGCCGTCCGCGACTCCGAGGGGCAGTACTTCATCCAGTGCTCGACCCAGCACCCCACCGAGACGCAGGATCTGGTGTCGCACGTGCTCGGGATCCCCGCGAACGAGATCACCGTGCAGTGCCTGCGCATGGGCGGCGGCTTCGGAGGCAAGGAGATGCAGCCGCACGGGTTCGCCGCGATCGCGGCACTGGGCGCGAAGCTCACCGGGCGCCCGGTGCGGCTCCGCCTGAACCGCACGCAGGACATCACGATGACCGGTAAGCGGCACCCCTTCCACATCGCGTGGAAGGTCGGCTTCGACGAGGACGGCCTGCTGCAGGCCCTCGACGCCACCCTGACCTGCGACGGCGGCTGGTCGATCGACCTGTCGGAGCCGGTGCTGGGCCGAGCGCTCTGCCACCTGGACAACTCCTACTGGATCCCGAACGTGCACGCCTACGGGCAGATCGTGAAGACGAACAAGACGTCCAACACCGCGTATCGCGGCTTCGGCGGCCCGCAGGGCGTCTTCCTCATCGAGGACATCCTGGGCCGCGTCGCGCCGACCCTCGGCATCGATCCGCTCGAGCTGCGCCGGCGCAACTTCTACAAGCCCGGCCAGAGCACCCCCTACGGCCAGCTCATCAAGGACGCCGACCGCCTGGAGACCATCTGGGGCCAGCTCTCGGACGAGGCGGATGTGGCAGCACGCCGCGACGAGATCCGCGCGTTCAACACCTCGAGCCCGCATGTGAAGCGCGCCCTGTCGATGACGCCGATCAAGTTCGGGATCTCGTTCAACTTCGCGGCCTTCAACCAGGCAGGCGCCCTCGTGCACGTCTACAAGGACGGCTCGATCCTCGTCAACCACGGCGGCACCGAGATGGGCCAGGGTCTGCACACGAAGATGCTGCAGGTCGCGGCGACCGCGCTCGGGGTCGAGCTGCACCAGGTGCGACTCGCCCCGACCCGCACCGACAAGGTGCCGAACACGTCCGCCACAGCGGCATCCTCCGGTGCCGACCTCAACGGCGGCGCCGTGAAGAACGCCTGCGAGCAGATCCGCGATCGGCTCGCGAAGGTCGCCGGGCGCATGCTCGGCGTCGACGAGCGCGACGTGCGCTTCGGCGGCGGCTTCGTGACGGCGCTCGGCGCACCGGTGAACCGCGTCTCCTGGGAAGAGGTCGTCAAGGCGGCGTACTTCCAGCGCGTGCAGCTGTTCGCCGCCGGGTACTACCGCACCGAGGGCCTGCACTGGAACCCCGAGATCATGCAGGGCTCTCCGTTCAAGTACTTCGCGTACGGCGCGGCGGCCACCGAGGTCGAGGTCGACGAGTTCACCGGCGCCTACCGGGTGCGCAGGGTCGACATCGTGCACGACGTGGGCGACTCGCTCTCGCCGATGCTCGACATCGGACAGATCGAGGGCGCCTATGTGCAGGGCGTGGGCTGGCTCACGCTCGAGGAGCTGCGCTGGGACGAGAGCTCAGGCCCGCACCGCGGTCGCCTGCAGACCCAGTCCGCGTCGACGTACAAGCTGCCCAGTTTCTCGGAGATGCCCGAGGAGTTCCACGTGCGCCTGTTCCAGAACGCCAGGGAGGAGGGCGCCGTGTACGGCTCGAAGGCCGTCGGCGAGCCGCCGTTCATGCTCGCGTTCAGCGCCCGTGAGGCGATCCGTGACGCTGTCGCGGCCTTCGGCCCCGTCGGTCACTCGGTCGAACTGGGATCGCCGGCCACGCCCGAGGCGGTGTTCTGGGCTGTCGAAGCAGCACGTGCCGCGACCGATTCCCGGGCATCCGACGACGTCCAGGTCGCAGAGGATGTCGTTCTGACTCGCGCGTAGCGACGAAGTCGGCGACCTGGACGGGAAACACGATCATGGACTGGCTGGACGCGCTGCGCGACCTGCGTGACGCGCGCACCCCTGCGGTGATCGTCACGCTCGCCATGGTGCGCGGGCACGCGCCCCGCAACGGCGGCGCGAAGATGGTCGTCTCGCCGGACCGGATGTTCGGCACGATCGGCGGCGGGAACCTCGAGGCGACCGCCGTCGACCGTGCCCGAGCCATGCTGGCCGCGGGCACCGCCGAGCCCGAGCTGCTCACGCTGACGCTGAGCGACAGAGCGACGACCGAGTACGGCGTGCAGTGCTGCGGAGGAGAGGTCACCATCATGCTGGAACCCGTCCGCGTCGTGCCGACGGTGGCCGTCTTCGGCCTCGGGCACGTCGGCGTCGAACTCGCCCGCATCCTGTCCCGGCACGAGCTCGACCTGCATCTGGTCGACTCCCGCGCCGAGATGCTGGATGCCGCGCGACTCGACCCCGTGCGCGCCGGCGCCGTCGCCCGGGTGCAGGTGCACCACTCCCCCGTCCCGGAGGCGGCGCTGGCCGAGATCCCGGCCGGCGCGCACGTGCTGGTCATGACGCACGACCACGTCGAGGATCTCGCGATCGTCGATCAGGCCCTGCGATCGGATGCTCCGGCCTCGATCGGCCTGATCGGCTCGACCTCGAAGTGGGCCAGGTTCCGCAAGAAACTCGGCGAGGCCGGGCACTCCCCCGCGGACCTGGAACGGGTCACCACGCCGATCGGCATTCCCGAGGTCTCCGGAAAGCAGCCCGCCGTCATCGCCGTGAGCGTCGCGGCGCGAATTCTGCAATTGATCGAGGAGGCCGCGCCCGCGGCATCCGCCTGAATTCTTTTCGGCATTCCCCGCAGCGAATTCCGCTGCGGGATATTCGCGTTTCACTTTTCGCAAGAAAAGCGCACGCAGAAGAAGACCCGGCCCTTTCGGGACCGGGTCTTCTTTTCGATATCCGGGATCAGCCTCCCAGCATCGCCTCGATGGGACCGCGGACGAAGTAGAGCGCGAAGCCCGCCGCGACCACCCACATCAGCCAGTGCACCTTGCGGGCACGGCCGGACAGCGCGTTGACCAGCGCCCACGAGATGAAGCCGATGCCGATGCCGTTGGCGATCGAGTACGTGAGCGGCATCGTGACGATCGTGAGGAACGCCGGCAGCGCCACCGCGAACTTGTCGAACTTGATCTCGCGGATCTGCGCCATCATCATCGCGCCGACCACGACCAGTGCCGCCGAGCCGACCTCGATCGGCACCACCAGCGTCAGCGGCGTGAGGAACATCGACAGCAGGAACAGCACGCCCACGACGAGCGACGCGACGCCGGAGCGCGCTCCCTCACCGATGCCGGAGGCGCTGTCGACGTAGACCGTGTTCGACGACGTCGAGGTCATGCCGCCGGCGACGGCACCGAAGCCCTCGACGACGAACGCGGAGCGCAGACGCGGGAACGTGCCGTCCTTGTACGCCAGGCCGGCGTTCTTGGCCAGGCCGGTCATCGTGCCCATCGCGTCGAAGAAGTTCGAGAACACCAGGGTGAACACGAGCATCGTGGCCGACAGTGCGCCCACACGACCGAAGGCGCCGAACAGGTCGAACTGGCCGATCAGCCCGAAGTCGGGGATCGTCACCCACGAGCTGGGCAGCTCGGGGATCGTCATGTGCCAGCCGTTCGGGTCCTTCACCGAGGGGCCGAGGTGCAGCACGGCCTGCGCGATCAGGGCGACGATCGTGCTCACCACGATGCCGATCAGGATGCCGCCGGGCACCTTGCGCGCGACCAGGATGCCGATGAGCACCAGACCGAACAGGAAGATGAGCGTCGGGACGGACGTGATCGATCCGTCGGTGCCCAGCTGCACCGGCGGCCCACCCGGGGTGCGCGTCACGAACCCGGAGTCGACGAAGCCGATGAAGGCGATGAACAGGCCGATGCCGACCGTGATCGCCGCCTTCAGCGGCTGCGGCACGGCCTTGAAGATCGCGGTCCGGATGCCGGTGGCACCGAAGATCACGATCAGGATGCCGTTGATCACGACCAGGCCCATGGCCTCCTGCCAGGTCACCTGCCCGACGACGGACACGGCCAGGAACGAGTTGATGCCGAGGCCGGCGGCGAGTGCAAACGGCAGCCGCGCGATCACGCCGAACAGGATCGTCATCACACCGGCGGTGAGGCCGGTGGCCGCCCCGATCTGCGCCGCGTCGAGCGCGTTCCCGGCGACGTCGTCGACGCCGCCGAGGATCAGCGGGTTGAGGATGACGATGTACGCCATCGTCACGAAGGTGACGATGCCGCCACGGATCTCACGGGCGAGCGTGGACCCGCGGCGGGTGATCTCGAAGAAGCGGTCGATGGCACCCTTCGGCTCGGCGTCGACCGTGGCGGTCGCACCGGTGGACAGGGGCGGCAGCTCTTCCTCGCTGCGGGTGAAGAGCCCCGTCGCGTCGTTGCCGGGGACGGCATTCGACGACGTGTCGGGGGCGGATGGGCGTGCGGAAACAGGGCGTTCTGAAGACATCATCGGCTCCGGGTTGTCAGTACGTTTCGGTTACGCGTCAGTACTCGACGCGGTGGTGGGGTCGCGCGTCAGTACTCGACGCGGGTGGTGGTGAGGTTCCACTCGGTGAAGGGCGCCACGCGCTCTGCCGGCGGCAACGACTCCTGAGCGACGGGCAGGATCTCGCGATCGGACGCATCGCCCTCGAAGTAGCGGTAGAACACGGCGTCGTCGAAGCCGCCGTCGGCGGCGTCGTCCCGGCTGGCCGCGAAGTACACCCGGTCCAGGCGAGCCCACAGCGACGTCGCGAGGCACATCGGGCAGGGCTCGCAGCTCGTGTAGAGCGTGGCGCCGGAGAGGTCGAAGGTGCCGAGTCCCTGGCAGGCGTTCCGTATCGCGGTGACCTCGGCGTGCGCGGACGGATCGAGGTTGGCGGTGACGCGGTTCACGCCCTCGAAGACCCGCCCGTCTGCCGTGACGACGATGGCCCCGAACGGGCCGCCCTCGTTGCGGACGTTGTCGACGGCTATGCGGACCGCCTGGGCGAGGTACTCCGCGGGCGTCTGCTGCGTGGCGGAATCGGATATAGCGGTGCTGTGCACGGAAAGCTCCCTTGCTGTCGTCGCAGTGATACGGCTTATCGGGTCGGACCCGGATCGGGTCGTTCCACGAGATATACGTCGAACCGCTAGGTTGTGCTTCTTCGCCGGGCGCTTTTCGTGAGCGCGGTGGCGTGAAGAGCATAACAATTGATTCGCATTCCGTCCAGCGATTTTGAAAGTCCATTACCGCATCGCGGTATTTCCTTTTGCGCTTCCGCATCTGCGGAGCTACAGTCGCTCTCATGACGCATTATCGGATCGCTGAGGCGGCGACCCTGCTCGGCGTGAGCGACGACACCGTACGGCGCTGGGTGCGCGACGGGCTGCTCACCGTGTCGCACGACGAGGCAGGGCGGCAGGTCGTGCCCGGTGACGAGCTGGCCGCGCACGCGCAGTGGCTGGCCAACGCGGCCGACGAGGCGGGCGACCGGCGGCTCAGCGCGCGCAACCGGTTCGTCGGGCTCGTCACCCGGGTCGAGATCGAGGGCCTGATGGCCCAGGTCGAGCTGCAGTGCGGGCCGTTCCGCGTCGTGTCGCTGATGTCGGCCGAGGCCGCGCGCGACTTGCGTCTGGAGGTCGGAGATCGCGGAGTCGCGATCGTCAAGGCCACCACCGTCATCATCGAAGCCACCGCCAAGGAGACCCACCCGTGAACATCCGCCGCACCGGCATCCTCGCCGCCGCCGTGACCGCCGTCCTGCTGCTGGCAGGATGCTCCGGCTCGCCCGCCGCCGAGCCCACGGCCACACAGACGGAGGACTCGCTCTCCGGCGACCTGACGGTCTACGCCGCGGCATCCCTGTCGGGCGCCTTCGACGAGCTCGCGAAGGAGTTCACCGCCGCGCATCCAGGCGTGACGGTCAAGCCGATCAACTACGACGGATCGTCCGTGCTCGCCACCCAGCTGATCGGCGGCGCGCCCGCCGATGTGTTCGCCTCGGCCGACGAGAAGAACATGGCGAAGGTCACGGATGCCGGGCTCGCGGCTGACCCGGTGGACTTCGCCGCGAACGTCATGCAGATCGTGACAGCGCCGGGCAACCCGAAGGGGATCACCGATCTGGCGTCGCTGACGGCGAAGGACCTCACGGTCGTGCTGTGCGCACCCGAGGTGCCCTGCGGCACGGCCTCCCAGACGCTGCTGAAGAACGCCGGCGTGACGCTCACGCCGGCCAGCGAGGAGCAGAACGTCACCGCCGTGCTCACCAAGGTCAAGAGCGGCGAGGCGGATGCCGGCCTCGTGTACGTGACCGACGTCAAGGCCGCGGGCGACGCCGTCACCGGCGTCGACATCGAAGGCGCGGATGCCGCGACGAACGTGTATCCGATCGTCGCCCTGAAGGACGCGCCGAACGCCGATGCGGCCGCCGCGTTCGTGGCGTTCGTCACCGGCGACAAGGGCCGCGCGGTGCTTGCGGAGTTCGGGTTCCAGGCGCCGTGAGTCAGGCGTCCGGCACCCGCTTGCCGGCCTGGCTGATCGCTCCGGCGGCGCTGGGCACGGCGCTGCTGGTGCTGCCGTTCGTCGCCCTGCTGGCGCGACTGGACTGGGCCGGAGTACCGGCCGCGATCACCTCGGATGCCGCGCTGCAGGCGCTCGGCCTGTCACTCGGCACGGCGGCGATCGCGACCGCGCTCTGCCTGCTGCTCGGCGTACCGCTGGCGATGCTCATCGCCCGCGCGCCGGGCTGGCTGGCCGCGGTGCTGCGCACCCTGACCACGCTGCCGCTGGTGCTTCCGCCGCTGGTCGGCGGCATCGCGCTGCTGGCCCTACTCGGGCGGCAGAGCGTGCTCGGCGACCTGCTCGCCGAGGTCGGCATCCGCGTTCCGTTCACGACCGCGGCCGTGGTGATCGCGCAGACGTTCGTCGCGATGCCGTTCCTGGTGATCTCGGTGGAGGGCTCGCTGCGCACCGGCGGCACCGCGCACGAACTGGTCGCGGCGACCCTCGGCGCCCGGCCGTTCACGGTGTTCCGCCGGGTGACGCTGCCGCTGGTCGCCCCCGGCCTCATCGCGGGGACCGTGCTCTGCTTCGCGCGGGCGCTCGGCGAGTTCGGCGCGACGGCGCTGTTCGCCGGCAACGCCGCGGGGGTCACGCGCACGATGCCGCTCGCGATCTACACCGCGTTCAACGGCGCCGGCGTCGGCGAGGACACCGCGATCGCCCTCTCGCTGATGCTGATCCTGGTGGCGATCGCAGTGCTCGTGCTGATGCGCGGCTGGCGAGCGGATGCCGTGCGATGACGCTCTCGGCTGACTTCCGCGCGCACATCGGCGGGTTCCAGGTGGACATGGCACTGGATGCCGCCCCCGGCGAGGTGCTCGCCGTGCTCGGGCCCAACGGCTCCGGCAAGTCCACGCTGCTCGCCGGTCTCGCCGGGCACCTGCCGATCGACCAGGGGCACATCGCCCTCGACGGACGGACGCTCGACGCGACCATCGGCGACCGCGCTGTGCGCGTGCCGCCCGCGCAGCGCCGCGTCGGCCTGCTCGGCCAGCGACCCCTGCTCTTCCCACATCTGTCCGCGCTCGAGAACGTCGCGTTCGGCCGGCGCGCGCAGGGGGAGCCGCGCGCGGAGGCGCGGGCGGATGCGGGAAGCTGGCTCGATCGGGTCGGGCTCGGCGACTTGGCCGGGCATCGCCCCGCGCTGCTGTCCGGCGGGCAGCAGCAGCGCGTCGCGCTGGCGAGGGCGCTGGCGGCGCGGCCCGCAGCGCTGCTGCTGGACGAGCCGTTCGCCGCGCTGGACGTGGAGACCGCCGCGCAGGCTCGCCGTCTGGTCGCCGAGCAGCGCGACAGCGCCGGCATCCCGCTCGTGCTCGTCACGCACGATCCGCTCGATGCCGTCGTGCTCGCGGCACGGACCGCGATCGTGCACGACGGCCGGATCGTGCAGCAGGGGCCGACCTCCGAGGTGCTCGGGCATCCGAGATCGGCGTTCGTCGCGGCGCTGGCCGGAGTGAACCTCGTATCGGGAACCGGTGCCGCGGACGGCTCGGTCCGTGGCGACGACATGCTCTGGCGAGGCGTCGGCGACGCCGTGCCGGCGGGAGCGGTCGCGACGATCGCGTTCGCACCGGGCTCTGTTCGGATGCAGCGGGCGGATGCCCCGGCGTCTGCAGCATCCGTCGGTTCGAACGCGTGGGAGGGCACCGTCTCGACGCTCGAGCCGATGCCGGGCGGCATGCGTCTGCGTACCGCTGAACAGCCAGGCATTGCCGTGGACTGCCCGTCGACCGTGGCCGTCGCCGCCGGCATCGTCCCGGGGGTGCGGCTGCGCTTCTCCGTGCATCCCGACGAAGTGTCCGTGCGCCGGGTCTGACCCTTGCGCCCCCTGAGTGAACCACTTCCCGACCACCGAACCACCTGTCGACGTCGATAGCCGGTTCGCTCGTCGACAACCGGTTCACTCGGCGGCATCCGGTGCGATGGGTGCGGAGATGATCCGGCACCCGTGGCATCCGGCACCCGGGAACCGGTGCTACCGTTGCGATCCGTAAGGGGGTGACCGATGTCGATCACGCACGATGAAACGCCGAGCAGGGCCCAGCGACTGCCGTCCACTGGCATGCCCATCGCGCTGACCGACAGGTTCCGCCGGCCGCTCCGCGATCTGCGGATCTCGGTCACCGACCGCTGCAACTTCCGCTGCGTGTACTGCATGCCCAAAGAGGTATTCGGTCGCGACTACACATTCCTTGATCGGAATGAACTGCTCTCCTTCGAGGAGATCACGCGGATCGCGCGGGTCGCAGCGGCCCACGGCGTGCACAAGATCCGCCTCACCGGAGGTGAGCCGCTGCTGCGCCGCGGCATCGAGGAGCTCATCGCGCAGCTCGCCGAGCTGCGCACCCCCGAGGGCGAGAAGCTCGACATCGCGCTGACCACGAACGGCTCGGCACTGGCGGTGAAGGCCGACGCGCTGAAGGCCGCGGGGCTCACCCGCGTGACCGTCTCGGTGGACTCCCTCGACGACGAGCTGTTCCAGAAGATGAACGATGTGCGCTTCCCCGTCAGCCGTGTGTTGGACGGCATCGACGCCGCGCATGGGGCCGGCCTCGGACCGATCAGGCTGAACATGGTCGTCAAGCGAGGACTCAACGACGGCGAGATCATCGACATGGCGCGGCGGTTCAAGGGCACCCCGTACACGCTGCGGTTCATCGAGTACATGGATGTCGGCAACACCAACGGCTGGTCGCTCGACGAGGTCGTCCCGTCGTCCGAGGTCGTGGCGCGCATCAATGAGGTGTTCCGGCTCGAGCCGCTCGGCGAAGCCGTGCACGGCGAGACCGCGAAGCGCTGGCGGTACGCCGACGGCTCCGGCGAGATCGGTCTGATCTCCAGTGTGACCAACGCCTTCTGCGGCACCTGCAACCGCGCGCGCATCTCCACCGAGGGCAGGCTGTTCACCTGCCTGTTCGCCTCGGAGGGGCACGATCTGCGCGCGCTGCTGCGCGGCGGAGCATCCGATGAGGAGCTCTCCGCCGCTATGGCGTCCATCTGGGGCGGTCGCGAGGACCGCTACTCCGAGATCCGCTCCAGCCTCACTCCCGAGCTGCGCGAGCAGCGCAAGCGCATCGAGATGAGCTACATCGGGGGCTGATCCCCCGCGGCTCAGACGTCGTCGCCGAAGAAGGCAAGGCCATCGCTGATCAGCAGCACACCGATCAGCAACAGGATCACGGACACCACGAGCCTCAGGTTCGCCGTCAACCAGTCGCGGACCGCGGAGAGCACATCGCCCGCGCGATCGCCCAGCATCACGAAGGCGACGAGAGGCGCAATCGCCGTGAGCGTCGCGAGCAGCGCGAACACGGCCGCCGCACCGAACGCGCCCGGGATGTCATCGACGGTGGCCCCGATCGTCAGTCCGGCACCGATTGCGATCGCGACATCCTTCGGATTCGTCACCGTCACGAGCAGGCCCAGCCCGAAGGCCCGAGCCGGTGTGGCCCGCGTCATCGACGCCAGCCAGGCGGGCAAGCGGGCCGAGCCGTCGCGCGGGCGACGAGACCAGCTCACGAAGGCCGCGATGACGAGCCCCGCCCCCAGGAGCAGCTGCAGCACAGCACCCCAGGCGCCGCCCCCGGAGAGTTCAGCGAGGTACTCGGCCGCGACACCCGCCAGCGCAACCGCGACGAGCAGGCTGATCAGCCGACCAAGCGCCAACATCATTCCGCCGCGCAGTCCCGCCGGCGCCATGAGCGCCAGGATCACCGCCATGATCGGAAGCGGGCTGAGCGCGAGCACGAAGGCCATGGGCAGGAGTTCGGCAAGCGCGTCGATCACGCCGCCATCCTCCCACGACGCTGTGCTGGCTGTTCAGAGCCCGACCCACTCCGAGACGCCGTCGTCGTAGTGCTGGCGCTTCCAGATCGGCACCTCGTGCTTGATGATCTCGACAAGGCGCTCGCAGGCGTCGAAAGCCTCGGCGCGGTGCGGGGCGGATGCCGCGGCGAACAGCGCCACGTCGCCGATGCGCAGGTCGCCCACGCGATGCGACGCGGCCACCGCGAAGCCCGTCTCCTCGTGGATCCGCGTGACGCACGCCTCGAGGAAGCGCGCGGCATCCGGGTGCGCACGATAGTCCAGCGAGCGCACCGGCTTGCCGCCGTCGTGGTCGCGCACGACCCCGCAGAACATCACCACAGCACCGCTCGCGTCGGCCTCGACGGCCCGCCGGATCGCCGCCTCGTCGAGGGGCGTCTCGGAGATCAGGTCGAAAGTCACAGTGCCTCCTGCACGCTGGTCACGGTCTCGCCGCCCACGCCGGCGAAGGCCTGGATGCCGCCGGCGAGATAGACGACGTCGTCGAAGCCGCTCTCGATGAGGATGCGGGCGGCGCTGCGCGACCGCGGATCCTTCTCGCAGTAGACGACGAGCGTCTCGTCACCGGCATCCGGCAGCGTGCCGCCGCGCAGGTCGCCGATCGGCAGCAGTGTGCTGCCGTCGATGCGGCGCGCGTCGGCCTCGTGCTGCTCGCGCACGTCGAGCAGGCGCAGCCGCTCGCCGGCGCGCATCCGCCGCAGCAGATCGGCGGCGGCGACCGGGACGAGGTCGTCGTCGGCGCCGACTCCGCAGAACAGGTCGTAGTCGATCAGCTCGGTGACCTCGGGAGTCTCATCGGAGACGCCGTAGCGGATCTCGCGCGTGCGCGCGGTGAGCGCGTCGTACACGAGCACGCGGCCGATCAGCGGCTCTCCAATGCCGGTGATGAGCTTGATCGCCTCGGTGGCGAGGAACGAGCCGATCGCCGGGCAGAGCGTCGGCAGCACGCCGCCGAGCTCGCAGGAGAGAGCCTCGTCGGCGGGCGGCGGCGCGGGGAACAGGTCGCGCCAGGTGGGGCCGTGGCCGTGCCACGAGATGCCGACCTGGCCGTGGAAGCGCAGGATCGCGCCCCAGACCAGCGGGATGCCGGCCAGCACGGCGGCGTCGTTCGCGAGGTACCTGGTCGGGAAGTTGTCACTGCCATCGATCAGCAGGTCGTAGCCGGCGAGGATCTCGGGCAGGTTCGCGCTGGTCACGCGCACCGGATGCCGGTTCACCCGGCATTCCGGGTCGATGGCGGCGACGGACTCTGCGAGCGAGTCGACCTTCGGCCTGCCGATGTCGGCGACCCCGTGGCTGAGCTGACGGTGCAGGTTGGAGAGCTCGACGTCGTCGTCGTCGACGATGCCGATCGTGCCGATGCCCGCCGCGGCCAGCGACGGGACGACGGCGCTGCCGAGGCCGCCGGCTCCGATCACCAGCACCCGGGCGTTCCGCAGCCGCCGCTGCGCGACCTCGCCGAACCCGGGCAGCATGAGCTGACGGCTGTACCGGGAGACCCGGTCGGAGTCCAGCGGCGGACCCGGCTCGACGAGCGGAGACATGGTCCCGAGTCTACGCGTTCGCTGTCCACCTGGCGGATATTCACTTCCACTTCGCGGAGGCTGGATTCCGCATCGCGGGTACGATGGAGGTATGGCGATGGTGACAGTGCGGTACTTCGCGGCGGCGGCGGATGCCGCGGGCTGCGAGCAGGAGCAGCTCGATCTCGACGCCGGCGCGACCGTCGGTCTGCTGCGCGACACCCTGCAGGCACGCTACGGCGCTGCGATGGAGAAGGTGCTGCGCTCCGGGTCGTTCCTGGTCGACGGCATCGTGCGCCGCGACCCGACCTCGCCGATCTCGGCGAACGTCGACGTGCTGCCGCCGTTCGCGGGCGGATGACGATGCGCACGCACATCGAGCACGCCGCCGCTGCGGCGGAGCTGCTCGCGCCGCTCGCGACGCAACTGGAGCTGCTCAGCGAGACGGTGCCACTCTCGGATGCCGTCGGCCGCGTGCTCGCGGTGGACGTGACCTCTCCGATCTCACTCCCCCGCTTCGCGAACTCGCAGATGGACGGCTACGCCGTACGGGCGGCCGACCTCGCCGCGGCATCCACCGGAGCCCCCGTGCGCCTGCCGGTCGGCCCGACCAGCGCCGCGGGAGATCCGGTCGGAACGCTGGCGCCAGGAACGGCCTCCCCGGTGATGACCGGTGCGGCCGTGCCGGACGGCGCGGATGCCGTGGTGCCGATCGAGCAGTGCGATCCAGCGCACTTCGTGGGCATCGGCGGCGACGCCCACGACGCACCCACCGGCACCACCGTCAGATTCTCCGCACCGGTGGCGCCGGGCACCTTCGTCCGGGCCGTCGGCACCGACATCCGGGAGGGTGCGCTGCTGCTGCCCGCCGGCACCCGGCTGGGACCGGCACAGCTCGGCTCGCTCGCGGCCGCCGGCATCATCGGGGCGCCGGTCCGACCGGTACCCCGGGTGCTCGTCCTCTCCACCGGGCATGAGCTGCGCTCTCCCGGCGCCCGGCTCGACCCGGTCGCCGACAGCGGCGCGATCTACGACTCCAACTCGACGATGATGGCCGCCGCCGTCACGGCCGCCGGTGCGATCGCCGTGACCGCCTCTGCGCCGGACGACGCCGACGCGGTCGTGGACGCCGTCGAGCAGCATCCGGATGTCGACCTGGTCGTGACGACCGGCGGCGTCAGCGCCGGCGCCTTCGAGGTCGTGCGCGACGCGCTGGAGCCGCTCGGCGTCGAGTTCGGGCCCGTCGCGATGCAGCCGGGCGGTCCGCAGGGCCTCGGCACCGCGCTGCTGCCGAGCGGGCGGCGGATGCCGGTGCTGGCGTTCCCGGGCAATCCGGTGTCTGCTCTGATCTCCTTCGAGCTGTTCCTGCGTCCGCTGCTGCGCGGCTTCGCCGGGCTGCCTGCGCGGCGTCGCACGGAGCGCGGTGTGCTCGCCCACGCGGTCACGTCACCGTCCGCGCGGCACCAGGTGCGACGCGGCACCGTGCGCGCGGACGGTAGCGTCGAGGTCGGCGCCCCGAGTTCCCACCTGCTGCACGCGTACGCCACCGCGAACGCGCTCGTGCAGCTTCCGGTCGGAGTGGACTCCCTGCCCGCCGGCGCCGAGGTCGAAATCTGGAGGATCGATGACTGAGACGCAGCCCAAGCTCACCCACCTGCGTGCCGACGGCTCGGCGCACATGGTCGACGTGACCGAGAAGGCCGTCACCCGCCGCGAGGCGAAGGCGCAGGCCGTGCTCATCACCACGCCCGAGGTCGTCGCGGCGATCGCCGACGGCACACTGCCCAAGGGCGAGGCCCTCGGCACCGCCCGGCTGGCCGGCATCATGGGCGCGAAGCAGACCTCGAATCTCATCCCGCTGTGCCACCCGCTGCCGCTGACGAAGCTCGCTGTCGATCTGGAGCCGGGCGACGACCGTGTGCGCATCGTCGCCACCGCCGTCACGCACGGCGTGACCGGTGTGGAGATGGAGGCGCTGACGGCTGCGAGCGTCGCCGCGCTCACCCTCTACGACATGATCAAGGCGGTCGACAACCGCGCCGTGATCACCGACATCCAGGTGCTCGCCAAGTCCGGCGGCAAGTCCGGCGATTGGTCCCGCGAGTAGGCGTATCGCGATCTGGACCGTGGGGGCACGACGGGAGGACGACGCCGTTGTCCTCGCCCCGCCGAGTCTGGGGTCAGAGGATGTCACGGGCGACGGTGCGCCCGACGTCCACCAGGAGGGTCTTGGCGTTCGCGATGCTCTTCTCGACGTCGGGCTCGACCTCGGACAGCGCGTACACACGCTGGAATCCGGCGGATGCCACGGCTGCGGCATCCAGCGTCGAGCGGCCGCACACGGCGATGACGGGCACACCCGCTGCGCGGGCGACGGCGGCGACGCCGAGCGGCGTCTTGCCGCCGAGGCTCTGGTCGTCGAGGCTGCCCTCGCCGGTGATGACGAGGTCGGCGCCGACCACGCGGTCGGCCAGCCCGGTCAGGCGCTGCACGACCTCGACGCCGGGCTCGCGGCGCGCACCGAGCACCGCGAGGGCTGCGTAGCCCACGCCGCCGGCGGCACCGGCCCCCGCAGCGGCGATCGACGGGCGCACGCCCGGCCGCTGTTCCAGCAGCGCGGCGAAGTGCGCGAGCGCGGCATCCAGCTCCGCGACATCCGCGGCGGATGCCCCCTTCTGCGGTCCGAACACGGCTGCTGCGCCGCGCTCGCCGAGCAGCGGATTGTCCACGTCGCTGGCCAGCACGAACTCGGTGCCGGCAAGACGCGGGTCGAGGCCGGACACATCGACGGTCGCGAGCGACGCGAGCGCCGCTCCCCCACCGGGAAGCTCCTCCCCCGAGGCATCCTTCAGAGAGACGCCGAGCGCCTGCAGCATCCCGGCCCCGCCGTCGGTGTTGGCGCTGCCGCCGATGCCGAGCACGACCTGTGTGCAGCCGCGGTCCAGCGCGGCGCGGATCAGATCTCCGGTGCCGCGGCTGGTGGCCTCCCGGGCGGCGCGCACGCCGCCCGGAAGGGCGTCCAGCCCGCTCGCGGCGGCCATCTCGATGATGGCCTGCGAGCCTCGGACAGCGAACCGCGCGGTGACGGGATCCCCCACCGGGCCCGTCACCTCTGCGGCATCCGCCGTGAATCCGGCGGCGAGGGCGGCGTCGACCGTGCCCTCGCCCCCGTCGGCGACCGGTACCGACTCGATCACCGCATCCGCACGGACCGACAGGATCCCCTCTCCGAGACTGGCGGCGACCTCGGCGCCGGTCGCGGAGCCCTTGAACTTGTCGGAGGCGATGAGAATGCGCATGATCAGCGTCGGCGGAACTCAGTCGAGCAGCGCGTAGATCGCCTCAGGGGCGTCTGCGGGCGTCGTGGCGAGGTCCTCGAACTCGTTCATGGTGTCGAGGTCGGCACCCATCGCAATGTTCGTGACGCGCTCGAGGATGACCTCGACGACCACGGGAACCTGGAACTCGTCGCGCAGGCGCGTCGCCTCGGCGAAGCCGGCGGCGAGGTCCTCGGGGCGCTCGACGCGCAGTGCCTTGCAGCCCAGGCCCTCGGCGACCTTGACGTGGTCGACGCCGTAGCCGGTGGCGATCGAGGACGAGTCCTGCGGGGTGTTGACGTTGTCGAACGCCAGCGACACCTCGTAGTCCATCTCGAAGCCGCGCTGCGACTGGCGGATCAGGCCCAGGTAGCTGTTGTTCACCACGACGTGGATGTAGGGCAGCTTGTGCTGCGCGCCCACGGCGAGCTCCTCGATCATGAACTGGAAGTCGTAGTCGCCCGAGAGCGCGACGACCTGCTCGCCCGGCTTGCCGCGGACGACGCCGAGGGCCGCGGGGCCGGTCCAGCCCAGCGGACCGGCCTGTCCGGCGTTGATCCACTTGCGCGGTCCGTAGACGTGCAGCAGCTGCGCGCCGGCGATCTGCGACAGGCCGATCGTGGTCACGAAGGTGGTGTCGCGATCGAACGCCGACAGCATCTCCTGGTAGACGCGGTGCGGCTTCATGGGCACGTTGTCGAAGTTGGTCTTGCGCTGCAGGCGCGCCTTGCGGTCGCGGCACTCCTGCGCCCAGCCGTTGTAGTCGGGCAGCTCGGCGACGCGGTCGCGGGCAGCCTCGAGCAGGGCGTCGATGAACGCGCCGGCGTCGGAGACCACACCGTAGTCGGGTGCGAAGACGCGGCCGATCTGGGTGGGCTCGATGTCGACGTGCACGAAGGTGCGGCCCTTGCGATACGTGTCAAGGCCGCCGGTGTGGCGGTTGGCCCAGCGGTTGCCGATGCCGAGCACGAAGTCGCTCTCCAGGAAGCTCGCGTTGCCGTAGCGCTGCGAGGTCTGGATGCCGACGAGGCCTGCGGCCAGCGGGTGGTCGTCGGCGATGGCGCCCCAGCCCATCAGCGTGGGGACGACGGGCACGCCGAGGGTCTCGGCCAGCTCGACGAGCTTGTCGGATGCTCCGGAGTTGACGATGCCGCCGCCGGCGATGATCACCGGGTGCTTCGACGAGGTCAGCATGTCGAGCACCTTCTCGGCCTGCGCGCGGGTCGCGACCGGCTTGGCCACCGGGAGCGGCTCGTAGGTGTCGATGTCGAACTCGATCTCGGTCATCTGCACATCGAAGGGCAGGTCGATCAGCACCGGGCCGGGGCGGCCGGAGCGCATGATCTGGAAGGCGGTCTGGAAGACACCGGGAACCTGCGCGCCCTCGAGAACGGTCTTGGCGAACTTCGTCACCGGCTTCGCGATCGACGCGATGTCGACGGCCTGGAAGTCCTCCTTGTCGAGCTTCGCGACCGGCGCCTGGCCGGTGATGCACAGCATCGGGATGGAGTCGGCGATCGCGGCGTAGAGGCCGGTGATCATGTCGGTGCCGGCGGGGCCGGACGTGCCGAGGCAGACGCCGATACGGCCGTCGCCGGTGCGGCTGTAGCCGTCGGCCATGTGCGAGGCGCCCTCGACGTGACGGGCCAGGGTGTGCCGGATGCCGCCGTTGTCGCGCATCGCGGAGTACAGCGGGTTGATGGCGGCGCCGGGGAGGCCGAAGGCCTCGTCGGCACCCTCCTTGATCAGGATCTGGACGATGGCGTCCACTGCGCGCATGCGAGTCATGAGAAGTCCTTAGGTTCAGATTCGGTCGTTGAGCGAGGAGCGGAGCGACGAGACGAAACGCGTCACGTCTGCGTCACCGCGTTTCGTCTCGCTTCGCTCGCTCAACGACCGGTGATGGATGCTGGTTGATTCAGTCGCGACCGGAGAGCTCGGCGGTGAGCTTGAACAGACCGGAGTGGTCGAGGCCGCCGTCGCCGCGGGCCACGAGCGAGGTGACCAGCTGCGCGACAGCGGAGCCGAGGGGAACGGAGATGCCTGCCTGTCGTGCAGCGGCGGTGACGATGCCCAGGTCCTTGTTGTGCAGGGCCAGGCGGAAGCCGGGGGTGAAGTCGCGGTCGAGGATCTTCTGCCCCTTCTGGTCGAGCACCTTCGAGCCGGCCAGCCCCCCGCCGAGCACCTTGAGTGCGGCGTCCGTGTCGACGCCGTAGGCCTCGAGGAAGAGGATCGCCTCACTGAGTGCCTGGATGTTGACGGCGACGATGAGCTGGTTGGCGGCCTTCACGGTCTGACCGGCACCGGCGGGGCCGACGTGCACGATGGTCTTGCCGACCGCGTTCAGCACGGGCTCCGCCTTGGCGAAGTCCTCCGGCGAACCGCCGGTCATGATCGAGAGCACACCGTCGATGGCGCCCTGCTCGCCACCCGAGACGGGGGCGTCGACGGCGCCGAAGCCGGCGGCCACGGCCTCCTCGGCGAGCTCCTTGGCGACGTCGGGGCGGATCGACGAGTTGTCGATCCACAGCGCACCGGCCTTGGCGTTGGCGAACACGCCGTCCGGCCCCTGCACGACGCCCGCGACATCCGGGGAGTCCGGGACCATCGTGATGACGACGTCGGCGTCCTTCACGGCGTCGGCGATGCTGGTGGCGCCCTTGCCGCCGGCGGCGACGAGCTTGTCGATCGCCTCCTGGCTGCGGTTGAAGCCGGTCACGTCGTAGCCGGCGGTGACGAGGTTCTTGGCCATCGGCAGGCCCATGATGCCGAGTCCGATGAATGCGATGCTGGTCATGTCTTCGCTCCTTCGCGGAAAGGTGGTGGGGTCAGGCCTGCGCGGTGGCCGCGGTCCAGGCGAACGGGTCGGCCTGCGTGGCCTTGTACTCCAGGCCGATGACGCCCTGGTAGCCGCCGGCCTGCGCATCGGCGATCCACTGCGCGATCGGCAGGTCACCGGTGCCGGGCTCGCCGCGGCCCGGGGCATCCGCGATCTGGATGTGGCCGAACTCGGCGGCGTGACCGGCGATCACGGCGGCGACGTCGTCGCCGTTGACAGCCAGGTGGTAGAAGTCCGCGAGCAGCTTGACGTTGTGCACGCCCTGCTCGTTCTTCACACGCTCGATGATCGCGAGCGCGTCGGCAGCGGTCTTCAGCGGGTAGGCATCGGCACCCGAGACCGGCTCGAGCAGCACGATGCCGCCCAGCTCGGCGACGGCGCGGCCCGCGATCGCGAGGTTCTCGACGGCGAGGTCGTCCTGCTCCTGCTCGGACACGCCCTCCTGGCGCAGGCCGTACAGGGCGTTGAAGGCCTTGGTACCGGTACGCTCGCCGATCGCGACGACGACGTCGACGTTGGCGCGGAACTCGTCCTCGCGGCCGACCCACGAGACCAGCCCGCGGTCGCCGGCGGGCATGTCGCCCGCGAAGAAGTTCAGGCCGGTCAACTGCACGCCGGCATCCTGGATCGCGGTGACGAAGGCGTCGACCTCGGATGCCGCGGGGACGGCGGTCGAGAAGGGCCACCAGAACTCGACGGCGTCGAAGCCGGCGGCCTTGACGGCAGCCGGACGCTCGTTCACCGGCAGGTCTGTCAGCAGGATCGAGGCGTTGACGGTGTAGCTCATGTGATCACCCTTGATTTCAAATCGTGGAAGTTTTCTTCCTGTGCGTGAAATTCTACGCGCGGGAGCGAAGGGGTGTCAAGAGCGGGTGGCCTGAAGCCTGCTCTCGGTACTTCCACAATCCGAATATTAAATTCTCTATTGTGAAAACCTGCGATGCGGGGTTACAGTGCTGACGCGCCCTGAACAGGAGCGTCCAGACTCAACTCGATGACGAGCAAGAGAGGTCTCTGCATCACCATGTCTTCCATCAGTTCCCCTGACCCCGCCAAGATCCCCAAGACCGGGCTGATCATCCCGAGCCCGAAGAAGATCGGCCGGGTGCGCTGGGGGATCGCCTTCATCCTCTTCTTCGCCGTTCTGGTCAACTACATCGATCGCAGTTCGATGTCGGTCGCCGAGCATGAGATGCGACTCGAGTTCGGCATGACGGCCGGCCAGATGGGCATCATCCTCGGCTGCTTCGGCTGGTCCTACGCACTGATGCAGATCCCGATGGGCATGCTGCTCGACAAGATCGGCATCAAGTGGGTCATGCGAACCGCGACCGTGCTGTGGGCGGTCTCCTGCTTCCTCACCGCCATGATCAGCGGAATGGGGCTGCTGCTCATCGCCCGCCTCATCCTCGGTTTCGCCGAGGCGCCGATCTTCCCCGGCGCGATGAAGGTCACCAGCTACTGGTTCCCGCGAACAGAACGAGGCATGGCGACCGTCATCTTCGACAGCGGCCAGCGTCTGTCGAACGTGGTCGGCTTCCCGATCGTCGGGGCCGCGGTCGCCCTGTTCGGATGGCGTGGCGCGTTCGTCGCCATCGGTGTGCTCAGCCTCATCTGCACCATCCTCTTCTTCATCCGCTATCGCGACCCGAAGGAGATGAACCGTGCGGGCAAGCTGAGCGACGCCGAGCTGAAGCACATCCTCGACGGTGGCGCGCAGCACGAGGACGCCCCCACCCCGAACCCGCTCGCGAGCCTCGGCTACATCCTGCGCCAGCGCAAGGTGTGGGGCATGTCCCTGGGTCTGGGCTGCGCCGGCTACGTGCAGTGGATGCTGCTCACCTGGCTGCCCGGCTTCCTGCAGGCCGAGATGGACATGGATGTCGCCTCATCCGGCCTCTACACGGCCGTCCCCTGGCTGGTCGCCGTGGTCGTCCAGTACCTGCTGCCCGGCTTCTTCCTGGACCGCCTGATCAAGAACGGCAAGTCCAGCACTCTCGTGCGGCGCGTGTTCATCATCGGCGGCATGCTGCTCGCGACCACGATCGTCGGCACGGCGTTCACGCACAGCCTCTTCTGGTCGCTCGTCTGGATCACGCTCGGGATCACGGGCATCACGATCGCATTCAGCGTGACGAACTCCCTCCCCGCCCTGATCGCCCCGGAAGGTGCCGTGGGTGCGACCGGTGCGGTCATGAACACCGTGAACAACCTCATCGGCACGACCGCGCCGATCGTCACCGGCTTCGTCGTCCAGTTCACCGGCAGCTTCGCGATGGCGTTCGTCATCGCCGCGGTCATGCTCGTGGTCGGCATCATCTTCTACACCGTGGTGCTCGGCCGGATCGAGCAGATCCCCACCGCCGAGGAGAAGGCCGCCGCCGCAGCCGCGGCCTGACCCGCACCCGAAGCGGGGTCCGCCGTCCGGCGGGCCCCGCTTCGCTGTGCGTGCGAGGACAACGCGCATCCGGCGGTCAGGATGCCGCCGATCCGCCACGTTCGGCGGTACTCCCGGGCCTCCGCGCATTGCGAGCATCGAGAGAGAGGCCGCAACGAGGCGGCCGGAGAGCAGGAGGAAGCACATGACCATCACCACCACCAGGCCGCCGTTCGATCCCGAGCTCGACGCGGTCTACGAGGTCTTCTCGGCACAGGTCCCGCTCGTGATGACCCTCGATGCGGTCCCGGCCGCCCGCGAGCCCGGAGCATTCTTCGACGTCTCGGAGGAGGCGCTCGCCACCATGGGCGTGACCAGGCGCGATGTGACAGTGCCCGGATACGAGGGCGCCGAGCTGGTCGCCTCGATCTTCCACCGCACCGACCACCAGGGTTTCGGTGCCGGTATCTACAACATCCACGGCGGCGGCATGGTCGCCGGCGAGCGGATGATCGGGATGCCCGGGGTCCTGCCGTGGGTCGTCGAGCACGATGCCGTCGCCGTGACGGTGGAGTACCGCCTGGCACCGGAGTTCCCCGACCCGTTTCCCGTAGAGGACTGCTACGCCGGGCTGGTGTGGATGGCCGAACACGCGGACGAGCTCGGCATCGACCCCGACCGCATCCTGATCACCGGCGCGAGTGCCGGCGGCGGTCTCTCCGCGGGCACAGCCCTGCTCGCGCGTGATCGCCTGGGGCCGAAGCTGATCGGGCAGGTGCTCATCTGCCCGATGCTCGACGACCGCGACCAGACCGTCTCCACTCAGCAGTACGACGACGCCGGTTCGTGGGTGCGCGAGAGCAACGTGATGGGCTGGACCGCGCTGCTCGGCGAGCGCCGCGGCACGGACGATGTCTCGATCTACGCGGCGCCGGCGCGCGCGACCGACCTGTCCGGTCTCCCTCCCGCCTTCATCGATGTCGGATCGGCCGAGGTCTTCCGGGACGAGGACGTCGCATACGCATCGACGCTCTGGGCATCCGGGGTGCAGGCGGAGCTCCACGTGTGGGCGGGCGGCTTCCACGGATTCGACATGATCGCGCCCCACGCCGCCGTCTCGCAGGCGGCCGTCGCCGCGCGGAACGACTGGGTCGCGAGGATCCTCGGCTGACGCCGACGGACACGACAATCGAAAGGCAGGAGAAGGACATGAGAGCTGCCCGTTTCTACGGCAAGGAGGATCTGCGGGTCGAGGAGGTCCCGGAGCCGAGCCCGGGACCTGGGCAGGTGAAGCTGCGCAACGCGTACGCGGGCATCTGCGGGTCGGATCTGCACTTCTACTTCTACCCGGAATCGCTGCCGTTCGACCCGAGCAGGCCGCACCCGCTGACAGGAGCTTCGCTGCCCCAGATCCTCGGCCACGAGTTCTCCGGCACCGTCGTCGAAGTCGGCGAGGGTGTGACCGGCGTGAAGGTGGGCGAGCGCGGGGCGGTGTTCCCGCTCGAGGTCTCCTGTGGCGAATGCCTGGCGTGCAGGCGCGGGCTGCCCTTCTCGTGCCTGAAGATGGGATCGCTCGGTGCGAGCTCGCCGAGCGGCGGCCTGGCCGAGTACTCGGTCTTCGACGCCTCACTGCTGCACGTGGTGCCCGACAGCGTCGACCTGCGGATGGCCGCGCTGGTCGAGCCCATGAGCGTCGGCTGGCACGCCGTCGCGCGCACGGGGGTCCAAGCCGGCGGAACCGCGCTGATCGCCGGCGCCGGCCCGATCGGTCTCGGCGCCTGGTTCGCCCTGAAGTCGCTCGGGGTCGAGAAGGTGCTGGTCTCCGAGCCCAGCGCCGACCGTCGTGCAGCGATCGCCGCCCTCGGCGCTCAGGTCATCGACCCCCTGCACGAGGACCTCGGTACTGCGGTCGCGGCCCTCACCGACGGCAACGGCGTCGATGCGGCGGTGGACGCCGCGGGAGCGGGCCCCGCCGTCTCGTCCGCTCTGGCATCGCTCACGCCCGGCGGCCGGGTCGTGGTCGTCGCGCTGCACGAGCATCCGGCGGAGCTGGCCCTCACCGGGCTGATGATGGGCGAGACGGAGATCGCCGGCGCGGTCGGCTACCGCCCGGAGGAGTTCGATGCGGTGATCGCCGGCATGGCCGGTGGCTTCTACGACACTTCCGGCTGGGTCGAGGAGCGCTCGCTCGACGAAGTGGTCGATGCCCTGCACGCTCTGCGCGCCGGGACCGGGGCGAGCAAGATCCTGATGCGGCTCTGATCCGCATGCCGGGATGCTGCGTCAGACTCCCTCGGTGACGCGACGCAGCATCTCGGCCGCGATGTAGCGCATCCGCCCCGACGTCGTCCGTACGTCGTACCCGAGCGCGCGAGTGAGGGAATCGTGCTTCGCCTGCACGGTCGAGTGGTGCATCCCGAGCTCCGTCGCGGCGCTGCGGATGCTGTCGGATTCGACGATCACCCGCAGGATCTCCGCGTTCCGCGGATCGAGGGAGGCGAGCGCCCGAACGTCTTCATGCGGAGCATCCGGGTCGTAGGCCGTCGCAAGCAGCAGCATCGCACCGAGATCGGCGGCGTCCACGACCGGAGTCAGATCGGTCGCGAGACGGAGGGCGATGACAGCGCCCAGCCAGGAGTCCGGTGCGTGGTCTGCGCGTGCGCGCAACCCCAGTCCGGCACGCCCGCCTGCCGTCGTCCCGGTCTCGATCGTCGCTCGCATCATGCCGTAGCGGGTGGGCATCACGACCGTGGGACCGGGACCGGGGCTGCTCTCGACGGCGGTTGCGACCAGTCGGATGCTGTCGTGCGGCTCGAGCTTCAGACGCCCGAGCGCCGCGACGCGCTCTTCCAGCGGACGTCCGGAGTCGATCGCGACCGCGAGAGAGTTGGATTCGGCGCCGGAGCTGTCCAGCAGCTGCAGCCCGAGCGCGAGCCGTTCCAGGATGATCCGGTCATTGGCGTGCGGCGAACCGCTGCGCTCCAGCCAGACGACCCCGCCGCTCGTGGCTGCGTTCATGACGCCGTCGGGCTGCGGCTGCTCGGGCATCCGCACTCCCTGGGGATCGCAGCGCATGATGGAGCCGTGCCGGTCCAGCCCGATCACGGCCCCGGACAGCACTGCCGCGCCGCGCAGCAGCCCTGCGGGCCCGACCCGGTTCGAGATCAGGGCGTCGAAGTAGGCGACGACCTTCAGGGCATCGCTCGCCTCCGGGTCGAGTGCGGAGAGCTTGCCCACGAGTTCTTGCATGCGCGCTCCTGTGCGGGTGTACGACCACCCTAAGCCGACCGGACGACGTCCCTACGCGGTCTCGGCGATCTGATGACGCAGCCACGGGATGCCGGGGTTATAGATCCCGGCATCCCCACCTCGAAGACAGGACAACGTGCGAGAACAGGATGGATGCCGGGGATCTGTCCTGTTCTCGCGAGACGTCCTGTTCTCGCGGACCGGCCGAGCTGCCGAGCGACCCCTGATGCACGAACGCCGCCCACCCGTTCGGCGGACGGCGTTCACGGGACCGAACGTCAGGTCAGCTTGATCTGCCGGTTCATGTCCTTGTACAGCAGGTAGCGGAAGTCTCCAGGGCCGCCGGCGTAGCAGGCCTGCGGGCAGAACGCGCGGAGCAGCATGTAGTCGCCGGCCTCGACCTCGACCCAGTCGTCGTTGAGGCGGTAGACGGCCTTGCCCTCGAGCACGAACAGACCGTGCTCCATGACGTGCGTCTCGGCGAACGGGATCGATCCGCCCGGCTTGAAGGTGACGATGTTCACCTGCATGTCGTGCGCCATGTCGTTCGAGTCGGCGAACCGGGTGGTCAGCCAGGCATCGGTGCCGACCATGGGGGTCGGCTCGATGTCCTGGTCGCGGGTGACGAAGGATGCCGGGGCGTCGACCCCGTCGATCCACTCGTAGGCCTTGCGGATCCAGTGGAAGCTGGTGATCTCGTCGCCCTCGTTCTTCAGCGACCAGTTCGCGCCCGGCGCGAGGAAGGCGTAGCCGCCCTCCTCGAGCACGTGGGTCTCGCCCTCGAGCGTCAGCGTGAGCGCACCGGTGGTGACGAACACCACGCCCTCGACGCCGGCCTCGACCTCGGGCTTCGCCGCCCCGCCGCCAGGGGAGATCTCGACGATCAGCTGCGAGAACGTCATCGCGGAGCTCGGGGTCGGCTTGGCGATGATCCATGCACGGGTGTTCGTGAACCCGGGCAGGCTGCTGGTGACGATGTCACGCAGCACGCCCTTCGGGATGACCGTGTAGGCGAGCTTGACGATCGCGCGGTCGGTGAGCAGGTCGGTCTGCGGGGGCAGGCCTCCGGCGGGGGTGTAATAGCTCATGCGTTCTCCTTGGCTGCGAGCTTCGGGTGAGCGAGGCGGACGAGCTCGGCGGGCTCAGCACCCGTCGCGGACCGCACCTCGTCTTCGGTGATCGCGCCGCATTCGGCGCCGCGCACCACGAACCGCGCCAGAGCGCGGGCGGTGGCAGGTTCATCCATGATCGTCGCGTCGCTGCCGTGCAGGTAGTTGTCCAGGCGCTTGGCGGCGGCGGCGAAGCCCTCGCGGTAGAACGCGTAGGTCGCGAGATACCGCGTGGGCAGCTGTGCGGCGTGCAGGTCCCAGCCCTGGTAGTAGCCGCGCTCGAGCGAGCGCCGCACCAGGCGGGCGTGCAGCTTCCAGGCATCCTCCGCGTTCTCGCCGACGGGGATGACGTTGGTCGATCCGTCCGAGAGACGCACGCCCGTCTCGGCGACCGCGACCTGCATGACCTGCTTGGCGTAGTCGGCGGCCGGGTGCTCCATGGACTGGTAGGCCGCGGCGATCTGCAGCGAGGCACTGTAGTCGTAGGTGCCGTAGTGCAGGGCGGTGACGCGGCCGCTCGACCGGTGCAGCAGGGTCGCGACCGGCACGGAGCCGTCTGCGGCGACGATCAGCTGCGGTGTCTCCATCTGCACCTCGAACCGCAGACGCCCGGCGGGAAGGCCGAGCCGCTCCTCGAAGATCTCGCAGAGCGAGACCATCGCCTCGACCTGCTCGACGGTCGTCACCTTCGGCAGCGTCAGCACAAGACCGTCCGGCAGCCCGCCGTTGCGGACGAGCGTGGTCAGGAACAGATCGAGAGTGCGGATGCCGCGGCGCCGCGTCGGCGCCTCGAAGCACTTGAAGCGGATGCCGATGAAGGGCGGTGCGACACCGGTGGCGACCGCCTGGGAGACCCGTTCGGCGGCGAGGACCGCGTCGGCGTCCTCCTCGCCGTCGGGGCGTGCGCCGTAACCGTCCTCGAAGTCGAGGCGCAGGTCCTCGACCGGCTCGTTCGCCAGCTTGGCCTCGACCAGCGGGGCGAGCTCGCCGGCGAGGTGGCCGAGACCGACCGCCTCGGCCAATGCGGCGACCCCTCCGAACGCGGATGCCGCAGCCGCGGCATCCGTTCCGAGCTGTGCGGTGAGCTCCGGGGTGAAGCGGTCGGCCGGCACGTACAGCGTGTGCACGGGCTGACGCGAGCCGTCATCACCGGGGTACTCGGTCGCGAGCAGCGTGTCGGTGCCGCTGAGCGCGGTGTCGACGTCTGCGAGGTCCTGCTCGCCCAGGGTTCCGTTGACGGTCAAATCATTCACTCCTTGCCGGCCTTGACGACGCGCACGATCGCCTCGGCGACGGCGCCCGCCACCTCGGGGTCGAACACGCTGGGGATGATGAAGCTCGCGTTGCGCTCCTCATCGTCGACGCGACTGGCGATCGCCTCGGCGGCTGCGACCAGCATAGGCGGCGTGATGTCGGACACGCCCGCGTCCAGCAGACCGCGGAAGAAGCCGGGGAACGCCAGCACGTTGTTGATCTGGTTCGGGAAGTCGCTGCGGCCGGTGGCCACCACGGCGGCGTGCTTGGACGCGACGACCGGGTCGACCTCGGGGGTCGGGTTGGCCATGGCGAACACGATCGCGTCGTCCGCCATCGCGGCGATGTCGGCCTCGTCGAGCACGTTCGGGGCGCTGACGCCGATGAACACGTCGGCGCCGACGATCGCCTCCTTCAGCGAGCCGCTGAAGTTGCGCGGGTTGGTGGTGGCGGCGAGCTCGATGCGGTGCGCGTCGGTGTACTCGTCGTCGCGGTTGATGGCGCCGTTGCGGCCGCAGGCGACGATGTCGACGGCGCCCTGCTCGAGCAGCAGCTGCGCGATGGCGTTGCCGGCGGCGCCGACTCCGGAGAGGACGATGCGGACGTCCTCGATCTTCTTGTCGACCACCTTCAGCGCGTTGTGCAGCGCGGCAAGGGTGACGATCGCGGTGCCGTGCTGGTCGTCGTGGAAGACGGGGATGTCGAGCTCGTCGCGCAGGCGGGCCTCGATCTCGAAGCAGCGGGGCGCGGCGATGTCCTCGAGGTTCACGCCGCCGTAGACCGGGGCGATCGCCTTGACGATCTTGATGATCTCCTCGGTGTCCTGGGTGTCGAGGCAGACCGGCCAGGCGTCGACGTTGGCGAACTGCTTGAACAGGGCGGCCTTGCCCTCCATGACGGGCAGTGCGGCCTCGGGGCCGATGTTGCCCAGGCCGAGCACGGCCGAGCCGTCGGTGACCACGGCGATGGTGTTGCGCTTGACGGTGAGCTTGCGGGCCTTGCTCTTGTCCTCGGCGATCGCCATGCAGACGCGGGCGACACCGGGGGTGTACGCACGGGACAGGTCGTCGCGGTTGCGCAGCGGCACGCTGGGGACGACCTCGAGCTTGCCGCCGAGGTGCATGAGGAAGGTGCGGTCGCTGACCTGGCGCACGTGCACGCCGTCGAGCGCCTGAACCGCGTCGCGGATGCTCTCGGCGTGTGCCTCGTCGGTGGTGTTGCAGGTCAGGTCGACGACGATGGTCGTCGGGTGCGACTCGACGACGTCGAGTGCGGTGATGACAGCGCCGGCAGCGGCGGCGGTCGCCGCGAGCTCGCTGGTCACGCTGAAGTTGGACGGAGCGTCGATGCGCAGGGTGATCGAGTTGCCAGGACCCGGGTTCGCCATGATGCCTCCCCTTCGAGGGCTGTTGTTTTTCGTATCGTGGACACTATTATCTACTTAGCGAAAGTTTTTGGCAACCTGCGAGTTCTGGGACACTCCGGTTTCCGGCATCCGCCTTTCGCATGATGGAATTACAGTGACGAATGTTGAGGGAGAGACCATGGTCGATGCGACGAAGCCCGCCAAGAGCTCCGGATCTGGAGTGCAGTCCGTTGAGCGCGTGTTCGAGTTGCTCGAGCTGATAACGGATGCCGGTGGCGACGTCACGCTGAGCGAGCTCTCCGCCTCGACCGACCTGCCCCTCCCCACCATCCACCGCCTGCTGCGCACGCTCGTCGCACTCGGCTACGCGCGCCAGCTGCCCAACCGGCGCTACGCGCTCGGCCCGCGGCTGATCCGCATCGGCGAGGGCGCCGCCCGCCAGTTCGGCGCGCTCGCGCGCCCGCAGCTGAAGAACCTCGTCGACCAGCTCGGCGAGAGCGCCAACATGGCCGTCCTCGACGGCGACATGGTCGTCTACGTCGCACAGGTGCAGTCCCAGCACTCGATGCGCATGTTCACCGAGGTGGGCCGCCGCGCCAACGTGCACGACACCGGCGTGGGCAAGGCGATCCTCGCGCAGCTGCCGAACGACACGGTGCGCGGCATCGTCGGACGCACCGGCATGGCGACGCCCACCGAGTACAGCATCGGCACGGTCGACGACCTGATCGCCGAGCTCGACCGCATCCGTGAGCGCGGATACTCGATCGACGAGCAGGAGCAGGAGATCGGCGTCCGGTGCTACGCGATGGCTGTGCCGGATGCTCCGACGCTGACCGCCGTATCGGTGTCGGGTCCGATCTCGCGCGTCACCGAGGAGTTCGCCTCGCGGGCCATCCCGCTGCTGCGTTCGGCCGCCGAGGCGATCTCGGCCGACCTCGCGGCCTGACGACCCGTCCACAACGAAGGCCCCCGGAGCATTCCGGGGGCCTTCTGCGTGTCCGGGGTTTTCCCCCGCCGGTCGTTGAGCGCCCTTCGTCTCGCTCTGCTCGCTCAGGAGCCGGATGCGGTTCGGATCCTGAGCGAGGAGCGCAGCGACGCGACGCGACGCGACGCGTCGCGACGAAGGACGCTCGCTCAACGACCGGTATGCGTCACTCCGCGTCGGAGCCGCTGCTGCCGGCGTTCACGTCGAGCAGGCGGTACTTCTCCGCGGCCTGCGCCGGCACCGCGGCATCCACCTCGCCGCGCTTGGCGAGCAGCTGCAGGGTGCGCACGACGACCGACGGTCCATCGATCTTGAAGAACCGGCGGGCGGCGGCGCGGGTGTCCGAGAAGCCGAAGCCGTCGGCGCCGAGCGTCGCCCAGTCGTTCGGCACGAAATGCCGCACCGAGTCGGCCCAGTCCTTCGCGTAGTCGCTGACCGCGACGATCGGACCGTGCGCGTCCGCCAGCTGCTGCTGGATGAACGGCACTCGAGAGCCCTTCCCGAGGAACTCGTCCTCCTCGGCGGCGACCGCGTCGCGGCGCAACTCGGTCCACGAGGTGACCGACCAGATGTCGGCGTCCACGCCCCAGTCGTCGCGCAGCAGCTGCTGAGCCTCCTGCGCCCAGGTCACACCGATCCCGGATGCCAGCAGGTGCGCCTTCGGCGCGGCCGCGGGCGCGATCCGGTGGATGCCACCGAGGATGCCGGCCACGTCGACGCCCTCGGGCTCGGCGGGCTGAACGATCGGCTCGTTGTAGACCATGATGTTGTAGATGTGGTTGCGGTCGGTGGAATCCGGCCCGTACATCCGCTCGATGCCCGCACGCACGATGTGCCCGATCTCATAGCCGAATGCCGGATCGTAGGTGACCACGGCGGCGTTCGTCGCCGCCAGCAGCGGCGAGTGCCCGTCGGCGTGCTGCAGGCCCTCGCCGGTGAGCGTGGTCCGGCCGGCAGTGGCCGAGATCAGGAAGCCGCGCGCCATCTGGTCGGCGGCCGCCCAGAGCGAGTCGCCGGTGCGCTGGAAGCCGAACATCGAGTAGAACACGTACACCGGGATGAGCGGCACGCCGTGCGTGGCGTAGCTGGTGCCGGCTGCGGTGAACGCCGCGATCGAACCCGCCTCGTTGATGCCGACGTGCAGGATCTGCCCGGCCTCGGACTCCTTGTACGAGAGCACGATGTCGCGGTCGACGGCGAGGTAGTTCTGGCCGTTCGGGTTGTAGATCTTCGCGGTCGGGAAGAACGCGTCCATGCCGAACGTGCGCGCCTCGTCGGGGATGATCGGCACGATGCGCTTGCCGAACTCCTTGTCGCGCATGAGGTCCTTCAGCACGCGCACGAAGGCCATCGTGGTGGCCGCCTGCTGCTTGCCGGAGCCGCGCGCGGCGACTTCGTACGCCTTGGCCTCGGGCAGGGCGATCTCGCCAGAGGCGCCCGGCCGGCGCTCGGGCAGGTAACCGCCGAGGGCGCGACGCCGCTCCTGCATGTACCGGATCTCCGGGGCGTCCTGACCCGGGTGGTAGTACGGCGGCAGATACGGGTTCTCCTCGAGCTGCGCGTCGGTGATCGGCACGCGCAGGTGGTCGCGGAAGTCCTTCAGGTCCTGCAGGGTGAGCTTCTTCATCTGATGCGTCGCGTTGCGCGCCTCGAAGTGCGGGCCGAGGCCGTAGCCCTTCACCGTCTTCACCAGGATGACGGTGGGCTTGCCGTTGCGCTGCATCGACTGCTGGTAGGCCGCGAAGACCTTGTGGTAGTCGTGGCCGCCGCGCTTGAGACCCCAGATCTCGTCGTCGGTGAGGTTCTCGACGAGCGCCTTCGCGCGCGGGTCGCGGCCGAAGAAGTTCTCCCGGATGAATCCGCCCGACTCGGCCTTGTAGGTCTGGTAGTCCCCGTCTCGGGTGGTGTTCATGATGTCGAGCAGGGCGCCCTCGGTGTCGCGTTCGAGCAGGTCGTCCCACTGCCGGCCCCAGACCACCTTGATGACGTTCCAGCCGGCACCGCGGAAGAAGCCCTCGAGCTCCTGGATGATCTTGCCGTTGCCGCGCACAGGGCCGTCCAGGCGCTGCAGGTTGCAGTTCACGACGAAGGTGAGGTTGTCGAGGCCGTCGTTGGCGGCGAGCTGCAGCAGGCCGCGGCTCTCCGGCTCGTCCATCTCGCCGTCGCCGAGGAACGCCCAGACGTGCTGGTCGGAGGTGTCCTTCAGTCCGCGGTTGTGCAGGTAGCGGTTGTTCTGTGCCTGGTAGATCGCGTTCATCGGGCCGATGCCCATCGACACGGTCGGGAACTCCCAGAACTCCGGCATGAGGCGCGGATGCGGGTACGAGCTCAGCGCGTGGCCCTCGCGGGACTTCTCCTGGCGGAAGCCGTCGAGGTCCTCCTCGGTCAGTCGCCCCTCCATGAAGGCGCGGGCGTACATGCCCGGCGAGGCGTGGCCCTGGAAGAACACCTGGTCGCCGCCGCCCGGGTGGTCCTTGGCGCGGAAGAAGTGGTTGAAGCCGACCTCGTACAGGGTCGCCGCTCCGGCGTAGGTGGAGATGTGCCCGCCGACGCCGACGCCGGGGCGCTGCGCGCGGTGCACCAGGACGGCGGCGTTCCACCGCATCCAGGCGCGGTAGCGCCGCTCCAGCTCCTCGTCGCCGGGGTACTCCGGCTCTGCGGATGCCGGGATGGTGTTGACGTAGTCCGTGGTCGCACTGGGCTCAGCGGTGATGCCGGCGCGGTCGACCAGCTCGCGGACGATGTACTCGCCCCGGTCCGAGCCGCGCTGCGCGATCAGCGCATCGAGCGACTCGAGCCATTCGGCGGTCTCTTCGGGGTCGTGGTCCGCGGTGTCGGAGCCGAGTGCGCCGTTGCTGCGATCTGCATACATGGTCGGCCTTTCTTGTTAGATGTAGGAATCAGCCCGGTCGCTTCGCGAGCGAGCAAGTCGAAACGTGGAGGTCAGAAGTGGAAGAGCGCATCGCCGTTGTGACGGGCGCGGGTTCGGGGATCGGTCGGGCGACCGCGCACGCACTGCACGACGCCGGATTCCGGGTGGCCCTGATCGGGCGCCGCGAGGCGGCGCTGCGCGAGACCACACAGGGCCGGGAGCGGATGCTGGTGCTGCCGGCCGACGTGACGTCGGAGGCCGACGTGGATGCCGCCTTCGCGGCCGTCGTGGCCGAGTGGGGCCGCGTGGACGTGCTGTTCAACAACGCCGGGACGTTCGGCCCCGCGGCATCCGCTGCCGACGTGGAGGCGGATGCCTGGCGCGCGACGCTCGAGGTGAACGTGACCGGCACCCTGCTCTGCGCGCGTGCCGCGATGCGGACGATGCGCGCGCAGCAGCCGCGCGGCGGCCGCATCATCAACAACGGCTCGATCTCGGCGCACGTGCCGCGCCCGCAGTCGGTGGCCTATTCGGTGAGCAAGCACGCCATCAGCGGCCTGACGAAGTCGATCGATCTGGACGGCCGTGCCGACGGCATCTCGTGCGGCCAGATCGACATCGGCAACGCGGCCACGAGCATCATGACCGAGATCGGCGTGGGGTCCGGCGCTCTGCAGCCCGACGGCTCGCGCCTGGTGGAGCCGACCTTCGACGTGGCCGATGCGGCCAGGGCCGTGGTGTTCATGGCGCAGCTGCCGCCCGAGGCGAACATCGGCGAGCTGGTGGTGACCGCGGCGGGGATGCCGTTCGGCGGTCGCGGCTGATCCGCGGAGCGGGGAGCCGATCATGCGGACCTCCTCGCCCACTTCTTCGGCCTCTTTCATAATGTGAAAGAAAGCTTTCATCATACGTAAACCAGTGTGCGCCCTGGGTGCCGCCGTTGTCAAGACGGATGCGGGGCCCGCCGGCGCCTTGCGACGCCCGCGAACCCCGCATCCGTGTGCGTCCCTGGTCAGTGCGAGGAGTCGACCTGGTCGTCGTCCAGCACGGGCACGTGCTTGCCCTCGGCGTCGACCAGCTTGCCGTTCTGCACGCGGTCGCCCTCCTTCAGCACCCGGATGACATCGGTCTTGACCGAGCGCACCGGGGCGGCGCCGAAGACCGACGGGTTCTCCGAGTTGCCCTTGGTCCACACGTTGAAGATCAGGTTCAGCAGGATCGCCATCACCGCGGCCGAGCTGATGCCCGAGTTGAAGATGACCTGGAACCAGCTCGGGAAGTGCGAGTAGATGCCCGGAACGACCTCGGGCAGCACGCCGACCGAGATCGAGGTGGCCACGATGATCAGGTTCATGTTGCCGTCGTACTTGACCTTCGCCAGCGTGCGGATGCCGGAGGCCGTGACCGTTCCGAACAGCACGATGCCGGCGCCGCCGAGAACGGCGGTGGGCATCGCGGCGACGATGCGGCCGAGCACCGGGAACAGGCCGAGGACGATCAGCACGCCGCCGCCGGCCGCCACGGCGTAGCGGCTCTTGATCTTGGTGACGGCGACCAGGCCGACGTTCTGGGCGAACGCGCTCTGGGTGAACGAGTTGAAGATCGGCGCGACGGCGGTCGAGACCATGTCGGCCCGCAGACCGGCTGCGATGCGCTTGCGGTCGACCTTGGAGCCCGTGATCTCGGCCACGGCGAGGATGTCGGCGGTGGTCTCGGTGAGGATCACGAGCACCACGATCGTCATCGAGAGGATCGCCGCGATGTTGAACGTCGGAACACCGAACGCCAGCGGCGTCGGGAAGGCGAACACCGGACCGTCGAGCACCTTCGAGAAGTCGGCGCGACCGATCACGACGGCGAAGATCGTGCCGACGATCATCGCGATGAGGATCGAGAGCCGCGAGATGAACGCGTTGCCGACCTTGCTCAGCAGCATGATGACGGCGAGCGTGAAGGCGGCGATGCCGATGTTGACCGGGTCGGCCCATCCCGGGGCCTCCGGGTTCTGGCCCGTGATCCACTTGCCGGCCACCGGCATCAGCGACAGACCGATCGTGGTGATCACGACGCCGGTGACGACGGCGGGGAAGAACCGCACGATCTGCGCGAAGAACGGGGCGATCACGAGACCGATCAGACCGGCGATGATCACCGCGCCGAAGATGTCGGTGAGGCCGGTCTCCTTGTTGCCGTTCACGATCGCGAGCATGGTCGCGACGCCGGCGAACGAGACGCCCTGCACCAGCGGCAGCTGCGATCCGAAGAGCGGTGGCACGTTCTTGCCGAACTTCAGGCCGAGGGTCTGCAGCAGCGTGGCGAGACCGCCGACGAAGAGGCAGGCGGCGATCAGCACGCCGATCATCTGCGGGTCGACACCCGCGGCGCTGCCGATGATGAGCGGCGGGGCGATGATGCCGCCGTACATGGTCAGCACGTGCTGGAGCCCGTAGGTGAACGCCGAGCCGATGCTCAGCTTCTCGTCCTCCGGACGGGCGGATTCTGTCGTGGTCGTGCTCTTGGCTGAGCTGCGTGCAGCAGTCATTGGTGGACCTCCTCGTCCGGTGACCCGCTATTCGGGGTGGGCATGCGTGTCGGGGGCATGGGAAGTAGAGGGTGAGCCCGCCCCCGCGGGCTCACCCTGTGCTGTCCGGCGTGCGCCGGGTCAGCTGCGCCGGCTCAGCAGAAGCCGGCGATGCCGTCCCACGACCAGTGGTCGGTGTCCGCACCCTCGCGGAGGAACGACGCCTCGATCAGACCGTAAGGACGGTCGGCGGCGAAGAACACCTCGTTGGGGTTCTCCAACCCGAACGGCGACAGGTCCACGACGAAGTGGTGGCTGTTCGGGGTCGAGAAGCGGATCTCGTCGATCTCGGGGTGCGCCTCGAGCACGGCCTCGGCCATCTCCTTCAGCGTGTGCTGCAGGGCGTACGAGTAGTTGCGCGAGAAGCCCGCGAGCAGCAGGCGACGAACGTCGGCGAAGACCTCGTTGAAGTCGATGTCGATGCGGTTGTAGCGCCACTTGGCCGTCACCGAGGTCGCGAGGATGCGGTCCTCGGTCTCGGGAAGGGTCGTGTACTTGTCTTTCGGGTAGCCGACGAAGCCGCTCTGCGTGGACTTCAGGACCTTGAGGTCCTGCAGGCCGGCGATGACGACCGTGTCGTCGCCGTCGATCTGCACCACGGAGGTGCGGGTCTCGGTGCCGCCGCGCACGAACGAGTGGTCGTGCTCGCCGTTGTCGCCCTCGATGCGCAGCCAGGTGTACTGCTCGGCCTCCCAGCGACCGCCGGTGATCCAGTCGAACTCACCGGTGAAGTGACGGCCGAGGCGCAGAAGGAACTCCTCCGGGCTGCCGACGCCGTCCTTGGCGAAGGCGTAGACCGTGTTCTTCTGCGTGTCGGTGGGGACGACGTGCTCGTTGTTGCCGTCGAAGTGCGCGCTGTCGAGATCGCCGCGCAGCTGCGAGGTGACGTTGAGGTCCTCGATCTCGTGACGGTCGGTGTCGCGCGTGATGCGGACGACGCGGACCTCGGCCTTGCCGTACTGGTTCTTGCCCAGAATGATGTTGGTCATTTTCGTACTCAGCTTCCTCGGTAAGTGGAATAGGCGAACGGGCTCAGCAGGAGCGGCACGTGGTAGTGCTCCTGTGCGGCGTCGACCGAGAAGGTCAGCGCCACCTCCGGGAAGAAGGTGTCCGTTTCGATGCCGGCGAAGTAGGCCGCGGTGTCGAACCGGAGGCGGTAGGCACCGCTCTCCAGCCGCTCCGGGCCGAGCGCTTTCACCCGCCCGTCAGCATCGGTGAGGCCCGTACCGATCTCGGACCATCCGTCGCCGACTCGGGCCTCGAGTACGACGGCGACGCCGGACGCCGGGCGCCCGATCGATGTGTCCAGGATGTGGGTGGTCACGTGAGAGACGCTCATGCGCGTGCTCCTTCAGTCTCGATGGCCGCCGTCAGGCGCAGCGCGGCGATCTCGCGCAGCTGCTGGTCGATGACGGCGAGCTCCTGCTCGGGGGTGTTGCCGAGCCGCGTCTGCAGCAGGGCGAGGATGTCGTCGGCCGAGCGGCCGGCGGCGCGCACCAGGTAGACCCGGTCGAACTTCGCCTCGTAGGCGCGGTTGCCCTCGGCGAGCGCCGCGGCGGCGGATGCGTCCACGCCGGCCTGTTCGCTGCGCGAGTGCGCGGCCTCGGCGGTGGCGCCCTTCGGCTGCTCCCCGATTCGGGGGTGGTGCGCCAGCGCGCCGTCGATCTCCGCCTCCGAGAGCGGGGCGGCCACGACGGCGGCGGCTGCGGTGATCTCGTCGACCGACCCGTAGGGGCGGGAATCGACGATCGCATCGATCCAGCGGGCGACATCGAGCGCCGGCTTCACGATGGTGATGGCGTCCTCACGCGGAAGCGCGTTGAACTCCTCGAGCGACATCTTCGTACCTCAAGCCATGCTGGCATCCGGGGTGTAAGGCTATACGGAGACCTTCGAGAAGATCTGATTCCGTATCCCGGAACTGTTCTTTCAGCATGTGTAATTAGTATGCAGAAGGCGGGAGGGGTTTGTCAACCCCTCCCGCCAACGATATTCCGCGACGCGAGAATTCAGACGCCGAGCTCCTCGCGCAGTCGCGCCACGTGGCCGGTCGCCTCGACGCCGTACTCGGCACGCTGCACGACGCCCTCGCCGTCCAGCACGAAGGTCGAGCGGATGACGCCGTCGAAGGTGCGGTCGCCCACGGTCTTCTCGCCCCAGACGCCCCAGGCGCGTGCCACGGATGCGTCGGTGTCGGCCAGCAGCGGGAACGTCAGCCCCTCGGCATCCGAGAACGACTTGATGTCGGCGACCTCGTCGGGCGAAATGCCCACGACGGCATAGCCGGCGGCGGCGAGCGACGACACGTTGTCGCGGAAGTCGCAGGCCTCGGTGGTGCAGCCCGGGGTCGCGGCCTTCGGGTAGAAGTACACGACGACGTTCTTCCCGCGGTAGTCCGCGAGCGAGGTCGTGACGCCCTCGGCATCGGACAGGGTGAATGCGGGGGCGACGTCGCCCGGGGAGAGTCGTTCGGTCATGGTGTCTCCTTCTTCCTCGACAGGGTTCGCTCAGCGGCCGTTCGGCGTGACGCCGAATGCCTCCGCGAGCTGCATGATCTTGCGGGCACGGCCCAGGCGCGGCAGGTCGCTGCCGTCGCGGACGATGCGGCCGCGGGCGTCGAAGTCCTCGAGGAACTCGTACGCCCACTCGACGTCGGTGCGGGTCGGGCTGATGACCTCGTTGACGACGGGCGTCTGGTCGGTCTGCAGGCAGAGCTTGCCGGTCATGCCCATCGACACGGTGATGGCCGACTGCTCGCGCAGGATCGGGTGACTGGAGCCGACGGTCGGGCCGTCGATCGGGCCCGGCAGGCCGCCGGCGCGGCTGGAGATCACCAGGCGGGCGCGCGGGTAGGCCATCGCCTCACGGTCGGCGGACATGCCGGTGTCGCGACGGAAGTCACCGCTGCCGAAGGCCAGGCGGAAGGCGCCCTTGGCGCGCGCGATCTCGGTGGCGTTCTCGATGCCGATCGCGGACTCCACGAGCGCGACGACGGGGACCCGGGCGCCGAGGCGGTTGAAGGTGTCCTCCACCTGACTGCCGAACTCGGTCTTGGCGAGCATCACGCCCTTCAGGCCGGCAGCCGAGCGCAGCCCTTCGAGGTCGGCGCTCCAGTGGTCGCTGGTGGCGTCGTTGATGCGCACCCAGGCGCGGTTGCCCTCGGTGTTCAGCCAGCGGATGACGTCCTCGCGGGCCTCGTCCTTGTGACTGGCGTCGACGGCGTCCTCGATGTCGAGCACGACGGCGTCGGCGTGGGACGCCGCGGCATCGTCGAAGGTCTCGGGGCGCGTCGCCGCGACGAGCAGCCAGGAACGGGCCAGCTCGGGCGCGATCTCGCGCGTGGTCGAGGCGGGCAGCGGAGCATTCATTAGTGATTCCATTTCATGGAAGTAGATTTCTACAGTACGAAAAGTTTAGCGCGGCGCTTCGGGGCGCGCCAGCGGGCAACTGTACCCGCTCACTCTGCGCGCTGGACGAGCACCGCGTCCCAGATGGCGTCGGCGACCTCGCGCTTGGAGCCGGAGCGCTCGGCGACGACCTCACCGCCGTCACCGATGATCTCGACCGCGTTGTCGGCGCGCTCGAAGCCGTGCGCGGCATCCGCGCGGTTCACCGCGAGCAGGTCGACGCCCTTGCGCTCCCTCTTGCGGCGGGCGCGCTCGCGGCGCTGCTCCGGATCGGTGAGCGTCTCGGCCGCGAAGGCCACGATCGTCTGCTCACCGGGACGGTTCGCGGCCAGGCCCGCGACCACGTCCTCGTTCTCGACGAGGTCGATGCGCGTGAGCACGCCGTCCTCCTTGGTCAGCTTCTGCGTCGCCGCCTCTGCCGGCCGGTAGTCCGCGACGGCAGCGGCCATCACGATCACATCGGCGTCCGGCGCGACGGCGCGCATCGCGTCGGCGAGCTGGGCGGCTGTCTCCACGGCCTCGACGCGGATGCCCGGATGCCGGGCATCCGCCAGCACATCCTGCTCGACGTTCGCCGCGACCAGCACGACGTCGGCACCGCGCGCGGCGGCGGACGCCGCGAGCGCGACCCCCTGCCGGCCGCTGGAGCGGTTGCCGAGGAAGCGCACCGGGTCGATCGGCTCACGGGTGCCGCCTGCGGACACCGCGACGGTCAGCCCGGTCAGGTCCTGCGGCGCGAGCGCCGCGTGCGCGGCATCCACGATCTGCTCCGGCTCCGACATCCGGCCGGGGCCGGAGTCGCCGCCCGCGAGCTCGCCCTCGGCGGGGCCGACGATGATCACGCCGCGCTCGCGCAGCGTCCGGATGTTCGCCTGGGTCGCCGGATGCCGCCACATCTCGGCGTGCATCGCCGGGGCGATCACGACCGGCGCCTCGGTGGCGAGCAGCGTCGTGCCGAGCAGGTCGTCGGCGATGCCGGCGGTCATCTTCGCGATCGTGTTCGCTGTGGCCGGCGCGATCACGACGAGGTCGGCGTTCTGCCCGAGGGCGACGTGCCGCACGCGGGCGACGTCCTCGTGCACGCTCGTGGTCACGGGGTTGCGGCTGAGGGACTCCCAGGTGGGCAGCCCGACGAAGCGCAGCGCGTCCTCGGTGGGGACGACGGTGACGTCGTGGCCCCCCTTGGTCAGCAGCCGGACCAGGTGCACGGCCTTGTAGGCGGCGATCCCGCCCGTGACCCCGACGACGATGTTCACGCCCTCAAGTCTGCCTCAGTTGCCGTTCTCGCGCTCCGGAGCTCAGGCGGCGGACTCCTCGACGCAACTGAACGTCGCGCGGTAGGCGGTGGGGCTGGTGCCGACGATGCGGGCGAAGTTCTGCCGCAGCACGGCCGCCGAGCCGAATCCGCACTCCGCCGCGATCTGGTCGATGCCCTCGTCGGTCCGCTCCAGCATCCGCTGCGCCTGGATGACCCTCTGCCGGGTGAGCCACACCGCCGGCGTGACGCCGTGCTCGGCCTTGAAGCGCCGGGCGAACGTGCGCGGCGACATGTGCGCGTGCGCGGAGAGCCGCTCGACCGAGAGGTCCTCGTGGAGATGCTCGACCGCCCAGTTCGCCAGGCTCGAGAGCGACGCCTCGGCGACGACGGGGATCGGCCGGTCGATGAACTGCGCCTGCCCGCCGTCGCGCTGCGGCGGCACCACCATGCGGCGGGCGACCCGGTTGGTCAGCTCGGCGCCGAGCTCGATGCGCAGCAGCGACAGGCAGGCGTCGATGCCGGCCGCGGTGCCCGCGCTGGTGATGATGCGACCGTCGTGCACGAAGAGCACGTCGGGGTCGACGGTGACGGCGGGGTACCGATCCGCCAGCACATCGGCGTACATCCAGTGCGTGGTCGCGCGGCGCCCGTCGAGCACGCCGGCCTCGGCGAGCGCGAAGACGCCGCTGCACTCGCTCAGGATCCACGCGCCGCGCGCGTCCGCTTCACGGACCACATCGAGGATGCGGGGATCGACGGAATCCCACTGCTCCTTCGGGAACGGGCAGATCACGAGCACGTCGGCCTCCCGTGCGAAGGAGAGGTCGCCCACTCCCCCGACCGTGAAGCCCAGCTTCGAGGGCACCTCGCCGGCGTCGGCTGCGACCACGCGGAAGTCGAAGTTCGGCACACCGTCATCGGAGCGGTCGAGGCCGAACACCTCGCAGGCGATGCCGAATTCGAAGGGGGCGAACCCCGGCTGGATGATGCACGCGACGGTCTTCATCGACACTCGATTCAGGTTGGCAGTTTTCCTGCGATTGCTGTCCATCATGCCACTCGTGTCACTTTTCCGCCAGACGTAGCGTTACTGCCATGTTCATCGTGATCCTTCTCAGTGCAGTGGCCCTGTGGGGTCTCATCTCCACCGTCGTAGAGCTCCGCCGCGACGGCTACAGGGCCGCCCCGACGGACTGGTCCCGGGTCTCGCCCGACCGGCACTGAACATCCTTCGTCTCGTCGCTGGCGCTCCTCGCTCAGGACCCGGAAGCACGACACCCGTCACGGATCCTGAGCGAGCGCAGCGAGACGAAGGACGTCAGGACCCGGGCGCTTCCGGGAAATAGACTGGCCGGGTGTGCACCGTCGTCATCGAGACCGAACCGGGCTCGGCCCGATTGCTGGCCGTCCGTGACGAGGACCCGCAGCGCGACTGGGACGATCTCGGCCCCTGGTGGCCCGAGCGCTACCCCGGTGTGATCGGCATCCGCGACCGCCGCGCCGGCGGCGCGTGGCTCGCCGTCGACCCGGCATCCCGTCGCCTGGCCGTGCTGCTCAACCGGGCCGATGTACTCGCTCTGCCGGCCGATCAGGCGCTCTCGCGCGGCTCCCTGGCGCTGGAGTCGGTCGCCGGTCGGTCACCTCAGGGCTCGCCGAGCATGCACGGCTTCAACCTGCTCGAGGTCTCACCCGAGGGCTCTCGCGTGCTCAGCTGGGACGGCGCCTCGCTGCGCGAGACGCCCGTCGATCCCGGCGTGCACATGATCGCGCACGACGATCTCGATGACCCGGGCACGGCGCGGATCGCCGCCTGGCTGCCGCGCTTCGCGGCATCGGATCCGGATGCCTGGCTCGCGCTGCTCCAGGAGACCGCGGCGCTCGATCCCGACGACGATCGCGCGATCATCCGCGACAACACGACGCACGGCTACCCGACGCTGTCGCTGCTGTACGCGACCGCCGAGGTCGGCCTCGACGGCGCGACCGTGTCGTCGCACGTGCTGCAGCGCCCCGGCCACTGGGACTGAGCGGGCATCACCCGCGCCCCGGGCGATGCGCCCTCGCACGACCGGTCCCCCGACGGCGAACCCGGCCCGCTCCGCACCCTCTCGCGCTGCTCACGCTTTGACCCGCCCAGCGACTCAATGCGTGAGGCGCGCGAACGCGTGAGCCGCCGGTAGTCGCCCGCCCCGCCTCACATGCTCGGGGGCTGACCTCAGTGCACGGGCCCGCGCATCGCCTCGTCGAGGGACCCGTACACGCGCCCCTCGTTCTCGAGCCCCTCGAACCAGCCTCCGCGCCTCGCGACGACGGCGGCCGAGTGCGGCACCGCCGCGAGCCGCAGCTCGATGCCGCGCGCCTTCAGTTCATGGTCCAGATCGGTGAGGGTGTCGAGCACGGTCACCGAGACCACCCGCATCTGCGCCGTCTCCAGCACCAGCGCCTTCAGCCCGGGCGCCGCATCAGCGGCATCCAGGATCGCCGACTCGTAGTTCAGAGCGTTCGCCGTGTAGACCGCGCCGATCAGGTGCACCGGCAGCACGCCGTCGCGCACCTCGCCCACGTTCAGACGCACGCGGTTCAGCTCGCGGAAGACGACCACGAAGGTGCCCATCACCCCCACGGCGACGGCCAGCAGCAGGCCGGCCGTGAGGCCGATGAACGCGGTCACCGCGGCGACCCAGAAGTCGGGGCGGTTCAGCCGCCACAGCCGGGCCAGGCCGACCACGTCGATCAGGCCGACGACGGCGACGAACACCAGCGCGGCGAGAGTCGCCTGCGGCATGAGACTGAGCACCGGACCGAGGAACAGCGCGACCAGCACCGCGAGCCCGACGGTCACCATCCCGGCGACCTGCGACTTCGCACCGGCGTTCTTGTTCACGGCGCTCTGCGAGAAGCCGCCCGCGGCGGGCAGCACCTGGAAGAACGAGCCGATCGTGTTCGCGGCACCGGTCGCGAACAGCTCGCGGTTGCTGTCGATCTGGGTCTCGCCCGCCTCCCGGATGCCGCGCGCGACCGCACTCGACTCCAGGAAGGCCATCACGGCGATGGCGAACGCCCCCGGCAGCATCCCCTGGATGTGCGCGAACGACGGGAACTGGAACGGGGGGAACCCGGTCGGCACCGGCGCGATCAGGGCGACCCCTGCGTCCTTCAGGCCGGTGAACGCCATGAGCAGGATGCCGGCGGCCACCACCAGCAGCGGTCCGGGAACCCTGGGCAGGAAGCGCTTGAGCAGGACGAGTCCGACGATCGATCCGACCGACAGCAGCAGAGTGGGCACGTTCATGCCCGGGACCGCTTCGATCACGCCCAGGATCGACCGGATGAAACCGTGCCCGGAGTACTCGCTGTCGACGCCGAGCAGCTTCGGCAGCTGACCCACTGCGACGGTCGCGCCGACCCCGACCTGCACGCCCAGGATGGTGGGCTTGGAGATGTAGTCCACCGTGCTGCCCAGACGCAGCAGCCTGGCCAGCACCAGGATCACGCCGACGATGAGGGTCAGCGCCATCAGGTCGGGAACCGGGTTGTCGGAGTTCGCGGCGACGCCGGCCGAGACCAGCGTGGTGGCCGTCAGCGTCGCGATGGTCGACGTCGTCGACACGCTCATCGCGCGCGATCCGCCGAGCAGGGCGTAGACGAGCATCGGCACCATGCACGTGTACAGGCCGACCTGTACCGGCATGTTCGCGATCGTCGCGTAGGCCATCGCCTGCGGGACGACGACCGCGCCGGCCGACAGCCCGGCCACGATGTCGGCGCCGAGCCAGGCCGGCTTGTACCCGTGCAGCGTGGGGGCGAGCCAGCCGCGCGTGGGCGCGGATGCGGTGGCGCTCATTCCGGATCCGTCGAGGGGAAGATCTGCGACCAGTCGTCGGCGACGCTGATCACCGTGATGTCATCTGCGGCGAGCGCCAGCTCGGCACCCTTGTCGTAAGGAGTGTCGCCGCGGCCGTCGTCGTCGTGATGCACGAGCAGCGCGAGCCCGCGACGGCCCGTGCCGTCTCCGACGGCGAACTGCAGCATGGGCAGGTCGCCGTTCGCGTTGCCGGCCGCCAGCAGCGGACGACGACCGGTCCTGCTCCAGATGCGCACCGGTTTGATCGCCCCGTCGTCGAGGAAGTCCAGGTTCGCGGAGTACTTCACGGCACGGGCATCCGCGTCGTAGGTGAGGCCGTAGGCCGAGCCGATCACGCGCTCCGGCGGAATGCCGTAGTACTCCTCGGTGACGCTGCGCATGAAGTCGCGCTCGCCGGCCGAGGCGATGTAGCAGGTGAAGCCGTTCGCCTCGAGGTAGCGGAGCAGTTCGCGCATCGGCTCGTAGACCGCGCCCGAGAACAGCGTGCCGAGCGTGGGGTGCTTCGCGGTGCGGAAGAACTCCGCGACGGATGCCGCGTACTCGTCGACCGTCAGGCCGTCGGTGAGCCCGACCAGGGCGCCGAGCAGCACCTTCAGGTCGCTGTCGTCGCCGCCGTAGTGCTTCTCGACCGCGCCGCCGATCCAGCCCAGGTCGCCGGTGGCGACCGCCTTGTACGGCTGCTTCTCGGCGAGCGAGGGGTCGGCCTTCAGCTCGGCCGCCCACTGGCCGATGATGTAGTCGAGCTGGATGATGACCGGCTTCTCGGACCACAGCGTGCCGTCGTTGTCGAAGACCGCGATGCGCTCCACCACGGGCACGGCGGCCGCTCCCGTCGTGACCGACTCCACGAAGTCGACGATCGTCTTGCGGGTGGCGGTGTCGCGCCACGAGGGCAGGTCGGTCATGATGACTCCTCCGGTGTCGATGAGGTCAGATTACGGGACACGGTCATCCGACGGGGGCTCCTCACCCGGGGGGATGAGCGCAGCCCGCAGTGCCGCGATGTCGTCGCGCAGCGCACGCACCTCGGCCTTCGTCGCGGCATCCGCGCTGTCGTCACCGTGCGCGCCGCGTTCGAACACCCACGAGGCGAGCGTCGCGGTGATCACGCCGGCCAGGGCGACCCCGCCGAACATGAGGATGACACCGACGATCCGTCCGCGGATCGTGACCGGTGTGAGATCGCCGAATCCGGTGGTCGTCGCGGTCACGCACGCCCACCACAGCGCGTCGCCGAAGCTCGTGATCGTGGCATCCGGCACGCGGCGCTCGGCGTCGAGCACCTGCAGCGAGGCGATGTATATGAGGATCAGCGTGGAGAACAGCCCGTAGACCATGATCCTGGTGCGCAGCGCCGCCGCCTTGGTGCGCCGCAGACCCGGCAGATGCGTGAAGACGCGGGCGATGCGCACCAGCCGCAGCACCGGGATGAGCGTGATCGCCAGATCCGCGAGATGGGTGCGGAACCACAGCCAATGGTCGGCGGCGATCGACAGCCGCACCAGGTAGTCGACGACGAACATGACCCAGGTGACCAGCACCACGATGTTCGCGAGCAGCGCCAGAGTGCCGTCCGCCTCGGTGATCACCCGCCATGAGTAGGCGAGCAGGAACGCGATGGACGCGACCAGCAGCGTCGGTCCGGTGCGCTTCCGCCAGGTCTGCTCGTCCACATCCTGAATCATGCCAGCGTCCTGGCATCCGCTGCGAGCATTACGGTGGAGCCATGGCGGACGATTCGCGCGAGACGGTACTGATCCCCGGCGGCACCTTCCGGATGGGCTCCACCGAGTTCTATCCGGACGAGCAGCCCGTGCACGAGCGCCGGGTGGAGGCGTTCCGCATCGACAGGTACGCCGTCACGAACGCCGACTACGCACGATTCGTCGAGGACACCGGCTACGTGACGGTCGCCGAGCGGCCGATGGACCCGGCTCTGTACCCCGGCGTCGCCGAGGAGGATCTCGCACCCGGAGCGATGGTGTTCACCCCGACCAAGGGCCCGACCGATCTGCGCGACTGGCGCAACTGGTGGCGCTGGGAGCCGGGCGCGCACTGGCGCGCGCCGTTCGGCCCCGACTCGAGCATCGACGATCGGATGGACCACCCTGTCGTGCACGTCGCGTTCGAGGATGCCACGGCCTACGCCGAGTGGGCAGGCCGGCGTCTGCCCACCGAGGCCGAGCACGAGTACGCCGCCCGCGGCGGCGTCGACGGCTCCCGCTTCGCCTGGGGAGAGGACCCGTATCCGGGCGGACGCGCGCTGGCGAACTCGTGGCTGGGCCGGTTCCCGTACGACAACCGCGGCGTCGGCGGCACCGCCCCGGTCGGCTCGTACCCCGAGAACGGCTACGGACTGTTCGACATGATCGGCAACACCTGGGAGTGGACCACCGACTTCTACGCCCCGCGGCACATCGTGCCGACCGACAAGCCGGTGGATGCCGGCAAGCGGGCCAACCTGCTGGCCACGGCGAGCGCCCGCGAGGGTGAGCAGATCCCGCGCCGGGTGCTCAAGGGCGGGTCGTTCCTGTGCTCTCCGGACTACTGCCTGCGCTTCCGGCCGGCGGCGCGCTCGCCGCAGGCCGAGGACACCGGGATGTCGCACGTCGGCTTCCGACTGGCATCCGACGCCTGACCCGATCACCACGGAATCCGACTCACGACGAGGAGAGAACATGCGCCCCTATCTCGACAAGGCCGCCGCCGACACCTGGAAGGCGGTCACCGCGATGTCGCCTGTCATCGCCGCGACAGCCGCCGCCGCGGGCGTCTCCGTGGCCGAGACGGAGTTCATCAAGGTGCGCGCCTCGCAGCTGAACGGATGCGCGTTCTGCCTCGATCTGCACTCACGGGAGGCGCGGGCCGCGGGGATCACTCAGCAGAAGCTCGATCTGATCCCCGCCTGGCGCGAGTCGACGCTGTTCACCGAGCGCGAGGCCGCCATGCTGGCGATCGCCGAGGCCGCGACCCGCATGCCGCTCACGGAGGATGCGGTCGCCGACCTCGAGGGCGCGCGGAACCTGCTCGGCGACGAGGCCTTCGCGGCCGCGGAGTGGGTCGCAGTCGCCATCAACCTGTTCAACCGCGTCTCCATCCTCAGCGAGCACCCGGTGCGGCCGCGCGATGCGGAGGGCAAGGTGCTCAAGTGAGCGACCTCGAGAAGGATCCGCAGGTCGAGGTGCTCGAGCCGGGGCAGCCCTGCACCGGCGTCGAGGTGCTGGAGCCGCGCGAGGTTCCGCTCGGCGGCCCGCGGGCGATGACCGTGTACCGCACGCTGCCGCAGAAGCAGCGGTCGCTCGTCGGCGCCTGGTGCTTCCTCGATCATTACGGGCCGGATGACGTCGCGGTGTCCGGGGGCATGGAGGTGCCGCGGCATCCGCACACCGGGCTGGCGACCGTGAGCTGGCTGTTCACCGGCGAGATCGACCATCTGGACTCCGGCGGCAACGCGGCCGCTGTGAGGCCCGGCGAACTGAACCTGATGATCGCGGGCAGCGGCATCACGCACTCCGAGATCAGCACACCCGAAACCCGCACGCTGCACGGCGTGCAGCTCTGGTATGCGCTGCCGGAGCACACCCGGTTCTCGCAGAACCACTTCGACCACTACGCACCGGCGCCGGTGACGGTGCCGGGGATGACGGCACGGGTGTTCATCGGATCGCTGCTGGGCTCGATCTCGCCGGTCGACACCCGTACGCCCGATCTGCTCGGCGCCGAGCTGATCCTCGAACCGGGCACGTCCGTGACGCTGGCCGTGCGCACCGATTTCGAGCACGCCCTGCTCGCCGAGACCGGCGGGTTCGAGGTGAACGGCACTCCTATCGCGCATCGCGAGCTCGGGTATATGCCGACAGGGTCCGACACCATGCACGTCACGGCCGGCGCCGATGGCGCCCGCATCATCCTGCTCGGCGGAGTGCCGCTGGGCGAGCAGATCGTGATGTGGTGGAACTTCGTCGGCCGCAGTCACGACGAGATCGTCGAGTTCCGGCGCCGGTACCAGGCCGAGCTCGGCTTCGAGCCGGCGGATGCCGCGGATGCCGGCAAGCCGGCGCTCTTCGGCGAGTTCCCACCCGGGCAGCGGGCTCCGCTCCCCGCCCCACCCATGCCCACCATCCGGCTGCGGCCGCGCGAGTGATCAGGAGACGAACATGACGAACGACCGCTACATCGTGCGGGACCGCCCGGAGGAGTCGCGCTACGTGCTGCTGGACACCGGCGAGGACGGCACCGGCGACAAGGAGATCGGCGAGGAGTCCTACGTCGACGTCGCGGCCGAGGGCGGGAACCAGCGTGTGCTGTTCCACACCGGCGTCTCGGAGGAGTACGGCGGCAAGGGCCTGGCCTCGGTACTGGTGCGCGCGGCGGTCGACGACGTGGTCGCCTCGGGCGCCGCGATCGTACCTGTCTGCCCCTACGTCGTCGCCTGGCTGCCGAAGCACCCGGAGTACGCCGAGCACGTCGTGCAGCCCACGCCGGTGCACAAGCAGGCGATCCGCGACCAGCTGAAGGGCTGACCGGCTCGATCCCACCCGGGTGATCTCGTTCCCGCCTCTTCCGCGCCACCGGGCCGATCGCTAGGTTCGTGGGCAAGGGAGCAACGCCGGAGAAAGGGAGCATCATGGCGCGGGAATTCCAGGGGAAGATCGAACTCGACGTGCGGGACTCGGTGGGTGATTGGCCCGCCTTCCTGTCCGATCAGGCGCCGAAGGGATCGCCGAACGTACTCGTCGTGCTCTACGACGACACCGGCACGGCCGCCTGGTCCCCGTACGGCGGCCGGATCAACATGCCGACGATGGACAAGCTCGCAGCCAACGGCCTGACGTACTCGCAGTGGCACACCACGGCGCTGTGCTCGCCGACCAGGTCGACGTTCCTCACCGGGCGCAACCACCATGCGAACGGGTTCGCATCGATCTCGGAATCGTCCACGGGCTTCCCTGGGTACAACTCGCACATCCCGCCGACGAACGCCACGATGGCGAACATCCTGCGGGATGCAGGGTGGTCGACCTTCTGGGTGGGCAAGAACCACAACGTGCCGATCGACGAGTGGACCGCCGGTGCGAACAAGAAGAACTGGCCGCTCGCACAGGGCTATGACCGCTTCTACGGCTTCATCGGCGGCGAGACCAACAACTGGTACCCCTCGCTCGCCGAGGACAACCACTACATCGACCAGCCGTACCTGCCGGAGGACGGGTACCACCTGTCGAAGGACCTCGCCGACCAGGCGCTGAAGATGATCCGCGACGTCAAGCAGACCGAGCCGGACCGCCCCTGGTACCTGTGGTTCTGCCCCGGTGCCAACCACGCCCCGCACCACGCTCCGCAGGAGTACATCGACAAGTACAAGGGCAAGTTCGACGACGGTTACGAGGCCTACCGCGAGTGGGTGCTGCCGCGGATGATCGAGAAGGGCATCCTGCCCGCCGACACCGTGCTCACCGAGCTGAACCCGATGCCCGACGGAACCTTCTCCCAGACCGACGAGGTGCTCCCCTGGGACTCGCTGAGCGATGAGCAGAAGGGGATGTTCAGCCGCATGGCCGAGGTGTACGCCGGATTCAGCGAGTACACCGACGCGCAGGTCGGCCGCATCATCGACTACCTCGAGGAGTCGGGACAGCTCGAGAACACCCTCGTCATCTACGCGGCCGACAACGGGGCGTCCGGCGAGGGCTCGCCGAACGGCTCGGTCAACGAGGGCAAGATCTTCGGCGGCTACCCGGATTCCCTCGAGGAGAACCTGCGTCTGGTCGACAAGCTCGGCTCGCCGGACACGTACAACCACTATCCGACCGGCTGGGCGGCGGCGTTCTCGACCCCGTACAAGATGTTCAAGCGCTACGTGTACCAGGGCGGTGTGTGCGACCCGCTGGTGATCTCGTGGCCCAAGGGCATCACGGCCAGGGGCGAGGTACGCAGCCAGTACCACCACTCCACGGACATCGTCGCGACCATCCTCGACGTCTGCGGTGTGGAGATGCCCGACGAGTACAACGGCGTGAAGCAGCGCCCACTCGACGGCGTCTCGATGAAGTACAGCTTCGAGGCCGACGGCCCCACCCGCAAGCCGAACCAGTACTACGAGATGTTCGGCAACCGCGGCATCTGGCAGGACGGCTGGAAGGCCGTCACCGTGCACGGGCCGGTGAGCGGCATGAGCGGGTTCGACAAGGACCAGTGGCAGCTGTTCCACACCGATGTCGACCGCTCCGAGGCGCACGATCTGGCCGCGGAGAACCCGGAGAAGCTCGAGGAGCTGAAGGAACTGTGGATGTCGGAGGCGAAGCGCAACGACGTCCTGCCGCTGAACGACCTGCAGATCATCGGCAACCCGAAGGACTTCGAGACCTTCGTGTCCATGGAGTTCCATCAGCCGGCACCCCCGTCGGGACAGTTCATCTACTACCCCGGCACCAGTGAGATCCCCGAGCGGTCGGCGGCGAACGTGCACGGCGGCTCGTACAAGATCGCCGCGGAAGTGGAGTTCACCGCCGACACCGAGGGCGTGATCTTCGCGCACGGCTCACGGTTCGGCGGGCACGCGCTGGTCGTCAAGGACGGGCAGGTCCACTACGTGTACAACTTCCTCGGCATCCCGCCGGAGGACCACGTGTCCGCACCGGTGCCGGCGTCGGGCAAGCACATCATCGGTGTCGAGTTCACCAAGGAGGGTGTCGGCGACTACCGCGAACCCAAGGGCCCGGTGAAGCTGTACATCGACGATCAGCAGGTCGGCGAGAAGCAGATCCGCACCGTGCTCGGCCACTTCTCGCTCTGCGGCGAGGGCCTGACCATCGGCCGCGACAGCGCCGACCCGGTGTCGTCGCTGTACGGTCACGGGTTCGACTTCACTGGCGGCACGATCGAGCGGGTGGTGTTCGACATCGCGGACGACACCTACATCGACCTCGAGACGCACCTCGCCGCCGCAATGGCACGCGACTGATTCATCCCAAAGGGGCGAGGAAAATCCCACGGGAGTCTCCTCGCCCCTATTTTGAGGGTAGGAAGGGAGCATCATGACCAAGGAATTCCAGGGGAAGATCGCGCTCGATGTGCGTGATTCGGTGCCGGATTGGGGGCCATATGTTCTCCCCACCCCGCCGGAGGGTGCGCCGAACGTGCTGGTCATCCTCTACGACGACACCGGCATGGCTTCCTGGTCGCCCTACGGCGGCCGGATCAACATGCCCACGCTCGACCGCCTGGCGCAGAACGGGCTGACCTACACGCAGTGGCACACCACTGCGCTGTGCTCGCCGACGCGTTCGGTGTTCCTCACCGGCCGCAACCATACCCGCAATGGCATCGCCTCGCTGATGGAGTCGACCAACGGCTTCCCCGGCAACTCCGGCCGCATTCCGGACGACTGCGCGCCGATGGCGCACATCCTGCAGGACAACGGCTACTCCACGTTCTGGCTGGGCAAGGACCACAACGTGCCGGAGCAGGACAACGCCGCCGGCGGCAGTCGGAAGCAGTGGCCGCTGCAGATGGGCTACGACCGCTTCTACGGTTTCCTCGGTGGCGAGACGAACCAGTGGTACCCCGATCTGGCGGAGGACAACCACTTCATCGAGCAGCCCTACACACCGGAGGAGGGCTACCACCTCTCCAAGGACCTCGCCGATCAGGCACTGCAGATGCTGCGCGCGCAGCAGGCGACGAACCCGTCGAAGCCCTGGTACATGTGGTTCTGCCCCGGCGCGAATCACGCTCCGCACCAGGCACCGGAAGAGTACATCGCCAAATACAAGGGCGCCTTCGATGACGGCTACGACGCGTACCGCGAGTGGGTGCTGGGGCGCATGCTCGAGCGCGGCATCCTGCCCGAAGGCACCGACCTGACACCGTTCAACCCGATGCCGGAGGGCCAGTCGAACGCCGCGGACTACGTCAAGCCGTGGGATTCGCTGTCCGACGACGAGAAGACGCTGTTCTGTCGGATGGCCGAGGTGTTCGCGGGCTTCAGCGAGTACACCGACGCGCAGATCGGCCGGATCGTGGACTACCTCGAGGCCACAGGGCAGCTCGAGAACACGATCATCTTCTACTGCGCCGACAACGGGGCATCCGGTGAGGGGTCGCCGGACGGCTCGGTGAACGAGAACAAGTTCTTCAACAACTACCCCGATGACCTCGCCGAGAACCTCACGCGCCTTGATGATCTCGGCGGCCCCGAGGCCTACAACCACTACCCCACCGGGTGGGCGGCGGCGTTCTCGACCCCGTTCCAGATGTTCAAGCGCTACAGCCAGTACTCTGGCGGCACCTGCGACCCGATGATCATCCACTGGCCCGCCGGCATCAACGCCAAGGGCGAGCTGCGGCACCAGTACCACCACGTCACCGACATCGTGCCGACCATCCTCGATGTCGCGGGGCTGGAGATGCCGGAGGTGTACCGCGGGGTGAAGCAGGAGCCTCTGCCGGGCGTGTCGATGCGGTACTCCTTCGACGCCGAGGCCGATGGGCCGACGCAGAAGAAGCGCCAGTACTACAACATGATCGGCACCCGCGGACTGTGGCAGGACGGCTGGAAGGTCGCCGCCACCCACGCCCCGATCACCGGGAAGGGCCACTTCGACCAGGACGCCTGGGAGCTCTACCACGTCGACGAGGACCGCTCCGAATCGAAGAACCTCGCCGCCGAGCACCCGGACAAGGTCAAAGAGCTCGTCGACGCGTGGTTCGAGGAGGCCGAGGTCAACTACGGCATGCCGATCGACGACCGCACCGCGATGGAGCAGTTCGTGATCGAGCGCCCTTCGTCCGAGCCGCCGCGCAGTCGCTACGTCTACTACCCGGACAGCGGTTCGGTGCCGGAGGGCGTCGCAGTGAGTGTGCGCGGTCGTTCGTACAAGATCATCGCGGACGTCGAGATCGAGGAGGGCGCGGAAGGGGTGATCTTCGCGCACGGCTCGCGCTTCGGCGGCCACTCCCTGTTCATCCAGGACGGGAAGCTGCACTACGTGTACAACTTCCTCGGCATCCCGCCGGAGCAGACCTTCGTCTCGGGGAAGCTCACGCCGGGCAAGCACGCGCTGGGCGTGGAGTTCGTCCGCGAGGGCGCCGGAGAGCACAAGGAGTCCGTCGGAACCGCCACGCTCTACGTGGACGACCAGGCTGTCGCATCCGGCCCGATGCGCGCCCAGGTCGGCAAGTTCACGCTCTGCGGCGACGGTCTCTGCATCGGCTACGACAGCGCTGATTCGGTGAGCCGCTCGTATCAGTCGCCCTACCGTTTCACCGGTGGCACGATCCTCGGTGTGGCCGTGGACGTCAGCGAGGAGCAGTACCTCGACCTCGAGCTCGAGGCGCAGGCGGCATTCGCCCGCGAATGATGGGCAGCCGACGCCGAACGGGCTGGAGGGCTTCGGCCCTCCAGCCCGTTCGGCGTGCGCGACTCGCCCGGCGCGGATGAGTCCTTCCGCCCGAGGCTTGGCGGCGGATAGCGTGAGACCATCGGATGCCCACCGGGGCTGCATCCGGCATGGGAAGGGAGCACCATGACCAAGGAATTCCAGGGGAAGATCGCGCTCGACGTGCGCGACTCGGTGGCCGACTGGGGGCCGTACGAGCCCACGCGGGCTGCGGAGAGCGCACCGAACATCCTCGTGATCCTCTACGACGACACCGGCATGGCCTCGTGGTCGCCCTACGGCGGCCGCATCAACATGCCCACGCTCGACCGCCTCGCTGCGAACGGCCTGACCTACACACAGTGGCACACCACCGCGCTGTGCTCACCGACCCGCTCCACGTTCCTCACCGGGCGCAACCACAACGTGGTCGGCATGGGCTCGATCATGGAGGCCACCAACGGCTTCCCCGGCTACTCGGGCCACATCCCCGAGGACTGCGCCACGGTCGGCCAGATCCTGCAGAAGAACGGCTACTCCACGTTCTGGGTCGGCAAGAACCACAACGTGCCCGAGGAGGACATCTCCACCGGCGGCAGCAAGGAGCAGTGGCCGCTCGCGCAGGGCTTCGACCGCTTCTACGGCTTCCTCGGCGGCGAGACGAACAACTGGTACCCCGACCTCGTCGAGGACAACCACTTCATCGAGCCCCCGTACTCGCCGGAGGAGGGCTACCACCTCTCCAAGGACCTCGCCGACCAGACCATCCGCCTGATCCGCGACCAGAACGCGTCGAACCCGTCGAAGCCCTGGTACACCTGGTTCTGCCCCGGCGCGAACCACGCCCCGCACCATGCGCCCAAGGACTACATCGACAAGTACAAGGGCAAGTTCGACGACGGCTACGACGCCTATCGCGAGTGGGTGCTCGGCCGCATGATCGAGCGGGGCATCCTGCCCGCAGACACGGCGCTGACGCCGATCAATCCGATGCCGGAGGACCAGGCCAACGAGGCCGACTACGTCAAGCCGTGGGACACGCTGTCCGACGACGAGAAGCGCCTCTTCGCCCGCATGGCCGAGGTTTTCGCCGGCTTCAGCGAGTACACCGACACGCAGATCGGCCGCATCATCGACTACCTGGAGGACTCCGGGCAGCTCGACAACACGCTCATCTTCTACTGCGCCGACAACGGCGCCTCCGGCGAGGGGTCACCCGACGGCTCGGTCAACGAGAACAAGTTCTTCAACGGGTTCCCCGACGACCTGAAGGAGAACCTCGACAAGATCGGCGTGCTGGGCGGCCCTGAGACGTACAACCACTACCCCACCGGGTGGGCGACGGCGTTCTCCACCCCGTTCCAGATGTTCAAGCGCTACTCGCAGTTCTCGGGCGGCACCTGCGACCCGATGATCATCCACTGGCCGGCCGGCATCAAGGCCAAGGGAGAGGTCCGGCACCAGTACCACCACTCCACCGACATCGTCGCGACGGTGCTGGATGTCGCCGGCATCGAGATGCCGTCGACGTTCCGCGGCATCGAGCAGCGTCCGCTGGACGGCGTCTCGATGAGGTACTCCTTCGACGCGGCGCCCGATGGTCAGACCGAGAAGAAGGTGCAGTACTACACGATGCTCGGCACCCGCGGCATCTGGAAGGACGGCTGGAAGGCCGCCGCCATCCACGCACCGCTCACCGGGCACGGAAAGTTCGACGAGGACCGCTGGGAGCTCTATCACGTGGAGAGCGACCGGTCGGAGTCGAAGGACCTCGCCGCCGAGCATCCCGAGAAGCTGCAGGAGCTCATCGACCTGTGGTTCTCCGAGGCCGAGCGCAACAACGCCCTGCCTCTGGACGACCGCTCCGCACGTGACCAACTCACGGTCGAGCGTCCGCAGGCCGAGCCGGCGCGCACCCGGTACATCTACTACCCCGACACCACGGCCGTGGCCGAGAGTGTCGCGGTGAACGTCCGAGGCCGGTCCTACAAGATCATCGCCGATGTCGTGCTGGAGGAGGGCGCCGAGGGCGTGCTGTTCGCTCACGGCTCCCGATTCGGCGGTCATTCGCTGTTCATCAAGGACAACAAGCTCAACTACGTGTACAACTTCCTCGGCATCCCGCCGGAGCAGACGTTCACGTCGGGCGAGCTGACGCCCGGCAAGCACGCGCTGGGCGTGGAGTTCATCCGCGAGAGTGCCGGCGAGCACGGCGAGTCGATCGGCACCGCGACGCTGTACGTCGACGACCAGGCCGTCGCCTCTGGCCCGATGCGCGCCCAGGTCGGCAAGTTCACGCTGGCCGGCGATGGCCTGTGCATCGGCTACGACAGCGGCGACGCGGTCAGCGGACAGTACAGCGACGGCTTCCCGTTCACGGGCGGCAAGCTGCTCGGCGTGGGTGTCGACGTCAGTGAGGAGCAGTACCTCGACCTCGAGCTCGAGGCACTCGCCGCACTCGCGCGCGAGTAACCGGCTGGAGACGCGATCGGGGCGGGAGGACTTCGGTCCTCCCGCCCCGTTCGCGTCGCGTGCCCGCCCCCATTCCCACGGCTCCTGAGCGAGGAGCGCCAGCGACAAGACGAAGGACGCCCTCCGGCGACCAGCGGGGCTCAGTCCGGAAGCGGCTCGTCGCGGTAGAGCGCCTCGAAGGTGTCGAGGGTGCGGTTGATGTCGTGCACGGCGACGCCGTCGAGCGACGCCCGCTGCATCCGCTCGTACTCCGCTGGAGAGGCGGTGAGCACGCGGGTGACCTTCTCGGCGAGATCGTCGACGTTCCCCGGCTCGAACAGGTAGCCGTTCTCACCGTCGTGCACCAGGTGCGGCAGCGCCACCGCATCCGCTCCGACCACCGGCAGCGCCGAGGCCATCGCCTCCATCGTGACGATGGACTGCAGCTCGGCGATCGACGCGATGACGAAGACGGATGCCCGGGAGTAGAGGTCGCGCAGCTCCTCGTCGCTCACGCGTCCGTGGAAGGTGACCCGGTCGGACAGCCCCAGCTTCTCGGCGAGGTGCTCGAGGTTCTTGCGCTGATCGCCGCCGCCGGCGATGTCGAAGTGCACGTCCAGCGCCGGGTCGAGCTTCGTCATGGCGTGCAGCACGACGTCGACCTGCTTCTCACCGGTGAGGCGGCCGACGAACAGCATCCGGTTCTTCTCGCGCGGAGCGATCACCGGCGTGTAGTTGCGCCGGTCGATGCCGCACGACACCGGCACGACGCCGGTGATGTCGATCGTCTTCTCGAGAAAGTCCGCCGCCTTGCGGGTGGGCGTCGTGACGGCACGCGCCATGTGCAGCGTGCGGTCGGCGTCGGCCCAGGCCAGCTTGAGGATCGGGGCGTTGACGAAGTCGGGCATCGTGGTGTGGTCGAGGATGTTCTCGGCCATGACGTGGTTGGTCGCGACGATCGGGATGCCGCGCTGCCGCGCGATGCGGGCGAGGCCACGGCCGATCACGATGTGCGACTGGATGTGCACTACGTCGGGCTGCACCTCGGTGAGCACCTTGCGGGCGTAGTGCTTCGAGCGCCACGGCCAGACGAACCGCAGCCAGTCGTGCGGCAGCCAGCGCACCGACGGCAGCCGGTGCATGGTCAGGGGCTGCCCCTCGATGACCTCGGTGTGGGTCTCGGAGCGGCGGTACTTCGTGTTCGGCGCGACGACGTGCACGTCGTGCCCTCGTTCGACGAGGCCTGCGGCGAGGCGCTCGGCGAAGCGGGCGGCCCCGTTGATGTCGGGGTAGAAAGTGTCGCAGCCGATGAGGATGGTCAGCGGGCGGGCTTCGGATGTCACGGAGTAGTCGCTCCCAGTGGCCGGAGAATGCCCGGTCGGGCGCAGGTAACTCTACCCGAGCGCACTGTGATGCCCTCGGAGCCCGCACCGAGCGGCATCCTCTACCCTCTTGTCATGCGCCTCGTCTCCTCCGCCGATCCCGACCTCTGGATCCCCGTCACCGGCTCGCTGGGCTGGAAGGGACGTCGGCATCGCAAGGCCGCCATCCGGATGCTGCTGGGGCAGGCCGGTTCGGCGATGGGCGGCGAGGCCAGGAAGGGCTCGGCTTTCGGCTCCTGGCTGGCGAGCCAGGCTGCGCCGTTCGCGATGCGCAAGGCCGACGGCCGCGTGCTGGCGTGGACGTGGAAGGCCGATCCGGATCTGGTGGTCGCAATCGCGACGACGCAGGAGCTGACGCCGCAGCTGCGCACGGCGCGGGCGATGATGCCGATGGAGTACGACGACACCGAGAGCTTCGCCACCCCTCTGGGTGTGGGCGAGAAGCTGATGATGGCGCTGCCGTCGACTCCGGGCACTCCCCCGTTCGCCACCTACACGTGGGACACCGGCACGCACCTGATCACGCTGAACGCGGTGTGCGGCGACCGCGAGCGGTTCGGCACGCTCGAGGGCGCTCTCGACGACCTCGCGCGCAGCCTGCGCATCGCGGATGACGTGACCGGCGGCGAGTCGCAGGTGCTGCGACTGCCGCCGGCCTGACGCGCCGGGCATCCCTCGCCGAGAAGGCGGCCATGCGCAGGGATGGGTTTCGGTGCTTCCCACTCCTGGGAAGCACCGAAACCCATCCTTGACGCTGACATCAGGCGGCGCGGGCGTACTCGGCGAGCACCACGCCCGAATTGAAGGCCGTCGTCGAGGTGCGGGTGAGTGCGGTGGGTGCGAAGCCGCGGTCTCCGAACAGCGGGATGCCTCTGCCGAGGACGACCGGGTTGACCTTGAGCACGAGGCGGTCGACCTCGTCGGCGAGAGCTGCGGCGAGCGCGCCGCCGCCGCACAGCCAGATGCCCTTGCCCTGCTCGGTCTTCAGCTCGCGGACCACCTCGACCGGGTCGCGGTCGGTGAACTCCACGCCCTCGACGGGTTCGGGTGTGCGGCTGGTGAAGACGACCTGGCGCAGGTGGTTGTAGGGGCTGGGCAGCATGGGCAGCCCGACCGCGTAGGTGTTCCAGCCCATGACGACGGTGTCGAACGGACCGCCCTCGGCAGGGACACCGGCCATCTCGGCAAGGGCCGTCGGCACGGTTCCACGGAACCGCTCGCCGACGACGGCCATGTGGTCGCCCGCTCCGTCGAAGAAGTCGAACTCCCCTTCGGGACCGGCGATGAATCCGTCGATGCTGACGGCGACGAAGTAGGTGAGTTCTCGCATACGTTCTCCATTCACAACAGGTGCAGTGGTTAGAGACTACGACAGATGCAGTGGTTACGCTAGGGTCAATTCATGGCGAAGAACGAGGCACGACGAAACGCACTCGCCGATGCCGGCATCGCGGTGCTGGCGGCTGAAGGGTCACGCGGGCTCACGCACCGGGCGATCGACGAACGGGCTGGCGTGCCCGTCGGCACGACGTCCAACTACTTCCGCAGCCGCGACGCCCTGATCGCCGGGCTCTTCGAGCGCATCGGCGCCCGCCTCGGTCCGACATCCGAGGACCTGGCCGCCCGGGCGTCCGAGAAGCCGAGCCGCGCCCTGTTCGCGGACTACATGCGCGACATCGTGCGCCGCCTGTCCACCGAGCGCGAAGTGACCCTCGCCCTGTTCGAGCTGCGGCTCGAATCGGCCCGTCGCCCGGAGCTCGCCGAGACGATGGCCGCCTGGCAGCGGGCCGCCTTCGAGGGAGACATCGCCTTCAACCAGGCCGCGGGCCTGCCCGGCGGTCGCCGGGAGATCGCACTGTTCCACTACGCCCTCGACGGGCTGCTGCTCGATCGCCTCACCTCGCCGATCGATCCGGACACGCCCACCGACGACGTGGTCGATGCCCTGGTCGAGGGTCTGCTTCCCTAGGTCCCCACACGTCCGACCGTGGTGTCGCCGGAGAGCCAGCGCAGCCAGCGCTGCTGCGGGTCGCCCTCGAGCACCAGCGCGCGCAGCAGCAGAGTCAGCGGGATGCAGAGGATCGCGCCGAGCGGGCCGATGATGAACGTCCAGAACGCCACCGACACGAAGCTCAGCGTGAGGCTGAGGCTGACCGCATCGCTGACGAACTTGGGCTGGATCAGCACCTGCAGCGTCACGTTCACCACGATGTAGATCGCGATGACGGCGAGCATGAGGGGCCAGCCGCCCACCACCAGTGCCAGGATCGCGGGCGGGATCAGGCCGATCACGAAGCCGATGTTCGGGATGAAGTTGGTCACGAACGCGAGGATGGCCCACACGATGGGTGCGGGAACGCCGACCGCCCAGAGAGCCAGCCCGTCGATGATCGCGACGACCAGGCCGAAGGACGCGTTGATGACGTAGTAGCGCCGCACGTTGCTGCTGTAGTCGGTGAAGCGCCGCATCGCGGGTCCCGCCTCGGGCCCGAACAGCGCCTCGGCCCGGCCGTACCGCGAGGCGTCGAAGGCCATGAACAGGATGTAGGCGAACACGAAGAACAGCGCGGTGAGCACGTTCACGGTGCTGCCGGCGAGCGAGGTGACGAAGCCGAGGATCGCCTCCGGCTTGATGAGCTCCGCGCCCGTGGACGGGTCGAGTCCGAGCGACGTGAGCTGCGCGGACAGCGAGGTCCAGGTGTCCATCAGCTCGCCGGAATAGTCGGCGACCATCCGCACGAACTGCGCGCCGGCGTACCCGAGCAGCAGCGCCATCACGATCAGCACCACCCAGCCGAGCGCGATCACCGCAGTCGTCGCCAGCCACCGCGGCCAGCCGGCGCGCTCGAGCGGATGACGCAGCGGGTGGCAGATGATCACGAGCACCGCGCCGAGTGCGAGTGGCCCGATCAGCTCGCGCGCGGCGTGCATGCCGGCCAGCGCGATCACGCCGGCGGCGAGACCGATCAGCACCCGCAGGGTGGGCGAGAGGCCGGCGGATGCCGGCTGCGGGGTGCTCATGCGCCGGCCGCCGCTGCAGCCCGATCGAGCGCGGCGGCCTGCGCCGCGTCATCGGCCCCGGCATCCGACTCGACCGCCGCGGCGGCGCGGATGAACAGGACGATCCAGGAGAACACCAGGATGCCGGCGACCAGCTCGACCGCCGTGAGCGTGTAGTACCCGGTGGCGAAGAAGATTCCCACGAGCACCACGACCGCGACGAAGAGGTAGCCGAGAAGAAGGAAGCCGCGCGGCATCCGGGGCACCCACCAGCGCAGGCCGATGACGATCGCCGTGAACGCCACGGCCATGCCGGTGGCGACGCTGTTGTGCACCAGGAAGAACTCGTCGACGGGGAACACCCCGACGCAGCCGAGGAAGACACCGACGATCACGAGCAGGGTCCGCACCCAGACGATGCCGGGGGCGTTGCGTATCGACGGGGTCTTGGTGGCGTAGCGCACCAGGATCGTGACCATAAAACCGGCGACGATCAGGGTGAGGTTGAACGCCATCGCCGAGAGGTCGTCGGTCATGCCGAGGGCGCTGAGGTTCTCCTCCCACCACTTCGGGTCGCTCGAGGTGAGCATGCTCGCCATCACGCCGAAGATGAGGAACACCGCCAGAACGGTGGCCAGCAGCGAGAGATCCATGTGGGTCGCCGAGAAGAACACGACGTAGGCGGTCACCGCGGCCGCCGCCCCCGAGAGGATCAGCAGCGGGAAGGCGAAGACCGTCGCGCCGATGAACCCGCGCTCCAGGATGTCGGCGAGCAGCGTCCAGCCCAGCAGCGCGATCACCGCGTGCGCGAACGCCAGCGCCGCGACATCCGTGACCTCGAGGAACGTGACCTTCTCACCGCGCTCGCGGATGACGTAGCGCCCCGCGATGAAGGCGAGCACCGCGACGACCGCCGAGGCGATCGCCGCGTACTGACCGATCGACCCCGGACCCGAGATCGGGGCGTCCTGGAACCCGAAAACCGGGAGCGCGACGAGCGCGGTGAGGACGAACGCGACCGCTCCGACACCGAGAGACAGCGACTCCAGAGCGGTGGCGCTGCGGCCGGGACGTTCGACGTGCAGCGCTGCGGGGGATGATGTCATGCGCTGAGGATATCGTCACGATGACGCGGAACGACGGGCGCCTCGCCCGCGGCGGGCGTGCTGGTGCACCGGCCGCGCAGAGCGGCAAGATGAGCACATGACAGACACCTGGGCGGCCCCGCCGTCGCGTGCCGAACTGCTCGAGCGTGGCCGGCGGGTGCGCCGCGAGCGGCCCCGGTCGGGGCTGGCCGGCCGGGCGACCGGCGAACGCGATCCGCTCGGCATCCTCGCGACGCAGAACGCGACGCGCGTGCCCGACCTCGTGCCGCTGCGCCGCGAGCGCATGGCGGCCAGCCCCTTCGCGTTCTTCCGCGGCACGGCCGCTCTGATGGCCGCCGATCTCGCGGATGCTCCGCACAGCGGCATCCTGGTCGCCTCCTGTGGGGACGCGCACGTGTCGAACTTCGGCTTCTACGCCTCGCCTGAGCGCTCGCTGGTGTTCGACCTGAACGACTTCGACGAGGCGGCGGCGGCTCCGTGGGAGTGGGACGTGAAGCGCCTGGTGACCAGCGTCGTGATCGGCGGGCGCGCGGCCGGGCGTTCGGAGGCCGCAACCGAGGAGGCGGCACGGGCGGCGATCACCTCCTATGTGCGCGGCCTGCGCCGCGGTACGAAGCTCAGCCCGACCGAGAGGTACTTCTCACACTTCACCGTGGCCGCATCGATGGCCGTGCTCGACGACGCGTCGCGCCAGGCCATCCGCCGGGCGGTGAAGCAGGCCGAGCGGCGCACGGGCGAGCGCGCCGTGCGCCGCCTCACCTCGCCGGATGCCGATGGGCGCCTGCGCTTCGCGCACGAGCCGCCGGCGATGGGACCGGTGGGCGAGGAGACCCGCGATCTCGTGGACGGTCTTGTGACCGAGTTCCGGCGCACCACCAGCCCGGACGTCGCGCAGCTGTTCGAGCACTACCGGGTGGCGGACATCGCCCGGCGCGTTGTGGGCGTGGGCAGTGTCGGCACCCGCTGCTACCTGGTGCTGCTGCAGGACGGCGACGGCAATTCGCTGCTCATGCAGCCCAAGGAGGCGGGCCGGAGCGTACTCGAGGAGTACGGTCGTATCTCGCAGCCTGAGGGATTGCGGGAGCGGGTCGCGTCGTTCGGCGAGGGCGCCCGAGTGGTCACGATGCAGAAGGTCCTGCAGGGTCTGTCGGATCCGTTCCTCGGGCACCTGCGCAGCCGTGGGTCCGACTACTACGTGCGGCAGTTCCACGACATGAAGGGCGGCGTCGAGGTCGAGCAGCTCGACGATGCGCCCTATGCGACGTACGCGCAGGCGTGCGCGGCCACGCTCGCCCGCGCGCACAGTCAGTCGGTGGCATCCACAATGGCGGTGGGATACATCGGCGACGGCGAACGGATCACCGAGGCGCTGCTGGCCTGGTCGTACGCCTACGCCGATGCGTCCCTCGCCGACTACGAGGCGTTCCGCGCGTTCACACCGTGACGTCGCCGACCAGGTGCACCCGCATGCCCATGCCGGCGAACATCGCCGCCTTCGCGATGAGCGCCTTGTCGGCGGTCTCGGCGTCGGGTGCATAGACGACCTGGGCGTGGTTGGCCTTGTGGCGCGCCATGAACTGGTCGCGGCTCTGGCCGTGCAGCACCACGTTCGCGATCGGCCACTCCGGGTTGGTGGCGTCCTTGCGGCGCTGCGTCTCCTCGGCGGGCAGCTCTACGACCGTGCCGCGGAACACGTCGGCGTTGAGCACGCCGTCGGCGATGTAGACGCGCGAGATCACGACCTCGCCGGGCTTGGAGACGCCGTTGATCGTGGCACCCCCGGCCGGGAAGAACACGTGCCCCTGCCGCCAGCCCTCGGCGTTCTGCCATCCGCCCAGGTGCGAGGCCGGCACTGAGCCGGAGATCTCGTAGACCCACACGAATTCGCCGTCGTACTCCTCGCCCCAGCGCACGTCGTGCAGGGTGTTGTCGGGCACCAGGCCCATCGCCCGCCACACTCGGTCGGTGACGAGCGCGTCGACCGCGACGCCCTCGTCGGCCTCGTTGAAGTGCGGGAACGCGCGCCCCTCGTGCAGGATGCGGGAGCCGTCGCGGCTGGTCACCGGAGGACGCTCGGTGGAGTTCAGGATGCCCTCGGCGAGGTCGGACGCCGGGACGAGATCCTTCAGGCCCTGCTGATACTGGATGCCGACGGCGTCGAGCCCGAAGTCGTCGGCGATGCGGAGGGCGGCGATGTACATCTTCATCTGCCACTGCACCTGCTCGCGGGTGAGCTCGGTGGCGGCGTCCTCGCCGTAGGTGAAGGTCATGCCGTGCTCGATGAGCCAGTCGTAGGCGGCATCCGCCTCGTCCTCGGTGACGCGCAGCATCTCGGCGTACAGGGCCGACTGCGACAGGCGCTCCTTGTAGATGCCGGTGCCGTTGAGCAGCTCGTCATCGAAGATCGCGTTGTACATGCCCATGCAGCCCTCGTCGAAGACGCCGATGATCGCCTTCTCGTCGCGCAGCTGCGCGGCGAGCGCCTCGCCGAGCTCCTTCTCGGGGCTGTCCGGCAGGGCGGGCAGGTCGCGCACGTGCGAGGCGTCGTGGGTGATGCGGCCGGTCTCGGTCCACTCCCGGATGCCGGCGAGGAACCAGTCGTCGGTGAAGTCGACCGACCAGATCGTGGCGTAGTCCTTGCCCATCTTGGTGAGGCCGGCGTTCAGTCCGAGCAGACCGACCAGGCCGGGCCAGTCCGGCGCGAAGTTCGCGGTGGTGAGGATCGGCCCCTGGTGCGTGCGGAGTCCGGCGAGCACGTGGTGCGAGTAGTGCCAGTTGGCGATCGCGACGATCAGCGGAGCATCCACGGGGATGTTCTTGAACACCTCCATGCCCATGCGCTGGCTGGAGATGTAGCCGTGCCCGGTCTCGGGATCGATGCCGAACGGCCGGATGACGCTCCAGCCGAGGCTCTCGAAGGCCTTCGTGACCGCCGCCTCGGTGGCCGCCTGCACCGGCCAGCCGGCGACGTTCGCCGACTCGCGCAGGTCGCCCGAGGTGATGATGTACGCCGTCTTCGGCGCGGATGCCGGGCGGGATGCCGGGGCGGGGAGGGTGTAGCTCATGAGGGTTCTCCGTTGGTGAGTGGTCAGTGGCGTGCGCGGGCGGTGTGGCTCTCGCCCGCTTCGAGTCGGATGCCGGCACCGGCGCTGCGCCCGTGCAACCGCAGGTCATCGATCGCAAGTGCGCCGCCGAGCAGGTGCAGGGTGATCGAGTCGCCGTCGATCTCGACCCGCCCCCAGCCGGCGCCGGTGGTGAACAGGAAGGACTGCGCCCCGCCGTCGGCGGGATCGAACGAGAGGGTGCGGGTCGGGGCATCCCACTGTGCGCCGCTCGCGGCGATCAGCAGCGCCCACGAGGCCAGCGAGCGGGCGTAGTGGTTTCCGCACTCGATCTCGTTCCAGGGGTTGCGGTGCACGCCGTCGTATCGCGCGCGCAGCGCGCGCTCGATGCGCAGCGCGTCATCGACGCGCCCCGCGAAGAGCAGGGATGCCGCGACCTGATGCTCGATGCCGGTCCAGACCTCGTCGGAGTACACGAACGGGATGGCCGGGCGGCCGCCGTTCGGCCAGGACGCCAGCAGCAGACCGCCCTCGTCGTTCAGCGCATAGACGCGCTGGGTGCTTTCGTGCGCGGTGAGGTCGGCGCGGTGGTTGTGCCGCACGATCGCGGCGAGCGCGGACTCGATGTGTTCCGTGTCGAGCAGGGGCCCGAGCCCGTTCAGGTACGCATGGAACTGGCCGAGCAGCTGGTCCGACAGCACGCCGTCGCCGTACTGGTAGCGGTGCGCATCGAGGTCGTCGATCACCTGCCGGTAGTACTCGCCGTTCCAGAGCGTGCTGTCGATCGCGGCGGCGACGTGGTCGGCCCTCGCGCTCCATTCGGCGGCGCGCTCCTTCTCTCCGAGGTGTGCGGCCATGCGCACGCCGGCGCGGAGCGCCGCCAGGTGCATCCCGTTCGCCAGCGGGTCGATCCCGTGGAACTCGATGTCGTAGGTGTTGTGCAGTTCACCGTCGAGCAGGCCGTCGCCGTCGCGATCCCACTCCCGGGCGGCGTACTCGAGCGACCGCACCGCCGCGGGCCACAGTTCGCGCAGGAAGTCGTCATCGCCCGAGAACCGCCATTCGCGGTGCAGGCGCAGGAACGTGCCGAGCTGACCGTCGACCGCGGGGCCCATGAACCAGGGCGGCGAACCGAAGATGCGGTTGCCGCGGAACTTCTGGGCGCCCTCGGCGTCGGTCTCGAGCAGGAACTCGGCGCGCCGGGCGCTGCGCTCCAGCGACGGGAACAGCCAGGCCGCGGTCTGCGCGTACGACCACACGTGCGTGCAGGTGCCCTCGCAGGATCCGCCGTGGTCGAAGGACCCCTCCCAGGCGGCGAATACCGGCCCCTCCCCCAGTTCGGGGGTGGGCGACTCCACCACGAAGCAGGTCGTGGAGCGCAGGGCGGCGATGTTGGCTCCGGCTGCGTCGGCGAGCACCGGATCGAGGGTGCCTCCGTACAGCGCCTCGACGAACGCGTCGGTGGCGGCCTCGAGGGCGGGAAGTTCGGCGTGCAGGTGCGCGGCGGCCGACCAGGCATCCGGCCAGAGGGTCGCGTAGTGGTTGAGCACCACGTCGTCGACGTGCGGGTCGTCCATGACGATGTGCCCCCGCCAACCGCGCATGCGGTTCGGGAAGCTCCAGGACAGCACGAACTCGAAGTCGCGGGACTCGCCCGGGGCGAGCGTGTGCACGATGCCGAGGGAGCCGGTGCGCAGCCGCGGCAGCTTGGCGAGCATCTCCTCCTCGGTCAAGGGCGGAGCATCCGGGTCCGCGTCCATCTCTGCGAACAGGCCCCTTGGCTTGTCCTCGAGCGTGAGCCGCGGCTCGGGTTCGAGCAGGCCGTCGTCGGTGAAGTCGCTCCAGAACATCCGTGCGCCGTCGGGCCAGTAGCTGGTCACCCACTGCGGCTTGATCGTCACCGAATCATCCGTGGTCGTGAGGCTCAGCGTGCCGTAGCCGGGGTCGTCGGCGGGCAGGTCGATGCCGAAGTCCAGCCCGTGCATGCCGTCCTCGTCGCGCCGACGCACGGTCTGCATCCCGCGGATGCCCCAGGGCGCGTCCGGGCCCGGGGTCCCGCGGCCGGCCGTGTGCGTGACGCTGCCCGCGACCGTGACGGCGACCGGAACGGTGCCGGGGTTGGTGACGCGGTAGCGGAGCACGGCGGCGGGGATGCCGGACTCGTCGGCGTCAAGGGGCACCAGCGGGGTGAAGGCGTGCAGCGAGACCTCGACCGGGAGGACGTCGTCGGTGAAGTCGATGTCGACCACCGGGTACTCGCCGTGCATGGTGGCGCCGGCGAGCCGCGGGAGTCCGGCGAGGTCGTCGAAGGAGTAGCCGGCGTCGTAGTCCCGTCGACCGGTGTCACGCGCCTCGAGCACGCGCGTGACCGGATCGGCACCCTCCGGAGCGGCGTGGATCGCGAAGAGCGACCGGGGGTTGCTGCGGCCTTTGTCGGGCAGGTTCTCGAACTCCCAGTCGCGCAGCTCCCCGCGGGCGCCGAGCGAGACGTTGCCGGTCCCGATGCCGCCCAGCAGGAATGCCGCTCGCTCGGCCGTGTGCGGGATGGGACGGGCGCGGCGGGTCACGACGGCCTCCGCTGCTCGGCGGCGAGCTCGTGCGCGACGTCCTTCGTGCCGGCGTAGAGGCGCAGGTAGCGGTCGAAGAGCGCGTCATAGGTCTCGCGAAGCGCCGGGTCGGGCTCGATGCGGTCGGTCACCGGGTTCCAACCCGTGATCAGCGGGGCATCGCCGTCGGCAGTGGCCACGGCGGCGAGGAAGGCGGCGCCGTAGCTCGCGCCGATCGTGGTCCTCGGCACCTCCTGCACCAGGCCCGTGACATCGGAGACGACCTGCAGCCAGAGGCGGCCCTGAGTGCCACCGCCCACGGCGACGATGCGGCGGATCTCGGCGCCGGCCGCGCGCATGGTCTCGACGTTGTGCCGCACGCCGAGCGCGGTGGCCTCCAGCGCCGCACGGTACAGATCGCCGCGGCTGTGCTCCAGGGTGAGCCCGGCGATCACGCCACGGGCATCCGGGTCCTGGATCGGGGTGCGCTCCCCCGCGAAGTACGGCAGCATCAGCAGGCCGCGCGCACCGGGGCCGGATGCCTCGGCTTCGGCGAGCAGCTGCGCGTAGTCGGCTCCGCTGAGGTCTTTCAGCCAGGCGGTGAGGGCGCCCGAGGTGGACAGTCCGCCGGCGAGGTTGCGGGTGCCGACGAAGGCGCCCGCCGTGGTCCACATCGACGGGGTGCGCAGCGTCTGCTCGCCCGTCGCGATGAGGAACATCGTCGTGCCGTACATGAGCATGAGGTCACCGACCTCGTGCGCGCCGACGCTGACCGCCTCGGTCCAGGCGTCGATGGTTCCGGCGATCACCGGGGTTCCGGCCGGGATGCCGGTGAGGACGGATGCCTCGTCGGAGACCCCGCCCGCGATGTCGCCGGCCCACAGCAGCGGCGGCTGCTCGATGCCCTCGGCATAGCGCTGCCACCACGGCTCGTGCCAGCGCTCGCCCTCGATGTCGTAGAGGGGCGAGGTCTGGCTGGCCGACTGGTGGTCGAGCACGTACGCGCCGGTGAGCCTTCTGGCCAGCCAGGACGCGGGCATGAAGAGCCGCTTCGCGCGGGCGAACGCCTCGGGCTCCTCGTCGGCGATCCACGCGATCTTCGCTCCGGCGGCCTGCGAGGTGAGGATCGAACCGCCGACACGGGCGATCTCGTCCTCGCCGATTTCCTCGGTCATCCGCGTGATCTGCGCTGCCGCGCGGGTGTCGACGCCGTACAGGATGGCCGGCCGCACGGGCTCGTCGTTCTCGTCGGCGAGCAGCACGCACGGCCCCATGCCGCTGACCCCGACGCCCGCGATCTCGGCATCCGGGTGCGCGGAGAGCAGCTCACGCGCGATCGCGATGAACTCGTCCCACCAGATGCGCCCGTCCATCTCGACCCATCCGGACCGCGGACGATCGACATCGTGCGCCCGCGTCGCGGTCGCGAGGATGACGCCGTCGGCGTCCGTCAGCACCCCCTTGGTGCTCGATGTGCCGACGTCCACACCCAGGGTGCAGCGCATGTGTCCTCCTCGACGAGATCTCACGCTCACAGTACGCGAAATCGATTTCATGATGCAACCGAAGAACCGACCCGGGCGACGCGTCTCAGCGCGTCGCGGCCTGCAGGTCGTTGCGGAGCACCACCGTGCGGGCCGGCTGCTCGTCGCCGCGGATGCGCTCGAGCAGCATCCGCGCGGCCGTCACGCCCATGTGCCTTGCGGGCAGCCGCACGACGGTGACGGCGCTCGGCGAGAGCGTGGTGAACGGCAGCGAGCCGACCACGGCGACGCCGATGCGCGGCGGCGTGAGGTCGTGCTCTGTGAGCACCTGGATGGCGCCGACGCCGATGAGGTTGTTGCCGGCCACCACGGCATCGGGCGGCTCGGGCAGCGCGAGCAGCTCCTCCATCACGGCGCGGCCGCCGTCGACCCGGAACGACGAGAAGCGCAGCAGATCCTCCGGGACGGCGACGCCGGCGTTCCGATGCGCGAGTCGCCACCCCTCCGCGCGATCCGCGGAGGTCTCGATGTTCTCCGGTCCGCCGATGTACGCGACCCGGCGGTGCGTCTCGAGCAGGTGCGCGGTGGCCTGGCGTCCGGCGTCACGGTTCGCCATGACCACGCCGTCGATGTCGTAGCCGGTGCTGCGATCGACAGCGACCACCGGGCGCCCCGTGGCGAGGATCGCGTCGAGGCTGGTGTGGTCGGAGGCCGCGGCCAGGATCACGCCCGACATGTTCTCCGCCATCGCGATGCGGAGATAGGTCGACTCCTTCTCGATCTGCGCATCCGAGTTGCACAGCACGACCGAGTAGCCGGCCTCGCTCGCGACGTCCTCGACGCCGCGTGCCATCTCGGTGAAGTAGGGGTTCTCGATGTCGGGGATGACGAGCGCGATGACCTCGGAGCTCTGCCTGCGCAGCGTGCGGGCGGCCCGGTTCGGGGTGAAGTTCAGCTGCTTGGCGGCGCTGCGCACCGCGGTGACCTTCGCATCGGACACCCCCGCGCCGTTGAACACGCGCGACACCGTCGCCGGGGACACCCCGGCGAGCTGCGCGACGTCGTAGATCGTGGACACGGCTCCCCCATGACTTGTATCGTCAGGAAACTTTATCGTGTTGAAATCGATTGCAACAGGGCGGCCGAATCGGTACTGTGGCGAGCATCCCAACCCGTCGACACGAGGATGTGCACGCATGCCCGACCTGAACTCGATCTCCACGCTCCGCCAGGTGCAGACCCGTTCGATCTCTCCGGAGAACTTCGACGGCGCCGTCGGAGGCGGCGGGCGGGCCACCGAGGGAACCGGCGCAGACTGCGCGCGCGACCTCGGGCCGGGATGGAAGATCTCCCCCAGCGTCGACATCAAGGCCGGCGAGACCTTCGAGCTGGCATCCATCGCCGGCGCCGGCAAGATCACGCACATCTGGATCACCACGCACACCGACAACTGGCGGACCCTCATCCTGCGTGCGTTCTGGGACGGCGCTGACGAGCCGGCCGTCGAAGTGCCCTACGGCGACTTCTTCTGCAACGGCTGGGGCGTGTTCGCGCAGGTGAACTCGCAGGCGATCGCGGCCAACCCGCACGGCGGCTTCAACTCGTACTGGCCGATGCCGTTCCGCGACGGCGCGCGACTGACCGTCGAGAACACCTCGGTCGTCGACGTGCGCGTCTACTACCAGGTCACCTACGAGACCGGCGGCGACTACTCGAACGATGGCTACTTCCACGCGCAGTGGCGCCGCTCGAACCCGCTGGAGGAGCTGACCCCGCACGTCATCCTCGAGGGCATCGAGGGCCAGGGGCAGTACGTCGGCACCTACATCGCCTGGGGCGTGAACTCCAACGGCTGGTGGGGCGAGGGCGAGATCAAGTTCTACCTCGACGACGATGACGAGTACCCGACGATCTGCGGCACCGGCACCGAGGACTACTTCGGCGGCGCGTGGAACTTCGACATCCCGGGGCAGGGGTACACGGCGTTCTCGACTCCCTACCTCGGGATGCCGCAGGTGATCCGCCCCGACGGGCTGTACGTCAGCCAGCAGCGCTTCGGCATGTACCGCTGGCATCTACAGGACCCGATCCACTTCGCCACGGGCATCCCGAAGGTGGACATCCAGGCGCTCGGCTGGCGCAGCGGCTGGCGATACCTGCCGCTGCGCGACGACATCGCCTCGACCGCGATGTTCTACCTGGACCGCCCGACGGCGCGACGCCCGAAAATCCCCAGCGCCGACGACATGGAGGTGCACCTAGGAACCGCTCCGGTTCCCGACATCGGTGCGACGCCGCCGCGGGAGCCGCAGTCATGACGCACGCGACCCATCCCTCGCTCGCCGGCCGGCTCGTCGTCGTCACCGGCGGCGGGCGCGGCATCGGGCTCGAGACCGTACGCCGGTTCCTCGCGCAGGGATGCCGCGTGGTGGTGCTCGACCTCGCGATGACCGCGGACGTGGATGCCGAATTCGTGGAGGTCGACGTGACGGATGCCGCGGCCGTGGCATCCGTCGCATCCGACATCGCCGCCCGTCTCGGCGCCCCTGATGTGGTGTTGAACGCGGCCGGGATCGTGCGTTCCTCCGCCGCCGAGGACATGTCGGCGGACGACTGGCGGCGAGTGGTCGACATCGACCTGAACGGCACCTTCTACGTCTGCCAGGCGTTCGGGCGGCTGATGCTCGAGGCCGGCCGCGGCTCGATCGTGAACATCGCATCGATGAGCGGCTCGATCAGCAACTTCCCGCAGAAGCAGTCCAGCTACAACGCGGCGAAGGCCGGGGTCGTGCACCTCACCAGGACACTGGCCGGCGAGTGGGCCGACCGTGGCGTGCGGGTGAACTCCGTGTCGCCCGGATACATCGCGACCGACCTCACCGCACAAGTGCTGGCCGACGATCCCGCGCTGGGCGAGACCTGGCGCGAGCGCACCCCGATGGGCCGGCTCGGTACGCCGGACGAGGTCGCGTCGGTGATCCTCTTCCTGGCCTCCGACGAGTCGAGCTTCATGACCGGGTCGGACCTCATCGCCGACGGCGGATACACGGTCTGGTGACATGAGCGCGAGACGAGCGGTCTCCGCGGCCACGGCCGCCGGACTGCTCGTGCTCGCGCTCGCCGGGTGCGCCGCGTCGTCGACGCCGATCGCCTCCGCTTCGGTGGCGGATGCCCCGACCGCGATCGGCGTCTCGGACGGCGACCTGTGGCCGAACTGCTGGTCGGGCGACGGCGCGCTGTACGCCGCGAACGGCGACGGCGCGGGGTTCGGCAGCGTCACGAGCGACATCGTGATGAACCGGATCGACGGGTCACCGGCATCCGACCTGACCGGCGTGGGGCTCGCGACCGGCGACGAGCTCGGGCAGGTGTGGACCACCGAAGAGGGGTACACCCGCAAGCCGACCGGCATGCTGTGCGTCGGCGGCTCGCTGTACCTGGCGGTGCAGGATCTCGCGCCCGACTTCAACGCGGCCCCGAACGCGACGATCGCCCGCAGCGACGATCACGGGAAGACCTGGTCGTGGGACACCGATGCGCCGATGTTCGCCGACGGGACGTTCACCACGATCTGGTTCGCCGACTACGGAGAAGAGGCTGAACGGCGACCCGATGACGAGTACGTGTACGCCTACGGCCTGGACGGCAATTGGCGCGACTCGTTCACCGACATCGTGCCCGACCCGACCGAGCTGTTCCTCGCGCGGGTTCCGGTGAAGTCCGTGCAGGATGCCGCGACCTGGCAGTTCTACGCCGGCCCTTCGTCAACCTCAGGGATCGAGGAGCAGCCGACCTGGACCGATGACATCGCGAAGAAGCGACCGGTGCTCGTCGACGACCGCCGTGTGCACGACCTCAGCGTGCTGTCGCAGGGCGGGGTGACGTACCTGCCGAAGCACGACCGCTACGTCTACACGTCCTGGACCGAGTACTCCTTCGAGTTCTACGAGGCTCCGCAGCCGTGGGGCCCGTGGAAGACGTTCCTCTCCGAGGACTTCGGCGAATACCCCTGGCAGGAGGAACGGATAGGCGGCTACAGCACCACCGTCCCCTCGAAGTTCGTCGCGGAGGACGAGAAGACCGTGTGGGTGCAGTCGAACGTCTGCCCGTGTGCTCCGGCGGGCGTGAGCTCGTACTGGTTCGGGCTGAGGGAGATGACGCTCAGCGACTGATGTCGCCGAGACCCTGCGTCGCCGATCGGCGACTCGAGAAAGGAAAAGGCAATGACGCCCCTGAACAAGGTTCTGGCGGGTGCCGCAGCGGCATCCCTGGCCGTCGTCGCGCTGACGACGACCGCCGCTCCCCCGCCCGCCGAAGCGACCACGGCGCGCACGCCGGCCACTGTGGTCGAGAAGCTCACCGGCCCGGATGCGCCGAACAACACCTGGGGACGGTGGGACATCAAGTCCACCGACCTCGGCATCATGTGGGACGACGGCAGCGGTCACGTGCTGACCGCATTCGGCGACACGTTCGGCAACTCCTGGACGGGCCCCGGCGGCGGCGCCCCGCCGAACGGCAACTGGCGCAGCAACGTGCTGGTGCGGTCGTCCGACGCCGATCTCGCGGACGGGATGCTGTTCGACTGGGCCGCGCAGGGACCGGACGGTTATGCGCGGCAGATCATCCCGTCGAAGAAGATCAACGGCGACGAGATCACCACCATCCCCACCACCGGGATCTCGGTCGGCAAGCGGCAGTACCTCGGGTTCATGTCGGTGCGGCAGTGGGGTCCGCCCGGGGTCTGGGACACCAACCACGCCGGCATCGCCTACTCCGACGACGGCGGCAGCACGTGGAAGGTCTCGGACACCCAGTGGGATAACCCGTCCGGGAACGACCCGTTCCAGATGCAGGCCTGGGTGCAGAAGGGCGGGACGATCTACGTGTTCGGCACGCAGAACGGTCGTAACGGCCCGGCATCCGTGGCCAAGGTCCCGGCGAAGAAGCTGCTCGACAAGACGGCGTACCGGTACTGGGCCGGCTCATCGTGGAGCAAGGACGAAGCGGATGCCGAGCCGGTGATGGACGCCCCGATGAGCGAGATGTCGGTGCAGTGGGACGAGTACAGCGGGCGTTTCCTGATGATGTCGCTCGTCGGCGAGGACATCGTCATGCGCACCGCCCTCGCGCCTGAAGGACCGTGGACTCCGACCCAGACGGTGGCGAGCTCGACCGACTATCCCGCGCTGTACGGCGGCTACTTCCACCCGTGGAACAAGGACGGCGAGATCTACTTCACGATGTCGCAGTGGAACCCGTACAACGCGTACCTGATGCACCTGCGCATCGACCGCCAGGGCAACATCATCGATCCGAACCTCGTCACCGATGCGAGCTTCGAGCGCTCTGCTGCGCTCGGCGACGGGACCGGCGGCACCTGGGGCGCGAAGCCCAACTCCGGCGTCGACACGTCTCCGGCGGCCGGCTTCACCGGTGACAGGCGAGCGTTCGTGAGGTACAACAGCGGATGGCGGGACATCTGGCAGGACGTCGCCGTCGAGCGGCACACGAAGTACCGGGTGACCGGCTTCCTGCGCACCTCGGTGAACAGCGACAACGGGTTCTTCGGCGCCCGCACCTTGGCGGGTGTGCCGATCGGCGAGGTGAACTTCCACTCGGTGGGCGCGTGGACGCGCTTCACAGTGGAGTTCGACAGCGGCGACAACGATGCCGTGCAGGTGTTCGGCGGCGTGTGGACGAACAGCGGCGACATCTGGATGCAGCTGGACGACGTGTCGCTGACGAAGGTGCGCTGAGGATGCAGCCGTCGGGGGAGGTCTCGCATGAGGACGGGGCCTCCCCCACGGAGAGAGGAGTCGGATGACGTCCATGATCGCCTTCCATGTCGTGACCGAGCGACCGATGAGTGTCGGTCAGCGGATCGCCTTCGACGAGACGAACCGCAGCGGGGTCTGGCGGCGTGTTCAGGAGCAGGCGGATGAGGTCGCGCGCATCTACGCCGATGCGGAGCAGGCGCCGCCCGCGCTCGACCACCTTCTGGCAGTCGCATTCCGCGAGCTGGCCATGGAGGAGGTACGGCTCGTCCGGTTCCCGCAGCACCCGTCGAGGCTGAGCAGTCTGTACGTCTCCGAGACGCTCGCGGACGCCGAGTCCTGGTGTGCCCTGTTCATCTCGTGGGGTCGCCCGACGTATCAGATCGTCCGGCTGGAGATCACCGGCCGGCGGTTCAGCGGGGACGCGCGCAACTGCTTTACGGGCACGGCCGATCGGACGGAGAACCTGCGGCTCGCCGAGCAGTATTGGGCCGGTCATGACAGCGAACAGGCCGGTGAGCCGATCGTCGAGACGCTGGTCGACGGCGAGATCGACGTCGTGGAGATCGTTCGCACTGTCAACGCGAACCTCCCAGATCCTGTGCCGGCGGCCGAGGAACCGGGCATCGGGAGGAGCGACTGCGATGACTGATTCGGCACCGGCGACGGCTGTGATCCTGAACGGCTCGTCGGGGGTCGGAAAATCGCGAACGCTGCAGGAGCTCGGCGCATTGCTTGCCGAGAGGGGCCAGTCCCATGCATTGGTCGACCTCGATTTCCTCACGCTGTCGTGGCCGCGACCGCAGGACGACCGGTGGGGCAGCCGGATCGCCTACGAGAACCTGGCCTCGGTCACGGAGAACTACCGGAGGAGCGGGATCGCCCGCTTCGCGGTCGCGCACGTGTTCACCGACAGGGCGAACCTCGCCGACTGCCGGGCGGCGCTCGGCGCGGCATCCGCGTCACAGGCTCCGCTCATCCGGCTGCGCGCTTCGCGAGCCGTCGTCGAGCAGAGGCTCCGGACGCGGCACGCCACGGAGGCACCGTGGGAACTCGAAGGATTCCTCGCCGGGCACGAAGATCTCTCGCGCGCGCTCGACGAAGCAGCGCTCGACGACCACGTGATCGACGTGGACGCCCTGACACCACGCGAGGTCGCCGAGCGCGTCGCCGACGCCGCGGGTTGGTGATCGCGGCGGCCGGCGGCCGTGGCGGTCTCCGCGACGCTCGCTGACGCCGGAACTGGCGACGACCCTGTCAGCCTGCGTCTACGGAACTCGTTCCCTGGCGAGCGCCGCGGCGAGCCCGTCGTCGGACCCCGCTCGTGCACGGGGGCGTCGCCATCGGCCGCTCGGGTCCCACCACCCTGGGCCGCGGATCTCCGGCACACCGGCGCGCATCCGGATCCGCCACCCGCTGACATCGAGGGTGCGATGGTGGTGCCAGCACAGGGCGACGCCGTTGTCGGTGTGCGTCGGGCCGCCGTCGGCATGCTCGCGCACGTGGTGCACCTCGCACCAGGTGGCGGGGACGTGGCAGCCGGGAATGAGGCACTCGCGGTCGCGCAGCACGATCGCGCGGCGCTGCAAGGCGTTGAAGATGCGCGCCGAGGTGCCGATGCCGACGATCGCGCCCCGTCCGTCGAACAGCACGCGCTGGATGCCGCCGGCGCAGCCGGTGTGTCTCGCCACGGCGATCGGAACGTCCCAGCCGGTGCCCTCGATGGTCGCCCGCCCCGCGCCCGCGGCGTAGTCGGAGGCCGACACCGAGACCACCAGGGTCGGTGCCGCGCCACCCAGAGTGGGGAGCCGGCCAGATGCGGCCGCGACGTTCAGCGCGGTGGCCAGAGCGTCGTGCCTCTTCTGAGCAGGCGTGCGCTCATCGACCGGTTCGTCGGCGTCGGGCTCGCCGGCGGGGCGGAACGAGACTCCAGTGGTCGCGGCCGCGTCGGCCTTCGGATTCAGGATGCTGTCCCAGATGCGCTGCAGCTGACCGGCGACCTCGGGCAGCAATGAGCCGCGCACCGGCACGCACCCGTCACGGAGTCGGCCCAGAGTGATGCCGCGGCGCCTGTCTGCCTGCGTGCCGTCTGAGTCTTCACCGTCGGGGTCCAGATGCGCGACGATGCGATGCGCGAAGGCAGCGAGTTCGTCGGTCGTGGGTGGCGGACCTCCCGCCTCACCCGTCTCGAGATCGTGCCCGCGAGCGGCGTCTGCGAGCACGGCATCGGCCCGGGCGATCTCGTCGCGGCTCAGCCGTGGATGCGCGGCATCGATCGGTGCCGTGCAGGCGACGAAACCGCTCAGCGACAGCTCGCCGTCGAGCAGTGCTGCGTGCAGCTGCTCGTACTTCGCCGGCAGTTGGGCGCCCGTGGTCAGCTCCACCTCGCGATGCACCCCGCCGGCCGCCGACACATGCTTGCGCGCGGCCTGCCCGTCCACACGCAGCGTGCGACGCAGCAGCTCTTCCGCATCACGGCATCCGGCACGGGTCGACACCCGCGCATCCCGCTCGCGCAGGTCGCGGTCGAGCACCTGCGCCGTCGCCTCGACGATCACCGCGTCGAGCCGGCGCTGCACGCGCCCGGCGAGCACCAGGGTGTCGATCAGCTCGGACGCCGACGCCACGTCGAACTGGCGCTCGACCTCGGCCGACGAACACACCTCTTCGAGCAGCGTGTGCAGCTGCTCGAGAGAGGCGTTCACCGTCGAGGTCATGCTTCCATTCAACAGAGGGCCACCGACATTGGAATCCCCGGTCAGACGCTCAATATGAACTGTGGACAAGTCCGGAGAACAACCCGCTGTGGAGAAAGAGTCGGACCAAGGATCTCCGGTCGGATGCCCGCGGCAGAACACATCGCCGACCCCGAACCGGGCCGCCAGCGCGCTCCGCAAGGCCACGTCTCTCCTACGAAGTCAACGTTGTGTTCCGCGGCCCGACCCCTCAAGGTGGACTCCGGACGAGGGAGCGGGATGCGGGTGGATGCGGGCGTCGTCACGGCGCGACAGGTGGAGCATGAGCAGAACACGATCGATGAGATGTACCGGCTGCTCGACGACGGGGTCTGCAGCGGGCTCGCCGCGCAGGCGAGGGTGATGGCGGCCCCGGTCGAGGGCCCGGAGGATCTGTTCGCACGCGATGCCGAGCTCGCCCGGCTGCGTGACGGCGTGCGGCGGCTGCGCAGCGCAGAGCACGCGCTCTGCTTCGGGCGCATCGACGACGCGCAGGGCGGATCGTTGCACATCGGGCGGATCGGGCTGAGTTCGGCAGCGGGCGAGGCGCTGCTCGTGGACTGGCGGGCCGAAGCCGCGCGCCCGTTCTACGCCGCGACGATGGCGTCACCGCTGGGCCTGCGGCGGCGCCGGCATCTGCGCCTCGACGGCCGCCGGGTGAGCGATGTCACGGACGAGATCCTCGACGGCACGGCGCCGACCGGCGATGATCTCGTCGGCGACGGCCCGCTGCTGTCCGCCCTGAGCGGTGCACGGACGGGCCGGATGCGCGAGGCCGCTTCGACGTTGCAGACCGAGCAGGACGAGATCGTCAGGTCGCCGCATCGCGGGATCATGGTGGTCGACGGCGGCCCTGGCACCGGCAAGACGATCGTGGCTCTGCATCGCGCGGCGTACGTGCTCTACGCCTTTCCTGCGATCGCCGAGCGCGGCGTGCTGGTGTTCGGCCCCAACCGGCGCTTCCTGACGTACATCTCGGAGGTGCTGCCGTCGCTGGGCGAGAACGACGTGCAGCTGGCGACGGCATCCGATCTGATCGGGGCCGAGGCGACTGCACAGGACCAGGAGCGGGTCGCCCGGGTGAAGGGCGGCGCATCGTTCGCCGACGCGCTCGCGCGCTGGGTGCAGGAGCGGCAGCCGCACGGCCGGTCGCTGACGCTGCACACCGCGCATGGCGCCGTCGTGCTCGACGCCGCTCGGATCGACGCCGCGCGGCGCAGTGCGCTGCAGGGGCATTCCGCGCACAACCGTGCCAGAGAGCTGTTCCTCGAGTACGTGGTCGAAGACCTCGTCGACGAGCTGGAGCAGCAGACCGCACGGGAGGTCACGGAGTTCGAGGATGAGATCAGGGAGGTGCTCGGCATCGACCTGGACGGCATGTTCGCCGAGGACGGCGACGGCGAGTCCGCGGGCGAGCTGGAGATCGACTGGGACCGCATCCGCGACGAACTGCTCGTCGATCCCGGCGTCGACCGGATCGTCGAGGGCGTCTGGCCGCGTCTCCGTCCGGAGCAGGTCGTCCGCGGCCTGCTCTCCGACCGGGCCGCCCTGGAGCGGATGCTGCCAGGAGCAAAGAACATCGCCGCCCTGACCCCGCCCGGGTCAGCCGGATGGTCGGACGCCGACCTGGTGCTGCTCGATGAGGCGCGCGCGCTCGTCGACGGACCGCCTGACACGGTGTGGGGGCACGTCGTCGTCGACGAGGCCCAGCTGCTCTCCGAGATGCAGTGGCGGATGCTGCTGCGCCGCTGCCCGAGCCGATCGATGACTGTGGTGGGCGACCTCGCGCAGGCCGGCCCCGCCACGACCGTCCGCAGCTGGGATGAAGCGCTGCACCCGTTCGGCGCGGACCGGTTCGCGCACCACACGCTCACCGTGAACTACCGGACCACCGCCGAGATCCTGCAGGCGAGCGAGCCCGCGCTCGCCCGCATCGCCCCCGCTCAGCGGCTCTCCCGCTCGATCCGGCACGGCGACCGTCCGACCCGGATCGCCGTCGATGCCGGCGGCCTCGCCGCGGCACTCGACGACCTCATCGGCGAGCTCCGCGACGCCCACCCGGCAGAACTGATCGGCGTGATCGCCGCCGCGCACCGTGCGGCCGAGCTGGATGCCGGCATCCACGACGCGTCGATCGTGCCGGCATCCGACGCGCGGGGACTGGAGTTCGACACCGTGATCCTGATCGAACCGGATGAGATCGAATCGGCCGGCGAAGCCGGCATCCGCGATCTCTACGTCGCGCAGACCAGGGCGACGAAGCGGCTCTTCACTTTCGTGACCGGCTAGGACTTCCGCCCGCCGGCTCCGGGTGCGCCGACGACGGAGCCGGCGAGCGCAGTTCGCGCCCACTTCTCGACCTGCGCGGCCAGCTCCGCGCGGGAGAGCGAATCCACATCGAGGATACTCACCGGCCATCGCGGATCGTCCCCTGTCAGCCGCTCCCAGCGCGACCACTGCATCGGCACCGCGCTTTCGACGCGAATGACCTCCGGCGCGTAGGACGGATCCGCCGCATGACGGCGGAACCACTCCCCGAATCGCACGTGGTGGACGATCGAGTCGGACGGCTCGCCGCGATCGGCCAGACGCTGCTCCTGGACGTCCGGCGAGCAGTGCAGCACGCAGATCACGATGCCGTCGAGGCGATCGGAGGAAGGGGCGGCGAGCAGCTCCCCCGGCGGCACCTGCCCGAACAGGAGGACGTGTTCACCGCGCCCCTGAGCATCGATCGCGAACCGCACCCAGTGCTCGACCGCTCCGTGCCGCCAGGAGGCATCCGCTCCCTCGGGCACACCGATCGAATCGAACTCGACACACGTCACCTGCCGGCCGAGGTCGACTCGGCTCAGTGCGTCCAGAGCGGTCGACTTGCCTGTGCCGCTGGCGCCGGTGACGGAGAGGAGCATCCGGTGAGACTACTTGAGCCCGGCCATCTTGATGTTTCCGATGATCTGGCGCTGGAAGATGAGGAACAGGATCACGACCGGCGCAGCGGCGAGCACCGAGCCCGCCATCAGCAGGCCCAGTTCGGTGCTGCGCTCGGAGCGGAACGTCGCGAGGTACTGCTGCACCACGAACCGCTCCGGCGTGGTGATCGTCATGATCGGCCAGACATACGAGTTCCAGTAGGCGAGGAACGCGGTGATGCCCATCACGACGAACGGCGGCTTCGACAGCGGCAGGAAGATGCGCCAGAAGATGCCGAAACGCCCGCAGCCGTCGAGCATCGCCGCCTCTTCGAGGCTGGCCGGGATGTTCAGATAGAACTGCCGGATGAAGAACACGGATGCGGCGGACGCGGCGCCCGGGATCACCAGCACCGCAAGGGTGTCCAGCATCGACAGCCTCGTCACCACGATGAAGCTCGTCAGCAGGATGGTCATGCCGGGGATGAACATCGTGGTGATGACGATCACCCACATGGTGCGCTTGAACCGGAAGTCCAGCCTGGCGAAGACGTACGCCGCGAAGGAGTTCACCGTCAGGCTCAGCACCGTGAACAGCACGGCGCCCAGGAAGGTCCATCCCATCGTCGTGGCGAAGGTCGGGTCGGCGAGGATCTGCGCGTAGTTCTGCCACTTCCACACCTCGGGGAAGAACTGGAACGGCGTCTGGATGACCTCGGTCTTGGACTTGAAGCCGGCGATGACCATCCAGGCCAGTGGGAACAGTGCGGCGAGTACGAAGGCGGCGCCGGCCAGCACCTTGAAGACCAGCGTCACCCAGCCGCCCGAGGTCCTCGGCATCCGGGTCTTGCGCGGCTCTTTGCCTGCGAGGACGATCCGGGTGGTCTCACCCTGCATGACGGCCATCAGTCGACCAGCCTCTCGGAGTTGACGAACTTGAACACGAGTGCCGACACCGAGCCGAGCACGACGAACAGCAGCAGCGCCGCGGCGATCGAGTAGCCGACGTTGATGTCGTTGCGGAAGTGGTTGAAGATGAACAGGTTCGGCAGCGTGGTCGAGTCCAGCGGCCCTCCCTGCGTCATCACCAGCGGCAGCTCGAACTGCTGGATGGCCGCGACGAATCCCGTCACCAGCAGGTAGAGGAACACGTTCTTCATCTGCGGGATGGTGATGTACCGCGTCTTCTGCCACCACCCGGCGCCCTCCATGGCGGCCGCCTCGTAGTACTCGGTGGGGATGTCGACCATCGCCGCGACCATGATCAGCGAGGTGAGCCCCATGCCCAGCCAGATGGCCGGGATCGCGATCGCGAACAGCGCCCAGGAAGGATCGCCCAGCCAGGCGATCGGCTCGATGCCGAAGAGGCCGAGGAAGGCGTTCAGCAGACCGCCGGAGTAGTCGTAGATCAGCACGAAGATGATCGAGGCGATCACCGAGGAGATGATCGTCGGGATGTAGATGCTGACCTTGAGGATGCTGGCGAACTTCTTCGACACGCTCACAACCAGGCTGGCGAAGAGGTAGGCCAGGATGAGCATCGGCGGCACGGTCATCAGGACGAAGACGAATCCGCGGCCGATCGTCGCGAGGAACAGCGGATCGCTGAGCACGTCGGCGAAGTTCTTCCATCCGACGAACACCGGATCCTTGTAGAAGCTCCAGTCCTGGAACGACAGGTATCCGGCGTAGATCGCCGGCCAGATCACGAAGATCCCCAGCAGGATCAGCAGCGGGGCCAGCATCAGGAAGGCGAGCTTCGTGTCCCGGTACTGGTAGCGGTCGTGTCGCAGGCGCTGCTGCCGGCGGTCTTCTCTCACAGCGGTCGTCATCGTCGATCCCGTCTCGTCCGTGCATGCCGGTGCCGGGGGTGGGTCGGGTCCCGCCCCCCGGCACCGTCCTTGATCAGTTCTTCGGTGCCTTCTCGGGCAGCTTGTCGCGGTCGATGACCTTCTGGATGGCGGCCTCGGCGGTGGCGATCGCCTTGTCCGGCGATGCGGCGCCCTTCATCACGGTCTCCATCGCGGTGCCGACGGCGAGCGAGACATCCCAGGGGTAGGTCGGCTCAGGGATCGCCGTGGGAGCGATGTCATCGATGACGACCTTCGACCACGGAGCATCCGCAGCCTTCTCATCCGCTGCGACGGCCTCCTGCACCGATGCGCGCACCGGCACCTTCGTGAACTGCGTGCCCACGAAGAAGGGCACGAGGTTCTGCGGGTCACCGGCCAGCGACCACTCCAGGAACTTGCCTGCCGCCTCGGCGTTCTTGCTCTTCGCGTCGATGACCCACTTGAAGTTGCCCAGCGTGGTCGCGGTGCGGCCATCGGCGTTCGCGGCGTTCGGGAAGGCACCGACGCCGGTGTTGGAGAGCATGTCCTTGTAGTCCGAACCGATCTCGGACATCATCCAGGAGCCGGACACCTTGAAGGCGACCTTCTGCTGACCGAAGTCCTTGCCCTCGACGTAGGCGGCGAGCGCCTGCTTCGGCATGTAGCCCTTGTCCCAGAGCGTCTTGTACTTCGACATCAGGTCCTTGTAGCCGTCGTTGTTGATGTCCGGCTTGGTCCAGTCATCGGTCAGAGCGGTGTGCCCGGCGAAGTTGTACTGCTGACCGACGGTCGACCACGCGAAGGTCGCAGCATCGGATGCCGGTGAGATGCAGTACGTGCCCTTCGCGAGCGTGGGCTGGATCTTGGCGCAGGCCGCGAGCAGGTCGTCCCAGGTCTCCGGACCCTTCGTGGAGTCGACGCCGGCCTTGTCGAGCATCGCCTTGTTCCAGAACAGCACGGTCTGCGGCTCGAGCAGCAGCGGGTAGGCGTAGTACTTGCCGCCGATCTGGGAGACCGGCTGCGCGGGGTCGATGATCTCATCGAGCTTCGACTGGTCGACCACCTTGTTCAGCTCATAGAGCTGGCCGGCGTTCACGGCATCCTGGATGCTGCCGGAGTGCGTGTAGATGTCGGGTGCCTTGCCTGCGGCCTGGGCGGCCTTCATCTTCTGGTCCCAGGCGTCGGCCGGCACCTCGGTGTCGACGACCTTGATCTCCTTCTGGGACGCGTTGAACTTCTTGACGATGTCCTTGTACCAGTCGTTCTCGACGGGGGTGAAGGTGCGGTGCCAGAACTGGATGGTCGTGACGCCCTCACTGCCACCGCCGCCGCCGGCCGCTTCGCCAGGAGTGCCAGAGCCGCAGCCGGCGAGCAGACCGACGGCCGTGATGACGCCGAGGGCCGAGAGGGCCGCCCTCCGCGTCCGGGAAGTGTTGATTGCCATGGTTCCTCCTCAGGAACTCGACTCGTCCTCGAATCGTTGCTGTGATCGGCAGGTGCCGAGGCTCGGCCGACGGGCGCCGTCGACCGGGTAGACGCCACGTTAGACGAAATCGATTTCAGGCACAAGAGAGTGCCGCATGCGGAACCAACGGGCGCACGAGCGGATGCTCCCCGCCGATACACCGCGCTTACTGACGCAGCAGCAACCCGTTGAGAAATCGATTTCAATCCGTTACCGTGGCTCTGATCACCCGCTCTCGAACGAAGGCGACACCCGTGACCGTATGGCTGCGACCCACCGCTGAGCGCCCGGCCGAGCCGCGATGGGGGCATCCTGAGGGCCTGCAGATCGGCCTGCACCCGATCCCAGGGCCGCGTGGTCTGCTGCGCGTGTTCACGCCCTACCTGGACCATCCGCGCGAACGGCTGGTGAACTTCATCGCCGTCGAACCCGTTGTCGAGGGCTCGGACACCAGGGGCTACTCGGAGCTCGAGCCGAGCACTCTCGACCCCGGAGAACGGGGCAAGCGGTTCTGGTCCTCTGACAGTCCCGACACCGAGATGCCAGGCGATCCCGCTGCACCTGCCCGCGGCACGGTCGAGCAGGTCGACGGCATCGAGCATCTGACGGTCTGGATCGGGGTGGAGCGCTTCGATGACGGCGCCGACGTGCATGTGCGAGTGCGCTTCCGCGCCGACCGTCCGCACGAGGTCGAGGTCGCGGGGTTCGCCAACGAGGGCTCGGCCCCGCTCGACCGGCTGATCCTCTCGGCGACGATGGGCAACTGGGCGAGGCTGCGCCGACTGGAACTCGCAGACCGAGTCGTCGAGCCGCGGACGCTGTGGCCGGAGTTCTCCGGCACCGGATTCACCGAGCATGCCGGGTTCCGGCTCGCCGAACTGCACCGTGACGGCGCCACCGCGGAGGTGAGCGCCACCGGCGACGAGAGCGACCCGTGGTCCGTGACGTACGCCGGCGACACCGCCGACCACTGGCGCTTCGTCGGTCGGCGCGCACGGCAGATCTGGCGCGTCGATCACCCGCATCCCGACCTGCGGGCCCAGGTCAACGCACGCTGGTCGTACTGGGCGAGCGCATCCGAGATCCCCGGCGGTCCCGCCTACGAGAACTTCGAGATCGTCGAGCCCTTCCGGCAGGGCGCCACATTCAGGTTCGCGGTCGAGCCTCTGGACTAAGCTGTAGGCGGTCTGTTCCTCCGAAGAACCAGGAAGCGAGGTGGTGCCCCATGTCCAGTGACAGTCACAGTCGCAGACGCGTCTCACCCATCCGCTTCCGCTCCGCACCGCTGATCAGCCCGAACTGATCGCCGCGGTGGGGCGGCTTTCTCTGCGAAGGCACACTCATGACCCCCACGCAGCTTCAGAACGTGGCCGAGGCCGCCGACACGATCGGCCAGCTCCTCTCCCAGAACGATCTCGCCGGCGCATCCGCCGTGCTCACCCCGCTCGCGGTCCCCGAGGTCGTCGAACTCGTCGACCGGCTCAGCATCGAGGATGCCGCGATCGTCTACCGTCTGCTCGCGAAGGGCAGGGCGCTCGAGGTGTTCGAGGCGCTCTCGCCCGGCACGCAGGGCGACCTGGTGCAGGCGCTGCGCAATGCCGAGGTGACCACCCTGTTCGCCGAGATGGACCCGGATGACCGGGTCTGGCTGCTCGACGAGCTGCCGGCATCCGTCGCCCCGCGCCTGCTGCGCGGCCTGACCAGGCAGGAGCGCGACCTCACCTCGGGCATGCTCGGCTACCCGCAGGACTCGATCGGGCGCCGGATGAGCCCGGAGTTCGTGACGACGCACCCGCAGCTCACCGTCGCCGAGACGATGGCGCGCGTGCGCGCCGCGCTCGAGGACGCCGAGACGATCTACACGCTGCCGGTGACCGACCATGGCCGCCGGGTGGTCGGCGTGGTCAGCCTGCGCGACCTGATGGGCGCCTCGGATGACGCGCTGATCGGCGACCTCATGAACGACGATCCGCACATCGCCGTCGTCTCGGAGGACGCCGAGACAGCGGCTCGCCGCACCACCGACTACGGTCTGCTCGCGCTGCCCGTCGTCGACGGCGAGGACCGGCTGGTCGGCATCCTCACGATCGACGACGCGGCACGCATCCTCAAGCAGGAGGAGAGCGAGGATGCCGCACGGCAGGGCGGCGTGGAGCCGCTGCGCCGCTCGTACCTGTCCACGCCGATCACCAGGCTGGTGCGCTCACGCGTGGTGTGGCTGCTGGTGCTCGCGGTCGGCGCGACGCTGACCGTGCAGGTGCTCGACACCTTCGAGGCGACGCTCGCCCAGATGACCGTGCTCGCGCTGTTCGTGCCGCTGCTGATCGGCACCGGCGGCAACACCGGAAACCAGGCCGCGACCACCGTGACGCGCTCGCTCGCTCTCGGCGAGGTCGCTCCGCGCGACGTGCTGAAGGTGCTCTCCCGGGAGGTGCGCACGGGATTCTGCCTCGGGCTGCTGCTCGGACTGCTCGGCTTCGCGATCGCGGGCCTCGTCTACGAGTGGCACGTCGGCCTGGTGATCGGGCTGACGCTGGTGGCGGTCTGCACCGTCGCGGCATCCGTCGGCGGCATGATGCCGCTCGCCGCGCGGGCGATCAGGGTCGATCCTGCCGTGTTCTCGAACCCGTTCATCACGACGTTCGTCGACGCCACCGGCCTGGTGATCTACTTCCTGATCGCGAAGGCCGTGCTGGGGCTCTGAGGCTCAGTCCTCGGGGCCCTCGGACGGCAGGTGCGGGCTCCACAGCATGACCTCGGTGGAGCGGCGGATGCGGCGGCCGGACGGCACGGTCACGACCTGACCGCTCGTCGCCGCGGCGAACACCCGGACGCCGGGGCGGCTGCGCCGCTCGGCATCCAGCGTCTGCTCCAGCTCGCGCACGCGGTGGCGCAGCGCGCGCACCTCGTCCTCCAGATCGAGCAGGCGCGCGATCGCCGGCAGACTCATGCCGTCGGCGGAGAGCCGGGCGACCTCGCGCAACTGCACGATGTCGCGCGGCGAGTAGCGGCGCGAGCCGCCGCGTGTGCGGCCGGGCACGACCAGGCCGATGCGGTCGTACTGCCGCAGGGTCTGGGGATGCATGCCGGAGAGCTCGGCCGCGACCGCAATCGCGTAGACCGGAGCATCCTCGTCGGCATCCATCCCCATCACCTTCATGCCCGCGCCTTCGCCATCATCTCGGCGCGCGGGTTCTCCTTCGGCTCGGCGGCCTGGAAGGCCTCCAGAGCAGCCTTGGCGGCCTCGTCGAGGTGCGACGGAACCGCCACCTGCAGTTCGGCGAGCAGGTCGCCGGTGCCCTTCTTCGTGGTGATGCCGCGGCCCTTGACGCGCAGCACCCGCCCCGAGGGCGTGCCGGGGGCGACCCGCAGCTTGACGTTCTCGCCGTCCAGCGTCGGCACCTCGATGGTCGCGCCGAGTGCGGCCTCGGTGAACGTCACCGGGACGGTCAGACGCAGGTTCTGCCCGTCACGGGTGAACACCGGATGCGGGCGCACCGTGATCTGCACCACGATGTCGCCGTTCTCTCCGCCGTCCGGTGACGGACGGCCGCGGCCGCGCAGCCGGATCTTCTGTCCGTCGGCGACGCCGGCGGGGATCTTCACCTTGAACGGCTTGCCGTCCTCGGACTGCAGCGAGATCGTCTCGCCCTTGGCCGCGGTGACGAAGTCGAGCGTGGTGCGCGCGGTCACGTCGGCGCCGCGCTGCGGGCCTCCGAAGCCGCGGAATCCACCGGACGTCTGCCCGAACCGGCCGGAGCCGAACGAGCCGCCACCACCGCCCTGATTGAACATCGCGAAGATGTCGTCGAAGTCGGCCTGCTGCCCACGGCTCTGTCCGAACCGGCTGAACACGTCCTCGAAGCCGCCGGCCCCACCGGCACCGGGCGCGGTGAAGCGCGCACCCGAGCCCATGGCACGGATCTCGTCGTACTCCTTGCGCTGCTCAGGGTCACTGAGCACCGAGTACGCCTCGCTGATCTCCTTGAACGTCGCCTCGGCCTTCGCGTCACCGGGGTTGGAGTCCGGGTGGTACTTGCGCGCCAGCTTGCGGTACGTCTTCTTGAGGTCGGCGTCGGTGACATCCTTCTTGACGCCGAGCGTCTTGTAGAAGTCCTTGTCGAACCAGTCCTGACTAGCCATCGATCACCTACTCCACGGGTACGGCGACCACGACCTTCGCCGGGCGCAGTTCGACTTCGCCCAGCCGGTAGCCGACCTCGACGACCTCGAGGATCGTCGACGTGGTGGCACCGGGGGTGGGCTGCTGGAAGATCGCCTCGTGCTGCTGCGGGTCGAACTCCTCGCCGGCGGCGCCGTAGGCGACCACGCCGAGGCGCTCGACGACGGTGCGGAGCTTCTCCGCGATCGCGTAGAACGGCGAGCCCTCGCCGAGGTCACCGTGCTGCTCGGCGCGCGCCAGGTCGTCCAGCACGGGCAGCAGGCCCTTGGCGGCCTCGCCCTTCGCGCGCTGGATCTCGATGTGGCGCTGCTCCTCGGTGCGGCGACGGTAGTTCGCGTACTCCGCCTGCAGGCGCTTCAGGTCCACGAGCAGGGCGTTCTCGGCGTCCTCCAGAGCGTGGTCCTCCGCAGCCGCCTCGGCGGTCTGCTCGGCGTTCAGGATGTCGTCGATCGTCAGCTCTTCGGCCTCGGATGCGTCGTCCTGCGGCGCGGGGCCGGATGCCGCAGCATCCGACCCCTCGTCCTCAGGAACTTCGTCGAAGTTCTTATCGGTCATCGTTACTTCTTCTCGTCCTCGTCGTCCACGACCTCGGCGTCGATGACGTCCTCGTCGGAGGAGGCGTCACCGGCGGGCGCGTCGCCCTCGGGCGCGGCGCCGGCCGCGGCATCCGCCTGGCCCTGCGCGTAGATCGCCTCGCCGAGCTTGGACTGCGACTGGTTCAGCTTGTCGAACGCGGTCTTCACAGCGTCGTCGTCCTCGCCGGCCAGCGCGGCCTTCAGTGCGTCGACGTCGGCCTGGACCTCGGTCTTCACGTCTTCGGGCAGCTTGTCCTCGTTGTCCTTGATCAGCTTCTCGATCGAGTACGACAGGGTCTCGGCCTGGTTGCGGGTCTCGGCGGACTCACGACGCTTCTTGTCCTCGGCGGCGTGCTCCTCGGCCTCGCGCACCATGCGCTCGATGTCGTCCTTCGACAGCGACGAGCCGCCCGAGATGACGATCGACTTCTCGGTGCCGGTGCCCTTGTCCTTGGCGGACACGTGCACGATGCCGTTGGCGTCGATGTCGAAGGTGACCTCGATCTGCGGGATGCCGCGCGGAGCCGGCGCGATGCCGGTCAGCTCGAAGGTGCCCAGCGGCTTGTTGTCGCGGGTGAACTCGCGCTCGCCCTGGAAGACCTGGATCGCCACTGACGGCTGGTTGTCGTCGGCGGTGGTGAAGGTCTCGCTGCGCTTGGTCGGGATCGCGGTGTTGCGGTCGATGAGCTTGGTCATCATGCCGCCCTTGGTCTCGATGCCGAGGCTCAGCGGGGTGACGTCGATCAGCAGGACGTCCTTGCGCTCGCCCTTCAGCACACCGGCCTGCAGCGCGGCGCCCACGGCGACGACCTCGTCCGGGTTGACACCCTTGTTGGCGTCCTTTCCGGTCTCGGCCTTGACCAGGTCGGCCACGGCCGGCATGCGGGTCGAGCCGCCGACGAGCACGATGTGGTCGATGTCGGACACCTTGATGTTGGCCTCGCGGATGACGTCCTCGAAGGGCTTCTTGGTGCGGTCGAGGAGGTCCTTGGTGAGGTCCTCGAACTTGGCGCGGGTGACGGTCTCGCTCAGCGAGACGGGGCCGCTGTCGGTCAGCGACAGGTACGGCAGGTTGACGCTGGTGCTGGTCGAGGAGGAGAGCTCCTTCTTGGCCTGCTCAGCGGCCTCCTTCAGACGCTGCAGAGCGATCTTGTCGCCCGAGACGTCGACGCCGGTGGTCTCCTTGAACTGCTTGATCAGGTAGTCGACCAGGCGCTGGTCCCAGTCGTCGCCGCCGAGGCGGTTGTCACCGGCGGTCGCGCGGACCTGGATGGTGGAGAAGTCGTCGTCCTTGCCCACCTCGAGCAGCGAGACGTCGAAGGTGCCGCCACCGAGGTCGAAGACGAGGATGAGCTCGTCCTCCTTGCCCTTGTCGAGGCCGTAGGCCAGGGCGGCCGCGGTGGGCTCGTTGATGATGCGCAGGACGTTGAGGCCCGAGATCTCACCGGCCTCCTTGGTGGCCTGACGCTCGGCGTCGTTGAAGTACGCCGGGACGGTGATGACCGCGTCGGTCACGGTGTCGCCCAGGTACGACTCGGCGTCGCGCTTCAGCTTCTGCAGGATGCGGGAGGAGATCTCCTGCGGGGTCCACTTCTTGCCGTCGATCTCGGTGGTCCAGTCGGTGCCCATGTGGCGCTTGACCGAAGAGATCGTGCGGTCGACGTTGGTGACGGCCTGGCGCTTCGCGGTCTCGCCGACGAGCACCTCCCCGTCCTTGGTGAACGCGACCACCGAGGGGGTGGTGCGGAAACCCTCGGCGTTGGCGATGACCTTGGGCTCGCCGCCCTCGAGGACGCTGACGACGGAGTTGGTGGTTCCGAGGTCGATACCGACAGCACGTGCCATGTGATTCTCCTTGTGGTTGTTGTCTGGGAAGTCTGCTGCGACCCAGAAACCTGAGTCGCGATGACTCAAGTGTACGCCGGGGCTCGGATGGTGTCAATTCAAAGTTGATAGATGTTCACTCAAGTTCGAATGTCCCGCCGGAGTGCCCTGAACTCGCCCCGTCTGTGCCACGATCAACACATGAGCGTGCATGTGAACGTCGATAACTTCGCCCTTGCAGAGACCCACCGGATGATGCATGACCTGCAGCGCGACGCGGGCGGGGTGAACAGGTTCCTGCACAACCGGCGTCCGGCCGACATCGACAAGCAGACCGTGATCCGGCTGAACCGCGACACCCTGTACAGCTTCGCGGTCGTCGACATCAGCGCCGGCGCCACACTGACGATCCCCGAGCACGGCGACCGCTATCTGTCGGCGATGATCGTGAACGAGCACCACTACATCAACGAGATCTTCCATGATGCCGGCGAGTACGAGCTCACCGTGCAGCAGTTCGACACCCCGTACGTCGTCGTCGCGGTGCGCACCCTGGTCGACCCCGCCGATGCTGCCGACCTGGCGGCCGTCGCCTCGATGCAGGACCAGATCGGGCTCAGCAGCGCCTCGGCCGTACCCTTCGAATCCCCCGACTACGACGCCACGAGCCTTGACGAGACGCGCAACGCGCTGCTGGCGCTCGCCCGCAACCTCGCCGCCTTCGATCGCACGTTCGGCACGCGCGACGAGGTCGACCCGGTGCGCCACCTGATCGGCACCGCCGCGGGCTGGGGCGGCCTGCCCTCCTCCGAAGCGACCTACATCGGCGTCGACCCTCGCCTGCCGGTAGGGCAGTACGAGCTCACGGTCGGGGAGGTCCCGGTCGACGGATTCTGGTCGCTCTCGGTCTACAACGCCGGCGGCTTCTTCGAGAAGAACGACCGCGACGCGTACACGATCAACAACATCACGGGCGTCCGCAACGACGACGGCACGATCACCGTGCGGTTCGGCGACTACCCGGAGGGCACCCCGAACGCGCTGCCGATCACCGAGGGCTGGAACTACCTCGTCCGGCTGTACCGCCCGCGCCCGGAGATCGCCGACGGCAGCTGGAGCTTCCCTACGCTGAGCGCCTGAGCACGTAGAAGCGTTCGTGGTGCGCCGCGATGACTTCTACCGGCATTGAGTGGACTTCTCCACACCTCGTCCGAGCACGCCTGAGCCGCCGAGGAGCGTCAGGCCCGCGACCTTGCGCTCATGAAGACTTTGGAGTGTGTAGACATTGACGCATTCCTTGTTCGCCAAATACAGCGGGCCGCCCTTGGCCGCAGCCAGCACTCCGCCGGCAAGCGCGTCGGCGAAGCCCGCCGAACTCGCCATGAAGCCGTAATCCGTGTCGGCGAAGATCCCGTCGTTGATGGCGATAGCCGTGAACACCCGGTCGCTGCCGGAGAGTCGCTTCACGTGCGCGGAGCCGAGCATCGTTCGCAGCCCCGACTCGATACTCTTGCTCACCACGCCCACACCACCCGCAATGTAGACATCCTTCACCCCGAGCTTCGCGAGTGTGGCCTTGGTCGCAGCGGTCAGCCCCTTGGCGCCGTCCACCAGAAGCACCGGCGCTTTGAGATGCCCGGCAGCCGGTCCAGCCGCCAGCGCGTCCGGATAGGTCGCCCCCGTCGCGACGATCGCGTATCTGCTGCCTCCGCCGAACGCATCGCGCACGATCTTGTCGCCCGTGCTGTACCGATCGGCTCCGCCCAGGCGCACGATCGTCGCCGACGGGAGCAGGCCGGTCACAGTCGCGCGCACGGACTCGGAGATCACTCCTACACCGCCGGCGAGCACGATCCTCGTCGGCTTCAGCCGACGCAGCTCATCAGCGACGTTCTTCGGCACGGTGGCCTTCGCGACGGGGAGCACTACCCCGCCGGTACGCATCGCGGCGGGGCCCGCCGCCAGCGCGTCCGGAAAGTCGAAGGCGTTGGTGAGGTAGACGACGCGCGCGTGCGACCCGGTTGGTACGACCTTCTTAGAGGCAGCGACTGCCGTGGCGAACCTGTCGGCGCCGGCGACGCGGCCGACGGTGAAGGACGGTCTCGGCAGAAGGACCGTTCCCAGACTGCGGTTCTCCCCCAGCCCGAGCGTGATCTCCGCGGCATCCTCGAAGAATCGCGACCCGTTCAGGTAGGTGGCACCTTCGGTCCAGCCTTCACTCCAGACCTTGAACACATACGTGCCGGGTGCCAGTGCCGCCTCGAACTCACCGTCCTGCGCGGTTGTCTCGTCGTTCGGGCCGTAGGTGCGCAGCGCGCCCGTCACCCGAACGTGTCCGCCGTTCGCGGTCTTCCGCCAGATGGTGACGTGCCCGCCGTAGATCGTCGAGACGGTGCCGTCAGTGGATCTCGTGGCGACGATCCCTGACACCGTCGCCGGATCGTCCACGACGAAGTCGACACCGACCAGTGTCTGTGAATCCGCCAGCACAATCTCGGGCGCACTCTGCAGATCTCCGCCCCCTCTGAAGGTCAGCAGGCCCTTGTAATCCATGGCCAGCTTGTAGCGCCCCGGTCCAAGGCAATCCTCGACGTACCAGGCAACGTCGCCCGAACGGTATGCGCGCCCCCCGCAGGCGTCGATCGGCACCCAGCGGTTCTGGCTGACGGACCACTGAAAGGTCTTGAGGTAGCCGCCGTGCAGCGGCACCATACCTGTCGCCGTCCTCAGGCTGAGCGTCCCCGAGATCGATGCCCGTGCGGCGGCCAGCGTCACGTCTCTGTCCACCGTTTGGTCTCCCACTTGCACGCCGCGCACCGTGAGCGGCCTGTATGCGCCGGACTCGTCCGCGAACGAGAGATCGTAGACGCCGGGAATCACGAACAACTGATAACTCCGATCAGCTTGCCCTTTGGTGATTCGCCACCTTAGCCAGCCGTCCACCTCAGCGTCTCCACTCGTGGCCGCGATCGTGATGGATGGGCTGTCGTGCGGGATGTCGCGAAGCGTGATGTCCCCGCCCAGCACGACGGTGCCCGACAGGCGCGCCTCGACATGTGCCGCACCTCCGGACGCGATGTCGACGAACGCTCGATCTCTTGCATGGCGTGTGTCGCCCCACCACTCCCCGGCCAGGTGGGGATCCTCAGGTCGAAAGGCGATCGCATAGCGTCCCGCCGGAACGCCTGTCACCTCGAACCTGCCATCGGATGTGAGTACGACATCCTTGCTCAGCGTCGGCGTCTTCACCTCGTCTCCGCCGTAGAGATCGATCGTGATGTTCCGCTCGCCGCGCACGAGCAGCCCGCCCGACGCATCCAGAATCCTGCCTTGGATGCTGCCCGTCGTCTCGGCGGCGGCAGCAGGCGCAACTCCTGAGAGGAGCAGGGCGAGGGCGGTGGCCACTGCGACAAGTGGGTGGGCTGAGAAACGCAGCATCATTGCAGGCCTTCTGACGATCGTGAACGCGGAATTCGGGCGACACATCACAGATCGGCGCCGAGTTCATTATGCGGGAAAGAACGACGGCCTCAAGACGGCCCAGGTCGGTGCGATTCGGCTTGTGACGCGGTACGCGAAGCTGCGGATTCGACTCCCGACAGCACCGAATCCAGCAACCGGACAAGCGGCCCCGGCATCCGCTCGATCGGCACCGCTTCGATCACGTCGGCGGCGAACCGCGACTTACGGCCGGATGCCGTGCCGGCGAACCGGTGCAGCTGTTCCTCGAGGCTGCGCACGCGCTGCGCGGGCTGCCGCTGGAACACCCGGAACCGCGTGAGCTCGCCACGGGCGGCGAGCGTCTCGAGCACGAGCTCAGGTCCGGCGGCCCGGATGACCTCCTCCTCGAGGTCTCGCTCACAGGCGAAGAAGCCGGCGACAGTGAGGTCGTCGCCGCGCAGCATTCCGATGTCGCGCAGCACCCGGGCGACGTACTGGCGCTCCGCGCCGTCGTACAGTCCGAGCGCCTGAGCATCCGTACCCTGCCTCGGAGTCAGGAAGCTGCGCAGGTTGGTGATGCCGCCCAGCTCGACGAGCGTCTCCCCCGCCACGTCCACACCGAGCCGGCGCGCGACGGCCTCGAACGCGAGCCGGTCGCTCCTGCCCTCGAACAGCACGACCGTCCGCGGCTCCTCAGCGGCGACAGACATGGCTCGACCCTACGCGCGCCTGCCCTCACTTCCCCGGAAGCTGCGGGGGCCCCACCATCAGCAGCACGGCGAAGATCGCCGCGACGACCACGAGGATCAACACGGCCAGCACCCACGGCCGGTGCAGGAACCAGCGCATGGTGCGGTCGTACCAGGTGCGGTCGCGCGGGTCGTCGGTCTCCTCCAGACGCCACTCGCCCTTCAGCCGGCCGGTGCGGTGCAGCCAGATCTCGGCGGGGATCGTCGCATAGGGCACGATCGCGCTGGCGATCGCGGTGATCGCGACGCCGACGTGCCAGCGCTGGTGGAAGGCGAGCAGCACGGCGGTCGCGCCATAAGAGAGGAACACGAAGCCGTGGATGCCGCCGGCCACGGTGACCAGCACCGGCGGAGCCCCGACGGCGCGGGCGATCAGGGCACTGATGAGCAGGGTCCAGGTGATCGCCTCGGCGATCGCGAGCACGCGGAACAGGCGCGCGGGAGCAGTGAACACGGGTCTCCTCGGGTCGGGTCCCCTCCAGGTTAGGCAGGATCGTTACCAAAAACCTCTCCTAGGCATCGATCTTTCGATCGATGCGGCAATAGAATCAGCGCGGTGCTCATGCACCACTCCGTACCCGAGGAGACGCGTCGCTCGTGAGCATCGCACTCGACGAGCAACGATCGCTCGCCCGCCATCGCCGTGCCGTCGGCTATCTCATGGTGTCACTGGGCATGTTCGCGTCGCTGTGGATCAGCACGCAGATCCAGCCCGCCCCCTGGATGCATCTGCCGATGCTGTTCGCTCACCTGGCATCCGTCATCGCCGGACTCGGCGCGACCGTGATGCTCGACGTGAAGGCCCTGCGCTGGGTGATGGGCACCCAGCAGCTCAGCGAGCTGTGGGTGTTCGAGAAGTCAGTCACGCCGCTGGCGTGGGCCGGCATCGTCGGGCTGCTGTTCACCGGCGCGTTCCTGCAACCGACCCTGGATTCGCCGCTGACCGTCCTGAAGATGGCCGCGGTCTTCGTCGCCGCCATGAACGGCGTCGCGCTGGGCAGGCTCACCGACGAACTGCACAGGATGCCGCCGGACACCCGCTTCGCGGCGACGCCGACCCGCCTGAAGCTGTGGTGCCTGTCCAGCGCGTCCACCTCGCAGGTCGCCTGGTGGACGGCGGTGATCATCGGCATGCTGAACACCTCCGGCGCCTGAACCGCAGAGGTATACCAGATCCGCGGCCGTCGCCCCTGTTTTCCCGCCCGCGCGCCGCCCTATAATCAAGCCGACCGCCCCCGCCGTCACCCGAAGGCTGCAGTGGGTCGTGAGCCCGATCCCCCGACCGGAATTCTCTCGCCATGCCCGAAACCCCCCTTCCGCCGCGCCGCTCGACGCACATCGAGTTCGACCCGACGACAGGTGACGTCGCGCTGCCCGCGAAGCCGATCACGCACGAGCCACAGGTGCGCGCTCGCCCGCGCCCGCACCTGCCCGCATCCGGTCCGCTGCCCCGCTCGGCCGCGGTCGGATCCGCTGCCCGCGCCACCGAAGCGGATGCTCCGGCATCCGGCCTGCGCACCAGGCCGGCCTCGGGTGTTCCCACTCTTCCCCTCGCACTGGCCGAGATCGAGGGACACGGCGCGACCCCGCCAGACGGCACGGCGGACGCGCCGCCCGCGAAGCGCCGCCGCACGGTGCTGATCGCGATGGTGGCAGTCATCGCGGTGCTGCTCGGCTCACTGGCCGCGGTGACCGCCGGCATCGCGTCGTCGATGAACGACCGGGCAGCCGAAGCAGCGGCCCCGCCTGCACCGGTCGCGAAGGACCCGGCGCCGATCGAGTTCGCGAAGGATGCCCCGGCGGCTGCCGCGGGGGCGGGCCCGTGCACCGCGGTGCGCGTGCTGTCGTCTTTCGAGAACGCCGAGATGGTGGAGAACCTCGCGAAGGCCTACAACGGGAAGCCGCGCGATGTGGGCGGCAGGTGCGTGAGCGTCACGACGTCGAAGTCCAAGTCCGGTGTCGCCGCCGATGACGCCGCCGAGGGCTTCGCCCGTCTCGCGGCCGACGTCCGGCCCACCGTGTGGCTGCCCGACTCGTCGATGTGGATCGCGTCCGCCGGCAAGACGGCCCCGCTGGGTAAGCGCACCCTGACCGCGTACTCCGACCTCGTCCCCGCGATGCCGCAGTCGCTGGTCGACGCGATCGGCTGGTCGAAGAAGGCGCCGAGCTGGGCCGAGATCTTCCGGGCCGCCGGCGACCCCGACGTGTGGACCGACGCCGGCCATCCGGAGTGGGGCACGTTCAAGCTGGGCAAGACGAGTCCCCTCGTCGCGACCTCCGGTGCCGCGGCGATGCTCGCGTCATACGGAGTGGCCGCAGGCGACGTCGGCGCAGTCACCACCGACGACATCGCCGACCCGGATGTGCGCCGCAGAGTGCACGACCAGGAGCTCGCGACCAGCCACTACATGGCCACTCCCGAGCACTTCCTCTGGCACGCTCGCCAGGCGGAGGAGAAGGGGTCTTCCGCCGACTACCTGTCCGCCGTCATCGTCGACGAGAAGTCGATCTGGGACTACAACCGCGGCATCACCAGCCGCGACGGCGTCACGCGTGCCGTCGGCCGGCCGCCGGCGGATCCGCTCGTGCCGATCTACCCGACCGACGGTGCCTACGCCGCCGACAACCCCGCCGTGCGAGTGACCGGGGACTGGCTCGACGGCGACGAGATGGCCGCCTCGGCGGACTTCATCCGCTTCACGCAGTCCGCCGAGGGACAGAGTGTCGTGCGTCAGGCGGGCTATCGCGACCTCAACCGCGACGTCGACGAGCAGGTCGCCGAGACCGCTCATCTCAGCGCCGAAGGCGCCTCCGCCCAGCTGTCCACCACGGCCGTCGTGATGGAGGCCGCGCAGAAGGCGTTCCCCGACGTGCGCAAGCGCGCGAACGTGCTGTTCCTGCTCGACGTCTCGGGTTCGATGGACGAGCCGGTCACGGGGAAGGAGACCCGGCTGACCCTGGCGAAGAAGGCGGTGAGCGCTGCGCTCGACCACTTCACCGAGGGCGACGACGTGGGCCTGGCCGCCTTCGCACAGAACCAGGACGGCAAGCTCGTGCCCGGCCAGCTGACGCCGGTCGCCGACATCCGCCAGACGAAGAAGAAATTCGTCAGCGAGCTGAACGGCATCACGTCGATGGGCGACACCCCGCTGTACGAGGCGGTCGACACCTTCGCGAAGAAGCAGGCCTCGTCGTGGGCGAGCGACCACATCAACGCGATCGTGCTGCTCAGCGACGGCGAGAACGACACCAACCACGACACCACCACCGCGGCGCAGATGCTGAAGACCCTTGAGGGGCTGCACCACGACAACACCCCGGTGCTCATCTTCACGCTCGCTTACGGCGAGCAGGCGGACGTGAAGGCGCTGAAGGACATCTCCGGTGCGACCGGTGCGCACTACTACGACGCGACCGATCCGACGCAGTTGAAGGAGGTCCTCGGCGACCTCGTCACCAGCTTCTGAACCGTGCCTGAATCCACGGATCTTCCCGTTCGCACGCCGGTCACCGCCATCCGGTAGCGTGACGCCCATGACCGCCGACGTTCCGCCGCCCACCGCCAACACCGGCGCCCTCGCGGCGTTCGGCGCGACGTTCGCCGAGAGCGGTGACGAGACGCCGATCCCGCGGAAGCGGGTGCTCTCCTGGGCGATCTGGGACTGGGCGACACAGCCGTTCAACTCGGTACTTCTGACGTTCGTCTTCGTCTCGCTGTATCTGACCGGCAGCAGCTTCCTGCCGCCGGAGATCGCGGCACTGCCCGAGACCGATCCGGTGCGTGAGCGCGCTGTCGCCGACCTGACCAGCGGCTACGGGTTCGTGTCGATGCTCGCGGGCATCCTGATCCTGCTGCTGGCGCCGGTGCTGGGCCAGGCAGCCGATCGCACCGGGTCGAAGAAGAAGTGGCTGTTCGCGTCGACGATGCTGCTGGCGCTGGCCCAGTTCGCTCTGTTCTTCACCTTCGCCGACCCGAAGTTCTTCTGGTACGGCGCGATCGTGATCTCGATCGGCGCCGTGATCTCCGAGATCGCGGGCGTCAACTACAACGCGATGCTGGTGAGCGTCTCCACCCCGAAGACAGTCGGCCGAGTGAGCGGACTCGGCTGGGGGCTGGGGTACATCGGCGGCATCGTGGCACTGACGATCATCGTGGTGTTCACGACCTTCGACTGGTTCGGCATGGACACCTCCAACGGCTTGGCATACCGGCTGATCGCGGTCGGCTGCGGTGTGTGGACGATCGTGTTCTCGATCCCGCTGTTCCGCAACGTGCCCGAGCCGCCCGCGGCGCCGGGACTGAAGCGGGTCGGCTTCTTCGCCAGTTACGTCGAGCTGATCCGCGACATCGCTCGACTGTTCCGCACGCATCGGCCCACGTTCTGGTTCCTGGTGGCCAGCGCGGTCTACCGCGACGGCCTGGCCGGCGTGTTCGCGTTCGGCGGGATCCTCGCTGCGGCGGTGTTCCACTTCTCCTCGAACGAGGTGATCATCTTCGCGATCGCGGCGAACGTGGTCGCCGGCATCTCGACGGTGATCGCGGGCCGGTTCGACGACCGGTACGGCGCGAAGGCGGTGATCGTCGTCGCGCTATCGACGCTGCTGGCCATGGCAGTGGTCGTGTTCCTGCTGCACGACAGCGGCAAGCTGCCGTTCTGGATCGCCGGCCTGGTGCTCTCCGCGGCGGTGGGGCCCGCTCAGGCGGCATCCCGCTCCCTGCTCGCCCGCGTGACGCCCCCGGGGCTGCAGGGCGAGATCTTCGGCCTGTACGCAACCACCGGCCGCGTGGCGAGCTTCATGGCGCCGGGCATGTGGGCCCTGTTCATCGCGGCGTTCGGAGCGACGTACTGGGGCGTGCTCGGCCTGGCGATCGTGCTGGGAGTCGGTCTGGTGCTGCTGCTTCTGGTCCGGCTGCCCAAGCACGAACGGCTCTGACTCGGGAACTGCCAGGCGGGTTTCGTATACTCGGATCAACCCCCGAGAGATGAACGACTGGTAAACGACTCCATGCGACAGTGGCTCCGGAGGAGTCGACTGCTTCGTGCGGTCCGATTCCTGCCGTACAGCATCCCCTATGGGTTCTGGCGACTCCTCGTACCGGTCAAGGCCGACCGCATCCTGTTCCTCTCGGACTCGCACCGCGACTTCGCGGGCAACATGGCGCACCTGCGCGATGCGCTTTTGAAGATCGATTCGCGTGCGGACATCATCGGCGTCTTCAAGCCGAACCTCGCCGCCCGGCGCTCGCTGCGCGACGTGCTGAGGCTGCCGTATCTGATCGCGACCAGCCGGGTGATCGTGCTCGACGACTTCTACCCGCTGATCTACCGCTTCCGCATCCGACGAGGTGCGCGACTGGTGCAGCTCTGGCACGCGGCCGGAGCGTTCAAGCGCGTCGGGCACAGCCGCGCCGGGCTGCCGGGCGGACCGACGCCGGGCAGTGAGATCCACCGCAACTACACCGACGCGATCGTCAGCTCGCAGGACATCCGTCCCGACTACGCCGAGGCGTTCGGCATCTCTCTCGACCGCGTGCACGCGTGGGGGATGCCGCGCACCGACGTGTTCTTCGCCCCGGATACCGTGGCCACGACGCGGGCGCGCGTGCGACGCGAACTGGGTGTCCGCGACGACGAGCGCTTCATCGTGTACGCACCGACCTTCCGCGGCAACGGGCAGCGCAGCGCGGAGGCCGCCCCGTCAGCCGACTGGACCGGCATCGCGGCAGAGCTCGGCGAGGGCTGGCGCATCGGGGTGCGGCAGCATCCGTTCGTCGCCGCGAAGGGCGTGCCCGACGGCACGATCGATGCATCCGTCGTGCCAGACATGAACGACCTGCTCATGGCGACCGACGTGCTGATCACCGACTATTCGTCGGCGATCTTCGAGTTCGCGCTGCTGGAGCGCCCGATCCTGTTCTTCGTGCCCGATCTCGCCGACTACACCGCCGCGCGATCGTTCTACCGGCCCTTCGACCACTACTCGGTGGGACCGGTCGTGGCCGACGACGCGGAGCTGGCCGACGCGATCAGGGATGCCGCGGTCGACGAGGCCCGGCTGTCGACGTTCCGCGAGGAGTTCTGCAGCGCACTGGACGGTCGCTCCAGCGAGCGGATCGCACGGGAACTGCTGGGGGTCGCTTCGTGAACCGGATGATCCGTGTGCTGCGACTGGATATCCTGGCCGCGTATGTCGCGCGCCTTGCACTCACGCTCGTCAGCCTGGTGATGCGGGTCCTGCCTCGACGCAACAAGGTGACGATGCTCACACGGCAGAGCAACCGGCCGCCATCGGACTTCGTGCTGCTGAGCCAGGCGCTGCTGCGGGCCGACCCCGGCGTCGAGGTGCAGGTGATCGCGAAGATGGTGCCGCCCGGCGTGATCCGCAAGTTCGGCTACGCGCTGCATCTGCTGGTGGAGATCTACCACGTGTCGACGTCGCGGGTGCTGGTCGTGGACGGCTACTCGATCATCGCGTCGGCGACGCCCCGTTCCGAGGGCCTGACCGTGGTGCAGCTGTGGCACGCGCTCGGGTCGCTGAAGAAGTTCGGAGTGAGCATCCTCGGGCGGCGCGGCGGGCGCGACCCGAAGCTCGCCAGGGCGATGCGCATGCACGACGGCTACGACATCGTGATCGCCAGCGCCGAGCGCTGCCGCGCGCCGTTCGCCGAGGCGTTCGGCGTCGACGTGTCGAAGGTGGTCGTCGCCCCGCTGCCACGGGTGGATCGCCTGCGCGACCCGGCGGTGCGGGCGCGCGCCCGGAAGAAGTTCGACTACCTGTATCCGGATCTGGTGGGCACGAAGGTCGCGCTGTACGCCCCGACCTTCCGCACCGAGGGCCTCGAGCCGACCGTGGATCCGCTGGAGCTGACGCACGCGATGTCGGATGCCGGTTACTCGACGATCACGAAGCTGCATCCGCTCGTGCCGGCCCCGACGGGCGCCGGTCTGCGCACCGCACCCGGGATGTCGACCCAGGAGCTGCTGATGGTGGCCGACGTCTTCATCACCGACTACTCGTCGGCCGTCTTCGAGGCCGCCGTCGCCGGTGTTCCCTCGTACCTGATCGCCCCCGACCTGAACGAGTACGCGCAGCGCCGCGACTTCTACATCGCCTTCCCCGACGACCTGGGCCTGCCGCTCGCGGAGACGCTCGACGAACTGGTCGCACAGGTGAAGGGCGGAGAAGCGGATGCGGCGACGATGGAGCGGCTGCGGGAGGAGTTCGTGGCTGATGTCGACGGAGACGGCGTGACAGCGGCGGCTGATCGGCTGGCACAGGTCGCGCTGGCGACCGCGACTCCGGCAAAGAGCGAGGAAGTCCACACATGAGCACGCCCCGCACAGTCGCAGTCATCCTCGCCGGAGGCATCGGTGTCCGCGTCGGTCTCGGCATCCCCAAGCAGCTGATCAAGATCGCCGGCAAGGCGATCGTCGAGCACACGCTCGAGGTCGTCAACGCCAGTCCCGTGATCGACGAGATCATCATCGTCATGAACGCGGGGGCGATCGAGCAGCTGGAACCGCTGAAGGACCAGGAGCGGTTCCCGAAACTCACCCGCATCATCCCCGGCGGCGACACCCGCAACGACTCGACGCAGGCGGCGCTGGCCGCGCTCGGCGACGACCCTGACACCAAGGTGCTCTTCCACGACGCCGTGCGGCCCTTCGTGGACGACCGCATCCTGGCGGAGTGCGTCGAAGCCCTCGACCACTACGAAGCGGTCGACACGGCCATCCCCTCGGCCGACACGATCGTCCAGGTCGACTCGGCGTCACACATCACCGGCATCCCGAATCGCTCGACGCTGCGCCGCGGTCAGACGCCGCAGGGCTTCCGCCTCGGAACGATCCGCAGGGCCTACGAGCTCGCCGGACTGGACAAGACGTTCCATGCGACCGACGACTGCGGTGTCGTGTTCACGTATCTGCCCGAGACGCCGATCTTCGTGGTCGACGGCACCGCGCAGAATATGAAGGTCACCGAGCCGATCGACGTGCACATCGCCGACAAGCTCTTCCAACTGCAGTCCGCGAGCCTGACGGCGGATGCCCCGCTCCCCGACTTCGAGGGCAAGGTCGTCGTCGTCTTCGGCGGCAGCTACGGCATCGGCGAGAGCATCGTCGACCTGGCCGAACACGCCGGCGCCACCGTGCACGAGTTCAGCCGTTCCACGACCGGCACCGACGTGCGCTCGCGCAAGCAGGTGAAGGAGGCTCTGAAGCAGGCGCACGAGGCATCCGGGCGCATCGATGCCGTCGTGATGTCTGCCGGCGTGCTGCGCATGGGTCCGCTGACGCAGACCAAGGTCAAGCACATCGAGTCGAGCATCGAGACGAACTTCACCGCACCGGTGATCGTCGCCCGTGCTGCGCACAAGTACCTCAAGGAGACCGGCGGCCAGGTGCTGCTGTTCACCTCGAGCTCGCACACGCGCGGCCGCGCCAACTACGGCATCTACTCCGCCAGTAAGGCAGCGGTCGTGAACCTCACCCAGGCGCTCGCCGAGGAGTGGGCCGAGGACGGCGTGCAGATCAACTGCATCAACCCGCAGCGCACGCGCACACCGATGCGGATCCAGGCCTTCGGCGACGAGCCGGAGGGCTCGCTGCTCGCGCCCGAGAAGGTCGCCGCCGTCAGTCTGCAGGTTCTCGACAGCGGTCTCACGGGTCAGATCGTCGCCGTGCGCGTCGAGGAAGCCGCACAAGGGGCGTCCTGATTCCGTGAGCACGCTCTCCCCGGACGCAATCAGTGTCGTCGTGCCCGTGCATGATGTCGCTGAGTACCTGCCTGAGTTCCTCAGCTCGCTCGATTCGCAGCGGACGGCGCTGCCGACGGACCTCATCTTCATCGATGACGGCTCGGAGGACTCGAGCGCCGAACTCATCGCGGCGTGGATATCGGACGTGCATCCGGGTGCCCGCCTCATCCGCACCGAGAACCGGGGCGTGAGCGCGGCTCGGAACAGCGGGCTCGACGAGGCGTCCCGCGAGTGGATTCTGTTCCTCGATCCCGACGATGTGGTGGCCCCCGGCTACTTCGAAGCGCTGCTGGCCTTCATCGGCGAACATCCCGACATCGATGTCGCCGCAACGAACCTGCTGCGCATGCAGGAGCCCGATCACCGGCTTCGAGACAACCACCCCCTGCGCTTCCGCTTCGCGGGCGGCAACCGGGTCGCCGAGCTGGCCGACGACGTGTTCGTGATGAATGCCGCTTCAGTGGCCTTCCCCACTGCCGCGGTGCGGGCGTCCGGGGCACGCTTCCGCACAGGTCTGCACGCCTCGGAGGACGCGCTGTTCGTCGCGGAGTACCTGTTGAGCCTGGGACATGCGCCGATGGCCGGCTTCGTCGCGGACGCGCGCTACGGCTATCGGAAGCGCGCCGCGCGCACATCGGCGGTCGACCGGTATCGCTCGGATCCCAGCACCTACATGGTGCGGTTCCAAGAGGGCTACGCCCCGCTGCTCGAGAAGGCCGCGACGAGCGGCGGCGTGCCGAGCTGGCTGCAGTCCGTGCTGCTGTACGAGATGCAGTGGCTGCTGCCGGTGCAGCTCGACCCGCAGCGCTATGCGGAGAACCTCGACGAGGCGCAGCGCGCCGAAACGCTGGCGGGGTTGAAGGTGTGCCTGCGGCACGTGAGCGAGGATCGGCTGCTGCGCTACGACGCGAGCGCGCTGCCGCTCGAGTCGCGGCTGATCATCCTCGCGCTCACAGGGCGACCGCTCTGGGACTGGGCGCTCGCCTACGGCACGATGCCGCGAGCGTGGCGTCGCACCGCCGACGTGATCGCCTACTCCGCCGGTCCTGCGACGGTGTTCACGGCGGATGCTCCGGTGCGGCGGCTTCTGGTCTGGCGCCCCGATGTCTTCGGGCAGCAGGCGCTGGTCGCGACGCGGCTGCGCGCGGATCGTCGCGTCCGCCGGGTGTCCGGCCGCAAGATCGTGTGGCCCCTCCCGGGTGAGTCGCTGGTGCAGACACAGGACCGGCATCGGCGGCGGATGGCCGGGGAACGTGCTCTGTCGATCCCGGGCGAGCAGGGCGAGGTCTACGTGCGGCGGACCAGGCCTTGGGCCGATTCGGTCGCCGATCGACGTGCCCTCCGCGCGGAGATGCGGCGTCGTGGGCTGTGGTCGAAGGACGCCATGATCGGTCGGCTGTTCCGCCCCGGGCGCGAGGTGCTCGTCGAGCATCACGCCGAGGGGGTCGAGCGCTCTGCCGCTCTCTTCGCGAGCCTGAGCTCGTTCTCGCCTGTGAGGCAGGTGAGTCCGAAGGGCGGCGCCGCCGTCGACGGTGGGTTGCTCTTCGGCTCGGTCGCGCACCGTGTCGCCCGAGCGCAAGCTCGCGTTCTTGTGACGGTGCAACCGAAGGGACGCCCCTCGCTGCGTGCCCGACTTCGCGGGCTGCGGGTACTCGTGATCGACGGCGGACTGAGCAGGTCGGATGCTCTGGCTGTCGGCCGATTCGCACCTGATCTGGTGATCACGCCTGAGGAGACCGATTTGGCTCGGCTGAGAGCGGCCGGCATCCCGGGCCACGATGTGCTGGTCGTCACTGACGACTCTCCCGGCACCATCACCGCCGCACTGATCGCACGGGTCCGCGTCGATGAACGGATCGCTTCGAGGAAGGACACGAGGCTTGACTGAGTTCACCGTCATCTCGCCGATGTACAACGTCTCCCGGTACCTCCCGGAGTACTTCGCATCGCTGGAGCGCCAGACGTACGGTTTCGATCGCATCGAGGTGATCCTCGTCGACGACGGCTCAACCGACGACACTGCCGAGGTGGCCGAGGCGTTCGCCGCGCGGCATCCGAATGTGCGTGTCCTTCGCAAGGACAACGGCGGGCAGGCATCGGCACGCAACGCGGCGCTTCCGCTCGCCACCGGCACGTGGCTCACGTTCCCCGACCCCGATGACGTGCTCTCGGATAACTACTTTGCCGAGGTCGCGTCGGCAATCACGCCCGGCGCTCTGCCTTCGATGCTCTCCACGCGGCTGCTGCTCTGGTTCGACGAAGACGACGACATTCGCGACACCCACGCGCTGTCTGGTCGGTTCCGAGAGGGCCGAGTGACGAAGGATCTCAGTGTCTCGCCCTCTTGGGTTCAGCCGCACATCACTTCCGGTTTCGTGCAGCGTCGCTTGGTCGTGGACGCCGGGCTCACATTTCCCGAGGACCTCCGACTGCGTTTCGAGGATGGCGCGTTCGTGTCGCGCTATCTGCTCGGGTTCGCAAGCCCAACGGTCACCTTCCTGCCCGAAGCGGATTACCTGTACCGGCAGCGCTCGGACAACTCGTCGACAATCCAGTCCAGCAGCGCTGACCCGCGGAAATACACCGACACCATCCGGTACGGATTCCTCCCGGTCATCGACTACGCGCTGGCACAGCGAGGGGAGATCCCGCGCTGGCTTCAGAATCTGTTCCTGTACGACCAGTTCTGGATCTTGAGGGCCTCGCAGTCTCCCGCCGTGCGCAATGCGCGATTCCCGGAGAGCATGTATGCCGACCTGAACGACCTGCTTCCCGCCTTCCTGCAGCACGTCGACGACGACGCGATCGCTGAATTCAACCTCATGTATGTCGCACCGTGGATGCGCGAGGCTCTGACCCTGACGAAACACGGGAGCGGGCACGGGCCCGTGTACCAGGGAGGCCGACGCGACCGAGCAAGGGGGCTGCGCTCTGTCGTCTACCGGTACCGCGGAGCGGCACCCTCAATCACTCTGCTGGTCAACGGTGCAGAAGCGACGCCCTTCGCCGCCAAGGCATTCGGGCTGGAGTACGCCGCGCGCCCCATAGTCATGCAGGAGGTCCTCTGGATCCCCGATGAAGCGAACGTGCAAGTGCTGCTCGACGGTGTTCGACAGGAAGTCCACGAACGCCCCCCGGCGGTTCCGGCCGCATTCAAGGCGGAGAAGACACCGCCGAACAGGGCAGCACGACTACTGCGGAAGACACAGAAGGCTGTTGTGCGTCGCCTCCGGCGTGGAGGGCTCCACTACCTGCGGCGTGACCAGGCTGTGAGGTCGAAGCGACTCGCACAGCGCTTCGCCCATGCGTGGGTGTTCATCGACCGCGACGTGGACGCTGGCGACAGCGCCGAGGACATGTACTGGTGGATGGCTGAACACCATCCGGAACACAATTCGTGGTTCGTGGTGCGTGAAGGCACAGAAGACTGGAAGCGGATGTCGGCTGCCGGCGCCCGTCTGGTCGGATATGGCACTCCCGAGTTCTACGCCCTGCTGAAGCACGCAGATCATCTCGCATCCAGCCATGCGGACAGGTTCATCACGCATGCGCTGCCGCTGAAGATGCGCCCGCCCGAGTACGCCTTCACGTTCTTGCAGCACGGCGTGATCAAGGGGGATATCTCGCATTGGCTGAATCCGAAGGACATCCAGGTGTTCGTGGCTTCGACGCCCGACGAATATCGCTATCTCACTGAGTCGCCGGCATATCGCGCGTCCCGCAAGGAAGTGCGACTGACCGGTCTCCCTCGATTCGATGTGCTCCTGGAGCGCGCACGCGCTCTGCCCGACGAGGAACGCGATCTCATCGTCGTCATGCCCACCTGGCGGGACTACCTGGTCGGGCGGATGGGTAAGGACTCCGCAGACCGGGAGCCGATCGACGATTTCGCCGGGACTGACTACGCGGTCCGCATATCAGGACTGCTGAACGACCCGACCCTGCTCGACGCCGCGGAGCGAACCGGCGCGAGAATCGTCTTCATGCCGCACCCGAACATGCAGCCGTATCTGTCATCGTTCGACCTTCCGGAGGCTGTAGAAGTGCGGTCGTACGCGGACACCGACGTGCGCGAGATGATCGTGCGCGCTCGGCTTCTGATCACCGATTACTCGTCGATCGCCTTCAACGCCGCGTACATTCGCACACCCGTGATGTATTACCAGTTCGATCGCGAGCAGTATCTGGCCGGGCATACCGAACGACCCGGGTACTTCGACTACCGGCGCGACGGGTTCGGGCCGGTGGCCGAGGACGTCGCCGAGGCCGCTCGTGCTGCCGAATCGATCCTCACCGACCGACTTGATCCGGAGTTCGCAGAGCGGATGCAGCGTGCCTTCCCTGTTCGCGACGGACACAATCGCGAGCGCGTCTACGAGGCGATGCTCGAGGCTCGGACGATGCGGCCGCTGGCCGAGCGGACAACCGGAGCCAGTCGTGACGGCTGGCAGATCTAGTCGGGAAGAGCGCGGATCGCTTCGTACACGCGGCGGCTGTTCTCACGATCCCGCCGAGGGAACAGCCGGTCGATCCTTGCCTGGTGTTCAGAGGCGACGACTGCTCCGGCAGAAAGGATCGCATCGAGAGCATCGACAGCTTCCTCTACGGTACGAGCGACCGGCCAGTATTCTCCGCCCCCGTTGTCGAGCCAGCCTTGGCCATAGTGCCGTTCATGGAACTCCTCCAGATCGAACGGCATCTGAAGGACAGGAACCCCGAGGTAGGCGGCATCGAACATCACCGAGGTGTAGTCGGTCATGAATACCGCGGCCGAGCGGATCATTTCCTGAGTACGGACTCCGGTGGCGCCCGTTACGGTTATCCGAGTAGACGCGACTTCGATATCCGCGAAGTGGTCGACAACTTCGTAGTGAGGTGCGAACGCCAGCGAGTGGTCATGCTTCTCCAACACAGTTGCCAAACGCGGGCTCTGGAGCAAGTCTGTGAAGAAGCGCTCATAAGCTGACCCGTGGAAAGTCCCCGGGTCGTTCCCGCCACTCGCGTATGACGGGAGTACGAGGTACTTGCGCCAAGTCGGCATGAGCAGGATCTGCTTCGATGGCGTGCGCACGAGCGTGTCGTATCGAGGCATCCCCGTCAGTTTGAGCTCATGGGTGAACCGCGTGTGCTGGCGGAGGTACTCGTATTCGGGCTCCACGCTCGTCACAAACATGTCCAGACCCGTGTGCTCGCGTGCGAGGGGAGCGGCGACATCGTTGAAGATGATCCCGTGCTGCAGGAAAATGCGCTTCTGATCAAGACGATGAGCAAGATGCGTGCGGTAGTGCTCCCGATTCCACTTCGGCGGAATCATATAAGCATCGAAATCCTGGCTCGAGATTAGAGCATCTGAGTGGAGGAACAGGAGCTTGTGACGAAGGCTACCTCGACGCACCACGCCCTTCCGATCAGCGAGACTCTTCCACGCATCGCTCTTCCGGTCGAGGACGTAGCGCACCCGGATGCCATCGGTGTTCTTTCGAGCCCACTCGAAGAAGCGATATCCGTTGTCCTGAGCGGTGTCGCCACGTTCACCGACGAGCCATAGCGGCGAGCTGCCCGCGAACGGAGAAGTCAGCAGTCGCCCGATCCGCGTCCAGGCGAACGGGCGACGCTCCCACAGTCCCCGTAGATCTTCGCGGATGAGCATGAGCTTCCACCGCAGTCGATTCGCTCGCCGGGAGTTCCTCCGAGTCAGGATAGTCAGTCGCGCCTGGGAGCCGGGGACGAAGAGCGATCGGGTAGATCTCGTCCGCACCATGGCGCTCCGCCTACGAAGACCGAGCGAAGGACGCGCTCGGACTGTGAATTGGGATCCTGGCACGAGAACGTGAGCGTCAAGCGTCCAACGCCCGGTCTTGAGCTTGCTTGCCGGTACTTCTGCCGTCCATTCGAGCGTTGTCACGGCCCTGACAACGTCCGCAACACGACGTACCTGGGTGGTCGTAGGTGCGCACAAGGCCTCGCCTTTGCTTGCGATACGCACCTTGACGCGCCCGGCGACTCCCGCTGCCGGGACGCCTGGAAGATCCACGCGGCCGGACACCGTGAGGAACTTCTCAGCGGCGCTTCCCGCGACGCGCTCGATGTACACCTCCGTTCCCTTAGCTGCGAGCATCGGCAGGATCGCTTCGTCGACGTCAGCGTGCACCTTCAGGTACGGGAGACCGCCGACCGCTTCAAGACCTTCCGTGTGGGTCCAGCGATCCGAAAACAGTTCGTAATCGTCAAGCGCAAACGCAGCGAACGCGATCCGACCGTTCAGCCCCTGAGTGGACTCGACGATCTCCTCCACAGGAAAATGGCGGAAGATCGCCTGCATGCGGGCATAGAACGTGGGGAGACGTTCAGCGGAGAGCACACCAGGAGCACGCGTCAGGAATCCCTGCGTGGACCTGACAAGGAAGCGGCGCACGGCACTCTGACGCTCTTCCAGATGCCCCTTCATCTCACGCGTCAGATGCTCCGCAAGCGCGAGGTGGTCCCAGTAATTCCCCGCCCTAGTAAACAGGGAATCCATGATCGACCCCCCTTGAACTCTCCGCCGATAGAGGTAGACCGTCTCGGTAAGAATAGAGATTCGCTTGGCGCGGAGCACCTCTGGGATCACGAGGAACGCGTCTTCAAAGTGGATACGTTCTGGGAACCCAGACTCGGGGAAAGACTCAGCTCTGAACAGTTTGTTGCAAGCGCTCGTGTTGTGGATGAGCTCGGGGAACGTCTCGACTCCAGCCAGGACTGCGTCACCCTCGGCTACCCGGGCCGACCAGGGCCATCGAGTGGGCGAAGGGAACGTCTCCATGTTCCCCACGACCAGCTCGACGTCCTCTGTCATGGCCGCCAATCGGATCTCGATGCTGCGCGGAGGCAACACGTCATCCGAATCAAGGAAGGCGAGCATCGGTGCCGATGCCGATGCGACACCGGTGTTTCGCGCGGCTCCAAGGCCGCCATTTGCACGAGTGATGAGTCGCGCGTTCGGGTGACGGTCCGCGAAGTCAGCAGCGATAGCGCCGCTGCTGTCCGTCGATCCGTCGTCGACGAGAAGCACTTCGACACGCTCGAAGATGGTCTGGGCCTCGATCGAGGCCAGGCATTCAGCCAAGAATTCCTCGACGTTATAGATCGGTACGATCAGCGACACGTCGTAGCCAGTCGAGGTCGGCATGTTAGCCCTTCACACAAAGCACCGGCGCAAACCCGTGGCAGGGGGCGCCGAACAACAAGAAACGAGTCTAACTGACGGCGTGTCGCGCCCCTCTCACCGAGTCCGGATCTAGTCGCTGCGCGCGAGTAGCTCCAGGGACGCATGCAGGATGTCAGTTGCGAGCGTCCGGGCAAAGGTAGCCGACAGATGCCCTCGATCAAAGTAGACGATGACTCCGCCGATGACTGAATAGCAGGTGTCCGCGCGACAGAAGCGGTCCGTGAGATCCAGAACCGCGACCCTTGGATCCGGATTCTCAAGTGCAATGTCCGCCATCGGGTCTGGGGCTTTCCGTCGGAGCGACCCGTCACACGCGGACAGGTCCTCGAGGTGGGCGGCGACGCAATCGGGGACGTTCTGCAGGTCTGTCGGATAGGGCGTGTCTCGGATGATGAGCACATGGATACCGGATGCTGACCACTTGCGAAGCACCTCGAGCGACGCCGTCTTCGCCGCCCGGACCGTGCCGTCCCACGAGAGGTCGTCAATGCGGCGAACGGTACGGTTCGAGATCACCACGAGGTCGAAACCCTTGTCGGCGACCTCCGCGATCAGCCGCCGGTTCCAGTCGAGGCAGTTCCTTGTTTTCTGCGGCGTCTCAAACTGGATCTCAGCGTCGACGGTATAGCACTCCGGAGCCAAATAGGTTGTGATGCTCCACGGGGTGCCCTTGTCGATCTGCTGGAGGGCCGGGAGCAGATGCCCCGCATGCGAGTTGCCGACCAGAGCGACCTTTAGAGCCTTCGGATCATCAGATCCGTAATGGCATACCTTCTGTACCGAGAAATCGCCTGTGGTCCAGCACTTGTCCTCATACGCCGCGGCCCTGTCCTGCGAGATAAAGGCGGGATCGGTGATGAGCTTCTCGCCGTGCGGCGTGCAGGCGTTGAGGTTGGCCATCGCGCGAGCGCCGAAGCACTCATCGGTGGTGAACGTTCGTTGAGCGGCTGCGGCAGCCGACTGCTCACTCCACGCGACGCCGCGCACGGTCACGAACGAGGCACCAGCGACGACGACGATGCCGATCAGCATGAACGCGAACGTGCCCTTGAGCCCCTTGCCCATCGACCTCGCGCCACGGAAGCGGTCCTCGACGAAAACCTTCGTCGCATAGGACAGTCCGATCAGCACCGCGATCGCGAGGAGCTTCTGCCACCAGCGCAGCGAATGCCCCAGCGCCAACGGCAGCAGGATCACAGCAGGCCAATGCCAGAGGTACAGGCTGTACGAGACATCTCCCAGGGTCTGCACCGGCCGCCACCCGATCGGCCTGGTCACCGCCCAGCGTCGCTCGTCGACGGCAGCGGCGATCACGGCGGCCGTGCCCAGCACCGGCAGCATCGCCGCGACACCGGGGAACGGTGTCGCTGGCACATAGGCCACGGCCGAGATCACCACGGCGATGAGACCGGCGAGAGCCAGCACAGGACGCGCAACGGGTGCGCGGTCCAGCCACCGCTGGATCAGCGGGAAGACTCCGGCGATCACACCTCCGACGCCCAACTCCCAGAACCGCGTCCACGACACGAAGTAGGCCGCGGCCGGATCCGTCGCCGTCAGCACGATGGATACGCCCAACGAGAGCACCACGACGGTACCGACCGCGAGCGTCATCACCCGTCGTTCACCCTTCCACCCCGCCCGGGCCGCCATCAGCAGCGCCAGCGCGATGAGCAGCGGCCAGACGATGTAGAACTGCTCCTCCACCGACAACGACCAGAAGTGCTGCACCGGCGTTGCGGCATTGTCCGCCGCGAGGTAGTCCACCGACTCCGCGGCCAGGAACCAGTTCTCCACGTACATCGCGGAAGCGGCCACCTGTTTGGCGATGTTCGACCACATCGTCGCGGGCGCCCAGATCAGGCTCGCGCCGAGCGTCACGAGCAGCACGAGGAACGACGCCGGGAGCAGACGACGCACTCGCCGACCCCAGAAGTTGCCCAGGTCCAGCAGGTTCCGGGGTGGCTTAGAGATCAGGTGACTGGTGATCAGGAAGCCCGAGATCACGAAGAACACATCGACGCCGACGTATCCTCCTGTGAGGCGCTTCGGCCAGAAGTGATAGAGCACGACAAGGCCCACAGCGAGCGCACGCAGCGCCTGGATGTCGGCACGGACCGCGCGCGGTTCACGCGGAGTACGGCCCGATTCCGTGCGCGCGGACGCATCCTTGCCAGTGACTAATGCCAAGGGGGAACCGATCGTCGACGTGCGGGGAGAGACCTGACCATCCTAGACAGGCGCCGTCATGTCGCCTGAAAGCCCCAGGAATACCACCCCCTCCCCCGCGGTTCGCACCTTCATGAGCCTGATCGCGATGACGCCCGCGCGCGTGAGCGACCCTGCCCCGGCCGACGACCCCGGGGCTGCGCTCGAGGTGCTGCTCGACGCCGTCGAGGTGCGCATCCGCGAACAAGTCCGCTATCGGCTCGACGACGACATGCTCATGCTCGACCCGACCGCGCTCGCCTTCGCGTACGTGCTCGCCGGCGACGTGCAGGTCCGCTCCCCCGGCCGACCTGTGCAGCATCTCACCGCCGGTGACGTGCTGCTGGCGAGCAGGCGCCACGACACCGCGATCGTCGCCGAAGGCGCAGCATCCGTCCTGGTGTCCGAACTCGACTTCGCCGACGAAGCCGCGCACATCGCGGCGCTGCTGCCCGAGCTCGCCTGGATCGCCGACTTCGCGACCCGCGAGCCTGCGGCGGCCGCGCTCGCCCAGGTGATGGGCATCGACTCCGCCGAGACCTGCGCGAGCCGGCGCGGCGACCGGGTCATCTGCCGGATGATGGCGAAGACGGTGCTCGCGTCGGTGATCCGCGCCTGGGTCGCGATCGGCTGCGCGCCGGCGGGATGGCCGACCGCGGCATCTGATCCCTTCCTCGACCGCGTCGTCGACGCGATCAACGCCGAGCCGGGCAGGGACTGGACGGTCGAGACCCTCGCCGCACTCGGGGCGATGTCGCGCTCGGTCTTCGCCGAGCGATTCCGCGACGCGTACGGACTCTCACCCGCCGGCTACGTCACCTCGGTGCGGATGCGCTCCGCACAGGAACTGCTCTCCCGCGGCCTGGGTGTGAGCGCGGTCTCGCGCGAGCTCGGCTACGCATCGGATGAGGGCTTCAGCCGCGCGTTCCGCCGCCACGTCGGCGCCACCCCTTCCGCCTGGCGCGCGCAGCGGCGTCTCGCGACCGCCTGAACCCGCACCCGACCGACCGCGGCAAGACGGCCCCTGGCGCGCCCGCGCCGCCCGGTAGTGTGTGAAACGTCACAGTTGACACCGAGAGGAAACACAGCAGTCTCCTACGGAAGGTTTCATCAATGAAGACGAATTTCCTTGCCCTGCTCGGGTCGGCGGCAGTTGTCGCGCCCCTGGCCCTGGGCGCCGCAGGCAGCCCGGCGAATGCTGCCACCGATGAGAATCCACCCGTCGTCGTGAAGGACGGGACCACCCAGCCGGTGTACGACTACGCCGGCGCGATACGCGAGACGGTCTGGGTGGATGCGCCCGACCTCGACGGTGACGGGCAGCGCGAACGCGTGGCGGCCGACATCGTCCGGCCGAAGGAACTCGACGGGAGCGCCAAGGTGCCGGTGGTCATGGACGCGAGTCCCTACTACCTCAGCAGCGGGCGCGGCAACGAGGGCGAACATAAGGAGTACGACGCGAACGGCGTCGTCGAGAAGATGCCGCTCTACTACGACAACTACTTCGTGCCGCGCGGCTATGCGTTCGTCGCGGTCGACATGGCCGGAACCGCCCGCTCGACCGGATGCGTCGACGAGGGCGGGGTCTCCGACGTCGAGTCGGTCAAGGCCGTCATCGAATGGCTGAACGGGAACGCCACCGGCTACGACGCCGACGGCGATCCGGTGAGCGCCGACTGGAGCAACGGCAAGACCGGCATGATCGGCAAGTCCTACGACGGCACGCTGGCCAACGGCGTCGCCGCGACCGGAGTCGAGGGTCTGAAGACCATCGTCCCGATCAGCGCGATCAGCTCCTGGTACGACTACAACCGGTGGCAGGGCGCGGTGAAGTCCAACAACTACGCCGGCTACCTGTCCAGCGCCGTCGCCGCGAACCGCACCGTCCCCACCGACTGCAGCGCGAAGCTGAATTGGATGAACGCGAACGACGGCGACGAGTCCGGTGCCTACACCGACTTCTGGGCCGAGCGCGATTACCGCAGCGGATCGCACTACGACGTCGGCAACGTGAAGGCGAGCGTGTTCCTCGTGCACGGCCTGCAGGACAACAACGTCAAGACCATGAACGCCTCGAAGTGGTGGGAGGACCTGGAGCAGACCGGCGTCAAGCGCAAGATGTGGCTGACGCGTCTCGGCCACGTCGACCCCTTCGACTCCGAACGGGCGCTCTGGGTCAAGACACTGAACCGCTGGTTCGACTCCGAGCTGATGGGCATCGACAACGGCATCGACCGTGAACCGGCCGTCAGCGTCGAGGTCGGCCCCGACCGGTGGGAGCAGTCCAAGGTCTGGCCGATCGCCTCGGCCCGCACGATGCAGCTGCGCCTGCAGGGAGACGGCACGATGGCGCTCGGCAAGGCCGACAGCGGAACCGCGAGCTACATCAACACCGGGCGCGTGTCGGAGTCGTCCGCGGTCTCGCTGGCGGACAACCCCAACCGGCTGCTGTGGACCACGGGCACCACGAAGCACGAGCTCCGGATCTCGGGCACTCCGACCGTCGACATCGCCGTCAACCACTCTGCACCGGTCGGCCAGGTGTCGGTCATGCTGGTGGACTACGGCACGATGGATCGCGTCTCGGCCAGCGGCGACGGGGCGATGAACCTCGGCACCGAGTCGTGCTGGGGTGCGGAGACCGCGACCGACGACGCCTGCTACATCGACGTCGCCAAGCGTGTGCAGACCAGCAACCTGCAGGTGCTGGCCCGAGGCTGGATGCGACTGGACGGCGCCGGTGACCACAAGGGCACCGTCGAGCTGGCCGCCAACGACGTGGTGGTCCCGGCCGGGCACCAGCTCGGCCTGGTCATCACGGGCAGCAACAACGGCGTGATCATGCCCGACACCGCTCGCAACCCCTACACCTTCGATCTCGCGCAGACGAAGCTCAACCTGCCGGTCTCCGGCCCGATGAGCGGATTCGGCCCCGGGAAGCTGAAGGTCCAGGACACCGAGAACCTCGTGGACGGCACCCTGCCGACCGTCCGGGATCTGCTGCGGGGTCTGGAGGACTGACCAGCGCAGCGATGCCCCTCCTCGGGACTCCCGGGGAGGGGCATCGCTCGTGGTTCAGGCGCGCGCGCCCGCCCGGTTCGACAGGCCGAACAGCAGCGCACCGATCGCCAGCAGCACCGCACCGAGGACGTAGACGGGCACGATGCCGAGCCCGTCGACCAGAACCCCGCCCAACCCCGCGGCGATCATGATCGCGGCCTGGAACCCGACCACCACGATGCTTCCGCCGGCCTCCAGCCGGTCCGGCATCCGGTGCCCCACCCAGGTGTTCACGATCAGCAGCCAGGACGCGAAGAAGAAGCCCCACACGAACGCCGCGACGCCGACGAGGACCGGCGAACCGGATGCCGCGATCACCGCCAGCGTGCCGAACGCGATCACCAGCGGCGAGACGACTGCGAACACGCGATAGGTGCGGTCGATGATCATGCCGATCACGAGGTTGCCGACCAGCCCGCCCGCGCCGAAAAGGGCGAGCAGCACGATGATCGCCGACGCATCGATCGGATGCCCCGCATCCGTCACCCTCTCCAGCGCGAGCCGGATGTAGGTGAACGCGAGGAAGTGGCCGAGCACGACCAGCACGTGGCCGGCGACGCCGAGCCCGATGCCGGGCAGACGCAGCGTGCCGAGCAGCGTCGACAGCGAGGCCGAGCTCTCCGCAGGCACGCTCGGCAGCAGCATCCGCAGGGCGAGGGCGAGCAGCGCGGTGGCGACGGCGGCGAAGCCGAACACCGCGCGCCAGTCCAGCACCTCGCTGAGCATCACGCCGATCGGGACACCCGCGACGGTCGCGAGCGACGTGCCCGCCGACGTGAACATCACTGCCTTGCCGAGCCGCTCGGGTCCTGCGATCTTCGCGGCCACAGTGATCGACATCGCCCAGAACCCCGAGAGCGCCGCGCCCAGCAGCACGCGACCGGCCAGGAGGAGCGGCAGGCTCGGCGCGATCGCGACGATCGCGTTCGACACGGTGGCTCCGACGGCCATCCACACCAGCAGCGCCCGCCGGTTCAGCCGCGGCAGCATCAGGCCGATCGTCGGCGCCACGATGAGGCCTGCCAGCGCCGTCACCGCCACCATCTGCCCGGCCTGACCGGGGGTCACCCCGATGTCGGCGGCGATCTCGGTGAGCACTCCGCCGGGCAGGAACTCCGCCGTCACCAGCAGGAAGCTCATCGCCATCATCGTGATGAGGGCGCCGTAGCGCAGCCTGGGCAGAGCGGGGGTCGTCACAGGGACGGGCGCGGTCGTGGTCATGTATTAAGCATCCCGTCTGCGGGGTGCGGCCGCCCGACCGTGCGTCCGGGGCATCCGACCGATCGTCCGGCGCTCACTCCCAGTTGTCCGCGAGCTTGCCCAGCAGCCGCGCGAGTTCGGCGCGCTCGCCCTCGTCCAGCGCGGCGAGCGCCTTGTCGAGCCGGTCGCGTCGCTGCCCTCGCACGCCGCCCAGCATCCGGCGGCCGTCGTCGGTCAGCACGATCCGCGTGCGGCGCGCATCGTCGGGGTCGGCCTCGCGCCGCACCCAGCCGTTCTCGACGCCCTGCTGCACCAGCCGCGATGCGCGCGGCTGGTCGACGCCGATCGCCTCCGCCAGGTCGCTCACGCCGAGCGGATCGGATGCCGCGGCGAGCGCCTCCAGCATCCGCAGCCTCGCCGGGAAGTCGCGCACGCCGGGGCCGCCCCAGCCGCCGTGGCGGCCCCACGGCCCCGCCCCGTGCGGGCCGGGATGCCCGTGCATCCCGCCGCGTCCGTGCGGACCGCCGTGCCCCTCGTGGCCGCGCCCCTCATGCGCGCGGGACGGGCCCCTTCCGCGCAGACGGGAGAGGGCGTCGGCGATGAGGTCGGCGGGGTCGGGGGTCGGGCTGGTCATGCATCCGATTTTACATGTGACTTGACATACACCCGCATTGCATGTCACACTGCATATACATGCAACATGACAAGTAAAGGACTTCCCATGAACAGCTCTGAGAACAACACCACCCACCCGTTCGGCTTCTGGATCACGGCGATCGACCGCCTGATGGCCGACCGATTCGCCACCGCCTTCGAGAGCGAAGGGCTCACCCGCCGCGACTGGCGGCTGCTGAACCTCGTCGCCGACGGCGGCGATCCCCAGACTCCGAAGATCCGCCGGCTCGCCGAGCGCGGCTGGGTCACCCGCACCGAAGGCACCTGGCAGCTCACCGACTCCGGTCGCGCCGCCAAGGAGCGCCTGGGCGCCGTCGTCGACGGCATCCGCGCGCAGGTCGCCGAGGTCGTCACCCCCGAGGACTTCGCCGTGATGACGGCGTCGCTTGAGAACATCGCCCGCGCCTTCGGCTACGAGGAGGGCACCCCGCTCCCCCGTCGCCACCGCGGTCACGGCCACCGCGGCGATCACCGCCACGGCGGACACCGCGGACACCGCTTCGGCCCGCACGGCCGCGGACACGGCCACTACGAGCGCCGGATGCCGGAGGACGCGCCGTTCGAGGGCGGACACCGCGGACACGGCCACTGGGGCCCCGGCCGCGCGCACTGGGGCCACGCCCCGCAGGTGCAGCACATCCACGTCCACACGCACTGAGCCGTGACCCGCTCAGACGAGAGGGCCTCGATCACTTCCGTGATCGAGGCCCTCTTCTCGTCATCAGAGCCGCACACGACCGAACCACCTGCCGACGACTGCACCGGTTGTCGACGTCGATACCCGGTTCACTCGTCGGCAACCGGTTCACTCGGCCTGCAGTGCGGGAAAGCGGGTCAGTTCCCCGTGGCCCCCGCGTCGGTCACGCCGACGTCGGTGCGGTGGAAGTTCTGGAACGACCGCGATGCCGTCGGTCCGCGCTGCCCCTGGTAGTGGTTGCCGTAGGCGCCGGAGCCGTACGGGTTCTCCGCGGGCGACGAGAGCCGGAAGAAGCACAGCTGGCCGATCTTCATGCCCGGCCACAGCTTGATCGGCAGCGTCGCGACGTTCGCCAGCTCGAGGGTCACGTGCCCGGTGAACCCCGGGTCGATGAATCCCGCGGTCGAGTGCGTGATGAGCCCGAGGCGTCCCAGCGACGACTTTCCCTCCAGCCGTGCGGCGATGTCGTCGGGCAGCGTGACCTGCTCGAAGGTCGCGCCGAGCGCGAACTCCCCCGGATGCAGCACGAACGGCTCGTCCGGGTCGACCTCGATCAGGCGCGTCAGCTCGGGCTGGTCCTCGGCGGGATCGATGAACGGGTACTTGTGGTTGTCGAACAGCCGGAAGTAGCGGTCGAGACGCACATCGATGCTCGACGGCTGCACCATCCCGAGATCGAGCGGATCGAGCCCGACGCGCTCGGATGCCAGTTCTGCCCTGATGTCGCGATCGCTGAGAAGCACGAGTTCAGCGTACCCGGCGTCACCGCGCTGTTACCCGGGCGTGCACGTGTGGCCGAACGCTGGCCCGCCCGTTGCCCTGCTGTGGATCGCCCGTTGACCCCGCCTCAATAGCTTCGTTCTCAAGAGCTTTCCCACTTCCAGAACGGATGCCGCACATGAACGACAACATCACTGAGACGCCCACCACCACCCCGTCGCGCAAGCGGCTGATCGTGCCGCTGGCCGGCCTGCTGGTCGCCGCCGCCGTCGCCGTCGGATCGGGTGCGGACTTCATCTCGAACTCGGTGAACACCGCCAACGCGTACAGCACCGGCACGCTCACCCAGACGAACTCCAAGGCGGGCAGCGCGATCTTCAACGCCGCGAACCTGAAGCCCGGCGACACGCTGAACGGCAAGGTCACCATCACCAACTCGGGCAGCCTGCCCGCGAAGTTCGCCCTCACCGAGGACGCCGTCAACGGCTTCGCCACCAAGTCGAACCTCGGCCTGGTCATCACCAAGGCCGGAACCTCCACGCCGGTCTGGTCGGGCACCTTCGGCGACCTGACCACCGCCGGCCCGCTCGACCTCGGCACCTACGCCGCCGGCGAGAGCCACGACTACACCTTCAGCATCACGCTCGCCCAGTCGGCCACCAACGCCGAGCAGGGCAAGAGCGCGACCGCCACCTACTCGTGGAACGCGACGCAGACCGCCGCGACCACCACCGAGCAGTGAGTCTCCCTCCGATTCACTGAACAAACCGGCCACCCGAAGGCCGGGGAAGGAACGAGCATGAGCACCACGAGGACGACCCGCGCGATCGGCAGGGGTCTGGTCGCGATTGGGGCCGTCGTCGCCATGGGGTTCGTGGCGCTCATGCTCGTTCCGGGAATGCTCGGCATGGACCGGTACGTGATCACGGGCGGATCGATGTCCGGCACCTTCGAGAGGGGAACGCTCGTCCTCGAGCGTCAGGTGCCGGTCGATGATCTGCGGGTGGGAGACGTGATCACGTACCTGCCGCCGACGGATTCCGGCGTCACCGAACTGGTGACGCACCGGATCGTCGACATCAGCGAGAAGACGGATGCCGCAGGCGGCCGCGTCCTCCGCACCAAGGGCGACGCCAACGCGAGCGCCGACCCGTGGACCTTCACCCTCGCCGCGGCTCAGCAGCCGCGCGTCGAGGGCTGGGTCCCGACGGTCGGCTGGGTGTTCATCGCACTCTCGCTGCCCGGCATCCGGATGCTGGCGATCGGCGTGCCGGCCGCGCTGATCGCCCTGCTGTACCTGCGCGATCTGCTGCGCGGATTGAGACTGTGGCCGCGTCGAGCACCCGCTGTTGCCCAGCTGTAACCCTCGCCTCCGTAGCGTCGGAGGAGAACCCGGAAGGACCACGATGATCGGCACGACCCTGAGGACGACGGCGCTCGCCGTTCTCGCGATCGCGCTCATCGCGTTCTCCGCAATGAACGGCCCGCAGTTCTCCACCGCCGCATACATCTCGTCGAGCACGAATGCTCCGAGCACCGCGACGGCCGCCGCGGACTGGACTCCGCCGACGGTCAGTATGCAGGCCCCCGGCACCGCCCTCAAGGGCACCGTCACCCTCACCGCGACCGCTGCCGACGGCGAGACCGGCGTGAAGAGCGTCGCACTCTCGGTGCAGGCCGCCGGAACGGGCACCTGGACTCCGCTCTGCACCGCCAACGCCGCACCGTACAGCTGCAGCTGGAGCACCTCCGCGGTGCCGGACGGTGCCTACGACGTGCGCGCGATCGCCACCGACAACGCCGGATATTCCACGACCTCGGCATCGGTGCGGGTCACCGTGAGCAACAACTTCGGCGTCACCCTCTCAGACCCCGGCGACATCGTGCGCGGCACCGTCGCGCTGAGCGCCACGCTGCAGAACGCCGGCCTCGGGGTCTACACCGTGCGCATCGAGTACGCCGTCGCGGGCAGCGGCAACTGGCGCTCGCTCTGCCTGAACCTGCTGACGCCGCCGTACGGCTGCAGCTGGAACACCACGAGCCTCGCGAACGGCTTCTACGACCTCCGCGCGGTCGCCACGCAGACCCTCACCACCGCCGTCTCGCCCGTCCTCACCGACGTGCTGGTCGACAACACCGCGCCCACGGTGGGCATGGTCGACCCCGGTTCTCCGCTGAGCGGGACCGTCACGATCGCGGCATCCGCGTCGGATGCGGACTCCGGTGTGGCATCCGTCGCGCTGCAGTACGGGCTCGGCGGAGTCTGGACCACGATCTGCACCGTGGTGGACGCCCCGTACTCGTGCCGCTTCAAGACCACCGGTCTCACCGGCGGCAGCTACGGCTTCCGCGCGATCGCGACGGATGCCGCGGGCAACACCAGCACCTCGGCGACCATCACTCGCACGATCGACAACACGATCTCCTCGGTGTCGCTCGAGGACCCCGGGGCCTACCTGTCCGGAACCAGCCGGCTCACGGCATCCGCCGACTCAACAGCCGGCGTCACCTCGGTGACCATGCAGTACGCGCCCACCGGCACCACCGCGTGGGTCACCGCCTGCACCACGACCACGGCGCCGTACGCCTGCTCGTGGGACACGACCGCGGTGCCCGACGGACTGTACGACCTGCGCGTGATCCTCGTCGACGGCTCGGGCAAGCAGACAGTGTCGACCGTGACCGGCCGCCGCGTCGACAACACCCCGGTGCGCGGACTCGACGTGCAGACGGCGAACGGCGGGGCCGTCGCAGGACGAGCGGATGCCGGTGACACGATCACCCTCACGTACAGCAAGCAGATGTCCACCGGCAGCATCGCCGCCGGCTGGAACGGCGGAAGCCTGGCGGTGACCGTGCGGCTTCGCGACGGCGCCCTCCTCGGCAGCAGCGGAACCGCCGACCAGATCGACGTGCTGGTCGGGAGTGCATCCGTCCGCGTCGGGACGGTCAATCTGCGGGGCGACTACATCAAGGCGAACAAGACGGCGACGTTCCCCGCCACGATGACCGCCACCACCGAGACCGTCGGCGGGACGCCCGTCACCGTCGTCCGCATCGTGCTGGGCACGGTGACCGGCGGCAGCGGCACGCTGCGCACCGCGACGACCGCGGCGAACATGGTCTGGTCGCCGTCCGCGACGGCCACCGACCTCGCCGGCACCGCCTGCTCGACCGCCCCGGTCACCGAGACCGGCCCTTCGGACAGGGAGTTCTGATGCCTGGTATCCCATTTCCCGAGGATGACGATAGCCTCGACCTCGTGGGACGACGCATCCTGGTCGTGGAGGACGACGACGGCATCGCGCTTCCCCTGCTGCGTACGCTCGACCGGGAGGGATACGAGGTCGAGCGGGTTGCAGAGGGCGGTGCGGCGCTGGAGCGAGCCGGTGCGGATGTCGATCTGATCGTCCTCGATCTTGGCCTTCCCGACATGGACGGTCTCGACGTGTGCCGCCGCCTGCGCGAGCAGGACTTCACCGGCGGCATCGTCATCCTCACCGCACGCGACGGCGAACTCGACCGCGTGGTCGGCCTCGACGTGGGTGCCGACGACTACATCGCCAAGCCGTTCGCCCTGGCCGAGCTGCTCGCCCGGCTGCGGGCACTGCTGCGCCGCGCGGGCTCTGCACCGGCATCCGCGCCCCGCGAACCGGCGGATGCCCGGTCGCCGCTGACCGTCGACACCGCGGCCCGCCGCGCCCTGGCCGGCGGGCGCGAGCTGCCGCTCAGCACCAAGGAGTTCGACCTGCTCGCCCAGTTGGACGCGCATCGAGGTGCCGTGGTCACCCGCGAGCACCTCATGGACGAGGTGTGGGACGAGAACTGGTTCGGCTCGACGAAGACGCTCGACGTGACGATGGCCCGGCTGCGGCAGAAGCTCGACGAGGCCGGAGCGCAGGTGCGCATCACCACGCTGCGCGGAGTCGGGTTCCGGCTCGACGAGGGAACGGCCGATGCGTGACCGGCTGGTCATCGTCTTCATCGCCCTCGCCGTGGGCATCGTCGCGCTGTACGGCGTTCCGCGCGCCCTGATGATCCCCGACCTCGTGCACACCACCGAGACGCAGCGGGTGCAGCGCGCCGCCGAACTGTTCTCGGCGCTGATCGCCGAGCACGAGCGCACATCCCCCATCACCGAGGACTTCCTCGATCCGCTCCTGCAGGACCAGGAGCGGGTCGCGTACACCGCCGCGGACGGCTCGGTCGTGGATGCCGGCATCCCGGCGCGCGCCGACGACATCGCCGCGACCGTGGCGGTGCCGGACGGCGGCACGGTCACCTTCGCGCGCTCGGACCAGCTGATCGACTCCCGCGTGCAGACCGCCCTGCAGCCGGTGATCTGGTTCGGACTGCTCACCATCGCCGTGGCCGCCGTGGCCGCCGTGCTCCTCGCGCGACGGATGTCCCGCCCCTTCGTGCAGCTCGCCGAGACGGCGAAGGCCGTCGGGAAGGGCCCGCTCAGCAGCGAGCCGCAGGATTTCAGCATCCCCGAGGCTCGCGCCATCGACGCCGCCCTTCGCGAGAGCGCCGCGACCCTCCAGACGCGCATCCGGCGCGAGCACGAGTTCGCGGCGAACGCCTCGCATCAGCTGCGCACCCCGATCACCGCGGTGCGGCTCGAGCTCGAGGACCTCTCGCTGTGGCCGCAGACTCCGCCCGCCGTGCGTGAGCAGCTCGGTCATGCGGTGAAGGAGATCGACCGGCTCGCCGACGCGATCACGCAGCTGCTCGAGATGGCCCGCGGCGATGCACCGGGCGCGGCGACGAGCGAACCGCTCGACGCGGTCATCCGCGCGGCGGTCGAGCGCTGGAGTCCCGCGGCCGAGGATACGGGGCGCAGCATCCGCCTCTCGGGAATCGAGGCCTCGCTCGGCGATGCGCCCTCGGCGGCATCGCAGATCCTCGACGTCCTGCTGCACAACGCGATCGCGCACGGCCGCGGGGCCATCACCGTGAGCGGCACCCGGCGGGCCGAGTACGTCACCGTGCAGGTGGCCGACGAGGGGCCGCGCCCCAGCGGCAACGCCGTCTTCCAGCGTCGGCCGGAGCAGCGCACCGCCACCTCGGGTGAAGGGATCGGGCTCGCCCTGTCCGCCGAGCTCGCGGAGTCGCTCGGCGGGCACCTGCTGCTGGACAGCGCGCCCACCACGACCTTCTCGCTGATGCTGCCCGCCAAGCAGTAGGCGCTGCCAGGATGGTCCTGACAGCAGTCGCTTTCCTGAGGAGAGATCAATGACGACATTCACCGCCTGGAAGTTCGAGACAGTCGACGGCGCAGAGACGGCGTCCGGCATCCTCCGTGAGGCCGCGAGCGAGGGACTGATCAAGATCGAGGACTACGCGGTCATCGAGTGGACGACCGGTGAGGACCGGCCCAAGGTCAAGTACGAGCACCGCGACGACTGGCGCGCGACGGGCTGGGGCGCCCTGCTCGGCGCACTCGTCGGCATCCTGTTCTTCCTGCCTCTGATCGGCGCCGCGGCCGGTGCCGCGATCGGGCTGCTGGTGAAGAGGATGGATGACGCCGGCATCTCCAAGGAGCAGCTCGAGCGCATCGGCAAGGAGGTCGTGCCCGGCACCTCCGCCCTGTTCGTGGTGAACGCCGAGGCCGAGACCGACCGCGATCGTCTCGCCGAGCGCTTCCACGGCCTGAACGGCACGCTCATCGCGAGCAACCTCGTCTCGGTCGACGAGGACACCGTGCGCCAGTCGTTCCAGGACTGACCTGTCCCGCATCTCGGCGCCCGTCGTCCCGCCTCCGCATCCTGAGCGCCCTTCGTCTCGCTTCGCTCGCTCAGGACCCGCGACCCGAGCGAGACGAAGGACGCCCCGGGTCTCAGACCAGCCCGCACCGATGCGCGATGATCACGGCCTCGATGCGGTCGCGGGCGTCGAGCTTCGCGAGCACGCGGCCGACATGCGTCTTCACGGTCGACTCGCTGAGGAAGAGCTGATCGGCGATCTCGGCGTTGGTGAGCCCCTGCGCGATCGCGAGGAACACCTCGCGCTCGCGCTCGGTCAGCGCGGTCGTCGGATCGGGGCCGGATGACGCCGGCGCGGGCTGCGCGGACAGCTGGTCCAGGAACGCGCGCGTGGCCCGCGGCGCCAGCACCGCATCGCCACGGTGCACCGCGCGCACGGCGGCGACGAGCTCCGCACGCTGGGCGTCCTTGAGCAGGAACCCGCTCGCGCCGGCACGGATCGCGCCGAACGCGTACTCGTCAAGATCGAACGTCGTCAGCACCAGCACCCGGATGCCGGGATGCTCGCGCACGATGGTCTCGGTGGCCGCGATGCCGTCCATGCCCGGCATCCGCACATCCATCAGGACGACGTCGGGCGAGAGCGCGGCTGCCTGTCGAACGGCGACGGCGCCGTCGCCGGCCTCTCCGACGACCTCGATGTCGCCCTCGGCCTCGAGCATCATGCGGAACCCGATGCGGATGAGCGACTGGTCGTCGACGAGGAGCACGCGGATCGGCTCGGTCATGCATCGCTCCCTGAGTGTGACGGAGGGTCCTCGAAGAGGCGCTCCAGGCTGAGCGTCCCGGTGTCGGGCTCGGCCCCCGAGCTCGACGAGGGGTGCGGCAGTTCCGCGCGCAGCATCCATCGTCCTCCCCCGACGGCGCCGGAGTGGAACGACCCGCCCAGGTGCGCGGCGCGCTCGGCGAGGCCGCGCAGACCGAAGCCCGGGGCATCCGTGCTCGTCGTCGCGCCGTCGTTGGCGATCTCGATCACGACCGGATCGGCGGTGTAGTCCAGGCGTACGTCGATCGCCGTCGCGCGCGGCGCGTGCCGCATGGCGTTGGTCAGCCCCTCCTGCACGATCCGGCCGACGGCGAAGGCGACGGCCGGCGGCACCTCCGGGGTGCCCTTGGTGACGAGCGACACGACGAATCCGGCGCTGCGCGCGGCGGCGACGGGTTCGGCCGGATCGATCGGCACGGCGGGCTCGAGGGGCGCGTCGCCGGCGCGGAGCACGCCGAGCATCGAGCGCATCTCCGTGAGTGCGCTGCGGGCCGTGTCTGCGGCTGCGAGCGAGGCCTCCCTCGCGCGATCCGGGTCACCGGTCGCGGCGGCACCCTCCGACAGTGCGACGACGACGGTGAGGGAGTGCGAGACGATGTCGTGCATCTCGCGGGCGATGCGCTCGCGCTCGGCCGCCGCGGCGAGCTGGGCGTGCTGGTCGCGCTCGATGTAGAGCTGCCGCGACCGGGCGAGCACGGCCTCGATGTAGCGCTTGCGGTTGCCGACGTTGACGCCGATGAGGGCGCCGATCAGGCCGAGCACCGCCTCGCTGAGGATCGCGTTGATCGCCGTGCTCCACGGCACGACGTCGGTGATCGCGAGCGGCATCGTCAGCACGATGAGGATGCCGAACCCGATGCCCAGCGCCGTCCAGCAGGCGCGTGCGGAGCGGTACACGGCGAGCGCGTACGTCGACACCAGCAGCAGCGGACCGCCGACCGGGTACTGCGCGAACAGGTAGATCGATGCGACCAGCATCGAGACGACGAACAGGGCGTACGGCCACTTCCGCCGCCAGACCACCAGCACGCACGCGGTGAGCGCGACACCCTGCGCGATCGCCACGCCGACGATGGTCCCTCTGCCGGGGCCGCTGAACGTCGCGGCCGGCGAGATCGAGAGGATCAGGCAGAGGATCGCGATCAGGATGTCGGCGAAGAGCGGATGCCGCGCCCAGAACCGCCGGATCACGCCGGGGGTACGCGGCAGCCGCAGCTCCTCATCCTGAGGGACGGAAGAGCTGCGGCTGTCGGAGGTCACGCTGACTATTCTGCTCGCAGGGGGATCAGGCGTCGCGGTTGCGCAGCACGGCCCAGGCGCCGAGCATGCCCGCGACGACCCAGCCGGCGAGCGTCAGAGAGGCGACCTGCCAGGTCAGACCCCAGTCGTCCTGCGGCAGGATCACGTTCTGCGCAGCGGCGGCCGGCAGATAGTTGGCGGCGTCCTGGATCCACTTCCACGCTTCGCCCGCCATGCCGAACATGCTCGTCACGACCGGCAGCACGAACAGCAGGCCGACCGTCGCAGCGATCGCGCCGGCACCGTTGCGGATGATGAACCCGAAGGCGACGCCGATGAGGGCGAAGACGGCCATCGTCACCGAGGCGACCAGCACGGGGAGGATCGCGCCCTCGAAGTCGGCCCAGTCGATGCCGAGATCCTTGCCGGCCAGAATCGGCGTCACGATGGCCGCCGAGACCGCGAACATGACCAGCGAGGCCACGAACATGAATGCGGCGAGTACGGTCGCCTTGGCGGCGAGCACACCGCCCCGCACCGGGTTCGCTGTGAGGGTGGAGCGGATCATGCCGGTGGAGTACTCGCCCGTCACCGCGATCGCGCCGAGGATGCCGGCCAGCAGCATCGTGAACTGGATGGGCGAGACGACGGCCTGGATGCCGGGGAAGCCGCTGTCAGCGGGGACGGACGCGGCGATCAGCACCGCGATGCCCGCCGTCAGAGCGGCGGTGATCGCGATCGACCACCAGGTGGAGCGAACTGTGGCGAGCTTGATCCACTCGCTGCGCAGTTCGCGGCCGAAGGAGAGCCGGTAGGCCGACGTCTCGGTGTGCGTGCGCCGGGCCGGCGCGGTCTGGACGCTCATGCGATGTCCTTGCTCTTGTACTCGACGGAGTCGCCGGTGAGGGCCATGTAGGCCTCTTCGAGCGAGCCGCTGGTCGGTGTGAGTTCGTGCAGCGGGATACGGTGCTCGGCGGCGAGGTCGCCGATGCGGGATGCCGGTACGCCGACGACGTCGAAAGTCTCGGGCCCGGTGCTGACGATCTCGGTGGCGGGGCCCGCGACGACGGCCGCGAGGTCGGCGGCGCGCGGGGTGCGCACGCGCACGGTGGTGCTGGTCCAGGCGCGGACGAGCTCGTCCAGCGGAGCATCCGCCAGCACCTTGCCGCGGCCGAGCACGATGACGTGGTCGGCGGTCTGGGCCATCTCGCTCATCAGGTGGCTGGAGAGCAGCACGGTGCGCCCCTCGGATGCCGCGTGGCGGACGAACTGGCGCACCCAGCGCACGCCCTCGGGGTCGAGGCCGTTGACCGGCTCGTCGAGGATGAGCGTGTGCGGGTCGCCGAGCAGCGCCGCGGCGATGCCGAGCCGCTGGCCCATGCCGAGCGAGAACTTGCCGGCGCGCTTGTTCGCGACCGAGCCGATGCCGGCGAGGTCGATGACCTCGTCGACGCGGGACGACGGGATGCCGTGCGTCGCCGCCATCGCGCGCAGGTGGTTGCGAGCGGTGCGGCCGGTGTGCACGGCCTTGGCGTCGAGGAGCACGCCCACCTCGGTGAGCGGCGCGGGCAGCCGGCGGTACTCCTGACCGCTGACGGTGACGCGGCCCGAGGTCGGCTTGTCGAGTCCGACGATCATGCGCATCGTGGTCGACTTGCCGGCGCCGTTCGGCCCGAGGAACCCGGTGACCATACCGGGCCGCACGGTGAACGACACGTCGTCGACGGCCTTCTTGTCTCCGAACCTCTTGCCGAGGCCTTCTGCTGTGATCATGTCTTCGACGCTATTCGCGGCGAGGGACCTGGCGCGTCCGCCTGCCGGATGATCCTCCGGGAGATGAGTGGTACCTGGGTGCCATGGGACGCGGCGTCACCGATGCCGCGCCCCACGGCCACGCGCTCAGGACCTGCTGAAGCGCGCGACGAAGGTCTTCCCCGCGGCGCCCTTGACGGCGACGCGGATGCTGACGCGGGACTTCATCTGGAGCACGCTGACACCGTCGTCGACGGAGACGACGCGAGCCGCGGACCCCTGGACGGTGACGGTCACATCGTCTGTCAGCCGCTGCGTCGGGTCGCTGACCGCGATCGCCAGCCGGCCACCCCTGCGGTCGACGACGACGGAGACGGGTGCATCGACCGAGATGCCGTTCGTGATGGGCGCGCTCGCGTCCCAGAAGTTGGCCATCGTGAGCCCGTCGCGGCTCGCCGCGTGCACCAGTCCGGTGTTCGAGTGGACGGTGACGCCCGCCATCGTCTCGGCCGACGCCTCGACCTCCTGCCGCCCGGCACCGGGAAGCTGGATGTACGCATAGGTGTCGTCGTGAGGGTCGACGCCGTGATCGAACCAGAAGGTGATGAAGCGGCGACTGTAGGCCGTCTCGTCCTCGTAGGTACCGCGGTTGTCCATATCGGTCCAGCGCCCGGTGCGATCCTCGCGAATCGCCCGGATGCTCGTGCCAGGGACGGGGAACAGGTACCCGCCGGTGTTCGGAATGTGCGCCCAGCGCGGTGTGAACGACGTCGGCGCGCTGCCGACCTTCGTGAACGGGGCGCCGTCGATCACCGGGATCGTCCTGCCGTTCGGCCCGATGTTCCGCTGCTCGATGATGGTCTCGATGGTGTTGCCGTCGGTGCTCGTGACGCCGGCCCCGAGGCACACGACGGCGTCCTCGAGGCAGAACCAGGACTTTCGGGCCCTCAGCGGCTGGGTCTTGAAGAGGAGGCCCATTCCGACCGCCGCGTTGCCGTCCAGCAGGGCGCCACCGGCCCACGTGTTGGTCACGGTCGAGCGCTGCGGCTTGCCGAGCACCGGCTGCTTCTGCACCACCGTGGTCCCCGGGATCCGGCACTTGTTCGCGGTCGGCCACCATTCGTTCGCCCAGTGACCGAGCTGATTCGGCAGGTACATGTAGACGGCACCCTCGCCCTGGTACCACCCCATGAGGTTCTCGCCGTTGGCGGACTCGTAGGGACGGATCGCCGTGGTCTCCATCGCGAACCCCATGGCGAAACGCGGGCGGCGGTGCACGACCCGGGCCATGGAGGTCGCGACCACCGTGCGGGTGGACTCCGGCGCGGCGGGGACGCCGGCGTCGCCGATCAGCTGCCGGCCGAGCACGACCGAGGGCAGCGCCACCTGCTGGATCGGAACCGAGTCGTACTCGAAGAAGCCCGGCTGCTTCTCACCCGGAGTCTTGCCCGCGAAGGTGTACGAGTCGTAGGCGGTGAGCCACCCCTTGAGCTGCGAGCGCAGCAGGCGCGCGTTCTCGGCGGGGAAGGCACCGGCGAGCAGCAGCAGCACGCCGAGCGCCAGCCTGCCGATGCGGCGATCGGTCTCGTAGAAGCGCGAGATACCGCGGCCGTGCAGCATGTCCATGAATCCGCCGCCGTAGATCCACGGGGCGAAGTTGTTCTGCGTCCAGTCGAACACCTCTGCCGTCTGCGCCGTCGAGAACGCCCACGGCGTGCCGACGGCGGACACCATCATGTAGCTGAGCACCTGGAGCAGAGACACCCCGTAGCCGGCCGTGTAGGCGTAGTTCACATGCTGGACGAATCCGCCGTCCGGGTACATGCCGTCACCCGAGGTGGAGTAGGGGAAGATCGTCTCGAGCTTCTTCCGCGCATCGTCGATCGTCGCCTGATCACGGCTGAGCGCGCCACGCAGCATCGCGATGGAACAGGCCCAATTGCGGTTCGCACCGGTGGAGGTGGCGCCTCCGGTGATCGCCGGGTCCGGTGCATAGTGCTTGATCGCCGCCATGGCGGTCGCGAGCTGCTCGCTCGAGAGGTCCTCGTACATCAGCACGCAGACGTCGTTGAGCGCCTGGGCGGTGCCGATCTGCCAGTCCCACCAGTTCCCGGTGCGGTTCACCGTGTTGTAGACGTTGGCGAGGAACCAGTCGAGCGCCGAGAGGATGTCGGCCTGCAGCTGCGGATGCTTGGTCAGCGACGATCCCGGCGTCTTCAGCCCGAGGGCGAGCTGGCGCAGCCGGACGATCATGCTCGTCATCAGTGCAGACGTGCGGCTGACCTCGATGTCGAGATCGGCCCACAGGTACGTGCGCGTGGCAGAGGTGTTCAGAGGGGTCGACCCGCGCCAGAACTCGCTGGCGACGGCTGCCGTGTCCTGCACGTACTTCACCAGCACGGCATCCGCGGCGTCGTAGTCGGAGACCAGCGTGGCGCGCCACTGCAGGCGGAACCTGTCGAAGTCGTCGTCCGTGGCGGCGCGCGCCGGTGCCGTCCAGGGCCCGGCGAACATGTCGGCCGCCACCAGCGTCGCGGTAGCGACCGCGCCGGCCATCAGCGTCCGGCGCGAGAGGGTGAAGGGCAGAGCCTCCGGTGTCATTCGAACCTCCAGGGTGTGCGGATGCCACTGTGCATCCGGCATCCGTTCACCCACCGATGCTCGTGACGGGCCTGAGCACTGTCAATCGGATAATCCGAACTACCGAAGGGATAGTAGGAATCATCTGCACCGTGGGACTCGAGCGCGTGCGTTAGGCTTGGTCCAAGCCTTGGCACGTCAGGGCCTCGGGGCTGTAGTTCAATGGCAGAACTTCTGCTTCCCAAGCAGACAGCGCGGGTTCGATTCCCGTCAGCCCCTCCACGAATCCCGAAGGTCAGCCCGTCGCCCCCGTGCCCCACTTGATCAGCCTGTCGAAGGCGCGGTCTGGCAGGATCTGCTTCGCGAACACCAGTGGCTTCGCTCCGAAGCCGATCCGATATCGGGTTCGCGGGCGGCGTGCGGTCGCGGCCCTCGTGATCGCGCGGGCGACGACGTCTGGTGACGACGTCATTCGCGCTCCCGGCAACGAGCTGTTCCCGAGCGTCTTGGCGACCGCCTCGGCCAGGCTCCGGTAGACGCCCCTCCCCGAGGTCTCGAGGAACTTGTCGGCGGCGATCGCACCCCACTCGGTGCGGATCGATCCCGGCTGGATCACGACCACGTCGATGCCGAACGGCGCCAGCTCCATCCGCATCGCGTCGCTGATCGCCTCGACGGCGTACTTGCTCGCGTGGTACCAGGCGCCGAGCGGAGTCGTGAAGTTGCCGCCCATCGAACTGACGTTCACGATCCGTCCGCTGCGCTGCTCGCGCATGTGCGGCAGGACCAGCTGCGCCATCCGCGCCAGTCCCAGCACGTTGACGTCGAGCTGCGCCTGCGCCTCGGCGAGCGGGACGTCCTCGAGGGCGCCGTACGATCCGTAGCCGGCGTTGTTCACGAGCATGTCGATCCGCCCCTGCTCGGCGATGATCTGCTCGATCGCGATGCGCGCGGAGGCATCGTCCGTCACGTCGAGAGCGATCGTGCGTACTCCGCGATCCCGCAAACCGGCCATCCGATCGACGCGCCGCGCCGCCGCATACACGGTGAATCCGGCGTCCTGCAGCCGGCGGGCGACTGCCTCGCCGATGCCCGCCGAGGCGCCGGTGACGAGTGCGACGTTCGAGGTCATGTGCGTGCTCCGTTCCCGGGCCGGATCGACCATGCGCCGGACCGCTGGTCCCAACGTAGTGAACCCGGGATCGTCACGGACCGGGCCACGAACCGATCACCCCGGCAGCGCGCCCCCGCGCGCGATCCCGCCCAGCCAGACCAGGCTCGGCTTCGGCGTGCGCTCGAAGGTGCGGCGGTCCACCGCGATGAGCCCGAACGTCGGCGCGAACGATCCCCATTCGTAGTTGTCCAGCAGCGACCAGTGCAGGTATCCGCGCACATCGCACCCGTCGGCCATGGCATCACCCATGGCCGCGAGCGCTCCGGTCGTGTAGGCGATCCGACGTTCGTCATCGGATGCCGCGATGCCGTTCTCCGTCACCATCATCGGGACGCCCCCGGTGACGTCCCAGGTGTGCCGGAGCGCATGTCCGAGGGCCTCCGGGTAGTACTCCCACCCCGTCAGCGTGCGGTCCGTGCCCTCCGGCCACTCCTGCGGTCCGTAACCGCGGGCATCCTCCGTCGGGCCGATCACCGTGCGCAGGTACGACTGCACGCCGATGAAGTCGTCCTCCCTGGCCTGCTCCAGATAGAAGTCCTCCCGCCAGTACTGCCAGGCATCGCGCTGCGCCTCCCAGCCCGGCACCGCCTGGTAGACCTGGTTGGCGATGGTCCATCCCACCTTCACCCCCGGCAGCTGCTCGTGCAGGACCTCTGTCGCGGCGTGGTGGGCCGCCGCGATCGCGCGGGCCAGCGAGGGGTCCGGCTCGTCAGGCGCGTTGACCCCGGTGCCGGTGTCGACGGTCGACTCGCTGTTGACCACCATCATGTTCGGCTCGTTGATCGTGATGACCCAGGTGACGTCCGTCAGGATGCTGCTGGCGATCCGTGCGTAGTTCGCGAACACCGCTGCGCTGTCCGGCGCCCCCCACCCTCCGCGTGCCCGCCACCAGCGCGGGAAGCTGAAGTGATGCAGGGTCACGACAGGCTCGACGCCGAGCTGCCGGCACGTCTCGATCATGTTCCGGTAGTGCGCCAGCTGGGCGTGAGAGACGACCCCCTCCTCGGGCTCGATCCGCGCCCACTCGATCGAGAACCGGTAGGCGGTGAGGCCGGCGCCGGCGAGCAGCGCGATGTCCTCCGGGTAGCGGTGGTACGAATCGCAGGCATCGCCGGAGGGTTCTGAGACCGTCGCCCGCGGATGGTACTCATCCGCCCAGTTCGTCGTGTTGACGTTGCCGCCCTCGACCTGGTGGGCGGCGGTTGCGGCGCCCCACAGGAAGCCAGCGGGGACAGTGACGGTTCCGGTCATCGGTTTCCTCAGTTTCTGCGTTCTGCGAGCCGTACGGCTCCGGATGGGTGGGGGTGCGACAGCGCGGGCTACTTGATCCCGGTCATCGAGATGCCCTGGATGAAGTGCCGCTGCATGGCGACGAACAGCACGAGCACAGGGATGACGATCAGGAACGACCCGGCCATCTGCAGTCCGAAGTCGGTTCCGTGCCCGCCCGACTCCGCCGAGAAGAGCGCGAGCGAAACCGGGAGGGTGTACATCGAGTCGTCCTGGGCGATGATCAGCGGCCAGACGAAGCCGTTCCACGAACCCATGAAGGTGAAGATCGCGAGAGTCGCCAGCGGCGCCTTGCACAGGGGCAGCACGATCTGGAAGAAGATCCGGAAGTCGCCCGCACCGTCGATGCGCGCGGCGTCCAGCAGAGTGTCCGGGATCTCGAGCATGAACTGGCGCATCAGGAAGACCCCGAACGCACCGACCATGCCGGGCAGGATCAGCCCCCAATAGGTGTTGACCATGCCGAGGTTCGCGACCAGGACGAACTGCGGGATGAGCAGCACGATTCCCGGCACGAACAGCGTGGACAGCACGACGACGGTGATCACCTTCTTGCCCGGGAAGGTCATCTTCGCGAGCGCCCAGCCCACCATCGACGAGAACAGCAGCGTCGTGCACACCGTGATCAGCGCGACGAACACGGAGTTCAGGAACGGACGCAGGATGTCGAACTCGAAGAGCCAGGCCCGGAAGTTGTCCAGTGTGGGCGCCACCGGCCACCAGGTGATCGGCCGCGACATCAGCTCGGCGTTCGACTTGAACGACCCGAGCACCATCCACACGAACGGGAGGATCGTGGCGGCGAGTCCGACCGAGAGGATCAGCAGGATGAGGAGGTTGCCCCACCGGACCGGCTTCCGCCGGCGACCGCCGGCGACGACCGTGGTGGCCTCTGCGCGTTGTTCAACTGTTGTCACGTCAGGTCCTCTGCCGGAAGAAGCGGAATTGCACGATCGCGAGGATGCCGATCAGCACGAACAGCACGTAGGCGCCGGCGGCGCCGACGGAGTAGTTGCCGTACTTGAACTGGTTGTAGACCTGCAGCGCGACCGACGTCGTGGAGTCGAGCGGTCCGCCCTCGGTCATCACGAAGGGCTCGTCGAAGAACTGCATGTAGCCGGTGGTCACGAGGATCGCGTTCAGCAGGATGGTCGGCATCATCATCGGGATCGTGATGCGGAAGAACTTCTGGACGGGGTTCACTCCGTCCAGGGCGGCCGCCTCGTGGACATCGCTCGGAATTCCCTGGAGCCCCGCGAGGAAGATCACCATGGATCCGCCGATGTTGCGCCAGATCGCCATGATCGTGATGGCCAGCAGCGCCGTGTTCGGATCGGACAGCCAGTTCGGCCCGGTGATCCCGAACCAGCCGAGGATCGTGTTGAACACACCGGTGTTCTGGTACATGATGCGCCACACGATCGCGACGGCGACGATGGTCGTGATCACCGGCGTGTAGTACCCGACCCGGAAGAACGTGGCCACCCGGCGACTCACCGAGTTGAGCATGACGGCGAGCACCAGCGCGATGAGCAGGGTCGTCGGCACACCGATCGCGACGAAGACCAGCGTGTTCAGCAGCGCGCGCTGGAACGTCTCGTCCGTGAGCACGGCGATGAAGTTGTCCACCCCGACGAAGTTCACGTTGAACGGGTTGCGGATGTCCCGCGCCCTGAGGTCGGTGAAGGACATCACCAGCGAGCTCACGAGCGGGATGAGCCCGAAGACGCCGAAGGTGAGGACGAAGGGCGAGACGAAGATCCAGGCGATCAGACTCGAGCGGCGCCGCTGGGCGGCCAGGGAACCCACGTTCCCCGACCGCCCCTGGGCGATCGTCACCACCCGAAGCCGATCGACGTCGCCTTGGCCTGGATCTCCTTGGCCGCATCCTCAGCCGACATCTTGCCTCGGGCGACCATCTCGGAGTATTTGCTGATCAGATCGGACACCTGCGACCACGTCGGGTAGTTGGGTGTCGCCACCGTGTCCTTCATCTGATCCATCAGCGTGCTCGTCACCGGGTTGTCCTGGATCGGCGCGTATTCGGCCGCGCCCTTGTTGGCCGGAAGCTCGCCCTGCAGGTCGTACCACTTCTCCTGCTGGTCGACCTGCCCCATCCACGACACCAGAGACCAGGCGGCCTCCTTGTTCTTGGCCGCCGAGAAGACGCCAAGGTTGCCGCCGCCGATGTACTGGTTGTTGTTCCCGCCCGGGCCGGTGGGCGCGACCGCGTAGCCGACGGAGTCCATCGTGAACCCGGCCGGCGCAGTGCCCTTGTCGATCTCGTCCTTGTAGATGCCGAGCATCCACGGTCCTGAGATGAACATCGGAGTGCCGCCGTTCTCGAAGGTGGCGTCGGTCGACGCCTCGATCGGCGCCTCGCCCCTTTGGAAGAACCCGGCGTAGTAGTCCAGTGCGCTGACGAACTCCTCGGTGTCGATCGTCCATTCCTTGCCGTCGGTCATCTCACCGCCGGCTTGGGCATCGAAGGGCACGATCACCTGTGCGGGCTGCTCGGTGGGCCTCGGAAGGCTGATCCCGTAGGTGCCGCCCTGACGCGCCTTGAAGGCGGCCGACATCTTCTGCATCTCATCCCACGTGGTCGGCGCCGAGAGGCCGAGCTGGTTCGCGATGTCCTTGCGGTAGAAGAGGAACCGCGTCTCCACGTACCACGGCATCGCGTACAGCTTCTTCTTGTCGCCCGTGACGGAGTCCACCGCGGCGGGATAGAAGTCGCTGTCCTTGTAGACGCCGTCGGGCAGCGGGTCGAACGCGCCCATACCGATGGCGGTGGCGGTCTGATCAGCGCCGGTCATGATGATGTCCGGCCCCTTCCCCGCGGCAGTGGCCGTCTGGAGCTTCGTGATGACCTGGTCCCACGGCACGTCCGTGACGGTCAGCGACGCCTTCGGATTCTCCTTAAGCCACGTCGCCGCGAGCTTCTTGAGGTTGTCCGCGTGTCCGCCGGCGGTCCACACCTGGATCTCACCGGATGCTTTCCCCTCGGCGGCGGGGCCCCCGCCGGCTCCCGATGTGCCGGTGTCCTCAGCGCGTCCGCAACCGCTGAGTACCAGGGCTGCGGCGACGGCTACCGCCGCGGCCGTCGCAACTCTCGACCTGCGCATGCTCACTCCTTTGTGTTTTCGACAGATGCCTTCGAAATTTCGATGACCGTGTACGAAAGAGAATAGGGTCAGGATCATCGAGTGTCCAGCGAAAGTTGACCACCTTCAGGTCACACTTTCGCCACTCGGTTCGCTAGAATTTTCGGAAAATCCGAGGGAGTGTCCAGATGGCCGCGCAACTGGCGGAGATCGCCGCGGAGGTCGGAGTGTCCGTTCCCACCGTCTCCAAGGTGCTGAACGCGAGGCCGGACGTCTCGGCGGCGACGCGGAAGCGCGTCACCGCCGCCCTGCTGAAGCACGGCCTCACGATCCGCCCTCGCGCGCGCTCCAGCACCGGGCTCCTCGACGTGCGCATCGTCAATCTGGACGGCGCGTGGGCGGAGACCGTCGTCCGCGGCGCTGCGGCCTCCGCGCAACGTCACGGCAAGGACCTCGTGCTCACCGTCGACCCTGATCCCGACGACTGCGACGGATGGGCCCGCAGGGCGATGGCACGCGGCACGGACGGGCTCGTGAGCTTCGTCGCCGTGCCGAGCGAGGACGCGCGGAACGACCTGGCCGACAGCGGAGTCCCTCTGGTCGTCGTCGACCCCCTGCACCGGGCTCCGGACGGCACGACCTCGATCTCGGCGACCAACTTCCAGGGCGCGTTCGACGCGACCAGTCACCTTCTCAGCCTCGGGCACCGACGTGTCGCCGCGATCACCGGCCCACTGCATCAGGACAACGCCATCGCCCGTTTCGCCGGCTTCCAGGCGGCCATGCTGCAGGCGGGTCAGCAGGTGGATCCCGCCCTCGTCGATCGATCCGGATACGGGATCACCAACGGATACGACGCGACGCGCGCGATGCTCGACGGCGGGACCCGGCCCACCGCCATCTTCGCGGCCAGCGACGACAGCGCACTCGGCGCGATCCGGGCGATCCGCGAGCACGGCCTGCACGTCCCCGAAGACATCTCGGTGATCGGGTTCGACGACCTGCCGCACTCCCAGTGGACCGATCCCCCGCTCACCACGATCCGTCAGCCGCTGGCGCAGATGGGCGACGTCGCGGTCGAGCTGCTGCTCCGCCTCAGGGCCGGCCTCGCGGTGGCACCGCACACCGAGCTGTCGACCAGCCTCGTCGTGCGCTCCTCGACCGCACCCCCGGCATAGCGTCACCGGTCGCGCAGCCCGGCCGTGCCGATCGGAATGCGTTCTTCACCCTGGGCGCGCGGGCACTGATCCGGCGGCACTGCACGCCTAGAAGAACACGAGCCCCGCGACGTAGCTGACGCCCATCGTCCCCAGCCCGACGACCAGCGTGCGCACCAGCATCCTTCTCGCCGAGAGCCGTCCGACGACCGCAGCGACCAGCGACGTCAGCACCAGCGAGATGATGACCGCGGTGATGATCGCGGCCTCCTCGATCGCCACCGGCGCGACGAAGGTGATGGTCAGCGGGATCGCAGACCCGAGCATGAAGGCGAGCATGGTCCTCAGCCCCAGGAGCACGGGCGCGGACCGCGGCATCAGCTCCTCGATGCCGTGCTCGGCGTCGAGCTGGGCCGCCAGCGCGTTGTGCGCACTGAGCTGCTCCGCGACCTGCTCGGCGAGGTCGCGAGTCAGCCCCTGCTCCTCCCAGTGCGCGGCGAGCAGTTCGCGCTCGTGCCTCGGATCGGCAGCCAGCTGATCGCGCTCCTGCGCAGCGAGGCGCTGCTCCTCCTCGCGCTCGGCGGCGACCTCGGCCCACTTCGCCCCGCCGGCGCTCAAACCACCGGCGATCAGGGTGGCCACTGCGGTGAAGAGCAGCAGGCGGTCGCCGGCGCCGGCGCCGGCGAAGCCCTGCAGCAGACCGGCCGTGGAGATGATGCCGTCGTTCGCGTCGATCGCCCACGAGGTCTCGCGCATCGATCTCAGCGCCCTCCGCCACCAGGATGCCGCCATGCCGTCGCCCCCTCTCATCCGACATCCTGCCAACTGCGGCGGCGTCTTCGACAGCCTTTGCGGTTCGGTTAAATTCTCCACTTCTTGACCCCCGAATCTGACGAAAGATCACCTCGACTCACACTTAGAGTCGTGGCATGGCCGCCACCCCCGCCGCCGCCGTGCCCACCCACCCGGTGCGCTCGGCGTACTTCGTCTCCGACAGCACCGGCATCACCGCCGAGACCCTCGGCAACGCCCTGCTGGCGAACTTCCCCGGGTTCGTGTTCCGCAAGCACACGATCCCGTTCGTCGACACGGTGGATGCTGCGGCAGGCGTCGCCAGGCAGATCACGGCCGACGACGCCTCCGGACTCGAGCCGATCGTCTTCACCACGGCGAAGAACGCCGCCGTCCGTGCGGTCGTGACCGCCGTCCCCGCCACGCACATCGACCTGCTCAGCGGGCACCTCGGCGAGCTCGAGCAGGCGCTCGGCACCACCGCCTCCGAGCAGCTCGGCCAGTTCCACATGCTCGGCGACACCACCGAGTACTTCGCCCGCATGCGCGCCGTCGAGTACGCCATCGAGCACGACGACGGCCAGAGCGCCCGCGCCCTCGACCTGGCCGATGTGATCATCGTCGCGCCGAGCCGCTGCGGCAAGACTCCGACCACCATGTACCTCGCCCTGCAGTACGGCCTGCTCGTCGCCAACTACCCGCTCACCGACGACGACTTCCCCACCGAGGGGCTGCCGCCGCTGATCGCGAAGTACGCCGCGCGCTGCTTCGGTCTGACGACCACTCCCCTGCGTCTCAGCCAGGTGCGGCACGAGCGCCGCCCCGACTCGCGCTACTCCAGCCTCGCGCAGTGCACCACCGAGCTCCGCCGTGCCGAGAAGCTCTACGCCCGCAACAGCATCCCGTTCCTGAACTCCTCGACGAAGAGCGTCGAGGAGATGTCCGCCGTCATCCTGCAGACCCTCGGCCTCCGCCGCTGATCACCCTTCAGACGAAAGAGCACCTCATGACCAACATCCTCTGGTTCGACGAGATCGGCATGACCGATCTCCCCCAGGTCGGCGGCAAGAACGCCTCCCTCGGCGAGATGATCTCCCATCTCTCCGAGCTCGGCGTGCGCGTACCGGGCGGCTTCGCCACCACCGCCGACGCCTACCGGCGGTTCCTCGAGCACGGCGACCTGCGCGGCCGCATCCGCGACGCGATCGCCGGACTCGACGTCGAGGACGTCACCCGCCTCGCGCTGGTCGGCACCGAGATCCGCACCTGGATCGCCGAGCACCCGCTGCCGGAGGATCTCGAGTCCGACATCCGCACGGCCTACGACCGCCTCGTACAGGCGGATGCCGAGCCCGAGACCGTCACCTGGGCGGTGCGCTCCTCCGCCACCGCGGAGGACCTGCCGGACGCCTCGTTCGCGGGTCAGCAGGAGACGTTCCTCAACGTCGGCGGCATCGACAACATCATCGCCGCGATCCGCAGCGTGTACGCCTCGCTCTACAACGACCGCGCGATCGCCTACCGCGTGCACCAGGACTTCGAGCACGACGAGGTCGCCCTCTCCGCGGGCGTCCAGCGGATGGTGCGCTCCGACGTCGGGGCATCCGGCGTGATGTTCACCATCGACACCGAGTCGGGCTTCGACCAGGCCGTGTTCGTGACCAGTTCCTACGGCCTCGGCGAGGCAGTCGTGCAGGGCGCCGTGAACCCCGACGAGTTCTACGTCTCGAAGCCGGCGCTGCGCGCCGGACGCCCCGCCATCCTCAAGCGCGCGGTCGGCGAGAAGGCCGTCGCCATGCGGTACACCGACTCCCAGCAGGCAGGCGCCAGCACCGCCTTCGTCGACGTGCCGGCCGACCAGCGCGTACTGTTCTCGATCACGGATGCCGAGCTCACCGAGCTCGCGCAGCACGCGCTGATCATCGAGGAGCACTACGGCCGCCCGATGGACATCGAGTGGGGCAAGGACGGCGTCGACGGGAAGCTGTACATCCTGCAGGCCCGTCCCGAGACCGTCGTGTCCCGGGCATCCGCCAACGTCATCCACCGGTTCCGCCTGCAGGAGAAGGGCGCGGTCGCGGCCGAGGGCCGCGCGATCGGACAGCGCATCGGCGCCGGCCCGGTGCGCATCCTGCGGGATGCCACGCAGATGAGCGAATTCCAGACCGGCGACGTGCTCGTCGCCGACATGACCGACCCCGACTGGGAGCCGATCATGAAGCGGGCATCCGCCATCGTCACGAACCGCGGTGGCCGCACCTGCCACGCCGCGATCATCGCCCGCGAGCTCGGCATCCCGGCCGTCGTCGGCACCGGCGACGCGACCCGGGCGCTTCGCGACGGCCAGCCCGTCACGGTCTCGTGCGCCGAGGGCGACACCGGCTTCGTCTACGACGGAATCCTCGCCTTCGGCGAGGAGGAGACCGAGCTCGATCGGATGCCGGAATCGCCGGTCAAGATCATGATGAACGTCGGCACCCCCGACCAGGCCTTCTCGTTCTCACGTCTGCCCAACCGCGGCGTGGGCCTCGCACGGCTGGAGTTCATCATCAACCGTCAGATCGGCATCCACCCGCGCGCGCTGCTCGAGCGCGACACCCTGCCCGACGACCTGCGCCGCCAGGTGGATGCCCGGATCGCCGCCTACCCGTCGCCGCGGGACTACTTCGTGCAGCGCGTGGTCGAGGGCGTCTCGATGCTCGCCGCCGCGTTCGCCCCGGAGCCGGTGATCGTGCGGATGAGCGACTTCAAGTCGAACGAGTACGCCAACCTGCTCGGCGGCGAGCGCTACGAGCCGCACGAGGAGAACCCGATGATCGGGTACCGCGGCGCCTCGCGCTACGTGTCCCCCGACTTCCGCGAGTGCTTCGAGATGGAGTGCGAGGCGCTGAAGTTCGTGCGCGACGAGATGGGTCTCACCAACGTGCAGGTGATGGTGCCGTTCGTGCGCACCGTCGCCGAAGGGCAGGCGGTCGTCGAGCTGCTCGCCCAGAACGGGCTGCGCCGCGGGGAGAACGGCCTGAGGGTCGTGATGATGTGCGAGGTGCCCACCAACGCGCTGCTCGCCGACGAGTACCTCGAGCACTTCGACGGCTTCTCGATCGGCTCGAACGACATGACCCAGCTGACGCTCGGCCTCGACCGGGACAGCGCACTCGTCGCCGACACCTTCGACGAGCGCGACCCCGCCGTGCTCAAGCTGCTGTCGATGGCCATCGAGGCGTGCCGCCGCCACGGCAAGTACGTCGGCATCTGCGGTCAGGGCCCGAGCGACCACCCCGAGCTCGCGGAGTGGCTGGTCGGCCAGGGCATCGAGTCGGTGTCGCTGAACCCGGACACGGTCGTGGAGACCTGGCTGCGGTTGGCGAAGCTGGAGCCCGCAGGAGCCTGAGGGCTGGCATCCTCCTGCCGGGGAGCCTTGTGGCATCACCCGGCAGGAGGAAGTCGTCGTCCCGCGGCTCAGCCGCGGGCGGGCTCTCCCGGTCCGGCGTACACGCCGCGGTTGGGCTTGCCGCCGGGCATCACGACGCCCCACGGGTCGCGCTCGCCGCCGTTGATCTTCGCTCCGCTGCGCAGGGCGGGAGACTGCTTCAGCAGCCGGTAGCCGTCGAGCTCGTCGACGCCGGTCGCCGTTCCCGGCGCGACGAGCATCGGGTCGGATGTCAGGGCGCGGGCATCCGGGATCACCGACGACGAGGGCGCGTCGGGGCCGTAGTAGACGTTGCTGTCGTAGGTCCACCCGGGCTTCGCGGTGTAGCCGCCGGTTCCGAGGTTGTAGAAGATGTTGTTGCTCAGCGTCACGTCGTTGCGACCGCCCTGCGCGTCGAGGATGCCTGTGCTCATCCCGGGCGCGACGGAGAAGACGTTGTTGTGGATCTTCATGTTGTAGAGGTTCGCCCCGCCGCAGATCGTGAACAGCTTGTACCGGTCGTTCTGGCTGACGTTGTACCGGAAGGTCCCGTCGTAGACGCCGCCCGCCCTGCCGTCAGCGCAGAGCAGCAGCGCGCCGCCGTCGTTGTCGTGGCTGAAGTTGTACTGGTAGACGATGCCCCGCGAGGCGTGGTCGAAGTCGAAGGCGTTGCCGTCCCTGGTGGAGTGGCCGCCGGAGACCTCGTTGCGCTGGTAGAGCGTGCCGTCGCCGTCCCAGGTCCACATGCCGACGTTGTAGCCGGTCGAGGTCTCGTTGAACCCGGCGAGGGTGTTGCGCTCGACGAGCGCGTCCTTCGTCATGTGCGGCACGATGCCGTCGCCGCCGATGTGCGCGAGGTCGTTGCCGCGGATCACCACATTCGTGAACGGGGTGAACGGCGTGAGCGCGCTCTCGCCGTACCCGATGCCGTCGCCGAGCTCCGGGCGGTTCTTCCAGTCGCTCCAGGTGATGATGCCCGAACGGGATACGTTCTCGATGACGTTGTCCTCGATCGTGACCTTGTCGAAGCGGGTGCGCTGGTGCGCGGCATCCGGTGCCGGGTGGTTCTGGTCGTCGAGCCCGGCGATCTTCACGCTGACCTGGATGCCGGCGCTGCCGCCGCCGTCCTTCTTGTCCTCGCCGTTCACGTCGTGGATGTAGAGGTCGTGAAGACGGATGCCGGTCAGCGTCGAGACCTTTGACAGGTCCGTCTGCGCCCCGACGCCGACGTCCTCACCCTGGACGTGGATGCCACGGCGCGGCGCCGTGGCCGGTGCGGCCCCGTGATTGGTGATCTCGAGACCGCCGATGTCCCAGTACTCCTGGTTGTACAGGTGCACAACACTCTCGACTCGTCCTTCGCCCTGGAGGAGCGGCTTCTCGCCGGTGCCGTAGCTGCCGACGACGATCGGGGATCCTGGCGCGCCGGATCCCTTGGGCGACAGTGCTCCGGTCCATGTCTCCCCGGAGCGGAACAGGATCTCATCACCCGGCGTGAAGGCCTCCTGGTTGACCCGATCGAGTGACGCCCAGGCCTCTCCGGGCGACGTGCCGCTGTTGCTGTCGTCTCCCGCCGCGGCGTCGACGTAGTGCACGTCGGCCCATTGCGCCTGGGCGACGCCCGGGGCGACGACGAGTCCGACGACGACAGCCGCTCCGACGAGCAGACCCCCGGCTCTCACGGTGTGCTTCATGTGTTCCGGCTCCTTGAACTGTTCCGAGAGCGTTCCCGCCAGGTCCCCAGTCCGAGCCGATTCACGCCTTTGTGCATGCATTTGACGTTTTATCATTGCAACAATCAGATTCCGTCGTTCTGCGATGTTAGCGCTCACATCTCTGCGCGTCAACGATTCCCGACCCCGCATCCCACGGAATACCGCGACCGCTCTTCGAGTTGACATATCAATCACTAGCCAGAAAGGTCACGCCATGTCGGAAACCCAGCCGAGGATCAGCATCATCGTGGGCAGCGCCCGCCCGGTCCGGATCGGTCGTCAGCTCGCAGACTCGATCGCAGAGGTGCTCAGGGGATCGACATCCGCCGACGTCCGCATCCTCGACCTGCGCGAGATCGACCTGCCGATGCTCGACGAGCCGCTCATGGCCGGCATGAACCAGTACGCCAACCCGCACACGCTGGCCTGGGCTGAGGAGATCCGGGCATCCGACGCGATCGTGTTCCTCACACCGCAGTACAACGCCGGCTACCCGGCCGCACTGAAGAACGCCATCGACTACATCTTCGCCGAGTGGCAGGATCGCCCCGCCGCGATCATCAGCTACGGCGGGCACGGTGGCCCGAAGGCGGCCAAGCAACTGCGCGAGGTGCTCGAGTTCATCCGCATGGACCTCACCGACGAGCAGCCGCAGCTCGTGATCCAACGCGAGGATTACACCACCGACTGGCACCTCGGCGCCCCCGACGCAGTCATCGCACGCTACGCCGACGAGCTCACGGCCGTCGGCGCCGCCCTCGAGTCCCGCATCGGAGCACTCGAGGCGGCCTGAGCAAGGCGGCTCTCAGAGGAAAGCCGCACCCGAGACGGTGGGGAATCCACGCAGCCGGGCATAGTCGTCCAGCGCGCGCAGCGCCGCCCAGGCGACCACGGCGCTGGACCGCGGGCGTTCGGACGAGGGCGCATTCTCGACGACCGCCCGCACCTCGCCGAGGTCGCCGGCGGCGTGGACCTCATGCCGGGTCGGGTCGGCGGCGGGGTCGGCGACGATCCGTGCCGTGGCGAAGCCCCAGGCATCCGCGGCGAGCGCGAGTGCGGCGGCGACGTTGGCGGATGCCGGGAACCGCTGCGCCACCTCGCCGGCGGGCCCGTCCGCGAGCACGATCTCGGTGCCGCCGTCGCGCAGCGCGGCCTGCAGCTCCTCGGGCATCCAAGGCTGGAGGAGTGTCGCCGGCAGTTTGCGGCTCTCTATCGAGACGGTCCGCAGCGGGCCGGCGGCGCGCAGCGCCCTGACCTGATCGAGACCGCCGATCGCGCCAGTGCAGACGATGAGCCTGCCTCGCCCGGGGGACGGACGATGGAGCAGCTCCGCGCGCAGCGCGGGTTCGGCGAGCGCCCCGACCGACAGCAGGATCACGTCGGTCCCGGCTGCGAGCAGCCCTGGCACGCGCTCGCGGACCGCCTGCTGCGTCGCGGCCTCCACGATCACGTCGATCTCGGCAGGCCCCGGCAGCACGCCATCGCGGCCGAAGGTGCCGGCCACCCGGTAGGGGCGCGTCTCCTCGACCGTGCGGCGGAGCACACCGCTGATGTGTCCGTCGCCGAGGAACCCGACTCGCAGCATGGTCATCCCTCCGCCGTCGCGACCGCGGCGACGAGGTCGGCGAGCGATTCCGGATGCGCCAGGCGCAGCCCCGCGAGTTCGTCGGGGCGGAACCATCGCAGGTCGTCGTGCTCGTCCGGTTCCGTGTTCGCAGGCTCGCCGTCCCACGCCGTGGTGAGGAAGGCGTACGTGTCGACGCCAGGATGGTCGACGGTCATCGGGATCGGTCTCGGGTCGCGGATGCGCACGCCGAGCTCCTCGAGGCACTCCCGCACAACGGCCTCGTCGGGCCGCTCGCCCGGTTCGACGTGCCCGCCGGGAAGCGCCCAGCGATCGGGGTGCGTGTCACGTCGCGGATGCCGGTGCACCAGCAGCATCCGCCCGTCGCGCACCAGCGCCGCCGTCGCGATCACCGTTCTGGACATCATGGCCGGAGACTATCCCGGTCTGCCTTTCGCGTCATGCCGGAACCTCCGGCATGACCAGGAACCCCGGCTCCCCCGGCCGGACCTCGAGGTGCGCTATCGAGAGGAGCCGTGCGCCGGCCGCCGCCGCGAACCCGGACCCGAAGTCCGCCATCAGCCGGTGATGCGCCCAGGTGAACGCCGGACGGGCGACCGGCGACAGCCGACGCATCCACGGTTTGGTCGTCTCGACGAGCCACGCGAACCAGATGGTCGCCTCCTCGTCGGATGCCGCGCCGACGGCCGCCCGGCCGCGCCCGGCGAGCTCGCCGCGCACCGCGGCATCCACGGATCGCATCCGGTCGAGTGCCGTGATCTCGATCTCGTACCTCAGCCGGTAGCCGAGGGGCGTGCGGATCGTGTGCCGATGCGCCGACCCGACCTCCGCAGCACCATCCGGACCGGCGATGACCTCGACGCGCTCGAGCTCGGGCCACCAGCGCGCCCATCCGGTGACATCGCTGAGCACCTCCCACACCCGCACCGGGTCGCCGGCCACGCGGAACGTGGTCACGAAGTGGTAGGTCGCGCCCATGCGGTCAGACCGTACTCCGCCCCGGACCGTCGCGCGAGGCCTCGGTCAGTGTCCGGTGGCAGCGACCTCTTCGGGGCTGCGCTGGATGCAGAACTGGTTGCCGTCGACGTCGCTCATCGTGACGTAGCCGCTGCCGTTGTCTCGACGGCGGTCGGCGACCACGGTGGCCCCCAGCTCCTGCAGCCGCTCGACCTCCTCGTCGCGGGTGCTGCCGACCGGATTCAGGTCGAAGTGGATGCGCGGCGCGAACTCCTTGCCCTCGTCGACCGGCTGGAACTCGAACCGCACCTCGATCGGTCCGGTGAGGAGCACCGTCACCGGGTCACCGGGATTGTTCGGGTTGTGCGGGTCCTCCTGCAGCGCGAGCAGCTGCTGCCAGAAGGCCCCCAGCGACTCGTGATCGCGGGCGGTGATGTTGATGGCGTCGATGCGCGAGACCATGGAACTCCTCTGTCCTCGTCCTCCGGCCGGACGGCGCGGAGACACCCGCCGACGTTACCGGCCGCGCGCCTCGCCACGCCAGGTCCGACCGCGACGAGGCCCTACCGGAGCACTCGGTAACGAAGGTGCGTCTCGCTCGCGTATGCGGAGGTCTCGAGGCGCTCGAGTTCGATCCGCTGACCCAGACCCTCGAACAGGGAGATGCCGCTGCCGAGCAGTACCGGAGCGATGTCCAGATGCAGCTCATCGACGAGCCCGAGTCGCAGGCACTGGCGCGAGATGCTGCCGCCGAGCAGGCTGACCCAGTCGTCGCCCGCGGCCCGTGAGGCCTGCGCCACCGCCTCCCCGATGTCATCGACGACGAAGGTGTACGTGGTTCCCTCGTGGTGGATCGGCTCATGCTCGCTGTGGGTCATCAGATAGACCGGCACCTTCAGCATGCCGCCGTACGGGAGTTCGCCGTCCTCGATGGTCCGGGTCTTGTTCGCACCCCCGACGACTGCTCCGATACGGCTCATGACCCGTTCCACGACCGCGTCGTCCTCGGGTGCAGATGGCCTGCCGAACATCCAGTCGACCCGGCCGTCCGGGTCTGCGAGGTATCCGTCGAGGGTGACGGTGGCGTGGACGATCACGGTGGCCATTGCTGCTCCTTCGTCAGAGGTGAGTCTGTTGACTCACCTCTACACCGTACGGTCGACCAAGAGGTAAGTCAATGCACCCACCTCTATGGGATACTGGTCGCATGACCCGCGGCGACTCCGCTTACCATCGCGCGATGGCCGAGGCGAACCGCCAGTCGGTACTCGCCGCCGGTGCCGCCCTGTTCCTGGAGAACGGCTACGACCGCACCTCGCTCGCGCGCATCGCTCAGGAGGCGGGCGTCTCGAAGGCCACGCTGTTCAAGCAGTTCCCCACCAAGGCGGAACTGTTCGAAGCGACCGTGCTCGCAGCGGGCTCGACGCCCGACCTGGTTCCCCTCGACGTCCCCACGGACGACTTCCGCGCCGGACTCGTGATGCTCGGCCGGGCATACGGCGACCTCCTGATGCGACCCGAGATGACCGCGCTGATGCGGACGGTGATCGCCGAGTCACCCAGGTTCCCCGAGCTGCGGACCCGCACCTTCGACTTCGGGACGCTGCCGGTGCTCAAGGCGCTGGCGCGCTACCTCCGCGACGCGCACGCGACGGGAGTCGCGGAGATCGACGACCCCGACACCGCATCCGCCCAGTTCCTCGGAATGATCGCGTCATCGATCTTCTGGCCTCGCCTCGTCCACGGCACCTGGTCGATGACGGACGATGAGCGCGAGCAGGCCATCGAGGAGGCCGCTCGGACCATCGAGGCCCGTTACGCCGCTTCCTGACCAGCAGATCGGAAGTCGCCGGGCGAAATGGTCCTCCGCGGTGCCAGACTGAGCCCATGTCCTACGTCGTCGATTTCGTGAACGTGTCCACCGTGGGCCTGGAGTCCTCGCCCGTCGCCGAGGCCCTCGCCGGTCTGCGCGCCAACGAGGCGCGCTACTTCCACAACAAGTACGACGTGGACTTCACCACCGTCCCCGCATCCGAGGGAGCCGAGATCCTCGACCTCGTCACCCGCGTGCTCGCCGAGGAGCGCGGCATCGTCATCGCCTCCCCCGCACTCGAGGTCGCCGAGCCCGATGTGCCCAGCATCCGCTGGTCGTACGTGTTCTACGAATCGGGACTCGCGATCAACCTGCTCTACGAGCTCGCCGAGGGCGGCAAGCGCGCCGTCGGCTTCAAGCTCTCCGACGGGATGGACGTTCCCGACGAGCTGGGCGAGTTCAAGTTCGCCCGTCAGAAGTCCAAGCTGGCGGGCACCATCCGAGGCTCGTACTTCGTGGTCAAGGGCGAGTACTGACCAGACTCAGTGCGTCGTCGTGATGCCGACCGCGTCGTGCACGATGACCGCCGCGACCCTGGCACCCGCACCGGCCGCGACCATGAGCTGCTGCGGACCGGGAGAGGCGATGTCGCCCGCAGCGTAGACGCCGGCGCGCGAGGTGCGGCCTGAGCGATCGACGACCAGGTGCCCCGCCTCGTCGGCATCCGGCGCGAGCCCCTGCAGGTAGCCGAGCTCGGCATCCCAGCACGGCTGCACGAAGCCGCCGTCGATCGCGTGCTCGGCGCCGCCTTCGAGACGGATGCCGGTGATCACGCCCTTCTCCCCGCGCAGCTCCGTGATCGGGGCGCGCTCGACGGCGATCCCCTGCGCGAGCAGCTCGGCCTCCTCGTCGGGCGCGATCGCGTCGGATCCGTGCGTGAACACGGTCAGCGCGTCGGTCCACCGCGAGATCAGGCGGGCACGGGCCGCCAGATCGGCGCTCTCGCCGATCAGCGCGAGCCGGCGGCCGCGCAGGTCCCACGCGTCGCACGCGACGCAGCTGAACAGGCTGACACCGTAGAAGCCGCGCAGGTTCGGCACGTCGGGCAGGGTCTCGCGCAGACCGGATGCCAGCAGCACGGCCCGCGCGGTCACCGTCTCCTCCGGGGAGCGGCGGCCCAGAGATGCCGAGAACCCGGCATCCGTCTCGTCGATGCCGAACACCCGCTGCCGGGTGCGCACCTCGACATTCGAGTACCCGGCGAGCTCCTCGCGGGCGATGCGGCGCAGCTCATGCGGCGGAACGCCGTCGCGGGTGAGGAAGCCGTGCGAGACGAGCGTGGCGGCGTTGCGCGGACGGTCGGCGTCGACCAGCAGCACCCGCATCAGCGCGCGGCCGAGGTTGAGCGCGGCGGAGAGACCGGCCGGTCCCCCGCCGACGATCAGCACGTCGTAGGGTTCGTCAGTCATGGCCTTCTCCCTGCCCTTCGTCAGGCTCAGGGACCGGGAGGGCGGCGATGACCGGGTGGTCGAAGTGGTACACCCCCGCGCCGGCCGCGCCGCCGGGCGAGCCGATCTCGTCGAAGAACTCGACGTTGGCCTTGTAATAGTCCTGCCACTCGTCGGGCAGGTCGTCCTCGTAGTAGATCGCCTCGACCGGGCACACCGGCTCGCAGGCGCCGCAATCCACGCACTCGTCCGGGTGGATGTACAGCGAGCGCTCGCCCTCGTAGATGCAGTCCACCGGGCACTCGTCGACGCAGGCACGGTCCTTCACATCGACACAGGGCAGGGCGATCACATAGGTCATCGGACGAGAGCCCCGTCGCGCGAGACGGCGACCTGCTCCTCGCGCGGCACGACCTTGACCCGCTCGCGGGCATGCCGGTGCGTCTCGCCGAGGTGCCGCTCGTGCGCGTCCAGCGCCACCCAGCCGTCCCAGGTGGTGTACTCGGTGTCGCGCTCGTCGAGCAGATCGAGGATGTCGGTGTCGACCTCGATCGCCGTGAGCGCCCCCGCCTCGGCGTCGGCCACGACGTTCGTGATGGTCTCCAGCGCGTCCGACTTGGTCGCGCCGATCAGGCCGACCGGGCCGCGCTTGATCCAGCCGGTGGCGTAGAGTCCGGGCTCGCCGTCGACGCGGCCGGCGTCGTTCGGCACCACGCCCCGACGCTCGTCGAAGGGCGCCCCCTCGACGCGCGTGCCGTAGTAGCCGACCGCGCGGTAGACCGCCTGCACGTCGTAGTCGCGGAACTCGCCGGTGCCCACCAGCTGCCCGTCCTCGATGCGGGTGCGCTCGAACCGGATGCCCTCCACCCGGTCGTCGCCGGTGATCTGCACCGGACGCTGCCAGAAGTGCAGGTGCAGCCGGCGGCTCGCCGCGCCGACCTCGCGGTCTCGCCAGCCGTTCAGCGTGCGCAGCATGACCTTCAGCTGGTTGTTCGACGCGGATGCCGGGTCGACGCCCTCGAAGTCCTCGTCGTGCAGCACGATGTCGACGTCGCGCACCTCGCCGAGCTCGCGCAGCTCGATGGGCGTGAACTTGATGTCGGCCGGGCCCCGACGCCCGAACACGTGCACGTCGGTGATCGCGGACGACTCCAGGCCCTCCAGCACGTTGTCCGGCACGTCGGTGCTGCGCTGGTCCTCGCCGTGCTTGGCGAGCACGCGCGCCACATCGAGCGCGACGTTGCCGTTGCCGATGACGGCCGCCGATGTCGCATCCAGCGGCCAGGTGCGCGCGACATCCGGATGCCCGTCGAACCAGGCGACGAAGTCGGCGGCGCCGAAAGAGCCGGGCAGGTCCACGCCGGGCACGTCCAGCTCGGCGTCGCGGATCGCACCGGTCGCGAGGATGACGGCGTGGTAGCGCTCGCGCAGCTCGTCGAGACCGAGGTCCTTGCCCACCTCGACGTTGCCGATGAAGCGGATGGTGCGGCGCTCTCCGGACACTGAGCCTGACGAAGTGTCTGCCGTGGCGTCCAGCATGTCGTGCAGCGAGGTGACGATCCCCTTGATGCGCGGGTGATCGGGGGCCACGCCGTAGCGGATCAGGCCGTAGGGCGCGGGCAGCGACTCGAACAGGTCGATCTCGACGCTGCCGCCGCGCTCGGAGACGGCCTTCGCCAGCAGGTTCCCGGCGTAGATGCCGGCCGGGCCCGATCCCACGATCGCGACACGGAGGTGCAGAGGAGAGGTCATGGTGGTTCTTTCGTACTCAGAGTGAGGAGAGGGTGAGCAGCGCGTCGGTCCAGTGCGGGGCCGCGGCTGCGGCATCCGGGCTCAGCCGCACGACGTCGCCGACGACGACGACCGCGGGTGAGCGCACCTGCCGCGCGGCGGCGAGGTGCGCGATCGTGCCGAGCGTGCCGATCGTCACGCGCTGGCCCTCGCCGTAGCCGTCCTCGACGATCGCGACCGGGCAGTCCGCGCCACGCTCGCCTGCGGCGAGCACGTGCGCGGAGTGGCCGAGCGTGTTCACGCCCATCAGCAAGATCACGGTGTGGTCGGCTCCGCCGGGCAGGTGCTGGATCTGGTCGTGCGCGCTGACGACGGTGAAGGATGCCGCGACACCGCGATGCGTCACAGGGATGCCGGCGGCGGCCGGCACGGAGATCGCACTGGTGACTCCGGCGACGACCTCGACAGGCACTCCGGCGGCCTCGCAGTGCAGTTGCTCCTCCCGGCCGCGGCCGAGCACGAACGGGTCGCCGCCCTTCAGGCGCACGACGTTCCGTCCAGCCTTCGCCTCCTGCACGAGCAGCGCGTTGATGCCGTCCTGCGGCACCTTGTGGTGCCCCGGCAGCTTTCCGACGTCGACCACGTCGGCGGTGAGTTCGAAGCCTTCGGCCGCGAGCTGCTCCAGCACGGCGCGGGCACCGAGGCGGTCGGCGACGATGACGTCGGCCCGCTGCAGGGCCCGCAGACCGCGCAGGGTGAGCAGCCCGGCATCGCCTGGGCCCGCTCCGACGAGGGTGACGCGTCCGGTCACTTGGCACCTCCCAGGATGAGGCCCCGGCTGCGCAGCATCCGCCGCTCCAGGGGGCCGAAGATCACGAGTTCGATGAGGATTCCGATCGCGAGGATCAGCAGGATCGTGCCGAGCACCGCAGCCAGATCGACGAGCTCACGGGACTGCTGCAGCATGGCACCGAGGCCGAAGCCGATCGATCCACCGGTCGCGATGATCTCGGCGGCCATCAGCGACCGCCACGAGAACGCCCAGCCCTGCTTGAGGCCCGCGACGTACCCGGGCAGGGACGCCGGCAGCACCACCTCGGTGGCGAGCTGCCAGCGGCTCGCGCCGAGGACGGTTCCCACCCTGCGCAGCTGCGGCGGCACCTGGTCGACTCCGGAGAGCAGGCCGTTCACGATCGAGGGGATGGCTCCCATCAGGATGACGAAGTAGACCGTCGCGTCGGAGAGCCCGAACCAGATGATCGCCGCGGGAACCCAGGCGACCGAGGGCAGCACCTGCAGACCTGAGATCAGCGGACCGGCGGCGCGGCGAAGCGGCCTGACCTCTGCCAGCAGCAGGCCGAGCGGCGTGCCGACGAGGATCGCGATGAGGAAGCCGATGACACCCCGCTCGAGACTGGTCACCAGCGCTTCCTGCAGACGGCCGGACGCCCACGCGTCGCCGAGCGCCGCCACGACCTGCGCCGGGCTCGGCGCCTTGTCGGGCCGCGGGTTCGCGAGCGTGACGTACAGCTGCCAGGCCGCGAGCAGCACCAGCAGCAGGATGACCGGGGGCAGCGCCTTCGAGAGGACCTCGCGCACGACGGACGGGCGCTGCACCTCGTCGGACTGCAGGCGGTCGAGACCGGCGGAGAGCGCCGACAGCTCGTCCTTGGTCTCAGCAGAAACTTCAGGAGGCATTGCGGGCGATCTCCTTCCGCAGCTCGGCGGTGATCTCGGTGGCCAGCGCGGCCACCTCGGGCGACTCGATGCGGCGTCCGCTGGTGTTGCGGATGCGCCACTCCCCCGCGATGCGGCCGGGGCGGCTGGAGAGCAGGATGACCCGCTGGCCCAGTCGCGCCGCCTCGCGCACGTTGTGCGTCACGAACACGATCGTCCGTCCGGTGGCGCGCCAGACCCGCTCCAGCTCCTCGTGCAGGAGGTCGCGTGTGATGGCGTCCAGCGCAGCGAAGGGCTCGTCCATCAGCAGCACAGAGCGGTCCTGGGCCAGGGCGCGGGCGAGCGCCACGCGCTGCCGCATCCCGCCGGAGAGCTCGTGCGGGCGCTTGTCGGCCGCCTCGGTGAGGTTCACGGTGCCGAGCAGCCGCTCGGCCTCTTCACGCCGCTCGCCGCGCGGCAGGCCGCGCAGCCGCAGTGCCAGCTCGACGTTCTTGCGGGCGGTGAGCCAGGGCATCAGCGCGGAGTCCTGGAACATGACCGCAGCGCCCGACTCGGGCGTGGAGATCTTGCCCGCAGTCGCCGGCTCGAGCCCGGCGATCAGGTTCAGCAGCGTCGACTTGCCGCAGCCGGATGCTCCGAGCAGGCAGACGAACTCGCCGGGCGCGATGTCCAGCGAGATGTCGTCGAGCACCACCGGACCCGCGCCGTACCGCTTGGTGACGTGCGAGACGCGCACCGAGGGGGCGACGACGGGAGCGGGCGACGGCGCCGGCGCGGCGAAGTCGAAGCTCGGCGTCAGCCGGCCCGCCGGCGCGGCGGACCGCGCCTGTTCCCGTGCGGCCTCCTCGGTGAGCGCGCTCATCAGTCCTCTCCGAGTCCCGCTGCCGAGACCGGCTCCTGGCCGTCCTTCTTCAGCTGCGCGTTCAGCGCTCGCAGGTCGAACAGTCCGTCGATCGACCCCTTCTTCTGCGTGCCGGCGGCCAGCCCGTTGCTGACGAGCTTCTCGAAGGTCTCCGCATGCGGGTCGACCGTGAAGGTCACGTTCTGCAGCGCGCGAGCGAGCACCTCGTCCGAAAGGCCCTTGCCGGTGGCATCCTCCAGCGCGCCGTTGATCACGGCCGGCGCCTTGTCGGGGTTGTCGTCGAGCCACTGCACCGAGGCGATGTGCCCGGCGAGCAGCTCGTCGACCGCTTCCGGATGCTCCTTCGCGAAGTCCTTGCGCACCAGCAGCACCGTGGTGGGGAAGTTCCCGTCCTTCCAGAGATCCTTCTCGTCGACCAGCACCTTCGCGCCGGCGTCGACCACGAGCCGCGAGACCCAGGGCTCGGGCAGCCAGGCTCCGTCGACCTTGCCGTCCTGGAACAGCGTGAGCGTCTGCGCGTTCTCCGTGGGTGTGATGTTCACGTCGCCGCCGCCCGAGACCGAGGTCTTCAGCCCCTCATCGGCCAGCCAGCTGCGCAGAGCGACATCCTGCGTATTGCCCAGTTGCGGGGTCGCGAGGGTCTTGCCCTTCAGGTCCGAGACATCCGAGATCTTGTCGCTCACCACCAGCGCGGCGCCCCCGGATGTCGCACCGGCGATGACGTTCGCCGACTCCCCGCCGGACTGGATGAACGTGTTGATCGCCGGGTTCGGGCCGATGTAGGCGGCGTCGATCGCGCCCGCCGAGAGTGCCTCGACCGCGGCGGGCCCGGCGTTGAACACCTCGGTCTTCAGCTTCGTGTCGCCCAGCTCGTCCTGGAGGATGCCCTCCGAGACGCCGACCAGCGCGGGTGCATGGGTCACGTTGGCGAAGTAGCCCAGACGCAGCTCGGCGAGGTCATCCTTCTTGGTCGAGCTCTGATCGGCGGATGCCGCGGCGCAGCCCGCGAGCATCATGACGGCCAGTCCCAGGGCGGTCAGAGCGGTGGTCTTGCGAGCATTCTTCACGGTTTTCGCCTCCTCGGCATAGGTGTTGCGGGGTGATGTCGGGTTCAGACGACGACGGTCGCGGCGGCCAGCGTCGCCCCGTCGCCCGGGTGGATGAGCACGAGCGAGCCGCCCGCGCGATCGGTCGTGTACGGCTCGAGCGGCAGCTCGGCCGCGAACCGCAGCCGCACCCGCCCGATCTCGTTCACGGCCAGCACGGATGCCGGCTCGTGTGCCAGCGTCTCCAGGTCGCGGCGGTCGAGCACCTCGGCGATCAGCGCCTGCACGGTCGCGGTGCCGTGCTTGGCGAGCACCTTCGCGCCGGCGATGACCTCGCGCTGGTCCAGCTGGAACAGTTCGACGACGGCCTCGCGCTGCCCGTCCGGGGCGGTGCCGGCGGCCGTGATGACCGAGCCGCGCGCGGCATCCAGCTCGTGTGCCAGCGTCAGGGTGACCGACTGCGGCGCAGCCGCGGCATCCGCTCTCTCACCGGCGACGAAGACGCCGGTGACGGTCGTGCGGTGCCCGCCGGGGAACACCTCGACGCGGTCACCGACCGCCACCTGCCCCGACGAGATGCGCCCCGCGAAACCGCGGAAGTCGCGGTAGCGCTCGGGGTTCGGGATCTCGGGCGACAGCCCGCCCTGCGGCCGCAGCACGAGCTGCACCGGCAGGCGGAGATCGGATGCCACGGCATCGGCCTCATCGGCGCTGGGCAGCGTCTCGAGCAGTTGGATGAGAGTGTCGCCGTTGAACCACGGGGTGCGCTCGGAGCGCTCCACGACGTTGTCGCCCTCGAGCGCGGAGACCGGCAGCACATGGATCCCGCGCAGCCCGAGCTGCTCGGCCACGCGCTCCGCCTCGAGCTCGATCTCGAGGAAGCGGTCCTCGTCGAAGTCGATCAGGTCGATCTTGTTCACCGCGATGATCACGTGCGGAACGCGCAGCAGCGAGACGACCGCGAGGTGCCGGCGGGTCTGCTCCACGATGCCCTTGCGCGCGTCGACGAGCACGACCACTGCATCGGCTGTCGCGGCGCCGGTGACCATGTTGCGGGTGTACTGCACGTGCCCGGGGCAGTCGGCCAGGATGAAGCTGCGCCGGTCGGTCGCGAAGTACCGGTACGCGACGTCGATCGTGATGCCCTGCTCGCGCTCGGCGCGCAGGCCGTCGGTGAGAAGTGCGAAGTCGAAGTCGCCGTGCGCGAAACCGCGCTGGCGGCTGGTGGCCTGCACCTGCTCGAGCTGGTCGGCGAGGATCGCCTTCGCGTCGTGGAGCAGCCGGCCGACCAGCGTCGACTTGCCGTCGTCGACCGATCCCGCGGTCGCGAACCGGAACAGGGTGGCACGCCCTTCGTCTCGTCGCTGCGCTCCTCGCTCAGGACCCGGAAGAAGTCCCCCCTCCGCGGCTCCTGAGCGAGCGGAGCGAGACGAAGGACGTTCGGTCACGTTGTCGATGCTCATCAGAAGTACCCGTCCTTCTTGCGATCCTCCATGGCGGCCTCGCTGATGCGGTCGTCCGCCCTGGTCGCTCCGCGCTCGGTGATCGTGGAGCGGGCGACCTCGGCGACGACGGATGCGGCATCCGCAGCATCCGATTCCACGGCGCCCGTGCAGCTCATGTCCCCGACCGTGCGGTACCGCACCACGCGACGCTCGACCTGCTCGTCGGGGCGGGGCTGCGAGACCTCGCCCACCGCGCGCCACATGCCGTCGCGGCGGAACACGTCCCGCTCGTGCGCGAAGTACAGCGGCGGCAGCGCGATGCTCTCGCGCTCGAGGTAGCGCCACACGTCGAGTTCCGTCCAGTTCGAGATCGGGAACGCGCGCACGTGCTGACCTGGCAGATGCCGGCCGTTGTACAGGGTCCACAGCTCGGGGCGCTGGTTGCGCGGATCCCACTGCCCGAACTCGTCGCGCAGCGAGATGATGCGCTCCTTGGCGCGGGCCTTGTCCTCGTCGCGGCGAGCGCCGCCGAAGACGGCGTCGTGCCGTCCGAGCGAGATCGCGTCCAACAGCGGCTGGGTCTGCAGCGGGTTGCGGGTGCCGTCGGGGCGCTCGGCCAGGCGGCCGTCGTCGATGTAGTCCTGCACCCTGGCGACCTCGAGCGTGAGACCGAGCCGGCGGACCGTCTCGTCGCGGAACGCGATCACCTCGGGGAAGTTGTGCCCGGTGTCGACGTGCAGCACGGGGAACGGCACCCGGCCAGGAGCGAACGCCTTCGCGGCCAGATGCAGCACGAGCACGGAGTCCTTACCGCCGGAGAACAGCAGCACAGGGCGTTCGAACTCGGCGACGACCTCGCGGATGATGTGGATCGCCTCGGCCTCGAGCAGGTCGAGGGCGCTGAGTCCGGACAGACGCTCGGGATCCGCCGGGTGGGTGGTGATGGTGCTCATACGTGAAGCCCGCATTCTGTCTTCGCCTGCCCGGCCCAGCGGCCGGAGCGGGGGTCTTCGCCGGCGGCGACCGGCTTGGTGCACGGCTGGCATCCGATCGACGGGTAGCCGAAGCCGACCAGGAGGTTGACCGGCGCCTTGTGCTCCGCGGCGTATGCGAGCACGTCGTCGAAGCTCCACGCGGCGACGGGATTCACCTTGACCAGCCCGTTGCGCTCGTCGAAGGTCACCAGCGGGGTGTTCGTGCGGGTGGGCGCCTCGTCCCGGCGCACGCCGGTGAACCACAGCTCGTAGCCGCCGAGGGCCTCCTGCAGCGGGGCGACCTTACGTCGCGCGCAGCACAGGGCCGCGTCGCGCTCGAACAGCTTCGCGCCGAACTCGCTGTCCTGCTCGGCGACGGTCTGCTCGGGTGTGACATCCACGATGCGCACGTCCAGGGCGCGGGCCACCTCGTCACGCGTGGCGTACGTCTCGGTGAAGTGGTATCCGGTGTCGAGGAACAGCACGTCCACGCCGGGCAGCTGCTCGGCGACGAGGTGCGGCAGGGCGGCATCCGCCATCGAGCACGCCACGGCCGCAGCCTCTGCTCCGAAGTTCCGTGCCACCCAGGCGACGACCTCCGCGGCGGATGCCTCGTGGTCGGTCAGACTGCCGAGCTCGGCATTGCCCTGCTCGGCGAGCGCGGCGAGATCCTCCCTGCTTCGTCTGACCTGCACGCGTGGGGCGAGGCTGACGCTCATTGCAGCGCCTCCTCGTCGGCGCGGTGCGCCCAGCTCGCGAATGTCTCGTCCGCACCGTCACGATCGGCGAGGTAGCGGCGGATGACGCGCTCGGCGTAGTCGGCGATTCCGTCGGCCGGCACCTTCAGGCCTCGGACGGTGCGGCCGAGCCCGGCCTCCCCGCGACCGACCCCGGCGAGACCGCCGCCGAGGTGCACCTGATAGCCGGGTACCTGCTCGCCGTCGATGGTCACCAGCTGGCCCTTCAACCCGATGTCGGCCACCTGGATGCGGGCGCAGGAGTTCGGGCATCCGTTCACGTGCAGCGTGATCGGTCGGCCGATCTCGGGCTCGAGTGCGCCGAGGCGCTCCTCGAGCTGCGCGATCGCCTGAGCGGCGTTGACCTTGGTCTCGACGATGGCGAGCTTGCAGTACTCGATGCCGGTGCAGGCGATCGTCCCGCGGCGGAACAGGCTGGGCCGCGCCGAGAGCCCGATCGTGTCGAGCCCCGCGACGAGGGAGTCGACCTCGTCCTCCGGCACGTCCAGCACGAGCAGCTTCTGGTGAGGGGTGGTGCGGACGCGCCGGGATCCGTGCACCTCCGCCAGATCGGCCAGCGCGGTCAGCGTCGTGCCGGAGACCCGGCCCACCAGAGGAGCCGCGCCGACGTAGAAGCGGCCGTCCTTCTGCCGGTGGATGCCGACGTGGTCGCCGATCGTGGTGGGCGTCGGAGCGGCGGGGCCGTCCGGCAGCGGAGCGTCGAGGTACTCGTTCTCCAGCACCTCGCGGAACCGCTCCACGCCCCAGTCGGCGAGGAGGAACTTCAGCCGGGCTTTGTTGCGCAGCCGGCGGTAGCCGTAGTCGCGGAAGATCTGCGTGACGCCGTGCCACACCTCGCCGACCCGTTCCGGGGCGACGAAAGCGCCGAGACGCTCGCCCAGCCGGGGCACCGCAGCGAGCGCGCCGCCGACCCAGATGTCGTATCCGATGCCGAGTTCGGGGTGCTCGACGGCGACGAACGCGCAGTCGTTGATCTCGTGCACGACGTCCTGGCTGGGATGCCCCGTGATCGCGGTCTTGTACTTGCGGGGCAGGTTCGCGAGGGTCGGGTCGCCGATGAATCGGTCCGCGATCTCACGGATCTGCGGGGTGGGGTCGATGATCTCATCGGCGGCGATGCCGGCCACCGGCGAGCCGAGGATCACTCGTGGAACGTCGCCGCACGCCTCAGTGGTGCTCAGCCCGACAGCCTCCAACCGGCGCCAGATCTCGGGGACGTCCTCGACCTGCACCCAGTGCAGCTGCACGTTCTGCCGGTCTGTGAGGTCGGCGCTGTCGCGCGCGAACTCGGTGGAGATCTCGCCGATCACGCGGAGCTGCTCGGTGGTGAGCTGTCCGCCGTCGATGCGGACCCGCAGCATGAAGTACTCGTCCTCGAGCTCGTGCGGCTCGAGCTGAGCGGTGCGCCCGCCGTCGATGCCCGGCTTGCGCTGCGTGTACAGACCCCACCAGCGGAACCGGCCGTGCAGGTCGGTGGGATCGATCGAGGCGAAACCGCCCTTGGCGTAGACCTGCTCGATGCGCTCGCGGACGTTCAGTCCGCCGTCGGCCAGCTTGAACTCCTCGTTGGCGTTCAGCGGTTCGTTGCCGTCGACCGCCCACTGTCCGTGCGGCTTGGAAGGTGCCCGCGAGGTGCGCGTCCTCGCCCCGCGGACGGGTGCCTGCTGCTCAACGGTCATGGTTCGCTCTCCTACACGATGCGTCGGGAGGCATCGCCACGAGAGGACACTAGATCGCAGGATCGCGCAGGGGAACTGCCGAATGACTTATGGCGTAGGCGTCTGTCACGCCCCGTCATGCTTCGAAAGAAAAGCGGTTCAGAGGCCGCGACGTGTTATGCGTGCGCGCGATCAAGCTGTGCGGCAGCGGCACTGAAGCGCTCAAGCACGAGCTCCACGAGCTCGGCAGGCGGTTCGGAGCCGTCCAGCAGGGGTTTCGAGATCGGATGCCCCTCGGCACGCTTCCGGGTGAGGTCGTTGAAGTACCCGTGCGCGAGCAGATAGGTCGACACCGCGGCATCCGGATGCTGCGCGAGCAGCGCCCCCAGTTCGGGTTCCCGGGCCGCGAGATAGCCGATGTGCACCGGGTGCCCGAGGCGCGCGGAGAGCTGATCCGCCATGCCCTCCGCGTCGACCGCGGACCGGTCGTCGCGCGAGCCTGCGACCGCGATCACGACGTCGTCGCCTGCCGGCAGGCGACGGGCCAGCACCTCGGCGAGGCGCGGATCCGGTCCGAGAGGGTCGGCGACAACGGCATCCGCTCGTCCGGCGACGATCCCGTGCAGGTCGTGGAAGACGTGGAAGCCGCTCGACAGCAGCAGCGGCACGACGACGACAGGGCCCTCGATCGCGGCGAGAGCCGCGGCGGCCTCCGGATCCTGCACGTCGACGAACGCCTCATGCACGGCGAGGTGCGGCACGGCGCTCCGCACGGCGGCGACAAGGGCCCGCACGTCCGCGGCGCCCTGCGCGTCGGAGGTTCCATGCGAGACGGCGAGGAGGGCGGGCATGCTCGGAGTCTAGACGCGTCACGCCTGCAGGCAGCATGCCCGATGGCCGGCGCGACACGCGCGATCCGTGCCTGCATCCGTGATCCGTGCCTGCAGGCGTGACGCACGTCAGGCGGTTCTGGCGACTGCGACCTCGATCAGCTCGCGGCTGGTGAGGCCCAGGTCCCCGTCACCGCCGCGCCAGAGGGCCGTGATCGGGCGCAGCAGCGGAGCATCCGCCAGCGGTACCTCGACCAGGCGACCGAGCCGGATGTCGTCGGCGACGGCCAGCCGCGACAGCACCGCGGGAGCGAGCCCCTCCGCCACAGCCGAGCGCACCGCCGCGGTGGTCGACATCACCGCGAGGGGACCGGCGGGCTCGCGGTACAGGCGGGTGCGCACCTCGTCCTCCCAGGCCTGCCGGGTGCCGCTGCCGGGTTCGCGCGCCACCAGGGGCGTGCCGGCGAGCTCGTCGAGCACAACGCGCCGTCGCGCCCACGGGTGCTCCGGGGCGACGACCAGCACCATCTCGTCGCGTCCGACGGTGGCGTGCGACAGACCGGGAGGGATCACCGGCGACTCGATCAGGCCGAGCTCGGCCCGTCCCTCGCGCACCAGCTGCTCGACCTCGGCGCTGTTGGCGGTGAGCAGGCGCACGGCGGTCGGCACTCGTCCCGCGCGCACCTGCCGCTCGCGCAGCGCGACCAGCCACCGCGGGATCATGTGTGCGGCGACGGTCTGGCTGGCGGCGACGACGAGTTCGCGGCGGCGCTCGTCACGCATCGTCTCGGCACCCGCGCGGAACCTCTCGGCAGCGGCGAGCACCTCCCCCGCCCAGGATGCGACGGTCTCGCCCTCCGGGGTGGGCACGACGCCCTGCGGCGTACGCAGGAACAGCTCCATGCCCAGCATCCGCTCGACGCTGCGCAGCCGGGCCGATGCCGACTGCTGCGAGATGCCGCACTCGCGCGCGGCGGCGGAGATCGAGCCGAGTCGAGCGGCGGCGGCGAGCAGCTCGAGCGCGTCGAGGTCGGGGACGTCTCGCATCCCCCCATGTTACAACTCCAGCCTGTACCCCTATCGGAAGGCGCCGTCTACCGGCCGTGACCCGCTGCAGGAACGCTGGAATCATGCTGTTCTCGCCTCCGCAGACCCTTCCCCAGCGGCTCACCCGACGCGGCGCCGAGGTTCTCCCCGGCGTACTCGTCACCGCCGGGATCGCGGTGGTCTCCACAGGCATCGGCACCCTCGTGCCGGTGCTCGGCTCGGCCGTGCCGGCGATCGTGATCGGCGTGCTGCTGTCGCTGCTGCGCACACGGATGCTGCCGGAGCGCGCGAACGCCCGCATCCGACCGGGCATCGAGTACTCCAGCAAGTTCCTGCTGCAGCTGGCCGTGGTGCTGCTGGGCGTGCAGCTGTCGATCGGCAGCATCCTGCAGGTCGGCCTCGAGTCGCTGCCCATCATGCTCACCACCCTGACCGTGTGCCTGCTCGGCGCGTGGTGGATCGGCAAGGCGATGCGAGTCGAGGGCAGATTGCGCACGCTGATCGGCGTGGGCACCGGCATCTGCGGCGCATCCGCCATCGCCGCCGTCTCGCCGGTGATCGGCGCTGCCAGCGCCGAGATCGCCTACGCCGTCTCGACGATCTTCCTGTTCAACATCCTCGCCGTGATCCTGTTCCCGCTGCTCGGGCATGCGCTGAACATGGATCCGCACACCTTCGGCCTGCTCGCCGGAACCGCGATCAACGACACCAGCTCGGTCGTCGCCGCGGCCAGCGTGTTCAGCACCGCAGCACTCGGCTTCGCCGTCGTCGTCAAGCTGGTGCGCACGCTGATGATCATCCCGATCAGCATCGGCCTGTCCGTGATCGAGGCGAGGAAGGATGCCGCGGGCCGGCGCCTCACCGGACGCCGCATCGCGAAGCTCGTGCCGTGGTTCCTGATCGGTTTCGTGATCATCGCGGTGATCAATTCACTCGGCGTCATCCCGCAGGGGCCGCGCGACTTCCTGGTGCAGGCGAGCATCTTCCTGATCGCGATGGCGCTGGCCGGCATCGGCCTGTCCACCGACATCCCGGCCCTGCGCCGCGCAGGCTGGCGCCCGCTCGCCCTCGGCGCGATCCTCTGGGCTCTCGTGACGCTGACGTCGCTCGCGACGATCGCGGTGACCGGCGCGCTGTCCGGCTCCTGAGCGCCCTTCGTCCGGCCCGCGGGTCCTGAGCACCCTTCGCGACGAAGGGCTGGACCGTCACTTCTTGGGCGGCGCCACGCAGACGACCGCCGACTTGGCGACCTCGTTCTTGTACTGCTCGGCGGTGAACGGCAGGGCGAACTCGGGGGCCTTCTGCCCCTTCGCCGCAGGCGCCTTGGAACCGAGGGCCGCGAGCTGCCAGGCGAGGTCACGGGCGATCACGCTGCCCGACGTCGAGTTGTTCAGCGTCACGGCGACCGTGAAGCCGGTCTTCGGGTCGGAGTAGGCCGCCGTCGCGTAGCCCGGCGTCCAGCCGTGCTGGCCGATCATCGAGCCGACGACGTAGGCGCCGCCGGTGGCCTGGAACCACGAGGCTCCGTCAGCGCTCACCTTGAGCGGGGCGTCGAAACGCTTCTTCTCGGCCTTCTCGCCGCGGAGCCCCTGCTGGGCCTCCGCCTGCGCGTACCGGCCCAGGTCCTCGATCGTGGAGGTGACACCGGAGTCGGTGAAGCCGGCGCTCGACGACATCTTGGTGATGTTGACCGGCGCGGTGCAGTTGTAGCCGCCCTGCACGGCAGGCAGGTAGCTTCCGGTCAGCGCGGGCGACGGCTTCGGCTCGGACGAGCTGCTCGACGGCAGCTGGGTGTTCTCCAGGGCCAGCGGCTCCGTCACGTACTGCGCGATCAGGGAGCGGGCGTCCAGACCGGAGGCGCGCTCGAGCGCGAGGCCGAGCAGCAGGTACGCGGTGTCCGAGTCGCGGAACGTGGTGTGCGGCTCGGTGCGTGCCTGGCCGAGCCCGTAGCTCGCGAGCTGCAGCGGCTGCCACTGGCGATCGGGGGTGTTCAGCCACGCAGCCTTGGCAGCTGCCTCGGAGGATCCGATGCCCGAGGTGCCGTTGCACAGGTCGAGCAGCGTGACGTCCTTCAGGTCGGCGACCCCCGAGACGTACTTCGGCACCTTGGCGTCGAGCTCGATGTCACCGGCATCGGCCATGCCGTACAGCACATCACAGGTCATCAGCCGGGTGACGTCCGCGACGCGGAACGACATGTCGGTCGTCACCTTGGCGTCGCTGCCGGCGCCCTGCGTGCCGAACGCCTCCACCCAGGTGCCGCTCCACGGCGCCCAGACGCCGACGATCGCACCGGAGGCCCCGGCTGCCTTCATCGCGTCCTGCACGGCGTTCTGCATCTGGTCGGTGGTGGCCTTCGGCAGGTGCGCGTCGACCTGCTCGGGCGGGGTGTAGCTGAAGGTGGCATCACCGCCGGAGCATCCGGTGAGGAGCAGAGCGAGTGCCGCGGACGCGCCGATGACAGCGCGCAGACGGCGCGACGAACGATGCTGCATGGATGCCTCTCCCGTGACTATGCCCCTGATTCTAGGATGACGATGCTGGGAGCGAGCCCTGCCGCGCCTCCCACGCCTCGCGCATGAACCGCGTGACGTCCGGATCGACTCGGATGTCGCTGGGCCGCAGGGGCCTGCTCAGGTACAGCCCGTCGAGTGAGGTCAGGCGACTGAGCGCGACATAGGTCTGTCCCGGCGCGAACGCCCCTGACCCGAGGTCGATCACCGCACGGTCGTAGGTCTTGCCCTGGGACTTGTGGATCGTGACCGCCCAGGCCAGCCGCAGCGGGAACTGAGTGAACTCCGCCACCACCTCACGGCTGAGGGTCTTGGTGCCCGGGTTGTAGGCGTAGCGGAACCTCTCCCAGACGGCGGGCTCGACGTCGACCTCCTCGCCGTCCAGCTCGACCCGCACAGATCCGCCCAGGATGCGGGTGACGGTGCCGATCGACCCGTTCACCCAGCGCGGCGGCTCGCCCTGCATCGCGGTGTCGTTGCGCAGGAACATCACCTGCGCGCCGACCTTGAGCTTCAGCTCGAGCTCGGCCGGATAGTTCCCCTCACCGCGGCCGAAGTCGCCGTTGACCTCGGCTGCGGCGGTCTGCTCACGCCCTCCGAGCGCCTGCAGGTGGCGGGTGTTGATCCTTGTGACGATGTCGTTGCGGGTGGCGAGAGTGATGATGGGCACCTCGCCGGGCTCCGGCTCGGGTGCCGGCCGCGCGCCCTGCGTGTTGAGCACACCGGCGATCTCCGCCGTCACCCGTCCGTACCGCACGGCGTTCAGCATCTGCTTGAACCCGTCATCGGACTGCCGGTGGATGTGCACGAGCTCGCGCACGTGCAGCTGCGCGCCGTGCGCGCCGATGTCCAGCATCCCGCCCGCGTCGGCCTGCCCGCCGGTCCACACCTTCGCGTCGAAGAACCAGAACGAGCGGTAGTGATCCTGGATGTAGCGCAGCTCGTCACCCCGCGGCGGCACCGGCGCCAGCTGATAGGGGTCGCCGAACATCACCACCTGCACCCCGCCGAACGGCTCGCTGCGGCGGCCCCTGGCCTGCCGCAGGGAGCGATCGATCGCGTCCATCAGGTCGGCGTTCACCATGGACACCTCGTCGATAACGAGAGTCTCGATCGCGTTCAGGATGCGGCGGGTGCCGTCGTTCTGCTCGATGTCGCTGTCGGCGATCAGCCCGATCGGCAGCCGGAACAGCGAGTGGATCGTCTGCCCCTCGACGTTGAGTGCGGCCACGCCCGTCGGTGCGCAGATGGCGATCTGCTTCTTCGTGTTCCACGCGAAATACTGCAGCAGCGTCGACTTCCCGGTACCGGCACGACCGGTGATGAACACGTGGTCTGACGAGTCCTCGATCAGCCGGAACAGCTCGGACTGTTCCTCGGAGAGCGGCGGGAGAGACACGCCACCATGTTAAGACGGATGCCGGGGGCGACGCTCACGCTCGGCTTCGTCCCAGCGGCCCGCTCCTAGACTGACGCCATGGTGCAGCCGGAGGGGACAGCGCCGCGGCGCTCGCGCCTCGGCGCCGATCTGACGATCCTGGCCCTCGTGGGAGTGCTGCTCATCGCCGCGATCGGAGCAGGTGGCGTCACGCTGTACCAGCAGTTCTACAGCCCCTCGGCGTTCGTCTCGCGCTACCTGGACATGCTGTCCTCCGGCCGCGCGGCCGACGCGCTGCGCGTACCCGGCGTCGCCGTCGATCGCACCGCACTCGAAGACGCGGGCATCGACGGCAACGCATCGGAGGCGCTGCTGCGACGGGCCGCGCTCGCCCCGCTCACCGACGTCCACCTCGAGACCGAGCAGGACGGCGACGTCTACCACGTCACGGCCGACTACAAGGCCGCCGGCCACGAGGGCACGACGGTGTTCGACATCGTCCAGGACGGCTGGGCCGGCGTGACCCCGAACTGGCGGTTCGCAAAGAGCCCGCTCGCCGAGGTGGAGCTGGTCGTGCGCGGCGCCGACACGTTCGCCGTGAACGGCTTCGAACTGGACCGGCGCCAGGTGGCCATCGCCGGTGCGGAGTCCGCGCCGCTCGAACCGGTGCACCTGCTGGTGTTCACGCCAGGGGTGTACTCGGTGACAGTCGACACCCCGATCGCCTCGTCACCCGGCGTCAGCGTGCTCGCCGACGCCCCGCTCACCCACACGCCCGTCGACGTGCAGACGCAGCCGACGAAGGAGTTCCGCGACGTCGTGCAGCAGCGCGTCGAGCAGTTCCTGACGAAGTGCACGACGCAGAAGGTGCTTCAGCCGACCGCCTGCCCCTTCGGGCTCGAGGTGCGCAACCGGCTCGCCCCTGACTCGCTGCCGAACTGGTCGATCACCACACAGCCGAAGGTGTCCGTCACGCCCGACGGCGCCTACTGGCGGATCGAGCCCTCCGATGCGGTCGCGCACATCGACGTCGACATCCAGTCGCTGTTCGACGGCTCGATCGAGCACGTCTCCGAGGATGTGCCGTTCTCCGTCGACGGGACGATCACGATCCTCCCCGACGGCTCCGCGTCGATCCGGGTCGGCTCCCCGGGCACCCCCGGCGGCACCGACCCGAACTGACCGCGACTCAGCGACCGGCGCGCTCCCGCTCGGCGTCGCGCCGGTCGCGCTCGGCGAGCGCCGCGAGCTTCGCGTTGTACTCCTCCAGCTCGGCGTCACCGCTGCGATCCGCCTGACGGTCCTGGCGCCGCTGCATCCGCTCGTCCGACCGCGACCACTGGATCGCGACCGTGATCGCGACGATCAGCGTCGGGATCTCACCGATCGACCAGGCGATGCCGCCGCCGACGTACTGGTCCTCCAGCGGCGGGGCGCCCCAGGTGCGGCCCATCGAGCCGAACCACTCGGCCACGATCAGACCGGTCTGCATCATGATCGCGATGCCGAAGAACGCGTGCATCGCCATCACGGCGATCAGCGTGATCAGCCGGCCGGCGTACGGCAGCCGGTACGGCACGGGGTCGATGCCGATCAGCGACATCACGAACAGGTAGCCGGTGAGCAGGAAGTGGATCACCATCCACTCATGACCGAGATGGTCGTACATCGACCAGCGCACCAGATCGGTGAAGTAGAACGCCCACAGCGACAGCACGAACAGGCCCGCGGCCACGAACGGATGCGTGATGACGCGTGCGAACGGCGAGTGCACCGCCCACATGATCCACTCGCGTCCACCGCGGGTGCCGTCGTCGCGCTTGCGGATCGTGCGCAGCGCGAGCGTGATGGGCGCACCCGAGACCAGCAGCAGCGGTATCGCCATGCTCAGCAGCATGTGACCGAGCATGTGCACGCTGAACAGGTACTCCTGGTAGGCGTTCACCGCACCGCTGGTGACCCAGACCAGCATGAGCATGCCGAGCACCCAGAAGATCGTGCGGTGGATCGGCCAGCGATCGCCGCGCTTGCGCAGCCGGTGCACGCCGACCAGGTAGAACACCAGCCCGAAGCCGGCCACGACCAGCCACAGGATGTCGATGTCCCACGCCGTGATCCAGCGGATCGGCGTCAGCTCGGGCGGCAGCGGCGAATCGGTCAGCCGCTCCGCCGGAGTGCGATTGATCGCCGCCTCCTCGCCCACGGGCGGGGGTGTGCGGGCCAGTGCTGCCGCGGCGCCGGAGGCCAGGCCGATCAGGGCGAGCTCGCCGAGCAGCAGCATCCAGAACGTGCGCCGCGGCTTCTCCCCTTCGAGATGCGGGATCAGCCGCGTGCGGTACCCCGCGCCGAGCAGGCCGAGCGTGCCGAGCAGCACGGCCTTGGTGATCACGATCAGGCCGTACGGGCTGAGCAGCTCGTCCCAGGTGCCGATCGCGACCACGGAGCGGGCGATGCCCGAGACCGCGACCACGATGTAGGCGGCGAGGGCGATGGACGAATAGCGGCGCACCAAGGTGGCCAGGCCCGACACCCGCCCGCGCAGCACGATCAGCAGCAGCAGTCCGCCGATCCAGGCGGCCGCGCCGACGGTGTGCAGCAGGATCGCGTTGACGGCGATGTTGTGGCCGGCGACGTCGCCGGAGTGGCCCTGCGTGGCGTTGGGCAGGAATGATGCCGCAGCCAGGATCGCCGTGAAGAACACGGCCGTCCACCCGCGCGCCGCGAAGGCGATCACGGTCACGGCCGCGCCCATCAGCACCGTGACGAGCCAGGCCTGCCCGAGCGGCAGCTCGATGAGGAAGCGGCCGAGCTGCTCACCGAACTGCGGGCCGAGGCTGAGCTTGGCGTTGAAGGCGGCGAGGAAGGTGAAGAACGCTCCGAAGGCCGACGCGATCGTGAAGATCGCCGCGCCCACGGATGCCGTGTCGACGGCGAGCTCGAAGTTCTTGGTACCCGACTTCAGCGCGAACAGAGCGAGCACCAGGGGCCCCAGCATCGCCGCGGCGGCGAGGTTCGCGATCATCTTGCTGGCGGGCAGCGCCCAGCGCACGAGCGCGCCGGGATCGGCGAAGACCAGCTCGGCTGCACCGCCGCCGAGGACGAGGGCGACCACCAGCGCCGCGGAGGCGGCGAGAACCAGGGTCGCGATGCCCGCGAGGCGGTAGGAGTTCACCCCTCCAGCCTAAGTTGTCCCCGCATCCCCGGATGCCGCCGGTACAGCGGCTGCACCCTGTCACGCCTGCGGGCAGGACGACCGGATGCAGGCGGGGATGGCCCGATTCGGCCCACCGACGTCGTCTCTGCCTGCAGGCATGACGCCCGTCTGGGCAGACCGGGCAGGGATGCACGAAGGCCGCCGTCCCGGAGGACGGCGGCCTTGCGACGCAGCGGTCTTACTTGACGGCGGCCTTCAGCTTGGAGCCGGCGGTCACCTTGACGCGCTTGCCGGCCGGGATCTTGATCTCGGCGCCGGTCTGCGGGTTGCGGCCGGTGCGGGCAGCGGTCGCCACCTGCTCGAACGCGATCCAGCCCGGGATCGAGACCTTGCTGCCCTTGGCGACGGCGTCGGAGACCGAAGCGAACAGCGCGTCGAGGACACCGGAGACGGTGGCCTGGCTCTGGCCGGTTGCGGAAGCGATGCTCGCGACGAGCTCGGTCTTGGTGATGGACTTGTCAGCCATGTCATCCTCCAGCGACGAGATCCGTCGCATTCGTTGGTGTGCGGAAGGCGGCTGCCCCCCGGTTGGTCGGTACGACCGTGACGACAGTACCAACCGGACCAGTGTTTCCCGCGTCATTTCGCGGGTTTCGGGCGATTTTCGTGGTGTGTCGCGCCTCATTCGTCACATCCGTCACACGATCCGGCGCCGCAGACGCCAGAAGGGGCGAGGATCCGAAGATCCTCGCCCCTTCTGAAGCGGATGCTTACCAGCTCGACTTGGTCACGCCGGGCAGCTCGCCACGGTGTGCCATGTCACGGAAGCGGACACGCGAGATGCCGAACTTCGTGAGGACACCGCGGGGGCGGCCGTCGATGACGTCGCGCGAGCGCACGCGCACCGGCGAGGCGTTGCGCGGCAGCTTCTGCAGGCCGACGCGGGCGGCCTCACGCTGCTCGTCGGTGGAGTTCGGCGAGACGAGCGCCTTCTTCAGCTCGGCGCGACGCTCGGCGTACCGATCGACGATCACCTTGCGCTGCTCGTTCTTGGCGATCTTGCTCTTCTTAGCCATGGATCAACGCTCCTCTCGGAATTCGACGTGCTTGCGGACCACCGGGTCGTACTTCTTCAGCACGAGGCGGTCGGGGGTGTTGCGACGGTTCTTCTTGGTCACGTAGGTGTAACCGGTGCCCGCCGTCGAGCGGAGCTTGATGATCGGACGGACGTCCTGTGCCTTCTTGGCCATTAGAGCTTCACACCCTTCGCCTGGAGGTCCGCGACGACCTTGTCGATGCCGCGGGCGTCGATCACCTTGATGCCCTTGGCGGACACGTTCAGCGTGACCTTACGGCCGAGCGACGGAACAAAGTAGGTCTTCTTCTGCACGTTCGGGTCGAAGCGACGCTTCGTCCGGCGGTGCGAGTGCGAGACGTTGTGACCGAAGCCGGGAACAGCACCGGTCACCTGGCACACTGCTGCCATGTTGTGACTCCTTCTATACCGTGAGACCGGACGGCCTCACCCAAGATCCCTTGTCTGCGTGCCGGTCGGCGACCAGCACACGAACTGCACGCCAGGAGAGCGCGCAGACAAAGAGCAATCCTAGCACGACGCGGATCACTTCTCGGAACCGGCCACCATGCCCTTGATGAAGTAGCGCTGCAGCACCAGGTAGACGACGAGCACCGGCAGCACCGAGATGAGGGATGCCGCGGCCGCGGCGCCCAGGTCGCTGGAGGATGTCGCGAAGAACGAGCCGATCGCCGGTGCGATCGTGCGCATCTCCGGACTGCGCATCAGGAAGACGCTCAGCGCGTACTCGTTCCACACCGCGACGCCGGTGAGGATGACGACCGTCGCCGTCACCGGCTTCAGCATCGGGAACACGATGCGGAACAGCACTTGCACGGCATTCGCGCCGTCCACCGACGCGGCCTCCTCGATCGAGATCGGCAGCCCGCGCATGAACGCCGTGTAGAGGAAGATCGCCAGCGGCAGCTGCATGGCGGTCATCACGAGGATGGTCCCCCAGTAGGTGTTGACGCCCTTCATCTGCACGAGCATCGAGTACAGCGGCACCAGGATCGACAGCGGCGGCACCATGATCAGCCCGACGATGCCGGCCAGCACCAGCCGATTGCCGACCGTCGCGCGGCGCGCGAGCGGATATGCGGCGAGCGCGCCGATCACGCACACCAGAACGGTCGAGACCACCGTGACCAGGGCGCTGTTGCCGATCGCGCGCAGGATGTGGCCCTGGTCCACGGCGGTGGCGAAGTTCTGCAGGTACCAGTCGCCGAAGGGGAACGCCCACTGCGACGACAGGTCGCTCTTCGCCTTCAGCGACGTGGTGACGGTGATGTAGAACGGCAGCAGCTGCAGCAGCACGGCCAGCAGCAGGCCGGCGCCGATCGCGAGCTTCGCGCCCCAGGACAGCCGCCGGTTCACAGCTGCTCCAGGCGACGGCGGTTCAGCACCGTGTTCAGCACCAGGGTGAACAGGGCGATCAGCACGAACAGGGCGACGCCCATGGCCGACGCGTAGCCGGCGCTCTGGTTGTCGAAGTACATCTTGGCGATCAGCGTCGACACCGAGTTGGTCGAGTAGCCCGGACCGCCGCCGGTGAGCACCTGGATCACGTCGAAGAGCTTCAGCCCGCCGATCAGGTTCAGCACGATGCTGGTCGCGAACGCCGGCTGCAGCATCGGCACCGTGACGTGCCGGAAGGACTGCCAGGCGGACGCCCCGTCGAGCGTGGCCGCCTCGAAGTACATCGTCGGGATGGATTGCAGCCCCGCCAGGTAGATCACCATCGAGATTCCGACGAACTGCAGCGAGTTGACGATGACGATGAGCATGACGGCGCGACCGGGGTCGGCCAGCCAGGCCGTGCGCTCCCCGCCCAGCGCGATCACGAGGTCGTTCAGCCCGCCGGAGTTGTAGGAGAGGAACAGGTAGTACATCGTTCCCATGACCACGGGCGACACCAGCACCGGCAGGTAGATGATGGCCCGCGCGACGTTGCGACCCCGGATGGCCCGATCCAGAGCGAGCGCCAGGCCGAGACCGATGATCTGCTGCAGCAGCGTCGACCCGACGCCGTAGATCACGGTGTTCCACAGCGCGGTGCGGAAGTTCTCGTCCTGGAACAGCCGCAGGTAGTTCGCCGCGCCCACGAAGGAGCGGTCGGGGGTGTAGCCGTCCCAGTCGGTCAGCGACAGGATGACGCCGTTGACCAGGGGCCAGAGCATGAAGACGCCGAGCAGCGCGACGGCAGGCAGGTACAGCAGGTTGAGCCCGCGCCCCGCGAAGCGGGGAGTCCCCCCGGCTCCCCGCTTGCGTCTACGCACCGTCACAGAGGCGGTGGCAGTCATCACTTCTGCAGCGAGTCGTAACTCGACTTCATCTGCTTGGTGGCATCCTCCGGTGACATCTGGCCGGTGATCACACCGTCCGTCGTGGTGACCATGGTGTCCCAGATGCCGTTCGGCAGGTACACCCGGTCGAAGTAGGGCATCAGCGGGTAGTCACCGGGCTTCACGAACGTCTCGTAGCTCTCGGTCAGGACGCCGAGGTCGCTGGTGGCGTTCGTCAGGCCAGGGATGCCGCCGATCGAGCTCGCGAGTTTCGACTCGTTCTCGGGCTCGGCCAGGAAGGCGATGTAGTCCAGCGCGTCCTGCTTGTGCGCACCGTCCTTGGCCACACCGTAGGCGCGGCCCTCACCGCCGACCAGGAACGGCTTGCCCTCCTTGGACGGGATGGGCATGTAGCCGATGTTCGCCTTCGGGTTGAAGCCGAGGGCGGTGGCCGCGAGGTAGTTCTGCACGAAGACGAAGCCGGTCTTGCCCTCGGCGAGTGCGCGCCCGAGGTCGTCGGTCGTGGCCGCCGAGTAGTCGGGGTTGAAGTAGCCCGCCTTCTGCCAGGTGGCCACGTTGTCGAGGATGTCGGTGTACCCGGCCTCGTCGAAGGTGCCGTCCTTGAAACCGTCGAACTGCGCCTCGGTGAAGTCCCCCGAGCCGATGAAGTCGGTGATGTTGCCGGCGAACCAGCTGTCCTTGCCCGATGACGAGATCGGCGTGACCCCGGCATCCTTCAGGGTCTTCAGCGCGGCGTCGAAGTCGCCCCAGCTCTTCAGCGATGCCGGGTCGATGCTGTTGGCCTTCAGGACGTCGCGGTTGTACATGACGCCCGCGACGTCTGTGTCGATCGGCATGGCGAAGAACTGACCCTTGTCGTTCTTCATCGCCGGCGCGAGCGCCTCGTTGAAGTTCTTCGCCCACGGCTGCTTGTCGAGGGGCTCGAGGAACTTGCTGTAGCGCAGCAACGACCAGCCGTGCGTGGCCCAGATGTCGGGCACGTCGCCGGAGGCGAGGCGCACCTTCATGTCTGCCTCGTAGGTGTCGGTGGAGGGGACCAGCTCGATCTTCACGTTCGGATGCTCGGACTCGAACTTCTTCGTGATCTCGGTCAGGACCTTGAGCGACGGATCGGTCGCACCGAAGTTGGTCTGCATCTCGAGCTTCGCGGTACCGCCGGAATCACCGGAATCGCCCGATCCCGAGCATCCGGTGAGCGCGAGGGCGATGGCGGCGAGAGCCGCGACGCCCGCAAGGGTGGACTTCATCGTTCTTCCTCACTGATCGGATGCCGGTCAGGTTACCCGCGTAGACCTGGAAAGCGCAAGAGGCAGTTCATCGTCGTTATTCCGCAGAAACCTGGGCATCTGTATCAGTTGACACGCGTAGAACGGTGGTGTCACACTCGGTGCATGTCGTTCTCTCTGGGCATCGTCGGTGCCGGCCAGTTCTCGGGCCAGTTCGCCACGCTCTTCCATCACCACCCCGATGTCTCAGCCGTATACGTCACCGACCTGATCGCCGAGCGCGCCGACGAGCTCGTGCGCACCGCCGGCTTCGCCGGAACCTTCGCCGACTTCGACGAGATGCTCGCCTCGCCCGTCGACGCGGTCGCCATCTTCACCCAGCGCTGGACGCACGGTCCGCTCGTCATCAAGGCGCTGCGCGCCGGCAAGCACGTGTACTCCGCCGTGCCGATGGCCATCTCGGCGGAGGAGATCGCCGAGATCATCGACACCGTGCGCGAGACCGGTCTCACCTACATGATGGGCGAGACCAGCTTCTACAACCCCGCGACGGTGTTCGCCCGCAAGAAGCTCGCCGCCGGGGAGTTCGGCCGCCTGTTCTACGGCGAGGGTGACTACGTGCACGACATGGACCTCGGCTTCTACGAGGCGTACCAGTACTCCGGGGGCGAGAACTGGAAGGCCACCGCCAGCTATCCTCCGCTGCTGTATCCCACGCACTCCATCGGCGGTGTGCTCGGGGCATGGCCCACGCACGCCACGGCGGTCACGGCGGTCGGCGTCGTTGACGACCGCGGCGACGGGGTGTTCGACAAGGCCGTCAGTCAGTTCGACAACGACTTCTCCAATGCCACCGCCCTGTTCGAGCTCGCCGCGGGCGGGTCGATGCGCATCAACGAGTTCCGCCGGGTGGGGTACCCGTCGCACCTGCGCGAGTCGCGGTTCCGCTGGTTCGGCACCGAGGGCTCGTTCGAGCAGCTCGCGCTGACCACGGTGTGGCAGAACAGGGAGGGCGTGCAGGACATCTCCGCGCAGATCGACACCCACGCATCCCTCTCCCCCGACGACCCGTCGCTGGCGCACGTCGCGCCGGCGCTGCGCGACGCCTTCGTGTCCGGCTATGCCGAGATCCACGACCGGGACCGTATCCCCGCCGAGATCCGCTCGCTGCACAACGGGCACGAGGGCAGCCACCACTTCCTGGTGGACGACTTCGTCCGCGCCGTCGTCGACCAGACGCTGCCGCCGGTGAACGCCTGGCAGGCCGCGCGGTTCACGCTGCCCGGCGTGATCGCGCACGAGTCCGCCCGGCGCGGCGGCGAGAGGCTGATCATCCCCGACCTGGGTGATGCACCCGGAGCTTCCCATGTCTGATGAGCACACCATCCGTGCGCGCACGGTGACGCGCGCGGACGTGGCCCGCTACGCCGGCGTCAGCACGGCCGTGGTCAGCTACGTGCTCAACGACGGTCCGAAGCCGGTCGCGCCGCTCACCAAGGAGCGCGTGCTGGACGCGGTGAGGGTGCTCGGCTACCGGCCGAACGCCGCCGCCCGCGCGCTGTCGAAGGGCTCGTCCGACATGTTCGGCATGCTCGTGGTCGACAGCCGCAACCCGTTCTTCGCCCAGTTGTGCCACTCGCTCGGGCAGGCCGCCGCGAAGCAGGGCAGGTCGCTGCTGATCGTGAACACCGACCGTGAGCACACCTCTGCCGCCGACCAGATCCACGACCTCACCGCACGCCAGATCGGCGGTCTGATCATCGCCGATCTGCTCACCGCCGCCGAGCAGGCCCTTGTCGAGAACCTCGGCATCCCGGTGGTGCTGATCAACCAGTACCAGGGCGCGGTCGGCGTGCCCGCCCTCGGCGCGGACTTCCGCGACGGGGCACGAAAGGCAGTCGAGCACCTCATCGGGCACGACTACCGCAGCATCGCGTTCATCGGCAGCGCGAGCATCTTCGACGACCGTGAGCGCGGCTGGGGAGACGCGCTCACGGCGGCCGGTCTTCCGCTGGGGGCCCGGATCCACGCGCCGTTCTCCTATGAGGGCGGATATCAGGCGGGGATCGCGCTGGCGGATGCCGCGGAACGGCCACGTGCCGCTTTCGCGGCATCCGACCAGGTCGCAGTCGGCCTCATCGCCGCACTGCACTCACGGGGACTGCGTGTGCCGGAGGATGTCGCGGTCGCCAGTTTCGACGGAACCGCCGAGGCCGAGTACACCTGGCCGCCGCTGACCACGGCGGCGCAGCCGATGGCCGAGATGGCTCAGGAGGCGATCCGGCTGCTGCACGCGGGAGACGCGGAGCCGGGCTACCGGGCTTTCACGACCACGCTGGTCGTGCGCCGTTCCTGCGGCTGCGAGTGAGCTCGCAGCGTCGCTGAGCACACCCCCTGCCGTCGACTGAACCTCTTGCCGACGACTGAACCACATATTGACGTCGATAGCCGGTTCACTCGTCGCGAAGTGGTTCACTCGGCGCACACGGTCAACGACCGGTGCGCGCTGTGGCGGCCTCGGCTGCGCCGCGGCCCCAGCGGAACGGCGAGACCGTGCGGTCGCCGGGGATCCAGAAGCGCCACGGGTAGGCATCCGTGCCGGCGAGCCCGGCGACGCCGACGCGCGGCCCCGCCGCGATCTCGGCGAGCGGCTCGCCGAGCAGCAGTGCGGCGGTCGCGCCGTGCTGCGGGATGCCGGTGATCGCATCGATCCCGTCGTGCAGCCCGTGCCGCAGGCCGATCGCCTGCCCCAGCCGACCGGGACCGCGGGCCAGGTCGCGGCCGGTGCGACCGGAGCGCGCAGCTGCGACATCCACACCTTCGACGATCTCGCCGGCGCGCAGCAGCACTCCGCCGGCCTCGCCATCCGGGCCGCACACAACGTTGACGCAGGAGTGGATGCCGTGGCTGAGATACACGTAGAGGTGACCCGGCTCGCCCCACATCGTGGCGTTGCGGGCGGTCGGCCCCATCCGGGCGTGCGAGCCGGGATCGGGAACCGGGCCGGTGCCCTTGCCGTGATACGCCTCGACCTCGGTGATGCGCAGGCGCACCTGCTCGCCGTCGACGACGGTGATCAGCTCGGCGCCGAGCAGTCCGGGCGCGACATCGGCCGGCAGACCGGCGAGGTCGCCGCGAGTCGCCGGGCGCAGCATGCTCACGGCTGGGGCGCGCTCCTGCACCAGGACACGTCGAAGCCGGAGAGCGTCACCAGCTGCTTGCCGGTGCGCAGATCGAGCAGGGTCGTGTGAAGCGTCTTCGGCAGGGACAGCAGCATCTCGTCGTAGAGGTTGTTCGCGATGTCGGGCGCGACGGTGACGGCGGCGTACTGCCCGCTCGGCGATGCGCACATCTGCATGATCGAGGCGTCGGCGCCCACCTCGAAGATCGGCTGCGCCTTGCCGTCTGGATCGACCCGGATGACGGCCTGCCCGGTCGACACCCCGGCATCGTCGGCCTGCACGACGTGCTGCAGGGTGCCCCCGGGGAACAGCACGATCTCGGAGGGCGTGCCGTAATCGGGGTCGGTGGCCGGCAGCGGCTGCTCGGCGCCGTCCTTCAGCGAGAGCTCGACGAACGCGCCCTCGGTGCGCTCGATGATCGCCGTGTCATGAGTGGTGCCGAGCAGCTCGGCCACGAGGCCGAGGTCCTGCGTCGGGGAGTCACCTGCACGGTCCTCGAGGGTCAGGGCGTTCGAGAAGTCCACGAACAGCGCCTTCGAGGAGTCCGGCACGAACTCCCAGTCCGAGACGCCGACGTCCTTCCCGTCGACCTGCACGATCGAGGGTCCGCTGGAGCCGTCGAGAGGCTGGGTCACCAGCACGCTGGCCCGCCCGCTGGTCTCGGTGAGGTCGGCGTCGGAGTACGTGTAGCCGACCAGACCGCCGCGATCGGAAACCTGCAGGCTGGAGATGTAGCCCTTGCCGGGGATCTTGAGGTCGCGCTGCTTGTCGCCCTTGCGGTCCATCACGATCAGGCGGGATCCGCCCTTCTCCTCGACCACGACCACGAGGTTGTCCGGGGTGGCCCGGAAGTCGACGATCTTCGGGCTGGCGAAGACCGGCACGCCGTTCTCGCCGGACAGGTCGGAGGTGAAGATCTTGTCGTCCTTCTTCGCGCTCCGCTGCAGGATGAAGATCTGCGACTTCGGCGTCGTGAAGGTCGTGATCAGGTCAGCTGTCGGGCCGCCGTCCTTCGCCGCGGCGTCCTTGACCGTGACGGTGAAGCTCGTCTTGTCGTCGAGTGCGTCGGTGAACCGGATGCCGAGACTGCCGCCGTCCGCCTTCACGGTGAACGGCACGGCCGGTTCGACCGTCACCTGCGAGGCGTCGACCGTGTCGAGGTCGTGGTTCGTGTCGAAGGTCAGCGTCGTGCCAGGCGACTGGATGGCGCGGGACGGATCGAAGTCGACGCCGAGCACGCGCAGCGACTGCGAGAACACGAACGCGAACACCCCGCCGGCGATCAGCAGCACGGCGGCGATCGCGGCCAGCACGATGTAGAGCGTGCGGCGGCGCTTGTACGCCGACCCGTCGGACTCCGGTTCGGCGGACGGCTCCCACGGCACCGGATCGAGACGGGAGACCGGGGACGTGGGCGTGGGAATGGGTGGAACGTCGTGCGGCTCGGACGCCGACGACCGGCGCGGGCCGGGCGAGGTGGATCGGCGCGGGCCGGAAGCGGTCTCGGCAGCGGCCTCCTCAGCCGCGGCGGCGGCAGCAGCGGCAGCAGCGAAGACGGCGGCCCGCTGCGGGTCGGTCTCCGACGCGGCGTCGGTCTCCTGATCCATCAGCTCTGGACGGATGGGCTCGCCGCCCGCACCACGTCGGCGCATGATCGCCGGGATGCGGGGCTCTCGCTCGGGCTCGACCGGGGCGGGTGCCGGGGAGACGGGTTCACCGTCTTCGGGCTCCGGCCCCATGATCTCGGGGCGGATCGGCTCCCGGCTCGCCCGCTCGGATGCGCTCAGGGCCGAGAGGCCCGAGGCAGGCGCCGCGGCGCCGGGATCGGAGACGCCGCCAGGGGCACCAGATGCAGGCGGCGTCACGCCGGTTGCAGGGCCGCCGGTTACAGGGGTACTCGCCGCAGGACTGTCGGTGACGGACGCACCGGGCGCGGGCGCACCACCAGCAGGAGTCGCGGGGGCCTGCGTGCCGGTCGCAGGGGCACCGGTCACAGGTACTCCAGCCGCAGGAGCACCCGTCACGGGCGTGCCGCCCGCGGGGACACCTGTCTCGTGTGTTCCGGTCGCCGTCGCGGGTGCCGGCGACACCGGCCGCTCATCGGAAGGGGCCTGCGGCGTTCCAGCATCCGCCGCATTCATCGGCTGCCCGGTGGCGGCGGCCTTCGCCGCAGCCTCCGCGGCCTCGCGCTGCGCGCGAAGCTGCGCGCGCGTCAGAGGGGCGTCACCGTTGCCGCTCACGCGACGGGCTCCGTGCACTGCAGCATCCGGGCCGTCACGCGCTCGCGTCCTGACGGGCGGCGCAGTCGGCGCAGAGACCGAAGATGTCGACGACGTGTTCGGCGTCGCGGAAGCCGTTCTGCGCAGCGGTGCGCTGCGCCCACTGCTCGACGTCCTTGGCCTCGATCTCGACGGTGAGGCCGCAGGAGCGGCAGATCAGATGGTGGTGGTGGCCCTGGGTGGTGCAGGCACGGTACAGCGCCTCACCTTCGGGGCTCTGCAGCGAGTCGGCCTCACCGGATGCCGCGAGACCGGCGAGCGCACGGTAGACCGTGGCGAGTCCGATGCCGGTGTTGGCGTCACGGAGCGCCGCGTGCAGGCTCTGCGCGCTCACGAAGCCCTGCGTGTCGCCGAGCGCATCGCGCACGCGTTCCCGCTGCCAGGTGTTCCGCTGAGCCATGCTCCGAGTCTAGGCCGCGTGGGTGTGCGATGCCTGGGCTGCGGGTCGGCCGCGGAACGGCACGGGTCGCGCCCGAATGAACCCCTCGACGACGAGTGCACCCCCTATCGACGTCGATACCTGGTTCGCTCGACGGCAAGTGGGTCGGTCGGCGACAAGTGGTTCAGTCGCAGGCACCCGCTTCACGCAGCGCTCCTGACGTCACACACGAACGGCTCCACCCGAGTGAACCTCTTGCCTACGAGGGCACTGCATGTCGACACCGACACCTGGTTCACTCGACAGCAAGCGGTTCAGTCCGCAGCATCCGGGGGTCGCGTGCCGCGAGGCGATCGCCCGCGAGTCAGGCGCGGATACCCGCGACGATCGCGTCGACGGCGGATGCCGCGAGGCGGCGCTGCTCGGCCGGCGGCATGGCGGCGAGCGGTCCGTGCAGGCAGAGCTCGGCGAAGCCGTGCACGGTCGCCCAGCACGACCAGGCCGCAGCGGGTGCGGCATCCGCCGGCAGTTCCCCCTGCGCGACGAGGTCGCCGAGCGCAGCGGCGAGCGCGCGAAATGCGGGCGTGGTCGCGATGTCCTCCGGCCCGAGGGCTCGGCCGCCGAAGAACGCGACCGAGAACCAGCCCGGCTCCTGCAGGGCGAAGTCGATGTAGGCGAGGCCGATCGTGCGCAGGCGTGCAGCGGGGTCGGGTGCCGCACCGGCGGCCATCGACGCCGCCACCTGCTCGAGGATCGCCGTCGCGACGGCTTCGCGCAGCGCAGCGAGGTTGGGGTAGTGCCGGTAGGCGGCGTTCGGCGAGACCCCCACGCGACGGGTGACCTCGCGGATCGAGAGCGCGTCGACGCCGCCCTCCCGGGTGGCGTCGAGGCCGGCCTCGACCAGCGCCGCTGCGAGATCGCCGTGATGGTAGGCCACGCTCTTGCCCTCCCGCCGCCCGATGTGTACGGTGTGAACATATCAGATGTGGACGCCGTGAACATAGGAGTGATCATGACCGCGCTTCCCCCCGTCGTCGATGAGCAGACCTGGCGCGATGCGCTCGCCGAGCTGCGCGTGCGCGAGAAGGCCGCCACCCGCGAGCTCGATGCGATCGCCGCCGCACGCCGGCGGATGCCCGCCGTGAAGATGCCGGAGTATCGCCTGACCGCCGAGGACGGATCGACCGTCACACTCGCCGACATCTTCGACGGACACAGCCAGCTCGTCGTCTACAACCACATGTGGACGGACGGCGCGACCTGGCAGTGCTCCGGCTGCACCGGCGGAACCGCGCAGTTCGCCCGCCCCGACATCGTCGAGCCGCTCGACGTCCGCTTCGTCGCGGTCACGAACGGGCCGATGGACGAGATCCTCGCCTACAAGAAGCGGGTCGGCAATCAGATGACCTGGTACTCGTCGGCGGGCAGCCCGTTCGGCGCCGATGTGGATGCGGGCCCCGGCGAGGGCTTCGCGTACAACGTGTTCCTGCGCGACGGCGACGATGTCTACCGCACCTGGCACACCACGGGCCGCGGTGCCGAGCAGTTCATGCTCAGCTTCGCCATCGCCGACGTGCTGCCCTACGGCCGCCAGGAGGAGTGGCAGGACGTGCCCGAGGGGTGGCCGCAGCACGCGACCTATGAGGGCTGGCCGTCGTCGAAGGACATCGCCGAGCGCTACGGCGATCCGAACGCGTGAGGGTCAGGCCGTGCGCCGCACCCGCCCGCGGATGCGCTGCACGGCCCAGCATCCGAGATAGATGAGGAACGAGATCGTCGTGATGTAGGGGCTCACCGGCAGCGTGCCGGCGAGCGCCAGCAGGATGCCGCCGACGGCGGCGACGAACCCGAACAGCGCTGCCAGCAGCGGCACCGCGACCGGGCCGGCGCTCACGCGCATCGCGGCTGCGGCCGGAGTCACCAGCAGCGCCATCACCAGCAACGCACCGATGATGTGCACCGCGACCGCGACGATCAGGCCGAGCAGCACCATGAACAGCAGGCCCACGACGCGGGTGGGAACGCCGCGCGCCGCCGCCGACACGGGGTCGAGCGAGTCGAAGCGCAACGGCCGCCACATCAGCAGGAGTCCGGCGAGCACCACGACGCCGATGCCGATCAACCAGCCGAGGTCGGGACTCGAGACCGCGACGATCTGCCCGGTCAGCAGGGTGAACCGGTTGGCGCTGCGGCCGTCGTAGAGCGACAGGAACAGGATGCCGAGGCCGAGGCCGAACGGCATCAGCACGCCGACCAGGGAGTTGCGCTCCCGCGCCCTCGTGCCGAGCAGGCCGATCACGATCGCGGCGACCAGCGCCCCTCCGATCGATCCGGCCACGACGCTGCCGCCGAACAGCAACGCGGCGGCGGCGCCCGCGAAGGAGAGCTCGCTGATGCCGTGCACCGCGAACGCGAGGTCGCGCTGCATCACGAACACACCGATGAGGCCGCCGACGAGCCCGAGCACCGCTCCGGCGATGATCGAGTTCGACAGCAGGGCGACCAGCTCGCCGTAGTCCTGGAACGAGAAGATGTCGCTCCAGTCGAGCGCGAGGGGGATCATGCGTAACCTCCCGGCACGTCGCCGATCTCGTGCTCATGATCGTGCTCGTGCTCATGCCGCGTCTCGGCATCCGGCGCCCCGACCACGACGAGGCGGTCGCCGGCGCGCAGCACGAAGACGGCGGTGCCGTACAGGTCGGTGAGCACGTCGCTGCGCAGCACCTCCTGCGGGCGCCCGAGCACGAACCGGCCCGAGGCGATGTAGAGGATGCGGTCGACCTTGCCCAGCAGCGGGTTGATGTCGTGCGTGACCAGCAGCACCGCGGCATCCTTCTCGTGACGCTGACGATCGATGATGTCGATCACCGCGCGCTGGTTGGCCAGGTCGAGGTTCGACAGCGGCTCGTCGCAGAGCAGCAGCGCGGGGTCGTCCGCCAGGGCCTGGCCGACGCGCAGCCGCTGCTGCTCACCGCCGGACAACAGGCCGACCGGCCGGTCGGCGAAGTCGGTCGCGCCGACGGCCGCGAGCAGCTCGTCGACGCGCTCGCGTTCGCCGCGGCGCGGGATCGGCAGCCCGAAGCGCGTGCCGTGCACGCCCAGCGCGACGAGGTCGCGCGCACGCATCGACGTGTCGACGGGGAACGGATGCTGCTGAGGGATGTAGCCGACGCGCTTGTTCCCGGTATGGATCGACTCGCCCTCGAAGCGGATGTCGCCGGCCGAGAGGGCCTGCAGGCCGAGGACGGCGCGCAGCAGAGTGGTCTTTCCCGAGCCGGACGGGCCGAGCACCGCGATCAGCTCGCCGGGGTGCACGTCGAGATCGAGGCCCGACCAGAGCTCTCGGTCCTCGCGCCGCAGCGCGGCACCGCGGATCTCGAGGATGGGCGGACGGTCGATGGCGGACCCCGGAACCCGCCGGCGTGCAGCGCCGCTCACCGGTCGAGCGCGTCGGCGAGGCTCTGGATCGCGTCGTGCATCCACTCAGCGTACGACTGATCCGCGGCGAGCAGCTCGCTGAACGGCACCACGGGGATGCCGACCTTCTCGGCGGCTCCGGTGACTGCACCGGTCTCGCCCCCCGAGGTCTGCACGGTGGTGAGCACCGCGTCCACCTGACGGGAGTCGATCAGCTTGCGCGCGGCGAGCAGGGTCGCCGGGGCGACGTCGTTGCCCTCCTCGACCGCCTCGGAGAAGCCATCAGGAGTGACGTCGTCGAGTCCGATCGCGGCCGCGAGGTAACCGGGCAGCGGCTCGGTCATGAAGATCGGGCGCCCCTCGTTCGCCTCGTGCAGCGTGCCGAGCTCCTTCTCGAAGGCCTCGAGCTCGGCGACGAGCTTCTCGGCGTTCTTCGCGTACTCGGCCTTCCCCTTCGGGTCGAGCTCGGTGAGGTCTTCGGACACGTGCTCCACGACATGGATCATCGTGTGCACGTCGAACCAGACGTGCTCGTTGAAGCCCTCGATGTGGTCGTGCCCCTCGTGACCCTCTTCACCGTCGTGGTCGGCGGCGTGGTCACCGTGCTCCTCCTCGGCTCCGGGGTAGTCGTGCGAGAACTCGACGGCGGTGATCACCGGAGCATCCGATCCCTCGCGGAGCGACTCCATGAAGGCGTCGTAGCCGCCGCCGTTCTCGATCACGAGCTGAGCCTTGCTCACGGAGAGCCGGTCACGGGCGGACGCCTCGTAGGAGTGCGGATCCTTCGCGGCGTCATCGATGATGCTCGTGACGGCGACGCGATCGCCGCCCACGGTCGCCGCGATGTCACCGTAGACGTTGGTCGACGCGACGACCTGCACCCGTCCGTCGTCGGATGCCGCAGGCGCCGAGCATCCGCTCAGCGCGAGTGCGCCGATGGTCGTCGCCGTCAGAATCGCCCATGCCGTCTTCCTCATGACGACAACACTACTGGAAGTGAGAATCATTCTCAAAAGAGACGCGGGTCACATGTCACAGAACGGGGGCCGACACGCCAGATGTCGGACGCGATCAGGGAAAGCGTCCGACGGGTGGCGTGTCGGCCCCCGAAGTGGTTCAGCTCTGAGGCGCGAGCCAGACCGTGCTCTCGGCCGGCAGGATGCCCGGCGAGGTCGGCACGCTGGACAGCACAGCCTCACCCTCGAACGGGTACGGTGCGGTGCCGAAGTTCGTCAGCACCTGCCAGCCGTTCGGGCGGGCGAAGCGCAGCACGTCATCGCGGCCGGTCTCGATCCACTCCATCTGTTCGCCGGTCTGCAGCTCGTGTCGCAGCCGCAGTGCCTGGCGGTACAGGTTCAACGTCGACTCGGGATCAGCCGCCTCGGCATCCACCGCGTACTCCGCGAACCAGTCCGGCTGCGGCAGGTGCGCGCCGTCGGCGCCGAACCCGAAGGAAGAGCCGGCTGCCGTCCACGGCAGCGGCACCCGGCATCCGTCCCGGCCGAGCCGGTCGAACTCCGAGCCGCGGAAGAACGCCGGATCCTGGCGCTGGTCCGGCCCGATCGCCGCGACCTCGTGCAGCCCGAGCTCCTCGCCCTGGTACAGGTAGGTGCTGCCGGGCAGGCCCAGCAGGAGCAGGGTCGCAGCCCTCGCGCGGCGCAGCCCGCCGTCACGATCCAGCTGCTCCGCCGGCCCACCGGCCTGCACCCATTCGGTGCCCTGCTTCACCCGTCGGCCGTTCAGCGCGGGCAGGCCGTACCGGGTCGCATGCCGGGTCACATCGTGGTTCGACAGGACCCAGGTCGTCGACGATCCTGTCGCCTCGGCCTGCGCGAGGTTGTCCGCGATGATCGTGCGGAACTGCGTGGCGTCGAAGTCGGCCACGAGCAGGTCGAAGTTGAACGCCTGCCCCAGCCCCTCCGCCGACGCGTACCTGGCGCGGCGCTCGGGAGTCTCCACCCAGGCCTCCGCAACGGCGGTCCGCGGCGGATCGTAGGAGTCGAACACCCGCCGCCACTCGGCGTACACCTCGTGCACGTCATCCCGGTCGAACAGCGGATGGTTCCCGTCACGCGGGATCGCCTCGAGCTCGGCCGTCTGCGGCAGCGGTTCGGTGAGGTCCTTCGTCAGCATGTGCGCGACATCGATGCGGAAGCCGTCCACGCCGCGGTCCGACCAGAACCGCAGCGTCGTCAGGAAGTCGGCACGCACCTCGGGGTTCGCCCAGTTCAGATCGGGCTGCTCGACGGCGAAGTGGTGGAAGTACCACTGGCCGTCCTCGACCCGCTCCCATGCCCCGCCACCGAACGTCGACTGCCAGTCCGTCGGCGGCTCCGCACCGTCGGGTCCGGTGCCGTCTCGGAAGATGTACCGCTCCCTGGCCGCCGATCCGCGTCCCGCGGCGAGCGCCTCCTGGAACCATGCGTGCAGATCCGAGGTGTGGTTCGGCACGATGTCCACCACGACCTTGATCCCCCGCGAATGCAGCGCGGCGACCATGGCGTCGAAGTCCGTGAGCGTGCCCAGTCGCGGATCGACGTCGCGGTAGTCGGCGACGTCGTATCCCCCGTCGGCGAGCGCCGACGGGTAGAACGGGCTCAGCCACACCGCGTCGATCCCGAGATCGGCGAGGTAGTCGACCCGTGACAGGATGCCGGGGATGTCGCCGATCCCGTCGCCGTTCGCGTCGGCGAAGCTGCGCGGGTAGATCTGGTAGACGGCGGCCTGACGCCACCAGGCGGCGGCATCCGTCGTGCGGCTCTCGGTGAGGATCGCATCGGTCATGAGAGGGGTGTCCTCCTTCTTTCGGGGTGGGTGGGGGTCGTCTCAGCCCTTGACGGCACCCTGCGTGACACCCTCCATCACCCAGCGCTGCGTGAACAGGTAGGCGACGATCGCGGGGGCCATGGCCATCAGATACGAGGCGAACGACACGTTGTAGTTGTTGCTGAATTGGGTCTGGAACAGGTTCTGCCGCACCGGCAGCGTCTGCAGCGCAGGATCGGAGATGATCAGCGACGGCATCATGAAGTCGTTCCACGCGTACAGGAACGCGAAGATGCCCACGGTGGCGCTCATCGGGCCGAGCAGCGGGAAGATGATCCGCCAGAACGTCTGCCAGGTGCTCGCGCCGTCGATGCGCGCGCTCTCCTCGAGCTCGAGCGGGATCGACCGCAGGAACGCGGTGAACAGCAGCACGCTGAAGCTGAGCTGGAACATCGTCGCGAGGATGATCACGCCGAACGGATTGTCCAGTCCGACCCGGCCGGTGAGCTGGATCTGCGGCAGAGCGACGACGGGGAACGGGATGAACATCGCCGCGAGCAGGTAGAAGAACGAGTACCGGAACAGCCGGCGGTCCCAGTTGCGCACGATCGCGTAGGACGCGAAGGCGGCGAGGACGATCGTGGCGACCACCGTCCCCGCGGTGACCAGCAGCGAGATGCTCGCGCCGACAGGGAACTTCGTAAGGTTCCAGGCCTGCACGAAGCCATCGATCGAGAACGGCGCCGGCAGCGAGAAGGCGTTGCCGTCGACGGCCTGATTCGTCGTCTTGAACGCCATCGAGATGGTGACGTACAGCGGCAGCAGGACCGTGACCGCGCACAGGATCAGGATGACGGTGCCCGACCAGTTCACCCGCTCCATCCGGATGCGGGGGGCGCGCGCCCTTCGACCGGCCCGGCCCTCGCGGGCGGCCTCGACCTCGACGGCGATGAGTGTCTGCGTTGACATCAGAGTGCGTTCCTTCCGCGGGTCAGCGAGAGCTGAAGGAGGGAGATGAGGACGGCGACGACGAAGAAGATCGTCGCGTTGGCCATCTGGTAGGCGTAGTCGCCGCCGTTGAAGCCCGCGATGATCGTCATCGCGATGCTGCGGGTGGAGGTGCCGGGGCCGCCGTTGGTGAGGCCGACGATGATGTCGTAGGCGTTCAGGAAGCCCTTGAACCCGAGGATCACGTTGATGACGACATAGCCGGCGACGAGGGGCACAGTGATGCGGGTGAGCTGCTGCGTCTTGGATGCCCCGTCGATGGCTGCGGCTTCGTACACGTCGCCCGGGACGGACAGCAGCCCGGCGATGTAGATGAGCAGCGTGCCCGGGATCGCCTGCCAGGCGGTCACCGCGACGATCGCGGTCCAGGCGAGGTCGGGGTTGGCGAGCAGGCTGGTCGACAGCCACGGGATGCCCAGCGCCGTGCCGGCGGCGGGGATCGAGTTCGAGAACAGGAAGTTGAAGACGTAGGCGATGATGATGCCCGAGATCACCATCGGGATCACGAACACGGTGCGCAGGCCGGTCTTGAACCGGATGCGGGAGGTCAGCCCCACAGCGAGCAGGAATGCGATCACGTTGACGACGATGACCGTCGCGATCGAGAAGCCGAAGGTGAACAGGTAGCTCTGCAGGATGGCCGGATCGCTGAACAGCGCCACGTAGTTGGTGAGGCCGTTGAAGCTCCATTCGCCGATGCCGATCGAGTCGGTGAAGCTGAAGAAGATGCCGATGACTCCCGGCAGCGTGATCGCGAGGGTGAACAGCAGCAGACTCGGCAGCAGGAACAGGTAGTAGATCGGCTCGACTCTGCGGCTGCTGCGGCGGACCCTCCGGTCACCCGCCGTGACGATGTTCGTCGTGGTGGTCATTTCGCGGACTCCTTCGTCTCGCTCTTCAGCACCGGTGCGCGGAGCGCCACGCGAGCCCAGTCGGCGTCCATCGTGGCCAGCACGGATGCCGGATCGGCGCCGAGCGCCATGGCCTGTGCGTAGTTGAAGACCGGGATCGTCTTCGGAACCAGCACGGAGGGGCCCTGGTAGATGCGACCGGCGTCGACGTAGTCGATCATCCCCTCGATGCGGGGGTCATCGGGGGCCGGAGCGCTCTCGGTCGGGGTGAACCCGAGCTGCGAGGCGTTGTACTCCTCGATGTTCTCGGGCTGATACAGGTACTCGAGGAAGTCCCGTGCGGCGTCCTTGTGGCGGGAACCCTCGGGGATCATCGCGGCGAGGTCGAGGTTCACGCGGACTGCGAGGTCGTCCTCGCTGTCGGTCATCGGCAGTGGGAAGGTGCCGAGCTCGAGGTCGGGCGCGGTCTTGGCGATCTCGCTGAACGCCCACGGGCCCTGCAGGTACATCGCGGCCTTGCCCTGGGCGAATGCGAGGTTGCCGTCGTTGTATCCGCGGCTCGGCGCATCCTTGTTGACGTAGTTCTTCAGCAGCTGCTGCATCCGGTCCATCGGCTCGGCGAAGTCCTTCGAGAACGACGTCTCCGAGTCGGGCCCGACCTCCGTGCCCTCGGCCTTCATCGCGTCGAAGAAGTCGATCACGTCCAGCGAGCCGCCGACCGTGTAGTCGAACCAGCCCTGGCCGACGGTCCAGTCGTCCTTCAGCGTCGCCTCGAACGGCGTGACTCCGGCCTCCTTCAGCTTCTCGCAGGCGGCGAGCAGCTCGTCCCAGGTCTTCGGCACCTCGACGTCGTTGTCGGCGAAGATCTGCTTGTTGTAGATGACGGATGCCGCCATCACCGAGTACGGCAGGGCGCTGGTGCGGCCTGCACAGACCCCGTACTGGTCCAGCAGCGGCTGATAGTCGTCCTTGACCTCGGATGCCGCTTCCGTGTCACCCAGGTCGCTCAGTGCGCATCGCTCGACGAAGCGCGATACCTCCATGTTGTAGTTCGCCAGCATGATGTCGGGCGGGTTGCCTCTGACGAAACTGGCCGACACCACGTCGACCCCCGAGGTGTCGATGACGACGCGGACCTTGTCCTGTGAGGAGTTGTACTTCGCGACCAGATCGGTCATGAACGCGATCGCCTCGCGTTTGCTGAACGTGAACCGGATCGTCTCGCGCCCGTCGGCCGAGCAGCCGGCCAGGAGGGCCCCGCCGAGGACCATCACCGCCCCGGCAGCGACCATCCGCCGCATCCGTGTCAATCGTCGAGACACCGTCGTCCTTCCGTCGCGCTAGATTCCTTGATTAAATCTAGTCATCGAATCAACTGGTCAAGACGGTACCCTCACAGAGGGAGGAGGGTCAAGACCCATGACGATTTCCGCCGCCGGCCGCGCGAGTGTCGGCTCTGTGCTCGACTTCGCCTGGAGGGCCGGCGTGTTCACCGCCACTGACGCGATGAACGAGACCGCGCTGACCCGGTCGACCGTGATCGAGGCGATCGACACGCTGGCCGGCATCGGCCTCCTCCGTGAACTCCCGAACGCCCGCTCCGCGGGTGAGTACCGCGGCGGGCGTCCGGCGCGACGGTTCGAGATCGCCGACGACCTGGGCGTGGTGATCGGCATCGACTCCGGACTCTCGCACCTGGCGGTGACGGTGGCCGATCCCTTCGACGCCGTGCTCGCGCATCGGCGTATCGAGGTGCCCCGCACCGCATCGGCGGGCGCGCGGCGGAGGACTTTGGGCGGGCTGCTCGATGAGGCGCTGCACGATGCCGGGGCGGAGCGCGCGAGCGTGCTCGCAGTCTGCGCCGGCGTCGCAGCTCCGGTCAACCGCGACGGCATCTCTCCCCCGCATCCGGAGGGATTCTGGGCACGCACGAACCCCGAGCTCGCCGACCTGCTCAGCGACTGGGCGCCCGTCGTCGAGGTCAAGAACGACGCGTCCCTCGCCGCCGCCGCGGAGGGGGCGAGCGGCGCCGCGACCGGATGCCAGGACTACGTCGCCCTGCTCGCCGGTGAGCGCTTCGGCGCCGGCGTTGTCGTCGACGGCCACCTGCTGCACGGCGCGCACGGCGGTGTCGGCGAGGGCGTGGTGTTCGACCATGTGGTCGGCGTCGGCACCGCGTACGGACTGCGCTACGCGATCGAGCGGGAAGTGCGCGGCGCGGTCGCCGCCGGTGATCTCGATCGGTCCGGCGCCGTCGGAGCGCTCGCCGACGGCAAGGACATCGATCCGCGCACCGTGCTCGAGTTCGCGGCATCCGGAGATGCGGATGCCGCGCTGATCGCCGACCGGGTCGGCGAGACCGTCGCCATCATCATCGGCGTGCTCGGCAGCACGTTCGACCCGTCGCGCGTCATCGTCTGCGGCGCGATCGCCGACAGCATCGAGCCGGTGCTGGCGGCGGCCCGACGCAGCCTGCCGTCACAGCTTCATCTGCCGGCGCCGGAGCTGTTCGCCTCGACACTCGGCGCCGATGTCGTCTCGCTCGGCGCCGTCGCCACGGCCCGGGATGCTGCGCGCACCCGCGCCGTGCCCGCGTTGGTGCAAGAGCGGCTGCAGGCCTGACCGCTCTCGAGATCTCCGCCTGCAGATGGCGGACACCGACCGACGGACGACGGACCCCGGCTGCGGCCGGGATCAGTCGACGAGCAGCGCGGGCTCCTCGAGGATCGCGGCGACGTCGGCGATGAAGCGGCTCATGCCGTCGCCGTCGATCACACGGTGGTCGAACGAACCTGCGACGGTGGTGACCCACCGAGGGCGCACCTCGCCGTCGACCACCCAGGGCTTCTGCGCGATCGTGCCCATGGCGACGATGCCCGCCTCACCCGGGTTGATGATCGGGGTGCCGGCATCCATTCCGAAGACGCCGATGTTCGTGATCGTGAACGTGCCGCCCTGCTGATCCGCAGGTGCCGTCTTGCCCTCGCGGGCGGTGAGCGTGAGGCGGTTCAGCGCGCGGGCGAGGTCCTTCATGCCGAGCGTCTGGGCGTCCTTGATGTTCGGCACGATCAGTCCGCGCGGCGTCGCCGCGGCGATGCCGAGGTTCACGTAGTGCCGCACGGCGATCTCGGCGCCGTCGGCCGTGTCGACCCAGGCGGCGTTGACCATCGGCGTGCGACGCAGCGCCCAGATCACGGCGCGCGCCATGATCAGCAGCGGCGACACCTTGATGTCGGCGAAGTCGGGCGACGCCTTGAGCCGCTTGACGAGGTCCATCGTGCGAGTGGCGTCGATCTCCTTCCACACCGTCACGTGCGGAGCGGAGTAAGCGCTCTGCACCATGGCGTTGGCGCTCGCCTTGCGCACGCCCTTCACCGGGATCGCCTCGGTGCGTCCTTCGTCTCGCTGCGCTCGCTCAGGAACCGGATTCAGCCCACGCGCGAGACCGACCGGTGCGGCAGCCGGCGCCGGAAGCACCTCCTCGCGCACGTCGCCCCACTCCGGTGTCTCGATGTTGCGGAACACGCTGGCCTGCGAGGCGTGCTTCATGACGTCGTCGCGGGTCACCTCGCCGTCGGCGCCGGTCGCGGAGACGGATGCCAGGTCCACGCCGAGATCGCGCGCGAGCTTGCGGATCGGAGGCTTGGCGATCACGCCGACCGAGGAGCGCACCGGGCGCTCGGCCGGCTTGCGGCGCCGCGAGGTCGCCCCGCCGCCGGTGCCGTAGCCGACCAGCACCGCACCGCCGCGCTCGGCGGCCAGCCCTTCGTCTCGCTTCGCTCGCTCAGGATCCGAGGCACTCGCGGGCGCAGCATCCGATGAAGCGGACTCGGTGACGAACGTGATGATCGGGGTGCCGACGTCGATCGTCTTCCCCTCCTCGACGAGCACCTCGCCGACCACGCCCGCGTGCGGCGAAGGCAGCTCGACGAGCGACTTCGCGGTCTCGATCTCGCAGATGACGTCGTTGACAGCGACGGTGTCGCCGGGGGCGACCTTCCAGCTGACGATCTCGGCCTCGGTGAGGCCCTCGCCGACGTCGGGGAGGGTGAAGGTCTGAGTGCTCATGACTTGTCCTGTCAGTAGGCGAGGGAACGGTCGACGGCTTCGAGGACGCGATCTGCGTCGGGCAGATAGGCGCCCTCGAGCTTGGCCGGCGGGAACGGGGTGTCGAAGCCCGAGACGCGCAGCACCGGCGCCTCCAGCGCGTAGAACGCCCGCTCCATCACGGTCGCGGCGATCTCGCTGCCCAGGCTGGTGTGCTGCGGGGCCTCCTGCGCGTAGACCATGCGCCCGGTGGAGCGCACCGAGTCGAGGATCGGGCCGTAGTCCACCGGCGAGAGCGAGCGCACGTCGATGACCTCGCAGCTGGTGCCCTCCGCCTCGGCGAGCGCCGCGGCCTGCAGCAGCGTGGTGACCATGGCGCCATGGCCGACGAGGGTGACGTCGGTGCCGCGGCGCACGATCCGGGTCGCGTGCAGCGGTGCGGCCGAGGCATCCAGCTCGACCTCGCCCTTCTGCCAGTACTTGCTCTTCGGCTCGAAGAAGATCACGGGATCGTTCGAGGCGATGGCCTCCTGGATCATCCAGTACGCGTCGTTCGGCGTCGACGGGCTGACCACGCGCAGGCCCGGGGTGTGCGTGAAGTACGCCTCCGGGCTCTCCTGGTGGTGCTCGATCGCGCCGATGTGGCCGCCGTAGGGGATGCGGATCACGACCGGCAGAGACAGCGCGCCCTCGTGCCGGTTGGTCAGCTTCGCCAGCTGCGTGGTGATCTGGTCGAACGCCGGGAACACGAACCCGTCGAACTGGATCTCGCAGACGGGTCGGAACCCGGCCATGGCGAGGCCGATCGCGGAGCCGACGATGCCGGACTCGGCGAGCGGGGTGTCCAGCACGCGGCGGTCGCCGAACTCGGCCTGCAGGTGCTCGGTGACGCGGAACACGCCGCCGAGCGGGCCGATGTCCTCGCCCATCAGCAGCACGCGAGGGTCGTCCTGCATGGCCTTGCGCAGACCGGCGTTGAGCGCCTTCGCGAGCGGCATCGTCTCGATGGTCACAGTGCGCCCCCTTCGAAGGATGCCTCGTAGTCGGCCAGCCACTTCTCCTGCTCGACCATCAGCGGATGCGGCTCGCTGTAGACGTGCCGGAAGATCGCGTCGGGTCCGGGCTCGGGCAGCGCCACGCTGCGCGAGCGCAGGTCCTCCGCGGCATCCGCCGCCTCGGCGTCCACGTCGGCGAACAGGGCTTCCGACGCTCCCCTGCCGAGAAGGTAGGTCCGCATGCGCGCGACCGGGTCGCGCAGCGCCCACTCCTGCTCCTCAGCGCTGCCGCGGTACTTCGTGGGGTCGTCGCTCGTGGTGTGCGCGCCCATGCGGTAGGTCACGGCCTCGATCGCCCGGGGGCCGCCGCCGGCACGGGCCTCGTCCAGCTGCATCCGCGAGGCGGCGTAGCTGGCGAGCACGTCGTTGCCGTCCACACGCACCGACGGGATGCCGTAGCCGGCGCTGCGCCCGGCCAGCGGGACCTTCGACTGCGTCGCGACCGGCACCGAGATGGCCCAGTGGTTGTTCTGCAGGAAGAACAGCACGGGTGCGTCGTAGCTGGCGGCGAAGACCATCGCCTCGTGCACGTCGCCCTGGCTGGAGGCGCCGTCGCCGTAGTAGACCACGACCGCCTCGTCGCGCTCCGGGTCGCCGGTGCCGCACCTGCCGTCGAAGGCGAGACCCATGCCGAAGCCGGCGGCGTGCAGGGTCTGCGAGCCGAGCACCAGTGTGTACAGCCGGGTGTTTCCGTTCTTCGGGTCGGTCGGGTCCCAGCCGCCGTGCGAGACGCCGCGCATCAACTTGATGATGTCGACCGGGTCGACGCCGCGGATGCGGGCGACGACGTGCTCGCGGTACGACGGGAAGATCGTGTCCTGCGTGCGGGCGGCGTAGGCCGAGCCGACCTGCGCGGCCTCCTGCCCGCGGCTCGGCGGCCACAGAGCCAGCTGGCCCTGACGCTGCAGGTTGGTGGCCTGGGTGTCGATCGCCCGGATGACGACCATGTCGCGGTAGAACTGCTCGAGCTCGGCGTCGGTGAGCGCCTCGATCAGGGGCAGGTACTGCTGCGCGGCATCCGTCGGGGCGAACCGTCCGTCGGCGTCGAGGACGCGTACGAGGGGGGTCTCAGGAGAGGTCACCCGCTCCACGGTACCCGCGCCCGCATGCCCGGTCACGCATAGTTCGGGGGCCCTAGTATCTGCTCGGAACCCGGAGAATCCGGCGTTTCTTCCGGCTTCGCGGATCCTGAGCGAGGAGCGCAGCGACGAGACGAAGGGCGCTCAACGGCCGGAGGCGCGCACGGCGGCGGCGACCTCGAGCACGCGCGGGAGCGACTGCTCCTCGCCGACCGAGATGCGGATGCCGTCGCCCGAGAACGGGCGCACGATCAGACCGGCCTCGACGAAGGCCGCCGCGATCTCATCGGTGCGCTCCTTGGTGCGCAGCCACACGAAGTTGGACTGCGAGTCGGGCACCTTCCAGCCCAGCTCGCGGAGCCCCGCGACCAGGCGCTCGCGCCGCTCGACGATCACGGCGACACGCTCCATCAGTTCTTCCTCTGCGTCGAGGCTGGCGATCGCCGCGTTCTCGGCGGCGCTGGTCACCGACAGCGGGATGCCGGTGGTGCGGGCCGCGTCGAGCACGCGCGGATGACCGATGGCGTAGCCCACGCGAAGGCCGGCCAGCCCGTAGGCCTTGGAGAACGTGCGCAGCACGACGACGTTCGGATGCGTCTCGAAGACACGCTCCTTCAGCCCGTCGACGGCCTCGGGATCGGTGACGAACTCGGCGTAGGCCTCGTCCAGGATCACCAGCACGTCCTGCGGGACCCGCTCGAGGAAGGCGGCGAACTCGGCGCTGGTGATGATCGGGCCGGTCGGGTTGTTCGGGGTGCACACGATCACGACGCGGGTGCGGTCGGTGATCGCATCGGCCATCGCGTCGAGGTCGTGCTTCGCGCCGGGCGCGAGCGGCACCTCGACGCCGGTGGCGCCGGCGACCAGCGGCAGGCTCGGGTAGGCCTCGAAGGAGCGCCAGGCGTAGAGCACCTCGTCGCCCACGCTCGAAGTGCCGAGCACGAGCTGGTGCAGGATCGACACCGAGCCGGCGGCCACGTGCACAGAGTCCGGGGCCACGCCCCACTTCTCGCCCAGTCGCGCGCGCAGCGCGCCGGCCGAGGCATCCGGGTAGCGGTTCACCGGGGTCGTGTGCTGCAGGGCGGCGACGACCGACGGCAGCGGCTCGAACGGGTTCTCGTTGCTGGACAGCTTGAATGCGTCGGCGCCCGCCTGCTTGCCCTGGCGATACGGCGGCAGCGCCGCGATCTCGGGACGGATGCGGGGCAGGATCGGCTCAGTCACGGTACGAGTCTAAGAGTCGGGGCGACGAGCGCATATCGCCGGCATCGCCCCATGCGACCGCCGGGATCAATGACCGTAGGCGGTGGCGAGGCGCTCCAGTGCGGCACTGATCGCGTGGGCGGGGGCTGCGAGGTTCATCCGCTCGAAGCCCTCGCCCTCGGGGCCGAACACGGCACCTTCGTCGAAGAACACCAGCGCCTCCTGCTCGTTGATGCGCTTGAGCTCGTCGGCGTCGTGACCGTAGGCGCGGAAGTCCATCCACTGCAGGTAGGTGCCCTCGAGATCGAACACCACGACCTCCGGCATCCGCTCGGCCATGAATGCGCGCACCAGGGCGTGGTTCGAGGCGACCAGCTCGATGAGCTGGTCGAGCCACGGCTCGGCCTGCGTGTAGGCGAGACGGCAGGCCTCGAAGCCGAGCGCGTTCAGCGTGAAGAAGCCGGTGCGGGTGCGCTCGTCGTTGTACGCCTCGCGCAGCGCGGGGTCGCTGATGACGATGTTGCTGGTCTGCATGCCGGCCAGGTTGAACGTCTTGCTCGGCGCGGTGCACACGATCGTGCGGGCGGCGATCTCGGGGCTCAGCTCGGAGAACACGGTGTGCGTGCTGCCGGGCAGCACAAGGTCGAAGTGGATCTCGTCGCTGATCACGACGAGGTCGTTCTCGAGCGCGATGCGCGCGACGGCCTCGAGCTCGTCGCGCTCCCAGACACGCCCCGTGGGGTTGTGCGGGCTGCAGAACAGCAGCACCTTGTTGCGCGGGTCCTTCGCCTTGGCCTCGAGGTCCTCGAGGTCGAGGCGCCAGCGTCCGTCGCGCAGCACCAGCGGGTTGCCGACGACGGTGCGCCCGTTCGAACGGATGCCGCGGTAGAAGGGGTAGTACGCCGGGGTCTGCACGATCACGCCGTCACCCTGCTCGGTGAACGCGCGGATAGCGGTGAAGAAGGCGGGCACGATACCCGGCGCGAGCGAGATGTGCTCACGATCGACGGTCCACCCGTGACGACGCTGGAACCATCCGGTCACCGCATCCCAGTAGTCGTCGGTGGCGATCGTGTACCCGAGCACGGCTGTGCGGAGGTGCTCGAGCAGGCCCTCGGTGATCTCGGGGGCCATGGGCAGGTCGAGATCGGCGACCGAGAACGGCGAGATGCCCGCAGGAACGTCGGGGTTCGCCTCGCGCATCTCCTCCCACTTGGCGGCACCGGTGCCGGTGCGGTCGACAATCGTCTCGAAGTCGTAGGCCATGGGTCGAGTCTTCCATGTCCGGCGCGAGCGCCGGATGCCGCCGGACACCGGGAGCAACACGCGTGGCTGATGCGCCGAGACGGTTCGGATGTCAGACTCGGGGCATGCGATTCATCGTCCGCGTCGTCGTCAACGCCTTCGCCATCTGGGTCGTCACCCTCATGCCGGTACTCCAGGTGAGCGTGCGCCCCTTCCCACCTGGTCGCGACCTGCAGATGATCATCACCCTGCTGGGCATCGCCCTGATCTTCGCGCTGGTGAACACGATCATCGGCACGGTGATCAAGATCATCGCGTTCCCGCTGTACATCCTCACGCTCGGGCTGATCGGCCTGATCATCAACGGCTTCCTGCTGTGGCTGACCGCCTGGATCACGCACTTCTTCGGCTGGGGCCTCGAGGTGAACTCGTTCTGGTGGGGCGTCGTGGCGGCGATCGTGATCTCGCTCATCAACTGGATCTTCTCGATCATCCTGCGCCCGCAGCGCAAGGCTGCCGACAGCCGCTGACTCAGGCCTTCTCATGCGCGCGGTATGAGAAGGATTCGACCTTGGTCGCCGCGTTCAGCTCACCCCACCTGGCCTGCAGTGCTTCGGAACGGGGGTCGCCCGAGTCGTCGACCAGTTCGGCCGTCCTCAGATAGGCCTCATCGAGGTGTGCGCCGATCACCGTGTGCGACCCCGTGTCACGCATCGCGACGAAGCTGTCCTTGGACCCCGTCATGCCGGCAGACCCGTTGGCGGAGAGCGCGCCCCCGACCAGGTCGTTCGTGTTGCGCAGCTCTGCGACCAGCGTCCGCTCCCCCAGCGCCGGTGGCGTCGGGTTTCCGAACGTCGTCAGCGAGCGGACGTCGAAGTCTCCCCCGGCGGCCAGGAACGACCCGATCATCCCGCCCTGCGAATAGCCGACGATGTCGATGGTGTCGCCCTGTTCGATGCCGGCATCCGCCATCGCCTGGCGCACCGCCTCATACGACGCACTCACGTGGCGGTACGAGTACATGTCGATGTTCGAGCGCATGTCCCAGGGGTTGTCGTCACCGTTGAGCTTGTCCTCTGTCCCGTCGATGAACACCTGATACTGCGTGGTGCCGTCCGGCATCGTGTACTTGTCGATCCGGATCTGCTGATCGCCACCGTTCTCCCGAGTGCGCTCGAACGCCGCTCTCGTGCCCGAGGGCGGTCGGACCGGCCCTGCGCTCCTGTCGAGATTCACGGTCCGCTCCAGCGACACCTGCACCCCGGTTTCGATCAACCGCTCCCCAGGACCGACCGCGCCCATGCCGAGCGCCCGCACCAGCTCGACGCCCGCACCGATCGCGACCGGCAGGAAGCCCGCCAGGAACCCGCCCGGCCCCGAGCCGAGAAGGGCCGGAAGAACGGCCGAAGCCCAGGGCGCCGCATCCCCCGCGACCTCTCCCCCGCTATACCGGTTGCCGTCCCAGATGCCCAGCCATCTGTCGGCCTCCTCGGTCACCTGCGAATCGGAGGCCAGGAGGTCGAGCCGCTTCTGCAGGTCGGCGGGGAACCCGACACCGAGCGTCTCCCTTCGCGCGCGCAGGTCCGCGTACTCGAAGGCGTCGGCCATGAGCCGCACCCGGCTCGCGTAGTCCTGCCCGGCGTCGCGCGTCCGATCCAGTCTCGTCGTGCAGTCCCAGAACGATCCCGCATCCACTCTGGTGCGCAGCGTCGGCGCCGCATCGACCGCCTCCCATGCTCGGTGAAGAGAGGCGACCGCGTCGCCGAGAGTGCTTCCGACCGCGTCCAGCTGCACCGCCACCGCCCGCATGTCCTCCGTGTTCACGGCGATCGCTCCGCCCGAGAAGATCTGCAGCTCGTTCGATTCCCCGAGCATCTCCTGCATGCTGCTGCCATCGGGCATCGGCGCCCCTTCGAATCCTGCGGCCGCCCCGTACGACTCCGGCTCTGCCACCCCCGCCATCAGCCCATCACCCCTTCGAGTCGGCTGTGCAGGTCACGTGTCGTGACGATGCTCTGCTGCACGTCCTGACGGACGGACAGGATCTGCACCCGCAGGTAGTGCCCCGCCGCCACCTGCCAGCCGACCGCATCCGCGAGCGCGTCCAGGAGCACACCGGCCGAATACAGCCCGTTCACGGCCTCCTCCAGTGCCGCGGACGCCACGACCCATGCCCAGGCGTCCTGCTGTGCCGACACGTCGGCTGCGGTGATGTCGATCATGTCCACCAGGATGCTCGGGGACGGCATCCGCTCCTCCGCCCGTCCCGCGAGCTGTGCGAACCTGTGCAGAACTCGGGATGAACTGCGCCTGTGGGATGCGGGTCGCCGCGTGCGGAGAGCAGAATGGGACGATGACCGACCCGGAGCCCTTCCGCGTCATCTTCGTGTGCACGGGCAACATCTGCCGCTCGCCGATGGCCGAGGTCGTCCTGCGCGCCCTCGCCGAAGAGCACGGTCTGGGCTCCCGTCTGGTGTCCCGCAGCGCGGGCACCGGCGACTGGCACCTGGGCGAGCGCGCCGACCAGCGCACGCTCGACGCACTGGAGCGCTACGGCTACGACGGATCGCTGCACCGCGCGAAGCAGTTCTCCGCGGCATCCTGGCGCGAGAACGACCTGGTGATCGCGCTCGACCGCACGCATGAGCGCATCCTGCGCGAATGGGCGAGCACCGACGACGACGAAGGCAAGGTCACGCTGCTGCGCTCCTTCGACCCGCACGCGTCCAGCATGGATGTGCCCGATCCGTACTATGCCGGCCCCGAGATGTTCGATTCGGTGCTGGATATGATTGACATCGCGACCCGCGGCCTGTTCCGACAGCTCGAACCGGCGCTGCGACTTCCGCGCGCGCGGGCCTGAAAACCGGAGGTACTCCCCTGTCCACGCAGCTTCCCGCCCAGCCGCTCAGCCCGCTCGACGGACGCTATCGCGCCGCCACGACCGGCCTCGCCGACTACCTGTCCGAGGCGGGCCTGAACCGCGCCCGTGTCGAGGTGGAGGTGGAGTGGATCATCGCCCTCACCGACCGCTCGATCTTCGGCACCTCGCCGCTGACCGACGCGCAGAAGGAGCAGCTGCGTGCGCTCTACCTGGACTTCGGTCAGGAGGAGATCGACTGGCTCGCCGCCAAGGAAGCCGTCACCCGCCACGACGTCAAGGCGGTCGAGTACCTGGTGCGCGACCGCCTGTCGACGCTGGGCCTCGACGCGATCGCCGAGCTCACGCACTTCGCCTGCACCAGCGAGGACGTCAACTCCGCCTCGTACGCGCTCACCGTCAAGCGCGCCGTCGAAGAGGTCTGGCTGCCGGCCCTCGACTCCGTGATCGCCAAGCTGCGCGAACTGGCCGTGGAGCACGCGGATGCTCCGATGCTGTCGCACACGCACGGTCAGCCGGCCACGCCGTCGACCATGGGCAAGGAGCTCGCCGTCTTCGCGTGGCGCCTGGAGCGCGTGCGCAGCCAGATCGCGGCATCCGACTACCTGGCCAAGTTCTCGGGCGCGACCGGCACCTGGTCGGCGCACCTCTCTGCCGAGCCCGACGTGGACTGGCCGACCGTCGCCCGCGAGTACATCGAGGGCATGGGCATCGGCTTCAACGTGCTGACCACCCAGATCGAGTCGCACGACTGGCAGGTCGAGCTGTACGACCGCATCCGTCACGCCGGCGGCATCCTGCACAACCTCGCCACCGACATGTGGACCTACATCTCGATGGGCTATTTCGCGCAGATCCCGGTCGCGGGCGCGACCGGCTCGTCGACCATGCCGCACAAGATCAACCCGATCCGGTTCGAGAACGCCGAGGCGAACCTCGAGCTCTCTGCCGCGCTGCTCGGCTCGCTCTCGCAGACGCTGGTCACCAGCCGGATGCAGCGCGACCTGACCGATTCGACCACGCAGCGCAACATCGGCGTCGCGCTCGGGCACTCGCTGCTCGCTCTCGACAACCTGCGCCGCGGCCTGAACGAGGTCTCGCTCTCGCGCGAGGTGCTGCTGGCCGATCTCGACGCCAACTGGGAGGTGCTGGCCGAGGCGATCCAGACCGTGATCCGCGCCGAGGTCGTCGCAGGGCGATCCACGATCGCCGACCCGTACGCGCTGCTCAAGGAGCTCACCCGCGGCCACCGCGTCGGCCCGTCGGACCTGGCGGCTTTCGTCGAGGGGCTCGAGATCGGGGACGCCGCGAAGCAGCGCCTGCTCGCGCTGACCCCGGCGACCTACACGGGCATCGCCGAGCAGCTCGCCCGATGAAGGCGGTGCACAGCACCGACGTCGCCGCGGCCCAGCTTCCGCACACCCTGTTCGCCACCGCGCGCACGCCCGTCTACGCGGTGGAGGGCGTCGATGAGCTGCTCGACGACTGCCAGGCGGCGCTGGAGTCGTGGGAGCGCGGTGACGAGGCGTCGCTGCGCGCGAAGGATGTCGTGGAGCGGGAGATCCCCCGCACGAGAGCGTTCACGTCGGGCTACGACGCGAACGCCGTGGACGATTTCCTCGATCGCGTCGCGGCGCAGCTGGCGGAGTACGAGCGCAACTTCTGACGATCGCCGTCGCTTTTCGTCACATTCCGGGGAGGATCCCGTCGCACTCTACGTTGGTTAGGTAACCCTAACCAACCGGAGGAACATATGACGGACGTGACCATCGCCCCCACGGATACGGCGCACGCCACGCCCCGAAGAGAACGCGCCAAAGCCCAGGTGCCCGGTGTCCTGCTGGGCGTGCTCCGCATCGCCCTCAGCTGGCAGCTGCTCTGGTCGGGGCTGGACAAGGTGTTCGGCCTCGGTCTCGCCACCGAGCCGGGCAAGGCCGTGATCAACGGGTTCTCGCCCACGCGCGGATACCTGGAGTTCGGCCTCGATCCCGCCGGCTTCGCCTTCGGCGCGCTCCACCCGATCGCCGGTCACCCGGTGGTCGACGTGCTCTTCCTGCTCGGCACCGTCGGCGCAGGGCTCGCCCTGCTGCTGGGGGTCGGCGTGCGCATCGCGGGGCTGGGCGCGGCGGCATTCATGCTGCTGCTCTGGGTCTCGGCGTTCCCGCTGGCCAACAACCCGTTCCTGGACGAGCATCTCTTCGCCGTGGCCGCCGCGCTGCTGCTCGCGTTCTCGCCGGCCGGTGACCACCTGGGCCTCGGGCGCTGGTGGCGCTCCACGCCGCTGGTGAAGCGCTTCGGCTGGCTCGCCTGAGCCGCGTCGCCGGATGCCGCGGGGGGCGGCGTCCGGCGATGCGATCGCTCAGCGCCCGGCGGTCGAGATCTCGTCGCCGGACATCGCGCCGTCGCGCGGCATGACCGATGCCGCGACGAGGGTCAGCACCGCGACGACGGCCGCCGCGATGAAGACGCCCGTCGATGCGGAGACGATCGTGTCCGGATCGTCCGCCCCGCCACCACCGGCGATCACCGCGTTCGAGATCGCACCGAGCACGGCGACGCCGACGGCGCTGCCCGCCGAGCGGGCGAACGCGTTCATGCCGGTGACGACGCCCCGCTCGCCCCAGCCGACGGATGACTGCGCGGCGATCAGCGTGGGCGCGGCGGACCAGCCGAGGCCGAAGCCGAGGCAGAAGGCCACCGCGGCGAAGATCCACGGGCTCGGCCACTGGGCGGTCACGGCGAGCACGACGGCGGCGACGCTCGCGATCGACAGGCCGATCAGCGCGGTGCGGCGGAATCCGATCCGCAGATAGAGCTGCCCGACGTTCGCCGCGGCGAGTGGCCAGCCGAGGCTCATCGCGGCGACGGCAAGTCCGGAAAGCAGTGGGGCGACGCCGATCGATCCCTCCAGGAACGCCGGGCCGAAGCTGGTCACGCCGATCATGAGGGCGCCGATCCCGAACGACACCAGCGTCGTCGTGAGAATCAGCCGCTGGGAGACCAGCGCGAGGTCGATGATCGGCTCGGCCGCGCGGCGCTCCACAAAGGCGAACACGACCAGGGCGAGCGCACCTCCGATGAAGCACACCGCGCTCGGCACTGAGAACCACTCCCAGGCCGTGCCGCCCTCGAGCAGTCCGAGGATGACGCCGGTGAGGCCGACGGTCAGCAGGACGGCCCCGGCGTAGTCGATCCGGTGCCGACGGTGCTCGACGTCCTCGTGGTAGTGCGTCAGCAGCATCCACGCGGCCAGCAGGCACAGCGGGACGTTCACGAAGAAGATCCATCGCCAGGCGTCCAGCTGCGAGAAGATGCCGCCCAGCGACGGCCCGATCACCGACGAGATCGCCCACACGCTGGCCATGTAGCCCTGCACCTTCGCGCGCTCGGCGACGGTGTAGATGTCACCGACGATCGTCATCGCCATCGGTGCGACGGCACCCGCGCCCAGCCCCTGCACGATGCGGAACACGATCAGCCAGCCCATGCTCCAGGCGACGCCGCACAGCACCGACCCGAGCAGGAACAGGGCGATCCCGATCATGATGATCGGCTTGCGGCCGATCGTGTCGGCGAACCGCGAGTAGATCGGCACGCTGACCGCCTGCGCGAGCAGGTACACCGAGAACAGCCACGGGAACTGCTGGTAGCTGCCCAGGTCGCCCACGATCGTGGGCACCGCGGTGGCGAGGATCGTCGCGTCGATCGCGATGAGTCCGGTGGCCAGCATCAGAGCGCCGAGGACCGGCCCGCGCTCGGAACGGAGGCCGACCGAAGCGCGATCTGGAGAGGCTGTCACCTCAGAAGCCTATGCCCGGGCGCGGACATGGGCTCTGGTCACGAGCGTGCCGCCATCGCGGCTCAGCGCGGGCGCACGACCTCGCTGAGCACGCGGCCGTCGGCAGCCGACGGCCCGCCCATGCCGAGCAGCGCGGCGATCGTCGGCGCGAGGTCGATGTGCCGCGGATTCTTCGGGGCCACGTGCGAGCGCACCCCCGACCCCGCGATCACGAGGGCCGTGAGCGCCTCGCGCGACGTACCGTGCAGCCCGGAGACGCCGTCGGACGGGTCGTCGCCCAGGCTCCAGCCCTCCTCCGGCTCCACGATCAGCTCGCCGTACTTCGGCGACATGTGCATGGCCTTCTGCTCGGCTTTGTCGTAGACCGCCGAGATGTGGGGCAATGCCGAGACCGCGGCGTCGATCCGCGCGGCCGCCTCCGGGTCGTCGGCCGCATCGCCGACCAAGTGCAGCGAACCCACGCCGCCGACGACGACCACCACGTCGGTGCCCGGCTGAGGAAACTGACCTGCATTGAGCATCTCGGCTTGATATCCGGCGCCCGAGATCGCGGCGAGGAAGTCGTCGCGCATGCCCTTCGTGAACGTCTCCATGCCGTGATCGCCGGTCACCACGAACGCCGTGCGCCCGTAGATCCCGGCGTCTTTCGTAGCCTGTACGAGCCTTCCTATCTGCGCGTCGACCTCGGCGATCGCCGCAGGCATGTTTGGCGCGCGATCGCCGTCGGCATGCCCGAGCGCGTCGAGTCGGTCGCAGTACACCGCGATCAGGTCAGGGATGCCGTCCATCTGCACGGACTTCCCCGCGCTCATCACCGGCTCGCCGTTGATCACAGCCACCGCATCGTCAGCTCGCCGGGCGCAGTCGCCGCCCGGCTGCGTGTACAGGCCCTGCGGGTCGCCGAACGCCGTGCCGTGATTCTGCACGATGAACCACTGCGACGACAGCACTGTGCCGCCCTGGTCGCGGATCGCCTCCGCGATCGTGGGCACGGCGAGGTCGCGCTGCTGTCCGACCGCCGTGCCGGCGGCGGGGTCGTACCAGTACGCGGTGTTGCCGTGGGTCTCGGGCCAGGCGCCTGTGGCGATCGACGACCACGACGGGTTGGTGATCGAGGTCATCACCCCGGTGGACGTGCTCAGGCTGCCGTGTCCAGCGAGTGACCGGAGGTTCGGCATCGCCCCTCCGTCGAGGTAGTCGACGTCGAGACCGTCGAGCGCGATCAGCACGACGTGCTCGGCAGGCGCGGGATGAGCCGCCGGCGGGGCCCCGGTTGCCGGGGTCGCCACGGAGACGGCGACTACCAGTGCCGCCACGGCGCCGCCCGCGATCACGGACGCGCGGCGGAAGCGGTTCGACGGATGAATGCTCATGGGTCCCTCCAGGATGTCTGCGCGAGAGCCGGCCGTCATCGGCCGGTCTCGAACGACGCTGGCCGCCTGACGACGAGCGGGACAACACTCGCCGCCATCCGTGCAAGGAATCGCCTCTGCCGCGGAGTGCACTGAGAGATTCAAGCATCCTCAGGTGGTCGCTTTCTTGCGCGCCCGGCGATGCGCATGTCGTTCCCTCGCATTCACCGCTGACGCGCTTGGCGCGCGCCCCGCTTCCCCGGTTGGGTGCGAGACAGAGTTCCCCCACGAGCAAAGGAGCGGTCATGACGGATGGAACACACGCGCGGATGCCGGAACGCACCCCGCTGAGCAGACGAGGCTTCCTCGGGCTTTCGGCGGTCGGGCTGGGGTTCGGGCTCTCCGGCGCGGCGTGGGGCCCTGGCCCGGGGCAGCGGTGGAGACGGCGCGCGCGACCGAAGGCAGCCTGCGGTTCGTCGTGCTCACCGATACCCACGCGAATGAGGAGGAGGCCGCGAGGCTGGCCAATCTGCGCCGCATCTTCGCGGCGATCGAGGCGGAGGACCCGCAGTTCGTGCTGCACTGCGGCGACATCACCGACTACGGCAGCGACGCCGGTCTCGAGGCCTACCGGGGCCTGATCCCCGATGCTCTGTGGGATCGCATCCGGCATGCACCCGGCAACCACGAGATCCGCTGGGACACCAGTGCTCGCGAGCGCTTCCAGCGTTGGTTCGGTCCGACGAGCTACAGCTTCGACGCCGGGGGCGTGCACTTCATGGCACTCGATCCCACCCAGCTGCTGCAGGAGCCGGCACTCTTCGCCGACGACCTGAAGACGATCCGCGACGACCTCGACGGCGCAGGGGACACCCCGTCGGTGCTGTTCCTGCACTACCCCCTCGGCGGGAGCAACTACTACGCGAACGACACCGAGGATTTCCTGCGCACCATCGACCCGTACCCGGTGCGCGGCATCTTCGCCGGCCACATCCACCGCAATGAGGTGACCGCCTTCAACGGACTCACGCAGGTTGCGGCGATCGCCTCCAGGCTCGGCCCGTACTATCTGCGCGTCACTGAGAGCAGCACGGCGCAGGGCAGGGCACTCGTCGTCGAGCAGGTGACATTGGGGACGACGGATGACGAGCAGCCGGCCGTGCAGCGGCTGGCGGCGATCCCGTTGGACACCGCGTCCTCGGGCACGGAGCGGATGAACGTGGCAGCGCGACCGTCGTCCTCCGCCGTCTCGCTGACCGCTGTGCCCCGCGGCGAGGCGGCCGAAACGGTCGAGGCGCGCGTGTATCCGCAGAGCGTGTTCGGCCTCGCCGACACCGGGGCCTGGACGCCGCTCGCGAAGCGAGGAGGCTCCTGGCAGGGAACGGTGGACGCGAGCGCACTCGCGCCCGGCCACCACCGCGTGCAGGTGCGCGCGAAGGATGCCGCCGGCGGTCACCGCTACGAGACCGTCGCCGTCGAGAAGAAGGGGCCAAGCCGCGCGCGGCCAGCCTGGGAGATCGAAGTGGGCGGACGCCTGCAGGGCGCGCTCGCCGCGCACGGATCCGTCGTGGTGTCCGGATCGACCTCCGGCCGCGTGATCGCCGTCGACGCGGCATCCCGAGGGCGGCGGCCGAAGACGCTCTGGAGTGCGCGGCTCGGGCCGGTCCATCGCGGTGCGGCGTTCACCTCGGACGGCAACCTGGTGATCGTGCCCAGCGCCGATCACCGGCTGTACGCCCTGGATGCGCGAACCGGGCGCACCCGGTGGACGAGCCGCTTCGACAAGCCGGTACTCACCACGCCCCTGGTCACCCCGACCGACGCCGGTGACCGCATCCTCGTGACCGCCGAGGATCGGCTGCGCTGCCTCGACGCCGCCGGCGCCACGCTCTGGGAGGCATCAGTGCCGGTGCGAACGGCCGGTCGCGCGGCATCCGACGGTGAGCGCGTGTACGTCGGCGCCGGAGACGGGCGCGGATACGCCTACGATCTGCGCACCGGGAAGACTCTGTGGTCGCTGCTCACCACCGACAGGCCCGACAAGTACCGGCAACTGATCTACGGTCCGTGGGACGACTGGATCGAGGTGCTGCCCGGTGGTGCGGTGCTGTTCAGCACCGTCACCGACGGCATCGCCGTCGATCCGACCACCGGGCATGAGGTGTGGCGCGCCGCCGGGAGCTACATCTTCGCGCCGAGCGTCGTGCTCGACGACGCCGGGGTGCTGATGGTGACGGAGTGGGGCGTGGCCACCGTGCTCGACCCGGCGACGGGAGCTCCCCGCTGGAGCTCGCAGGCCGTGCCCCGGGTGGTGAACGCCGGCCCTGTGCTCGACCCGCGCACCGGAACGGCGTGGCTGGTCTCGGTGGGCGGGCTGCTCGCCGCGATCGACACGTCTCTCGGCGCCGTCACCGTCGACCGGCAGTTGTTCGCCGCGAACACCTTCTCGACACCCGTCGTCGTGGGCGGGCAGCTGATCGTCGCCGCTCAGGACGGTATCCTCCGCGGGCTGACGATCTGACCGCCCGGCCTCGTGCCGGTACTCAGACCGCCGGCACGAGGTCGCTGGTCCGGCCTGCACGCTTCACGGAGTGCAGCGCCACCGCGACGTCCGCGTGCTGCAGCCCCGGCAGCCCGCCGATCGTCGCGGAGATGAACTCGTACAGTTCGCGATCGGAGGCGAGCGCGACCTCGCCGCAGAGGTTCCTGTCCCCCGTCGTCGCCGCGATCATGAGCATGGACGGATGCTCCGCGAGCATCTCCCCCGCCTTCCCGAGCTGGGTGGGGTTCACACTCAGCGACACGAACGCGTTCACCGGTAGGCCGATGCGCTCCGGCTCGACCACCGTTCGCATCCGCAGCGCACCAGCCGACATCATCGCCTCGGCGCGGCGGCGGACCGTGACCGGGCTGACCCCGCAGATCTCGGCGAGCTGCTGCCACCCCAGCCGCCCGTCGTCGGCCATCGCCGCGGCGATCCTCTCGTCCAGCGGATCGATCCGCACCCGCTCGTCGGGCAGCGGATCGTTCCACGGATCCAGGCGCTGCGCCCGCAGCTTCTCGACGACGACGTCGGGAAGCAGCTCTGGCAGCCAGCTGTGAGGTGTCGCGAACCGACGCATCACCTGATTGCTCCACACCGCGAGCACTCCGTCGAGCGCCGGCAACTGCTCGAGCGTGATCGCCAGCAGATGATCGTTCGAGGTGTAGCTGATCTCGGCGATGCAGTCCACACTGCCGGTGACGAGCTTGACCGAACCGCACTCGGGCCAGCTCGCCAGACGCTGCGCGGACCGATTCGCATCGCCCGGCCGGCAGCGCAGCCGCACGAACAGCGACCGCTCCCTGCCGGTGGCCTCACGGTCGAGCACTCCGATCACGCGCACAGCGCCCTCGCCGATCAGACGGGCCACCCGACGGGACGCCGTTGCCTCCGAGGTGAACACCGCTTCGGCGATCTGCGCGTTGGTCGCCCGAGGGCTGGCCAGCAGAGCACCGGTGATGCGGCGGTCGAGATCATCCACAGCATGCACCATACCCTCATCGATAGCCTCAACAAGGGTGATTTCTTGCAATCACACACGCGATCTCATTATCATCGCTCGCTTCGCGGGAAGATCGCACGACCGATGGACATCGACGCCGCATCGGTTCTCCCACCCCGGCGCCCAGCGCCATGACAAGAGGAGTGACGCACCATGACCCGACCATCCGCGCAGCGCATCGCGGCCCCGATCGCGGCGCTCGCCGCGCTGACCATCCTCGCCGGCTGCACCGGCGGCGGCGACGGGACGGCCGAGAAGCCGGACAAGATCGTGTTCTGGACCCCGCAGACCACCCCGGAGCGGCTCGCCGCACAGGAGAAGGTCGCCGAGGGCTTCACCGAGAAGACCGGCATCAAGGTGGATGTCGTGCCGATGGCCGGAGCCGACCAGGACCAGGCGCTCGTCACCGGCGCCGCCAGCGGCGACGTACCGGACGTCATCCTGCACGCATCGACGCAGACGGGCGCCTGGACGTCGCAGGGCCTGCTCGACACCGACGCCGCGGCCACGACGGTGAAGTCTCTCGGCGAGGACACATTCAACAAGAACGCGGTGAAGGCCGTGACGATCGATGACAAGATCTCCGCCGTGCCCAGTGACGGCTGGACGCACGTGGTCGCCTACCGCACCGACCTGCTCGAGAAAGCCGGCGTCGACGTGCCGACCGACATCACCGAGCTCGCCGACGCCGCCACCGCTGTCAAGGACAAGCTCGGCATCACCGGCCTCGCGTTCGGCACTCAGGCCGGCACCGCGTCCGCCACCGAGGGCATCCAGTCACTGTTCCAGAGCGCCGGCTGCGAGCTGGTCACGGACGGCGAGGTCACGATCGATTCGGATGCCTGCGACGACGCGGCCGAGCAGTTCCTGCGGTTGCGGAACTCGTCGGCTGCCGGCGACTTCGACGTCACCAGCGCCCGCGCCGCGTACATGAACGGCGATGCGGCGATGCTGCTGTTCTCCACGCACATCCTCGACGAGCTGGCCGGCCTCGACCCCGCCACCCCGGCGACATGCCCCGAGTGCAAGGCGACACCGACGTTCCTCTCGGACAACACGAAGTTCATCACCGTGCTCGACGAGGACGAGCCCCACCAGTACGGCGCGATCCTCGGCTACGGCATCCCCACCGGTGCGCACACCGAGGCCGCCCAGCAGTACATCGAGTACGTGATGGGTGAGGGGTATGAGGACACGCTCGCAGTCGCGACCGAGGGCCGCATCCCGCTGCGCAACGGCACCGCCGACGAGCCGACGAAGTTCCTCGACGCCTGGGGCGGCCTCGGCATCGGCCCCGCTCAGGAGAAGACGTCGGCCGAGATCTACGGCGACGACTTCGTCAAGGGCATGGCCGACGGAATCAACGCCATCTACCTGTGGGGCATGGGAACCGACGATGCCACACTCGCCGGGCTCGTTTTCACGCAGGGCGTGCTGTCGAACCAGATCGAGCAGCTCTACAGCGGCGCGTCGCCGGAGGAGGTCACCGACGCCATGAAGAAGGCGGTCGAGGAGGTCCAGGCAAGCCTGTGACCACCGCAACACCACGTCTGCGCCGGGGGCGGCTCAGCAGCCGCTCCCGGCGGGACAACCGCAACGGCCTGCTTCTGACGGCGCCGACCTTCCTCGTCATCCTGCTGGCCTCGATCATCCCGCTGATCATGGTGATCGTCTTCGCCTTCAGCGAGATCCGGCTGGTCGACATCCCGCGGCTCGGCACCGAGCCGATCGAGTGGTCGCTGGACAACTTCCAGCGGGCGCTGAACAACCCGGCGTTCTGGCGGGCACTCGGGACCACACTTCTCTACTCGGTGCTGACCATGGTGGGATCGGTCGGGCTCGGTCTCGCACTCGCCCTGGCGCTGCGGCGCCCGTTCCCCGGCCGCGGCGTAGTGCGCGCACTGTTGCTGGTGCCCTACGTGCTCCCGCTGATCGCCGCCGTCACCATCTGGCAGACGATGCTCAACCCCCAGTACGGCGTCGTGAACGCGTTCGGCCGCGAGGTGCTCGGCTGGGAGCGCTCGATCGGGTTCCTGAACACGGCCTCGGCCGAGGTGTTCGGTGTCAGCATCCCAGTGTCGTTGCTCGTCGTCGTCGCGTTCGAGATCTGGACGTCCGCGCCGCTGTCGTTCCTGTTCATCACAGCCCGGCTGCAGGGAGTGTCGCCGAGCATCGAGGAGGCCGCCGCCCTCGACGGCGCGAACGGCAGGCAGATTCTGTGGCGCATCGTGATGCCGCAGCTCAAAGGTGTCATCCTGCTGCTGTGCCTGCTGAGGTTCATCTGGACCTTCCAGAGCTTCAGCGAGGTGTACCTGCTCACCGAGGGCGCCGGCGGTACCCAGTTGATGGCGCTGAAGGTGTACACCGAGCTCGTCACTCGCGCCGACATCGGCAGTGCAGCCGCCTACGGCCTGCTCATGTCGATCGTGCTCATCGCCCTCCTGGCCGTCTACGTCGTGCTCTCGCGCAGGAAGGTGGAGACCGAATGACCCGCCGCCGCTCGCCCCTCCGTCCCCGCCGGGCCGCCACGGCCGGCAGGGTCGTCTTCATCGCGCTCGCACTGTTCTTCGCGATCGGGCCTGTGCTGTACGGCTTCGTGCTGTCAGTGCGGCCCTACTCGGCTATCGTGCGCGAGCCGCTGAACCTCATACCCTCACTGGGCGAACTGGACTTCTCGGGCTACACCACGGCGATGCTCGATCCGTCCCAGGGAGGTTTCGGCCTCGGCCGCTTCGTGATCAACTCGCTGCTGGTCGGGCTCGGCACCGTGGCGCTGTCGATCCTCGTGTCGATCCTCGGTGCGTACGCCGCCGCGCGGCTGCGCTATCGCGGCCGCGGCGGCGTGAACGCGATCATCCTCGGCGTGTACCTGTTCCCCGGGATCGTGCTCTCGGTGCCACTGTTCGTGCTGCTCGCGAAGGCGGGGCTGACCGGATCGCTGGTCGGCCTGTTCCTGGTCTACGTGGCGGCCACCGTGCCGGTGTCGATCTACATGCTGCGGAACTACTTCCAGGCCCTGCCCGAGAGTGTCGAGGAGGCCGCAATCGTCGACGGCGCCTCCCTGCCGCAGATGCTGCGCAGCGTCGTGCTGCCGATCGCGCTGCCCGGCGTCGTCGCGACCGCCATCTACGTCTTCATGATCGCGTGGAACGAGTACTTCTACGCGCTGCTGTTCCTCGTGCAGGACCGCGCACTGTGGACGGCGCCGCTCGGCATCTCGCAGCTGTCCGACTTCAACGTGCCGGTGACGGTGCTGCTGTCCGGCGCGATCGCCGTGACGGTCCCGATCGTCATCCTCTTCTTCCTCGCGCAGCGCTATCTCGTCGAGGGACTGACGGCAGGAGCCGAGAAATGAGCACATCCGACCATCCGCAGCGAATCGTCGTGATCGGCGCAGGCGGCCGGGGCCGCGACGCCTACGGACGGTGGGCGATCGAGCACCCCGACCGCGCGCGCGTCGTCGCCGTGGCCGACCCTGACGCCGCCCGCCGCACCGCGTTGGCGACCGCGGCGGGAGGAGCGGCCGAGTACGACGACTGGCAGGGTGCGGTCGCCGATCTCGGACCGCTGAAGGCGGATGCAGTGATCATCGCCGTTCCGGATGCGCTGCACGTCGACGTGGCGATCGCCGTCGCCGATGCGGGACTCCCCTTCCTGCTGGAGAAGCCGGCGGCGCCGACCATCGCCGAGCTGCAGCGGCTCGCCCGCCACGCCAGGGAGAGGTCATCGGCGCTCGCGATCGGCCATGTGCTGCGCTTCACTCCGTTCTGGCGCACGGTGAAGCGGATCGTGGACTCCGGTGTGATCGGCCGCACCATCACGATCGAGATCCGCGAGAACATCGGCTTCTGGCACTTCGCGCACTCGTACGTGCGCGGCAACTGGCGCCGCAGCGAGACATCGGGGGCGATGGTGCTGACCAAGACCTCGCATGACCTCGACCTGATCCGCTGGCTGGCCGGGCATGCGCCGGAGTCCGTGTACAGCATCGGCGATCTGACCTGGTTCCGATCGGAGAATGCCCCCGCCGGCGCCCCGGAGTTCTGCGTGCAGGGCTGCCCAGTGGCGGACAGCTGCCCGTTCTTCGCCCCGCGCTATTACGTCGACGCGCTCGCCGATGTCTCGGGGCATCCAGTGCACCTGCTCGGCACCGACACCTCGCCCGCCGGGCGGATGGCGGCTCTGAGCACCGGAGACTACGGTCGGTGCGTGTACCGCGGCGACAATGACGTGGCCGATCATCAGCAGACCACCATGCTGTTCCCTGGCGGTGTGACCGCCACTCTGACCGCATCGGCGTTCACCGCGGAGAACACCCGTAACGTCACGATCACGGGTTCGGCTGGCCAGCTGTCAGGGCACATGGAGAGCGGCGAACTGATCGTCGACCTGTTCTCCCCCGAGGCCGTGCTGCCCGAAGGGCTGCCGCTGGTCTTGCACGATGTGAGCAGCAAGGCGCCGATGGGGCATGACAGGCACACGCTCCGGGTGGCGATCCCGAACGCCGACCTCGGCGACCATGCCGGCCACGGCGGCGGCGACGCCGGGCTGATGTCGGAGTTCGTGGAGGCGGTACGGCAAGGTACCGTCGGCACCGGCGAACTGTCCTTCGAGACCGCCCTGGACAGCCACCTAATGGCGTTCAGCGCCGAGGAGTCCCGGTTGTCGGGGCGTCCGATCGACTTCGCCGACTGGTCGGCGGGGATCGCCGTCCCGGTCGCGGAGCCGAGCTCGTGACCGATCCCTATACGGAGCCCGCACTGCACGGACTCGTGCGCAGAATCGGCGGCGACGCCGACCGGCTGCACGTGCGGATCGAGGATGCCGGTGGGCCCGGCGCGTCTGCGGCGTACGAAGCAGGCGGCGGGGTACTGACGTTGTGCGGCTCGGATCCCGTCGCCGCGGCGAGCGCCCTGTCCCGATACCTGCACGAGCAGGGCCGGCGGATCACCTGGGAGTCGCCGGCCATCGATCCCGGCGCCTGGGCCGATGCCCCGCTGACGCGGATGCGCACACCGTTCACGATCCGCTATCACCTCAACGTCGTGACCCACGGCTACTCGACGCCGTTCTGGGACTGGGAGCGGTGGGAGCGTGAACTCGACTGGATGGCGCTGCACGGCGTGACGCATCCGCTCGTGCTCACGGGGTACGAGGCTGTCCTCGCGGAGACCCTGCGCCGGGCCGGCGTCGACGACGACGTCGCCCGTGCCTGGATCGGGAGCGCCGCGCACGTGCCGTGGATGTCGATGGGCGGGATGCACGATTTCGGCGGCCCGCTTCCGGCACGCTGGGAACAGCGGCGGCTCGAGCTGGCGCGCCTCATCCTCGCCAGGGCACGCGCATTCGGCATGACGCCCGTTCTGCCGCTGCCCGGCGGCCACGTGCCGCGGTCGCTCGCAGGCGAGGACGCGGAGGAGATCGAATGGCAGGGTTGGCGGACGCCGATGCTCGATCCGGCATCCGATGATTACGCACGATTCCTCGGCCTGTTCCTCGAGGTGCAGCGCGAATTGCTCGGCGATCCCGGGGCCGAGCCGGTGTTCGCCGTCGACCCGTACATCGAGTCGCTCCCGCCGTCGGAAGAGCCGGCAGATCTCGCAGCGGCGGGCGCCGGCGTGCACCGCGCGATCGCGGCGGTGCATCCGCGGGCCACCTGGCTTCTGCAGGGCTGGCCGTTCCACTACCACCGACGGTTCTGGACGCACGAGCGGGTCACCGCTTATCTGTCCGGGATTCCGCGCGACCGGCTGCTCCTGATCGATCTCTGGGGCGAGCACGCACCTATGTGGCGTGAGGGCATGCACGGCCGGCGGTGGATCTGGACCGCCGTGCACAACTTCGGTGGCAGGTTCGCCCTGTTCGGTGATCTCCGCGGGCTCGCGCACGACGTCGATGAGCTCGCCGCGCTGCATCCGGAGGGCCTGGAGGGAGTCGGCGTCGCCCCGGAAGCGATCGAGAACAACACCGTGTTCTACGAGGCCGCCACCGATCTCACCTGGGGTCCGATCGACGTGGACGCGTGGCTGCCGCAGTTCGCGCGCCAGCGGTACGGCACCGACGACGCTGCTGCAGTCGAGGCCTGGCGTCTGTTGGGCGACACATTGTACGGACCGGGCCGCACCCGGTCGATCCCGTCACCGGTGATCGCCCGGCCGTGGAGCGCGGCGGCCCCGTTCGCCGGTCAGCGGCTGGCCGGCGAAGCGCTGCCGGAGCCGACGCGCATGTCTGCCAACATCGATGCCGAGAACGACCCGACCGTGTTCGAAGACCTGCCTTCGATCGCGAGAGCGGCGCGGCTGCTGATCGGTCTGCGCGACGCGAAGCAGCGGACGTCGCTGGAACGCGATGTCACGGAGCTCGCTGGCCATGTGCTCGCGCAGAATATCCGTCGCCGCATCCGTGGCGTGCTTGGCGCGTTCGCCGCAGCGGATGCCCCTGCGCTGCGCGAGCACGGTGCCGCGCTGCGCGCAGACCTACTGACGCTCGATGACCTGGCCGCGACGCGCCGGGAGACCCGGATGTCGACCTGGATCGAGTCGGCACGCTCGTGGGGTGACACGACAGCGGAACGCGACGTCATGGAGCGCGACGCGCGCAGCCTGCTCTCCGTGTGGGGCCATCAGACCAGCGGACTGCACGACTACTCCGGACGACACTGGTCCGGCCTGATCCGAGACCTCTACCTGCCACGCTGGTCGGCGTGGACCGAATGGCTCGCCGAGGCTGTAGAGCACGGCGAGGAGCCGGACGAGGAGGCCCTGCGCCGCGTCATCGTGGAGATCGAGGAGACCTGGCGCGATGCGAACGGCAGCGATGACGCCTCGGAGGATGATCCGCTCGAGGCCGCCGCGAAGATCTTGGAGAACATCGGGATGTGACCGAGAATCCGCGCTGCGCAGGTCACGACTGGGTACCCATTCGCCCGCGCGGGGCGCTCGCGGGGGATGCTGGCATCATGCGAAGCATCCGGATCGCGGTCGCGTCGGCGGCACTGCTGGCGCTGACCGCGTGCTCTCCACAGCCTGCGCCTGTCGAGACGAGCACGTCGACGGTCACGATCACGACCACTGTGGCCTCAGGCCTGCAGGCGCCGTGGTCGATCGCCCCGACCGGCGACGGCGGTGCGCTCATCTCGCAGCGCGACGACGGGAAGATCATCGAGCTGACGCCGTCGGGTTCGACACGCGTCGCCGGCACGGTTCCCGACGTCGTGTCCGGCGGCGAGGCGGGGCTGAACGGCATCGCACTGCTCGACGACTGGCTGTACGCCTACCACGCCACCGCCGAGGACAACCGGGTGGTGCGGTTGCCGGTCACCGGTACTCCCGGGAGCCTCGAGCTCGGCGCCCCGGAGACGATCTTCGCCGGCATCCCGGTCGCCGCGAACCACAACGGCGGGCGGATCGCCTTCGGGCCGGACGGCCTGCTGTACGTCGCGACCGGCGATGCCGGTGCGCGCGACCGGGCCCAGGACCGGGACTACCTCGGCGGCAAGATCCTGCGTCTCACGGCCGAGGGAGATCCGGCGCCTGGCAACCCGTTCGGCACCGTCGTATATTCGCTCGGGCACCGCAACGTGCAGGGACTGGCCTGGGACGCCGACGGCACGATGTGGGCGAGCGAGTTCGGTCAGGACACCTGGGACGAGCTGAACCGCATCGAGCCCGGGAAGAACTACGGCTGGCCGCTGCACGAGGGCATCGCCCATGCGGACGGGTTCGTCGACCCGGTGGTGCAGTGGAAGCCCGAGGAGGCCAGCCCGAGCGGCATCGCTGTGATCGGCGGCACCGTGATCGTGGCCGGGCTGCGCGGAGAGCGGCTGTGGGTCGTGAGCACGGGCTCTCCGGAGGAGGCGTGGTCCATGTACACCGGCGAGTACGGTCGGCTGCGCGACGTCGTCCCCGGCCCGAACGGAACGATGTGGGTGCTCACGAACAACACCGACGGCCGAGGCACACCGCGCGACGGCGACGACAAGCTGCTGCAGATGACCTTCCCGGAGGGATGAGCCCGCGAGCGGCGCGACCGGCGTCAGGCCGTGGGGGCGTCCGGCTTCGCCGCATCCGGCTTCGCCGGGTCGGCCTCGGTGCCGTCGGCGTTGAGCAGCGGACCGGATGCCGGCTGGTCCGGCGTCTCGGGGTCGTACAGCACAGGAGTGTCGTGGCGCTTGACGACGTCGGCCGGGTCGACCGCGAGCATCAGCAGCGCGATGCCGAGCAGCGTCACGATGAACGCGCCTCCTGCGACGACCAGACCGAGCTCGACCGGCGGCATCCCCTGGTAGGTGCCCTTCGCGATCGCGCGGTTCACCCGGTCGGTGAAGGCTCCGGTGGAGACCATCGTGACGATCCCGGCGAAGATGCCCGCGGTGAGCGCGATGCCCACCAGCTGCATCGGCTTCATGATCTCGCGACGGGTCGGCTTGTGGTCGGTCATGACACTCCTCCACGATCGGCCTCGGTGACGGAGGCCGGGGTCTCGGCGTCGGCGGGGCGCGGCGTGAGCCCGGCGATGCCGAGCAGCACCGCCACGATGGCGGCGTAGCCGCCGAACAGTCCGACGCCGATGATGATGCCGGTGAGCTGGAAGGTTCCGGCTTCGGCGATGGTGTAGTTCTGCAGGAACCCGGCGGGGATCAGCAGCAGCAGGATGCCGAGCAGGATGCCCAGTCCGCCGGTGATGATCTGGTCGCGGGCGCCGTCGTACCTCTTGAGCCGGAAGCCGGCTCCGAGCTCGAAGGCGCCGGTGACCAGCGCCCAGGAGATGACGAGGGCGAAGAACATGTCGTCGGTGCGCATCGACGGGATGCCGGCGGCCATGCCGGCGATGAAGTCGAAGGCGCCGACGGTGAGGACCCACCAGCGCTTGCCCTCCGGGTAGACCAGCCACGCGGACAGCGCCAGCACCAGCGCGGAGACGATCGCGAAGCCCGAGAAGATCGAGAGCCCGACCTGTGCGGAGTGGTCGTTCGAGAAGGTCACCATGAGCGCTGCGATGGCCGCGAGCGCGGCACGGAACAGCTGCAGGTGACGCACTCCGAACGTGCGCGTAGGGGCAGGCATGACAGTCCTCCGAGAATCCTCACCAGTCTACGCCGCGGACCCTATGGGATAGCCCCGGGCGGAAGGGCGCATCAGATGCATCCTTGTATTGCAATACTTGCGTCGCAAGGTTAGTGTTCTCGACATGTCCGAGAACGCCGAGCGCATCGCCACCAACCTCCGCAAGGGAGTGCTGGAATACTGCGTGCTCGCGCTGCTCGCGACCTCTGAGCGGTACGGGCTCGAGCTCGCCACCGATCTGCAGGCCCGCCGGCTGATCGCGAGCGAGGGAAGCCTCTATCCGCTGCTCACGCGGATGCGCGAGAACGGTCTGGTCGACACCCGCACCGAAGCCGTCGGCGGCGGCCGGCCGCGCCGCTACTACACGATCACCGCCGCCGGATCCGCTCAGCTGCGGGTCTTCACCGACGTCTGGCGCAGCATCGGCGCCGAGGTCGACGCCGTCCTGGAGGGAGCATCATGACCACCGAGGAGAAGTATCTGCGGGACGTGGAGCGAATGCTGCGCGGCATCGACCCCGACCACCGGCAGACCGTCCTCGACGACCTGCGCGGGCACTTCGCGGATGCCGCGGACCTGGGCAGGCCGGTCGACGAGGTCGTCGTCGGGCTGGGCGCTCCGGCCGAGATCGCGGAGCGGGCCCGCGAGGAGTTCGGCGCGGATGACAGCGCGGCCGAGCGGGCATGGTGGGTGCTGCAGGGCGCTACGGCGCTCTCGGCTCTCGTACTCGGCGTGCTGGTGGCCTACATATTGCCCCTCTACTCCGTCGCGCAGGCCGACTCGAACGGGGCGACGGTCACTGGAACCAGGACCTTGGCCGGCATGGGCGATCCGTGGGCACCCCTGGCCGCGTTCGTGCCAGGGGTGCTGACGCTGATCCCCTTGCTGGTTCCCCGACGAGCGCGAACCACGGCCGCGGTGACGACCGGCGTCGTCCTGACGCTGGCCGCACTGATCGCAGGGTTCACCATCGGCATGTTCTTCGTCCCGACGTGCATGCTCGCCTGGGCTGCGGCCGTGGTCTGGACGCGGCTGCGGGGCCCCGGGTTCGGACGCGGTTGGCGCATCGCGGGAATGGTGCTCGCTCTGGTTCCGGTTGCCGTGCTCGTCGCCTTCGTGATGCTCGGGTCGCTGCTGTACCGGCTCGGCCCGTTGCTGTGGGGCGGTCTCGCGATTGCGGTCGTGCTCGCGCTGCTGATCGCCCGGGGCGTCGGTGCCGCCGGCTGGGCGCTTGCAGCGCTCGGCCTCGTCGTCCTACCCGAGGGCCTCGTCCTCGCCGCCCCGCTCGGCGCGTTCAACCTGATGGGCGCATGGTGGCTGACGATCGGCCTCGCTCACGCCGTCGCAACGCCCGCTCGCGGCCGCGGGTGATCAAGATCCACTCTCGAATCGAAGGACTTCTGCTCTGAGCGGAATACGTGGAGACGGGCGAGACCCGCGTCGTACCGTGAGGCATGGCCGAGATCGTCCCGTTCCCCCAGCCCCGCGCACCGCGTGAACCGGAGCCGCTCTGGCGGCAGCTCGTCGGCGCGGAGCTGCGCCGACGACGGCACGAGCGCGGCGACACCCTCACCGAGACGGCGGATGCCGCGGGCATCTCCCCGCAGTACCTCTCCGAGATCGAGCGGGGGATGAAGGATCCGTCCAGCGAGATGATGGCGGCTGTCGCCGGGGCACTCGATCTCAGTCTGCTCGACCTGACCAGCGCGGTGGCCGAGGGCCTCACCCCCGCCGCAGCGCCGGTCCGTCAGGCGCCGAGCGCCTTCGCGCTCGCGGCCTGAGGCCGCCGGCACCCGTCACGCCTGCAGGCACGGATGCCGCAGAGCTGCCGGCATCCGTGGTTTCTGCCTGCAGGCGTGACGGACGTGATGGTCACCGCGGGCCGAGCACCTGATCGATCAGGCCGTACTCGACGGCGGCATCGGCGGTGAGCACGCGGTCGCGATCCGTGTCCGATCGCAGCTCGGCGATGGTTCGGCCGGTGTGCTGCGCGAGCACCGTCTCCATCTCGCTGCGCACCCGCACGACCTCGTCGGCGGCGAGGATCAGGTCGGGCACGGCGCCCCGGCTCTGCCCGGCGGGCTGGTGCAGCACCATCCGCGCGTGCGGCAGCGCCGACCGCATGCCTGGTGCTCCCGCGGCGAGCAGGATCGCACCGGGGCCGATCGCCTGCCCGACGCAGGTCGTCGAGACTCTCGGGCGGATGTGCTGCATGGTGTCGTAGATCGCCAGCGCCGCACTGGGGTCGCCGCCGGCGCAGTTGATGGTGAACTGCACGTCGGCGTCGGGCGAGGCCGAGTCCAGGTGCAGCAGCTGCGCGATGATCGTGTTCGCGACGCTGGCGTCGATCTCGGTCCCGAGGTAGACGATCCGCTCGGCGAGCAGGTTCGAGTAGACGTCCATGATCCGGTCACCGCGCGGGTTCTGCGAGATCACGTTGGGGATCGTGTAGCCGCTCATGCCCCCACCTCCGCTCCGAGTCCGATCCGCGATCGTTTGCGCGGATACACGTCGCCGAGGGATGCCACGACGCTGTCGATGAACCCGTAGTCCAGCGCCTCGTCGACGGTGTACCAGTGGTCGTGCAGCGAGTCCTCGAAGACCTTCGCCACCGGCTGCCCCGTGTCGTCGGCGATGATGCCGAGCACGGTGTCGCGCATGTGCCGCAGGTCGCCGGCCTGCACCTCGATCTCGACGGCGGACCCGCCGATGCCTGCCGACCCCTGGTGCAGCAGGATGCGGGCGTGCGGCAGCGCCTTGCGCTTGCCCTTCGTGCCGGCCGAGAGCAGGAACTGCCCGGCGCTGCAGGCCAGCCCGAGGGCGACGGTCGAGACGTCGTTGGGGATGGTGCGCATGATGTCGCGGATTGCCAGCATCGACGGCACCGAGCCGCCGGGCGAGTGGATCCACAGGGCGATGTCGGTCACGGGATCCTCTGCGGCGAGCGCGAGGAACTGGGTCATCAGCAGGGCGCCGTTGTCGTCGTCGAGCACGCCGTCGAGCACCAGGACGCGCTCGTGGTACAGCGCCCGACGGGCATCCGGCCCGAACTGCGGTACTGCTTTCTCATCGGTCATGGGATCAGGATGCGTCGCATCAGACCCCGCACGCACGAGGATCCGCTGTGGGCTGTTCTGCCCACAGCGGATCCCTGTTTCACGTGCGGTCAGGCCGCGGCGAGCGCCCGCCTGTGGCTGACGCGATGGCCGATCCAGAATCCGATCGCGATGAGCCCGAGCAGGGCGATCACCAGCATCCAGGGCAGCATCGACGGCGCGGCACCCGCCGTCGCCGAGGCGAGCGTGCCCGAGCCGACGGCGATCTTGCCGTTGCCCTCGGCCAGGGCGGCAGCACCGGTCTTCAGCTTGTCGCCGCCGGTGGCCAGCTGCTGGGTGCCGTCCGAGAGGGCCGTGGCGCCATCCGACAGGGCGCCCAGCCCGGTGGACAGGTCGGATGCTCCGGACTGCAGCGTCGCCGTTCCCTCGGCCAGTGAGGTCGCGCCCTCGTCGAGTCGCGTGGCACCGCTATCGAGACGGATCGTGCCGGCGTGCAGATCGGATGCGCCTTCCGCCAGCGTCCCGAGGCCGCCGGCGAGCTTCGTCGACCCGGCGTTCAACTTCGCCGTGCCGGCCTGGAGCTCGCCCAGCTTGCCGGCGAGGGTCGCCGATCCTTCGGAGAGCAGCGTCGTACCGGCACTCAGCTCAGCGAGACCACCGTCAAGGCGGGTCGCGCCCTCGGCTAGCTGCGTGGTGCCGGCGGCGAGCGGAACGAGTCCGGCGGACAGCTTCTCCGCCCCCGCGGCGATCTTCGTCACGCCACCGGCGAGCAACGGAGCTTTCTCGGCAAGCTGCTCCGCTCCACCGGACACCTTCACAGTGCCGTCGGTGCGCAGTTTCTTCAGCCCAGCCGTGACTTGCGCCGCGCCACCGGCCACCTTGGCCGTGCCGTCCTTGAGCGTCTGCACTCCGGCGGCGAACGCGGATGCTCCGGTCCTGGCGTCTGCGAGGACGACAGTGCCCGGCCATCCCTGCGAGTCGTCGCCGTTCACAAGTGCGTTCGCGCCTGCGGCGACGGACTGGGCGCCGGCCGCAGCGTCCAGAGTGCCTTTGGCCAGTTGCGGGGCGGCGGCCGCGGCGCCGGCGATTCCGTCCACCTGCTGGTCGAGCCCGGCTGCCAGCGCCGCGAGGTTCTGCAGCTGCGCGTTCGACGGGTCGACCGCAGCCAACTGCGCGAGGGCGTCGGCGAGCTTCTGCGAGTTGCCCGGAGCAGCTTGCGCGGCGCCTGTAATCGCTGCCTGGTTGTCGGCAAGGGCCCGCAGCTGCGGGGTGACAGCCGCGCCGATAGCGGAATTGAGCGAGTCGGCGCCCGCCTTCACCTTGCTCGCGACCTGGTGCGCCCCGTCGACTCCGGTGGCAAGCGACTTCGCGCCGGCGGCGAGCTGCGACGCACCCGCGTCAAGCACCGCTGCACCCGCCGCGACGGAGTCCGCCCCGACGATCGCCTGCTGCGCCCCGAGATCGACCGACTTCGCGCCGGCGGCGACCTGCTGCACGCCCTCGTTCAGGGCGGTCGCGCCGACCGCCGCGTCCTGCGCACCCTGGGACACCTGCTGGGCGCCGGCGAGAGCCGTCTGTGCACCGGCATCGGCCAGTGCCATCTTCTCGGCGAGCGTGATCGCACCCGAGCGGGCCTTCTGCGCACCGGCATCCGCCAGGCGCATCTTCTCGGAGAGCGTCGCGGCGCCGTTGCGGGCCAACCCCGCACCGGCATCCGCCCGCGCTGTGCCTGCCTTCAGATCCTGCGCTCCGCTGAGGAGCTGCTGCGCACCGGCGTCGACTTTGCTCGCGCCGGCGACGGCACTCGAGGTGCCCGCGGCAAGCGTGCCGGTGCCTTCGGACAGCGTGGTCGCGCCGGCCGCGGCCTTCGTCGCGCCGGCGGCGAGCTTCGACGCTCCTGCCTCCGCCGAGTCTGCACCGGCCGCGAGGTCACCGGCTCCGGATGCCAGATCGCCGGTGCCGCCCGCGAGCGTGGTCGCGCCTGCGGCGAGCTCCGTCGAGCCGTCCTTGGCGGTGGTGGTTCCGCCGGCGAGTTCGGCGGCACCTGCCGCGATCTTGGCGGTCGTGAGGAAGAACAGGATCACCATCGCGGCCAGCAGGATGCTGAGCACGATCACGGCGATGCGCATGCCCAGTCCGTGGGCATGGGCATGGGGCTGTGCACTCGTCATTGAGAACTCCTGGAAGGGTAGGGGCATCATTGCCTCGGGCGATCGTATGGGCGGCGCCCCCGCCTCCTCCGGACTTTGCGCCCTGGAACCAAGTTCCAGCGGACGCGATCTTCAGTTCCTTGTAGACAGGCCACAAATGCTGTTGACCGTCAGTCAACAAGGATTTGGGGAGCAAGATGGAACCCGACGAAGGAGTCCCGAATGAGCACACGCCCCGCCACCTCAGCAACCGCCGCCGTCCGCGAGATGCGCGACTTCCTGTTCGCACACGGAACCGACTACGACGGGGCGCGCGCCGGGTTCCGCTGGCCGGATCCTGCGGAGTTCAACTTCGCCCTGGAATGGTTCGACGTCGTCGCCGCGGAGAATCCCGACCGCCCGGCCGTGCAGATCGTCTCGGCCGACCTCAGCAGCGCCAGCTGGACCTACGGCGAGCTCTCCCGCCGCTCGGATCAGGTCGCGAACTGGCTGCGCAGCACCGGCATCCACCGCGGCGACCACGTCATCGTGATGCTGGGCAACACGATCGAGCTCTGGGAGACGATGCTCGCCATCACCAAGGTCGGCGCGGTCGCCATCCCCACCTCGACACTGCTCAGCGCCGACGACCTCGCCTACCGCGCCGACCACGGGCGCGCCCGCGCGGTGGTCACCACCGGCGACCTCGAGGCCCGGCTCTCCGGCATCCCCGACGACGTCCTCCGGATCGGCGTCGGCGACGCCGTGCCGGACGGATGGCGCGCGTTCTCGGACTCCTACGACGCCCCGCAGGACTACGAGCCGGATGCCGCGACGCCGGCTTCCGACACCTGCCTGCTGTACTTCACGTCGGGGACCACGAACCGCCCGAAGCTGGTGCAGCACACGCATGCCTCGTACCCGATCGGTCATCTGTCGACGATGTGGTGGCTGGGTGTGCGACCCGACGACGTGCACCTGAACATCTCCTCCCCCGGCTGGGCGAAGCACGCCTGGTCGAACTTCTACTCGCCGTTCCTCGCCGAGGCGACCGTGTTCGTGTTCAATTACGACCGGTTCGACGCCGACACCCTGATGCAGGTGATGGACACGCACCAGGTCAGCTCGTTCTGCGCCCCGCCGACCGTCTGGCGGATGCTGATCCAGGCCGACCTCTCGCGCCTGACCCACCCGCCGCGCGAGCTGGTCGGCGCGGGCGAGCCGCTGAACCCCGAGGTGATCAGCCGGGTGCGCGAGGCGTGGGGTGGCACGATCCGCGACGGGTACGGCCAGACCGAGATGACCTGCTGCGTGGGCAACTCCCCCGGCCAGACCGTGAAGGACGGCTCAATGGGACGCCCGACGCCCGGCTACCCCGTGGTGCTCGTCGACCCGGCCACCGGCGAGCTCGCCGAGCGCGAGGGCGAGATCTGCCTCGACCTGTCGCAGGCGCCGCTCGGGCTGATGACCGGCTACTACGAGGATCCCGAGAAGACGGCCGAGTCGCGCGAGGGCGGCTATCACCACACCGGCGACATCGCCGTGCGCGACGACGACGGCTACCTCACCTACATCGGCCGTGCCGACGACGTCTTCAAGGCGTCCGACTACAAGGTCTCGCCGTTCGAGCTGGAGTCGGTGCTGCTCGAGCACGAGGACGTCGTCGAGGCGGCCGTGGTACCGAGCCCCGATCCGACCCGCCTGGCCGTGCCGAAGGCGTATGTGTGTCTGACGGCCGCGGCGGCGCAGGACGAGACGGCCGCGGCATCCGCCATCTTCGCGTACGCGCGCGAACGACTGTCGTCGCACCTGTGGGTGCGCATCATCGAGTTCGTGCCGGAGCTGCCGAAGACGATCTCAGGCAAGATCCGCCGCGTCGAGCTTCGCGCCCGCGAGGCGGACCGGGTCGCCGCCGGCGACCCCGCCGGCCAGCACCACGACCGCGACCACCGCTGACGCGACGCCGTTCCAGTCGCACTTCGACCCGGACGCCGCCGACCCGCGGCATCCGGGTCGGAGAATGCGCCGGAACAGCGAGCGGACACCGACGCATACTGCGATCTGAACCGCGGATACGATCGGATGCCGGTACGAACTCCGACCCGAAGAGACCCATGACCCCGACCCGCCTGCGCTTCCTGCGACTGCGCCCGCAGGAGATCGCTCTGCTCGCCATCACCGCGGTGTGGGGCGGCACGTTCCTGCTCGTGCACTGGGCTGTCGAGCACACGGGGCCGTGGTTCTTCGTCGGCATCCGGTTCCTGGTGGCGGGCGCGATCAGCGTCGCGATCTTCCGGCGCTCGCTGCGCGGCATCCGGTGGGTCGACCTCGGTGCGGGCGTCGCGATCGGCGTGATGATCTACGCCGGCTACGGTCTGCAGACCTTCGGCCTGCAGACGATCGAGTCGAGCACGTCCGCCTTCATCACCGCCCTGTACGTGCCGCTCGTGCCGCTGCTGCAGTGGGCCGTGTTCCGCAACCGGCCGCCGGCGATGGCATTCGTCGGAGCGGGGCTCGCCTTCGTCGGGCTGCTGCTCATCGCCGGACCTGACGCGTTCGCGCTGACGCTGGGCGCAGGCGAGATCGCCACGATGATCAGCACCCTGCCGATCGCCGGCGAGATCATCCTGATCAGCCTGTTCGCCAACCGCATCGACCTGGGCCGGATCACCGTCGTCCAGCTGCTCACCGCCGGACTGCTGGGGCTCGCGACCATGCCGCTGGTGGGCGAGGCGCTGCCCTCGTTCTCATGGGTCTGGCTGGGCGCGGCGCTCGGGCTCGGCGCGGCGAGCTGCATCATCCAGCTGACGATGAACTGGGCGCAGAAGAAGGTCTCCCCCACCCGCGCCACGATCATCTACGCCGGCGAACCGGTGTGGGCGGCCGTGATCGGGCGGATCGCCGGCGAGCGACTGCCCGTGACCGCGCTGATCGGCGGCGCACTGGTCGTGCTGGGCACGCTCGCCAGCGAGATCAGGCTCGTCCGGCGACGAGACCGATCCTGACCGGATTCAGGACGCGACGGCCGGAACGGACGACGTCTGCACGCCGACGGGACGGGTCTTCGCGACCGGAGTCGCCGCCTCTGCCTCGACCGTCTCGACGGCCGGCATCCGCGTCGGGGTGGACAGCAGCACGGCGTGGATGATCCCGCCGAGCACCAGCGCGACGGCCATTGCCGCGAGCGACACGATCAGCGGCGTCCACACGCTGCTGAAGGATGCTGCCGTGCTGAGCATTGCCGCGACGATCCAGACGCCGACGGCGCCACCGAAGAACCCTGCCGCGCCTGCGGCGAGCGCGATGCCTGCGACCACGGCGCAGATCACGGCCAGAACGGCTCCGATGATCCCGATCGGCATGAAGAACGATGCCAGAGTGTTCGAAACGGCCAACGACGACATAACACGACCCCCCGTGTCCTCGGACGCACCCCCGTGCGCCTCTGGTATAAGCGTACGCACTTCGCCTCGCGTCCGGCATCCTCCTTCAGAACGATTCGATATCAGTCCAGAGAACGATGCGTGACGAGTCAGTTGCCGGTGCGTGCCCTCCGTCGCTTCCGCTTCGACGCGACCACGGGGATGGATCCGGTGACCACGAGGTCGACCGCGTTCGCCGCCTCGTGCGGGCCGACGACGGCCATCGCCGAGGTCTCGGTCGCGAACTCGGGGTTGACCGGCAGCGCCTTGAGCCGGCGGTGGGCGCTGATGTACGCAGGCACCAGGATCACGACCGCGCCGAGCCAGGCCAGCGGATCGCTGAGCGCGACGCCGATGAAGCCCCAGAGCTGACCGAGCACGATCGCCGCGGCCACGCGCATGGCCAGCTCGATCACCCCGGTGACGGTGGGGATGAGCGCCTGCCCGAGCCCCTGCAGCGCACCGCGCAGCACGAACAGCACGCCGAGCAGCGCGTAGGTGAGGCCGTTCACGACAAGCATGAGGTGCGCCATCTCGACCACCGTCTCGGATCCGTCGCCGACGAACATGCGCACTACGGGCTCGCCGAGCGCGATCATGAGCGCGCCCAGCAGCACCGAGGCGCCGATCGACATCCAGATCGCCTGGGTCACACCGCGACGGATGCGGTCGGGCCGGCGTGCACCGAGGTTCTGCGCCACGTACATCGACGTCGCGAGACCCAGCGAGGCGAGCAGTGCACTGGCCAGGCTGCCGATGCGGGCGAACACCGTGTAGGCGGCGACGGCGTCAGGGCCGATGGTGTTCAGCGCGACCTGCACGATGAGCAGCCCGATCGCGATGATCGACGCCTGGAAGCCCATCGGCAGACCGAGACGGAGGTGCTCCTTGGCGTCGGCCCGGCTGATCCGCCAGTCCGCACGCCGCACGTGCAGCGCCGGCAGCCTGCGCCGCGCGTACTCGAGACAGGCCAGCACCGAGATCGCCTGCGCGATCGCGGTCGCCCAGGCGGCGCCCGCGACGCCCCAGTCGAGCGTGCCGACCAGGAGGATGACCAGCCCCACGTTCAGCGCGCACGACACGATGAGGAAGATGAGCGGCGTCCGGGAGTCGCCGATGGCGCGGATGATGGCTGCGAGGTAGTTGAAGAACATCACCGCGCTGCCGGTCACCAGCGTGACCTGAGTGAACACGGTCGCCTCGGCGAGCAGCTCGGGCGGAGTCTGCATCACCACGAGCAGCGGCTCGGCGACCAGCGGACCCGCGATCGTCAGCAGGATGCTCGCCGCGCCGGTGAGCAGGGTGCCCGTCGCCACGGATCGGCGCACGCCGTCGGCGTCCTTGGCGCCGAAGGCCTGCGCGGTCGGGATCGCGAAGCCGCTCGACATGCCCCAGGCGAAGCCCATCAGCAGGAAGATCAGACTGCCGGTCGCGCCCACCGCCGCGAGCGAGTTCACACCGAGGTGGCGTCCGACGACGACGGCGTCGGTGAACTGGTACAGCTGCTGCACGACGTTGCCGATGAGCAGGGGCACGGAGAAGGCCAGGATGACGCGCCAGGGGCGTCCCGTGGTGAGGGTGGTGGACATGCGGGATCCAGGGAAGGAGGAGGGCGACAGAGGGCGGATGCCGGAACACGACACCGGCACCGTGAAAGGTCACGACGCCGGTGGTTCGATTGTATCGAATCGATTCGGACGATTACTAGACGGAAGCTGACACTGGAGCATCCGACTTCGCGTACACGCCGATCGCGCGCACGAAGTAGAGCAGCCAGGCGAACAGCAGCCCCGCCGCGATGAACTCCATGCCGGTGAGGTTGTAATAGCCGATCGGAATCCACAGCGCGATGGCCACCACGATGCCGATGATCACCAGCAGCGAGAACCCGGAGACCTCCTTCGGCAGCCCTGGCAGGAAGCGCAGGGCGCAGAACACGAAGACGGCGAACAGCACGACCATGCCGGATGCCGCGCCGACATGGATCGGGAAGCTCACCGCGTCGGGAACCAGACCGGCGATCATGAGGCAGATGCCGATGCCGGCGAACAGCCAGGACAACTGCCTGGTCAGCGTCTTCGGTTCAGCGCCGCGGGCGATCAGTCCGAGCTCGACGTCACGGCCCACGTAGTTGGCGAGCACGGTGACGACGAGCCCGGTGAAGATGAGCGCCAAGTTGAACTTGTAGCCGGAGCTCTGGCTGATGTTGCCGAGCTGCGAGAAGTGCAGCTGCCACCAGGAGGCGTCCGGTGTGCTCAGCATGCTGGCCATCGTGCCGGTGAACAGCACAAGGGTCGCGAGCATCGCGAGCCCATCCGCGGTGACTCGCGATCCGGAGAGATAGGCGGCGTACGTGAAGGCCGCGGTGGCCGCCCCGACGAGGGCGCCGCCGCCCACCGGATCGATGTTCATGCCGCGGAAGCCCTGCTGGAAGAGGTTCGCCACTGCCAGCACGGCCAGGTACGACAGCATCGCCATCGCGGTGGTCATGGCTCCGACGTCGATGATGCGCTTGATCAGCGGCATCCCCCGTCGCCACGAGTCGTAGCCGCGCCGGGACTCGATGATGAAGGATGCCGCGAAGGCGGCTCCGGCGAACCCGGATGCCGTCCACGCGGCGAGGTTGCCTACGGAGCGCGTCTCGACGGCGAGCGGCCAGCGATCGCCCCACATGACCACGATCGTCAGCAGTGCCCCGATCGCGAACGCGGCGACCGCCCAGCGGGTGGCGACCGACTCCATCCGCACTCTGTCGCGGAACGTGGTGTGCATGTACTCAGGTGTACCGCACGAGATGGAATAGTGGAGACAGATGGAGCTGTTCGAAGGCGTGCTGATCGCGGGAGCCGGAACCGCGGCCGGCGCGATCAACGCCCTCGCCGGCGGCGGCTCGCTCGTGACCTTCCCCACCCTGCTCGCCCTGGGCTACCCCCCGGTGCTGGCCAACGTGACCAACACCGTCGCGGCCTTCCCCGGCTACGTCGGCGGCGCGTGGGGATACCGCGCCGAACTGCGCGGTCAGCGCCGGCGCATCCTGCCGCTGGCCGTCGCCACCGCGCTCGGCGCGGTGGCCGGTTCGGCGCTCCTGCTGCTCGGCTCCGAGGGCACCTTCACCGCCGTCGTGCCGTGGCTGATCCTGGCATCCACCCTCCTGCTGGCCGTGCAGCCCGCGATCGCGCGGCTGACCGCGCGATCGGACGGACCCGAGCGACTGACCTGGGCCAGCCTCGGACAGCTCGGCGTCGGCGTCTACGGCGGCTACTTCAACGCCGGGCTCGGCATCATGATGCTCGGCGTGATGGGGATGACGCTGAACGACGGCATCCAGCGGCTGAACGCCCTGAAGAGCGTGATGTCGGCGGTCGCCAGCGTGGTCTCGCTGATCTTCTTCGTCGCCTTCGCGACGGTGGCATGGCCCGCGGCGATCATCATGGCGGTCAGCGGCCTTGTCGGCGGCTGGATCGGCGCTCGGGTGGGACGGAGGATCCCGCCCACTCCCCTTCGGTGGTCGATCGTCGCGTTCGGGCTGGTGCTCTTCGTCGTACTGCTGACGGGCGGGCTGGGCTGATCAGTCCTCGCGTGACCGCGTGAGCATGCGGATGACGGCGTAGACGAGCACCGCGACGACCGCGACCATCGCCAGCTTGACGATGAACCAGACGACCGAGAACAGTGCACTCACGATCCACCATGCGATCACCACGGCGGCGATCACGCCGAGGACGGTCCAGATGCTGGTCTTGTTCACCGTTCCAATCTAGACGGCGCCGCCGGTTAGCCTGATGTGTCCGCCGATCCGAGGAGCCGCATGTTCGACAGCCCGCTCTCCGCATCGGCGTACGAGGTGCTCGGCGTCGCGCCCGACGCCACCGACAACGACCTGCGGCGAGCGTTCCGGCTGCAGCTGCGCCGCACGCACCCCGACACCGGCGGCGACGCCGCCGTGTTCATCCGGGTGCAGCGCGCCTGGGAGCTGGTCGGCACACCGGAGGATCGCGCCGCCTACGACCGCGGGCACGGCTTCGCGGGCGAGTCGGAGTGGAGCGGATGGCGCGCACCCGCGCGCACCGACACCCGGCCCCGCGCGCGGTTCCACGGCACGGCAGGAGGGTGGCTCCGCACGCAGTACGTCGCGCGGGTGCAGAGCTGGGCGGGTGCCGCGGTGCCTGATCCCTACGACCCCGCGTTCGTGCGCACCGTCCCCGTCGAACTGCGGATGCTGCTGGCCAATGCCCTCGCCGAGGAGGCGACCTCGCGCATCCTCGCCGATCTCGGCATGGGGTTCACCGTGTGGCACGACGTCGCGGCCCCGGCCGGGCCGGGCGACGGCGGCAAGATCGACCACGTCGTGCTCGGGCCATCGGGCCTGTACGGCGTGATGTCGGCAGACCTCGGCACCGACGTGCGGTTCCGCAGCGGCGAGATCGCGGGACCGGATGCCCCGGTGAGCGATCTGCTCTCCCGCATCCGGCTGGTCTCGCGCGCTGCGCGCGTGAAGTTCAGCGCGGCGCTCTTCGTGTTCCCGGACGACGATCTCGCTGAGGCCGCGGTGCCGCTCGGCACGGTGCGCGGCATCCCGGTCGTCGTGGTGCGGCGCGGCGTGCTGCGCACGGTGCTGCGCACGGGCATCGCCGGCACGCGCGTGATCGGCGGCAACGAGCTGTTCGACGTGCGCACCCGGCTGCAGCAGACGGTGCGCACGTCGTGAACGGCCTCAGCCCACCAGCTCGAATTCGTTGAGCTTCCAGGTCTGGTCGAACCACGGCTCGAGCGGACCGTACAGCCGGAACAGTGGGAACCAGGACTTGCCTGGGATCGTCTCGACCCAGTTCGACTCCTTGCCCTCGGGCGCCTTCGGGCCGAAGTACAGGTCGTGCGAGCCGTCCTCGTTCTGCTGAACGGTGCCGGAATTGCTGGCCAGCGCTGGCCAGATCGTCGAAGGCACCTGGATCAGCGACCGGGTCTGGGTGTCGTAGAGGTCGACGGCCCAGAAGTTCTTCGCCGGCGGGTTCGGGTCGACGTGCAGCCGGTAGGTGCGTCCGCCGTCGAGCACCTCTCCGTCTGCGTCGTGCACCGTGTACGCGTAGGCGGACCCGGCGCCGACCTGGGCGTGTGCCATCGCCGGCGTGATCACCGTGGCGATGTAGTGGAACTGCGTGCGGGCGTCCAGCAACCGCGCCCCATCACGCAGGAACTCGTAGCTGCCGCCGACGAAGACGTTCCGCCAGGAGCCGTAGAGGACCGCATCGGGGTCGCGCGGGGCGTAGGAGATGGCTCGCGACATCCCCGCACCGATGCGGGCAGCCTCGGACAGGATCTTCCGCATCCGCTCGTCAGGAGCGAACGGCCGGCCCTTGACGATGCCGATCGCGGCCAGCTGCCCGGCGCGCTCGGGATCGAGCGCCTCGACGGGCTCCTCCTGCACGACGTCGTCCACCTCTTCGTAGAAACTGAAGTCATTCGCGTGGATGCTGTTGAAGACGCATTCCGCCCAGTCGACCCATTCGTTCGGTGTGGGGTCCTCCGCCTCGGAGAGCGGATAGATCTTCGTGGTCTTCATGGCGGGGACGCCGCCGAGGGCGCGCAGCACGACCCAGTTGGTGAAGGTCGGCGTGCGGTGCACGAAGTAGCCGTCCGGCACCTCCCCCTCGTAGCCCGGCGGCAGGAAGAGGTACTTGCCGCCCTTGCCGCGGTCTGGCCCGGCGATGCCCATGTCGGCGACATAGCGGAACCAGAAGTCGTCGACGACGCACAGCGAGTCGGCCGGCGCTTCGATGACGGTCGGCCCCCAGGCTTTGAGGTCGAGGAAGGTGGTCCCGTAGGTCGTCTCGGTGTTCGGCGTGAGGCCGAGCCCCTTCGAGTTCGCACAGGGATCGGTGTACCCGATGACCCGCGGCGAAGTGATCCCCACCGATCGCAGCCCGCGACGAAGAGCGACGAGCGAGGCGCCCGGCACGGCGTTCAGGAACACGTCGATGCCGCGCATCAGATCCAGGGCGTCGTACATCTTCGACACCGATTCGGGCCGCGGGACACCATCGAAGAACTCGAACGTGCCGAACGGCGACTCGATCGTGTCGGGCACGGCGATCCTGGTGATCTCGGCCTGCAGCTGCTCCGGCGTGAGACCGCGGGTCTCCTGCGCGTCGTCGGTCATGATGCTCCCTCTCCCGTACGCGGCTGGGAGCGTCCCGGACTCCCCGGGCATCCGCGCGCCGCACCACTGCTATTCCTACTGCATGGCGTGCCCCGGCGGGGCGTCGATCACCGTCGGCACGTACTCGAGCAGCTGACTGCGGTTGTCGAAGGTGCGCGCCTCGACCAGCTCGAGGCGCACGTCGGGGTAGCCGTCGAAGATGCGCTCGCTCCCGGTGGCGCCGGTGATCACCGGGAACACGACGACCCGGAAGCGATCGGCGAGTCCGGCCTTCAGCAGCGACCGGCACAGCGAGACGCTGCCGAGCGTGCGCAGTGGACGGTCGGACTCCTCCTTGAGCCGGCGCACGTACTCCACAGCATCCGTCTGCACCAGCGTGGAGTTCTGCCAGCCGAGCGGGTCTTCGAGCGTCGACGAGAACACGTACTTCTGCACGTCGTTCAGCACGTCGGTGCCCGGTTCGCCACCGGCCGTGAGAGACGACATGACGCGATACGTGTTCGCTCCCATGAGCACCGGGTGGTCCTGCTCGGGCAGCTCCTCGAGCCAGCCGAGGTATTCGGGACCCTCCAGACCCCACCACCCCGGCCATCCTCGCGCGGACCCGTAGCCATCCAGCGAGATGATGAAGTCGATCGTGAGTCTCTGCATCGCCGTCTCCTTGCCGTCGTGCCCGAGCGTAGGCGAGCGGCGCGCGTGACGGTACCCCGATCCGATGCCGGCGCTCAGGCGTAGCCGCGGCGCAGCAGCATCGCCGCCGCGCTGTCGAAGTCGGCGGCGGACGGGATCTCGAAGTCGAGAGCGTTCGCGTTGCGGGTGATGATCGCGAACACCGCGCCGACGGCGGCGACGTCCTCGAGCTCCGCGGCCGTGAGGCCCGCGGCGAGGGCCGCCCGGGCATCGCCTGCACCGAGACCGTCGGGGTCGGTGGTCATCCGCTCGAGGAACACCAGCGCCGAACGCAGCCGGTCGCCGATCGGCGCGGCGCGGAAGTCGGCGAGTGCGGCATCCGCCACCGCGGGATCCATGCCGCGCACCGCGATCGCGCGGTGCGCACCGACGCAGAACGGACAGCTGTTCCAGGACGCGACCATCGCGGCCATCAGCTCCCGCTCGGACACCGTCCACGGGCTCGGCCCGCGCATCGCGCGCTGGGTCCAGCGACCCAGGGCCGGTCCGGCGAAAGCCTTGTCGTAGAACGCGACGCGAGCGGCATCCGGCAGCCGGTACCCGGCCATCCTCGAGATCATGCGGATCAACAGCCGATGCGCGGGGGTGTCACCGCGCTCGACCTCAGCGAGCCGCATCCGTCGCCTCCTCGATCACGGCGAGGGCGGCATCCCAGCGCCGCAGACCCGCCCCGATGCTCGCAGACATGACCACTTCGAACGAAGCTCTGTCCGATCCGGTCCCGGTCTGCACGTCGGCGACCATCTCATCCGTCACCCGGTAGGAGGCCTCGCCGATCGTCCGCGCGAGCGCGACATGCGGCTCGTCGCCGGCGCCCTCCTCCCCCGCACCCGCGCGCAGAGCGGACATCCGCACCGACTGCGCGACGACGCCCGACTCCGCCACGCGACGGCGCAGCTGCTCGGCGAGCACGGCATGATCGGTCTCTGCGGCCATGTGCGGAACCCTACGCCGACCCGGCGACGCACGACAGCGACGGGTTTCCCGATATCGTCTTCCCGATGTCGGACCCCGGTGGTTGTATGGCCGAATGAGCATCGCGACGTCGGCAGACGGCACCTCCATCGAATACTCCGCGACCGGTGATGGCCGCACGGTCGTGATCGTGAACGGCGCGCTCTCGACCGCGGCGGATGCCGCGCCGCTGGCGCAGGCCCTGGTGGATGCGGGGTACCGCGCCGTCACCTGGGATCGCCGCGCCCGCGCGGGCAGCGGTGATCGCCGCGGATCGGCGCCGGAAGACGAGGCGGCCGACCTGGCGGCGGTCATCGCCGCCGTAGGCGGCGCGGATGCGACTCTGGGACACTCCTCGGGTGCGGTGCTCTCGCTCTTCGCGGCTTCCCAGGGTGTGCCGACCGGGGCGCTGTTCCTCTCCGAACCGCCGCTCGACTTCGACGGATCGGGTGTGCAGTCGGCCGACCTCTCGGATCGGCTGCAGGCACTCGTCGACGCCGGGCAGCAGGGCGAGGCCGTCGAGACCTTCCAGCTCGAGGCGGTGGGCCTGCCGCGCGAGATGGTCGAGGCTGGGCGCAGCAACGGCATGCTCGCCGCGCTGACACCGCTCGCGCAGTCGACGGTCTACGACACGCGTCTCGTCTGGCGGATGCGGCAGCCCAGCGCAGACCTGCTCGCGGTCGACCGTCCGGTCACCGTGCTGCGCGGCCAGCAGACGTTCCCGTTCCTGATCGCCGCGTCGGACTGGGCAGCCGAGCACATCCCGGGTGCCGAGCTGGTGGTCGTGCCCGAGTCGGTCATGCACCGCGCCGACCCGGTCGCGACGGCGCGGGTCATCGCCGCGCGTCTCTGAAGCCGTCGGCCGTTACTCTGGCGCTGTGGACGCCACCTCCGACCCGCTGCCCGATCGCCCTGCACCCGACAACCCGCAGGGCAAGCTCGTGCTGCTGCGGCACGGTGAGACCGAATGGTCGCGGGAAGGACGGCACACCGGCCTGAGCGACATCCCGCTCACCGCGCACGGCGAGGACCTCGCGCGGCAGGCCGGCGAGCTGGTGCGAGGCTACGACTTCGGCCTGGTGCTGACCTCGCCGCTGCAGCGATCACGGCGCACCGCCGAGCTCGCCGGACTCGACGCCCAGGTCGATCCGCTGCTGATCGAATGGGACTACGGCGGCTACGAGGGGCGCACGAGCTCTGACATCCGGGCCGAGCTCGGCTACAACTGGACTGCTTTCACCCACGGCGTCATCCGTGGCAGGACTCCCGGCGAGACTGTCGAGGAGGTGGCCGCCCGTGCCTCACGCGTGCTCACCCGAGTGCTGCCGGCGATGGTCGAGGGCGACGTCGCGCTCGTGGCGCACGGCCACTTCCTGCGCATCCTCACCGCCGTGTTCCTGCGCGAGGCGCCCCGGTTCGGCGCGCGGATCACGCTGGATGCCGGCTCCGTGTCGGTGCTCGGGTTCTATCGCGAGCAGCCGGCGATCCTGGCCTGGAACCACGGCCCTCAACTGCCGCTGCGTCCGTCCGAGTCCTGAGCCCGACCCGCGGGGGTCACTCGCTCTTCACGAGCGCCGACACCGCAGCGCGGTTGGTCCGGTAGACGGTGTCGCCGTCTTCGACGACGCCGAACCTGGCCAGGCGCGCCTTCGCTCCACTGCGCACGCGGCTGAACGACAATCCGATCGACTGCTGCTCCAGCCACTCGCGCACGCTCTCGAACGACTCGCTGCCGGTGACGTCCACGTCGGTGACCGCCTCCATGTCGATCACCACATCGTGCACGGCGTCCGATCCGCCCGCATCGGCCACCGCCGACCGGATCGCCCCCGCGAAGACCTCACCGTTGGCGAAGAACAGCGGTGCAGCCATCCGCACCACGATGACGCCGGGGGCGGTGACTCCGCCGGGCTCTGTCTCCGCGGCCAGCTCGCCGGTCTCGGGCTCGCTGACGAGCACGTCGATCGCCGGCGCAGCGGCCCGCTTGGCCATGTTGATCAGCGCGAGCACGAACGCCACCAGAATGCCGGGGATCGCGCCGACGAACAGCGTCACGGCGAAGCACGCGATGCCGATGACGAATTCGAACCGGTCCAGCTTCCACATGCTGCGGAAGTCGGCGATGCCCAGCAGCGGCACAACCGCGAAGGCGACGATCGCGCCGATCGCGGGTGAGGGGATGTCGGTCAGCAGCGCGGTGCCGAACATGAGCAGCAGGAACGTGCCGACCGCCAGCACGACCGAAGGCAGCTGCGTGCGCGAACCCGCCGCGTCCATCGCCGCCGTGCGGGAGGTGGACGAGCCGACAGTGAAGGTGCCGCTCGCGCCGGCAGCGAGGTTCGCGAATCCGAAGGCGAACAGGTCACGGTTGGCGTTGGTCGGGTAGTGCCGCTTCTCGCCGTACGACCGGCTGACCAGCAGGCCCTCGGCCGTGGTGACCATCGTCAGGGCGATCGCCGACGGGATCAGCGCGAACCACTCCTGCCACGAGAGCATCGGCCAGGTCAGCGCGGGCGGGCCGGCCGGGACCTCGCCGAGCACGTCGACGCCGACCTTGTCGGCATGCGTGAGCACCACGATGACCGTCGCGACGATCAGCACGATCAGCGCCCACGGCACGGCGCGCGCGAGCATGCGGCCGAAGATCAGCACGACGAGCGAGCCGACGGCGATGATCGCCGACCAGAGGTTGATCGTGCCGAGCCCGGTGATCAGCCCGGTGAGCTTCTCGACGAACTCGCCGCCCGAGTCGATGTGCACGCCGAGCATCTTCGCGATCTGCGACACCAGGATGTCGAGCGCAAGACCGCCGACGAAGCCGACGAGGATCGGCTTCGAGAGGAAGTTCGCCAGGAACCCGAGCTTGAACACCCCCATCAGGAGGAACAGCACACCGCCGATCACCGCCTGGGCGAGCGCCATCGTCGCGTAGCCGGCGGAACCGGCCGTCGCGAGGCCGCCGAGCGAGGAAGCCACCAGCGCCGCGGCCGCGGCATCCGGCGACGCAACCAACTGGCGCGACGACGTCATCAGCGCCCAGATGAGGGTCGGCACGATCAGCGCGTAGAGGCCCGCCGTGGCCGGCAGACCCGCGATCTGCGCGTAGCCGATGTTCAGCGGGATGGCGATGGCGATCAGCGTCACCCCGGCGAGCAGTTCGCGACCGAGGTTCTTGCGGGTCAGACCGGCGAGCGGCGGTTGCACGGGACCTCCCAGTGATCGGATGCTTCACCCTATCGCCGCAGGGGTCACCCGTTCCGGGCGATTTCCGCGCGTCGGCGGCGTCCCCGCGGGCCTCATTCGCCCAGCGCCGTGCCGCAGCTGTCACTGGGCGCGCCGCTCGGGCACTATTGGTTCATCCGCGCAGGGTGCGTGCCGACGATGTCTCGTCGGGCGGAGGGAGTCGAGATGTCGGATACTGCGGCCGCGGAGGCGCCTTCGCCCAGTGTGAGATCGCTGCTGATCATGGCAGTGCCGGCCATCCTCGTCGGTGTCGGTTCGGCGCTCGTGCTGTGGCTGCTGGACCTCATGTCGGAGGGGCTCCAGCACATCCTGTGGACGACCCTGCCGCAGTCCTTCGGCGCGACCGAGGCGACGCCGTGGTGGATCTTCACCGTGCTGACCGTCACCGGTGCCGCGGTCGGCCTCGTCATCTGGTCGGTGCCCGGCCATGCCGGCCCCGACTCGGCGACCACCGAACTGGTCGAGGCGCCGTTGAGGCCCGGAGTGCTGCCAGGCCTGCTCCTGGCCACGGTGATCGGCCTGGCCGGCGGCGTCAGCCTTGGCCCGGAGAACCCGATCATCGCGGTCAACTCCGCACTGGCCGTGGCACTGCTCGCCCGCTTCGTGAAGGCGATCCCGCTGCCGCTGGCCATGATGCTGGCGTCCTCCGCCACGATCGGCGCACTGTTCGGCACACCGATCGCCGCCGCGCTGCTGTTCACCGGCGCCGTCGCGGCCGCGAAGGGCGGCGGGGCGCTGTGGGACAAGCTGTTCCTTCCCGTCGCCGCCGCCGGCGCGGGCGCCGTCACCATGCACCTCCTCGGCGGCAAGGCGCTCTCCTTCCAGGTGACGCCGATCGATCAGACCGACGGCTGGATGCTGCTGTGGGGACTGCTCGTCGCCGCCGCATCCGCGCTGATCGGCATCCTGCTGGCGTGGGCTCTGCCGTACGTGCACCGCGGATTCCACGCGCTGCGCAACCCGCTGCTGATCAGTCTCGCCGGCGGTGTGGTGCTGGGTCTGCTCGGCATGTGGGGCGGGCCGATGACGCTGTTCAAGGGTCTCGACGAGACCACGGAGCTGCTGAGGCACCCGGGCGACTACAGCGCCGGGCAGCTCGCCCTGTTCGCCGGGGTGAAGGTCCTCGCACTGCTCGTCGCGGCGGCCGCGGGCTTCCGCGGCGGCCGGATCTTCCCGGCGGTGTTCATCGGTGTGGCGCTCGGCGTGCTCGCACACGTGCTGTTCCCCGGCATCCCGCTGTCGCTCGCCATCGCGTGCGGCTGCCTGGGCATCGTGCTCGCCGCCACCCGTGACGGCTGGATCGCCATCTTCCTCGGGGCCGCGCTGGTCGGTGACCCGGTGGTGCTGCCGATGCTCTGCATCATCGTGCTGCCGGTCTGGCTGATGGTCACGAAGGCGCCGGAACTGGTCGTGCACGCCCAGCCGGAGTCGGCCGCAGCGAAGGCCTGAACCTCAGAAGCTGCCGATGCCCTTTCCGATCATCTGCACGCCGATCACCAGCAGCAGCACCGCCATGATCACCGCGTTCTCCTTGGTCAGCCAGACACGCATCGCGTCGAGGGTTCCGCGCAGCTTCTCGGCGGCGAACAGGTAGCCGATCACGGGGATCAGCACGGTCGAGGCGGCGATGATCGTGAAGATCGCGATGACGAGGGTGATGTCACCGCCGCTCAGCGACGCCGATCCGATCGTGACGCCGGCGCCCGCGGTCATCAGCAGGTTCTTGGGGTTGACCGCGGAGAGCAGGAAACCCAGCCCGAGCGCCACGGGGAAGGTGATCTTGTCGATCGCCTGCATCCACTTCGGCATCGCCGGCTCTTCGCCGTCCTTCGGGCGCTTGCGCCACTGCCCGATCGCGAGCAGCAGCAGTCCGGCGCCGAGGAGGAGCTGGATGATGCCCTGGATCGGCTTGGATCCGCCATCGTCACCCTGAGGGAGCACCGAGGACAGGAGAGTGAACACCGTCGTCGCGATGACGATGCCGAGGACCCAGCCCAGCAGGAAGCCGACGCTGGTGACCCGGGCTTTCGGCGAGAGCAGCATCAGGATCGCCGCGATGATCGGAATCGGGCTGATCGCGACTCCCACCGCCTGCGGCAGGATCTGACCGATGACATCTCCCATGCCACTGACACTAGTGGTCGGAGAGCGGGGCGAGCGAGGCGGATCCACCGATCGGTGACCGAGTGTGACCGATCGGTCGATCCGCAGCATCCGGGGTGTGACGACGCTGGAGGACATGGAAACCACAGTCGACCTCCCCGCGGATCGCGTCACGGCCTCGCGTCATGCGACGTTCCGCCCCGTCCTCATCCTCACCTCGGCGTTCACCGTGCTCAGCGCGGCGATGATCGCCTACCTCGCGGTCACGAGCGCGACCGGCATCCGGTTCGAACCGGCCATCTGGGTGCGCTGCTCACTGGTGCTGGCCAGCGCGATCGTCGTGCTCCTGTTCGCCGTCTCGGCGGCGCGCGGTTCGCGCGGCGCCTGGGTGCGGCTGCGCATCGTCAGCCCGATCATCGTCGCCGCGGTGATCGTGATCGTCTCGATTCCCCGTTTCCTGCCGGACTGGGTGCGGCTCGAGCAGGCTGTGTGCGGCCTGCTGCTGCTTCCGGTCGCGATCATCGTGAACCTGCGTCGAACCCGGGCGCTGTACCCCGCGAAGGCGTAGGGTCGGGCCCGTGATCGACACCCGCTGGCGGACCGTGCTCGCGGTCGCTCCGTACATCGTGCTGGGGATGCTGGTCGTCTATGTGCTGCTCACTCAGCGAGACGACCCGACGCAGCTGGTGTCCGAGCTGATCCTGTGCGGTGGGTACGGCCTGTGGGTGCTGGTCATGCGCACGCTGCCCTTCGCCTGGCGGGACCGGCCGGCGGCGATCGCCGTCTTCCTGGCCGGGGCGATCGCCCTGAACCTCGCACTCGTGCTGCGCGACAGCACCTTCGGCTTCCTCGCCATCGCGACCTTCTCGTTCGCCTACTCGATCGCCGAGTGGCCCTGGGAGCTGCTCGCTGTCGGCGGCACGGCCGTGGTGGCGGGTCTCGCGCAGAGCTCGAGCTTCGGGCACGATCCCGCCGGCGTCGCCGGCACGATCGCCGTCATCCTGCTGAACGTCGTTGTGATGTGCGGGGTGTCGTACGGACTGCACATCGCCGAGCGGAACCTGCGCCATGCGGCCGTGCAGGACGAGCGCACCCGCCTGGCCCGCGAGATCCACGACACCCTCGCCCAGGGGTTCACCGGCATCATCACCCAACTGCAGGCGGCGGAGCAGACCGGCGACGAGGACGTGCGCCGCCGGCATACGGATGCCGCGCTCGCGCTGGCCCGCGACGGACTCGCCGAGGCCCGCCGCTCGGTGCAGGCGCTGCGCCCGACCGCTCTGGAGCAGACCTCGCTCTCGGATGCTCTGAGAGGAGTCGCGGATGCGTGGACGGCACGCACCGGCATCCCGGCGCCAGTGACATCGACCGGCACGGCCCGGCCGCTGCCGACCGAGACCGAGGTGGCGCTGCTGCGCGCCGCGCAGGAGGCGCTCGCGAACGTCGAAAGGCACGCCGCTGCGAAGCGGGTCGCGATCGAGCTGCGGATGGAGGCCGCGACCGTGCGTCTCGAGGTGCGCGACGACGGCCGCGGATTCGACCCGGTGGAGAGGGTCGGCAGGACCTCCGACTCCGGCGGGTACGGTCTCATCGCCATGCGCGAGCGGCTGGCCGCGGCGTCCGGCGATCTGGTGGTCGAGTCGCGATCCGGGCACGGCACGACCGTACGCGCGGAGGTGCCCGCATGAGCGCGCTCACGCTGCTCGTCGTCGACGACCATCCGATCGTGCGTGACGGGATCGTCGGAATGGTCTCCGCCGCGGAGGACATCGAAGTCGTCGGCGAGGCATCCGACGGCGCTGAGGCCGTCTCACTCGCTCAGGTGCTCGACCCCGACGTGGTGCTGATGGACCTTCGGATGCCGCGGATGGACGGCGTCGCCGCACTGCGCGAGTTCTCGCGGCTCGGCATCCGCAGCCGCGTCGTCGTGCTGACCACCTTCGACGCCGACGCCGACGTGCTGCCGGCAATCGCCGCCGGGGCGGCGGGTTACCTGCTGAAGGATGCGCAGCCCGCCGAGCTGCTGGACGCGATCCGCGGAGCCGCCGCGGGGAAGACCGTGCTGGCATCGGCGGTGGCGTCGCGCCTCGTCGGGCGGGTGCGCGCGCCGGAGGCCACTCTGCTCACCCCTCGGGAGCTGGAGATCCTCGGCCTCGTCGCCGACGGCGCGACCAACCGCGCCGCCGGGGAGCGGCTGCACCTCAGCGAGGCGACCGTGAAGACGCACCTGCTGAGCATCTACGCGAAGCTCGGTGTCGGCGACCGAGCGGCGGCCGTGGCGGAGGGGTTCCGCCGGGGGCTGCTCGACGTGTGAATCCGGCCTGATACTGTTCTGCAATTCGCTTCCTTCACTCGCCTGACGATCACAGAGGATCACCATGAGCGACGCCGTTCCCCCGCCCCCTCCGCCGCCCGGACAGCCGTCCTCCGGGCTGCCCCCGGTGCCGCCTGCTCCGACTCCGGCCCCTGTTCCTCCTTCCCCGACAGCGGGTCCTGCCTACCTCTCGCCGGCCTTCGCCCCTCCGGCATACGGCGGGCCGCCGGCAATGCCCGAGCCGGCCGTCCTGCGTCCGCTGCGCAGCATCGGCGCAGCCACCCGCTGGCTGGTCGCGGCGACCGCACTCATGTCTGTGGTGACGATCGCGGTGGACGCCTCTGGCCTGGCGGCGATCGACGCCTTCGTCGCGGGGACGGCCGGCGTCGAAGCACTGGACGCCTACGATCGGGCATCCCAGCCTGCGGCGCTCGCCTGGAGCGCTGTGTACATCGCGGCCGCGGTCTGCTGGCTCGTCTGGCAGTACCGTGCAGCCGCATCCGTCGATCCCATCTATCTGCAGCGCTCTAAGGGATGGCACGTCGGTTCGTGGTTCGTCCCCCTCATGAACTGGTGGTGGCCCTTCCAGAACGTGAAGGACCTGGTCTGGGGATCGCGCGCAGCCGTGAAACCCGCGGTGCTGGGCGTGTGGTGGGCGCTGTGGCTCGCCGCGAACCTGGTGTCGGTGTTCGCCAGTCGGCAGCTCCTGGCAGCGGAGACGCCGGAGTCCTTCTCAGCAGCGCTGTCGTTCTCGATCCTGGGCGATGCGCTGCTGATCGTGACGGCCGCGTTCGCCTGGATCATCGTCAAGCGGATCACCGACGCGCTCGACCCGGTGGCGCGCTGACCCCCCGCGTCAGCGCACGTCACGGATCGCGCGCACGCGACCGGGGCGGTCGGATGTGAGATCCTGCCGACCCGTTCGCATCGGGTCAGCCTCCGATTCCCCCGGTGGTGGAGTGCACGGCCTCGAGGGTGACCGACTCCGGTCCCATGCCCTCGGCCTTCGCGGACACGGCGATGGAGATCTCGTTGTCGCCGCGCATGTTCAGAAACGCGCTCGGGATCGTGAACTGCTTCTGCGGTCCGATGTCGCCGATGTAGACGCCGGTGTTCCAGCCGTTCACGAAGATCGTCGCCTGCGACCCGTCGGTGCGCCCGGCATCGAACTTCGGCGAGTTCAGGGTCAGCCGGAACGTCGTGTCCTGTCCCTTGGGGACGTCGAGCGTGAACGACGAGCGGTACCAGTCCACACCGGGTGCGTCGGCCACCAGCGACGATGCGGCCTTCCAGCCCTTGTCGTCGAAGCCGGCCAGGTGCCAGCCCTTGCGCTCGCCGGAGAGCCCGCCGTTGTTGTAGATCGTGCGCACCGGGTCGGCCTCGGCCGCCGTGGCGCCCTCGATCCTCCAGTCGACCGCGTTCGACCCGTTGGTGAGCACGGCGTCGTACAGGCCGCGGTTCTGGCGCGAGAGTCCGTCGTCGGACCAGTCCAGGTTCTGCCCGAGGTTGTTCACGAGCACGGAGACGACGACATCCTCACCGGCCTTCACCGCCCCTGCGGGCACTGCGACGTCCTGCCACCCGCCTGCTGCCCGCGGCGAACCGGCGTACACGCCGTTCACCCAGACCTGCATGAATGCGGGCGCCTTGCCGTGCCCCGGTTGGCCGCTGCCGCCGTTGCCCTGGAGCCTCAGCGTGCCGCCGTCCTGCGCCGCGGTGTAGTGCGCGCGGTACCAGACCGACCCCTCGTAGAAGCCGTAGTGGTTGGAGTCGAGCACGACCTTCTGGTTGCCGCCCGGCCCCTGCCAGCGCGTGGACCCCGCGGTGTCGTCGGCTGACGTCCACCCCGAGTCGTCGAAGGACGGCTCCGCTTCGGCATCGTCGGATGCCGTGACCCAAGTCAGCTTCGGAGCCGCGACGGCCTTCGGGCCCGGGGCGGCCACCGTGGCGATACCCCGGGAGGCCGAGGCCGTCGTGGTGTTCCAGCGCACCTGCCTGATGCCGTCCGGCACGTCGATGCGCAGCGAGCCGGCATCCTCCATCGATCCCGTCAGCATCGCGACGGCTCCGCGGAACTGCACCCCGCGCGGCAGGTAGGCGCCCTCGACCGCGACCGTGCCCCGGTCGCCGCCGTCGATGAACCACACGGTCGCGGCGTGCTCGCGATCCATCACGCGCAGCGTGAGAACCGAGGCGCCGTCGTCGACGATGATGTCCGCCGGAGCGCCGTGCACGTAGTTCAGGCGCAGCTCGCCGCGCGCGGCGTCCCAGGTCTTCTCGACCCCATCGGGCAGCGTCACCTTCGGTGCGGCGTCGTAGTGCAGCACCGTCTCGCCGTCGTCGCCGGCGTAGCCGATCGCGTACTGCACGACACCCCCGCGCCGCTCGAGCGGAGCTCCGAAGAGCTGACTGGTCGTGTAGTAGAGCGCGTGACCCCCGATGCGGGTGTCGGCGGTCAGCATGAGGGCGTCGCGCCCGTGCAGCGTGAGCGAGGTGCCCTCCTTCTGCGGCACCCGCTCCCAGCCGACCTTCCCCTCGGGGATCGCGCTGCCGGTGTCGGCGTCACGGTAGAGGTTCACGGCGTCGATCGAGTGGAACGCTCCCGTCGAGCCCTCGAAGCTCTCGCCGGTGACGACGACCTTCACGGTGTGCTCGCCGTAGGCGAGGTCGCGCTTCGCGAACAGCACCTTCTGCGGCTGCGCCGAGGACGTGGTCTGCTCGACGGTCCGTCCCGCCTTCTCGCCGTCGATGTACACCTCGGCCGGCCCGTGGTTCTCGGAGTGCGGCCCGATCAACTCGAAGCCCGCGCCCGTGAAGGTGAACTCGTACGAGTCGCCGGCCTTCGCCGAGAAGGTCTCGTCGCCGCCGATGTCGCCTGCCGTCCAGTTCTTGCCGCTGGCGTGCTCCCACGAGCCGGTGAACCGGATCCGGTCGCTGTCGTCGTTCCACTGGGTCCTGGCGTCGTCGGGCACCTGGAATGCATCGATCGCGATGACGGTCCCGTCGCCGCCGGCGACGGGGGTGCCGAGGTTCTCGATCACGATGGTGTGCGTCCCGGGAGCGAGGTCGTTCGCCTCGAAGGACACCTGCTGCACCGGCTTGTTCTGGTCGGTGTCGACGTGCGAGTCGAACGTGCCCCTGTCCACGCCGTCGATGGTGACGCGTGCGGTGCCGTGGTCGGTTCCGGTGGACGTCACCACCTTCACGGACGTGCCGGTGAACGTGAACGAGGCCCTGGCACCGGCGTCCGCCGAGGTGCTGAGCGTGCCGCCGCTCGCCCCGCCGTCGGCGACCTGCTTCCAGGCGCCGGTGTACGTCACGACGGAGTCGCGGTCGTCGGTGGTGATGATTCCGGAGTCGTTCCCGTCATCCGCCGCGCCGAGGATCAGCGGGAAGGCGAAGTCGGTCTTCGTCGTGTCGTTCGAGTCGGCAAGCCGGAACCCGAGGAAGCGCGTGCTGCCGTCCTCGGTGGCGGATGCGGCATCGTCATCCGTTGCGATGCGCTGATACGACTGCACGGCGCTGCCGGATGCGACGTCCGCGGTCGGTGCGGTCAGAGGGCGCATGGAGGCGAGGTCGGGCACCGCCTGCAGGTAGTACCCGATCTCCTTCTGCGCGGAGAACTTCGGAGTGATCGTGCGGTCCTCGTTCAGCGCCGCACCGTAGTCATAACTGGTGAACCCGGATGACGGTGAGCCGGTCCAGCCCCAGTTCGTGCCGCCGAAGGCCATGTACGAGTTGTACGCGGTCACCCCGTTGCCGACGTTGCGCGCTCCCCACTGCCGGGTGAACCCCTCGTCGGTGTACTCGTAGCACTTCTCGGTGTCGAAGGCCGCGCCCCAGGGAGTGAAGGCGCCGCCCTGCGACTCGGTGATGAACTGCGGGGTGTCGGGGGCGATCGCGCGGAACGCGGTCTCCGACTCGCCGATCCGGTTGCGCTGGGCGCCGCAGTTGAAGCCCAACGGGTAGTTGTCGTACGCGTAGAAGTCGAGTCCGTAGGTGTCGACGTCGCGGAATCGGCCGCCCATGCCCCAGTCGTTGTGGAAGACCGGCACGGTGATGCCGTCCGCCTTGACGCTCGCGGTCAGGTCTGTGAGGAACCTCTTGCGCGCGGGGCTGTCGCTGAGCAGCTCGTTCTCGACCTGGTACATCAGCACCGAGCCGCCCCCGTCGGTGACCTGGTGCTTCGAGATGATCGCATCGACCGCGCTCAGCCAGGCCTTCGAGTCCGCGAGCACCTGCGGGTCCTCCGACCCGCGCAGCGGCGTGTTCACATTCGTCATGTAGGCGGGCAGACCGCCCATCGAGATCTCGGCGTTGATGTACGGACCGGGCCGGGCGATGACGTACAGCCCTTCCTCCTCGGCCATGGTGAGCAGCCTGTCGACGTCCCGGATGCCGGAGAAGTCGAACTCTCCGCCGCGCTCGGACTGGTGCAGACCCCAGAAGAAGTACAGCGAGACCGCGTTGAACCCCGCGCCCTTCAGCTTCTGCAGGAGATCGCGCCACTGCTCCGGTGCCGGCAGCCGCCAGTAGTGGAACTCACCCGACCAGATGTTCAGCCGCTCTCCGTCGACCTTGAAGGAGTGCTCGTCCCAGGTCACCCGATGGGGCGCGCCGTCATTGCCGGGGAACGGCACGACTGCCGGCTTCGATGCGGCGGTGGCCGAGGGTGCCGTGGAGGCCGTCAGTGCCACCGCGCTGCCGACCATCGCCACAGCGAGCGACCCTATCAAGACCGTGCGTCCTGCACGACTCATCCATCCCTGCCCGCGTGCTCGCACCATCAGCCCTTCGCGTTCTTCGGCTTCACGGTCAGATCCGCGCGGAGCTCGGTGGTCACTCCGTCCACGATCTGGGTGACGACCACGAGGTAGTCACCGCCCTTGACCTTGCGCGGAACGGTCACCTCGATGTCGAGCTGCCCGTCGGCGTCGGTCCTGACCCCGTCGGCCAGCGTCACGGGCTTCGCCGGCTTCGCACCCCGAGGCGCCGCGACCTGGATCAGCTGCACGGTGGTCGCCGTATCAGCTGCAAGACCGGATGCCACCAGTGGCAGCGATGCACCGGAGGCGATCTCGGTCGCCCCGAGTGCGAGCGTGGGCTCTTCCGTGCCCGGTTCGACGCCCCCGACGCTGATCTCGGCGGCGCCGCCGAACGCGTTGCCGTTGATCGACGAGGTGCCGACCAGCTTCAGGTAGCGCCCGCGCGCGGGCGCGGCGAACTCGAACACCTGCTCGCGATTGAGGTCGAGGAACGAGCCGGTCTGCACGGGCTCGCCGAACTCGTCGGGCGAGTCGCTCACGTAGACCTCGTAGTCCTTCATCCGGCCGTTCGACTGGCCGCCGCGCTGGGTGTACCCGAACCCGGTGACGTCGTACTCGGCGCCGAGGTCGATCGTGATCCAGTGCGGGTAGGCAGGGCTCGCACCCTGCCACTGGGTGTGCCAGAAGGTGGCGGGGTCGCCGTCGATCGCCTTGGCGCCGCCGGCCTGTTCGCCGACGGTCTCCTCGGAGTCGACGCCGGCCAGGGACAGCTCGGTGGTGTCGATGCGGTTCTGCAGCGGCACCAGGTGCGACGAGACGACGACCTCGTCGGATGCCGTGCGCTCACCGACCTTCGCGGTCACCGGATAGGTTCCGCTGTAGGTCTCGGGCACCACCGGAAGAGAGAGGGCGAACTCACCCTTCACGTCGGGCCGGACCGTTCCGAGCAGGCGATCTCCGATCGAGATCTCCACGTACGACCCGGGCTCGAAGCCGCTCAGCGTTCCGGGCAGACGATCACCGGCATCCACTTTGGCGGCGACGTCGATCTTCGGTGTCACGGAGGAGTCCCACGGCGCGGGATCGGAGGGGTCGGGAGTGCCGGCCGCGACCGTCGACGTGAACGACGTCGACGTGCCATCCGAGAACGTCACCGTGCCCCGATAGGTGCCGGCCGCCGCGTAGGCGTGCGTGCCGCGCACCTCGTAGAGCCCGGCTGCGCGCAGCGAGTTCCGCTCCTCCGACGTGCGGAACGTCGCGGCGGTCGGCTCGCTGCCGTCGCCCCAGTCGACGGTTGCGGTGACCGTGCCCTGCAGTGCGGAGGCGCTGACGCCGTCGGCGTCGTCGACGGCGTCCACTGCGATCCCGGTGCCGCCCTGATCGGCCTTCGTACCAGGGGCGGCGACCTTCGCCACGGTGAGCGACACGTCGTGACCAGGCGAGACGGCGACCGGCAGCCCGGCCGCGGACCACTCCCACTTCGTGGCGGCGCCGTCGTAGAAGTTGGTGTTCATCGCGAGCAGTCGCTCGCCGACCGAGGCCATCCGCGTGGTGAAGTCCGTGACGTCGCGCTGTGCCTGCGGGGTCCAGCCGATCTCCGCGTGCGAGATCACGCGCGGGAAACCGAGGAACTCCGCCTGCTGGCCACCGCGGATCGTCTCGGCCCACATCGGCCCCTCGACGCCGAGGATGTACTCGTCGGGCAGCTTCTGGCCGCCGTCGGTGACGACGCCTGCCGGATCCCAGTTGTAGTACGCCGGGAAGTCGCCGATGCCCGCCCAGGTCAGCCCGATCGGCGTCTTGCTGTTGTACTTCATGTCGAGGTACGCGCTGTTGCTGCGCGAGAGCACCAGCTTCGCGCCCTTGTTCTTCACGGCGTCGAGGGTGTCGGCGGTGCCGCCGACCCAGTACTGGATCGCATCATCGGCCTGCACGCCGCCGACGGATGCCTCGTTCCAGCCCATCATCTTCTTGCCCAGGCTGTGCACGAGCTGCACCGACTTGGTGATGAAGGTGACGTAGTCGTCGTGCGGGGTGACGTGCGACTCGTCGCCGCCGACGTGGACGTACTCCCCCGGGGTGAGTGCGACGACCTGCTTCAGCACGTGCTCGAGGAACACCCACGTGGCATCCGAGTTCGCATCCATCGTCGAGTAGCCGACGTTGCCGGTGCCGTTGGCGGGCACCCGCCCGCTCTCGTCCACACCGGGACGACTCCCTGCGGTGTTCAGTTCGGGGATGGCATGCAGCGCCGCGTTGGTGTGCGACGGGGTGTCGATCTCGGGGATGACCGTGATGTGCAGCGCGGCGGCGTAGTCGACGATGTCCTTGTACTGCTCCTGCGTGTAGTAGCCGGTGCGGCCCAGTTCGTTCTTGAACCCCTGCTGGGTCATCGCGGTCGCGCCGGAGCGGGCGGTCAGCTGGGAGTAGTCGATGGTGTCACCGGCGGCCCGGCCCTCGTTGGTGATCTCGAGTCGCCAGCCCTGGTCGTCCGCCAGGTGGAAGTGCAGCGTGTCGAGCTTGAACGCCGCCATCGAGTCGAGGTACGCCTTGACCTCATCGACTGTGAGGAAGGAGCGGGCGACGTCGAGCATCGATCCGCGGTGCGAGAAGCGCGGGGCGTCGGTGATCCTCACGGCCGGCGCGGTCCAGTCCGCCTGTACGACGGTGTCGGACTCGACGAAAGCCGGGAACAGCTGCCGGAGCGTCTGCACGCCGTTGAAGGCGCCCTGATCGGTCGGCGCGGTCAGGGTGACGGCAGTCGCGCTCGTGTTCAGCGCGTAGGCCTCGTCCTTGCCGGCGAAACCGTCGACATCGCCCTCGGCGAAGACGATGTCTCCGTCGCGCGCACCGCCGTCGACGACCGGCACGTCGAAGCCGGTGGAGCCGCGCAGCAGCTTCGCGAGGAACTTCGCGCTGGGCGCGAGGGATGCCGGTGCGACGATGCGCGAATCGCGTCCGAGCACGAACGGAGCGGCATCGTCCTCGACCGCGACGTTGACGGGAAGGGGCACCAGCGAGTCCGCGCGCGATGTCGCGACGACGGGTTCGGCGCCGTTCCACACCTCGAACTCCCACAGCGAGACGCCGTACTTCTGGCCGCCGATCGGGGTGCGCTCGATGCTCTGCATGCGCACGAAGCGGTAGGCGGTGCCGGCATCCGCGGCGGTGACCTTCTGCACGTCGCGCGTGCCGCACACCGGGGCGATCACGCCGGTCGCATCCACGAAGGTCGTGCCGTCGGTGGAGACCTGCAGCTTGTACTTCGCCGCGCAGGCCGCCTCCCACTCGATGGCGATGTGGTCGATCACCGTCGGCTGCGCGAGCTCGACCGTGACCGCGGCGTCGTCGGCCGTGTTCGATGACCAGCGGGACTGGTCGCGCGACGCCGCACCGGGGTTCTTGACACCGTCGATGACGAGCGCCGGACCCCACTGCCCTGCGACCTCCTGCCCCGTCGCGGTCACCTTGCCGCCGGCGGACGCCAGAGCGACGTTCACCCCATCAGCTGCCGCGCCGGCGGATGCGCCGACGGCCGGAGACCCGGGTGCGGCGAGGAAGAGCGCGAGGCCGGTCACGACCACCGCCCCACCGGCTGAAAGTCGGCGGACGTACTTCGGAGTTCTCATCATCGAGGTCACCTTCGCTGGAATGTTTTCGCAAACACGCGGTGCATCGTACGATACGGACGGTTAACAAATTCGTCAATGGTTGCGCTAATTCTTCCGGGACGCTCCGGCGAAAAGGCTCCGGAGCGTCCCGCCCAGACCGCGCCCTTTCTCACCCGGCGCTGATCGCGAGACGCTCGGGCGCGGGCTGGGACGGATGCGGGGTGTCCAGCAGTTCGGCCTGCAGACGCCACAGCCTCGCCTTGAGCTCTTCGCGCAGTTCGAGGTACGCCGGGTCGAGGTAGATGTTGTGCAGCTCCTCGGGGTCGGCCTCCAGGTCGTACAGCTCCCACTCCGGCGGGTAGGTGTGGCCCGAGGACCCGGGCAGGCCCATCCCGTCGTTGTAGAAGTAGATCAGCTTGTACCGCTCCGTGCGGATGCCGTAGTGCGCGAAGGCGTGATGGTTGATGTCGTCGTTCTCGAAGTACCGGTAGTACATCGCGTCCCGCGTCGGGGCGTCGGGATCGTCGGTCAGCTGCGGCCAGACGCTCACCCCCTGCATCCGAGGGTGCGGATCCACTCCCGCCGCGTCCAGGATCGTCTGCGCGAAGTCCACGTTCGTCACGATCTGACCCATCGGCTCCTGCCGGGCGGGGATGCGGGACGGACAGCTGATCACCAGCGGCATCCGCAGCGACTCGTCGTACATGAACCGCTTGTCGAACCAGCCGTGGTCGCCCAGGAAGAACCCCTGATCCGACGTGTACATCAACAGGGTGTCATCGAACACGTCCCGCTCGCGCAGCCAGTCGATCACCCGGCCGACGTTGTCGTCCACCGACGCCACGCACGCCAGGTAGTCCTCCATGTACCGCTGGTACTTCCACACCGCCGCCTGCTCGTATGTAAGCCCCTCGGGCGGCGCCACCTTCAGATCCGTCAGGGTGAGGTGATCGGCGATCCGCATCGCCGCGCGATGCGCCGCAGACCCGCGCGTCGCGTAGTCGTCGTCGAACGTCGCCGGCAGCGGGATCTGACCCTGCGCATACATGCCACGGTGCTTCTCATCCGGCTCCCACGGCCGATGCGGCGCCTTGTGGTGGATCAGCAGACACCACGGCTCCTCACCCGCCAGCGACTCCAGCCAGCCCAGCGACAGATCCGTGATCACGTCGGTGGCGTACCCGGGGACGATCTCCACGCCGTCCTCGGTGAGGATCTGCGGGTCGAAGTACTCGCCCTGGTCGCGCAGCACCGCCCAGTAGTCGAACCCCTCCGGGTCATGCCCGGGCCCCTCGCCCATGTGCCACTTGCCCACGATCCCGGTGCGATACCCCGCCTCCCGGAGCGCCGACACGAACGTCGGCTGCGACGCATCGATCGGGGTCTCCAGCGTCGTCACCCCGTTCACGTGACTGTACGTACCGGTCAGGATCGATGCCCGCGACGGCGTGCACAGCGCATTCGTGCAGAAGCAGTTCTCCAACCGCACCCCCGCACCGGCGATCTCATCGATGCGCGGGGTGCGGTTGACCACCGACCCGTACGCGCTGATCGCATGCGAGGCGTGATCATCCGTGAGGATCACGACGATGTTCGGACGTTTCTGCTGGGAGGTCATGCTTCTCATTCGTCGGAGGTGCGCTCGTGCGCAGGGCGGGCTGGCGCCACCGGCCGCGGTGTCCCGCGGCCGGTGGCCGATCGTGGTCCTACTTCTTCCCGGCTGCGACGAACGCGTCACCGAGGTAGTAGGTCGAGGCGTCGGTCGCCTCCTTGAGCTTTCCGGCCGACACGAAGTACTCGTTCAGGCCCGTCAGCCAGGTCGCCACGGTGCCGTCCTCGGTGAGCGAGTCCAGCTCGGACGAGGTCAGGTACTTGGCGTTCTTCGCGTCCGAGGCGAACGCCGCGGGGTCGCCCTTGAGCATGGTCGCGGTGATCTTCACGGTGTCGTCGAGGTTCTCCGCGCGGTAGTCCATCGCGTCGCGCAGCACGGCCAGCACCTTCTCGGTGGTCTCCGGGTGCTCCTTCGTGAAGGCCGGGTTGGCCACGAAGGCGCTGGGGAAGGCCACCTCGTCGGAGAAGTCCTCGTTCTCGGCGAGGATCTCCAGGTCGGGCACCTGCTTCTCGATGGTGTCGATGAGCGGGTACCAGATGCCCGCGGCATCCACCTGGCCCGACGAGAACGCCGCGACGACGGTCGACGGATCCATCGCGACCTTCTGCACATCGTCGATCGTCATGCCGGCCGACTTCAGCGCCATCGTGAGGATCATGTCGCCTGAGGTGCCCTCCGGCACGGCGACCTTCTTGCCCTTCAGCTCCTCGATCGAGTCGATTCCGGGCTGGGCGATCACACGGTCCGCGTTGCCGAGGCTGTTGATCGACGCGACCTGTGCCTGGCCGGACGCCGGCAGCCACATCGCACCGGGGCCGATGTAGCCGAAGTCGAGGTCGTTCGTGCCGAGCGCCTGGATCTGCAGCGGGCCGTTGGTGAAGACCGGGGTCTCGACCTCCAGGCCGTGCTTCTTCCACAGGTCCTGGTCGTCGGCGATGGCGAGCAGGCTGGCGCCGTTGAAGTCGGCGATGTAGCCGAAGCGGACCTTGGGCGAGTCCTCGCCGGAGCCGGCATCCCCCTTGTCTCCGGAGGCGGAGGCCGAACAGCCGGCCAGAGCCAGCGCGGCCACGATGAGAGCGGCGGCGGCAGCGGTGCCGCGCGCGCGGATCGATCGGGTCATGGTGTTCCTCATCATCAGAGCCGTCAGGCGACGGCGGTGGTGGCACGGTGGCCGGGGGTCTGGTGGTAGACCGCGTTCCAGACGCGGTTGCGGAGGGCGGCGAACTCGGGGCTGAGCCGCATCTCCTCGGTGCGCGGGTAGGGCAGATCGACGTCGACGATCTCGTAGATGCGTCCCGGCCGGGCGGCCATCACGATGACGCGGTTCGCGAGGAAGACCGCCTCGTCGACGTCGTGCGTGATGAACATCACGGTGCGCTTGTCGGCGCTCCAGGTCTCGAGCAGCTGCTCCTGCAGAGTGACGCGGGTGAGTGCGTCGAGGGCACCGAACGGCTCGTCCATCAGCAGGATGCTGGGGTTCACCGCGTACGCGCGGGCGATCGCGCAGCGCTGCTTCATGCCGCCGGAGAGCATCTTCGGCAGAGCATCGGCGAACTCGGTGAGGCCGACGAGATCGATGAAGTGCTGCGCGCGCTCCCGGCGCTCCGCCGCGGGGAGGCCGGCGGTCTTCAGGCCGAACTCGACGTTCTTGCGCACGGTGAGCCACGGGAAGAGTGCGTACTGCTGGAAGATCACGCCGCGGTCGGGACCGGGGCCGTCCACCCGCACGCCGTCGACCAGCGCCTCGCCGGACGTCGGCTCGTCGAGACCGGCGAGGATGTTCATGAGCGTCGACTTGCCGCAGCCCGATGGGCCGACGACCGTGACGAACTCGTTGTCGGCGACATCCAGCGACACCCCGTCGAGGGCGACGAAGCTCTCGCCCTTGAGGTCGAAGGTCTTGGTCACGTTCTGCACGCTGATGCGCGCGTCGGTCGCTGTCGAGGTGTTCATCGGCGCTCCTGCCATCCTGTGAGCTTGCGTTCGGCCAGCAGCAGCAGGCGGTCCATCACGAGACCGAAGACGCCGATGACGATGAGGCCGACGAAGATCGTCGGCAGGTCGTAGTAGATCTGCGCCTGCTGCATCCGGTAGCCGAGACCGGCCTGCGCGGCGATCAGCTCGGCGGCGACCAGGGTCGCCCAGGAGGCGCCGAGGCCGACGCGCATGCCGACAAGGATGAAGGGCACGGATGCCGGCACCACGACCCGGATGAAGATGGCGCCGTCCTTCGCGCCGAGCACGCGCGCCGCGTTGATGAGCGTGCGGTCGACGTTCACGACGCCCTGGAAGGTGGAGACCACACAGGAGAAGAACGCGGCCAGGAAGATCACCAGGATCTTCGGCTCCTCACCGATGCCGAGCAGCACGATCGCGAGCGGGATGAGCGCGAGCGGCGGGATCATGCGGAAGAACTGGATCCACGGGTCGATGAGGCCGCGCGCCCAGGCGTACCAGCCCATCAGGAAGCCCACCGGGATCGCGGCGATCGAGCCGAGCAGGAAGCCGATCAGCACGCGCGTGAGGCTGGCGAGCAGGTCGGTGACCAGGGTGCCGTCGGCGAGGAGTTCGCCGAACCGGGTGACGACCTCCGGCGGAGTCGGCAGGCGGAAGCCGGCGAGCGAGAGCAGCCACCAGATGCCGATGCCGACGATGATGCTGATCGTCGTCAGCAGGACGGGAGGGCGTCCGAACGCCGCCTTCCTCCGGCGCCGGGTCGCCGGCGCCGCCATCGTCGACGTCGCCGTCTCGGGCGGTGCTGTGCGCGAGATGGTGCTCATCGTCGCCCTCCTCGGTATGCGGGGGTCGTCATGATCGGGGTCCTTCGTGTCGTGCCCTCGGGCGGGGCGTCGGATGGCGCGGTGTTCGGGTAGTCGGTCAGCAATGGGGTGCGACGCAGCAGGGCGATGATCCCGCCGATCGCGCCGCCCTCGTCGCCCAGATCGGTGCGCCTGATCAGGGGGCCGTACTGTCCGACGGGGAGGAGCTCGTAGGTCACGGTCTCGGCGATCTGCGCGACGATGACGTCGGAGGCCATGGCGACCTCTCCGCCGATCACGATCTCGGCGGGGTTCAGCGCCACGGCGAGGGAGCCGAGCACCTTGCCGACGGCACTGCCCGCGGCGCGCAGCACGCCGAGGACCAGCGGGTCGCCCTTCGCCGCGGCCTGCTCGACGTCTGCGAGGGTCCCGACCTGGACGCCGGCCTCACGGCATGCGTCGAGGATGGCGTCGATCGAGGCGATCGTCTCCAGGCATCCGCGCTTGCCGCACCGGCAGGGGGCGGAGGCGTCGCCGACGGGCAGATGGCCGAACTCGCCGGCGAGACCCGTCGAGCCGGCGACGAGGCGGCCGTCGATCACCAGGCCCCCGCCGATGCCGTAGGAGAGCCGGATGTACAGCAGATCGCCGACGCCCTCCGTCGGCCGCCATGCTGCTTCGGCGAGCGCGGCGAGCCGGGTGTTGTTGTCGAGGATCACCTCGGTGCCGAACCTGTGGCGGAACGCCGCGCGGACGCGCTCGGCGCCGGCACGGCGGGCCTCCGCGATGGGTTCGGACTCGTCCCGCGGAACCCGCGGGGAGAAGGGCCCCGGCAGCCCGACCGCCACGCCGAGCACGCTGCTCAGGTGCACTCCGTGGCGGCGGGGCATCTCCTCGATCAGCTGCAGGGCGACGGTAAGGCGACCGTCCCACCCCTGGGTGCTCTCGTAGCCTGCGACATCCGACGCGATCAGCTCCCGGGCGGCGTTCGCGACGGCGACCCGTACGACACTGTGCCGGAAGTCGACGCCGATGTACTGACCGGCCGACGGATCGAGCTGCAGAGTCTCGGCGGGGCGCCCCCGGCCGGGCAGGGGCTCGCTGGGCGAGCTGACCGAGATGACCCCGCGTGCGAGGAGGCTCGCGGTGATCTCGGAGAGTGTCGTGCGCGACAGTCCGATGTGCGCGGCGAGCTCGCCGCGGGTGAGGCCGCCATGCTCGCGCAGCACTTGGAGGACTCTGTCCTCGTGGGTCCGGCGGACGAGCGCTTGCACTCCGGTGGGCTGTGGCATGAGGCCACGCTATGGGCGCCGATTTATTCCGACAACCCACCGACATAAATAGGGGAGATAAAGGTCGCGTAACGGTCCAAAAAGACGAAGAGGTGCGGAGCCGAGCCGGCTCCGCACCCCCTTGTTCTCACCTCAGCGGGCTCCGGGCACCGCGACCGAGATCGCCGTGGTCGAGACCTTCTGCCCCGCCACGGACACCTCGAGCTGGGCGGCGTAGTCGCCCGCCGTCGACACCTTGCGCTGCGTCTCTCCGCTGTACAGCGGGTTCAGCGTCATCGCGGCGATGTCGGTGGTGCCGTCCGCGGTGAGCGGCACATCCGCGGTGGTGCCGTCCGCCCAGACGATCCGGGCGGTGACGTCACCGCTCTTGGTCCCCGGCGCTGCGATCCGCCACTTCAGCGTGACCGTGGCCCGTGCGTTCGATCCCGGTGCGGAGTTCAGCGCGTTCGACACGGTCACGCGCGGCGCGGCGGACACCGCCCAGTCGACTGTGGCGGTCGGGAAGAAGTTCACGCCCTGCGCCGCCAGGCGTGGCCCACTGTCCGCCACCCGCTGCAGGAACTCTGCGGTGTTCTTCTCACCCTGCGGGGTCCAGCCGGTCTCGGCCGTCGCGAGCAGGCGCGGGAAGGTGAAGAACTGCGCCTGGTCCACACCGCGGATGAACTCGCCCCAGAAAGCGCCCTCGACGCCGAGAACGTCGTTCTCGCCGACTCCGGCGATCTGGGTCGCGGGGTTCCAGTTGTACGCGTTCTCCAGCGTGCACGGCCCGCCGCAGGCCCAGGTTCCGCCGGCAGTCTGCCTGGCATCCTGCTTCTGGGGGTAGTAGGTCCTGCTCGCCGGCGACATGATGACCTTGGCACCGTGATCCTTCACCGCGGAGGCGACGGCGGCGCCACCACCGTTCCAGAACTGCACGACGGCGTCGTCCTGCGGCAGGTCGGTCCCGGCGTACTCGTTCCACCCCACGACGGTCTTCCCGAGCGCGGCGACCTGGGCGTTGGCGAAGTCGACCATCTTCACGTAGTCGTCATGACCGGTGGTGTGCGCCTCGTCACCGCCGATGTGCAGGTACTGCCCGGGGGTCAGCTCGGCGAGCTGGCGCAGCACGGTGGCGATGAACTCGTACGTCGCGTCGTTCTCGGAGTCGAAGGTCGAGCGTCCCACATCCCCCGTGCCCTGGTGCGGCGCGGTGCCGCTGCCCGGTGCCGGCTTCGGGAACGAGCCCGCCGAGTTCAGCTGCGGAATGGCGTGCAGTGCGGCGTTGGTGTGCCCGGGCAGGTCGACCTCCGGGATCACCGTCATCCCGTTGCGTGCTGCGTAGTCGACGATGCTGCGGTAGTCGTCCTTCGTGTAGAAGCCCGTGTGTCCGAGCTCCGTGCCCATCAGCTGGCCCGCGGCGTTGTAGGTCATCGCCGTGGCCCCGCTCACCTCGGTGAGCAGGCCGTAGTCGATTCCGGAGGGATTCTCGGCGGGGGTGTCCATCGCGATCCTCCAGCCCTGGTCGTCGGTGAGGTGCAGGTGCAGGCGGTTCAGCTTGAGCGGAGCCGCCGAGTCGATGAGCCGCTTGATCTCGTCGACCGTGTAGAAGCTGCGGGCGGTGTCGACCATGAGGCCGCGGTGTGCGAAGCGCGGGTAGTCCTCGATGGCGACGTACGGCACGGTCCAGGCGATGTCCGTCCTGGTGCCAGACTCCGACCAGGCGGGAAGCAGCTGACGAAGCGTCTGCACTCCGTTGAGCGCGCCCGCCGCGGTGTCGGCGCCGATGCGGACACCGTCGGCGTCGACGTCGAGCACGTATCCCTCCTCCGCGTGACCGGCCGGCGCGAGCCCGTCGGCGACCTCGATCTCGATCGCGGACTCGACTGCGGGATCGGATGCCACCACGGGCAGCCTGTACCCGGTAGACGGATGCAGCACCTCGCGGAGCACCTTGGCGGCCCCGCGGGCGGCACCGCTCGCTTCGATCCGCGCGTCGGAGGGCAGTGTGAACGTCCCGTCCTCGCGCTGCACATCGACCGGCTGCGGCACCAGCGGGAGCTCGCGCACCGGCTCGGGCTTCGGCCCGTTCCACACCCGAATCTCCGAGATCGAGTAGCCGTACTGCGACCAGCGCTGAGCGCCCTGCATCCGGACGAAGGAGACCGGCCCATCGGTATCGACGACGATCTCGTCCGTGCGGGGGCAGGTGGTCTGACCGGTGCGCACGGCGACGGTCTTCCAGGTCACGCCGTCGACCGAGGTCTGCAGCGAGAAGGCGCGGGCGCAGGCGTTCGGCCAGTCGATCTCGACCGAGTGCACGGGCGACGGCTTCGCCAGCGCGAGCTGCAGCCAGCTGCCGTCGATGTACTTCGACGACCACCGCGTCGACGGATCACCGTCGTTCACGAGCGCCGCCGCGAAGCGGTCCTGGTCCAGCTCGACGGACGATGCAGTGGCGACGGCGTCTCGGGCGACGTCGACACCGGCGGCGACCGTCGAGGTCGCCGCCGGCTGCTGCGTCGAGCCCGACGATGCCGCCGATGCAGCACCTCCTGGAGTCATTGCGAGCGCCAGGGCGGCCGCGACTGCGATCGCCGCCGGCGCGGAGCGGTAACGGATCATTGCTTCTCCTCCTCGAGACACGAACGTGCGAGAGGCCAGCATCGACCGGACCAATTTTTTCCGTCAACCCACCGACGAAATGATGCTCACGCACGACCGGCCCCGGTCGTCAGCGCGCGTCGCGGAGCACGCGCTCCAGCTCTGCGAGTCGGGCATCCGGCGAGCCGCCGAGCTCGATGACCTGCGCGCCGGTCAGATCGGGGTCCTCGGCGAGTTCGAGGAGCGCCTGGTCGGTCTCCTCGCGCAGCTCCAGGTCCTCGTCGTCGCCTGCCCGGATCGCCGGATCGGCGCCGAGCGGCAGCACGACGAGCAGATCGATGTGCGCGGCGGCGGCCGCCGCCCACTGCATCCCGGCATCCCACGAGCCATGCGGTCGCCCCGGACGGCCGAGACGATCGAGTGCGTCGAGGTAGGCGAGGAAGTCGATCGGGCCGCGCTCGGCGATGACGGCGGCGCCGGCCGGCAGTGCGACGAGACGCCGTGCGGCGATCTCGAGCTGCTCTTCGAACAGCGTCGCGTCGCGCTCGCCGAGCGCGACGTCCAGGAGTTCCTCGAACGGGTCGGGCAGGACGCGGTACTCGGGATGCCGGGCTGCGAAGGCTTCGATCAGTGTGCTCTTCCCGCTCGCGTGGGTTCCCGAGACGACGATGCGCATGCGAGGAATCTAGAGCATGCCCGGTTGTCGGCGGGATGGGGCACGATGGGGCTATGGCCGACGGATACGACCCGGGATTCCTCGTGACGACGCTGCCGCTGCCGGCGCCGCGGCAGGCGGTGCGCACGCTGACGTATCCGCGGTTCGCGGTGCTGCTCGATCCGGAGCGGCGTCTCGCGGCCGCCACCGCGGTCAACATCGACGGGCGGACCATGCGCGATCTGCCCCGCGAGGGCGACTGGCATCTCGACTCCCGGGTCCCCGAGGGCGAGCAGACCGGCCCGGAGGTCTACGCCGGCAACGACCTGGACCGCGGACATCTCGTGCGCAGGCGCGACCCGGGCTGGGGCGAGCCGGATGCCGCGCGAGCGGCCATGTCTGCGACCTTCGTCTATCCGAACGCGGCACCGCAGGCGGCGGGCTTCAACCAGTCGAAGGAGCTCTGGCTCGGGCTGGAGGACCACGTGCTCGCCTATGCCGAGTCGACCGATCAGCGCCTGTCCGTCTTCACCGGCCCCGTCCTCTCCGACGACGATCCGGTGTACCGCGGCATCCGCATCCCGCTGCGGTTCTGGAAGATCGCCGCCTGGAGCGGCGATGCCGGGCTCGCCTGCGCGGGGTTCGTGCTCGACCAGTCCGCCCTCATCGACGTGTCCGAGGGCAGACTCGCCGCACCGCCGCTCGGTGCGTTCCACACCTTCCAGGTGCCGGTGTCGGCGATCGCGGACATGACCGGAGTCGATCTCGGCGCGCTCGTCGACGCCGACGTGCTCCGCGGCAGGGCGCTGCGCGGAGAGGCGTGGCCCGAGCTGACCGAGGCCGGCGACATCCTGCTGTGAGCGGCAGGCGCTCCGTCGAACGCCGGGGCGTTCGCCCGTCCATGCCGCTCACTCGGTCACATGCGGCGGTGCGAGCCGAAGGACGTCGCGGTCGAGCCTCACCTGCACGATGCGCAGCGCCGTGTCGCTGATCCTGCGCTCGTCGCGCAGCCGCACGAGGACGCGGCGCTTGTGCTCCAGCACTGCCAGTTCGAGCGCCGCGTAGTCCTGGTCGGCCGCCCAGAGATCCAGGCCGTCGAGGTCGGTCGCCGCCCCGAGACGCGCCAGTCGCTCCTGATGCTCGCGCGCGATCCGGTCTCGGACGCCCGGCGGCGCTCCGACCTGCTCGGCGAGCCCGGGCAGCACCTCCAGAGCGGACGCTGTGGTCTCGCGCTGCGCTGCGGTGATCTCATCGGCCACGGAGGTGTCGTGCTCGAATCCGGCCCACCGGATCACCCCTGGCAGCAATGCCCCCTGCACCACGAGCGTGAGGATCACGACGCCGGTCGCGACGAAGATGATCTCGTCGCGCTGTTCCACGCCCACCGGGACGGCGAGGGCGACCGCGAGCGACACCGCCCCGCGGAACCCCGCGATCGTCGACACCGCGCGTGCTCGATGAGTCATGCGACGCTCGCGCTGCGACGGCCGTCGATCGAGAAGGCGCAGACACCAGGCCATGAGCACCTGGAAGACGAACCGTATGGCGAGGATCGCCAGCCACACCAGCAGGCAGAGCAGCAGCAGCCCGGGGATCGAGCCCGCCGGGACGCTGCGCATCGCAGACTGCGCCTCGATGCCGATCAGCACGAACAGTGCCCCGTTCAGCACGCTCGTGACGAGCGCACCGACCAAGTGCAGTTGCCTGCGCGACAACGGACTCCCGGTGCGAGGGCCGCTCCGGCTGAGCAGGAGTCCCGCGACGACCACCGCGATCACCCCGGAGGAGTGCACCTGTTCGGCGATGAGGAATGCGATGAACGGAACGAGGAAGAGCGCGATGGTGTGGTGGGTCGCGTCGTGCACGTGGCGCACCGCCCAGGATGCGATGCAGCCGCATGCCAGCCCGATCGCCACACCGCCGAGATAGGCGACGACGAACATCTCCGTGACCTGCCATCCGGACACGACGTTCGTGCCGACGGCGACGGCTGTGGCGAGGCTGAACAGCACGAGCGCAGTTCCATCGTTGACCAGGCTCTCCGCCCGCAGCACGGTCATGTTCCGGTGCGGCAGGGAGCGCGCGAGGGCGCCGACAGCGGTGGCATCCGTCGGCGCGAGCGACGCCCCGAGAATCACGGCCGCGAGGATCCCCCAGCCGAGCAGCACGCTGGTCGCAGCGACGCCCGCGGCGGTGACGATGACGAGGGGGATGCTGAGCAGGAGGATCACTCGCATGTCCCGCCGCACCTCCCGGAGGGAGGTCGTGAGCGCCTCCCAGAACAGGAGCGCCGGCAGGAAGAGCACCAGCACGACGTCGGGCGGAAGGTGGATCTCTCTCACCGCCGGGACGAAGCCCGCGAGCAGGCCGAACAGGAGCTGCATCAACGGCGGCGGGATCCGCACCTTCGGCGCGAGCCAGGAGGCGGTCACGAGGAGCAGCCCCACGATGGCGACGACAGCGAGCGGCTCGATCATCCACCGCTCCCGCGCTCGTCGATCACGCGGAGCAGGATCGATCGCCCCTCCTGCTCCCTGACGACCCGGAATCCCTCTCGCAGCAGCAGGACGTGCGCCGTGCTCTGGCTGTCCACGGCGAGGCTGAGGCGCGTGTGCCCGGCCGCGCGGGTCCTGTCGATCATCGATCGGGTGAGGGCACGGCCGATTCCCCGGCCTCGCCACGCCGACCTTGTGCCGAACTTCATCTCGGGCACCCCGGCGGCGATGAAGGCGTCGCCCGGTTCATAGGGAGTGAACACCCGCGCCCAGGCGGCTCCGGCCACCGCGCCGGAGGGGTCCATCGCCATGACGCCGTAGTCGCCTGCGCGTTTCCAGCCGACCAGGTAGCGGGACAGTCCGGCCCCGCCGGCCGGCACCACTCGGCGCGCGGTCTGCATGCCCGTGGTGTCGCTGTCGGCGAGCACCCTGGCCAGGCCGCGGGCATCCGCCGCGGTGGCGCTGCGGAGCAGGACGCCTCCGACCACGGCCGGGACGTCCAGCTCCGGTTCCTCAGCCACCCGCCATGTCGTCATCCCGGCCTCCTCACGCCCAGTGAAGCCTCCGATTGTTGCGAGGGCGTTTCGGCGGTGGAACGGTTCGGGGTCGATTCGAGTTGTCCGAGCGGATCAGTGCCCGCCGCGGGGCGTGAAGCAGCCGCCGTCCAGGACGTACCCGCCCGCCTCGACGGTGAGCGGCTCCCCCGACACCACTCCGAAGATGCAGCCGCCCTCGGGGCCGTTCGCGCTGAACTCGGTGCCGCGCTCGTCGCCGATCAGCTGGATGCCGTCGAGTCCCGCATCCCGCAGCGCAGTCTGCACCGCCTCGGGCGACACGTCGCCGGCACTGCGCAGCTTCTCGAGCGCGGGACGGAGCGCGACGATCGCCTCCTCGGCGGCCGCGCGGCTCTCGGCCGGCATCTCCGTCCGGTCGCGGAAGCGCTCGTTCTGCGCCATCGCGTCGTCGGGATCGTAGGGTGCGCACCCGGGCGGAAGGTCCACACCTTCCTGCTGCGGGCAGGCGTCGGTCGCTGTCGGGGTCGGTTCCGCAGTCCGGGGCGCCGCAGCACCGGCGCATCCGCCGAGCAGCACCGCGACCGCGCACGCGAGCAGCGCGCTCGTCGCGCGCTCCCGCACCCTCGCGATCATCCGTTCATCGAATCACAGCGGGGCGGATGCCGGAACCCCTCGGTTCCCAGGACGAGCCACGTCCCCTCGCCGCCTCAGCGCTGCACGTCGTAGACGAGCTTGACGACGCCGTTCTCGTAGGCGTCCGACTCGCGCAGCTTCAGGTTCCGCCGCCCGAGCTCGTCCGAACGGAAGACGCTCTTGCCTCCGCCGAGCAGGAACGGGAACATCAGCAGGTTGTACTGGTCGATGAGATCGGCGTCGCCGAGGCGGGTGGCGAGTTCGGCGCTGCCGTGGATGAAGATGCCGCCTTTGGTGGTCTCCTTGAGACGCGCGACATCCTCTGTGCTGCGCAGGATGTGCTGCGGACCCCAGCCGCTGACGAGATCCTCTTCGCGGATCGACGTCGAGACGACGTACTTCGGCAGGTCGCGGTAGTCGGCGTGGTCCTCTGAGCCGGGCCACACCGCCGAGAACGCGTCATAGCTGCGGCGCCCGAACAGCAGCGCGGTCGTGTCCGCCAGTTCCTCGCCCTTCAGCGAGAACACCTCGGGCAGGAACGGCGTGTCGAACACCCAGCCGCCACCGGGGTGTCCCTCGCGGACGGACCCGGGTGAGTCGACGATGCCGTCGACGGTGATGAATCCGGTGTAGACGAGCTTGCTGGTCATGATGCTCCCTTGATGGTGACGGCCGTGATGGGGCCTCACTCAGACGTCGAACAGGACCGTAGCGGATCGACACGGCTTCAAAAAAGATCAAGAAACATGCCGGAGCGATGTCGAGAACGCCCAGCCTGTTCCGTCTCCCCTGTGAAGCGGCCAGAATGGGGCCGCACCGAACAGGAGGTCATCATGGCCAAGTATCTGATGCTCAAGCACTACCGCGGCGGACGTCCGGCGACGAACAATGTCCCGATGGACCAGCTCACTCCCGTCGAGTGGAACGCGCACATCCAGCACATGCATGACATGGAACGACGGCTCACCGAGTCCGGCGAGCTGGTCTCCGCCGAGGGCCTCTCGATGGCGGGCTCCTGGGTCCGGTACGACGGCGAGGGGCGCCCGCCGGTCGTCGACGGACCTTTCGCCGAGACGAAGGATCTCATCGCCGGATGGATGCTCGTCGAGGTCGATTCGTACGAGCGGGCGCTCGAGATCGCCTCCGAGCTGTCCGCCGCCCCGTGGGCCGGCGGCGAGCCGCTCGGCGAGTGGCTGGAGCTGCGCGAGGTGATGAGCGCGCCGCCCGCCGACGCCGCGTGAGCTGGATGACTCCGATGGATGCTGCGGCGCTGCGCCGCGCGATCCCGGATGTCGTGGGCATCCTCGTCCGACGCGGAGCGGATTTCGCGTCGGCCGAGGATGCCGCCCAGACGGCGCTGCTGCGCGCGCTCGAGCGGCCAGGGCAGGAGGAGGTCCGCGACGTCAGGGCCTGGCTCGTCACCGTCGCGTGGCGCGCGTTCCTCGATCAGGTGCGCAGCGACACGGCGCGTGCGGCCCGCGAGGAGCGGATCTCGTACGAGCCCGAGCCGGGACCGGTGCCGCAGCACGACGACACGCTCGCGCTCTACTTCCTCTGCACGCATCCCGTGCTGACGTCGGCGGCGGCGATCGCCCTGACTCTGCGGGCGGTCGCCGGGCTGACCACACGGCAGATCGCCGACGCGTATCTGGTGTCAGAGGCGACGATGGCGCAGCGCATCAGTCGCGCGAAGCAGCGACTGGCCGGCATCCCGCTCGACGAGTCCGGCGACCTCTCCCGGGTGATGCGCGTGCTCTATCTGATGTTCAACGAGGGCTACTCGGGCGAGATCGACATCGCCGCCGAGGCGATCCGCGTCACCCGGCAGCTCGCCGCGCTGACAGATGAGCCCGAGGTGCACGGACTGCTGGCTCTCATGCTGCTGCACCACGCGCGGCGCCCCGCACGGGTGATCGACGGGCAGCTCATCCCGCTGGCCGAACAGGACCGCTCACTCTGGGACGAGGACGCGATCGCCGAGGGCGTCGACGTCCTGCAGTCCGCCCTCGCACGGGATCTTCTGGGGCAGTACCAGGCGCAGGCGGCGATCGCGGCGCTGCACGCCGACGCGCAGACCGCCGCCGAGACCGACTGGGTGCAGATCGTCGAGTGGTACGACGAGCTCCTGGCCTTCGGGGACTCACCCGTGATCCGGCTCGGCCGCGCCGTCGCCGTGGGCGAGGCCGACGGCGCGCAGGCGGGCCTCGCCGCCCTGGCCGCGGTGGACGAGGACGTGCCGCGGTACCACGCGGCGCTCGCCTATCTGCACGAGCGCGCGGGAGAGGCGGATGCCGCTGCCGCGGAGTACGCGGAGGCCGCGCGCCGCGCGACCAGTGTGCTCGAGCAGCAGCATCTGCTGCGTCAGGCGGAGCGGCTGCGGGCCGGGCTCGGTTGAACGCGAGTCGCGCGGGCTCGATTCGCCGGGACTGTGCGCTCGAGAAGAGGGCCCGCAGGCGTCGGTGCGCCTGCGGGCCCTCTGCTGTTCGAGGGGACTCAGGATCCTGCCACGGGTCCGATCGTTCGAGTGGCGAGCTCGTTGATCACCGGAGTCGTGCCTTCCGCGACGAGGATGCGCACCGCGGTCGCGCCGTCCACATCCGCCGGGACCTCCTGGAATGCGAGCCCCTCCCGCAGAGTCGCCAGATCGTGCCAGCCGGACTGGTCCTGCACCTGCAGCGTCCCGGCGACGGACCCGAGCACCGCGACCGATCCCAGATGCTGCGGGGCGGAGAAGGTCCTGGTCACGTAGGCGTCGGCTGCCGCAGGCGCCGAGGCCGTGAATGCGGTCGTCACGTCTCCGTCGACCGCGGCCGCCGGTGACGAACCGGCTGCAGGGGTCAGGTTCGAGGCGATGCCGGTGTCGGCCGGGAGCGCCTGGAACTCTCGGATCTTCACCCACTGGCCGCCCGGGTTCGGTGCGGTCGCCGCGACCCGCACGTAACGCGCCTCCACAGGAGTGGCGAACGAGTACTGGATGAGCGGGGTGGAGTCGAAGGTGCCCGGCACGTCCTGCCAGGTGGCGCCGTCCTGCGAGTACTGCAGGGTGGCGTGGTAGAGCATGTCCCCCGTGGCCGTGTCCGAGTCCGACTGGTGCACGGCGATCGAGCCGACCTCGCGCACAGACCCCAGATCGATCGACACGGCATCGCCGGCCTTCGGGGCGGCGTTGGACCAGTAGAGGCTCGACGGATCGCCATCGACGGCTCGGCTGATCGCATACCCGCTGTAGGTGCCCATGGTCGTGGTCGCGCTGGCGGGATACGCCGCAAGAGGCTCCTGAGGCGTCAGTTCCAGCCAATCGCTGTACGCGCCGAGCGCCTTCGTGAAGAACGCGGCGAAGACACCGTCGCCGACCGAGGGCACGATGACGTCGGGCGACACCGTCCCGTCGCCCGCGAGATCGGAGACCGTCGGTGCCAGCGCCTTGGCGCGCAGCTCAACGGCCTTCTCGATGGCGTCCGTCGCCGCGGCGCCGTCTCGAGAACCGATCGCGGACAGTGCGATGAGCTCCTGCTGCAGCCCCTGCGCCCAGAGCGATGCCGCCTCGATCCACGGCTGAGCGTCGCGGTAGAAGCCCGCCTGTGCCATCGGCTTCAGGGTCTGCGGCAGTGCGGCGATCGTGGCGAGGCGGTCCTGCAGCGGCCGCATCCCCGCGCTGTCGCCGGCGGCGAAGGCACTCCAGTACTCGTCGATGTCGGCGCTCAGCTTCGGTGCATCCTGCGAACTCGGCCGGTAGGGCTTCCAGTTCTGGTTGAGATCGACGAACACTTCGAGAGCCCGGATGACCGCGGGGTCATCGCCGGCGAGCTCCCGGATGATGGCGGCCTGCGTCACATCCGGGTCGTACCCCGCGGCATTCCACGTGTAGTCGGCATAGCCCGCCAGGGCGATCATCGAGGCGTAGGGCTCGATCATCGGGTTGGAGGTGATGCCGTCGATCTTCGTGTGGAGCTGAGGATCGCGACCGGTCAGGGGGTTCAGGAACAGGCGCCCGCGCTGGCCGTCGTTGACCGGGAAGTTGTCCCAGATGTACAGGTGATCCGTGTGGTAGTTGGCCGACGCAGCCGTCACGGACTTCAACGTGATCTGGTCGCTGAACACGCCCTCTCCCGTCCACTGGACGCGCACCGAAGGATCGAGGGTGAGGCCGAACTCGTCCTTGTACGGGTCCTTGCCGCTTCCGTTGTAGTTGGTGGGCACGGTCTGGAGCGGTGCGAGCCGGTTCGGCTCGATGTACTCCTTCACCAGTCGGTTGAGATAGTACGTCTGGGCGTCGGCGAGCCATCCCCAGTTGCCCTTGGTGAACTTGGCCTTGTCCTCCGCGCAGTTGAGCTGCAGAGGGATGTCGTCGAGCGCGACGTAGAACGATGTCACGCCGAGCGCGCGCAGCTGGTCGAACTTCGCCGTGGTCGCCGCGAAGTCCGCATCCGAGGAGTAGCAGACGTCATTTCCGGGAGAGAGCGCGTACGTGAAGTTGACGTGGTGGGCGTTGGCCTGATCGACAAGTGCCTTGAGGTCTGCGAGCCCGTCCGCCGGATACTGCTCCCGCCACTTCGACCTCAGATACTGATCGTCCTTGGGGGTGTAGATGTACGTGTTCAGCTTGTGGGCGCCGTCGAAGGCGAGCTGGTCGAGTCGCGCCTGCTGCGACCAGGGGATGCCGTAGAACCCTTCGATCGCACCGCGGATGGACATCTGCGGCCAGTCCCGCACCCTCAGCGCCGGCACGGTGTTCTTGCTGACCACCTGACGAAGACTCTGCACGGCGTAGTAGGCGCCGGCGCCGTCGACACCGTTGAGGAGAAGCACCTTGCGGTTGCCGATCGCCCCGCTGGCGATGACGTATCCGCCGGAGACGAGCCCTGCGGCGCTCTCGACGCCGAGACCCGACGCGACATCGTCGATCGCCGAGTTGTCGGCGCTCCCGCCCAGCACGATCACGTCACCGTTCTTCGGCATCGACGTGACGAAGTCGACGTGGCCGTGAGAATCCTCGATGATGTCCGCAAGCGCCTGTTTCGCGGGGGCATCGGTGTTCGGCCCCACGACGACGCGGACCTTCCCGTGAAGTCCGAACGACACTCCCTCGACGCTGACCTTCTGCGGCGTCGGCAGGATCTGCGGCGGTGGCGCGGCGGGCGCGGCCACGTCCGCCGAGAATGCCGGTGCGGCGGCGAACGCGCATGCGCCCAGGGCGATGGCGAGCCCACCGGCGAGAGTTGACAGGATCGGACGTTTCATGACGGTCCTTTCGCGCCACCGACGCTGGTGACGAATCGACGGCGAATATCCCTTCCGGGCGCGCCATTAATTAGTAATTAGTCATTACTTATCGTTTTGTAATTAGCCATTACATAACGTCGACAAAACCCTAGGTTGCCCGCAGCCGTCGGCGCAAGGGCGATCACCGGCTACGACCGCGCGGACATCCGGTGCGATCGGAGAGAGCGGAACGGGGCAGCTCAGACGGACCGCCGTCGTCCTGTCTCAGTTGAAGTCGCCGCCTCCGCCACCGCCGCCGAAGTCGCCGGGGGCCATGTCGGCGAAGCGGGAGTAGTGACCCTGGAAGGCGACATTGATCGTCGCGGTCGGGCCGTTTCGGTGCTTGGCGACGATCAGGTCGGCCTCGCCAGGACGCACGTCCTTGTCGTAGACGGAGTCGCGGTGCAGCAGGATCACCATGTCGGCATCCTGCTCGATCGAGCCCGACTCGCGCAGGTCGCTGATCGCGGGCTTCTTGTCCTGCCGCTGCTCCGGTCCACGGTTCAGCTGCGAGAGCGCGATGACCGGAACCTGCAGCTCCTTCGCAAGCAGCTTCAGCGCACGCGAGAACTCCGAGACCTCCTGCTGGCGCGACTCGACGCGCTTGCCGCTGGTCATCAGCTGCAGGTAGTCGATGATCACCATCTTCAGCCCGGCTCGCTGCTTGAGGCGGCGGCACTTGGCACGGATCTCGACCAGCGTCATGTTGGGGCTGTCGTCGATGTACAGCGGCGCATCGTTGATGCGACCGCGCGTGGCCGCGACGGTGGTCCAGTCGCGCTGGTCCATCGTTCCCTTGCGCAGGTTCTGCAGCGGCACCGCGCCCTCGGCGCTGAGCAGACGCATGGCGATCTCGGCCTTGCCCATCTCGAGCGAGAAGAAGATCGACGGCTCGCCGTGGGCGATGGATGCCGCGCGGGCGAAGTCCAGCGCGAGCGTCGACTTGCCCATTGCGGGGCGCGCGGCGACGACGATCATCTGGCCGCCGTGCAGGCCGTTGGTCAGGTCGTCGAGCTCCTTGAATCCGGTCGGCACGCCGGTCATGGTGCCGTCGCGGCCGCTCGCCGCCTCGATCTCCTCGAGCGCGGCGTCGACGGCGATGGTCAGCGGGACGTAGTCCTCAGCCGTCTCCGATCCGGTGACCGAATAGATCTCGGCCTGGGCACTGTTCACGATCTCGGTCGCGTCGCCCTGGCCGTCGTACCCGAGCTGGACGATGCGGGTGCCGGCATCCACCAGGCGGCGCAGGATGGCGCGCTCCGCGACGATCTCGGCGTAGTAGCCGGCGTTCGCCGCGGTCGGCACGATCGACGTGAGCGTGTGCAGGTAGTCCGCTCCGCCGGCTCGGCCCAGCTCGCCGGTCTTGATGAGCTCGTCGGTGACGGCGACGACGTCGGTCGGCTCGCCGTGGGAGTACAGCGACAGCACCGCCTCGAAGATGAGCTCGTGTTTGGGCACGTAGAAGTCGGCGCCCTTGAGTGTCTCGAGAACGTCGGCCACGGCATCGGGCGAGAGCATCATGCCGCCGAGGGTGCTCTGCTCTGCGAGCAGATCGTGGGGGGGCACGCGCTCCGGTCCGCGGGGTGCGCCCATCCGGTCCTCGGTGATGTCGGCGATCGACACTGTGCTCCCTCCGGCTCCGGCCACTCCGAATCGCACGACTCGAGGGTCGCGCGATGACGATCGGATGCTCGTTGCGGGCCGCTGTGAACAGCGAATCACGCACCCCCGACATCCGGTCGCTCGACAACGCTAGAAGTCCGCTTTCCACACTGCAACACAGCCTGTGGATAACTCTGTGGACAGGGTGCGGACAACGTCGGAGTGTCTGTGAAGAACCCCTGTGGACAACCCAGTGGAGAGTCCAGGTACGAGACCCATTTATTCGGCATGAACAGGAAGTTTCATTTTCCTCACCCTGTGGATGGAAATCGATCTAAAGCGATGCTTGAAGGTTGTTCCCCGCGCGTGCCGGTGTGCACAACCTGGGGAGAACCGTCGATCCGCGCCCTACCGCGCGACATGCCGCACCACGACGCACGCGACACGCCCGGAATCCGCATTCCGACGGGAAAGTCCCCCTCGACGGGACTCAGCTTCGTGTCGTACCCTTTACGGAATCTGCGTGTGCAGCGGCCCGCGATGCGCAACACCCTGAACGACGATCCGAGACCCGAGTCTCAACCCGAACGGAGACAGTCGAATGACTGCCGTCACCTCCCGGCGCCGTGTGCCCACGGTCGCCCTCTGGGGTGCACTCGGCGTACTCGCCTGGGTCCTGCTGGTCGCCCTCTTCGGCGGCGGCGCGGCGCACGCCTCGGATCGCGGTACCCCGCACGATCGTCCGGCCGCGAACTCCGGCCAGAGCGCGGACCGCGCCGCTCACCCGGCGACCGCGCGGACGGAGAGGCCGACCGCCTCGCACGACCGGCAGACGGGCAAGCAGCAGGAGCGCGAGCGCCATGGCGATCACCGGGCGCGTGCGAAGGCACCGGTCCCCTCGCACGCGCCCGAGCGGGCGCTGGCCCCTGCGAAGAAGGCACCTGCGGCCCCCGAGCAGGCCCGCGGCTTCGCGCCGGCGACCCACGCGCCCAGGGCCGGAGCCTCCGCCACGACTGCCGCCCCGAAGAAGAGCGCGCAGCGCACGGGGTCCACCGTCCCGCAGCCCCTTGCGGTCGCCGCGTCCATGGTCCACAGCTCCGACGACGCGACGGACACCGCAGCCCGGACCACGTCGGGGAAGCTCGCCATGTTCACGGGCCTCGCGACGTACGCCGCGCAGTACGACGCCGGCGACCACCCCGTCCACGCGTACGCCGCCAAGGACGCGGTCACGACCGTCACCGAGTGGACGACGAACAGCATCGGGAACGCGTACAAGGCCGCCACGCATCACGCACGCCACCACTGGAGCGGCGATGACTCCCGCACCGGGAGCGACCGCGGCCGGCACCACGGCCACGATCACGGCAACGCCGACGCCGCCCGTCCCGGCAAGCACCGCGCGCCCGCTTCCCCTCTCCGCATGGCTCCCGCAGCGCCCAGCGCTGTCGCCTCGTCCTGGACTCGAGCGACCGCCGCGCACCACTCCGATGCGACGGCCACGGCCACGGCCACGGCCGCGCAGAGCACGACACCGCCCGAGGCGCACGGCTCGGCTCCGTCCGATGACACGTCCGCGGACATCGAGCTCCCCGGGCCATACACTCCGGCCGCGCCGTCGACGACGACGCTGAGCAACGCGAGCGGTCCGCTCGCGCTGGCATCCGCGGTCGGCGACGACATGCCGGTCCACGAGGGCACTCCCGTGCGCGCTGCCGAGGCCACGCAGTCCGTCGTGCCTGCAGCGCCGGTGTTCACCACCGACGTCTCACCCGACTGATCGTCGAGCCGCATCCGTGCGGCTCGTCCGACATGCTGCGGTGCCTCCCGCATCGCGGCATCCGGTGCCTCCGTCGACCTCCGGTCCGGACCACCGGTGCGGATGCGCGGACCCGTCGGGACACCTCCCCCTCCCCCGTCCCGACGCCCGTCCCCGTCCGCAGTTCGGGGCATCGCGAACCCCCTCCCCCCTCCCTCGCGATCGCCCCAAGGATGCCGGCCGGCCTCCCCGCCGCCGGCGTCCTCAGGGCGGATGTCTCTCACCTCCCGAGAGACATCCGCCCCCTTCTTTCTCCGGAGACATGCAAAGGCCCGGGTTCGGTGTGTGGACACGGACCCGAAGTCCCGGGTAGTCTCCCCGCGGAGGTGCTGTGCATCGCCGCCATCGTCGGTTCTGCGGAGGGGATGAACGCGTGAACGTCGTGGTACGCCCGCGCCGCGTCGCCGCGGTCGCTCTCTGGGGCGCGTTCGGAGTGCTGGCCTGGGCCGCGATCACGCTTCTCGTCGGAGGCTCCGCCGCGCACGCCGACGACTCCGCGAAGCCGCTCGACCCGCTCATCTCCACGATCTCCAGCACGGTGAGCTCCGCGACCGCTCCGGTGGGACAGGCCGTCGCCCCGGTCACACAGAAGGTCGCTCCCGCGGTGACAGCGGTGACTGCAGCAGTGAGACCCGTGGTCGCCGACGTCGTCGCCCCCGTCGTGCGCACGGCAGCGGCTCCTGTTGCGAAGGCCACGACGCCCGTCGCACAGGCCGCAGTCACTCCTGCTGCGAAAGCCACGGCACCCGTCGCGCGTGCAGCGGCACCCGTCGTGCACGCCGAGCAGGCCGTCGTACCGGCCGCAGCGCCCGTCGCGCAGGCCGCTACCACTCCCCTTGCGAAAACCACAGCGCCCGTCGCGGCGCCGGTTCCAGGCGCGATTTTCACTCTCCTCGACTCGACCGTGGCGACGGTGTCCGGCGCTCCTCTCGTGGGCGAGGTCATCGCGCCCGTGGCGCGCGCTGCGGTGAGCACGGTCAAGGCCGTGACGATGCCGGTGACGGGGCTCCCGCCCGTGTCTCTGCTCTCCACCCTGGTCGATCCTCTGCTCCAGACAGTCGACAGGATGTCCGCGCTCGGCGACCGCCGTACAGAGACCTCGACGAGACAGCTGGGAACAACGACCATCACGCCGCCGGTCGCCCCATCGAGTGCATCCGCAGGCGCGGCCGCCCTCCCCGCGACTCCTGCGTTCGCGATAGCAGCTGTATCCGTGGTCACCGGCGCTCCGAGCCCGGAACGGGGTGCCGACCGGGCCTTCGTCACGGCGCCGATTCCTTCCGCGCCGAAGCCGGTGCCCGGCGTCGACGATCGCCCGACGACGTCCAGCACTCCGCCCGGGGCATCCGGCAGCGCGTCCGGCGGTTCCTCGAGTGCAGGGGCTCTTCCCGGCGCCGCTGACATGACGAGCGCCACCGGCCTGACGGGCACGATCCCGCGCGCCGGTCACGACCCGCTCCCCGGGGGCGTCACGGCCAGCACCGAAGTCTCTCCCGACTGATCAGGGTTCCGGTGGACGAGTGCGTCGTCCGCCCTGCGGTCGCGCCTTCACGCGCGCTGTCAGCGACCCCGTCGATCCTTCAGGGAGAACTTCTGATGAGCACGTCCTTCGCACACCTCGTCCATCGCGACGACCACCGTCTCAACACGGAACGATGACTTCCGTCGGCATCGCGCAGCCTTCGGGGGAAGTCTGCGTCGCCGGCGGATCGGACGCCGAGACTCTGCGCCCCGTGACGTTCCTCCCAGCGTCCTGCGCCTTCTCAGCGTCCATGCGGCGCCGTGGAGCTCCCTCTCCACGGCACCGCACCCGGGGCGGTTGCCGGATCCCCTAATCCGGCAACCGCCCTCTGGCGGGCGCCTCGCGATCCCAGGCGAGGCGCCCGCCTCTTCGTGCGCGAGGGCGAGCACAGTGCCTGCAGCTATCGCTGCGCCTCGTGTCGCACCGGCCGCCTGCCGGCTCGAAGCGGCAGGCGTATGCCGCACGGGGACGCCACTGCCTACGCCTGGGTGGGAGACCGTCGCCTTGCGGCGCTCGCACCGTCGATCGGGATGTCGTCATCTCACGCGGCTGCGTCCTCGGCGCTCGTCCAGGACCGGCTCGAGACGCACGGATGCGGCGGTGCGAGACCGGCATCCTCGCCGGCTGCAATGCACGGCCGGCTCGCCCGGACCATCCCGCAATCGGCCCTGAGCCCACGCAGGCCACGTGCGGAGCCGGCATCGCGCGATCCGGTCGATGCAGCGTGACGCGAAGCGTCGTGCTCAGACTCGGCCTGTCGTCTGTATCGGTATCGCGGCGCCGGCCGTGTCCCGGGAGCGCGCAGGATCACCGGCGCGACGGCTCAGCCCGGAGCTCCTCGGGAGGAGGAGACACCCGCGCGACGACGCTCTGCGGGCATGGCTGACGGCCGTGGTGCGCCTTTGCAGACGCCCCACGGCCGTGTGACCCTCCAGTCACACCCGGTGCCGCGGCCTCGCGATCAAGAGCGAGCCGAGCACCAGGAGCAGGGCAGCCAGCCAGAGCATCGACGGGCTGCCGCCTGTGGTCGCCAGAGCGGTAGCGCCGCTCGACGAGCCGGAACCGAGGGGTGCCGCGCCATGCATCGCTGCCAGCGCGTGACCGCCGTCGTTCCCCGTTCCTTCCCCGACTCCGGAACTCCCGGGGGCGTCCGGCGTGCCGGGCGTGCCAGGCGTGCCAGGCGTGCCAGGCGTGCCAGGCGTGCCAGGCGTACCGGGAGTGCCCGGCGTACCGGGAGTGCCCGGCATACCCGGAGTGCCCGGAGTGCCCGGAGTGCCCGGCTCACCGGGGGTGCCCGGTGAGCCGACGGGCAGAGCCGCTACGGCATCTCCGACAGCGTCGACGACACCCGCCAGGGTCTCGCCGACGACGGGGAGTGTCGCCACTGCGCCGCTGACGCCGTCGACGACCTCACCGATCACGCCCGTGCCGGGGGTGCCGGGTTCTCCGGGCTGACCGCCGGGAGCCCCCGGGACGAGGTCGCCGACAGTGTCGACGACTTCGCCCACGGGACCACCGATGACAGGCAGAGCATCCGCAACGTTCCCGACGGTGTCGATGACACCGCTCGGGTCCGGCAGACTCGGCTGACCAGGCTCACCACCCGGGAGACCCGGGAGCGACGGAACCAGATCACCGATCACCGGCAGCTGACCAACAACGCCACCGAGATCAGGCAGACCAGGCAGACCCGGAAGACCGGGACCACCAGGCTCGCCACCGGGAACACCCGGCAGCGACGGAACCAGATCACCAATCACCGGCAGGCCGCCGATCGTGTCAACGACACCACCCACAACACCGCTCGGATCCGGCAGACCCGGCTGACCAGGCTCACCACCCGGGAGACCCGGCAGCGACGGAACCAGATCACCAATCACCGGCAGCTGACCAACAACGCCACCGAGATCGGGAAGACCAGGCAGCCCCGGAAGACCAGGACCACCAGGCTCGCCACCGGGAAGACCCGGCAGCGACGGAACCAGACCACCAATCACCGGCAGGCTGCCGACAGTGCCAACGACACCACCAGCAACGCCACCCAGATCCGGCAGACCAGGCAGACCCGGAAGACCGGGACCACCAGGCTCACCACCGGGAAGACCCGGCAGCGACGGAACCAGACCACCAATCACCGGCAGGCTGCCGACAGTGTCAACGACACCACCGACAACGCCACCCAGATCCGGCAGACCAGGCAGCCCCGGAAGACCGGGACCACCAGGCTCGCCACCGGGAAGACCCGGCAGCGACGGAACCAGATCACCAATCACGGGCAGGCTGCCGACGGTGTCAACGACACCACCAGCAACACCACCCAGATCCGGCAGACCAGGCAGACCCGGAAGACCGGGACCACCAGGCTCACCACCGGGAAGACCCGGCAGCGACGGAACCAGATCACCAATCACGGGCAGGCTGCCGACGGTGTCAACGACACCACCGACAACGCCACCCAGATCAGGCAGGCCCGGCAGGCCCGGCAGGCCCGGAAGACCGGGACCACCAGGCTCACCACCGGGAAGACCCGGCAGCGACGGAACCAGACCACCGATCACGGGCAGGCCGCCGATCGTGTCAACGACACCACCAACAACACCACCCAGATCAGGCAGACCAGGCAGACCAGGAAGACCGGGACCACCAGGCTCACCACCGGGAAGACCCGGCAGCGACGGAACCATGCCACCGATCACGGGCAGGCCGCCGACAGTGTCAACGACACCACCAACAACACCACCCAGATCGGGCAGGCCCGGAAGGCCGGGCTCACCACCCGGGAGACCCGGGAGCGACGGAACCAGGCCACCGATCACGGGCAGGCTGCCGACGGTGTCAACGACACCACCGACAACACCACCCAGATCAGGCAGGCCCGGAAGACCGGGACCACCAGGCTCGCCACCGGGAAGACCCGGCAGCGACGGAACCAGATCACCAATCACCGGCAGGCCGCCGACAGTGTCAACGACACCACCGACAACACCACCCAGATCAGGCAGGCCCGGCAGCCCCGGAAGACCGGGACCACCAGGCTCACCACCGGGAAGACCCGGCAGCGACGGAACCAGATCACCGATCACCGGCAGCTGACCAACAACGCCACCGAGATCAGGCAGACCAGGCAGACCCGGAAGACCAGGACCACCGCCGGGAGTCCCGGGGATCAGGCCACCGATCAAAGGCAGGCCCCCGATGGTGTCAACGACACCACCGACGACACCACCCAGATCGGGCAGGCCCGGCAGCTCCGGCAGCCCCGGCTCGCCACCGGGAAGACCCGGCAGCGACGGAACCAGACCACCGATCACCGGCAGGCTGCCGATCGTGTCAACGACACCACCGACAACGCCACCCAGGTCCGGCAGGCCCGGCAGGCCGGGCTCACCACCCGGGAGACCCGGGAGCGACGGAACCAGATCACCGATCACCGGCAGCTGACCAACAACGCCACCGAGATCGGGAAGACCAGGCAGCCCCGGAAGACCGGGACCACCAGGCTCACCACCGGGAAGACCCGGCAGCGACGGAACCAGATCACCAATCACCGGCAACTGACCGACGACACCGCCCAGATCAGGCAGCGACGGAACCAGACCACCGATCACCGGCAGGCCACCGATCGTGTCAACGACACCACCGACAACACCACCCAGATCCGGCAGCCCCGGAAGGCCCGGAAGACCGGGACCACCAGGCTCACCACCCGGAAGACCCGGCAGCGCACCGGTGATGTCGCCGATGGAACCGGCGACGTCACCGACGGTGCCGCCCAGATCCCCGACGACATCCACGACCGTGTCGATCGTGTCGCACGGGCAATCGGTGATGTCCCCGACCAGGTCGCCCAAGTCGAGAACCGGACCGTGGGGCTCGCCCGGCAGGACCGGCAGAGCCGGGATGCTGGGAAGGCCGCCGATCACGCCGCCGACACCCGGCAGGGTGCCGACGACTTCACCGACGCCGGGCAGGTCGTCGATGACGGGCAGCGACGGGATGCTCGGGGCACCCGGCGCCGTGGGCGCCGTGGGAACCTCGGGCAGACCGCCGCCGATGACGGTGCCGATCGAGTCGACGGCGTCACCGAGCAATCCTCCGAGCTCCGGCACGCCGGGGGTCGAGGAAAGTCCGGGGACAGCGCCGATCACGCCGTCGACGAGGTGTCCGGCACCCGGGATCGCCGGGTCTCCAGGCTCACCGACGCCGATGAGATCGCCGATCGTCTTGCCCACCAGCTCGCTGCCGGGCAGTGCCGGCAGTCCGTGGACGTTGCCGATGATGTGCCCCGCAGCGTTACCGAGGTCTGGCACCGGGAGCGACGGAACACCGGGAAGACCCGGGTTCAGCGAACCGGTGGCACCGGGCTCGATGACGACGGCGGAGCCATCGGACTCCGCGCTGATCGGAGCGACCGCGTCGCCGGAGGCCGTGACCGGAGTCGTGACCTCCACGACGGGCTGCCAGCCCGAACCGATACCGACGCCCTCGTTGCCGAGATCGCCGTTGGGGTTCGAGCCGTGCACCGTGACCGACGAGTCGCGCGATGCGGTGTCTCCGGCGACCGTGACGACGTCGCCAGAGCCGGTGATCGGAGCGACGACGCCGCCCACGACCTGCCAGCCCGAAGCGACTCCGACACCGGAGTCGTCCGCGTCACCGGAGACGATCGAGCCGTCCTCGGTCACGACGGAGACGTCGGAGCCGTCCGTCACCACATCGCCGAATCCCGACGCCGCGTTTCCCGATCCGGTGACCGGCACGACGACATCGCCGACGACCTGCCAGCCGGTGCCGAAACCGACACCGCTGTCCGTCGCCTGGCCGGCAGGGCCGACCGTGGCTGTCTCGTCGACGACGCCGACGCCCGACTGCACGGCATCCGCATCTCCGAAGGCGGAGCCGGCGTTGCCCGAAGCCGTCAGCGGCGCGGTCACGTCGCCGGCGATCTGCCAGCCCGAGTCCTTGCCGATGCCGATGTTCGAGATCTGCCCGTCGCCCTCGAGGACGCCCGCGCGGTCGACCACGGCAACATCCGAACCCGCGGTCCGGGCATCGCCGACGCCCGAGATCGCGTTGCCGGATGCCGTTCCCGGTGTCGTCCAGTCGGTCACGACCTGCCAACCGGAGTTGAGGCCGATCCCGGTGTTAGACACGTCGCCGTCACCGTCGATGACTCCGGCGTCGTCGACCACCGCGACGCCCGAGCCTGCGGTGAACGAGTCACCACTGCCCGAGAGCGCGTTGCCCGACGCCGACACCGGCGCCGTCACGTCGCCGAGCACCTGCCAGCCTGCGCCGACACCGTACCCCGCGTTCGAGACGTCACCATCACCGTTCACGACACCGGCGTTGTCGGCGACAGCGACCATGGAGCCGGTGGTGCCGGCATCCCCGAGCACGGAGCCCGAGTTGCCGGACGCCGTGGCCGGAGCGGTCACGTCGCCGAGCACCTGCCAGCCGACAAGCCAGCCGATGCCGGTGTTCGACGCCTCGCCCGAACCGCTCACCGCGTCACCGCGGTCGACGATGCCGACGCCCGAACCGGCGGTGACTGCGTCACCGGCGCCCGAGACGGCGTTGCCCGAAGCGGTCACCGGAGTCGTCCAGTCGGTGACGATCTGCCAGCCGCTGTCCTTTCCGACGCCGACGTTCGAGATCTCACCGGAGCCGTCCGCGACGCTGGAGTCGTCGAGAACGCCCACGGCCGCACCGGAAGTGACGGCTTCGTTCGCGCCCGAGACGGCATTGCCCGAGAACGTCACCGGAGCGGTGACGTCGGCCGGGATCTGCCAACCCGAGTTGAGTCCGAAGCCGGCATTGCCGATCTCGCTGCCGCCTTCGGCCACGCCGCCGTTGTCGACGATCGCAACCTCTGACCCGGTCGATGTGGCGTTGTCCAGCAGCGACCCTGCGTTGCCCGAGGCCGTCACCGGCATCGTCACATCCGCGGGGATCTGCCAGCCGGCCCCGACACCGTAACCGGCGTTGGAGATCGCACCGCCGTCAGCGGCACCGGCGTTGTCGAGCACCGAGACGCCCGATCCCGTCGTGACCGCGTCACAGGAACCGGACACCGCATTGCCGGAGAACGTCAGCGGAGCCGTGACATCCGCAGGGATCTGCCAGCCGGCGCCGACACCGTACCCCGCATTCGTCACCTCACCATCGCCGTCCGAGACACCGGAGCGATCCACGATCGCGACATCCGAGCCCGCCGTTCCCGCATCGCCGAGCACCGAACCGGCATTGCCGGCCACAGTCACGGGAGCGATCACGTCAGCAGGGATCTGCCAGCCGGATCCGACGCCGTAGCCGGCGTTGCCGACCTTGCCGCCACTGTTCGCGACGCCGGCCGAATCGACCACCGTCACGTCCGAGTCACGACTCGCGACGTCGCCGGTCGCCGAGAAGGCGTTGCCGGATGCCGTCAGCGGAGCGGTCACGTCTGCCGGGATCTGCCAGCCGACGAGCCAGCCGATACCGGTGTTCGACACCTCACCGCCGCCGTTGGAGACACCGGCGCGATCGGAGACCGCGACATCCGAGCCCGAGGTGACTGCCTCACCCGTGCCCGAGATCGCGTTGCCCGAGAACGTCACCGGAGCGGCGACGTCCGCGGGGATCTGCCAACCCGTGTCCTTGCCGATCCCCGAGTTCGATACCCGACCGCCGGAGTCGGTGACCCCGGAACGATCCTCGATCGCGACCTGCGAACCGTTCGATGCGGCATCGTCGAACACGGAGCCGGCGTTGCCGGCCGCCGTGAGCGGCGTCGTCACATCTGCGGGCACCTGCCACCCGGTGTTGAGGCCGATCCCCGAATTCGAGATCACCCCCGCACCTGGCGCTGTGCCTTCAGCGTCTTTCACATCGACGTGCGAGCCGTTCGAGGATGCATCCCCGAACACGCTCGCGGCGTTCCCCGACGCGGTCACCGGTGCGGTCACGTCGCCGGCAGCCTGCCAGCCCGTGCCCACCCCGACACCCTCGTTAGCGAGAGCGCTGCCGCCCGCATCGCCGCCTGCACCTGTCGTCGTCACCGTCGAGCCCTGCGATTTCGCATCGCCGAACACGCTCACCGCGTTGCCCGACACCGTCACCGGAGCGGAAACGTCGACGAGCCCCTGGGCGCCCGAGAGCACTCCCACAGGGTCGTTCGAGCTCGGGGCGTCCTTCGCCTTGGCAGGAGCCTGCTTCACCGACGATTTCGTCGACGAGGCATTACCCGTCACGCTCACCGCGTTGCCCGACACCGTCACCGGAGTCGAGACCTTCGCGACCGCCTTGTCACCGGTCAGAACGCCTTTCACGGCCTTCGGATCGATGGACACGATCGGAGCAGGCTTGGGCTTCGCCGCGGGCGGGTCCTGTGCGGACTTACCCGTGGCGGAGACGGCCTGGCCCTCGAGCGTGAGAGGCAGCTGGACATTGACGACCGCCGGGGAGTCGTCCCCCGGAGGTTCTGAGGCGGCGGCGACACCGGTACCAGCGACCCAGAGGCCGCCGACGAAGCCCACGAAAAGCAGGCTTCGCGATACATACCTGTTCATGCCTAACCCTTTCTGAGTACGAAGAAGAGTGGATCCATGCAATGAATCGCGCACGTCGCGCATACAGCGCGACGCCTCCCTCGCTCAGTCGGGGGTGGAGTCGGTGTCGAACACCGGCGACGAAGGCAGCTCGTCGCAGACAGTGCTCAACGCCAAGGAGGCCGTGGCCTCGTGGAGGACCGCAGCAGACGCCGCGTCCGAGATCATGGAGGCTCCGGCCGATCCCCCGCCGCCTGCCGTGGAGCCCGCGCTGCCGGCCGGGGACGGCGCGGCAGGGGCTGCAGGAGGGACGGAGCCGCCCAGCGGAGAATCGGCGGGACCGGTGGAGCCGCTCGTCTGCGCGGAGAAGAAGTCGTCCGCGGAGCGCGCAAGAGTCGTCTGGACGATCGGTGCGGATGCCGCCCCCGTACGGTCGACAGCCGGGGCGGGTGCCGGAGCAGCGGCCGGTGCCGCCAGATCCGCAGTCGCCGGCAGCACGGAGTCGGGCGCGGTGGGCACGGCCACGGGGTCGCTGTGGACGACGCCGTGGACGAGGCCGTCGACCCCGCGTGCCACCGGAGTGATCAGATCCCCCGTCGGTTCGGTGCCGAGCAGCCCGGTCACGACGTCCCCGGCGATCGGAACTCCGCCGACGACATGGTCGAGGAGGCCGGTCACCGATCCGGTCACGTCCGCCACCTCCAGCGCGTCCAGCGCGGCGGGAACGGCGGCGAGGATCGCCGGTGCGGACTCGACGACCGTGACAGCAGCCCCGGGCACACTCTTCACGGCGCCCGTCGTAGCACGCAGGGTGCTGACCAGCGGTGACGAATCGCTCTTCACGACGCCCGGCGCCGGAGCGGTCACGGCGTGCGGAGGCTGCTCGACCACGGCAACGGCCGGCCTCGCGGCCGCCTTCACGGGAGCCGCGATCTCCCGCGCGACCGGAGCCACCGACTTCGCCACCGGAGCCACGACCTTCTTCACCGGAGCCGCGATCTCACGCGCGACCGGAGCCACGACCTTCTTCACCGGAGCGGCGACCTCGTGCACGACGGGAGACAGAACCTTCTGAACGGGAGCCAGGATCTTCTCGACCGGCGCGGGAACTCGCGTCTCGGGGGCACTCACTGTCTGGGCGACGCTCTGGCGACCCTCATCATCGCCGGTCGCCGCAGAGGCACCCATCCCCCCGGTGAACAGGCTGATGGCGAGCCAGGCAGTACCGATGGCGACGCCGAGAAGCCCGATGCGTGCCGCAGGATGAAGCGCGACTCGACGAGGCGAGTACTCATCTGCCGACATCGGATCACCCCCCGGCCAATCCTTGGACGCCCCCCGGCTGTCCCACTCGGAGACTACACCAGGACTTGTGCGGAAGTGAAGGTCCCGTTTTTCCGCGGTATCCCGCGGCTCTTGGCTCTGCTCACGGCGCCCGTCACCGTTCTCACGGACACGCCCACCCCTTCTTCGCTCCGCCGTGGCATGATTGGATTCTGGATACAGAAACGTGTCCACTGAACCCGGAGGCGTGATGACCGATACCTCATTCCTGCCCGCGACAGCAGACCTGCCCGGCTCCGACCCCCATCCGGACGGCGTGCGCATCGTGCACGCCTCCGACCCGGAGTGGGATGAACTGCGCGCGACCTACAGCCTGCTGCTCGACCAGCAGCCTGCCGCGATCGCCGTCCCGCACGATGCCGACGAGGTCGCCGCCGCCGTGCGCTACGCGCGCGCTCACGGCCTGCGCGTCGCCGCGCAGGCCACGGGGCATGGCGCGACCACGCTGGGCGACCTCGCTGACACCCTGCTGGTGCGCACCCTCGAGCTCGACGAGGTCGACGTCGACCCGGCGACCGGTCATGTGCGCGTCGGTGCCGGCGTGCGCTGGAGCGCGGTCGTGCCGCAGCTCGCGGAGGCCGGCTTCGCCGCCAGGCACGGCTCGTCGCCGACCGTCGGCATCGTCGGCTACTCGCTCGGCAGTGGCATCGGCTGGCTGTCCCGCAAGCACGGGCTGCAGCCCGACGCGGTGACGGCGATCGACTGCGTTCTCGCCGACGGCACCCGGGTCAGGGCGGATGCCGAGAACCACAGCGACCTGTTCTGGGCGCTGCGCGGAGCGGGCGGCAATGCCGCCGTCGTCACCGCGATCGAGTTCGACACCGTGCGCCAGCCGCGCGTCTACGGCGGAGGGCTCTCGTTCTCGATCGACAAGGCGGCCGAGGTGCTGCAGACCTGGACGGACTCGCTCGCCGATGCGCCGGAGGAGCTCACCACCTGGGCGACGCTGTACAACTTCCCGGATGCGCCGCACCTGCCCGATGCCATCCGCGGCCGTTCCTTCGTCTCGATCATGGGCGTCTACCTGGGCGCCGGAGCCGACGCCGACGACGCATCCCTCGAGGCCGAGGCCCGCCGTCTGCTGGAGCCGTTCCTGTCTCTCGGCCCGTTCCGCGACACGTTCGCCCCGATGTCGCCCGTCGACATCCCGAGCATCACGACCGACCCTCCCGGCCCGGTCTCCTCGCGCGGCACGACGGCCCAGATGTCGCAGCTGACGCCGGAGACCATCGCACAGGTGGTCGAACTCATGGCGCGCAAGGCGCTCATGCTCGTGCAGTTCCGCCACGTCGGCGGTGCGCTGCACCGCCCGGCTCCCGGCGGCGGCGTGCGCGAGACCGTGCCGGGCGACCTCACGATGTACTCGGTCGGGATCCTCGCGAATCCGGATGCCCGTCCCGCGGTGCTCGCGGATCAGGCGGCGCTCGACGAGATCGTCGCGCCGTTCCTGGTGGGCAGATTCGCCGGATTCATCGAGGCGATCGGCGACCCGGAGGAACTGTTCCCCTCCGGGTCGCTCGAGCGGCTGAATGAGATCGTCACCCGATACGACCCGGAGGGTGTGTTCCGCTCCAGCAAGCCCGTGCCGGTGCTCTGACCCCGGCGGAAGAGCGGATGCGGCATGCCGATCAGCATGCCGCATCCACTCTTTCGTGCGATCGATCAGGCGATCGCCGCGCGATACCTCTCGACCAGCTCGCGCCATCCGAAGCCCTCGGTGTACTCGTGCTCGTAGATCGCCTCGGTGAAGTGCCAGAGCAGGTAGGGGTGCGCGCCCAGCCGGAACAGCGCGCCGTAGTCGCGGGCGGCGAAGGCCGCCTGCTCGTCGGCGGTGAGGATGCGATCGTCCGTCGGCGCCTCGGGGCCGGCCGCGCCTGCCATCCACTCCTGCACGTACGCGGCGGGGTCGGCCACGTACCGGGCCAGGACCGCGTCGTCCATCTCGACGCTGCGGATGAACTTGCCGATCATGTAGTCGGTCATGACTGCTCCTCCCAGAGGAAGAAGGGACTGCTCGCGAAGCGCGACGGTGTGGCATCCGCGTGGTCCGCGGGCCGCCCGCCCATGGCGGCGAGCGCGACGATGGCGTTCAGGTACTGATAGGTCATCGACCCGGCCTCGGTGAGACGGTTCACGTCCAGGCATCCAGCGATCGCGGCGTCCAGGTCACCGTCGCGCATCCACTCCCACGCGCTGCGGTCGAAGTCCGGGTCGGGGGCGCCGGCGAACGTCCGCGGCCCGCCCACGTCGTTGGCCATGTGCCCCGAGGCGAGGATGCCGACACGGGCATCCGATTCCCACCGCGCGACGGCATCGCGCAGGTGCGCGCCGAGCGCGGCGAACCGGCGCGCGGACGGCACCGGCGGCAGCGACGCGTTGGTGTGGATCGGCACCACCGGGATGTCGAACTCCGGCCTGGTGTACTGCAGCGGGATCACGTAGCTGTGGTCGAGGCGCCACTCCCTGCTGATCGAGAAGTCGATCGCCTCGGGCAGCAGCGAACCGCCGGCGATCTGCGCGGCGAGGGCGGTGTGCCCGGCGATCTCGCGGTACTCCATCCCGAACGTGCGCACCTCGTTCTGCCAGGTGCCGTGGTACGACTCCGCGGTGCCGACGACGAACGCCGGCGAGTTGTCGTAGTAGAACTGCCGCAGATGGTCGGTGCCGATCACGATCAGCGCGTCCAGCCGGTGCGCAGCGACGGATGCCCGGATGCGGGCGAAGTTCTGCGCGACGGGTGCGAGGTCGTCGGGCATCGGCTCGCGCATCGCGCGCCAGAGCAACGGGTTGTGCGGCGTCATCGCCGCCATGACCAGGTCAGCCACGGTGCATCCCTCTCAGAGCCGGAACAGCTTGCGCGCGTTGTCGAGCAGGATCTTCTGCCGGGACTCCGGCTTGAACCCGAGCTCGTCGAACTCGCTCATCCAGCGCTCCACCGTCATCACCGGCCAGTCCGAGCCGAACAGCACCCGGTCGGTGATCACCGAGTTCGCGTACTGGCGCACGTCGGCGGGAAGGTGCTTGGGCGCCCAGCCGGACAGGTCGAGGTAGACGTTCGACTTGTGCCAGACCATGGCGAGGTTGTCCAGATGCCAGGGCCAGGCCGGATGCGCGCTGATGATGTTCAGCTCCGGGAAGTCCGCCGCCATGTCGTCGATGTACGGGATGGGCCGAGCGTTCTCGAGCCGGTACCCACCGCCGCCGGGGGTGCCGGCACCCGCACCGGGGAACCCGGAGTGGAACATGACCACCAGGCCGAGCTCGGCGCAGGTCTCCCAGATCGGGTAGAACCGGCGGTCGTTGGGCAGGAACTTCTGCCTGGCCGGGTTCAGCTCCCCCACGCCCTTGATGCCGTACTCGTCGTGCATGCGGCGGATCTCCGCGACCGCCGCCTGACCCTTCCATGGATCGATGCCGGCGAAGGCGAGGAACACGTCGGGGTGGTCCTGCTGCGCCTTGCCGAGCAGGTCGTTCGGCGCGCCCTTGATGCCGGAGGTGGTCTCCGAGTCGGAGTTCACGATCACCGCCATCATCTTCCGGTCGCGGTACTGATCGGCCTGCTCGGCGAAGGAGACGATCGGCCGCTCGCGGCCGAAGTGCTTCGCCATCTGCGTGTGCCTGCTGCCCATCGCCGCGATGAACTCCTCGGTCTGCGGGTGGGTGTGCACGTCGATGGCGACGAGGTCGTCGAGCGAGGTCATGCCTGGACTCCTTCTTCCTGCGTGGTGAGCTGCGCGGTGTGCTCGCCCAGATCGGGGGCGTAGGTCAGCTCGGGGCGGCCGCTGCGGTGGAAACGGGTGCTCGGCATCGGCACGTTCACCGGCCCGTCCGGCCCGTCGACCGGCTCGACGAGCGCCATGCTGCGGATCTGCGGGTCGTCGAACAGGTCTGCGACGGTGTTCAGCGGGCCGTGCGGGATGTCGTGTGCGGCGAGGCGCTCCAGCCACTCGGCGCGCGGCCGGGTGAGGGCGATCTCCTTCAGCACCGCGTCGAGCTGGTCGTAGTTGCGCACGCGCTGCTCGCGGGTCGCGAACCGCGGGTCGTCGCCGAGGTCGGGCCGCTCCAGGACATCGAGGAGGCCGGTCCAGAACTTCTCTGGCACCGACATGTGGATGACGAACGCCCTTCCGTCGGAGCCGTTGCAGGCATAGGCCTGTGCACGGCGGGGACGCGAGTCGGGCCCCGAGACCTGTCCGGTCTCGAGGAACGACGATGCGGACTCGGTGAGGAAGTCGACCAGGGCGCCCACCATCGACACCTCGATGTGCTCGCCGACGCCGGTCGCGTTGCGGGCGTGCAGCGCGGCGAGCACCGACTGCGTCGCCTGGATGCCGGACAGCAGATCCGAGAACGCCGGGCCCATCGGCCGCACGGTGTCGGCGGGCACCACCTGGCTGTACATACCTCCGACCGCCGAGATCACCGTGTCGTAGGCGGGCCGCTTCGCGTACGGGCCGTCGGGTCCGAACCCCGTGATCGAGCAGGTGATCACCCGCGGGTTGCGCGCGGCGAGCGCAGCGGCGCCGATGCCGAGCCGGTCGGTGACCCCCGGCCGGAAGTTGTCGATGACCACGTCGGCGTCGTCGACCAGGCGCAGCAGGTGTGCGAGGTCGCCCTCGTCCTTGAGGTCGAGCACGACGCTGCGCTTGCCGCGGTTGTAGGCCGCGAACTGCGGGCTCATCCTGGCCCGCCCCTCCCAGCGCCGCATCGGGTCGCCCTCCGGCGACTCGATCTTGATGACCTCTGCGCCGAGGTCCGCGAGGAGCTTGGCGGCGTACGGCCCGGAGATGTACTGACCGAGTTCGATCACCACGACGCCGGCGAGGGCACCGCCGTTCTTCGCACCGCTCATGCCGGCATCCTCCCGGTCGACTCACTGCACATCGATGATCACCTTGCCGTCCTTCTTCGTCGGGAACGCCGTGTACGCCTGGGCGATGTCGGCGAGCGGGTGCCGCTGGCCGACGAGATCGGGAATCACGCCGGATGCCGCCAGGTCGAGAGCCTCTGCCACATGACGGTACCCGGCGCTGGCGGCGCCGCGGAGCACCTTGCGCCGCAGATAGAAGTCGCGGGCGTCGATGCGCAGGTCGGAGCTCACCGATGCCGAGCAGAACACGGCCCGTCCGCCCCAGCCGAGCGCGGCGATGCCGATGCCGAGCGTCGGGGCGTTGCCGGTGACGTCGAGCAGCACGTCGAACTCCGTGCCGAGGCGGCCCAGTGCGGCCTCGAGGGCCACGGTGTCAGGGGCGGTCACGGTGCGTTCGTCGCCGACCCGCCGGAGCGGGCGGCGGGATGCCGCGACCACGTCGGCGCCACGGTGCAGCGCGATCGCGGTCGCCGCCCTGCCGAGTGTGCCGCCGGCACCCATCACGAGCACGCGGTCGGAGGAGCCGAGGCCGACGGCCTCGGCGGCGTTCAGCACGATCGCTGCGCTGTGCACCACGGCGCTGGCCTGCGCGGCATCCAGGCCTCGCCGGTCGAAGGCGCTGCGTGCGGGGACGATGACGATCTCGGCGGCGCCGCCGTCGCGATGCACGCCGACGACGATCTGCCGCGGGCAGTCCTCCTCATGGTCCGCGATGCAGGCGGAGCAGTTCCCGCACGGGATGTTGGGCTTGACGACCACGGACTCGCCCACGCGGCCGGCATCCACCCCTTCGCCGACCGCCGTGATCGTGCCCGCCGGATCGATGCCCAGCACCCGCGGCAGCCTGGCGCGCGCGCCAGGGCCCACCCCGGCGATCACGTTGAGGTCGAGCTGGTTGACGCCGACGGTCTCGACGCGGACGGCCACCTCGCCAGGGCCCGGCTGCGGATCGGGGATGTCCCGCACGATCAGCTCTCGCAGATCGTGTCCGCTCAGCACCGCTGCGCGCATGTGCACCTTCTCTTCTCCAGGAGGTGAGAGGTGGCAGCTGCGCGCCACCCCTCACCGTGTTCAGTCGTTCAGCTGGGCGTTCGCCCGCTCGAGGTTCGTCGTGTCGACGAACGAGTCCCACTCGGGCATCTCCATGCCGAAGGCCTTCAGCGCGTCGGCGAAGTGGTCCTTGTCCAGCGTCATGTCCTCGTTGTACAGCTCGGGCCCGTAGGCGTAGATCTCCGGGTCGCGCTCCGCGTCGGTGACCGTGAAGTCGTGCTTCTCCATCATCGACTGCACGTACTCCTGCTGGGACACGTCCTTGTACAGCGCCATGCCCTTCGTGGTCGCACGGATGAACCGGGCGAGCGTGTTCGGGTTCGCCGCGATCCACCCCTCGGACGCCGTGAGCACGTCGTTCGGCCACTCCTTCATCGTGTTGACGACGAAGTGGCCGCCGGCCTCCTCGATGATCGGGATGTGCCGCGGGAACACCGGCGTCAGCTCGACCTGCCCGGCGACGAAGTTCTCCACCCAGGCGTTCGAGAATCCGGGCGGGTAGACGTCCTTCCAGGAGACGTCCCGGATGTCGAAGTCGCCCTCCTCCGCCATGATGTTCATGCGGACGTCGTTGATCGGCACGCCGGGGGCGTCCCCGAGGATGATCTGCTTGTCCTTCAGGTCGGACGGCTTCTCGATGTCCTCGCTCGCAGCGATGATGTACGGCTGCCGCGCGCGATAGCCGGCGACGACCTTCAGGCCGGTGCCCGCGTTCGCAGCGTCGACCACCGCCATCGCGTCCTCCACTGCGACGTCGAGGCTGCCGCCGATCAGTCCCTCGCGGATGTTGTCCGCGTCGATGACCTTGATCTTCAGCCCCTCATCCTCGTAGTAGCCCTTGTCCATCGCGATGTACACCGGAGCCTGGCTGTCCAGGTTCGGGGCGGACAGCGCGATCGTCAGTTCCGTCTTCTCGGGTGCGCCGATCGGCGTGTCCTCGCTGACGTCGGAGTCGCCTCCCCCGGCGCCCGGCGAAGCCGAGCAGCCGCTCAGGATCAGCGCGCCGACGAGAGCAGCGACGATGATGCTCCTTCTCATGATTCCTGCCTTCTCGAGTCGGGTCCCGCGGGCAGCGGGACACTCATCTGCGGACCACGCCCTCGATGTACCAGGGGGCGACGGTCTTCTTGACGAGGTTGAGCACGGCCATGCCGATCACGGCGATGACCACGAGCATGATGGTGATCCCGATCGCGGCGTCCAGCTGCAGCTCGCCCGCCTTCTTGCGGATCAGGTAGCCGAGGCCCTCGGAGCCGCCGATGAACTCGCCGACGACGATGCCGATCATCGCGCGGGCGACGCCCATGCGCAGACCGGTCAGGATCATCGGCAGCGCAGCCCACAGCTGCACCTTGAAGAACACCTGCGCCCGGGACGCGCCGTACACCCGAGCCGCCTTCACCACCGACGCGTCGACACCGCGGATGCCGTCCATCGTGCTGATCGCGATCGGGAAGTACGCCATCAGGAAGATGATCAGGATCTTGGGTCCGTTGCCGAACCCCATCCAGAGCACGAGCAGCGGCTGGAACGCGATGCGCGGCGTGGCGTAGAGCGTCCAGAACGGGCCGCCGGCGATGTCGTAGAACAGCTTCGACGAGCCGAGCAGCAGTCCGGTGAAGACACCGAACACCGCGGCGATCACGAACCCCACGACGGCGTTACCGGAGCTGTACAGCAGGCTGGCCCACAGCACACCCGACTCTGACATGCCGACGAGCGCCTCCCACACCTGGGTGGGCGGCGGCAGGAACACCGGGTTCCAGAAGCCGACGACGGCCTGCAGGTACTGCCAGACCAGCAGGATGACGACGAGCTCGGCCAGTACCGCGAGCTGCCACCGCGTGGCATCCCACGCGGCGCGCAGCCGGAACCCGCCCGGGGCGGCGGTGAGCACGGGAGCGGTCATCGGGCACTCACCTCCCGCCAGGCTCCGGCCTTGCGCTCCAGCAGGTCGGCGACAGACACCAGCACCACCGAGACGATGATGAAGAAGAGGATCGCGGAGAACGCCTGGTTGGTGCGGAATCGCGCGAGCGAGGTCACGATCAGCGACCCCATGCCCATCGGGCTGGAGACCATCTCGCCGATGAGCAGTCCGATCAGGCTTGTCGGGATCGCGAGGCGGATGCCGCCGACGATGTAGGGGAAGGTCCAGGGCAGGCGCACCTTCAGATACGCCTGCAGCCCTGACGCGCCGTACACGCTGGCCGCACGCAGCAGCGAGGGGTTCACGCCGCTGACTCCGGCGACGGTGTTCAGCGAGATCGGGATGGCGGTGCTGAGGAAGACCAGCACGATGTTCGGGGTCATCCCGAAGCCGAACCAGACGCCGATGATCGGCTGGATGGCGACCAGCGGGGTCGCCCACGCCGCCCACATCAGCGGCATCACCAGTTTGTACGCGATATGGGTGCTGCCCACGACCAGACCGGTGACGATGCCGGCGACTGCGCCGAGCACGAAGCCGATCACCCACGTCACCGCGCTGAAGCCCATGTTCGACCAGAGCAGTCCGGCCTGCGCCAGCTGGCCGAAGCCCAGCAGCACGTCCATCGGCGCCGGCAGGAACACCTTGTTGACGACACCGAACGTGACGACGGCGAGGTGCCACACGGTGATCACGACGACGAAGTCGATGATCGAGAACCAGACCCTCCTGCTGCGCAGGAAACCGGGGACGCGTCGCCGCGGTTTCGGTGCGCGCTGCGTGGCGACCGTGAGAGTGGCGCTGGTCATGCTCGCACCGCGTCGGTCGCCTCGCGCTCCAGCGCGTCCCACAGGTGGTCCCGCAGCCCGAGGTACTCGGCATCGTTCTGCGCGCCGCGCTCGGAACGCGGACGCGGCAGGTCGACCGTGTGCTCCTCGAGGACCGAGCCGGGGTGGCTCTTGAACACCACGACGCGGTCGCCGAGCAGGATCGCCTCTTCGATCGAGTGCGTGATGAACACCACGGTCTTGCCGGTCTGCTGGATGATCTTCTCGAGTTCGGCGCGCATGACCTCGCGAGTGAGCGCGTCGACGGCGCCGAGCGGCTCATCCATGAGCAGCACCTGCGGGTCGGCGACGAGCGCGCGGGCCAGGCCGACCCGCTGCTGCATGCCGCCGGAGAGCTCTCTGGGATACGACTTCTCGAATCCGCCGAGGCCGACCAGCTCGATCGCCTCCTGCACCTTGTCGGCGGTGTCGACGCCGCGGAACCGCGGCTGCATCTCGACGCCGAAGCGCACGTTGTCGGCGACGGTGCGCCACGGCAGCAGCGCGTAGTCCTGGAAGACGACGGCCCGGTCGGGGCCGGGACCCGTGACGGGCTTCCCGTCGACGAGCACGGTGCCCTCGGTGGCGTCGACCAGGCCCGCGATGACGTTCATGACGGTGGTCTTGCCGCATCCGCTCGGGCCGAGCACCGTGACGAACTCCCCCGCGTTCACGGCGAGGTTCACGTCCTGGACGGCGGTCAGCGTCTGCCCGGTGCGCGCGATCTGGTAGCGGACGGTCAGGTGCGACACCTCGATCAGGGGGCGCCCGGGGGTCGGTGTGAGAGGGGAATCGGTCATGGGGTGCACTTCCTTGCCGCGGTCTTCGTCGATCGGGTTCTCAGGAGGATAGCAGTCTTTGGATTCTGGATCCAGAGTCCAGACATGACGGGTGCGGGGTCCGGTCGTCGCCCACGCCGGCTGCGGCGACGCGGGCGACGACCGGACCGAGGCGAGTTACGCCGCCTTCTGCTGATCGCGCAGCTTGGGCAGCACCTCGGCGCCGAGCAGTTCGATCTGCTCGAAGAAGCGGTCGAACTTGAACCGGAAGTCGAACACGAGGTGCTCGGTGCCGACCTCCTCGAACCGCTTGATCTGCTCGACGGCCTGGTCGGGGTCTCCGACGATCAGCTGTCCCTCGAGGTCCTCGACGGTCTCGAACGAGCCGGACGGCGGCTTCACCGCGAACTTCGCCTTGTTCGCCCAGGCCAGCAGACCGGGGATGTTCACGTGCTTCAGCGCCTCCTCGCGGGTGTCCTCGATCGAGGTCGGCGGGATGACGGCCACGGTCGGCATCGGCCGGCCGTTCTCGGCGGTGATGTCGCGCATGGTCTGGATGCGTTTCTCCATCGTGAGCAGGCCGGTGCGTCCCGGCATCCATCCGTCGGCGAACTCGGCCGCGAGGCGGGCCGAGCGCGGAGTCGCGCCGCAGTACCAGAAGGGCACCCGGCCGCCGACCGGCTTCGGCTCGATCGTGACGTTGTCGAATGTGAAGACGCCGTCGTCGTAGCTGACGTCGTTCTCGGTGAACACGCGCTTCAGGATCTCGGCGTTCGAGCGCACCAGCTCGACGCGATCCAGGTCGCCCCAGCCGATCGCCTCGAACTCGTGGTCGAACGTGCCGGCGCCGAAGCCCAGGATCAGACGCGGGCCGAGCAGCTGGGTCATCGTGCCCGCCATCAGGGCGGTGACCAGCGGATGCCGGAACGGGATCAGCGATCCGGTGCCGAGCTCGAGCTTGTCGGTGACGGCGCCGATCGCGGTCAGCGTGGTGAGCGCGTCGTAGAAGGTGCGGTTCGGCTTCTCCATCTCGCCGTGCGGTTCGAACACCAGGTGATCGCGCACCCACACCGAGTCGAAGCCGTAGCTCTCGGCGAGCTTCGAGCCCTCGAGCAGCTTCTCCTTGCTCGCCTCTTCGCCGAAGTGCGGCAGCAGCAGTCCGAATTTCATCTCAGTTCCCTTCTGCGGCGACGAGTGCCGCCGCCCTGTCCTCCGCCGATGCGGCGAGCTGTCCGAACGCGCGGTCGCCGACGACCTCGCGCCCCACGTACACGTCGACCCCGCGCACGAGCGTGCGCTCGATGCGGGCACTGATCGTGCGTCCGTCATACGGCGTCCACCCGATCTTCGAGAGCACGTCGTCGTTGGTGATGGTCCATTCCTCGTTCATGTCGGCGATGACGATGTCGGCATCGGCGCCGATTGTCAGCGCGCCCTTGACGCCCTCGAGGCCGAACTTCGCCGCCGGGACGTGGGCGACCATGTCGACCACGCGCTGCAGGTCGAGCTCGCCTCTGTTGACCGCGTCGAGCATGAGCTCGTAGTAGTACTGGATGCCGGGTGTGCCGGTGTGCGAGCTCCACATCTGCGTCCAGCCGACCTCCTTCTCCTCGCGCGTGTGCGGTGCGTGGTCGCTTGCGGCGATGTCGATGGTGCCGTCGCGCATGCCCTCCCACACCGCGGCGCGGTTGTCGTCGGGCACCCAGTAGCTCAAGGCGTACGGGCCGAGGGTCTCGACGTCGTTCCAGGTCGAGAGGAACGGCGCCCAGTGGTTGACCTCACAGGTCACGTCGATGCCGCGCTCCTTGGCGCGGCGCACGGCCTCGATCGAGCGGCGGGTCTGGATGTGCGCGATGTGCACCGGGCATCCGGATGCCTCTGCGAGGCGCAGCACGACGTCGATCGCGGTGTCCCAGATGACGCCCTCACGGGCGGCGTACGCGGAGGCGTAGCCCTGCGGAGTGTTCTCGCCGCGGGCGAGGTAGGCCCCCTCGATGTAGTCCATCAGCGCCTGGTCGTGCGGATGCACGATGAAGCGCTTGCCGGTCTTGACGATGTGATCCATGATCTCGAGCAGGTGCCCGTGGTCGTGGATGCCGGTGCCGGAGGGGTGCGGGTAGTCGCGTCCGGTGTCGACCACCATGTAGATCTTGTAGGCGCGGATGCCCATCTCGCTCATCCCGGCGATCTCGTCGAACTTCGTCGGCGCGGGGTTGTGGTTCCAGTCCACGATCGAGGAGTCGCGATAGCGCTCGAACACGTCGGTCAGCGTCGCGACATCCGTCGTCGGGGGCTTGAGGTTCGGCATCCCGAACATCGTCGTCACGCCACCGGCCGCGGCCTGCAGGCTGGTCGTGTAGATATCGTCCTTGTGCTCGTACCCGGGTTCCCGGGTGTGGACGTGCACGTCGACCATGCCGGGCAGCACGAGCTTTCCGCTCGCGTCGATCACGCGGTCTGCGGCCACCGCCGTGTCCGGCGCGACCAGACCCGAGACCTTGCCGTCGGTGACGAGCAGGTCGGCGCGGACGGGTCCGGCCGGGGTGACGACGGTGCCACCGGTGATCCTGAGTGCGACGGTCATCGCTGTACCTCCTGAGGGGTGATGGAGTCCCCGGATGCCGGGGACGAGACGGAACGGGTGATGATGTGCGCCGCGCGGACGTGCCGGTCGAACCAGTCGACGATGACCGGCGTGGTCTGCTCCCAGTACGTGTCGTAGGCGGCGTAGTGCGTGGTGTGCCGCTGCATGATCAGCTGCTTGGGCCCGCGCGCGGCCTGGTAGAGCGCCTCGGCGTGGTCGGTGGGTGTTGTCGCGTCGCCGTCGACGCCGATGACCAGCAGCGGCGTCGTCAGACGGGATGCCGCGTCGATCGGCCGGTAGGCGATGATGCCCTCGGCGCAGGCGAGCGGCACGGCGGTGGGGATGCGGTCGTCGACGTCGGCCTTGACCTTGGTGGCGCGGCGCTCCGCCGTGGGGATCATGATCTCCTCGCGCGGGTGCACGATGCGTCCGCTGCCGGCGACGACGCGCTGCCGGCGGTCCTCGTCGAGTGCCTTCAGGTAGTCGAGCCACTCGTACTCGGAGCGCATCCGGTGCAACCAGTCCTCGCCGTCGGCCACGGGAACCTGGCTGACGGCGGCCTTGATGCGCGGGTCGGCGTCGGCGAGCAGCACGGCGTTGCCGCCGCCGGTCCCGCCGGTGCCGAAGACGCCGATCGCGTCCGCGATCACGTCCTCGCGGGTGCCCAGATAAGTGACCGCATTGATGAGGTCCTGCAGCTGCCAGGCCGGCGAGAGGTAGCCGCGGTCGCCCTCGGAGTCCCCGAACCCGCGGTAGTCGATCACCAGCACGGCGAAGCCGGCGGCGACGAGGGCCTCGTGGTAGCGCACGTAGAGCTTGGCGTCCTTGAGGCCGAGCCAGCCCGGACCCTGCACGATCGCGCGATACGGACCGGGGGCCTCGGGGGTGCGCCAGAGGGCGGAGATGCGGTGTCCTTCACTGAAGAACTCGACGGGTGTGGTCTGCATGGGATCATCATGTCGTATCCTGGATCCAAAATCCAGTGTTACTGTTCAAGGACGTCATCCAGATGGGATGATGGTTCCGCCGACCCGATTGGCCGGCCTTCCGGTGGTCCGAACTGGACTGCGTCACAGCTTTCGTCGACCCCTCGGAGGAACCATGTCGCGCACCCTGCGCACCCTCGCCACCCTGTCCCTCGCCGTGCTCGCCGTGCCGGCCCTGGCGTCCTGCTCCTCCGGAGCGTCCGCCGCGCCGGAGCCCTCGGCCAGGACATCCGCCGTGACCGTGGACAACTGCGGCACCGAGATCACCGTCGACAGTCCGCCGCAGCGCATCGTCACTGTGAAGTCGTCCACCCTCGAGCTCGCCCTGGCGCTCGGCGCCGGCGACCGGATCGTCGGAAGCGCCTACTCGGACGGGCCGCTTCCCGCCGACCTCGCCTCGGCGGGCAAGGGCATCCCGGTGATCTCCGACAAGGTCCCCTCGCAGGAGGCCGTGCTGGCACTGAACCCCGACTTCGTTTTCGCCGGCTGGGAGTCGAACTTCTCCGCGGACGGCGCCGGCGAGCGGTCCTCCCTGGCCGATCTCGGAGTCACCACTTACGTCGCGCCGGCGGCCTGCCAGGAGAAGAAGTACCAGCCCGACCCGCTCACCTTCGACGCGGTGTTCGACACGTTCCTGCAGGCCGGCGATCTGCTCGGTGAGAAGACTGCCGCGAAGAAGCTCGTCACGGAGCAGAAGGCGCAGCTCGCAGAACTGAAGCCGGACACCCGGGGCCTGACCGCCATCTGGTACTCCTCCGGCAGCGACCAGCCGTTCGTCGGCGCCGGCATCGGGGCCCCGCAGCTCATCATGGACACTGCGGGACTCACCAACGCGTTCGCCGACGTCAAGGAGAGCTGGTTCTCCACCTCGTGGGAGAAGGTCGCCGACCTCGACCCCGACGTGATCGTGCTGGTCGACTCGACCTGGAACACCGCTCAGCACAAGATCGACCTGCTGAAGAAGAACCCGGCGACCGCCACGCTGAAGGCCGTCAAGAACGACAGCTTCCTGACGGTCGACTTCCCCGCCACCGAATCGGGCGTGCGCAACGTCGACGCCGTCGCCTCGCTGATCGACCAACTGGGGACGCTGTGACTTCCGCCCCGGTGCGGGTCGCCCCCGCGACGCCCTCTCGCACGGATGCACCGAAGCGGATGCCGCGGGTGCGGACGGCCGCGATCCTGCTGGCTCTGGTCGCGGTGCTGGTCGTGTCGGTCGTCGTCGCCATCGGCATCGGCCCGGCGCGGATCGCGCCGGGCGACGTCGCCGGCACGCTGTGGGCGCACCTCACCGGGGCGAACCCCGTCCTCCCCCTCACTCAGGACGCCATCGTCTGGCGCCTGCGCGCTCCGCGCGTGCTCACCGCCGCGGTCGTCGGCGGCGGACTCGCCCTCTGCGGCGCGGTGATGCAGGCGCTCACCCGCAACCCGCTCGCGGATCCGTACCTGTTGGGGCTCTCATCCGGGGCATCCACAGGCGCCGTGCTGGTGCTGGTGCTCGGCGCGGCGATCGCGCTGCCGGCGGCGGCGTTCGCCGGCGCGATGCTGGCGCTGCTGCTGACTCTCGGCATCACGCGGGCTGCGGGCGGCGGGTCTCCGACGTCAACGATCCTCGCGGGACTCGCCGTGTCCGCCGTGCTGTCGGCGCTGACCAGCCTGGTGATCTTCTGGAGCTCGAACAACGACACCTACCGCGAGATCCTGGGCTGGCTGCTCGGGTCGCTGTCCGGCGCGGGCTGGGCCGACGTCGCCCTCGCGGCGATCGTCGCCGCCGTGTGCGCGCTGCCGCTGCTCGCCTCGGCCCGTGTGCTGGACAGCCTCGCGCTGGGTGACTCGGCCGCGGCTGCGCTGGGCGTGCCGGTGGACCGGCTGCGCATAGCCCTGTTCGGATGCTGCGCGCTGCTGACCGGTGCGCTCGTGGCCGTGAGCGGATCCATCGGCTTCGTCGGGTTGATCCTGCCGCACGCCACCCGCGCCGTCGTCGGCGTGCGGCACCGGGTGCTGCTGCCGGCATCCTTCCTGGTCGGCGCGGTGTTCCTGCTCTGGGCCGACACGATCGCGCGCACGGCGTTCGATCCGCGCGAGCTGCCCGTCGGCATCGTCACCGCGCTGATCGGCGGGCCGGTGTTCATGCTGCTGCTGACCCGCATGGGTCGCCGACGGATGGCACGCCGATGAGCGGGCTGCGTACGGACCGGCTGCGGTACAGCCGCGGCGGACGCCTGATCGCGGACGGCATCGACATCACGGCTCCCGCAGGTGCCGTGACCGCCGTGCTCGGTCCGAACGGTGCGGGCAAGAGCACGCTGCTGCGGCTCATCGCCGGGGTGCTGGCGGCGCAGGAGGGCACGATCGAGCACGACGGCGACGAGCTGCGGAGCCTGAGCAGGCGCGCACGCGCCCGCCGCATCGCCCTGGTCGAGCAGGAGTGGGCCGAAGCCGACGGACTGACCGTGCGCGAGATCGTCGAACTGGGCCGCACACCGCACCAGGGCTGGCTGTCCGCGGCGAGCGCCGACGACGAGGACATCGTGGCGCGGAGCCTGCGCCGCACCGGGGCGGACGCGTTCGCCGAGCGCGACGCGTCGACGCTGTCCGGCGGCGAGCGCCAGCGCGCGAACCTGGCCAGGGCACTCGCCCAGCAGCCCCGGCTGCTGCTCTGCGACGAGCCCACCAACCACCTCGACGTGCACGCGCAGCTGACCTCGCTGCGCCTGTTGCGCGAGCTCGCCGACGATGGCCTGACCGTGATCGCGGCGCTGCACGACCTGAACCACGCGGCGCGATTCGCGGACCACGTCGTGGTGATCGCCGACGGCGTCGTCCGCGTCGCCGGCTCGCCGGCGGAGGTGCTCACGCCGGAGTGCGTGCAGGCCGTGTGGCGGGTCTCCGCCGACATCGTCGAGCACGACGGTCATCCGCTGATCGTCTTCGGGGAGCCGGTGGATCTGCCCGCGGTGATCTGACCCGGCGGGGCTCCCGCGAGGCCTTGGCCGCGGGATGAAGCTCGGCTCGTCGTCAGGGCTGGTAAGTGACCATGACATCGCCTCCGATTTCGAGTCCTACCCGTTTGGCAAGACCTCGCCCGGCCCGCATCCAGACACGCTGCTCTTCCTCGGTACCGGGCGGCTCCGCGGCGAAAAGGATCTCCCACTGCGCGTTCCACGCGATCAGGTCCTGAACGAGCTGCTCAGAGAGTCCAGACTCGGCGGGATCGATACCCCCGACATTCATGCCGGGTGTCCGCTCCCACACGGGGAATGTGTCTCCCCACTCCGCCATGACGTGCAGACGGCGACGTGCCATGTCGTCCTCCTCGGTGCGCTGAGTTCCCACGAACGCGATTCGTGCCCGCACGCTGACGACGTGGTCGGGCCGTCCGGATCCTCCGTCGTGTCGCGCCACCGTACATCTTCACATCCCGACAGCCCTCTGGCCGGTCCGTCGAGGCGCCTCGCCTAACGTCCGTCCGTCGCCAGCGCCGCGTCCAGCGCGGCGGACGCCAGCGCGGCACCGGTGTCGAGGTCGCGCATCCAGAGCGGATGCACCGACGCGGGCACCCCGCTCGCCACCAGACCCGGTGCGAGCACGGCATCCTCTTCGGCGATCAGCCAGGCATCCAGCAGTCCGCCGTCACGGCGGGAGCCGTAGTGCCGGCCGACCGCGTCGGCGGCGGTGCGGATGCCGACCGCGTCGAGGCAGGCATCCGCCATGCCGCGCACCGGAGACCCGGCGATGATCGGCGAGACGCCGGCGACCCCACCCCGCGCCGCGCGCACCGCATCCGCGATTCCTGGCACGGCGAGGATCGGGTGGATCGACACCACAGGGTTCGAGGGGGCGAACAGGATCGCATCGGCTGCGGCGAGCGCCTCGAGCACGCCGGGCGCCGGCACGGCATCCTCGATGCCCGGTGAGACGAACCCTCGCGCGGGGATGCTCGCGCGGTGCCGCGTCCACCACTCCTGGAAGTGCATGCGCCCGTCGTCGGTGAGCACCTGAGTGTCGACCTCTGCCTCGGTCATCGGCAGCAGTCGCGCGCCCAGCGGCCAGCGGGCGGCGAGCCGGGCGACGACCTCCGAGAGCGGCACACCGTCGCGCAGCCAGCCGGTGCGGGCGATGTGCGCGCCCAGGTCGAGGTCGCCGAGGGTGAACCATGGCCATCCCGCGCCCAGTGCCTTCATCTCGGCGGAGACCCGCTCGCTCTCCCCCGCACGCCCCCAGCCGCGCTCGGTGTCGTTGACTCCGGCGAGCGCGTAGATCTGCGAGTCCACGTCGGGCTGCAGCCGCAGGCCGCTCATCCAGATGTCGTCGCCGGTGTTCACGATCACGGTGAGCTCGGCGGCGCTGCCGCCCTGCCCGTCGGGCCACCGGCGCCGCAGCGCCTCGCGCACGCCGACGGTGAACTTCGATCCGCCGACGCCCCCAGCCAGTACGACCACGCGCGGGGCGGCGCTCATCGGTCGACTCCATCAGCCGGAACAGGAGAACACGCCAGAACAGGACCCATGTCGGGCATCCGTCCTGTTCTCGGCAACGCTCCTGTTCCCGACGACAGCTTCACGCCGCACTCCCGACCAGCGCCGCCCCGACGAGCGCCGCAGTCCGCGGGCCCAGGCCCCAGCGCCGGGCGACGGCGACGTGCTCGGCCGTGTCGACATCCCGCCGCAGGCCCCACGACACCGGCAGCCGCAACTCGACGAAACCGCGCGCCCTGTGCAGCGCAGCCGAGTCCGGACCGAACGCCGGCTCGAACGCCGCGCCGGCGCGCGCCGTCGCGAGGCAGGTACCCACCTCGTCGGCATCGGGCACGAAACCGCGCGCGAACGCCCCGGCGGCATCCAGCGCGTATGACAGCTGATGCGGGTGCAGCGCCGGCAGGTCGCCGAGCAGCACCGCGCGATCGCCTCGCGCACTCGCGAGCCCGAGCGCGATCGCGGCATCCAACCCGTCACCGGGATCCGGCGCGACGCGCACACGGTCCAGCCCGCGGAGCATCCGCTCGGTCTCGTCGTCCCGAGTGACCACGATCACCTGCGCGACGCGATCACAGCCCGTGACCGCCTCGATCGTGTCCAGCGCGATCGCCCGCGCCATGTCCTCGCGCCGCACACCGGGCAGGTCCAGCCGCGACTTGCCGACCGCCGCCGGCTTGACCGGGATCACGACGGTCCAGGCCTGCGCCGGGGACGCTTCGACAGGCTCAGCGACCCGACCCCCGACGGCACCCCCGTCGGACGTCGCCCCGCCGAGGCTTTCCGTCCCGTTCCGCTCGCTCACGGCCGGGAGCTCTCAGGCGCGCAGTCGCGGCGCGAGGTCGCGCTCGAACAGGTCGAGGAAACGGCGCTGGTCACCGCCCGGCGCGTGGAACACGAGGTGGTTGAAGCCCCAGTCCACGTACTGGTTGATCTGCGCGACCACCTCATCGGGGTCGCTGCCCACGATCCAGCGCTTCGCGATGGTCTCCAGTGGCAGCGCGTCGGCCGCCTGCTCCATCTCGACGGGGTCGGTGATGTCGTGCTTCTGCTCCTTCGAGAGCGACAGCGGCGACCAGAACCGGGTGTTCTCCATCGCCTGCTCGGTCGTCTCCTCGTAGGAGAGCTTGATCTCGATCATCCGGTCGTAGGCGTCGTAGGACCGCCCGGACAGCTCGACGCCCTCCTTGACGGCGGGGATGAGCTGGTCGACGTAGAGCTCGGCGCCCTTGCCTGAGGTGCAGATGAACCCGTCGCCGGCGCGGCCCGCGTACTTCGCCATCTGGGGACCGCCCGCGGCGATGTAGATCGGGATGCCGCCGTCGGGGCGGTCGTAGATCGACGCGTCGTGTGTGGAGTAGTACTCGCCGTCGAAGCTGACCCGGTCGCCGGACCACAGTGCGCGCATGAGGCGGATCGACTCGCGCAGCCGTGCGTACCGCTCGCGGAACTCCGGCCAGTCCTGTTCGCCCGCCCCGCGGAAGCCTGTGGCGATCTCGTTCAGCGCCTCGCCGGTGCCCACTCCGAGGATGATGCGCTCGGGATACAGGCATCCGAGGCTGGCGAACGCCTGCGCCAGCACGGCCGGGTTGTACCGGAACGTGGGCGTCAGCACCGAGGTGCCGATCTGGATCGACGACGTGCGCTCGCCCACCGCCGCCATCCAGGCGAGCGAGAACGGCGCGTGCCCTCCGGTGTGCCGCCACGGCTGGAAGTGGTCGCTGACGAACACGGACTCCATGCCGTGCCGCTCGGCCTCGACCGACAGCTCGACGAGTTCGCGCGGGTCGAACTGCTCGGCGCTCGCCTTGTACCCCAGTTTCAGTGCCATGGTTCTCCTTCGGATCATCGGACGCCGGCGGCGCCGGCATCCGGTCGTTGCGCCGCACCAGCGGCGAAGCCCTCTCGATATCCCTCGCGGCGGCCCTGCGCCATGCCGGCTCGGCGCCCCTCGGCCAGAGCCTCGTCGGTGCCGAGCCGGAACATGTCGTCCGGGCCGATGCGCACGATCGAGGCCGCGCCGGGCAGATCGAGATCGCCCACCAGGTCGCCGCGGCCGCGGACGACTGCGACCGGCATCCCGCTCGCCTTGCCCTTGACCAGGTCGGCCGCGGCGGCGAGCTCGTCGGCGACGCACGGCATGGTGACGCTGAGCGCCTTGCCCCCGTTGTCGACGGTGCCGCGCAGGTCGGCGATGACGTGCACTCCCCCGGCGCCGATCGCGACGTCGGTCTGCCCCACCCGCCACGGGCGGCCCAGGGTGTCGCTGAGCAGCACCCCGACCCGGCGTCCTGTGGCCTCGCGCAGCCGCGCTGCGAGAGCACGGCACGAGGCATCCGGATCGACGGGCAGCAGCAGGATCCAGCCGTCCGGCGTGTTGCTGGCGTCGACGCCCGCGGCGGCCGACACCATGCCGAGCCGGTTCTGCACGATCCGCATGGTGTGCCCGTCACGGGTGCGGGATGCCACAACGCGCACCGTCTCGGCGGTGATCGCGTCCTCCCGGTCGGCGGCCCGCACATAGCGGTTCTCGGCCTTCGAGACGATCTTCGAGGTCACGACCAGGATGTCACCGTCCTCCAGCTCGACCCCGGTGCCGAGGATCAGCTCGGCGAGGTCGTCGCCGGGGCGCACCTCGCCGATGCCGGACAGGGCGAAGACACTCAGCCCGTTCATGCGTGCACCTTGGGGAGCACGTCGCGGCCGAAGACCTCGAGCCACTCGCTCTGGTTCGGCCCGACGTTGTGCAGGTAGATGTGGGTGAAACCGAGATCCGCATAGCGCTGCAGTGCGGCACGGTGCACGTCGGGGTCTGCGGAGATCAGCATGCCCGCGCGAATGTCCTCCGCGGTGACCCCGCGCACGAGCTGCTCGAAGTCGTAGGGAGAGCGCACATCGCCACGACGCATCCGCACTCCGGCGATCGGCCAGCCGTCCAGGGCGTTGCGCAGCGCCTCCTCCTCGGTCGGCGCCCACGACAGCGGCACCTGCAGCACCCGCGGCATCCCCTCCGGATCGCGTCCTCCGTCGCGGGCACCCTCGGCGAACCGGCGCAGCAGCGGGACCAGGCGCTCCTCGTCGGCGGCGACCGTGATCAGCCCGTCCGCATTGCGCCCGGCCCGGCGCGCCGTGATCGGCCCGGCGGTGGCGACATACACCGGCGGCGCGGTGGGCGGCATGGTCCACAGCCGGCTGCTCTCCAGCCGGAAGTGCTCACCGTGGTGCCGGATGTCGCGTCCGGAGATGGATGCCGCGAACAGGCGGCGGATGATGTCGATGGCCTCGAACATGCGGTCGATGCGCTCGGCGGGCTCCGGCCAGTACTGCCCGGTGATGTGCTCGTTGAGCGCCTCCCCCGAGCCCACGCCCAGCCAGGCGCGGTCCGGGTACAGCGTCGCGAGGGTAGCGGCCGCCTGCGCGACCACCGCGGGGTGCGCCCGCGCACCGGGAGTGGTGACGCCGGGGCCGAGCGGACCCCTGGTGTGCGCGCCGATCGCGCCGAGCATCGTCCACACGTGCGCTGCGGTGCGATGTCTCGGCAGCCAGGGCTGGAAATGGTCGGTCGCCATCACCCCGGTGAAGCCGTTGGCCTCGGCGGCGACGCAGTTCTCGATCACGGCGGCCGGGGCCACCTGTTCCAGCATCGCGGCATATCCGATCTTCATCGCCACCTCCTCACCGAATTCTTCCCTGTGCGCGGACGTCGGGCACCGTTCCAGTCAAATGGATACTGGATCCAAAAGTCAAGACAGGAGCAGAGACGCCGAGCTCCCAGGATGCGTCTCAGCGAACCCGAGCCCGGGCACGACGCTTCGCGACCGCGATCGTCACGGTGGCGGAAGGGTCCTCCCCGCCACCGCCCGGAGCCGCGGACAGCGGCGTCAGGTCGGGCGCGGCGACCGCCTTGCGCGCCCGTCCGATCGCCCTCCGCGCCAGCAACCACTGCAGCCCGTAGCCGATCGCGAACACCATCAGCGTGAAGATCAGCGCCATCGCGGCGCCCTGATCGGGCGCGTACAGCTGCGCCGAGCGGGGGTTGATCATCGCGTAGATGTACATGGACAGCGGCCGGGTCTCGGGCACCGCGAGGAAGGCCGGCAGCGTGAACTCATTGGTGCCCAGGATGAACATCTGGATCCACACCGCCATCACGGTCGGCATCAGCAGCGGCCCGACCACCCGGCGGAATCCGGTGAGCTGGCTGGCGCCGCTGACCAGCGCCGCCTCCTCCAGCTCCGGCCGGATCTGCAGCGTCGCGCTGTACGACGAGCGGTAGGCGATCGACACCCGGTACGAGTACGCGATGATCAGCGCGATCAGCGTGCCCGCCAGCGGGATGTAGGGGTTCAGGACCATGAAGGTGAGGAACATCGCGAAACCGGCGATCGTCGCGGGGATCGCCACCGACGACGACGCGAACAGGTCGGCCGCCTTCACCCAGGGCGTCTTCCGGCTGCGGGCGATGCCGTAGGCGAACACCGTCGCCACGACCACGGCCAGGGTCGCACTGCCGCCGGCGATCACCACGGTGCGGCCCAGAGCGACCCAGAAGTCCGGGTCGGCCAGCACGGTGCCGAAGGCCGCGAAGCTGGTGCGGTTCAGCATCGCGTCGAACGAGAACGCCACCGGATAGGGAGTGATGGCGCCCCACAGCAGCGCCAGCAGGGGCAGGATCGCGGTGAGCAGGATGAAGATCGTCACCAGGATCATCGACGGGATCTTCCAGCCGCCCATCCTCATGGTCGAGGGGCGGAAGCCCTTGCCCGAGACGGATGCCCGCCGCTCGGCGTTCCTGGTCGCGCGCAGGTAGACCGCGAAGGCGATCGTGGTGATCACGAGGAACACCAGACCCCAGGCGGCAGCGAGACCGTACTGCGGCAACTGCCCCGAGCTGGAGCTGATCAGGGTCCACAGCTTGAGGGAGAAGATGTTCTTGCCGGACTCCTGCCCGAACAGCAGCGGCACCTCCAGGCTGCCCAGCCCGAGGATGAAGGTGAGCACCGTGACGCCCAGCAGCCCGGGCCACAGCATCGGCAGCGTCACCCGGCGCAGCGTCTTCGGCCAGGACGCCCCCGACACTCGCGCGGACTCCTCGAGCGAGCCGTCCATGTTGGTGAGGATCGGCACCATCATCAGGAACGGGAAGGTCACGTTGGTCAGCGACTGGATGAAGATCAGCGACCCGAACGAGTACGGATCGATCGGCACGTCGCCGGTGAACGGCAGCAGCCGGAGCAGCTGATTGAGCACGCCCGACTCCGGCGAGAGCATCAGCAGGTAGGCCTGGGCCTTGACGATCGGCGGGATGATGTACGGCACGATCACCAGCACCGAGATGAGGCGCCGCACCGGGGCATCCGTCCTGACCGTGATCCAGGCCAGGCCGAAGGCCATCAGCAGACTCAGCACAGTCGACCCGCCGACGAAGGCGCCGGTCGCGCCGAGCACGCCCCAGAAGTCCTCGCGGAGCTCCCAGAGGGTGATGAAGTTCGTGACGCCCCACTGCGCGGAGGAGACGCCGAACGGCAGGAACGGGCCGCGGAACGCCGTGATGATCTGCACGATCAGCGGCAGCCCGAGCAGAAGGAAGATCACCGTGCCCGCGATGATCATCGCGATCTTCATCGAGGTGGGGCGCGTCCTCGGCGCCGCGGTCCGTCCTGCCTTGAACATCGTTATCCGTTCAGCGCCTTGTCGGCGGCGTTGATCATGTCGTTCCACTTGTCACGGGTGTCCTGCGTCTCGGTCTCGGCGCCGTTCTTCAGGCCGAGCAGCAGGGCGTCGGCGTTGGTCTTCATCAGACCGGTCGCCTCGTCGAACGTCTTGGTCGGCAGGCCCGCGAACGGCACCTGCGTGCTGGCGAACCGCTCATCGGTCATGCGCAGCTTGATCCAGTCGGGGTCGAACGCGTTCCACAGCACCCAGAGGGCGGCCGCCGACTTGTTCTTCGCCTCGGTGTTGACACCCGAGAACTGGGCGAAGACGCCGGAGTGCTCGAACGGCGCCACCTTCAGCGATGGGTTCGGGTTGAACAGCGTCTGGTTCAGCGCGATCGGCACGTCGCCGCTCGACAGCGGCGCGCCCTGGTCCTCGAGCAGCTTCAGGTTGCCCGACGACTTCAGGTCGCCGATGAGCTTCTCCATCTTGCCCTGGCCCTCGGCCATGCCGTAGCCGGCGAACACGATGGCGTTGTACCCGGCGACCGAGACCTGGCCCTTGTACTTCGGGTCGAGCAGGCCGTCCAGGCTGTCCGGCACGGACTCCACCTTGTCGGTGTTGTACTGCATCAGGGTGCCGTTGATGCTGTCCGGCATGAGCTCGGGGGCGCCGACGGTGAAGAACTCCTTCGGCACGCCGTAGCTCTGCCAGTCGATCTTCTCCCAGAAGCCCTCGTCGTACATGGCGGTCATCGAGGTGATCGAACCCGACACCACGTCGGTGTTGCGGGCACCGGTCGCCTTGGCCGAGATGATGCCGGACGACAGGTTGTAGGTCATGCCGCGGGTCTCGACCTTGATGTCAGGGAAGCGCTTGTTGAACTCGGCGATCACCTCGGGGGCGAGCTCGTACCAGTCCCAGATGACGAGCTTTCCGCCGTCGGTCTTCTTCGCCTCCTCGTAGAGCTTGTCCAGCTGCTTGTCGATGCCCGGCCAGTAGTCCTCGTAGAAGTTCTCGCAGCGCGTGAACGCGCCGACCTCGACGGCGTCGCACGTGGCGGATGCCTCGACGTCGCCCTTCAGATCGCTTCCCTTGCCGGCGTCGTTCGACGACCCGCAGCCGGTGAGGGTGACCGCGAACGCCGTGACCAGCGCGGCGGCCCCCAGGGCCGTCTTCGTTGCAGTTCTCTTCATGGTTCTGATGTCCTCTCTGACATCGTTCGGGTGTGTGTTGCGGGATGGTGCTCTGTGCAGGGTCAGTCGGTCAGCACACGACAGGCGTGCGGCGCGAGTTCGAGGAAGACCCGGTCCCCCTCGCGCGGGCTGTTCAGCGGCGCGCCGCGGCCGACGATGCGGCCGACGACGTCGTCGCCCGAGCGCACCTCGGTCTCGTACTCGACCATCTCGCCGAGGAACTCGACGCGTACGACCTGCGCGGCGACGACGTTCGGCCGCTCGACCTCGGAGGCGTGCCAGCGCAGGCTCTCCGGGCGGAACGTGAGCGTGACTTCGTCGCCGGCGCCGACGCCGTCGGGCACGGGGGTGGTCAGCCGGGTGCCCAGGGCCTCGACCGAGGCATCCGCGGCGCCGTCGACCTCGCGCACGACGGCGGGGATCATGTTCACCCGCCCGACGAAGTCGGCGACGAAGCGATCGGCGGGCTGGTCGTACAGCTCGCGGGGCGCCGCCTCCTGCACGATCCGGCCGCCGTTCATGACGGCGACCCGATCCGACATCGACAGCGCCTCGGACTGGTCGTGCGTGACGTACAGGGCGCTGATGCCGAGTGAGCGCTGCAGGCTGCGCAGCTCGTTGCGCATCGTGTCGCGCAGCTTGGCGTCGAGGTTCGACAGCGGCTCGTCGAGCAGCAGCAGGCGCGGCCGGTGCGCCAGCGCACGCGCCAGCGCCAGCCGCTGCTGCTGCCCACCGGACAGCGCCGTGGCCGGACGCTGCGCGAGGTGATCCAGCTGCACGAGCTCGAGCGCCTCCATGGCGCGCTTGCGGGCCTCCTGCTTCGGGATGCGGGTGCTCGACACCTGCAGCGGGAACACGGCGTTGGCGAACACGGTCATGTGCGGCCAGATCGCGTAGTTCTGGAACACCATGCCGATGTCCCGCTTGTCGGGGCTGACGTGCACGGTGCCGGTCGAGATGGTCATCCCGTCCAGCGAGATCACCCCGCCGTTGCTCTTCTCCAGACCCGCCACGCAGCGCAGGGTGGTCGTCTTGCCGCATCCCGACGGTCCGAGCAGCGAGTAGAACGTGCCGGGCTCGATCGTGAAGGTGACGTCCTTCACGACCGGCACGGGTGCACCGTCGAGCTCGTAGTCCTTCTTCAGGGCGTCGACCACGAGCCGGCCTCCGGCGGTGGCATCAGACGTCTTCACGGACTCTCCCTTCACGGCGGTCTCGAGCATGACGGTCATGTCACGCTCCGGCGGGCAGCCCGACGACGGGCTCGCCCAGCAGAGAGGTCGACACCGCGTAGATGCCGTGGTTCGCGAACAGCCAGATGATGTTGCGGTCCCACTCGACGAAGATGCCGTGCACGGGCGCGGCCATGTCGTCGTCCTCCTTCAGGCCCATCGGCGGCACGAAGTACGCGCCGACCTTCGGGTTCTCGGGGTCACGGACGTCGAAGATCTGCAGCCCGCCGGCGTAGAAGGCGTAGGGGATGACGTTCCCGTGCGGCGTGCCGGTGTTGGTGAAGTAGCCGGAGCGCTTCGGCCCGAACGAGCCGCGGCGCTGCGCGTAGTCGGTGAACTTCGCACCCGCCGGCGGGACCGGGCGGGGCAGCGTGCGCACCACGCGCGGGTTCGTCGGGTCGCTGACATCGATCTGGTAGATCTCCTTGGCGGGCTCGTAGCAGTCGGTGTTCATCGGGTAGCCCGAGACGTAGACGTAGCCGGTCTCCTCGACCTGGGTCGTGTCGACGTTGTCGCCCTCGGTGCCCGCGACGCTCACCGGCAGGTGGCACCAGCCGACGTGGTGGATGTTCGCCGGGTCGCTGACGTCGAGCACGAAGAAGCCCTGTCCGCCCTGGGCGGCGTAGGCGTGCCTGTAGCCGGACTCCACCGAGCGGGGCATGAACACGCCCATGCGCGAGCCGAACCAGGAGGTCTTGTTGTTCCAGCGCTCGTTGGTGGCGAGGTACTCGGAGTCGGTCTCCTCACCGGCGCGCGAGCCCGGCACCCACCAGGTCGAGAGCAGCTCGGGCTTGGCGGGGTCGGAGACGTCGTAGGCGGCGTGGCCGGCGGTCCACAGCGTGGTCTTGTAGGGCTGGTTCGTGAAGGTGTTGTCGGGCGCGGTGGCGACGAACAGGTACTTGTCGCCGTAGTACACCGGCAGGTCGAGCACGCCGTTGCCCTCCTGGATCTCGTCCGGCCCGTGGTTCGGGTCGGTGGAGACCTCGGTCAGCACGGTCCAGTCACGCGGGCTCGGTCCGTTCATCTCATAGGTGCGGAACCCGCGCAGGCCCTCCCACTCCTTGAGCTGACCCTCGACGGTGTCATCGATCCACTTGTTGGCGACGCGCCCCTTGAGGAAGTAGCGCGGCGTCTCACTGGCCTGCACAGCGATGTGCGTGCCGAGTCGCTCGTTGTACTGCACCGTGACCGCACCGAACTCGGGCCGCGGGTCCCCCCATCCCCACTGCTCCTCGTCGACGATCGTCAGCGCACGAGGATCGGTGATGTCGTAGAGCTTCCAGTGGTTGCCGCCGCCGTAGTGCAGCATGTAGCGCTTGCCGTCGAAGTCGTAGATGCACTGCCAGGAGTGACTGGTGTTGACCACGATCGGATAGAAGGCCTCGGCCTTCGCGTTCAGGGTGTAGGTCTCCTGGTCGTAGTGCTCGAGCTGGCCGGGCCAGTCGACGAAGACGTCACGGGGGACGGACGGCGTGTGCGCGGGCGGCAGGAAGGTGCCGTCGGGCTGCATGCCCCACGAGGAGGGGTCCGGGTCGGACGGTTCTCCTTCGACTCGCTGGAAGTCCTCGGGACGGTACTTCTTCGCGTTCGGCACGTAGGGTGAGCCGGCCATGTCGCCTCCATTGGCTGATTCGGGTGGGGTTCGTCACGACGTCGTGTCGTCCCCTCAGCGTCGTCCGGAGGTAGCGATGCTGTCCAATATCCATATCGGTCACAGCCATGACCGAATGGGCATACCGGCTCAGCGCATGGGCTGCGAGTACTCCCGCTCCAGCTCGGCGATGCGAGCGCCCTCCTCCCGCAGGTGGGCGAGCAGCGCGGCAGCAGCGGATGACGGTGCGCGGTCCTTCGGCATGGTGACGCCGACGGCCCGGCGGATCGAGCTGAGGGGGGTGGGGAGCAGGCTCAGCTCGCGGTCATCCGTGGCGATGAACATCGGCAGCGCCGCGATCACGTCGGTGTTCACGAGCAGGTTGCGCAGCGTGAGCATCGAGGTGCACTCCACGCGGTCGGGCGGCAGTGGCAGACCCTCGTGGAAGAACACGGCCTCGAGCTCGGCGCGCAGTGCGGTCTGCGCGACCGGGAAGATCCACGGGTACGCGAGCAGCTCGGCCAGCGACGCGGCCTTGACCGTGCCGACCACCGGATGCCCGGCCCTGGCCACCAGGCGGATCGGCTCGTGATGCAGCCGCTCCTGCTCCAGCCTGCCCGGCACCGTCGGCGAGAGCCTCCCCACCGTGAGGTCGAGGTCACCGCTCAGCAGCAGCTGCTGCAGGTGGTCGGGTGTGCCCTCGCGCACCACCACCGTCAGACGCGGATGCTCGCGCTTCAGCCCGGCGATGGCCCGCGGCAGCAGCAGGTTGGAGCCGGCCAGGTGGGTGCCGACGGTCACGGTGCCGAGTTGCCCGGACTGCAGCAGCCGCACCTCCTCCCCCGCCGCGCGCAGCTCGGCGAGCACCGAGCGGGCGCGTTCGATGAAGGCCACACCGTACTCCGTGGGCACCACGCCGCGGGGCATCCGCTCGAAGAGAGGAACGCCGAGCACCTCCTCCAGCTCGCGCAGTCCGCGGGTCACGACGGGCTGGGTGATGTGCAGCGCCTCGGCGGCGCGGACGAGGGTGCCGGCGTCGGCGACGGCGGTGACGAGGACGAGGTGCCGGATCTTCACCCGGCCGTCCAGGATGTGATCGGCGGCCATGACGGTGACTATAGCCGTATGGGCATGGCAACTCATCAAGAGAGTATTTGTCGGCATCCCTCGCCGGTTCCTAGCCTGAGCACATGGCCCCCGAGACGATGACGCCTCCCCTCCCCGCCGCCGAGCGCAGCGGGAACCCGCGAGCGATCCGCAACATGATCGCCGGCGAGCCGGTCGACGGCATCCGCACGTTCCTCAAGGTGAACCCGGTCGACGGAAGCGTCATCGGCGAGGTGCACGAGGCCGGCGCCGAGCAGGTCGACCGCGCGGTCGCCGCCGCGCGCGCCGCCTTCGACGGCCCCTGGGGACGGATGCCGGTAGCCGAGCGCGCCCGGCTGCTGCGCCGTGTCGCCGACGCGATCGACCGTCGCGCAGATGAGCTGGTCGCCGCGGAGGTCGGCGACACCGGCAAGCCGGAGACGCTGGCCCGCGACCTCGACGTCGCCCGCGCCGCCGCGAACTTCCGCTCGTTCGCCGACACGGTCTCCACCGCCGGACTCGACTCGTACCTCACCGATCTGCCCGACGGACGGCATGCGCTGAACTACGCCGTGCGCAAGCCGCTCGGCGTCGTCGCCGTGATCGTGCCGTGGAACCTGCCGCTGCTCCTGCTCACCTGGAAGCTCGCACCGGCGCTGGCCACGGGCAACACCGTGGTGATCAAGCCCTCGGAGGAGACGCCGTCGTCGGCGACGCTGCTCGCCGAGATCCTCGCCGAGGCCGGCGTGCCCGCCGGCGTGGTCAACGTCGTGCACGGATTCGGCACCGACTCCGCGGGCGAGATGCTCACCCGGCATCCGGGCATCGACGGCGTGACCTTCACCGGTGAGTCTTCGACCGGTTCGGCGATCATGCGCGCCGTGGCGCCGCGGGTGCGCCCTGTGTCGTTCGAGCTGGGCGGCAAGAACGCGGCCGTCGTCTTCGCCGATGCCGACCTCGACGCCGCGATCGCCGGCCTCGCCCGCTCCACCTACCTGAACACCGGGCAGGTGTGCCTGTGCACCGAGCGCATCTACGTGCAGCGCGCGATCTTCGACGACGTGGCGGCCGGCCTCGCCGAGCAGGCCTCCCGCCTCCGCCTCGGCCGCCCGGAGAACCCGGCGACCACCACCGGTCCGCTGATCTCGCAGGCCCACCGCGAGAAGGTGCAGTCGTACCTGAGGCTGGCCGTCGAGGAGGGCGCGACCGTGCTCGCCGGCGGTGGCGTCCCCACCCTGGGCGACGGTCTCGACGGCGGCTCCTGGATCGAGCCGACCCTGTGGGCGGGGCTCGACAACTCGCACCGCGTGGTGCGCGAGGAGGTGTTCGGCCCCGTCGCCGCCCTCATCCCGTTCGACACCGAGGACGAGGCCGTCGCGCTCGCGAACGACACCGACTACGGCCTCGCCGCGGTGACCTGGACCACCGACCTCAGCCGCGGCCACCGCGTCGCGCAGCGCATGAACGTCGGCATGTCCTGGGTGAACACCTGGTACCTGCGCGATCTGCGCAGCCCGTTCGGCGGCGTCGGTCTCTCCGGCATCGGCCGAGAGGGCGGCACCCACTCGCTGGACTTCTACACCGAGCCGACGAACGTGTGCGTGCAGCTGTGAGCGGCGCATCCGCGATCGACCAGGCGGCCGCACGGCTGCGCGCGGCCTCCGGCTCCGGCACGCCGTGCGCCCCGGTGCGCGACCTGCTCGGCGAGACGGATCAGGATGCCGCCTACGCGGCGCAGTCCGTGGAGACCGATCGCCGCATCGCGGCCGGTGCGCGCGTCGCGGGCCGCAAGATCGGCCTCACCTCGCCGTCGGTGCAGGCGCAGTTCGACGTGTACTCGCCGGACTACGGGGTGCTCTTCGACGACATGATCGCCGCCGATCGCGAGCCTCTCGACCTCGGCCGCTTCCTGCAGCCGCGGGTCGAGGCCGAGGTCGCCTTCGTGCTGGGCCGCGACCTTGACTCCCCCACTGCGAACGTCGCGGACGTGCTGCGCGCGACCGAGTTCGTGCTGCCGGCGATCGAGGTCGTCGACTCGCGCATCGCCGGATGGGACATCCGCATCACCGACACGATCGCCGACAACGCCTCCAGCGGAGCCGTGGTGCTCGGCACCACGCCCCGATCGCTGGACGGCTTCGACCTGACCGCGCTCGGGATGAGCCTGGACCACGACGGCGAACCGGTGTCGACCGGGTCCGGCGCCGCCTGCCTGGGCAGCCCGGTGATCGCGGTCGCCTGGCTCGCACGCGCGGTCGCCAGGCACGGCCGGCCGCTGCGCGCGGGCGAGATCATCCTGTCCGGGGCGCTGGGTCCCATGGTCGCGGCAGCCGCCGGTGTGTACCGCGCCCGCCTCGACGGCCTCGGCGAGGTGCGCGCGGACTTCATCCCCTCGGAAAGGACGGCGGCATGAGCGTCGGCGTGGCGATCATCGGTTCCGGCAACATCGGAACCGACCTGCTGATCAAGATCAAGAGGCTGTCCGACACGCTCCGCGTGGTGGCGATGGTCGGCATCGACGAGGCCTCCGACGGCCTCGCCCGCGCACGCCGGCTCGGCGTCGCGACGACCCACGAGGGCGTCGAGGGGCTGCTGCGGATGCCGGAGTTCGACGACGTCGCCCTGGTCTTCGACGCCACTTCGGCAGGCGCGCATGCCCGCAACGACGCCCTGATGCGCGAGCACGGCCTTCTGATGGTCGACCTGACGCCCGCCGCGATCGGCCCCTACGTCGTGCCGGTGGTGAACATCGACGAGCATCGCGACGCCTCGAACGTGAACATGGTCACCTGCGGCGGGCAGGCGACCGTGCCGATCGTCGCCGCCGTGTCCCGCGTCGCCGCTGTGGCCTACGCCGAGATCGTGGCGTCCATCGCCTCGAAGTCGGCGGGACCCGGCACCCGGGCCAACATCGACGAGTTCACCGAGACCACCGCCCGCGCGATCGAGCAGGTCGGCGGTGCAGGCCGCGGCAAGGCGATCATCGTGCTGAACCCGGCCGAGCCCCCGCTGATGATGCGTGACACGGTGCTCTGCCTGGTGGAGGGCGACGTGGACGAAGACGCGGTGCGCGACTCGATCGAGCGGATGGTCACGGATGTCGGCGACTACGTCGGCGGGTACCGCCTGAAGCAGCAGGTGCAGTTCGATGCCGTCGACCACGCTTACGTGCCCGCGCTGGACCGCCCGTTCCGCGGGACGAAGGTCACCGTGCTGCTCGAGGTCGAGGGCGCCGGACACTACCTGCCGGAGTACGCCGGCAACCTCGACATCATGACCAGTGCGGCGCTGCGCACCGCGGAGCACCTGGTCGCGACCCGGACGGAGGCGGCGGCATGAAGGTCTACGTACAGGATGTGACCCTGCGCGACGGGATGCACGCCGTCGGGCACAGCTACTCGCTGAACGACGTGCGCGCGATCGCCGGCGCACTGGATGCTGCGGGGGTCGACGCGATCGAGGTGGCCCATGGCGACGGCCTGGGCGGCTCGAGCGTCACCTACGGTCACGGCGCCGCCACCGACCTGCAGTGGATCGAGGCCGCGGCATCCGTCGTGAAGAACGCGAAGCTGACGACGCTGATCCTGCCCGGCATCGGCACCATCGACGACCTCGAGCGGGCCCGTGACCTCGGCGTGCAGAGCGTGCGCGTCGCCACGCACTGCACCGAGGCGGACGTCTCGGCTCAGCACATCACCTGGGCGCGCGAGCACGGCATGGACGTGTCGGGCTTCCTGATGATGAGCCACATGAACGACCCCCGGCCGCTCGCCGCGCAGGCCGGGCTGATGGAGTCCTACGGCGCGCACTGCGTGTACGTCACCGACTCCGGCGGCCGGCTGACCATGAGGGATGTCGCCGACCGCGTGGACGCCTACCGCGAGGTGCTGCGTCCGGAGACGCAGATCGGCATCCACGCGCACGAGAACCTGTCGCTGTCGGTGGCGAACTCGGTCACCGCCGTCGAGCACGGCGTGTACCGCGTCGACGCCTCCCTCGCCGGGCAGGGCGCAGGGGCGGGCAACTGCCCGATCGAGCCGTTCATCGCCGTGGCGAACCTGCTCGGCTGGGAGCACGGCTGCGATCTGTTCGCCCTGCAGGATGCCGCGGAGGAGCTCATCCGTCCGCTGCAGACCCGCCCGGTGCGGGTCGACCGCGAGACCCTCACCCTCGGCTTCGCCGGGGTGTACTCCAGCTTCCTGCTGCACTCCGAGCGCGCCGCGCAGCGGTACGGCCTCGACACCCGCGACATCCTGGTCGAGCTCGGCCGGCGCCGGATGGTCGGCGGCCAGGAGGACCTCATCGTCGACGTCGCGCTGGATCTGGTCGCGGCACGTGACGGTGCCGCAGAGAACGGTGCGGCATGAGCACGGAGCTCGCGGCTCTCGCCGCACGTCTCGACGGCGCCCAGCAGGATGCCGCGGCGATCGAGCAGCTCTCCGCCGGCGGCGCTCTCGACCTCTCCGACGCCTACGCCGTGCAGCACGCGCTGCTGACCCGCCGGATCTCGCGTGGCGAGCGGGCCGTCGGCCTGAAGCTGGGCTTCACCAGCCGCGCCAAGGCCGTGCAGATGGGCGTCGACGACATCATCCTCGGCAGTCTGACGGACGGGATGCGCATCTCCGACGGCGGTGCCTTCGACCCGGCATCCGCCATCCATCCCCGGATCGAGCCCGAGGTCGCGTACCTGCTCGACCCCGAGGATCCCACGCGCGTGACGGCGGTCGCGCCGGCGCTCGAGATCATCGACTCGCGCTACCGCGACTTCCGCTTCGACCTGTCCGACGTGGTCGCCGACAACACCTCCGCCTGCGCGTTCGTGATCGGCGAGTGGCGCGATCCGGCCGAGGTCGGGCCTCTCGGCAATCGCGCGGTGCTGCTCGAGATCGACGGACGCCTGGTGCAGACCGGATCCACCGCAGCGATCCTCGGCGACCCGGCGCGCGCTCCTCAGGCCGCGCTGCGGCTGGCATCCGCTCAGGGTTTCCCGGCGCACGCCGGCGGCATCCTGCTCGCCGGTGCCGCGACCGCCGCGGTCGAGGTGCCCGCACAGGGCGTCGTCGAGGCGACGATCACCGGGCTCGGCCGGGTGTCGGTACGGATCGAGAGGAGCATCCGATGAGCGAGGGCGTCATGGTCACCGGCAAGGCGACCCCGCGCGGGCGGTTCCCGCACGCCAAGGTCGCGGGGGCGATGGTTTTCGTCTCGGGCACCTCGAGCCGCCGTCCGGACAACACGATCGCCGGCGCGGACGCCGACGAGTTCGGAGCCACCAGACTGGACATCGCCGTGCAGACCCGCGCGGTGATCGAGAACATCCGCGAGATCCTCGCCGCCACCGGCTGCGGCCTGGAGGATCTCGTGCAGACGACCGCGTTCCTGGTCGACATGAACGACTTCGCCGAGTACAACGCCGTCTGGGCGGAGTACTTCGACGAGCAGGGCCCGGCACGCACGACGGTAGCCGTGCACCAGCTGCCGCACCCGCACCTGCGCATCGAGATCCAGGCGATCGCGATGCGTCCGCAGAACCCCGTTGTACTCAAGGAGGAGAAATGACCACCATCCCACCCGTCATCGATTTCCCGGCGTGGATCAAGGAGAACGAGCACCTGCTCCAGCCTCCGGTGAACAACAAGCAGGCGTTCATCCCGATGAACGACTTCATCGTTCAGGTCGTCGGCGGCCCGAACCAGCGCACCGACTTCCACTTCGACCCCTACGAGGAGTGGTTCTACCAGTACAAGGGCAACATGCACGTCAACATCCAGACGGATGAGGGCCTGAAGCGCATCGACATCCGCGAGGGCGAGATGTGGCTGCTGCCCGGCAACGTGTTCCACTCCCCGCAGCGCCCCGAGGCCGGCTCGATCGGCATCGTCATCGAGCGCATCCGCGAGGAAGGCACGCTGGAGAAGTTCGCCTGGTTCTGCCCGGAGTGCAACACCAAGGTGCACGAGGTCGAGCTGCAGGTGCGCGACATCGTCGAGGACCTGCCGCCGGTGTTCACAGCGTTCTACGAGAGCGAAGAGGGCCGCACCTGCCCGAGCTGCGGCGCCATCCACCCCGGCAAGGGCTGAACCGAGTTGGGCACGATCGACGTCCACACGCACTTCGTGCCGGATTCCTGGCCCGACCTGTCCGCGCAGGTCGGGCCGGGCCTCTGGCCGACGCTCCGTGTGGACTCCGAGCGCGAGGCGATGATCATGCTCGGCGAGACCGAATTCCGCCGCATCGGCATCGAGTGCTGGGATGCGCAGACCCGGCTCGCCGACATGGATGCCGACGGCGTGGACATGCAGGTCGTCTCTCCGACACCGCTGTTCTTCTCCTACGACAAGACCGGCGACGAGGCCGTGAAGGTCGCCCGCATCTTCAACGACCTCGCACTGGAGATCTGCGCACCCGCCCGTGACCGGCTCATCCCGTTCGCGCAGGTTCCGCTGCAGAATCCGGATGCCGCGTGCGCCGAGGCCGACCGGGCCATGGCCTCCGGCCACGCCGGCGTCGAGATCGGGAACCACGTCGGCGACCGCGACCTCGACGACGAGGGCACGGTGACGTTCCTGCAGCACTGCGCGGACTCCGGCATCCCGGTGTTCGTGCACCCCTGGGACATGCCTGGCTCGCCGCGACTGGACCGCTGGATGGCCCGCTGGCTGACCGGCATGCCGGCCGAGACGCACCTGTCGATCATCGCGATGATCCTCGGCGGGGTGTTCGACCGTGTTCCGCCGACGCTGCGGCTCGCGTTCGCGCACGGCGGCGGGTCGTTCGCGTTCTGGCTCGGCCGTTTCGAGAACGCCTGGCAGCAGCGCCCGGATGTCATCGGCGTCAGTGAGCGCCCGCCGGCGGAGTACCTCGACCGGTTCAGCGTCGACTCCGTCGTCTTCGACCCGAATGCGCTGCGGATGCTGGTGGACACCCTCGGCGCGAGCCAGGTGATGGTCGGCAGCGACTACCCCTACCCGCTCGGCGAGCGTCCGGTGGGCGGCGTGGTGGAGCGCGCCGAGTTCCTCGACGACATGCAGCGGCACGCCATCCGCCGCGGCAACGCCCTGCGATTCCTGAATCTGCACGCCGACGTCCTGAGTGAGAGGACCCCGTGATGACCACGACCGACACCCGCCCAGCGATCGACCGGGGCACCTGCGAGGCGCTGGACGCCGCCGACCCGCTGGCGCAGTTCCGCGAGCGGTTCGACCTTCCCGAGGGCGTCGTCTATCTGGACGGCAACTCGCTGGGGGCGCTGCCGCGCGACACCCCGGAGTTCGTGCAGCACGTGATCCGCGAGGAGTGGGGCACCGGCCTCATCCGCAGCTGGAACGATGCCGGCTGGTTCGACAAGCCGCAGGCGGTCGGAGATCTGGTGGCCCCGATCGTCGGTGCGGGCGCCGGTGAGGTGGTGCTGGGCGACTCGACCTCAGCCAGCCTTTTCCAAGCCGTCGTCGCGGCCGCCAGGCTTCGGCCCGGCCGGCGCACGATCGCGGCCGAGCGCGGCAACTTCCCCACCGACCTGTACATGCTCGAGAGCGTTCAGGAGCTGCTCGGCGGCGCGGAGCCGCGGCAGCGCCGGCTGATCGCCGACGACGGTCCGACCCTCGACGAGGTGCTCGACGACGACGTGGCGGTGGTCGTGCTCACGCACGTCGACTACCGCACGGGGCGGATGCACGACATGGCCGAGGTCACCCGCAGGGTGCACGCCGCCGGCGCGCTGGTCGTGTGGGACCTCTGTCACAGCGCCGGCGCGGTGCCTGTGGACCTGCGCGGCGCCGACGCGGACTTCGCCGTCGGATGCACCTACAAGTACCTCAACGGCGGGCCGGGTTCGCCGTCGTTCATCTGGGCGGCGCGGCAGCATCAGGCGGATGCCCGGCCAGCGCTGACCGGATGGCACGGACACGCCAGGCCGTTCGACTTCACCGTCGGCTACGCGCCCGCCGCGGGCATCACGCGGTTCCGCGTCGGCACACCCCAGCTGCTCTCGGTCGCCGGTCTCGAGGCGTCGCTGCGCATGTGGGCCGAGGTCGACATGGCGGAGGTGCGCGAGAAGAGCCTGCGGCTCACCGAGCTGTTCATCGCGCTCGTGGACGCCCGACTCAGCCCGCACTGGGACGTCGAGGTGGTGACGCCCCGGGAGTCCGCACGGCGCGGCAGCCAGGTGTCGCTGCGAGTCTCCGACGGCTATCCGATCATGCAGGCGCTGATCGAACGCGGCGTGATCGGCGACTTCCGCGCCCCTGATCTGATCCGGTTCGGATTCACGCCGCTGTACACGTCGCACGCCGACGTGTGGGACGCGATCGCAGCGCTCGAAGACATCCTGCGCACCGAGGTGTGGCGCGAGCCGCGGTTCTCACAGCGGGGTGCGGTGACCTGATCACCCGGGCGTGCTCGCCCTGCTCACTCCACGCCGAGGAGGGCGAGCACGCCGTCGCGGACGTGGTCGAGGTGGTGCGCCAGCACAGCATCCGCCTTCTCGGCGTCACCGGTCGCGACCACCTCGACGAGCTCCTCGTGCGAGTGCCGGTGCCCCTCGGTCGAGACCATCCGCCAGCCCAGCACGTAGCGGCCGAGCTTCAGGCGCAGCTGCTCGATCAGCTCCCACTGCAGCGGTCGCGCCGCCGAGTCGTACAGCGTCGCGTAGAACTCGGAGCGCGCCTCGACGAACGCACCGCCCTCCGACGTCGCGTCGGCCTCTGCGGCCAGCTCACGCAGTCGCGCGATGCGCTCGGGAGTCATCTCGGCCATCGCCAGGCGCAGCGCCTCGCGCTCGAGCACCGAGCGCAGGTGGTAGACCTCTGTGGCCTCCTGCACCGTCAGCGCGCGGACCATCGCGCCGCGGCGGGCGTGGAACTCGACCAGGCCGTCGGCCTCGAGCTGGATCAGCGCCGAGCGGATCGGCAGCCGCGAGATGCCGATGGTGTCGGCCAGCGTCTCCTGGCGCAGCTTGGTGCCGGGAGGCAGGGTGCCGTCGAGGATGCCCTCCCGGATGATGTCGTAGGCCATCTCGCCGACCGAGCGGTAGCCCGCACCGTGACGGCGGGCGATCTGCTGCAGCGCGTCGGCGCGCTCCTGAGGGGACGAACCGGAATCTGCGGATGTGGCCATGCTCAGAGCGTAGTGGAAACTGCATTCTGGATCCAAGAGCCAATCCCGCGGCATCCGTGCGCAGGACCCCGGATACGCCGGATGCCCCGCTCTCCGAGGAGAACGGGGCATCCGTACTTCGTCTCGCTTCGCTCGCTCAGCAGCCGAGGCGAGGGAAGGGGATCACTTCGCGGCGATCACCTGGAGGGTGATCACGGCGGTCACGTCGTCGTGCAGACGAATCGTGGCCTCGTGGTCGCCGACCGACTTGATCGGAGCGGTGATGTGCACCTTGCGCTTGTCGATCGAGCCGATGCCTGCGGCGGAGACGGCGTCGGCCACGTCGGCCGGCTTCACCGAACCGAACAGACGACCCTCGGCGCCGGCCTTGACCGACAGGCGAACCCGTCCGGCCTCGAGCTTCGCCTTGAGGTCCTTGGCCTCGTCGAGGTCGTGGATCGCGCGGGCCTTGCGGGCCGCCTGGATCGACTCGACCTGCTTGGCACCGCCACGGGTCCACGCCACGGCGTAGCCCTGCGGGATGAGGTAGTTACGGGCGTACCCGTTCTTGACCTCGATGACGTCGCCTGCGCTACCGAGCCCGGCGACCTCGTTCGTGAGAATCAGCTTTGCCATGTCGGTACCCCTCAGCGGCCAGCGCCAGCGTAGGGCAGGAGCGCCATTTCGCGCGCGTTCTTGATCGCCTTGGCGATCAGACGCTGCTCCTGCACCGAGACACCGGTGATACGACGGGCGCGGATCTTTCCACGCTCCGAGATGAACTTGCGAAGCGTGGCGACGTCCTTGTAGTCAATGACGCCCACGCGGATGGACTTCGCGGGAGCGGCGTTCTTCGCGCCCTTCCGCGGCTTGCGGCGGTCGCCGCTCGACTTTCCAGCCATGAGTTTTCCTTACGAGATGAGTTCGGATGCCTGCGGCATCCGCAGTTCTTTAGAACGGGGTGTCGTCGCCGAAGCTGCCCGGAGTGCTCCAGGCGTCGGCGCTCGACGAGCCGGGGGTCGACCACGGCTCTTCCGAGACCTGCTGCTGCGGGCGGGACTGCCCGCCGCCGCCGAAGCTGCCGCCACCGCTGTTGTTGGATGCTGCGCGCGTGACCTGAGCGGTCGCGTACCGGAGCGAGGGGCCGATCTCATCGACCTCGAGCTCGATCGAGACGCGGTTGTTGCCGTCCCGGTCCTGGTACGAACGCTGACGCAGACGACCCTGAGCGATGACGCGCATGCCCTTGGTCAGCGAGCCCGCCACGTGCTCGGCGAACTCGCGCCAGACCGAGGCGCGGAGGAACAGCGCTTCGCCGTCCTTCCACTCGTTCGCCTGACGGTCGAAGGTGCGCGGGGTCGAGGCGATGGTGAAGTTCGCCACCGGCAGCCCGTTCTGCGTGTAGCGCAGCTCGGGGTCGGCGGTGAGGTTCCCCACCACGGTGATGACGGTTTCGCCGGCCATGGCGCTTACGCCTTCGCAGCCTTGGGCTTGCGAGCAGCCTTCTCAGCGGCGCGCTTGGCCTCTGCGGCGACCATGGCCTGTGCCTCTTCGGCACGCAGGACCTTGGTGCGGAAGACGAGCTCGCTCAGCTTGAGCTGGCGGTCCATCTCCTGCGTGGCCTCGCTGGTCGCGGTGAAGTTGACGACGGCGTAGATGCCCTCGGTCTTCTTGTTGATCTCGTAGGCGAAACGGCGCTTGCCCCAGATGTCGACCTTGTCGATCGAGCCACCATCGTTAGTGATGACCTTCAGGAACTTGTCGAGGTTGGGGGCAACCTGTCGCTCGTCCAGCTCAGGGGTCAGAATGACCATGAGCTCGTACTGGTGCGTCACTTACCCACCTCCTTCGGACTAGAACGGCTCCCGGGACTTTCCCGGAAGCAGGAGGGTGTGTTGCACGTCATCCGCGCCTTCAGCAGAGTGCCGCCGGGCAGACAACCACAACAGTCTAGCGGATGACGAGGCCGTGCCTCTGCACAGGTTCGGACAGCGGCGACGGAGCGAGCGTGAAATCGCTCGCGTCATCGCGCCATTCCCTGCCATCGGATGCCGCGCGGCGGCGCTTCCTGGCGAGCAGTGCACTGGCGATCGGCGCCCCGACGAACCCGGCGATCGCGCCGGTGATCGTGCGGTCCTCGGCGCCGAGCACGCTCTTGCGGTGCCAGGCGGTGTGCAGCGCTCCGCCGCGCGGGCGCGGCACGGTGCGCGCGGGCAGCAGCCCTCGCCGGCGCAGCGCCACGAGATCGCGCACCTCGTCCCACCAGATCGACTCGTCGGGCCGGTGGAAGTAGTTGGCTGCGGCCCAGAGCGCATCGGGATGCCGGAACCGACGCGCGATCACGTCCTCGGCCGAGCCCGTCAGCTCACTGCCCTCGAAGACCTTGTTGAGCAGTTCTGGACGCACCCCGAACTCGTCCAGGACGATCACCGGCACACCGTGGCCGAGTGCCTCGATCGCCGCCGTCGAGCTGACGGTGACCAGCCCCTGTGCGGTGACGAGCGCCTCGGCCATCGGCGCGTAGGAGAGCACGAGGTTCTCCGGTGCGTCCTCGAGCAGATCGGTGTAGGGGTCGCGCTCCTCGTGCGTCTCGACCTCGCCCGGGCGCGAGCGCAGCTTCACGACCACGCGTCTGCTCGGGTCGGCGACTGCAGCGAGACGCAGGATCTCGGCCATCCGGCGGCGCTCCTCGTGCGCGGCGGGCACGAGGGCCTGCGCCGCGAAGACGAGGTCGGTGCCAGGACCGTTCAGCAGCTCGGCCTCGGTGCCGCGCAGCGGCGAGCGCGGAGCGCCCTCGGCCGCGGCATCCGCATCCGGCACGTACGGCAGGGTCGCCAGGGCGATCGGCACGGTGACGCCGATCCGTCGCCCGAGCCGGGAGTACGCGGCCACCTCGCGGCGCGAGTGCACGACGACCAGGTCGCTGTGCCGGCGGTACTCGAGCGCGCCGCGCAGCGCGGGGATCGACATGCCGGGCAGGCCGCTCACGACGATCGGGCGCTCGGCGAGGCGGTCGATCTCGCGGCCCATCAGCCGCACGAACGGCGCACGGCCGGCCAGCACGACCACGTCCGCGCGGTCGCGGGCCAGCCACGACGCGACCTCGGCGTGCGCGATGCGGGTGACGGATCGAGCATCCTCGGCGAAGCGGGTGCCGGCCAGCGCGGAGCGCTTCTGCGCGTCGCTGACGACCAGCGGGGTGCGCACCAGCAGCATGTGCTGGCTGATGTCGGGCACCCGGTCCAGCAGCGCGGCCGACCACTTCACGAACGAGTCCGCGTCTGCGATCGCCACCACCCGCAGTCGCGGGGCCCGGCTGCCGGGGTAGGTCATGCTCCCACGCGCCTCAGCTTGGCCATCGGGGCGAGCTCGCCGGGGTAGACGCGCTTGACGCCGTCGCCGAGCGCCTCCTCGATCACGCGGATGTCGCGGACCAGGCGCTCGAACCCGCCCGGCTCGAGCGAGGCGGCGTGGTCGGATCCCCACATCGCGCGGTCCAGGGTGATGTGCCGCTCGACGGCCACGGCGCCCAGGGCGACGGCGGCGAGGGAGATCTGCAGGCCGCGCTCGTGCCCGGAGTACCCGACCGGCACACCGGCGTAGCGGTCGCGGAGCGTGCTGATCATCTTCAGGTTCGCCTCGCCGGGCTCCATCGGATACGTCGACGTGGCGTGCATGAGAATCGTGCGGTCGGTGCCGAGGGTGTCCAGCGCCCTGTCGATCTGCTCCGTCGTCGACATGCCCGTGGAGAGGATGACGGGCTTGCCGGTCTCGCGCAGGGCGAGCAGCAGCTCGGTGTCGGTGAGGCTCGCCGAGGCGACCTTGTGCGCGACGACGCCCAGGTCCTCGAGGAACTCGACGCTCGGCACATCCCAGGGCGAGGCGAACCAGTGCAGCCCGGCCATCGTGGCGTAGTCGCCGATCTCGACGTACTCGTCGCGGCCGAACTCCACGCGGCGGCGGTAGTCGAGGTAGGTCATGGTGCCCCACGGCGTCTCCCGCGGCACGTCGCGCATGTGCTCCGGCGTGGCGATCTCGGGGGTGCGCTTCTGGAACTTCACCGCGTCGGCGCCGGCCTCGCGGGCCACGTCGATGAGCTTCTTGGCGATCTCGACGTCGCCGTTGTGGTTCAGGCCGATCTCGGCGATGACGTACGTGGGGCGGCCCCCGCCGACCACACGATCTCCGATGCTGACGGTCATGATGACGCTCCGTTCCTGGGGTCTCCGGTCCCCCACCCCTCCGGTCTACGGGCGGCAGGTGAACCCCAGGCGGCGGGGCGGTGACGGGGTCATGTCAGTCGGAGGTCGTCACGGATGCAGGCAGGATGCACGGATGCAGGCAGAAACGGGCCTGTCTCTGCCCACGGGCGTGCGTCATGCCTGCAGGCGTGACGGCCCGTGATCAGACCCGCGCGGCCAGCATCCGCTCGGCGACCTCGCGGACCGCGCCCTCGCCGCCGCGGCGGGTCAGGATGACGCGAGCCGCGGCCTTCACCTGCGGATGCGCGTTCGCGACGGCGATCGGCCAGCCCACGAGTCCGAGCGGGCCGAGGTCGTTCACGTCGTTGCCCACGTACGCGATGTCCTCGAGACGGATGCCGCGCTCCGCAGCCCAGGCGGCCAGCGCGGCCGCCTTGTCGTCGATGCCGTGCAGCACGGGCACCTGGAGCTTCTCGGCTCGTCTGGCCACGACGGTGTTCTGCTCGGTGGAGAGGATGAGCATCGGAACCCCTGCCCGGCGCAGCCGCGCGACGCCCATGCCGTCCTCCCTGCTGACGCGGACGGACTCGTTCCCGTGCTCGTCGACGGTCGCGGTGTCGTCGGTGTGGACGCCGTCGAAGTCGGTGACGAGAGCGACGGCCGGGATCGGCGCGGGCGCCGGTGCGGAGGCGAGCGCCTCGGCCAGGGCGAGCTGCTGCTCGTCGTCGATCTCGATCGCGGTGCTCTCGGGCACGGTCACGATGCCCACCAGCCCGAAGAAGCGGTGCCGGAAGCGCCGGAAGCCGATCGCGTCGAAGGCGTAGAAGGCCCCCGTCTCCAGATGGTGAGGCTCGCGGTCCTGGCGGCGCGGACGGTGCGCGGCGTCATGGTTGACCGCGGAGGCCCTCCCCCCGGCATCCCTCCGCCAGAGGAATCCGTAGGTCTCGTACGCCGAGAACACGCTGTCGTAGGTGCCGCCCTCGATCAGGGCGACCGCCTCGGCGACGCCCTCCGTCGGGATGAACGGCGAGGTCGCCTGCACGAACACGACGGTGCCGACCCGTAGCCCCTCGGCCTCGAGCACGTCGAGAGCGTGCAGCAGCGCGCTCTCCGACGTCGCCTCGTCGCCGGACAGCTCGGCGGGTCGGTCGACGACCCGCGCCCCGGCATCCGCGGCCACGGCGGCGATCGCCGCGTCGTCGGTGCTCACGACGACGAGGTCGACGGCCGGTGCCGCGGCCCGCACCGCCCGCTCGACGAGCGGCATCCCGCCGACCCGGCGCAGGTTCTTGCCCGGCACGCCCTTCGATCCGCCGCGCGCCGGGATGATCGCGACCGTCAGTCCGCTGTCGTTCATCCTCGGCTCCTCTGCCCTTTCAGCTCCGGTCTCACTCGTTGCGGGTCCCGCCGCTGCCGCACGCGCAACGGTTGAGGCCGGAACAGTGCGAGTGCCGTGTTCACCGACCGGTCACCGCCTTCCAGGCGCGGCGGGCACGGCGCTTCGCGCCGGCCGCGTGGAGACGCAGCTCCTCGACGCGTCCGACGCCACCGGTCGACTCGAGCATCCGCTGCGTCGTCGTGGGCGCGGGGGCGCCGGGCAGGTCGAGCGCGCGCAGGCGCTCCGCGGGCACGTACCGTTCCCGCACGGATGCCGGCACGGAGGCCAGCCACGACACCGCGTCCTCCCGCAGGTGAGCCATGATCTCGGGCTGCATCGCGTAGCCGACGGCGTCGACGAGTCGCTGCAGCGCGCCCGGCGCGGCGAACGCATCGCGCTCCAGGGCATCGACGATCGTGACCGGCATCCGATTGCTGTTCTCGAAAGGCGCGAGCCTGGTGAGCACCGTGCGGGTGCCGACGGCGTGCGTGCGGATGCCGGAGAGGGCGCGCAGAGTCGGCAGCGCGGTCGAGAACCCGGCGACGACATCGGTCGCGCCGAGCTGCTGCGCGACGTACTCGGCCGGCTGGTCGCCCTCATAGGCCGCGAACGCGACGCCCCGCTCCGCCGCCCGGGTCGCGAGCGCGTCGCGCAGAGCGGGCGGCGCGGAGGGATGCGGCTTGAAGACGATGCGCTCGGCACCGGCGGATGCCGCGCGATCGACCATCGCGACCTGCATGGCCGTCTCCTCCTCCGCCGACACGAGGCGCAGTGCGGAGAGGTACTGCCCGAGCACGAGTGCCGTCCGGCTTCCGTCTGCGGCGAGCGCGTCGAGCGCCGCGTCCGGGGTGGCGTCACCCATCTCGTGCAGGGCGGCGCCGAAGGCGGCGGGCGGGACCGGCATCCGCTCGGCTCCCGTCTCGGTGAAGACGAGCGGCGCGATGCCGGGCACGACGTCGGGGTACACGACCCGCGCGACCCGTTCGGTGACCTGCCGCGGCAGCCGGCTGCGGATCGGCGAGTAGGTCATCAGGCCGTCGCCGATCACGCCGAGTCGTGCATCGCGGAACAGCCTCATCAGCGTGAGTGCGGGCGCGACCTGCGGGGACTGCACGTACAGCTCGACGCGCTCCTCGCCGATCTCCCACGCACGGCGGAAGAGCCTCTCCAGCATCGGCAGGTCCTGCTCCTCGGGCTGCCAGGCGGTCGGATGCCGCGGATCGACGAGCGGGTTCAGCGGCTCGATCCGATCGAACCGCGTCCGCAGGGTGCGCATCCGCGGCGTGGTCGCGAGGTCGATCGCCGTCTCGGGCACCTTCGCCGTGTTCATCGGCACGAGGATCCGCTCGGCGTCGCCGAGCAGGCCGGCGTCGATGGCCGCGGCGGCAGTCATCAGCCCGTACCCGCTGTGCAGCGCGAAGATCTGGATCATCGCCGCGCCTCCTGCTGAACGGGTTCCGGTCGCACTCGCTGCGGGTCCACCTGGCTGCGTACCCGCAGACGATGCGAGAGGACCGAAGGGGCGCGCCTCGCCGTCACAGCAGTCGGGATCGCGGCGCTGACCGTCACCCGGAGTCCGTCCGACGTCGAGCCCGCGAGGGGCACGCGGAGGATCCGGCGGACCGGCGCGCCGAGCACCGAGACCCGGATCATCGTGCGGCTCCCTGCGACCGAAGCGAGCGTTCCGGCGGTTCCGGTCGCACTCGTTGCGGGTCCGGGTGCCCCGACACCCGCGACGAGTGAGATCGGGACGGTGCGGGGGCCGCCGGCGAAGAGGCCACCGGCGAGGACGCAGCATGCGGGGCGGCATCCGCCGCTGCGCCGTCGCGCGCGGCCTCCCGCAGGGTGCGCGCGAGCACGCGGCGGCGAGGGCCGTCGAGCTGCGCGATCGCCTCGGCCGTCGCGTCGGCGGGCAGCCGGGCGAGCAGGTCCCGGATGCCGGCGCGCAGTTCCCTGCGCACAGCGGGCTGCATCCGGCGGGCGCGCACGAGGTGGTGCGCGCTCAGCGCGAGCACGGTCGACACCGCCTTCGGCATCAGCCGTGCGGCTTCCTGGTCGCGCGAAACCAGGTCGAGCACCTCGCCGAGCGCGCGGCTGAAGTCCAGCTGGCGGCGATCGAGCGTCCTCGACAGCGAGTCGGTCACCCCTCGCCGGTACAGCAGGTGCGGAGCGTCGACCACCCCGAAGGACGACGCCTGCAGGTGCAGCCGCCAGATCCAGGGACGGTCCTCGGCGGTGAAGAGCCCGTCGCTGAAGCCCGCCACGCCCTCGTCGAGCACGCGACGGTGCAGTATGCCCGCCCAGGCGTACGGGTAGTCGACCATCGTGCGATCGTCCGCGGGCAGGATCCCGGCCCGCGGGTCCGCCGGCACGCCGCGGTGCGTGAACGGCGCACGCACCAGCCGGCGCTCCCCCTTCTTCACCGTGATGTGGTCGGTGCGCAGGAAGTCGCAGCGCAACTCGTGCAGCCTGCGCACCAGCACCTCGAGCCGGCGCGGCTGCATCCAGTCGTCGCCGTCGAGGAAGCAGAGCGCATCGCCCTCGACGTGCGCGAGACCCTGGTTGCGAGCGGTCGCCAGCCCTCGCGGTTGCGGATTGACCACGACCTCCGCCCGGTCGAAGCGCGCGGCGTACTTGCGCATGAGATCGCCCGTGGCATCCGTCGAGCCGTCATCGATCGCGACCAGCTTCAGCGAGCCGGGGTCATCGAACTGCCGCGTGAGGGTCTCCAGCGTCGTGCCGATGTACTCCGCGGCATCCTTCGCGGGCAGGATCACGGTCACGAGCGGTGCGGCCATCAGCCGATCGTGCGTCACCGACCTGACGCGAGGGCGACGACGAGATGAACGCGAGGTGACGCCGCTAGCGTGATCCCATGGAGTTCACGATCTTCACCGAGCCGCAGCAGGGCTTCAGCTACGACGACCAGCTGGCCTGCGCCCTCGCCGCGGAGCGGCACGGATTCGATGCCTTCTTCCGCTCGGACCACTACATGCGCATGGGCGCCGGTTCTCCCCTGCCCGGTCCCACCGACGCCTGGATCACTCTCGCCGGTCTGGCCCGTGAGACCACGAGCATCCGGCTCGGCACGCTGGTCTCGTCGGCCACGCACCGCGCGCCCGCGATCCTCGCGATCCAGGTCGCGCAGGTCGACGCGATGTCCGGCGGGCGGGTGGAGTTCGGGCTCGGCACCGGGTGGTTCGAGGACGAGCATCGCGCCTACGGCATCCCGTTCCCGGCACGCCGCTTCGGGATGCTGGAGGAGCAGCTGGCCGTCATCACCGGCCTGTGGCGGACGCCCGTCGGCGAGACGTTCTCGTTCTCCGGCGAGCACTACTCGCTGCATGACGCTCCCGCGCTGCCGAAGCCGGTGCAGAGCCGGATGCCCGTGATCGTCGGAGGAGGCGGACCACGCCGCACGCCGGCGATCGCCGCGCGCTTCGCCACCGAGTTCAACATCGGCTTCCAGCCGAACGATGTCGTCGCCGAGAAGCTCGCCGGCGTTCGTGCTGCCTGCGAGGCGATCGGGCGCGATCCGAGGACGCTGAAGATGTCCGTCGCGCTGCCGACGTTCGCCGGCGCGACCGAATCCGAGATCCGACGACGGGCGGAGGCTGCCGGCCGCACCCTCGACGACGTGCGCGGCAGTGCCACGCTCACCGGCGACGCGGACGAGATCGCCGAGCGCATCGATGGCCTTCGCGCGCTCGGCGTCGACCGCATCCACTTCCAGCTGATGGATCTGTGCGACACCGAGCACGTCGCGTATCTGGGCGACGAGGTGCTGCCGCTCGTGCGGTCGTAGCACCCCGGTACCGTGGAGCCCATGGACTGGATCGGCGACCCCGCGATCGGCGACTGGCTGCGCCCTCTGCTCGATGACGACCTCGGCGTCGTGCCGCACGGCTTCCCCGCATACGCGCGCATCCTGCATCCGGCGCAGGTGCGCTCACTGCCCGATCGCGCGGTTCCCTCCTTCGACGAGTGGGATCGGATGTCGGATGCCGAGCAGGTGGACCTGATCGGCCGCTTCGTCGACGGGCCCGCGACCTGGGCCGAGACCGCTGCCGCCTTCGGCACGACCCTGCACTCGCTTGCGCAGTGGCAGCGCATCGTGCGCACCCCGCCCGAGGGCGACTGGCACGTGCGGATCGCGCCAGACGGGCGCGAGTTCACCTCGCCCGAAGAGGGCGTCATCGACCCGGACCTGTTCGCCGGGATCGCGCGGCACCTCGCCGCGCACACCACGACGCCGGAGGCCGGGGTCGCGGCGATCTGGGACGGCTGGGGCGGCCTGGTCGGCTTCTTCGGCGAGGCCGCATCGAGCGCCTACTTCCAGTTCGGCGCGGATCCGGCGAACGAGCGGATGCTGCAGCAGAGCATCCATGACGCGTTCAACAACCCGTTCCGCAAACCGACCTGGCAGCCGGGCATCCTCTCCGACGAGATCTCGAAGTCTCCGCGGCTGGAGCTGCCGGGCCGCGAGTACGTGACCTTCGCCGCGGGCGCCTCGGCCTTCGCCGACCCGGGCTGGGGCGCGAGCGCTCCCTGGGGAGACGGCGGCGACGCGCAGCATCCGAATCTGCTGTGGCCCGAGGACCGGTCCTGGGTGATGGTGAGCGAGATCGACTTCGACTCCACCGTCGTCGCAGGTTCGGCGGACCTGATCGCCACGATCATCGCCGACCCGGCACTCGAAGCGTTCGCGATCGCAGAGGACGCCGACCTCACCTGGGACGGCGACGAGGTCAACAGGTGACCGGCGCCACGTTCGACGCGCGCCCGCTCACCGATCCGGTCGACATGCAGGCCGTGCGCGCCTTCGGCAGGGAGCAGCGCGCGAACCGCAGTACGGGCGCGACTGCCTCGACGGTCATCGTGATCGTCGTGTTCGCCCTGCTCGCGGTCACCGTCATCCCGCTGGTCTTCATACCGATGGTGCTCGGCGTGATCTCGGGCGATCTCGGCTTCGGGATCGTCGGCCTGCTTCCCTTCCTGCTGATCGGTGCGGTCTTCATCGTCGTCGTCGTGATCCTGATCGTGAATCTCCGCAACGGCCGCATCCAGGCGTATCGCCTGTCGCGGTTCGCGGCCGCGAACGGCATGGAGTTCGTCGGGCGCATCGATGACCCGCCGCTGCCGGGGATGATCTTCCAGAACGGTCACTCCCGGCATGCGGACCTCGCACTGCGCGGACGTCAGCCCCGATTCGTGGAGTTCGGCAACTACCAGTACACGACCGGTTCGGGCAAGAACTCCACGACGCACAGCTGGGGCTACATCGCCGTCAAGCTCGACGTGCCGCTGCCGAACATCGTGCTGGACGCGCTCGGCAACAACGCCCTGGGCAGCAACCTGCCGGCGTCGTTCTCGAAGGACCAGCGGCTGTCCCTCGAGGGCGACTTCGACCGGTACTTCACGCTGTACTGTCCGGCGGGGTACGAGCGCGACGCGCTCTACCTGTTCACGCCCGACATCATGGCGCGCTTCATCGACCACGCCGCGCAGCTCGATGTGGAGATCGTCGACGACTGGATGTTCCTGTACATGCAGCGTCCCGTGTCGACGCTCGACCCGGCGACCTGGGCATGGCTGTTCGGCACGGTCGGTGCGCTGCTGACGAAGTTCGATCAGTGGGCCCGCTGGCGGGACGACCATCTACCGCCCGCGGCGGCGCCGGCCGCGGTCGGCCCGGTTGCTCCGGCATCCGCTCTGCCGTTCGCTCCCCCGGTCGGGATGCTGGCGCCCCCGCCGGGCGTCGCCCCGCAGGGGCGCCGGCTGCGCCGAGGCATCCCCTGGATCACGATCATCGCTTTCGCGCTGATCGCCGGGCTGTGGATCCTGCCGCAACTGTTCGGCGGCATGGCGCTCTTCTTCCGCTGATCCTGCGATCGGAGCGCAGAACCGGGAGGATTCGGGGGTGGGTGCCGCTGGGGACGACTCCCACCCCGTCCCCCCGGTCGCGAGGATGAGAACACCTCGCCTGTGACGTGAACAGCTGGGGACTGTGCGTCAGGACACAGGGTAGGCCCGCACACGTTGCAAGAGGTTGCGAACGATCTCGGATCAGTCGCGCTCGAGACGCTCAGCCCTCGCCACCAGAGCGGCGCGCTTCGGCGATCGCGCCGGCAGCATCCTCAGACAGAGGCGCAGCACTTCCGGATCATCCGCCCCGTCGTCCGTGTCGGCATAGCTGAGAAGAACATCCAGAGCGGCCTCGCCGACCATCACCTCGCGCAGAGAAGCGCGCACCGTTTCGCGGAACTCCTCCACGCCGGGCGCTCTCGAGTCGGGGAGCACCGCTCCCCTGTATGCCGAAAGAGCGACCCGGTGCGCTCCGCGTCCGAGCAGCGAGAGCACGTTCTGAGCATCGGTTTCGATCGGCCCGGTGAGGCGATACGGCCGAGATTCGATGTGCAGGTCGAGGGCCAGCCCGGCCAACACCTTGCGCAACCGCACCATCTCGGGCCGCAGCGTGTCGCTCCAGGAGCGATCACCGTAGATGACCTCTCCCAGCCGCTCGGCGGACAGCCCCTGAGGGTGCACGGCGAGCATCAGCAGGATCTCGGCGTGCCGCAGCGACAGGTCTACGGCACTCCCGCCACAGGAACTCTCCAGACGCGCGCGCGAACGGCCCAGCACCTGCAGCGTCGGCGGCGCGATGGAGGTGCTGCGCCGCGCGGCGTGCGCCGGCGCAGGTCGCGCCGGTGCGAGTGCCCGTGCTCGCAGACGAGCCACAAGCAGCTCCGCCTCGACAGCGCGCGCGGTGGCATCGATCAGCATGCCGGCCTGCGGCGAAGCCGCCTCCGCGCGGCCGGTGACGTCGATGACGCCGAGGATCTCCCGGGTCTCCGGGTCGAACACCGGCGCGGCCGAGCAGGACCATGGCTGGATAGATCGGTTGAAGTGCTCGTACTCGTGGATCTGCACAGAACGCCCCAGCACCAGTGCGGTGCCAGGAGCCGTCGTCCCCATCCTCTCCTCCGCCCAGTTCGCCCCTTCGACGATGCCGACCTCGCCGGAGCCGACCCGCATGCCCAGGTCTCCGTCGATCCACAGCATCCGTCCGGCCCGATCACCGACGGCGATCACCACACCGGAGTCCTCTCGGGAGCCGGGCAAGAGCAGGCGGCGGACCATCTCGATCACCCCGGCCAACGGATGCTCGGCGCGGAACTCCTCCAGATCACCGTGGGGCAGTTCCAAGACGGGCTCATCTTCCATGCCCACCCGCATCGCCAGCGAACGCTCCCACGACTCGCGTACGAGCGGACGCACCTGCTGCAGATGTGCGGCGCTCGGCTCGCCTGCGGCAAGTTCTTCGTGTGCGCGCGCCACCAGCATCCGCGACGCCGCGCTGGATGCATCGCGGGAAGACGACCACGACGAGGGCACGCCAGACCTCCGATCCCCCCACACTGCCGTTGAGACTGATCATAGGGACGCAGTCGGCTCTGTGACACACCCTCCGCGTTTGTCTTTCCCGCACTACTGTGCATCGCGTGGTAGTGTGCCAAGCAACGCACCGATCGGTGCCGAAGGAGGCTCGATGGATACGACGCAGCTGTTGAAGGGCGTGCTCGATCTCGCCGTCCTCGCCGTGGTGCGCGACGAGGACGGATACGGCTACGACATCGTGCGCCGCCTGCGGGATGCCGGCATCGGCGACGTGGGCGATGCCTCCGTGTACGGCACGCTGCGGCGGCTGTACTCGGGCGGAGCGCTGTCGAGCTACGTCGTCCCCTCGGAGGGCGGCCCGCACCGCAAGTACTACGCGATCAACCCGCAGGGCAGGCGGATGCTCGAGGAGCAGACCGACACCTGGGTGCAGTTCGCGGTGGCGATGTCGGGGCTGCTGCATCCGCACGCCAAGACGCAGGACACGGCCATCTTCCGGCCCCGACCCGAAGCAGGAGCGCAGCGATGAACGACCTCACCACCTCGCCGGCCGAGCGCATCCGCGCCTTCGCCGCGGCCGTCCGCGACGAGCTCGCCGATCTCCCCGAGGACGACATCGAGGATCTGGCCGGCGGGCTGGTCGGCGACCTCACCGATCAGGCCGCCGACAGCGGCGGCGACATCGAACTGGGTGATCCTGTCGAGTACGCCCGGGAGCTGCGGGCGGCCGCCGGGTTGCCGGAGCGAGCGGATGCTCCGGTGCAGGACCTCCCCTGGCATGCGCGCCTCAGCGGATGGATCGGGCGCCTGCCGGCCCGCATCCGCTCGTCCGCCTTCGGCGCGTGGCTGCTCGATCTTCTCGCCGCGCTGCGCCCCGTGTGGTGGGTGGCGCGAGGCTGGATCCTGTACGGGTTCCTGGGACTCGCGGTGGGCTTCGACATCTGGCCCCGCGATCTGGTGGCGTGGATCGCGGTGATCGTCGCCGTGCTGGTGAGCGTGCAGTGGGGCCGGGGCCGGTGGCTGCCGAACAACGTCTTCCGGCACATCGCGACGGTCGCGACGATCGCCGCCGTGCTGCTGATCCCGTGGGCGATCTCCGAGATCAGCAACCGCGCGACGACGTACAACGCCTACGACGGCTACGAGTACACGCCGCCGGACGGCCTGCTCCTGGACGGCGCGCAGGTGGGGAACCTGTTCGTGTACGACCGCGAGGGCATGCTCATCGACGGCGCGCAGATCTACACCGGCAAGGGCACGCCTCTGAATCTGTACGGCAAGCAGAGCCGCGACCTCCAGAACGGGTGGGACGACCAGGGTGACGGCACCTACACGGTGCCGGAGCGCGATCTCGCGGGCAAGCCGCTGTGGAACATCTACCCGCTTCAGGTCGCGCCCCTCGACGACACCACCGGCGAGGCCGACGGGTCGCAGGCGCAGGCGCCCACGCCCCCGTTCGTACGAGCGCCGCAACGGCAGGAGTCCCCGGAACCGACCCCCACGGCCTCACCGGAACCCACGCTGCTGCCGACCACCGCACCGGAGACGCCGGCGCCATGACCGAGCGCATCGTGTCGATCGACATCTCCTATCTCGTGGAGGCGGCGCTGCGGGGGGATGCCGCCGCCTCCACGTTTCCCGACACCGAGGAGCTCTCCGAGGAGCTCTGACCGCGGCACGGGCTGGGGGCCGGTGGCCCTCGCGGTCACGCGAACAGGTCGTCGAACTCGTCCAGTCGCACGCGGGCGGCCGGCACCGACGCACCGGCCGGCACCGGCTCGCTGCCCTGCACCTCGCCGGTCGCGGTGTCGACGGCGTCCATCAGTGCCCGGGCCTCGGCGGTGAGGAAGCGGCTCGGCTTGGCGATGACGTGCTTGGCCAGGAACGAGGTCGGATGCGTGGGCAGCCGCGCCGGCGCGTACACGTCGAGGGTGTCGCGGGCACGGGTGAGGCCCACGTAGAACAGCCGCTGCTCCTCGACGAGTCCGGCCGGTGACGACAGCGCCATGTCCGAGGGCATCGCGCCGTCGGTCGCGCGGATCACGTGCACGGCGCTGAACTCCAGCCCTTTCGCCGAGTGGATCGTCGAGAGCGTCACCCAGTCCTCGTCGAGGTGCGGCTTCTTGGCCCAGTCGCCTGAGACATCGACCGGGTCGATGGCCTGCTCGCTGACGAAGGTGCGCAGGTCCGGCTGCCGGGCCGCTGCCTCGGCGATGCCGTCGACGTCGGTCACCCGGCGCTGCCAGTCCGGGTAGTGCGCGCGCAGCAGCGGGTCGACCGCCGCCCGGCACGCCTCGACCAGCTCTGGCACGGTCGTCGTGGCATCCACGGCGCCCAGTAGGGAAAGCGTCGACGCAAGGCCGGTGCGCGCCTTCGCAGGCGCTGCGGCGACGGCATCCGATGCCCGCTCCATGCCGCCGTCGGCGAGGATCGCCGCGAGGCCGCGCGCGGAGGACTTGCCGATCGCGCGGTGCCGGGTCAGCAGCCGGTACCAGGACACCTCGTCGGAGGGGTTGAGCACCACCCGGAATCCGGCCAGCAGGTCGCGCACGTGCGCCGTCTCGAGATAGCCGATGCCGCCGAACTTGTGGAACGGGATGTTCCGCACCTTCAGCTCGACCTCGAGGAGCGCGCTGTGCGAGCCGGTGCGCATCAGCACCGCCTGCTCGCGCAGCGGCAGGCCGTCGGCGTGCGCCTCGAGGATGCGGTCGGCGACGGTGCGCGCCTCGTCGTCGGCGTTGCGGCACACGACGAGGGAGGGCCGCATGCCGGCATCCGGCCGATCTGCGCGCAGCCGCAGCCCGAGCTCGCCGGGGCGCACCTCGTTCGCGAGGTCGAGGATCGGCTGGGTGGAGCGGAAGTTACGCTCCAGCCGCACGAGAGTGGTGTCGGGAAAGGCGGATGCCAGGTCGAGCAGGTGCCCGGCGCTGGCGCCGCGGAAGCCGTAGATCGCCTGTGCGTCATCGCCGACGACTGTGAGACCGCGCCCGTCGGGGGCGAGTCCGCGCACGATGTCGACCTGCAGGCTGTTGACGTCCTGGTACTCGTCGACGAGCACCCAGTCCCACCGCGCGCGCAGTCGCGAACCGACGTCGGGATCGCGCACCAGCGCCCGCCACGCGATGAGCAGGTCGTCGAGGTCGAGCAGGCCGCGCTCACGCTTGCGGGCGCTGTAGTGCCGCAGCAGCGCGAGGATGTCGTCGGCGTGCTCGAGCCCCCAGGGGAACTGCTCCTCGATGACCTTCCGCGCCGGGATCCCGGTGTTGATCGCGCGTGAGCCGATGTCGGCGATGGTGCGGGTGGTCGGCAGCCGCTTCTCGGTGCCATCGAGGCCGAACTCCGACCTGAGCAGGTCGAGCAGGTCGATGACGTCGTCGGGGTCGAGCACCGTGACATCCGCCAACCCGAGGTGCTGCGCGTGCTCGGCGATGATGCGGTGCGCCACCGCGTGGAACGTGCCGCCCGCGATGCGCTGGGCCGCCTGCGGGTCATCGCACAGCGCGGCCGCACGGCCGATCATCGATGCCGCTGCGCGTCGGGTGAACGTCAGCAGTAGGATGCGCTCCGGCGCCACCCCCGCCTGCAGCAGCCGCGCGACCCGTGAGGTGAGCACCCGCGTCTTGCCGGTGCCCGCGCCGGCGGCGATCACCAGCGGCCCGTCCCCGTGCTCGACGGCCTGCAGCTGGGCGGCGTCGAGTCCGGCGAGCGCGTCGCTGTCGTTCGTCAGGGTGGTGTCGGTCACGCGAGCGACGGTACGCGAGGGCTCGGACATCGAGGGCGCCCCGCTCGCCCACGGGAGGAGGCCTCGCCTTCGGGAGGAGGACTCTACCGCGGTCCTCCTCCCGCGCCCGCGAGTTCCGCCGGAGCGCGTGCGACCCGACACTGGCGATGTCGGTGAGCACTCGATAGCGTCAACGCATGAACCGCACGGCCAGGATCGCCACCTGGGTGGCGTCGGCTGCCATCGTGGCGGGACTGGTCGCCATCGCCTCGCCCGCGATCGGCGGGATGCTCGCCTCCTCGCCTTCCCCGACCCGGGCCTCGGGCTCCTCGGAGAAGCCCACTCCGGTCACGACGACGCCCGCAGAGGTGCGCGTCAGTCCCACGCCCACGCCGACGCCGGTCGCCGCCCCCGAAGACCCGTGCCCATCGCCGCGCCCGTCGATCTCGCTGGTGCAGGACGGCAGGAGGACCGGCTACTACAACGAGGGTGGCGGCACCGTCACCGGGGTGCTCGACGGCGAGCTGACCGACCTCGGGCCGCGGGAGTTCGCAAAGGGCACCGTGAAGCGCAACGCGGCAGGTGAGATCGTCAGCTACACGGTCGCGCCAGGCGACGTGTACGACCTGATCTACGAGCGCTTCTGCTTCACCGACTATTACAGCGTCATCAGCTACAACAACGGCCTGGAGCCGCTGCGCAGTCGCCCCGCGTACCGCGGCCTCCAACCCGGAGACGTCCTCATCCTTCGCCCCGATCCCGCAGTTCGGTGGCGCCCTCCCGCCTATTGAGGCCCCAGGGCACGGATGCTGAGAAACCAGTTCCCGCACGAGAAACACGCTGCGGAGCGGTTTCTCGTGCGGGAACTGGTTTCTCGAGGGATGCGCGCGGGCTACCGCCGGCGGACCGACTCCCACTGCGCGCGACGCTCGGCCTGAGTCACGGGGTCGGGCACGGGCAGTGCCGCGAGCAGCTCGCGGGTGTACGGGTCGCGCGGATCACCGAGCACCTGGGCCGCAGTGCCCTGCTCCTTGATCTCGCCCTGCTGCAGCACGATGATGCGATCCGACACGGCATCGATCACGGCCAGGTCGTGGCTGATGAACAGCGACGCGAAGCCCAGCTCGGCCTGCAGCTGCGTGAACAGCTCGAGCACCGTCGCCTGCACCGACACGTCCAGCGCACTGGTCGGCTCGTCGGCGATCAGCAGCTTCGGGTCGAGCGCGAGGGCACGGGCCAGCGACGCGCGCTGACGCTGACCGCCGGACAGCTCGTGCGGGTACCGGTCACCGAAGTTCGTGGGCAGTCGCACCGCGTCGAGCAGCTCGTTCACCCGCGGACGGGCGGCCGACAGGCTGGATGCCCGCCCGTGCACCACGAGCGGCTCGGCGACGCACTCCGCGATCGTCAGCAGCGGGTTGAAGCTGGTCGCCGGGTCCTGGAACACGAATCCGATCTGCGGGCGCAGCGGCGTGAGAGTGCGCGGCTTCGCGCCCTTCATCTCGTGCCCGAGCACGGTCAGCGATCCGCCGAGCACCGTGGTCAGGCCCACGACCGCGCGCCCGATCGTGGTCTTGCCCGATCCGGACTCCCCCACCAGACCGACGACCTCGCCGGGCGCGACGTGGAAGTCCACACCCTTCACGGCCACGACCGCACCCCGGCCGAAGCGGCCCGGGTACCCGATCTCGGCGGCGGATGCCACGATCAGACTGCCCGCGGGGACGGGCGGCGCCACGTGCGGTCCTTCGTCTCGCTGCGCTCGCTCAGGATCCGAGGTGGTGGACTGCGCTCGCTCAGGATCCGAGGTGGTGGACTGCGCTCGCTCAACGACCGGAGAGGAAGCGACCGACGCGGACTTGCCCTGCCCGACGTGCGGGACGGCGGCCAGCAGCTTCCTGGTGTACTCCTCGCGGGGGTTCGCGAACAGTTCCCGCACGGGGGCCTCTTCGACGATGTCGCCCTGGTACATCACGATCACGCGGTCGGCGAGGTCGGCGACCACACCCATGTTGTGCGTGATCAGCACGATCGTCGCGCCGAACTCGTCGCGGCAGGTGCGCAGCAGGTCGAGGATCTCGGCCTGCACGGTGACGTCCAGCGCGGTGGTCGGCTCGTCGGCGATGATCAGCCCGGCGTTCAGCACCAGCGCCATCGCGATCACGATGCGCTGCTTCTGGCCGCCCGAGAACTGGTGCGGGTAGTCGTCCACGCGCTGCTCGGGCGAGGGGATGCCGACGCGCCGCATGATGTCGATGGCCCGCTCCCGGGCATCCTTCTTCGACAGCTTCGTGTGCGCGCGGATGCCCTCGGCGATCTGCCAGCCCACGGTGTACACCGGGTTCAGCGCGGTCGACGGCTCCTGGAACACCATCGCGGCATCGCGCCCGCGCATCGCGCGCAGCTTCGCGTGGGAGGCGTGCACGATGTCGGTCTCCCCGCCCTCACGGCCCCGCACGATCACGGCGCCCGAGGTGGTGGCGGTCTCGGGCAGCAGGCCCAGCAGGGTGTTCGCGGTGACGGTCTTGCCCGACCCGGACTCGCCGACGATCGCGAGCACCTCACCGGCGCTCGCACTCAGCGAGATGCCCTTCACCGCCTCGACGGGCTCGCCGTCGGTGGCGAACACGACCCGCAGGTCGCGGATCTCTGCGACATCGGTCACTTCGGCTCCCTCCGGTCGCTCAGTACGCGCATCACTTCTTGCCTCCTGCGCGACGACGGGTGCGCAATCGCGGATCACTCAGGTCGTTCAGGCTCTCGCCCACGAGGGTGATGCCCAGCACCACCAGCACGATCGCGACACCGGGGAAGACAGCCGTCCACCAGATGCCGCTGGTGACGTCGCCCATGGCACGGTTCAGGTCGTAGCCCCACTCGGCCGCGGCCGTCGCCTCGATGCCGAAGCCCAGGAAGCCGAGACCGGCGAGGGTCAGCAGCGCCTCCGAGGCGTTCAGCGTGATCAGCACGGGCAGGGTGCGCACCGAGTTGCGCAGCACGTGGCGCAGCAGGATGCGGTGGGTCGGGACGCCGATCACCTTCGCGGAGTCGACGAACGGTTCGGCGCGCACGCGCACCACTTCGGCGCGGACCACACGGAAGTACTGTGGAACGAACACCACCGTGATCGCGATCGCGGTCGCCATGATGCCGCCCCAGAGGGTCGACTTGCCCTGGCTGATCACGATCGACATGACGATCGCGAGCAGCAGCGACGGGAACGCGTAGATCGCGTCAGCGATCACGACGAGGATGCGATCGAGCCATCCGCCGAAGTAGCCCGAGATCAGGCCCAGCGCGATGCCCAGGAAGATCGAGCACACGATGGCGGCGATGATGACCAGGAGCGCGGTCTGCGCACCCCAGATCACGCGCGAGAGCACGTCGAAGCCCGAGACGGTCGTGCCGAGCAGGTTCATCGCGTTCGGCGGCTGCTGCGTGCCGAACGAGACTCCGTCGGCGGTCTGCTGCTGCGCCCAGGTGTACGGGGCGAGCACGCCGGCGAACACGGCGACGAGCACGAACACGGTGCAGATGACCAGGCCGGTGACCAGCATCCCGCGCTGCAGGCCGACGCTCTGCCGCAGGTGCGAGACCACGGGCAGCCGCTCGGTCCAGCGCTTCTTCTGCGGCGGAACCGAGGCGAGCGCCTCCGTCTTCGGGGTGGGCAGGTCGGTGGATTCGGGGATGACACCCATGTCAGTACCTCACCCTCGGATCGATGGCCGCGGCGACGAGATCGACGATGAAGTTCGTCACCGCGACGACCACGGCGATCATCACGACGATGCCCTGCACGGCGACGAAGTCACGCGCCTTCAGGTACTCGGCGAGCATGAACCCGATGCCCTTCCACTCGAAGGTGCTCTCGGTGAGCACGGCGCCGGCGAGCAGCATCGCGATCTGCATGCCCATCACCGTGATGATCGGGATCAGCGCGGGCCGGTAGGCGTGCTTGGTGAGCAGACGGTACTCGCTGACACCGCGGGAACGGCCGGACGTCACGTACTGCTGCCCGAGCGTGCCGATGACATTGGTGCGGATCAGGCGCAGGAACACGCCGGCTGTCAGCAGGCCCAGCGCGATCGCCGGCAGGATGGCGTGCTGCAGCACGTCGCCGATCGCGGCGCCGTTGCCGAGCCGGATCGCGTCGAGCAGATAGATGCCCGTGGGGGTGTCGATCCCTGCCATGAGCAGTTCGGTGCGGGTGCTCCCTCGGCCTGAGACGGGCAGCCAGTCCAGCCACACCGCGAAGATCAGCTTGAGCAGCAGACCCGCGAAGAAGATGGGGGTGGCGTAGGCGAGGATCGCCATCACGCGCAGCGTGGCATCCTGCCAGCGGTCGCGACGGTAGGCAGCGATCAGGCCGAGCGGGATGCTGATCAGCAGCGCCACGATGAGGGCGTAGATCGCGAGCTCCAACGTGGCCGAGCCGTACTGGAGCAGGATCTCGGTCACAGGACGCCGGTCCGTGAGAGTCGTGCCGAAGTCGCCGCGCAGCAGGTTGCCGAGGTACTCGAAGTACTGCACGAACAGCGGACGGTCGTACCCGGCATCGTGGATGCGCTGGGCGAGCTGATCGGCGGGAAGACGGCCGCCGAGTGCGGCGGTGATGGGATCGCCGGTGATCCGCATCAGGAAGAAGACCGTCGTCACGAGGATCAGGACAGTGGGGATGATGAGCAGCAGCCGGATCACGATGTAGCGCCACAGTCCGCCGCCGGCGGAGCGGCTGCGGGGCAGAACCGGTGTGAGGGCGTCGACGGAATCGACGGTCATGGGGTACCTTCTTGCGTTCTTCGGGCGAGCGCATCCCGGGGATGCCGCATCGCTGCGGCATCCCCGGGAGCGGAACGCGTTACTTCGTCAGCGGCGCGTACCGGAACTTGAACGAGGCGTCGAGGGTGGTGCCCTTCACGTCCTTGCCCACGATCGCGACCTGCTTGCCCTGCAGGATCGGCAGCGTGGACAGGTCCTTCGCCACCATCTCCTGGATCTGACCGATCTGGTCGAGGCGCGCGGCCTGGTCGGTCTCGGTCTGCTCCTTGACGATGGCGTCGTTGACGGCCTTGTTGTCGTAGTGGTTCGCGAGGAAGTTCTCGGTCATGAAGAACGGCGACAGGTAGTTGTCGGCGTCCGAGTAGTCCGGGAACCAGCCCAGCTGGTACATCGGGTACACGTCGGCGGTGCGGTCCTTGGAGTACTGCACCCACTCGGTCTGCTGCAGGTTGACCTTGAACAGGCCGCCCTTCTCGAGCTGCGTCTTGTACGCGGCGTACTCGTCACCCGAGGACGGGCCGTAGTGGTCGCCGTTGTACTGCAGGTTCAGCGTGACCGGGGTCTGCACGCCGGCATCCGCCAGCGTCTTGGCCGCCTTGTCGGCATCGGGTGCGCCGTTGCCGTCGCCGTAGAGGTCCTTCAGCGGCGTGGTCGCACCCGGCATGCCCTCAGGCACGTAGGAGTACAGCGGGCTGTAGGTGTCCTTGTAGACGTCCTTCGCGACCGCGGCGCGGTCGATCAGGTCGGCCATCGCCTGGCGCACGGCGAGCGACTTGGCCGCGTCGGCGTCGGAGGTCTTCACGCCGAACGGCATCGTGTCGATGTTGAACGTGATGTAGCGGATCTCGCCGCCGGGTCCGTCGACGACCTTGACCTTGTCGTTCTTGCCGAGGTCCTCGACGTCGGTGGCCGACAGGCTGCGGAACGCCACATCGATGTCGCCGTTGCCGATCGCGAGCTTCAGGTTCGAGGCGTCCGCGTAGTACTTCGCCTGCACGCTGGTGTTCTCCGCTGCGCCGAGGCTGCCCTTGTAGTCGGGGTTCGGCTTGTACGAGACGAGCTCGTTCACCTTGTAGGAGTCGATCGTGTACTGACCGGCGAACGCCTTGCCCTTGACGATGTCGTCGTCGCTGGTGACCTTGTCGGGCGAGAAGACGTCCTCGTCGACGATGGGGCCGGCCGGGCTGGAGAGGATCAGCGGCCAGATCTGGTCGTTGCCGTTCTTCAGCGTGAAGACGACGGTGGTCTCGTCGGGGGTCGCGACCGAAGCGAGGTTGTTCAGCAGCGAGGACGGGCCGTTCGGGTCGGCGATCTTCAGCATGCGGTCGAACGTGAACTTCACGTCGCTCGAGGTGAGGTCGTTGCCGTTGGCGAACTTGAGGCCCGACTTGAGCTTGACCGTGTACTCGGTCGGCGCGGTGAACTCGGCCGACTCGGCGATGTCGGGGCTGACCTCGGCGGTGCCGTACTTGCTGTTCAGCAGGAACGGGTAGATCTGGTTCATCACGGCGAAGGAGCCGTTGTCGTACGAACCGGCCGGGTCGAGCGAGACGATCTTGTCGGTGGTGCCGACGACGACGTCGCCGCCGCCTCCGGAGTCCCCGACCTTGTCACCGGTGTCACCGGTGCTGGTGGCGCAGCCGGAGAGCACCAGTGCGGTGATTCCGAGCGCTCCGACCGTGGTGAGAAGGCGCCCACGCCTGGATGTCTGCATTGACATAGATGTATCCCTTGGTGTCGGGTCCGATCACCGCCAGTGCCCGCAGAGCGGCTTCACCCTGCAGCACCACCCAGCGGCGGTCGTTCGTTGCTGTGTGCGCCGGTGGAGCCGACGTGGGTTCAGCTTATACTAATATTCTACTTGCGCCTAGAGGTCGGGTGTCTGCTTTGACACTGATCTCGGGCGCTTTCTGTATTTATATGACTTGAGCTGGTTTTTATCGTCGTTTTGACGCCTCATTCCCGCAGGCCTCACATCTGATTCCTAGATTTCTCTTCATGAACTCGCAGATCAGTGCAATGCTACTGACGTTGCCCGAGGTCACCGAGGATCTCTCGATCCGCTCGTCAACCGACGACGAGGCGAGTCGCGCGCAACACCGAACCGAAGCGAATGGAGAAAGCCTTGGCATCCTCATCGACCGACCGCCTTCCGCGGTCAGGCAGACGCCGAGCGGCTGCCGCGCTGGTCGTCGCCGCCACAGCGGCCAGCATGATGCTGCTCGGCGGCGGTGGCGCCCAAGCGGCGAATGACCGCGGCATCGATCCCGACGTCCTGAATCCGGTGGACCCGCAGAACTGGGTCAACATGGACGACATGACCTGGGACGACTACACCCCGATCCCTGGCACCGACTGGGCCGACAAGACCACCGGCTCGAAGCGGCACTTCAACGGCGCGATCGTCCTGCTCGATTTCCAGAACCAGGACTTCGTGATCAGCCAGAAGGAGAACGCCGACGTCTTCGGCACGCCCTCGGGACTGGCGAACTCCGTCCCCCGTGAAGACGTCCCGGAGTTCTACCGCAACCTGCTGAACACCCCCAACGAGCTCAACCACGGGCGCACCATCAACGAGTACTGGATGGAGCAGACGGGCGGACGCCTCAGCGTCGACCTGAAGGCGTTCGGTCCCTACCGGATGCCGGGCAACATCGAGGAGTACGGCCTGAACGACTCGTTCAACAAGCCGAACGCCGCGTTCTGTCCCAAGGGCGACACCTGCAACAAGGACATCCGCACCGACGCGCTGAAGCTCTGGGGTGCCGACATCGGCAACTCCAACCCGCTCGGCGAGTTCGACGAGGTGTTCTACGTCACGGCCGGACACGACGAGTCCAGCACGTGGGAGGAGTTCGGTCAGATGCTCTTCCCGACGAAGGAGGACGTGACCGACGAGTTCGGTCCGCCGCGCGATGCCGACGGCAAGGCCTACGACCAGAACGGCAACGAGATGGCCAACTGGGTCAAGACCCGGTACGTCCCGTGGACGAGCTGGGCCGCAGCCGTCAGCCACTGGCCGAACGCCAACTTCCCCGTCACCGACGGCAGCGGCAACGTCATCCGCGCCGGCAACTCGACGCAGGCCGAGTCCAGCGGCATGGGCACGTTCGCGCACGAGTTCTCGCACATCCTCGGGATCGCGGACAACTACGGCAACCCGTACGGCACCGACAACGCCGACGGCGGACCGCTGCGCGACACCTCCGGCCCGTTCGACGTGCTCGCCCGCGGATCGTTCAACGGCCCCGGCGGCACTCACACGCGCTGGAACGTCCCCTCGGTCGCGGGTGGCTCGCAGCCGGCCGGCGTCGCGCTGCGCAACCGCATCAAGCTCGGCATGATCGACACGTCCAGCTACATCGACCTGACGCGCAGCGAGCTGTCGGCGCTGGGCTCGATCACCACCGATCTGCAGTCCCGCGAGCTGCAGGAGGACGGCGTCACGCTCGGCGTCAACCTGAAGCTCGACGGCGGAGACAAGAACGTCTGCGACCGCCGTGCGAAGGGCTTCTGGGACTGCGACGGCGGCGGGTACGACAACTACACGCTCGAGGTGATCGACCGCATGGGCACGGACTCGTTCCAGCCCGACAGCGGCGTGATGATCGCCAAGACGAAGAACGCCGACCGCAACCCGTTCATCTGGACGATCGACGCCAACCCGCAGGACATCGACACGCTCGACTACGTGCGCGCCGACGGCGTGCCGGTGCCGATCACCCGCGGTGACCAGCGTCAGCTGAACGACGCGCTGTTCCACGCCGGCAACGACTCGGGCTCGGAGTTCGAGTACGTCGACGAGGTCAACCGCCTGCACTTCTACATCGTGGACCGCAAGGTCGACGACCGCGGCATCCTGCACTACAAGGTCGCCGTGCGCTCGCTGGACGGCGCGGGCCCGCAGGCCCGCGGCGTGCAGATCGGCAAGGGCGCGTGGTCGGGCAAGATGCAGGACGGCCTGCGCGCGCTGACTGTTCCGGTGACCAACACCGGCGCGGCCGTGTCCGACGCCCGTGCGAACGGCGACATCTACCGGGTGACCACCTCGTTCAGCGGGGCGAAGGGCGCCTGGGAGGTGCAGACTCCGAGCTCCATCGTCACCGCCCAGGCGGGCGAGACGATCAAGGTGCCGGTGTACGTGAAGCGCACGGGGAACTCCTCGAACGCGAGCGGGACGGTCACCGTCACGATCACGAGCGAGAACGACCCGACGGCCACCCAGACCGTCACCTACAAGATGAACGCGGCGAACGGGAACTGACCCGAGCGCACTTCGCGATCGATGAGCACGTGGTGTCCCGCCGCAGGGCGGGGCACCACGTGCATCGGGAAGGATGTCAGGATGACCACTCCGACGCAGCGGCGACCCGCACGCGCCGGCGCCGGCTCGCTCGCGACCATCGCCGCCGTCGGTGCGCTCATCGGCGGCCTGACCGGATGCGCCGGACCCGCCGACGCCGCGGGTGGCGACGGCGACGCGGTCCTGATCGTCCGGGACGGCGCTCTGCGCGCGCCCGACTCCGACTGCTCGGGCTCTGCCCGATACCTCTTCGTGCACTCCGGTGCGGTGCTGACGATCTCCGAGGGCGAGGACGTGGTGACCGAGCTCACCCTGCAGCCGGGCACGGCGCAGCGCGCCGATGACAAGGACTACGGCACCGTCGCACGCGTCCCCACCTTCTGCGAGTTCTCCTTCTCTGCTGCCGAGTTGACGGCCGGCACGACCTACACGTTCCGGATCGGGGACCGATCCCTCGGCGAGGCCGAGTACCAGCGAGACGACTCCGGGCCCTTCCGGCTCGGATACCCGGCACTGGGCGATCCCTCGTCCGTGCAGGAAGGCGAATGATGACCGCACGCACCCGCGCCGCTGCCCGCTTCGCGGCGGCAGCTCTGCTGATCGGCTCCCTGATGCTGGCGGGCTGCTCTCAGAGCCCTCGCGGCGGCGCCGACGCACTGCCGTCGCAGACACCCTCTGCCGACCGCTTCGTGGCCGCGGCGGATGCCGTGCCCGCACCGAAGGCGACGGGCGAGCTGGTCGACGGCACGGAGGTCGACCTCGCGTCGCTGTGGACGGCGCGCCCGCTGGTGCTGCAGTTCACGTCGACGTGGTGTACCCAGTGCACGGACCTCGAGTCCGACCTGAGCGCGCTCTCCAGCGAACTGGGCGACGACGTGCTGGTGGTCCACATCGCCCTCGACGAGCCGAGCGACACGATCCAGACGTATCTGAAGGACAGCGACGTGACCGGCCCGGTGCTGGTCGACCGCACCGGCGCCATCTGGCGGGACTACGCGGTCAAGGAGCCGCCGATGACGGCACTCGTCGACACCTCCGGCGGCATCGTGCGCATGTGGCCTGGCGGCGCCTCGGGCGACCAGCTGCGCGAGGCGCTGGCGACGATCACCGCCGGCTGAGCACCGCTCCGATCCGGTCGGACGACGACCGCAGCGAGGCGGCGGACAGCGCCAGCCGCTCGATCTCACCCGGCCCCGCGATGTCGACGTCGGCGGTGTCCGCTCCCGCCGTCCAGGCCTCGGCGTCCAGCCTGGCGCGCCGCAGCACGGTCGAGCGCGACAGCCGCGGCCCGACGACGCGCAGGCGGTGTCCGCCGTGCGCGACACGGCATCCCCAGGTCTGCAGGGTCTCCACGCGCACCTCGGCGCCGGCGCGCTGCAGGGTGCGGTGAAGGCGGTCCGACAGAGGCCAGCTCAAGCTGACGTCAGCGGGAGAGCCGGTGCGCACCACGGCCAGCAGCACCCGCAGCAGTTCGCGCAGCTGGGTTCCCTCCGCGGCGCGGATCGCGAGCGGCTCCCTGAGCGGCGGACGGACGGACAGCGCCTGCCATGCCCGACGGTCGGTGAGGATGGCACCGCGCAGGTCGTCCGCGACCGCATGACTCAGCGACTCGTGGGCCGCGTCGACGATGTCGTACAGCACGCGATCGACGCCGGTGGGCTCGATGCTCACCGATCCTGCCGCTGACGTACGTCGAAGAGCGGTCGATGTGAGGGCCACGCTCATGATCAGTCCTCTTTCACCCCGGGGTCCGGCGCCCAGGAGGAAGCCGGGGCCGGTGTCTTGTGCCCCAGTGTGCCCGGGCCCCAGCCTTAAGCGAAAGTGGCAGAATCTCACCAATGCAGTGAACTCATACTTCACAACGGAGGATACGATCCATGCTCGATCTGCGCCGGATGCGATTCCTCTACGAGTTCCAGCAGCGCGGCACCCTGTCGGCGGTCGCTCGAGCGTTCTCATACTCCCCGTCGTTCATCTCGCAGCAGATCGCCATGCTCGAGCGCGAGGCCGGCACCGCACTGCTGCGCAGGACGGGGCGGCGCGCGCAGCTGACCCCGCAGGGAGAGCTTCTGGCGAACAGGGCCGCGGACATCCTGGACCGGATCGAACGGGCATCCGCCGAACTCAGCGCACACGCCGACACCGTGACCGGCACCTGCCGGATCGCCGTCTTCCAGTCCGTCTCGCACACCGTGCTGCCGCGCGCGATCGCCGATCTGGCGCAGCACCACCCGCAGCTGCGGGTCGAGCTGGTCGAGCGCGAACCCGAGCAGGGCCTGTTCGAGACCGCCGCCCGTGAGTTCGACCTCGTCATCGCGGAGCAGTACCCCGGCGTGCTCCGGCCCCGTCGCGCAGGGCTCGATCACGTCACCCTCGGGGCGGATGCCCCGTACCTGGTGACCCCGCGCAGCGGCCCGCTGCACGTCACCGGTCTCGCAGCGGCGGCGGAGCATCCCTGGATCGCCGAACCCCGCGGCACCGCGTCTCGCATCTGGCTCACCCAGTTGTGCCGCGCCTCGGGTTTCGAGCCCGACGTCCGATACGAGACGAACGACCTGGTCACCCACCTGCGGATGATCGAGGCGGGTCAGGCGGTCAGCATCCTGCCGCAGCTGATCCTGTCATCGGTGCACGCGGATGCCGCGCGGCAGCGGCTGCAGATGACGTCGGGGCGCGAGATCTTCAGCGCCGCACGCGAGACGACCGCCGACACCCCGATGATCACCGTGGTGCGGGAGGCGCTCGCGCGCGCGTTCGCCGTCGCGATGGCGGGCACCCGCGCGGAACCCGCGGGCGCGGAGGGTCAGTCCGCGGCGGGCACGGCGGGCGCGTCGCGCAGCACGTGATCGCGCATCAGGGCGGACAGGCCGGCGGAGTCACCGTCCATCAGCCGATCCAGGATCAGGTGGTGCTCCGTGGCGGACTGCCGCAGCTCGGGCGTTCCGATGCGGGAAGCCAGGCAGCCCAGTCGTGTCTCCTGCCGCAGCGTCGTGGCCAGCTGCAGCAGTCGCCGGTTGTCGAGCAGCGCCAGCACCTCGAGGTGGAAGTTCCGGTCGGCGTCGAGGTAGCCGGCGAGGTCGCCCTGGTCTACCGCCTGCACTCCGAGGTCGGCGAGCGCGCGGAACTCCGCGATCCGCTCCCGCGGGAAGTCCTGGGCGATCGCGGCCACGGCATCTGACTCGATCCAGGCACGCAGGGTCGTGATCTCCCGCGTCTCGCGCTCACTCATCCGGGTGATGCGGAAGCCCTTGTTGCGCACAGGCTCGACGAAGCCGCGGTTCTGCAGGTTCACCATGGCCTCGCGCACCGGCGTGGCCGACACGGCGAACTGCGCCGCCAGCGACGGGACGGAGACGAGCGTCCCCGGTGCGAGCTCACCGGTCACGATGGCCGTGCTCAGCATGCTCTCGACCTCGTTGCGGAGGTTGCCGTGCCCGTCACCTCGGGTCGTGCGTCTGCTCTCCACGGCGCACCCCCTTCTTCACGACGCGATCTGCCGCCTTTTCCTGCGCGCGTGCGCGTGCGTGCGGCACCGTCGCCGCACTCTCGGCACTTCAGCATAGATGAGGGCTCCGCGCCGGGGCTCTTCATCCACAGCTTCAGGCGCGCGCGGCCCACCAGTCGCGCAGGCGCTGCTCCGCGGCATCCGGGCCGACGACGCCCTCGTCCAGCCGCAGGTCGAGCAGGAAGCGGTACGCCTCGCCGACCTCGCGCCCCGGCGCGATGCCGAGGATCTGCTGGATCTGGTTGCCGTCGAGCTCCGGACGGATGCTGTCGAGCTCCTCCTGCTCGCGCAGTTCGACGATCCGGCGCTCGATGTCGTCGTACGCGCCCGCGAGGCGGGCGGCCTTGCGCTTGTTGCGCGTCGTCACATCGGCGCGGGTGAGGATGTGCAGCCGCTCCAGCAGATCACCGGCATCCCGCACGTAGCGGCGCACCGCGCTGTCGGTCCAGGCGCCCTCGGCGTAGCCGAAGAAGCGCAGGTGCAGTTCGATCAGCTTCGCGACGGCGTCGATGGTGTCGCCGTCGAAGCGCAGCGCCTGCAGGCGCTTGCGCGCCATCCGCGAGCCGACGGCGTCGTGGTGGTGGAACGTCACCCCTCCCCCGGGCTCGAGCCTGCGGGTGCGGGGCTTGCCGATGTCGTGCAGCAGAGCCGCGATGCGCAGCGCCACGTCGGGCTCCGCCCCCGGGTTGCGCGACTTCTCCAGTGCGATGGCCTGGCGGAGCACGGTCAGCGAGTGCTCGTAGACGTCCTTGTGGTGGTGGTGCTCGTCCACCTCGAGGCGCAGCGCCGGCACCTCGGGCAGGAAAAGGTCGATCAGACCGGTGTCGACCAGCACCCGGATGCCGCGCACCGGATCGTCCGTCTGCATCAGCCGGATCAGCTCTCCCTGGATGCGCTCGGGGCTCACGATCCGCAGGGTGTCGCGCAGCTCCTCCATCGCACGACGGGTGCCCTGCTCGATGGAGAACTCCAGCTGGGCGCTGAACCGCGCGGCGCGCAGCATCCGCAGCGGGTCGTCGCCGAAGCTGACCGCCGGGTCGATCGGGGTGCGCAGGACGCCGGCGACGAGATCCTCGACGCCGGAGGTCGGGTCGACGAGCTTGACCTCCGGCACCTGCAGGGCCATCGCGTTGACGGTGAAGTCGCGGCGCAGCAGGTCGCCCGAGATGTCTTCGCCGAACTCGACGACCGGCTTGCGGGTGGTGCCGTCGTAGCTGTCGTCGCGGTAGGTGGTGATCTCCACCTGCTCGCCCTGCACGCGGGCGCCGATCGTGCCGAAGGCACGGCCGATGTCCCACTGGGCAGTCGAGATCGGCGTGACGATGCGCAGGATGTCGTCGGGGCGCGCGTTCGTGGTGAAGTCGAGGTCGTGCGTGGGCCGGCCGAGCAGCGCGTCGCGCACCGGGCCGCCGACGACGGCGAGCTCGAAGCCCGCCTCGGCGAACGCGTCGGCCAGGGTGCGGACGACCGGATGCGCGGCGAGCGCGCCGAGTCGGGACAGGCCCTCGGCCATGTTGAGCATGGGTTCCAGGGTACCGGGGCACGGGGCGGGATCCCCCACCGCGCGCATCGGCGCCCCTAGGATCGGCGCATGGATGCGGAAGACGCGGTCCCGGAGGCCGAGAACGCCGAGCCGGATGCCGCGCAGCGGCGCACCTCCCGTCGCGGGTTCCTGAAGCTGGGCGGCGCGGCGGTGGCCGGGGCCGCGGTCGGCGGAGTCGGAGGCGCGGCGATCGCGACCTCGATCGCGCAGCGCGACGAGCGGTTCGAGGCCGACCCCGACTTCGTGCCGCTCGCGCCGCGGCATCAGCCGGGCTTCGACCACATCGTGGTGCTGATGGGCGAGAACCGCTCCTTCGACAACCTGCTCGGCTATCTGTACTCGAAGGACGACCTGCCCGCCGGCGAGACGTTCGCGGGTCTGGCGTTCGGCGAGCATGCGAACACCGCGCCAGACGGCACCCGCGTGCCGGCGCACGTGTACTCGGGTCCCACCGATCGAATCATGAGCTTCCCCGACCCCGATCCGGGCGAGGAGTATCCGCACGTGAACACCCAGCTCTTCGGCACGGTCGACCCGCCGGGGAACGCGACGGTGTCGGCGGAAAGGATGAAGGCGCCGTACAACGCGCCGAAGCAGGCGAAGAAGCCGACGATGGACGGTTTCGTCACCGACTACGCGCATCACCTGACCCAGCTCGGCCGCGGGGAGGCGCCGTCCACAGAGAAGGTCTCGCACATCATGGGCTCGTTCTCGCCCGACATGCTGCCGGTGCTGTCGACCCTCGCGCGCGAGTTCGCCGTATTCGACCACTGGTACGCGGGGGTGCCGTCGCAGACGTTCTGCAACCGCTCCTTCTTCCACGCCTCCACCTCGCACGGCTTCGTGACGAACCACTTCGAGGGCGGCTATGAGAAGTGGCTCACGGCCGATCCCGCGCCGACGATCTTCAACCGCCTCGAAGGCGCCGGCAAGTCATGGCGCATCTACTTCGACAAGCTGCAGATCGTGTCGTTCACCGGGTTCATCCATGCGCCCGTACTGGAGAAGTTCTGGAAGACCGACCGCTTCGGCACCATGGAGGACTTCTACGCCGACGCGAAGAACGGCACCCTCCCGGCGTACGCGTTCATCGAACCGCGGATGATCTACGACCACAACGACTTCCACCCGCCGTTCGGCACCCTGCGCGAGAGCGCGGTCGACGGCACGACGTTCGTCGACAGTGCCGAATCGGATGTGCGGGCCGGTGATGCACTGGTGCACGACGTCTACTCGGCGGTCCGCCGCAGTGCGTCGGCGAAGGGCTCGAACGCGGTGAACACCCTGCTGCTGATCACCTTCGACGAGCACGGCGGATGCTACGACCATGTGCCCCCGCCTGCCGCGACGCCGCCGGACGACGCCGGCGCCGGCGAGATGGGCTTCGGCTTCGACCGACTCGGATGCCGCGTTCCGGCGATCGCGGTGTCCGCCTACACCGCACGGAACACGATCATCCATGACGAGATGCATCACGGGTCGGTGATCGCCACGCTGAACCGGCTGCACGGCTTGGAGCCGCTGAACGCGCGGGATGCCGGCGCGAACACTCTGCTCTCGGTGGTGAACCTGCCCAAACCGCGTCATCCCGCCGACTGGCCCGAGACCACCGCGGCGTTCACTCCCCCGAACCCGGAGGCGACCCCGGCGCATCCGGCGCACGCGAACAGAGACAAGCCGCTCACACCACCGGCGCAGGGCGTGCTGGGTCTTCTGCTCGCGAAGTCCGGCCTGCCGCCCTCCCGCATGCCGAAGACCTTCGCCCAGGCCTACGAACTGCTCGACGAAGAGGGCAAGGGACTGTTCGGGCGCTGAGGTCGCGCGCACGACGCCCCTCCCGAATCTCGCGATTCAGGAGGGGCGTCGGCGCAGGGCGGGTGCCGCTGGTCAGCCGACCCGGCGGTCGCGTCGTCCTCGGACGACCAGGATGCCGCCTGCGGCGAGCGCGAGGAGAGCGCCAGCGCCGAGTGCGATCGGCCAGGCCGTCGAACCGCCGGTGGTCGCCAGGGCGCCGGACGACGAGGAGCCCGAGCCCTGGGCGTCGCCGCCCTTGCCGCCCGACCCGTTGCCGTTGTTCCCGCCGCCGTTCCCACCGCCGTTGTTGCCACCGCCGTTGTTGCCACCGCCGTTGTTCCCGCCGTGCTTGCCGGTCGCGGTGAAGGTGCGGACCTCGCTGTACTCGACTCCGCCGTAGGGGCCGGTGGTGCGCACGTACCAGCCGTGCTCGGCCGGAGCAGCGGCGGCGCGGGCCACCGCCTTGCCCTTGGCCGGGCCGATGCCCTTCCAGGTCACGGAGGTCTTCTCACCGCTGACGACGTCCTTCACGCAGTCGATCTGGTTCGTGGTGAGGATGTCGGCGCGGAACGAGTCGGTCGACAGGGTCTTCGCCACCGAGCGGATGCCGCCCGCGGCGTAGGGGATCTCGAACTCCTGCATCCCGGCCGGGCTGTTCAGCGACGCCTCATCCGAGTCGAAGTCGTCCAGCGAGGGCGAGTAGGTGCGCACGATGATGCGGCCCTTCTCGTTGTCGAAGTGCAGCAGGCGCAGGTAGCCCTGGCCGCCCTCCGGCAGCGCCTGGTAGTCGAACAGCATCGAGGTGACGGTGCGGTCGGCGACGCCGTCGCCGTCGTCGTCGAACTCGTCCAGGCGCGTGTAGGCGTCGTGGTAGTGCCCGGAGCCCACCGCGATCACATTCGCGTTCGGCGCCACGACCTCGTCGTAGATCCGCTGCGGGAACGGGCCGAGGCCGCCGGTGGTGAGCATGTACTCGTGCAGGTTGATCATCACCTTGCGCTCCGGGTACTGCCGGATGACCTGGTTCATCCAGGCGATGTCCTCGGAGTTCGAGGCGGTGTCGTTCGGATCGGGCCAGCCCATGTAGAGCATGAGCAGGTCGACGCCGTCGGCGCTCACCAGGTCGTAGTGCCCGCGGTTGTCTTTGTAGGAGCCGCCGTACCAGGGGTTCTTCGCGAACCGCTTCTCGCCGAAGTACGAGCTGTACGGGCCGTAGTTCCCCTCGAAGTGGCCGACGTCGTGGTTGCCGGCCAGTACGCCGTACGGCATTCCCGCGTCGTCGAGAATCTTGTACGCGTCATCCGCGTTCTGCCACTGGTGCTCCTCGTTCTGGTTGTCGACGATGTCGCCGGTGTGCGTGACGTACTGCAGGTTGAGGTCGTCGCGCTGGTCGACGAGGAACCTGTTGATCTTCAGCTGGTGCTGGTACCAGGCATCCGTTCCCCCGGTGCCGGCGCGCTTGCCCTCGTTGCTGTTGTAGTACTGTGTGTCCGACTCCCAGGCCAGCGTGAAGTCGTACTGGTCGCGCGGCGTCGCGCCCTCGTTGTACGGCGTGACCTGCGAGTCGCGGCCGCTGAGGTCGGTCGCGGCCCACCCCTCGGAGTGCTGCACCAGGAACGTGATCCTGCCGTCCTTCGCATGGCCGGCGACGGGCACCTGCGCCTCGAGGGTGAACGAGGTGGGTGCGCCGCCGGTGGTGACGTGGCGATCCACCTCCTGCCAGCCGCCCTTCACGTCCTGCACGTAGAGCAGCACCTTGGCGTCGGCGTTCGCGGAACCCTCCCAGGCGACCCTGGCATCCGATCCGTCCTTCGCGCCTGCGGGGACGTCGATCGTGAACAGCTGATACGGCATGGCGGTCTTCGAGGTCTCCGCGACCTCGATGCCGTCCATCCGGGTCAGCTTCGCCAGGTCGTCGGCGCTGAGCGGCTTCGCGTCGCCGCGGTCGCTCGAGCGGCTGTCTGTCGTGGTGCCCGTGGCGACCTGCACGGCAGCATCCGTGGGGACGTACCGGTAGCCCTCCGCGAAGCACAGCTCGAGGCGGTCGTCGACGTTGGAGCCGGGGCTGGCGACCAGGTCGACCTTGTCGGCGTCGATCTTCGCGCCGTCGGCCGGGCTGATCAGCGTGGTGTGCGGCTTCTCGTCCGCCGTCGAGAACGCGATCGTGCTCGTGGAGCTGTTGCCGACCCTGTCCTTCGCGGTGATCACGGCGACGTGGTCGCCGGGCTCGAGAGTCAGCGAAGAGGTCTTCAGCGGCAGCGTGATCTCCTTCTCGTCGAGCGTCGCGCTGACGCTGTCGAAACCGGAGCCCTCGTCGGTCACGGCCGCGTCGATCGTGAAGTCGCCGCGGTACTGGCGGCCGTCGGTGATCGTGCTGTCGATGCGGGGCGCGGTGTTGTCGACACGCACGGTGCGCGTCGCGGTGCGCTCCCCCTCGGATGCCGTGACGACGTGCTCGCCGTCCGCGACGGTCGTGGTGTCCCACAGCGTCGAGACCGAGTCGAAGGCGTCCTCGGGGATGTCGAAGGTGAAGAGGATGTAGACGAGGTTCGCGTCGCTGAGCGCGATACGCTCCGCGGCATCCGCCGGGCACGCCCGCTCGACGGGCTCTTTGCCCTCGCCCGCTCCGGTGCAGAGCGTCGGATGCAGCACCCGGCCGTCCGGCAGCACGAGGCGCGGGTTCATCATGACGAAGTCGTCGTTGTTCTCGTCGAGGTTCGGCTCGGGCCAGGCCTTGGTACCGGCGTACACGCCGAGGGTGAGCTTCTCGCCGCGGACGACCTGGTCCACGGGCACCTCGGCGTCGACCGTGACGATGCGGTCGTAGTAGCCCTCGTCGAAGATCTTCAGCACGTCGTCGCCGAGCTTGAGACCGTTGCGGAAGAACGAATCGGTGCTGGTCGCCTCGATCGCGAACCTCGGCGCCCTTTCGAGCGACGGGCGGGCGTCGCCGAACGGCGTGCCATCGACCCCGGTCGTGAGTTTGCCGGGGTCGCCGTCGGTGGTGCCGACGATCGGCGTCTGGGCGTTGACGTACTGCCCGTCGGCCACGTTCAGCCGCACGGGCTCGATGGGCGAGTCGTCCAGCACGATCCGCACCGGGCCGAGCGTGGTCTCGAGCATGCCGTCGCCGGCGGTGACCGAGTACTCCACCCAGCGCTTGCCGTACACGTCGACGGCCGGGATCGAGTAGAGATAGCGTCCCGCCGCGCTGAAGGTGAGGTTGCGCTGCTCGGTGCCGCCCAGGCTGTCCTTCAGCGTGAGCGTCACCCGGCGCACCAGCACGTCGTCGGTGATGTCGAAGCCGAGCTCGATGCCGCCCGAATCGGGCACCTCGGACCCGCCCGTGAGATCGACGATCTTCGGCGCCGTCCCGGCATCCGGGTAGGGCACGAACGACGGCGCGACCTGCGCGTCGGTCACCTTCCCGGGCGTCGGGGCCGCAAGACCCAGGATCGCCTGCGTGCTGCCGGCCGGATCGGCCGGAGTCCACATCGTCGCCGGGTCGGCCGGGTTCCACACGTACTGGATGGCGGTCGTCGGCGTGGTCTGCGCGTCATCGAAGTAGAAGGCGCGCGAGACCACGTGGCCCGACTTCGTCTGCAGCTGCAGGCCGCGGGATCCGCCGTTGGCCATACCGCCGGATGCGATGGTCAGAATGCTCTCGCCGAGCTTCAGGTCGCTGCCCATCGCCGTGTTGAAGTCGGCGACGGTGAGTCCGGCGGCCACGACGGCCGGGTTCTGGATCCACAGCACCAGCGTCCCTCCGGCGGCGATCGTCGGCTCGCCGGGACCTGCGGGCCACAGGGTCGACGAGAGCGCCTTCGGGCTGGTCAGGTCGTTGTCGGTGGTGAGGTAGGCGAGCACGTAGTCGCCGAAGTCCACCGGCTTGTCCGAGGCGTTGTAGACCTCGATGTACTCGTAGGCGTCGGAGCCGGCGACGTTCGCGGTGTCGGGCGCCACCTCGGTGATCTGCAGCAGCGGACCGTCCGAGTCGGGGTCGGTCGGCTTGGTGAGCGCACTGGTCACCTGCGCCACGGTGATCGTGCCGGGCGTCGGCGCGGCGGCCGCGCCGGTCACGTCGTAGTCCAGGAGGCGGGCATCCGGGCTGCCGATCAGATCGGGCACACCGAACTGCGCGTTCCACGGCGTCGAGCCGTTGCCGTCGTCGGCGGGCACCCACGCCCGGCTGAGGGTCTTGCCCGCGGCATCCGTCAGGCTGAACCCGCGGTTGCCGCTGTTCGCGAACCCGCCCTGCGGGCCGAAGCGGAAGACCGGCGCGGCGGCATCCGTCAGGCCGTAGAACGCGCGGAACTGATCCTTCGTGAGCGCCCGGCGGGGGTCGCCGTCGGCGTAGTTCATCCAGAACACGGCGACGCCGCCGGCCGGGATCACTGCCGGGGCATCCTCCTCGCCGTCGAGGTGGATCAGCGGCTGCACGGTGCCGGCGTTCCACTTCGACGTGTGGTACCTGACCTGGATGCCGGCGGCGTCGAGGTCGATCGGCTTGTCGGTGGTGTTCGTGACCTCGAGGTACTCGTACTCGTCGGCGCCCGGGTTGTCACCCTGGATCTCGGTGATCACCAGCGGCCAGTGCGCGCCGGCGTTGCCGTCGGTGCCCGCGACCGGTGCCGCGGCCCTCTCGGTCGGGGCCGGGGCCGGTGCATCCGGCGTCTGCTCCGGCGCGGGCGCGGTCGTCTCGGCGGGAGCCGGGGCGGTCTGCTCGGGAGCGGGGGCCTGAGTCGGCTCCGGCGCGGGGGTCTCGGTCGGGTCGGCCGTCGGAGCCGGCGCCGGCTCTGTGGGGCTCGGCTCCGGCGCGGGGGTCGCCCCCTCGCTCACGCTCGGGTCGTCCTGGGCGTAGGCCGGAACGGCGGATGTCGGAAGCGCGGCGGCGCACAGCGTCGCGGCGACCACCGCGGCGAGCGCACCCGCGCCGGCGCGGCGGAGAGCTGTGGGGAGCATGACGGAAGAGACCTGTTTCGACGAGGAGTTGCGGCAGACGTGCCGCTCTCTGTCTAGGGATCTCAGGTGACCCGCAGGTGTCCGTCAGGCGACGCCCGCATCCCGAAAGTGAACTCTCGGCGAACGTCGCTCCGAGATCACCAGACGCCGGGGGTCTCACCTTTGGCCTCGGCGAGTTCGCGCTGGCGGCGCTTCACCTCGCGGATGAGCAGCAGCGACAGGACGAGCGCGCCCACCACGGCGACGCCGAGGATCACGAAGATCCCGGCGTCGGGATCGACGAGCTTCAGCACGTAGATCGCCACGACCGCGAGCGCGAGCACCAGCCCCTCGACGATGGCGAAGCGCACGAACAGCTTCTGCTGCCGCTGCATGGCATCGCGGTTCGCACGGGCGATGCGCCCTTCGATCGAGGTGTCGTTCTCGGCATCCATGGCGCTCAATCTACGTGTGCTCCACCGCGAGACACCACTTCCCGCACGAGAAACCCTGCGTCAGCCGGTTTCTCGTGCGGGATCTGGTTTCTCAGCGGATGCTACGCGACGGCGTCGCCCTGCACCGGGCCCTCGGTGTTCGGCTTCCAGCCGAGCGCGGGGGCGACGTGCTCGGCGAACGCCTGCATCACGTGCAGGTTGTACTCCGGACCCAGCTGGTTCGGGATGGTCAGCATGAGCGTGTCCGCGGCCATGACGGCCTCGTCGCGCTTCAGCTGCTCGATCAGCGCATCGGGCTCGGCGGCGTAGGTCTTGCCGAAGGTCGACCGCAGCCCGTCGATGATGCCGATCTGGTCGTCACTCTCCTCGGAGCGCAGCCCGAAATACGCGCGGTCCATGTCGTTGATCAGCGGGAACACGCTGCGGCTCACCGATACGCGCGGGCGGCCGGTGTGCCCCGCCTCCTTGTACGCGGCGCGGAACAGGTCGATCTGCTCGCGCTGCAGCTCGTGGAACGGCTGGCCGGTGGCCTCGGTGACGAGCGTCGAGCTCATCATGTTCAGGCCCATCCGCCCGGTGCTCTCGGCGGTAGCGCGGGAACCGGAGCCCCACCAGACGTGGTCGCGCAGGGTCGGCGAGTAGGGCTCGACGTGCAGGTACCGGCCGGCGCCGGCCATCCGCGGGTCGGCCGGAGCGAGCCGCTCCCCCTCGATCGCGCGCAGGAACAGGTCGAACTTCTCGCGCGCCATCACGCTGCCGCGCTCCTCGTCCTCGCCGTCGTGATAGCCGAAGGTCTCGTAGCCGCGCAGCGCGGTCTCGGGTGAGCCACGGCTCACGCCGAGCGCGATCCGCCCGTCGGCGATGAAGTCGAGCGCGGCCGCCTCCTCCGCGAACTGGAACGGGTTCTCGTAGCGCATGTCGATCACGCCGGTGCCGACCTCGATGCGCTTGGTGCGGGCAGCCATCGCCGTCAGCAGCGGCATCGGCGACGCCGCCTGCCGCGCCCAGTGGTGCACGCGCACGTACGCGCCGTTCACCCCGATCTCGTCGGCGCCCTCGGCGAGTTCGATGGTCTGCTTGAGCATGTCGCCCGCCGTGCGGGTCGCCGAACCGGGCACATCGCCGTAGTGCCCGAAAGAGAGGAATCCGAAAGCCTTCACGATGTATGCGAACGCATGGATGCCGCGGGCTATTCCGCGGGCAGCAGGAAGCCGTCGCGCACGAGACGACGGATGCGCGGCTCCAGATCGGCCCACAGGTCGGTGAGCGGCACGTCGAACAGGTCGGCGAGGGCGCCGACGATCTGCCCGACGGTGAGCTCGCCGTCGCAGGCGCCGACGAATCCGGCCAGGCCGGAGTCGACGGACACGACCCGCCCGAAGCCGCCACCCTGACGCAGCTCGATCACGGTCGGATCGTCGTCGCCCGGCATGAGATGCCTGGCCTCCGTGACATCCGTTGCGACCACGAGCCGGTCCGGCAGGCCGTCCAGCAGCAGGTCGTGGGCGGCGAGGCCCGCCTCGAGCGCCCGACCGGTGTTGGCCAGCGGCTGGGCGAGGTGCTCGAAGCGGCGGAGGCGCCCTTCGTCTCGTGGGCGCCCTTCGTCTCGCTCCGCTCGCTCAGGGTCCGAAGGGCGCTCAGGGTCCGAAGGGCGCTCAGGTTCCGAAGGGCGCTCAGGAGCCGGGAAGGCAGGCCGCCGCAGCAGCACGTACCCGAAGCCGATCGCGGTCACCCCGCGCTCGGCGAAGTCGTCAAGCCAGGCCGAGAGCAGCGGCGTGAACCCGGCATCCCGCGGCAGCGTGCCGCCGTCGCGGATCCACAACTCGGCGTAGCCGAGCGGCGTGAGCGTCTCGCGCTGGATCACCCAGGCATCCAGCTCCTCAGGGATCCAGGACTCCACCCGTTCCAGGCCGGAGCGCCCGCGCGACTCCCAGTTGCCGAGCAGCTGAGCCACTCCGCCGGGCGTGAGATGCGCGGGCGCGGCGCGTAGGAAGCGCTCCACGAGCGCGTCGCCGATCAGCCCACCGTCGCGGTACTCGTACTCGGGCACGCCCTGGGCGCGCGGCGTGATCACGAACGGCGGGTTCGACACGATCAGGTCGAACGCCTCGCCCGCGACCGGCTCGAACATGCTGCCCAGCCGGAACTCGATGTTCGCGACGCCGTTCAGCAGCGCATTCAGCTCACCGAAGGCGAGGGCCCGCTCCGAGATGTCGGTCGCGACCACCCGGCCGGCGTGCCGGGCGACGAGCAGGGCCTGGATGCCGCATCCGGTGCCGAGGTCGAGTGCACGCTCGACAGGGGCGGGGATGACCAGCTCGGCGAGTGTGCGGGATGCTCCGCCCACGCCGAGCACGTGGTCGGCGGGCAGAGCGGCGCCGAGAGCGACCTCGTCGAGGTCGCTCGCGATCCACCACTCACCCACGCCGTCGAGGTCGACGAAGGACTGCGGCCGCACCAGCACCTCGGGTCGCACGTCGTCGCCGTCGGCGACGCCGAGGCCGAGGGATGCCAGTCCCGAGAGTCCGAGGCGCGGCAGCGCCCGCTCGAGAGCAGGCGCTGGCTGCGGCATCCCGAGCACGAAGAACCGGCCCAGCGTCGCGAGCGGGCTGTCGGCGTCGCCGAGCGCGCGAAGGATCGGCTCACGGAGTCCGCGCGCCAGCGCGTCGTCGGCCTCCTCACCCCACAGCCGCCGCAGTGGGTCGGAGCGGAAGTCCGCCGCATCCAGGTCGGCGGCGAGAGCGCGTGCGAGCTGCGGTTCGGGGCGAGGGGCGAGATGCACGGCCGACACTCTACGCGCCTTCGGATTTTCTCCGTCGATCGCCCGAGATATCTGCGGCTTGCTGAGTACGCTGACCGCGACAGCATTCCTTCCCCCTCTGGAGGCACGAAATGTCCGATCAGGTCGCCGATTCTTCCGACCGCTCCCCCGCACCCGCCAGCCGGCTCGGCTCCGTCAAGGTCATCGGCGTGCTGGGCATCCTCGCCGGCATCCTGCTCATCGTGGCCGGAATCGTCGTCTGGGTCGTCGTATCGTCACAGCTGCGTGCCGAGAACATCACGGTTCCCGACGACGCGATGGCCTTCCAGGGCCAGCAGGTCGCCGGGCCCTTCACGGCCTACGTGCAGGCCGACATCATCCAGCACCACGCCCTCGAGATGTCGGACGGCAAGACCTATGCGGAGCTCGACATGGATGACCCGCTGCGCGCCACGCTGATGAACGCCTCGTTCCTGCGAGCGTCGCTGTTCACCTCGGTCGTCTCCTTCGGCGTGGCCGCGTTCGCGATGGGGATCGGCGTGCTCTCGATCCTCTTCGGCTGGGCGCTGCGCCGAGTCGCCACGGTGCGCGGGGCGATCGGGCGCGTACCGGCAGCCTGACCTCGCTCGCCCGAGATCGCTGGATGAAGGCGCGGGGATCATGGAAGGCGTTCCGTGATCCCCGCGCCTTCAGTGTTCCCGAAACCGGTCGCCCTAGAATCAGGGGCAGCACACTCACGGGCGCCGTCGGCGTTCGAGGAAGATCCTATGACCGCGACCTCCCCCATTCCCGGCCTCCGCGCGCGCGCACGGCGGCTCGTCGGGCGACTCGGCGCCGTCGCGGTCGTGGCGTCACTCCTCACCTTCCCCGCGGCCGTCGCCCCGGCCTCGGCAGCTGACGACGAACCGGATCCGACCGTCACCGTGGAGGTCGCCCCCGCGGGCGCGATCCTGCCGGATGCTCCGCTCAGCGCGGGCCTCTCGCTGCACAACGACACCCCGGATCGCCTCACCGAGGGCGTGCTGACGCTGGCGATCGATCGCACGGCCCTGACCGACGCGGATGCGCTGGACTCGTGGCTCGACGACGGCACCGCCCCCGGCGTGTTCGAGACTCTCGCCACTCAGCCCACCGAGGCCGTGCGCGCGGGAGAGACCGGCACGACCGGCATCGAAGTGCCCGCGACCGCGCTCACCGGCCTGGCGCCCGGGGTGTATCCGCTTCGTGCGACGCTCAACGGTGCGACCACGGGCGTCGGCGACAACCTGAGCACCTGGAGCCCGAGCGCCGGCAGCGTGGTCGTGATCCAGGCGGCGAAGCCCGCGGCGGTCAGCGTCCTCGTGCCGATCACGGCCACACCGAAGAACGGCAGCCTGCTCACCGCCGATGAGCTCGCCGACCTCACCGCACCCGCCGGCGCCCTCACCGCTCAGCTCGACGGCGTGGCCGGCACCGGCGCGATCCTCGCGATCGACCCGTCGATCCCCGCCGCCATCCGCGTGCTCGGGACCTCGGCGCCCGTCAGCGCAATCGACTGGCTCACCCGCCTCGACACTCTGCCGAACGACAGGTTCGCACTGCAGTTCGGCGATGCGGATGCGGCGACGCAGGCCCACGCGAAGCTGGACGACCTGCTCGGCCCCGCCGACCTGACCGGGCTGATCAAACCCTCGGACTTCGCGGCCGCCACGCCGACGCCGACGCCCACGCCGACACCGGATCAGACCGAGCCCGCTCTGCCCGACAACGCCGTGCTCACCGAGGTGCACCGTGCGACCCCCGGCATCCTCTGGCCGCGCAGCGACGTGACCGACGACGACCTGGCGATGTTCGGCAGGTATCTCGGGGATGACGCGCTCACCGTGCTGCCCGACACCGTTCTCACCGGTTCCGCCGGTGCCCGGGCGACGGCGGACGGTCGCGACGTGCTGGTCGTCGACGACGCGATCTCCCGGCGTCTCTCCGACGCCGTCATAGCCGACGACGCGACCGCCCGCGACGCCGGTATCGCCGCCGCCCAGGGACAGCTCTTCCTCGCCGCAGCCGCGACGCCGAACCGTCCCCTGCTGATCGGGCTCGACCGGTCGGAGAAGCGCACGGCCGAGAACCTGCACGCCGCGCTGGCGGCCGTCTCGACCTCACCCACCGGCATCGCGGGGCTGCGCGACGCGACTCCCGTCAAGGTGCAGAGCACCGCCACCCCCGAGCAGGGCCGCGCGGCATCGCTGCAGGGGATGCTCGACGATGAGAGCCGGCTGCGCGCGTTCTCGACGATCCTCGAGCAGCCCCTTGTACTGCTCGCGCCGGAGCGCACCCAGGTGCTGCGCGTCATCGGCGTCGGTGTCAGCGAGAAGGCGTTCCCCAAGCAGGTGATCGCGCATCGCTCCGCGACGGTCGAGACGCTGGGCGCGGTCGGAATCCAGGACCCTGGCCCCGTGCAGCTGTTCACCTCGGCCGCTCCCCTGCCGGTGTGGATCCGCAATGATCTGCCCTGGCCGGTGAACCTGACGCTCTTCACCGAGCCCTCGGACCCGCGTCTGAGCGTGCAGGAGCAGACCACGGTCGTGGCGGGTGCGGCGAGCAACACCCGCGTCACCGTCCCTGTCGAGGCGCGGGTGGGCAGCGGCGAGCTCGAGGTGCTGTTCCGGCTGACCAGTCCGACCGGCGTGCCGATCGGCGCGCCCTCATCGGCCACCGTCACCGTCCGCGCCGACTGGGAGGGCATCGGCCTCGGCATCCTCGGCGGCGTGATCGTCGTGCTGCTCGGTGTCGGAATCTGGCGCACCGTGCGCCGCCGCAGGCGCGCAGGTGCGGATTCCCCGGGACCGGATGCCGCAGACACGGATGCCTCAGGACCGGCATCCGAGAAGGAGTCGGAGTGAGCAGCAGTCTCGGACGCGCCAGTGCCATCCTCGGGGCCGGGACGCTCGTCTCGCGCATCACCGGACTGGTGCGCACGATCGTGCTCGTCGGTGTCATCGGCTCGAATGCGTCGGCCGCCGCCGACGCGTTCGCCGTCGCGAACCAGCTGCCCAACAGCGTCTTCAATCTGATCTCGGTCGGTGTTCTGACGGCGGTGATCGTGCCGCAGATCGTGCGCGCGAGCACGCAGTCCGACGGTGGTAACGCGTTCATCTCGAAGCTGTTCACGCTGGGCACGGTGGTGCTCGTGGCCGCCACGGGCATCGCGATGATCGCCGCACCATGGCTGGTCTCACTGCAGCTGAGGGCCGACAACGTCGCACAGCTCGCGCTCGCGACCGCGTTCGCGTACTGGTGCCTGCCGCAGATCCTGTTCTACGGCCTCTACGCCCTGGTTGGCGAGACTCTCAACGCCCGCCGGATCTTCGGCCCGTTCACGTGGGCGCCGGTCGCGAACAACATCATCTCGATCGTCGGGTTCCTCGTCATCGGCGCCGTCTTCGGAGAGAACCTGGTGAACGTGTCGGACTGGACGCCGGACATGGTGGCCTGGCTCGGTGGGACGGCGACGGCGGGTATCGCGGTGCAGGCCGGCATCCTGCTGGTGTTCTGGCGCAAGACAGGGCTCGCGCTCAAGGTCGACTTCCGCTGGCGCGGCGTGGGTCTCGGCAACGTCGGACGCATCGCGAGCTGGACACTGCTCATGGCGCTCTCCAGCATGGCGGCCGGCTTCTACCAGAACTGGGTGGCCAACGCGGCGTCCGGCGAGGGCGCGGCCCTGACGGTCATGAACAACGCCTGGCTGATCTTCATGCTGCCGTACTCGATCATCGTGCACTCGATCGGCACCCCCTACTTCACGCAGCTGTCCGAGCATGCGCACGCGGGGCGCGACGCCGACGTGCGCGCCGACATCTCGCGCAGCATCCGGACGCTCGGGTTCTTCCTGGTCGGCGCGCTGGCGGCAGTGGTCGCGGCCGCCGTGCCGGCGTCGCGCGTCTTCACGAACTCGTCGTCGGATGCTGTGGACGCGGCCGTCGTGCTGATCTGCTACCTCGTGGGACTGCTGCCGCTGGCGGTGCTGTTCATCGTGCAGCGCACCTTCTACGCCTACGGCGACACCAGGACGCCGTTCTTCTTCACGCTGCTGCAGTGCGTGCTCGTCGCTCTGACCGCGACCGTCGCCTGGTGGATGTCGGCGACCGAGGTGCTGCCGATCACGCTGCTCGCCGCCGCGGTGGCCCTCGGCCAGTCCTTCGCCGGCATCGTGCAGACGATCGTCGCGACGCTGCTGCTGCGCCGCCGGCTCGGCCTGCTGGACGCGCGGCGCTGGATGGGCGCCCTGGTCCGCTTCCTCGTCGCCGCCGTGCCTGCCGCCGCGGCCGGCTGGGGAGTGTTCCTGCTGCTCGGCGGTGTCTCGGGATGGACGACCGCCGACAAGATCCTCGGTGTGATCGGCTCGGGCATCATCGCCGTGGTGGTCGTGATCGTCTACGTGGCGGCGCTGGCTCTGCTTCGCGCACCTGAGATGCAGGTCGCCAAGGGCCTCATGAAGAGGTTCCTGCCCTCCCGGTGATCGCTCGGGCCCGGGGAATGTCTCGCGGTTACCATTGGTTCAGTCGAATGACTGCGCTGTTCGCGGTCACAAGGGAGAGCACATGCGTCAGGTCATCATCATCGGCTCCGGCCCCGCCGGGTTCACCGCCGCCATCTACGCGGCGCGCGCGAACCTCGAGCCGCTGCTGGTCGCCAGCTCGGTCGAGGTCGGCGGAGAGCTGATGAACACCACTGAGGTCGAGAACTTCCCCGGCTTCCCGGAGGGCATCCAGGGTCCCGAGCTGATGGCCAAGCTGCAGGAGCAGGCCGAGAAGTTCGGCACCGAGGTGCTCTACGACGACGTGGTCTCGCTCGAGCTCGACGGCCCGGTCAAGAAGGTCGTCCTGGGCAGCGGCGCCGAGCACGAGGCATCCTCGGTGATCTACGCCACCGGCTCCGCCTACCGCAAGCTGGGCGTCGAGGGCGAGGAGCGCCTCTCCGGTCACGGCGTCTCGTGGTGCGCCACCTGTGACGGCTTCTTCTTCCGTGAGCGCACGATCGCCGTCGTCGGCGGCGGCGACTCGGCGATGGAGGAGGCGACGTTCCTGACGCGCTTCGCGTCGAAGGTCTACGTGATCCACCGCAAGGACTCGCTGCGCGCGTCCAAGATCATGCAGGAGCGTGCGTTCGCGAACGAGAAGATCGAGTTCGTGTGGAACAGCGAGGTCGAGGAGATCCTCGGCGACGCCGAGACCACGGGCGTGCGTCTGCGTTCCACCGTCGACGGCTCGGTCAGCGATCTGGCGCTCGACGGCCTGTTCATCGCGATCGGCAACGACCCCCGCACGCACCTGGTGCACGGCAAGCTCGACCTGACGTCCGAGGGCACGATCTGGGTCGACGGCCGGTCGTCCCGCACCTCGCAGCGCGGTGTGTTCGCCGCCGGCGACGTGATCGACCCGACCTACCGTCAGGCGATCACCGCGGCCGGCACCGGCACCATCGCCGCACTGGATGCCGAGCACTTCCTCGCCGACCTCGCCGACGGTGCGCCGGTGGCGGAGCCCGTCGCGGTCTGAGCCAGGGAACATTCCGCGGGGTCCTGCTGTTGTGACCGATGAGCGGATTCCGCTCCACGAACTTTTCAAACAAGGAGAATCCATGACTGCCAAGGCAACCAGCCAGGCGACCTGGGAGCAGGACGTGCTTCAGGCCGATGGCCCCGTGCTCGTCGACTTCTGGGCCGCGTGGTGCGGTCCGTGTCGGATGGTCGCGCCGGTCCTCGACGAGATCCAGTCCGAGAACCCCGAGAAGATCACCATTCTCAAGCTGAACGTCGACGAGAACCCCGAGCTGGCCATGAAGTACCAGATCACGTCGATCCCGGCGATGAAGGTCTTCCAGGGCGGCGAGGTGAAGACGACGATCATCGGCGCCAAGCCGAAGTTCGCTCTCGAGCAGGATCTGGCCGCCTTCATCGGTTGACCTGCCCGGGTTCCTGAGCCCTGACGAAAGAAGGCCCGTCCCGTTCGCGGGGCGGGCCTTCAGCGTCATATGCCGGTTGCGGAATGTGGTGCGTCAGCGCTTGTCGTAGACGTCGACCGAGGGCAGTCCCCGGGCCGCGCGAGCGCGATCCATGATCTCCTGGACGACCTCGGTCTTCGCCGAGTTGTAGCTGGACGGGTCGGCGGATGCCTCGATCTTGCCCCGTTCATAGCGCTCGGCGTCGTCGGGATGCTGCCGCAGCCAGTCGCGGAACACGCGCTGGTGAGCGTGCTCCCACTGCTCCGGGGCGAAGAAATGCGCGATCCGAGTGCGCACGCCGTCCGTCTCGAACACCATCACGCGGTGGGAGCGCACGCGGCTGCCGATTCGCCAGCCGAGGCCCTCGAGCGCGAGCCGATGATGCTCGAGATCGTCCTCGCCGTGCAGACGCACCGCGAGGTCGATGATCGGCTTCGCGCGGATGCCCGGGACCGCCGTCGACCCGATGTGCTCGATCTTCCAGTCCCGGTCGCCCACTCGCCGGAGCTCGTCCGCGATCTCCTCGAACCGGCGATGCCAGTCGGGATCGTGGGCGACGAGAATCATGGCCGACGTGTCGCCGACCCGGTGGACGCCGGCCGCATCATCTGCCACACGGTCGTCGACAGCTGCGGGTACTCGAGGGCGATCCGGCGCAGCACGCCGTTGTTCCAGTCCCGATCGCGGATGTTTCCGCCGTGGGCCTCGATCCAGTCGGTGCGCAGCAGCAGCACGACGAGCTCGTCGGTCGTGGGCAGCTCGCTCATGAACTCCCAGGGGTCCTCCCCGAACCGTAGGCGCTCATGCACGAGCACCGAGCGCTCGTCAGCAGCCTCTGCTCTCAGCACTTCGAGGCTGGCCCGCCGCGGGAAAGGAAGTTCCACCCCTCAAGCCTAAACGCCCCCACCGACGCGCGGCTCCCGGCACCGACCGACACCACCCCATACCTCCTCCACAGGAAGGTCACGCCCTCCAGAAGCATGAGCGGGCGGAGGTGTTCCCGGAGCGAGCATAGGGAGGGGCCGCTGGCTGACGCGGGCTTGCCCGCGTCAGCCAGCGGAGGGTCCCTCTCTGCGAGCGCAGGGAACACCTCCGCCCGCGTACCACGCCACTCTGCGAGCGCAGGGATCTCCCCGCCCGCTTCCCCGAAGAGAACTAGCCGACGCGCTCTCCCACCAACCCGTTCAGCTGCTTGAACTCCAGCGCATAAGCCAGCTTCCCCGGCTTCGCATCCTCATAAGGCTTCGACAGCTTCGCGAACTCACCGCCCGTCGCCGCCTTGCCGTCGTTCCACTCGTCCAGTGCCCCCAGTTCGCCAGCCGTGTGACCACCCGCGATCACCAGGTCCTTGTCCAGCGCCACCTGTGCCCGGGTCAGCTGCTCGATCGCGTCCAGATAGCTCGCGCTGTCGTCGCGGTCCCAGCCGTTCAGGTCGACGACGCCCGACTCGCGCACCCAGTCCGCCCAGTAGAACTCCTGGAAGGGCACGGAGCCGGCGGTGTATCCGATGTCGCGGCCGAAGTAGAGCAGGCTGCGGAGTCTGTCGTCCTCGAAGTTGTCCAGGCCGACGGACGTGGGCAGCTGCTTCGGCGTGATCGCGTCGCCCTCGGCATCCTTCAGGTATGTCCACCCGTTCTGCTGCATCGCGGCCCAGAACTGAGGCTGGCCCATACCGCTCAGGTTGCCCAGCACGCGCAGGCGGACGTGCAGGTCTGCACCGCCGTCGGCGAGCTCGAAGAACGACGTCAGCGTGTGGTGCCCATCGGTGAGGTAGAGCTTCCCGCCGGGGCCGATCACCACGGTCTTCATGGGGGCAATGCTCTCGGCGGTCTCCTGCCCGAGCGGGATCGCACAGGTGAAGCTGCTCGGGTCCCGCAGACTGGCGTCCTTCTCGGCCGTGGCCGCTTCGCCCTGGCCGTTCGCCTCGCACCAGTCGTCGAACTTCTTGTTGATCTTGTCCTTGCCCAGCGTGTAGCGACCGAGCTTGTAGTAGACCTCGTCGTATCCGAGCGAGGGCTGCGTGGGCAGCACATCGCCGATACGCACGTCGAGCAGATCACCCGGCTGCGCGCACATGTTCACCGCACGCGTGCCGCCTGCCGGCGTGGGGCACTTCGGCGCTGCCTGCGCCGCCGGTGTCAGGAAGAACGAGGCACCCGCGACGGCGAGGGCGAGGGCAGCGGTCGTGGCACGACGAACCGCGGGACGTGTGGTGATCGACATGCGCCCAGCGTGGCGGATGCCGGTGAACCGGCCGTGAACGTCAGGTTGACGTCAGCGCGTGCCGTACTCCTCCTCGCCGAGCTCACCGAGGATGCGGTTCAGGTCCTGGATCGAGGCGAAATCGATCTTGACCTGGCCCTTCCGGGCACCGAGCGTGACGTGGACGCGGGTGTTCAGGCGGTCACCGAGCTTGCTTCCGACCTCATCGAGGTAGGCGCGCCGTGCACCGGGCTGGGGCTTGACCGACTTCTCCGTGCTCTCTGGCATCGTCTTGGCGGCCTGCTCGGTGGCGCGCACCGAGAGGTCCTCATTGACGACCTTGTCGGCGAGACGCTGCATTCGCTCCGGATCCTCGAGCGAGAGGATCGCGCGGGCGTGGCCGGCGGAGAGCACTCCGGCGGCGACGCGCTGCTGCACCGGGACGGGCAGCTTCAGCAGTCGGATGGTGTTGCTCACCTGCGGACGGGAGCGCCCGATGCGGGTGGCCAGTTCGTCCTGGGTGATGCCGAAGTCCTCCAGCAGCTGCTGGTAGGCGGAGGCCTCTTCGAGCGGGTTCAGCTGCGAGCGGTGCAGGTTCTCGAGCAGCGCATCGCGCAGCAGGTCTTCATCAGCGGTCTCGCGCAGGATGGCGGGGATCGCCTCGAGGCCGGCCTCACGCGCGGCGCGGGTGCGCCGTTCCCCCATGATCAGCTCGTACTCGCCGTCGGCGTTTCGCCGGACGACGACGGGCTGCAGCACGCCGAACTCCTTGACGCTGTGCACCAGCTCGGCGAGGTCGTCCTCGTTGAAGTGGGTGCGCGGCTGGCGCGGGTTCGGCACGATGTCGAGCGGGTTCACCTGGATGAGGCGCACACCGGGGACGGCGGCCAGGTCGGCGGCATCCGCCTCTGCCGGCGTCTCGACGACCGGCTCCGCCGGCGCGGTTCCCGCCGACGGCTTCGGGATCTCGACGACGACGTCGGTCGTCTTGGACCCGCCGGGGAAGAACACATCCACCGGCCGCTCGGCGGCCTGATCAGTCGTGGGGATGAGAGCCCCGATACCCCGACCCAGACCCGTGCGCTTCGCCATCAGTTCTCCTTACCCTGCGTCCGTGACGCGATCTCGACAGCTGCCTCCTGATAGGCGATCGCCCCGGCCGACGTCCCATCGTAAGCGATGACGGACTGTCCGAAGCTCGGGGCCTCGGATACGCGGACCGAACGCGGGATCACGGTTTCGAGCACCTGATCCGGGAAGTGATTGCGCACCTCGTCGGCGACCTGCTGGGCGAGACGGGTACGACCGTCGAACATCGTCAGCAGGATCGTGGAGAGGTGAAGCTCGGGGTTGAGGTGCTGCTGGATCATCTGGATGCTGCCGAGCAGCTGGCTCAGCCCCTCGAGCGCGTAATACTCGGCCTGGATCGGGATGAACACCTCGGATGCGGCGGTGAAGGCGTTGATCGTCAGCAGTCCCAGCGACGGCGGGCAGTCGATGATGACGACGTCGGTCGGATGCGACTTGAGGTAGAGCTCGAGAGCGCGCCGCAGGCGGAACTCGCGGGCGACCTGCGCGACGAGCTCGATCTCCGCGCCGGCGAGGTGGATTGTGCTCGGCGCGCAACGGAGGTTCGGATGCTCGGGGCTCACCTGCACCACGTCAGCGAGGGGCGTGCCGTTGATGAGCACGTCGTAGACGCTGAGCACGTCGGCGGAGTGCGGAACGCTGAGGGCCGTGGAGGCGTTGCCCTGCGGGTCGAGGTCGATCACGAGAACCTGCGCGCCGAGAGATGCGAGAGCCGACGCGATGTTCACCGTCGTCGTGGTCTTGCCGACGCCGCCCTTCTGGTTCGACACCGTGAAGACGCGGGTGGGACCGGTGAACTCGACCGTGACGCCCTCCAGGGCGCGCCTACGGGAGGACAGGTCTGCAAGTTCTCGAGCAAGGGGGGTATCCATCCCGAAATCGTCGTTCGGCGATGCCTTTTCGGACTGTTTCACGTGAAACATCGACTCCTTCCGGGACCGTGTTCCACTCTAATCGACTGGCCTGGGCTGATGAAGGACGGGCACACCGGAAGGGCGAGGGTTCCGCGTCATTCTGCGGAATCCGGCAGGTTCAGCAGGCAACCGCAGCGCCGATCCGCAGGACTGTGCAGCGAGGTTGATGCGGCACGGTCATGCCGCGCTCACACGCTCCCCCAGCGCTAGGCATTGGATGCTCGGCCGCCTGCCGCCTGGGCTTCCCGACGCGTACAGGTAGGTCTCCACAGGGCGGATGTCGAAATGGATGTCCGCGAGGACGCCACTTCAGCGCGGTGAACGGGGCGCGACGTGTTGCGCCAGAATCACACTCGGACGAATGGGAGCGCGGCCGCCCGTTCCTGATCGATGCCGACATTCGTCATCGCCTCGGACCCTCCTCCTCCGCGATGCACACGGGGATCGCGTCGACATCGGCTGTCTGCGTCGGAACGACGGAAGGCACCTTTGCCCGCTCCTGCGTATCTCGCGGCATCAAGCGCGTCCCGCGTCCGTCGAACCGCAGCCGATGTTTCTACGCCTCGCCTTCTCCAGGTGTCGACCCGCGGGTCAGTCGGGGGTGGCGTCGTTCGCGGGGTACTGCTCCCTGTGAGGAGGCGGATTCCGCCGCCGTTGAGCATCACCACGTCCCTTCGTGAGCTCCGCAGCGCGGTGCAAGCCTTCCCGCTTCCGTCAGCACGGGTGATCGAAATGAGTCGCCAGGGACAAGTCGGTCACCAGCGTTTCACGTGAAACAGCGGTGGATGGCGCTGCGTCGACTGTCCGCCCCGTCGGCAGTGGTTCTCTGTTGACGGAACCTCGCTCTCAGCTCGAACGCCCCGGCTCCGCCCGTCATGCTGGGACCTATCCTCCCGAGCCCGTGGAAGTCGCACGAGAGCACACTTTCGCACAGCCGAGCTTCGCGTGAACTGCGGGCCCGGATGCCCGGAGCGCCGTGGGCGTCGAAGAGGTGGAGGTCAATCAGGCCGGGGATCGCTCTCTGTGGGCGCTACGCCCCAGGTTGCTGAGCCCTCCTGGTGGATCGCGAGCATCGTATCGGTCCGTCCTCAAGGATCGGCAGTAGCGGCCGCCGCTGACTGTGGCGTGACGCAACCGAACTCTTCATCGCTGCCCGGGCCGAGGCTGAGTTTCACGTGAAACATGCATCCTGTCGCTGGGTTCTACCCTCCGATTGGGTCAGTGCAGCCCAACACGCCACCGCATGAGCGAGCCCGGTGTCTTCTCGATCTCAGCAGCGCACAGGCTCACGTTTCACGTGAAACATCAGGCCCCTGCCGGATGGTCGACCTTTTCGCTCGCGTGGGGCGCTGCATGCCTGTCGCGGTTGCTCAGGGGCACCGTACCAGCGCACCACCCCGGGCTCTGTGAAATCCTCCACAGCGCATACGTCCGAGGTTCACGTGAACCGCTGAGCACTAAGGGCGCCATCACCGCGCACATGAGTTCGCACCACGCAGACTGCTCTGTGGCAGCTACTCTGCACGCAAGGCGTCCTTCCGGAAGCCAGATCTCGAACCCCTTCCTCGCCTGCCTGGTGAGTGTTGCCCTCACGGACCTCCCTGGACGCGATACCTCCGTCACTTCATACGTTCGCCCGTCCGCCACGGGTGAGCCACTCATTCCGGCTCGCTCCCGGACACACACCCCGGACGACCGTTTCACGTGAAACGGTGGGACGCCGAGCTTGACCGGTCTGGGTTGAGTGAGTTCGCTTTCCGCCACTGGCAACAGCGACGAGGAAGCCGTTTCCGGTAGGGAAGGTCACTGGTTCCACCCGGACCGGGGCCCGAGCGTTTGTCAGTCAACGCCGAGGCCTGAGCAAGCCTCGCCACCCAGAACCCGCGGCACAATGTCGAGAAGCTTGAGTGAGGCGAAAGGTCGTAAGTCCCCCTCCCCACCGCGGAACAGACAAAGACCCGACCCGAGCCATTGCGTTCATCCGAGCGCAGAATCACACAGCGGTTCGTACGCGAACGAGACCGGAGCCTCACCTCAGCACAGTTGCCTGCACTCCTGCATGCCCCTGTCTCCCGCTGCGCGACCTTCGGCCCTTCCCGCTCGGCGACGTGCGTGTCGCCACGTCGCATCACCGGTGGGCCGCGCGAACCCAAGCTCGTAGCCATCGCGGCGCTGCCACTGCATGTTGTTTCACGTGAAACATCGGAGTCTCCGGTGCTGGTCCACGGGCATCGGCACGCCGCTGAGGACGGTTGCAAGGCGTCACCGCTTGTCCATGAGGACATCCCGCGGAGAACACGCAACGCAGTCCCTGGGACTGTCGCACCTAAACGACAGGATGCGAGGCTGCTTCCTCACATGGCACACGCTGACCCGGTCACCCACCACCTCCAGTCGTGACCGATGGGTTCCCTTCGTGTTTCACGTGAAACACGAAGGGAACAATGGATACCGATCGCCACATACGACCGGCGGCAGTTCGGCCGGGGCAAGGACGGCTGAGCGGTCTGCCGCATCGCTGATACCCGACACCCCTCGCGGGGCCCGTAACACTCTCCCGGATGAGACAACTGAGGAGAGCGATTCTCGCGCTCCCCTCGCTTGACGTGAGATGCGCGTGGGACACACAGCTCCTACGAGTCAGCGACGCCACTCCGCTGGCGAAGGAGTTACTGACAGGCTCCACCTGTCCGCGGCGTCGACGAGAGAGCCAGTGCCGGCTCCGGTCGCCCAACCATCAGCTGAACGCCCTCGAGGGTTCCCGCTACGCTGCCGGCTTCCGAGACATCGAGCCCTTACGGCAAGCTCGTCGCACCACAACCGCACTCCCTCACATACCAACTACCCACAGCGTGACTCCGTCAGGATCGATCGACAGCGCGTCGGCATCGTTTCACGTGAAGCGCCGACCATAAGCGCCCAGACGTGCATTTCACCCGCAACACGGTCTGTCACTCCATGCCTGATCTCTGCAGAGACGCGCACCACCATCACTCTCGCCGAGTGGAGCAGAACATTTGCCATTGTTTGGATCCATGGGTAAGCGATGATCTGCGCCCACAGATCTTCCGCTCCTCCACGCGTGGCCTTTCGCCCCGGCCGCCGGCTCCGTCGGGGTGAGGACGACAGCGCGTCGACCATGTTTCACGTGAAACGCCCACCAAAAACCGCCCAACAGTGCATTTGCCCACTGACTTCTGCAGCGACGCGCACCACCATCACCTCTCACCGAGTGAAGCAAAGCACTTGCCATTACTCGGCATCATGGCTACTCGACTGTCAGCGCCCACCAGACCTTCTTCCGGTCCACGCGTGGCCTATCGCCTCGGCCGCCGACTCAGTCGAGGTGAGAACGACAGCCCGTCGACCATGTTTCACGTGAAACGCCGACGACAAACACCCAACCGCGCACTTCATCCCGCAATACGATCTGTCACTCCATGACTTCTCACCGAGTGAAGCAGAGCACTTGCCATTGCTCGGCCCCATGGCTACTCGCGTGTCAGCGCCCACCAGACCTTCTTCCGGTCCACGCGTGGCCTATCGCCTCGGCCGCCGAACGCCTGCACAATCATGGGTCGCGCCACAGCAAGTCGACACCTTGCGCACTCCCCCATAGCCCGACGTTCCCGGGTTTGCGCGCGCCAGCGAATCCTCCTGCCTCGTGGTGTCCGCCCTCACGTGCACCATCTCTCACTGCACCCCTGGACGATGGCTGCTCGGAATGCCCCCCGCAGATCACCACGCTAAGGCCCTTCATGCAGTACCCCCCCTTCGTGCTGGAAACGACGGCCGATAGTGCACCGGCATCACCCCGTGTGAGCAGTCGACCGTCACGAATGTCGGCGGCGGCACCCGTAGAGAGCCCTTGACCGAGCGACCGCGTTTCACGTGGAACCATGACGTACTCGGAGAACCGCGACCCGTTCCACGTCGGCCAGCGCCGCACTCAGATCTCAACTGAACACCTTCCGCACGAAGAGTGTCATCTGCTCCCGCGCCGTCAGCGCCGGCATCGTGCGTTCTCAGCCGCACTCAGCTCCGAAGCCACCGACGTGGGCGTATCCCTATCCGCCAGCGAGAACCACGGGGTGGAATCGGCGCAAAGCCCGGGAGAACACGGTAGCCAAACAGCCTTGACCACCGCACGGCACCGTCCGTACAAGAGACATACGGGCAGCAACCCAGATGCCAGCCGCGTCATGAGCTGCCCCACCAGTCCCGCAGATTCCTGCAATCGACAACGCCGAGAAGTGCAGCCGTGCTCGTATCCCGCCCCTGCAGGATCACGGCTCCAGGCTCGAGCTCGCCCGAAGGTTCACGGGCGCAGAAGTGCGCCGCGGCAGAGCGAAACACACCCATGTCGAACATCCGCCCCCGGCCGCCGTTTCACGTGAAACATCACCACTCCTCGTTCCGAGAGACCGCAGCACCACGCGAACACACGCTTCACGCTCCTGCGAGCGGCACCGCGCGGGATCCTGGCTTCAGCGCTGGTGGCACTTCGACGCCACCGACCACCCCACTTCAGCCCCATCCGGTCGCCAGGTTTCACGTGAACGGCCTCGTCAATAGCCGTCGCGCACGTGAATCTCCGACTCCCACGCACGCCGCAACGCTGCCACCCATCCTCGTGTGTGCGCAAGAAGTGCCCCTAGCCACCACTTCCCTCTCGCTTATCGCTACATGCCCTGCATCGACGGACCTCCCGCGGACCCGCCATCGCCTGTACACAACCTCAAGTCCTGCAAGCCGCCGACCAAGGGCGACCCTCTCAGCGCCCCTCGCAAAAGCACGATGTTGCCGGCCCACCCATGCGGACCAGCTCACGAGAAACGATGAAGCCCGTGCGCCCGAGCGCGCTGGGATGCGGGAGTATCGGCGCTCGACATGACGGTCACTCCGCACAATCCATCGTGCCGGACCCGAGGCCGCGTCCCTCGACCACCGCAGCCATGCCCACCCCTGTCCGACGGACTCCTGTCCGGCGCAATCCTCGGCGATCCGACAACCGAAACCCGCGGACCCCGCCGTGACATCGACCGGATTCATCCGTCCCACAATCGCACCGGCTCCATCGAAGCCCACGTGGACGCGGTCCGTCCCAACCACCTGCCGTCCGAGGCCCGCGTCGAAATCGGCGAAGGACTCATCACCTCGATCCGGCACCGACGCCGCAAAGTGAGCGCTCTTCTCCCGCTAGAACGGCAGCAGATCCCGCACGTGATGGGCGCGGAAAGACTGAAGGTCAGGCAACCGCAGTCCCCTATGGCCCCTGCTAAGAAGCGCGGACCACTCCACGCACGACGCGCGTCGTCTCCGTCAGTACGCCCTCACCGAGCACCTCGACACGCACGTCGGTCACCTTGTACTTGCGCAGCGCCTTCTGCGCGGCCTCGATCTCGGCCGGTGCGCCCTGCCCCTTGAGGAGCGCCACCTCTCCCCCGTCACGAACCAGCGGCGCGACAACGGGCACCAGCGTGCGCAGCGCGCTGACGGCTCGAGCCGTGACCATGTCGAACTCGAGGCCGACGTCCTCGCCACGCGCGCGCATGACAGTCACGTTGTCGAGCCCCAGTACGTCGACCTGCTCGCTGAGCCAGTCGGTCCTGCGCTCCATCGGCTCGATCAGCGTCCACTGCACATCCGGGCGTGCGATGGCCAGGACGATGCCGGGCAGACCCGCTCCCGAACCGACATCCGCCACCGATCCCGAGAACAGCGGCGCCGCGATCGCGCTGTTCAGCACGTGCCGGGTCCACAGCCGCGGAAGCTCCAGAGGACCGATCAGGCCGCGAAGTTCTCCCTGATCAGCGAGGTTTTCTGTGAACTGTCGAGCCAGCTCGAGACGGTCGCCGAACAGGTCGGCGGCGACAGCCGGCTCGGCCTCGAGCTCTGCATCAGTGGAAGGCATTTCGTCTCGCTTCACTCGCTCAATGACCGGATGCCGGGTTCGCTCGCGACGACCGCAACGACCGGCAGTCCGGCTTCCGAAGACTCAGCCGCGGCGGATCACCGTGTGACGGTCGTTGCCCTCACCGTAGGACTCGGAGATGAGCCCGCGATCGGCGACGATGTCATGCACCAGCTTGCGCTCGTAGCTCGACATCGACGGCAGCGACGCCTGCGAGGCACCCTCGTCGAGCTTCGCGACTGCAGCATCCACCAGCGATTCGAGCTGCCGGCGGCGCGTGTCGCGCGACCCACCGATGTCGAGGATCATCCGGGAGAACGCGCCGGTCTTGCTCTGCACCGCCAGGCGCGTGAGCTCCTGCAGCGCCTGCACCGTGTCGGGGGCGGAGATCACGGACAGGCCGTCACCGTCCGCCTCGACCGACACGTAGGCACGGCCCTGACGCACATCGAGCGTCAGGTCGCCGTCGATGTCGGCGATGTCCAGCAGCTCCTCGATGAAGTCCGCGGCGATGTCGCCCTCGTGCTCGAGCTGCTCCACCGTCGTCTCGGTGTGGTTCTTCAGATCTTCGCTCACGAGTTGCCGCCCTTCTTCTTGGCACGCTTCTTGCTCATCGGCTGCTCACGCTTGGGCTGCGAGGCCTTCAGGCGCTCCGCATCCTCGAGCATCTTCTGCTGCTCGGCCTCGTACGCCGCGATCGGCACGATCTTGCCCTGCGAGTTGATGGCCTTGCCCTTGCGCGCCAGACGCTCCTCACGCTCCTTGGCAGCCTCCGACCCCGGCGTCGGCATCTCACGGATGACGAGGAACTGCTGGCCCATGGTCCAGAGGTTCGAGATGAACCAGTAGATGACCACGCCGAGCGGGAAGAACACACCCGAGAAGATGAAGCCCAACGGCAGGATGTAGAGCATGATCTTTTGCATCTGGTACGCCTGGCCGGTCTTGGCCTCAGGCGACAGGTTCTTCGAGATCAGCTGAAGCTGGGTGAAGAACTGCGAGCCGATCATCAGGATCACCAGGACCACCAGGATGGTGACGGTGACCTCCCAACCATCGGGCTTGGTCGTCACGGCATCCTTCAGGCTGACGTGCAGCGGCGCGACCCCGAACAGCGTCGCATCGTAGAACTGCTGCGTCAGCTGAGCGTTGAGCAGACCCACACCGCCGACGCCCGCGACCGCGTGCTTCGCCACGTCGCTCAGCGTGTAGAACATGCCGAGCAGGAACGGCATCTGCACCAGCAGCGGCAGGCACGACGACATCGGCGTCGTGCCGTGCTTCTTGTACAGCGCCATGGTCTCGCGGCTCATCGCCTCGCGGGAGAGCTGATCGCGCTTGCCCTTGTACTTCTCCTGGATCTTCTTCATCTCAGGAGCGATTTCCATCATCTTGCGCTGGCTCTTGATCTGCTTCACGAACAGCGGGAAGACCGCCAGTCGGATCACGATCACCAGGCCGACGATGGACAGAACCCAGGTCAGACCGGACGCCGCCTCCATGCCGAATGCGGTGAACAGCCAGTGCCACCCGACCAGGATCGCCTCGACGAGCCACTTGAACGGCCACATGATCGTGCCGAGCAGGTCGAAGCCGCCGCTGGAGGCCGGCGGCGTGGGCGTCGGCGTGCTGGCTGCGAGCAGAAGGTCAAGACCCACTGTTCATGTCCTTTCGAGCGGGTACGACGAATCCGTGCGGAGTCAGGTCGTATCGGAAGTGAGCGTGGGGCTTGACGTCGTCGACGCCGCCTTCGCTCCAGGGGTTGCACCGCAGGATGCGCCATCCGGAGAGCAGGCTCCCCTTCACGGCACCGTGCTGCTGCACGGCTCCTACAGCGTATGCGGAACAGGAGGGGTAGTACCTGCACACATCCCCATAGAGCGGGGAGACCACCGCGCGATAGGCGGTGAGGAAGGCGAGTACCAGGTTGCGCGGAATCGCGGGGATGCTGCGCAGCAGATCCTTCGGGTGCAGCGTCGCGTTCCCGTAGGCGTACTGGGGCAGGGCGCTCATCGCGTCACCGGACTGAGCCGCCGGAAGCAGCGGTCCACGTCGGCGCGAAGATCGCCGAAGTCGGCGGTGGCGGATGCAGGGAGGGCACGGATGACGACATCCGTGCCCTCAGGAATCGCGCTCAGCAGGTCCGCACAGATCGCCTTGAGGCGACGACGGACGGTATTGCGAACCACTGCGGTCCCTACCTGCTTGCTGACGATGAACCCGAAACGGGGTGCCCGCTCATCGCTGCGGGGAAGCAGCGAGACGATCAGTCGCGGTCCGCCGCATCGCTGTCCGCGTCGGACCACCTGTCGGTAGTCGGCGCCGTCGGTCAGGCGATTGGGGCGAGCGAGCACTAGGCCGTCGGGAAAGAAGCGGTTACGCCGAGAGCTCGACGCGGCCCTTCGAGCGGCGTGCCGAAAGGATGGCGCGGCCGGCGCGGGTGCGCATACGGGCGCGGAAGCCGTGCTTCTTGGCGCGACGACGGTTGTTGGGCTGGAAAGTGCGCTTGCTCATGGAATCACTCCGGGATCGGTGTCACCGGAGAAAAGACCGGAGACGGGGGTACTGCCTCTAGGGCATAAGTCAACCGATTAAGGGTACGACCTGCCGCCGCGCAGGGCAAATCACGACAGAACACCGCTCCCGCCGGCATCCGGTCGCGAGCAGCTCTTCCTCTTCGTAGCGCACAGCCATTATCCACAACCTTTCCCACCTCGTCGATCTCCGACACACCCGCGTGTTTCCGTGCACAGCTTGCCGTTCACAGCATGGGTGACTACCGTGGCATCCGAAGTTATCCACAGGGGGAATCCGAGTTCGGCGACCCTCAGCGAACGGCCGGAGCCCCATGTCCACTGCAGCAACATCCGACGTCCCGATCTGGTCGGAGCTGCTGGACCGCCTTCTGGAGGACGATCGCGTCACTCCTCAGCTGCACGGATTCCTCAGCCTCGCGGTGCCTGCGGGCGTGATGAGCGGCACTCTCTATCTGGATGTCCCGAACGATCTCACGGCCGCTCAGATCAACAAGCGTCTGCGCATCCCGATCATGGAGGCGCTCGGCGTCATCGGCGACGAGGTCACCTCGTACCGCGTCGTCGTCAACCACGAGCTCGCCGACCAGCCGACCGCGCCGGTCGAGATCCCCGATTTCGGGCACGCCGAGGCGAACCGTCCGGATTCTCCTCGCGAGCAGCCCATCCCCACGCGGCACGAGTCGCGACTGAATCCGAAGTACACCTTCGACAACTTCGTCATCGGCCAGTCCAACCGCTTCGCGCACGCGGCGGCCGTCGCCGTGGCCGAGGCTCCCGCGAAGGCCTACAACCCGCTGTTCATCTACGGCGACTCCGGACTCGGCAAGACGCACCTCCTGCATGCGATCGGCGACTACGCGCAGTCCCTCTATGCGGGGGTCAAGGTGCGGTACGTGTCGAGCGAGGAGTTCACGAACGACTTCATCAACTCGATCGCCAACAACCGCGGCGCCGCGTTCCAGGCGCGCTACCGCGAGGTCGACATCCTTCTCATCGACGACATCCAGTTCCTGCAGGGACGCGCCGAGACGCAGGAGGCGTTCTTCCACACCTTCAACACGCTGCATGATCACAACAAGCAGGTCGTGATCACCAGCGATGTGGCGCCGAAGCACCTCACCGGCTTCGAGGACCGGATGCGCAGCCGCTTCGAGTGGGGTCTGATCACCGATGTGCAGGCACCCGACCTCGAGACCCGCATCGCGATCCTGCGCAAGAAGGCGCAGAGCGATGCGCTGCACATCCCCGATGAGGTGCTCGAGTACATCGCCACCGTGGTGTCCTCGAACATCCGTGAGCTCGAGGGCGCACTCATCCGCGTCTCGGCGTTCGCGAGCCTGAACCGCTCGACGCTCGACATCGCCCTCGCGCAGACCGTGCTGCGCGACATCGTCGATCAGGCCGAGGACAACATCATCTCGCCGACCGACATCATCACGGCGACCGCGCAGTACTTCAAGCTCACCGTCGACGACCTCTACGGTTCGAGCCGCTCTCAGCAGATCGCCACGGCTCGACAGATCGCCATGTACCTGTGCCGTGAGCGCACGAACCTGTCGCTGCCGAAGATCGGCCAGTTGTTCGGCAACCGCGACCACACCACCGTCATGTACGCATGCAAGAAGATCAGTGAGCTCATGAAGGAGCGTCGCTCGATCTACAACCAGGTGACGGAGATCACCACTCAGCTCGGCCGGCGCTGACGCGCCGGGCTCCACGCAGGCGTTCGCGCCGCTTCCAGAAGGCCGCTGTCCCCCGAAAGGCCGGGTTGACGGCGGCCTTCGTCGTGCTGTTGACTATGCAACTTCCCACATGTGGATAACTTGTGGAGAAAGTCTGCTCAGATCGGGATGATCGGATGCCGGAGACGGCATGCTGTGGATAACTTCGAACTACATCCGTGTGAGTCGGCCCCTCGATTCCCGCGGATTCCCCAGGGTTTCCACAAGTGACATCGCTGTAGTTTCCTACTCTCGCCAGCTTTCCACCGACTTATCCACAGAATCCACAGTTGTTAACATCGTTAAGAGATCTCTAGATGATTCGGGGACTCCGATGACCACGAAGGTGTGGAAACTCGGGCGGGACGGGAGTGGCGGTCCCCTTGCCGCTTGCGACTAGCATGGGATCGCCTGACGCAACTGTCGGGTTCGGCAACGACAAGGAGCGGCCGTGAAGTTTCAGGTCAACCGCGATGTGTTCAGCGAAGCAGTGTCCTTCGTCGTCAAACTGCTGCCGCAGCGCAACCCGCAGCCGATCCTGGCCGGTGTGCTCATCGAGGCGGGCGAACAGGGCCTGACCCTGTCGGCATTCGACTACGAGGCATCCGCGCGCACGACGATCGAGGCGACCGTCGACGAGCCGGGCACGATCCTCGTGCACGGACGACTGCTCAGCGACATCGCCAGCCGGCTGCCGAACGCGCCGATCGAGATCGCCGTCGAGGAGGACGGCGGCATCGCCGTCACCTGCGGTTCCGCGCGCTTCACCCTCGCCGCCATGCCGGTCGAGGAATATCCCTCGATCCCCGAGGTCTCCGGCTCCACCGGCGTGGTCCCCGCCGAGGACTTCGGCACCGCGATCTCGCAGGTGGGCTTCGCCGCCTCGCGCGACGACGTGACTCCCGTGCTCACCGGTGTGCAGCTCGAGGTCTCGGGCACGAACCTCAGCCTGGTCGCCACCGACCGCTACCGCGTCTCGCTCCGCGACGTGCCGTGGGACGGCGAGGGCGCCGAGCAGACCGCGCTGGTCCCCGCACGCACCCTGACCGAGGTCGGAAAGACCTTCGGCCACGCCGGCACCATCGAGATCGCGTTCTCCGGTGCGGGCGATCGCGAGATCATCGCATTCACCGCCGGCAACAAGACCGTGACATCTCTCCTGATCAAGGGGAATTTCCCGCCCGTTCGCAGGCTCTTCCCCGAGCAGACCGACCACTACGCGGTGATCAACACCGCCGATCTCATCGAGGCCGTTCGTCGTGTCGCTCTGGTGCTCGACCGCTCTGCCCCGCTGCGCTTCACCTTCTCGGCCTCGTCGGTGACGATGGATGCCTCGGGCAGCGAGCAGGCCCGCGCATCCGAGTCGGTCGACGCGCACCTCAACGGCGGCGAAGAGGTCACGCTCGGCCTGAACCCGCAGTACCTGCTCGAGGCGCTCGGCGCCGTGAAGAGCGAGTTCGTGCGCGTGACGTTCACCTCGTCCGACAACGCCAACAAGCTCAGCCCGGTGCTGGTGACCAGCCAGACCTCGGTCGACCAGGCCGGTCTGGACTCGTTCAAGTACCTGCTGCAGCCGAACCTGCTCCTCCGTTGACGCTGGAGCCGCTGACTCCCGAGCTCGCCGCCCGGATCGTCGCGCGCGACGAGCAGGCCGGCGACGACTGGCACCCGGACTACCCGTTCGAGGACGAGCTGGTTCCGCTACGTATGCTCGCGGCTCAGGACGACGCTGATCCGGTGTTCACGCTCTACGCGATCCGCGACGACTCCGGTCTCGCCGTCGGCGGCTTCGGGTTCTTCGGCCCGCCGGACGACTCCGGCACCGTGGAGTTCGGATACGGCCTGATCGCCGCCGCCCGAGGCAAGGGCCTCGCGACGGATGCCGTGGCCGAGGGCCTTCGCATCGCCGCATCCCACGGTGCGACCCGTGCGATCGCCGACACCGACCTCGACAACCACGCGTCGATCCGCGTCCTCGAGAAGTCCGGACTGATCGAGACCCACCGCTCCGCCGACAAGGTCTTCTTCGCGCAGCACCTCTGACGCGAAGCATCCACGGATCTGAGACCGGCTCGTCGCTGCGCTCCTCGCTCAGGATCCGGATGAGGTCGCAGTACCCAGAGACTCCACCCCCATACCTCTCCGCCACCCAGAGCAATTGCGCTTCTCCGGAAGCCTGAGCGGGACGGGACGTTCCCGGAGCGAGCATCGGGAGGGGCCCGCGAAGCGGGAAGGAACCCGCTCTGCGAGCGCAGGGAACGTCCCGTCCCGCACCCCGGACCAAAACCCCGCCCTTCGTCTCGCTTCGCTCGCTCAGGACCCGGAAGCTCAGGACCCGGTTGTCCCCACCCCCAGATAGGCTGTCCCAGTGATTGTGGAGCACCTGAACCTGGTCGACTTCCGCAATTACGCGACCGCGGATCTCACCCTGCACAGCGGCCCTAACGTCCTCGTCGGCCGCAACGGCCAGGGCAAGACGAATCTCGCGGAGGCCATCGTCTTCCTCGCGACTCTCGGCTCGCACCGAGTGTCCTCCGACGCTCCGATGGTGCGTGACGGGCAGGAGTTCGCGGTCATCCGTGCCCGCCTGGGGCATGCGCAGCGCAAGGTGCTCGTCGAGGTGCAGCTGAACCGGCAGGGGTCGAACAAGGCTCGCATCAACGGGTCGCCGTCGAAGACGAACGAGCTCCCGCGGTACGCGCACGTCGTGCTGTTCGCTCCGGAGGACCTGCAGATCGTCCGCGGCGATCCCTCGGCCCGCAGGCGGTTCGCGGATCAGCTGCTGATCCAGCGCACCCCGCGGATGGCGGGGGTGCTGGCGGACTACGACCGGGTGCTCCGTCAGCGCACGGCGCTGCTGAAGTCTGCCCGGGCCCGGGGTGTCCGCGGCGAGGGGCTGAGCACGCTCGACGTCTGGGATGACAAGCTCGTCGCGCTGGGCTCGGAGATCATCGACGCCCGCATCCGGCTGGCCGCGGATCTGCAGCATCCGCTGGCCCAGGCATACGCGACCATCGCCGGCGCCGACCACAGGCCTGAGCTGGAGTGGGCGCTGTCCGTTCAGGGTGGCGATCCAGAGGAGGATCCCACCCGGGACCTGAGCGAGCGGAGCGACACGAAGGACGTCCTCGATCGTCGCGGCGAGATCGCCGAGCAGTTCCGCATCGCACTGCAGGCGAAGCGCGCCAGCGAACTGGAGCGCGGGATCACGCTGGTCGGGCCGCATCGCGACGACCTGATCCTGCGCATCAACGACCTCCCCGTGAAGGGCTACGCGTCTCACGGGGAGTCGTGGTCGGTCGCGCTCGCGCTGCGGCTCGCGTCGGCCGAGCTGCTGCGCGCCGAGTCGCCGGCGGGCGACCCGGTGCTGATCCTGGACGACGTGTTCGCCGAGCTGGATGCCGATCGGCGCCGGCGTCTGGCCGAGATCACCGCGGGCTACGAGCAGGTCGTCGTCACGGCGGCAGTGGAGTCCGACATCCCCGAGGTGCTGCACAGGCACGTCGTGCGCATCGAAGCCGGCACGATCACCGATGACAGGGATCCTGCGTCGACCTCAGGGGCTGAGAGCGATGACTGATCCGGAGACCCCCGAGACCCCGGAGACCGTCGCCACCTACCTGCGGCTGCGCGGCCTGAAGCCGAGCTCGAAGAACTGGAAGCGCAAGAAGCGCATCCGAGACGACGACGACAACGCGCCGTTCACGCCGGGTCGCGATCCCGGATCGCTCGGTGCCGTCCTCGACAAGCTCAGCCGCGAGTCCGGCTGGGAGAAGACCCTTGCCGCGGAGGACCTCGTGCGGCAATGGGCCGAACTGGTCGGCGGCGAGACCGCGAGGCACTCCGAGCCGGTGTCGCTGCAGCACGGAATGCTCACCGTGAAGTGCGATTCCACGGCCTGGGCGAAGAACCTGCAGTACATGCGGGCCGTGATCATGACCGAGATCGGCAACCGCTATCCGGATGCCGGAGTGATCGACGTGCGGTTCATCGGTCCGGACGTTCCGAGCTGGAAGTGGGGACCGCGCACTGTCCCTGGGCGGGGTCCACGGGACACCTACGGGTAGGTCACCGTGAGACGACCTCAACGCGCTCAGAACGCCACACACGGCCTCTGAGCGCCATTCGACCGTGGAAAACCGCTAGAATGGGAGTTCGAGATATCGATCTGGAGATTGCCCTCTGATGACGCCTGAACTCCCTGAAGACGCGAACGACCCTTCGACCACCTCAGGGACGCCAGACGGTGGATCCGCTGCGGCCGGACAGGTGCCCGGCGAGTACGGTGCGGACTCGATCCAGATCCTCGAGGGCCTCGAGGCCGTGCGCAAGCGTCCCGGCATGTACATCGGCTCGACCGGCCCGCGCGGTCTGCACCACCTGGTGCAGGAGATCGTCGACAACTCCGTCGACGAGGCGATGGCCGGCTATGCCGACACCATCACCGTGACGCTGCTGGCCGACGGCGGTGTGCGCGTGGTCGACAACGGCCGCGGCATCCCGGTCGACCCGCACTCCTCCGACCCGACCAAGTCCACCGTCGAGGTGGTGCTGACGATCCTGCACGCCGGCGGAAAGTTCGGCGGCGGCGCCTATGCCGTCTCCGGCGGTCTGCACGGCGTCGGCTCGTCGGTCGTGAACGCGCTGTCCACGCGGTTCGAGGTCGAGGTCAAGCAGAAGGGGTACGTGTGGCGGCACCTCTTCGCCGACGGCGGTTTCCCCCAGCAGGGCCTCGAGAGGGGCGAGGAGACCACCGAGACCGGAACGGCGATCACGTTCTGGCCGGACGCCTCGATCTTCCAGGAGACGGTCGAGTTCGACTACGACACCCTGCGCACCCGCTTCCAGCAGATGGCGTTCCTGAACAAGGGACTGCGCATCCGGCTGTTCGACGAGCGCCCCTCCGCGGCCGACGAGGTCGAGGTCGACGGCGTGACCGTCACCAAGCAGCGCAGCGACGACTTCCACTACGAGCGCGGTCTGGTCGACTACGTCGAGTACCTGAACAAGGTGCGTCACGCCGACGTCGTCAACGATGAGGTCATCGACTTCTCGTCCGAGGACACCGTGCGCAAGATGTCGGTCGAGATCGCGATGCAGTGGACCACCTCGTACACCGAGAACGTGTTCACCTACGCGAACGTGATCAACACGCACGAGGGCGGCACGCACGAGGAGGGGTTCCGCGCTGCGCTGACCACCCTGGTCAACAAGTACGCCAGGGCGAACAACCTGCTCAAGGAGAAGGACGACAACCTCTCCGGCGACGACGTGCGCGAGGGGCTGACCGCGGTGATCTCGGTCAAGCTCTCCGAGCCGCAGTTCGAGGGCCAGACCAAGACCAAGCTCGGCAACACCGAGGTCAAGGCGTTCGTGCAGAAGATCGTGAACGATCAGCTGGGCGACTGGTTCGAGCGCAACCCCGCGCAGGCGAAGAACGTGGTGCGCAAGGCGATCGACGCCGCGACCGCGCGCATGGCGGCGCGCAAGGCGCGCGAGACCGCGCGTCGCAAGAGCGTGTTCGAGTCGGCCGCGATGCCCGACAAGCTCAAGGACTGCACCAGCAAGGACCCGTCGATCAGTGAGATCTTCCTGGTGGAGGGCGACTCGGCCGGCGGCTCCGCCGTGCAGGGCCGAGACCCGCACACCCAGGCGATCCTGGCGCTCCGAGGCAAGATCCTCAACGTCGAGCGCGCACGACTCGACAAGGCGCTGGGCAACAAAGAGGTCCAGGCGATGATCCAGGCCTTCGGCACCGGCATCGGCGAGGACTTCGACATCGAGAAGGCCCGGTACCACAAGATCGTGCTGATGGCGGATGCCGACGTCGACGGCCAGCACATCGCCACGCTGCTGCTGACCCTGCTGTTCCGCTACATGCGCGGGCTCATCGAGGCCGGGTTCGTCTACCTGGCGATGCCGCCGCTGTACCGCCTGAAGTGGACCAACTCCCCGCACGAGTACGTGTACACCGACGACGAGCGCGACGCGCTGCTGAAGTACGGCAGCGAGAACGGCAAGCGTCTCCCGAAGGATGCGGGAATCCAGCGCTACAAGGGTCTCGGTGAGATGAACCCGAAGGAGCTGTGGGAGACCACGATGGATCACACCACTCGCACCCTGAAGCAGGTCACCATCGACGACGCGGCCGCGGCCGACGAGATCTTCAGCGTGCTGATGGGTGAGGACGTCGAGTCCCGACGCACCTTCATCCAGCGAAACGCCAAGGACGTCCGCTTCCTCGACATCTGACGCATCCCTCTTCGTTTCGCACGACGACCGGAATCTGAAAGAAAAACATGACTGACGAAGAACGTCCCGACCCGGCCGACCAGCACAACCACGGCCGGATCGAGCAGGTCGACCTGCAGACCGAGATGCAGAAGTCGTACCTCGACTACGCCATGGCGGTCATCGTGGGGCGCGCGCTGCCCGACGTGCGCGACGGGCTCAAGCCCGTGCACCGCCGTGTGATCTACGGCATGTACGACGGCGGCTACCGTCCCGACAAGTCGTTCTCGAAGTGCGCCCGCGTCGTCGGCGAGGTGATGGGTCAGTACCACCCGCACGGTGACACCGCGATCTACGACACCCTCGTGCGCCTCGTGCAGCCGTGGGCGCTGCGCTACCCGCTCGCACTCGGCCAGGGCAACTTCGGCTCGCCCGGCAACATGGGCGCCGCAGCCCCTCGATACACCGAGACCAAGATGGCTCCGCTCGCGCTCGAGATGGTGCGCGACATCGAAGAGGAGACCGTCGACTTCTCGCCGAACTACGACGGCCAGACCCAGGAGCCCGACGTCCTGCCGGCGCGGTTCCCGAACCTGCTCGTCAACGGCTCGGTCGGCATCGCGGTCGGCATGGCCACGAACATCCCTCCGCACAACCTGCGCGAGGTGTCGGAGGCCGCCCTCTGGGCGCTGGAGAACACCGAGCTGCCCCGTGAGGAGCTGCTCGAGGGCCTCATCCGCCGCGTCCCGGGCCCGGACTTCCCGACCGGCGCGCAGATCCTCGGCACCAAGGGCATCCAGGAGGCGTACCGCACCGGCCGCGGCTCCATCACGATGCGCGCCGTGGTCGAGGTCGAAGAGATCCAGGGCCGCAACTGCCTGGTCATCACCGAGCTGCCGTACCAGGTCAACCCCGACAACCTCGCGGTGAAGATCGGCGACCTGGCCCGCGACGGAAAGATCTCCGGCATCGCCGACATCCGTGACGAGTCCTCGGACCGCACCGGTCAGCGCCTGGTCGTCGTGCTCAAGCGCGACGCCGTCGCGAAGGTCGTGCTGAACAACCTGTACAAGCACACCCAGCTGCAGGAGAACTTCGGCGCCAACATGCTGGCGATCGTCGACGGCGTGCCCCGCACGCTGGCGCTCGACGGCTTCATCATGCACTGGCTGGATCACCAGATCGACGTCATCGTGCGGCGCACCAGGTTCCGCCTGGCCAAGGCCGAGGCGCGCATGCACATCCTCGAGGGTTACCTCAAGGCGCTGGATGCCCTGGACGAGGTCATCGCCCTGATCCGCCGCTCCCCCACCGCGGAAGAGGCGAACACCGGCCTGCAGAAGCTGCTCGACATCGACTGGGATCAGGCCGACGCCATCCTCACGATGCAGCTGCGTCGCCTCGCGGCGATGGAGCGCCAGAAGGTCATCGACGAGGCGGCCGCCCTCGAGCTGAAGATCGCCGACTTCAAGGACATCCTCGCCACCCCGGCCCGTCAGCGCGGCATCATCCACGACGAGCTCACCGAGATCGTCGAACGGTTCGGCGACGAGCGTCGCACCCACATCCTGCACGGCTTCGACGGCGACATGTCGATGGAGGACCTCATCCCCGAAGAGGAGATGGTGGTCACCGTCACGCGTGAGGGCTACGTCAAGCGCACCCGCAGCGACAACTACCGCTCGCAGCACCGCGGCGGCAAGGGCGTGAAGGGCGCGCAGCTGCGCGCGGATGACGTGGTCGAGCACTTCTTCGTCACCACGACCCACCACTGGCTGCTGTTCTTCACCGACAAGGGCCGGGTCTATCGCACCAAGACGTACGAGATCCCCGAGGCCGGCCGCGACGCGAAGGGACAGCACGTCGCCAACCTGCTCGCGCTGCAGCCCGACGAGAACATCGCGCAGATCCTCGACATCCGCGACTACGAGGCCAAGGAGTACCTGGCGCTCGCGACCGCGGGCGGCACGGTGAAGAAGACCCGCCTCAGCGACTACGACACCAACCGTCAGGGCGGCGTCATCGCCATCCGCCTGCGTGAGGGCGACGAGCTCGTCAGCGCCATGCTGGTCGACAGCACCGACGACATCCTGCTGATCAGCAAGAAGGGCATGTCGGTGCGGTTCAATGCGACCGACGACGCGCTGCGCCCGATGGGACGAGCCACCGAGGGTGTCCGCGGCATGAAGTTCAAGGAAGACGACGGCCTGCTCTCGGCATCCGTCGTCGACGAGGACTCCTACGTGTTCACCGTCACCGACGGCGGCTACGCCAAGCGCACCAAGATCGAGGAATACCGGGTCCAGGGACGCGGCGGAACCGGCATCAAGGTGGCCAAGCTGAACGACGATCGAGGCGTTCTGGCGGGCGGTCTGATCGTCTCAGAGGACGACGAGGTCTTGGTGGTTCTGTCCAGCGGCAAGGTGGTACGCTCTGCCGTGGCCGAGGTGCCCGCCAAGGGCCGCGACACCATGGGTGTCCTGTTCGCCCGCACCACCGACGATGATCGGATCCTCGCCATCGCCCGCAACACAGAGCGCGGACTGGCAGAAGAGGATGAGGCGGACACCGACCCCGAGGCCCCTGAGACCCCGACCCCCGAAGAGAGCCAAGACGCATGAGCACCGTAGCCGACAAGCTCGCGAAGAAGTCCACCCGCAAGACCGGCGGCAAGCAGGTCCGGTTGCGGCTGGTCTACATCGACTTCTGGTCGGCTGTGAAGCTGTCGTTCCTCGGCGCCGTGGCGCTCGCGGTCGTCACGATGGTGTCGTTCTTCCTGATCTTCCTAGTGCTGCAGTCAACCGGCGTCATCACGCAGGTCGGCAGTTTCCTGGACGGCTTCACCGACGGACAGGTCAACCTGTCCGAGCTGATCGGCCTGCCGCAGGTCATGGCGTTCGCGGCCGTCGTCTCGATCCTGAACCTCATCGTGTTCACGGTGCTGGGCGCGGTGGTGGCGGGGATCTATAACGTGGCGGTGAAGGTGACGGGCGGGCTGCTCGTCGGGTTCATGTCGAACTGAGGACTTGTCTCCTGGAAGGGCGGATGCTTCGGCATCCGCCCTTCCTGTGTGTCTGGGGCTTTTGAACTCCGGGGCGCGGGGCGAGGTGTTCCCTGCACTCGCAGAGTGGGGTGGGTCGCGGGCGGGGAGGTTCCCTGCGCTCGCAGAGTGGGACCCTCCCAATGCTCGCTTCAGGAACCTCCCCGCCCGCTCGTGCTTCTGGAAAGGTGCGTCTCTTCACGGTCGTTGAGCGAGTGACGGAGGAGCGAGACCAAACGTGGTGAGGTGCCCGCCGGAGGGGTGGTGGGACGGAAACAGGGGGCGTACCGTAAGGAACGTGACGTTTCTTAAGGTGGTGGGGCTGGACGAGGCCCGGGAGCTCGCGGGGGTCGGGGGGAAGGGCGCGAACCTCGGGGAGATGCGGCGCGCGGGACTGCCGGTGCCGGACGGGTTCGTGGTCACGACCGACGCCTACGCGCGGGCGGCGGAGGCCGTCGGGCTGGCGGCGCGCGTCGGCGAGGCCGAGCCTGCAGAACTGCGGGCGATGCTGGAGGCGGCACCGATTCCGGACGACCTGCGAGCTGCCGTGGCGGACGCCTATGCGAACCTCGGGGACGACGTCGCGGTCGCGGTGCGATCGAGCGCGACCGCGGAGGACCTGCCGGGCGCCGCCTTCGCGGGGCAGCAGGACACCTACCTGAACGTCGTCGGAGTAGACGACGTGCTCGAGGCGGTCCGCCGATGCTGGGCGTCGCTGTGGACCGACCGCGCGGTGTCGTACCGGCGCGAGCGGCGAGTGGACCCCGACACCGTGCGCATCGCCGTCGTCGTGCAGAAGCTGGTCGACGCCGACGTCGCCGGGGTGATGTTCTCGGCCGATCCGGTCAGCGGCCGGCGCGATCGCATCATCGTCGACGCCGCGGCGGGGCTCGGCGAAGCGGTCGTCTCGGGCATGGTGACGCCCGAGCACTACGAACTCGATCGGGACGGCGTCCTGCAGAAATGGACGCCGGGGCGCGCCGACATGGCGATCCGGACGGATGCCGGTGGCGGCATCCGCCATGACGCGCCGGCACAGACCGGAGGACGCCTGCTCAGCGCGAGCCGCCTCGTGACGCTCGCTCGCTACGCCCGTGCGGCGGCCGAGCACTTCGGTCGCCCGCAGGACATGGAGTGGGCCATCGCCGACGGCGCCGTACACATCCTGCAGGCGCGACCGATGACCGCGCTGCCCCCGGAACCGCGCAGGCTGAACCGGCGCGAGCGCGTGCAGAGCATGATCTTCAGCGAATACCTGCCGGTGCGGCCGTACCCGATGGACGTGACCACCTGGCTCGGCCGGGGACCTGCCGACATGATGCGGCAGATCACCGTGTACTTCGGCATCCGCGGCGCGTTCACCGACTACCTGATCGAAGAGGACGGCGTCGTCACGGGCTTCGTCCCGCCGCACATGCGCCCGGGGCCCGCGGTGCTGCTCACCCCGTTCAAGGTCGCCCGCAAGGCGCTGCGCTTTCATCCGGAGGATGCTCCGGACGATCCGCGCCTGGCCCGGCTGCTCGGGAGCGCCGACGAACTGGACGCCCTCCCCCTGCGCGACCTCGAGTGGCCCGAGCTGCTGCAGGTTCCGGACCGCGCTCTCGCATTGATGGACCTCAGCCGCGACATGCGCATCGACTACCTGCCCGGAACGGCCATCGCGGTCGCCCGTCTGGGTGTCGTGACCGTCCTGCTCGGCCGACGCGAGTTGCTCGCCGAGCTCACCGGCGGCGCGCCCACCCGCACCGCCGCGTCGGAGCGCGCGCTGGCCGAGATGGCGGGGACGGCGCGGGCGGATGCCGCGCTGCGCGAGCTCTTCACGACGAGGACGCCGGCCGAGGTCGTGTCCGAACTGGACCTGTTCCCCGCGTTCAGGACCGCCCTGGACCGTTTCCGGCACGACTTCGGGCGCAAGGAGACCGCGTCTCCGCTGCTGGTCAGCCCGCCGACGCTGGCGGAGTCCCCCGACGTCATCATCGGGATGGTCGCCGGACTCATAGACAACCCCCCGCAGGATGACCGGCGCTCGCGCTCCGACGACGCGCTGGCTCTGCTGCTGCGGCATCCGCTCCTCCGGCCGAAGCGGCTGCAGAAGGCGGCGAGGCACTGGGTGCGCGCCGCCCAGGCCGGCGTCGCCTACCGCGAGGACAGCCACTTCTTCTTCACCGCCTCATTGCCCGCGCTGCGCCGCGCGCTGCTCGAGATCGGCCGGCGGATGCAGGACGCCGGGGTGCTCGACGAACCCTTCGATGTGTTCCACCTGCGCTGGGAAGAGGTCGCCGGCATCCCTGACGTCGCGACCATGACACCCGCGACGGTGGAGCGGCTCCGCGGCCTGGTCATCGCTCGCGCCGCCCGGCGCGCTGAGCTCGCCGGCATCCCGGTCGTGGATGTGCGAGACGTGTTCCGTCGCGGGAATGAAGCGGATGCCGTCGTGACCGGCGCTCCCGCCGGCGGCGGGAGCGCGACCGGGCCCGTGCGCGTGATCCGTGACGTTACCGACTTCCACCGACTGCAGCACGGGGACGTGCTGGTCTGTCCGTACACGAATCCGGCCTGGACGCCGCTGTTCCTTCGAGCGGCCGCCGTCGTCGTCGACACCGGATCGATCGCCTCGCATGCCGCCATCGTCGCCCGCGAATACGGGCTGCCCGCAGTGATGGGAACGGGTGACGGAACAGCGGTGCTCGTCGACGGCGAGACCGTGACGGTCGACGGGACGACCGGGCGGGTCACCCGTGGCTGAGAGGCGGCGGCGCGGCGACGCGCTGGTCGAGGCGATCCATGCGGCGGTGCTGGCCGAGCTCGCCGACGTCGGCTACGGAGGGCTGACCATGGAGGGCGTGGCGGAGCGGGCCGGCGCCGGCAAGGCTTCGCTGTATCGGCGATGGAACTCACGGGCCGAACTGGTGCGCGACACGGCCTATGCGCAGATGCACGATGCCGAGAGCGTGCCGGACACGGGGAGCCTGCGCGATGATCTGTGCGCACTGCTGGGCCGGACAGCGGAGCTGCTGTCGGGGCCGCTGGGTGAGGCGATGCGGGCAGTGCTGTCGGAGGCGCTGAGCGACCGGGGCGGGATGGAGGAACTGTCTCGGGGCATGGGGCGCAGGATGACGCGGCAGGTCGTGATGCGTGCGGTCGAGCGGGGGGAGATCTCCGCCGAGGCCGTGACAGACCTGCGGCTGGATGTCGGGCAGGCGGTGCTGCGGGATCGGCTGCTGTTCCGTGGACTCGACGGGGTCGATGTCGAGGAGATCGTCGATTCGGTGCTGATGCCGGTGTTTCGCTCGGTCCCGCAGCCCTAGGCGATGCCGGTGGTGCCGAGGAGGGTGCCGATCAGCCAGGTGGCGACGAGGGCGAGGGCGCCTCCGATGAGCAGGCGGACCATCGCGCGGCCGGGAGGGGCACTGCCGAGCTTGGCTGAGATGAAGCCGGTCGCGGCGAGGGCGATCATCACGACGACGAACGTGACGGGAACACGGTAGCCAGGAGGCGGGAGCAGGATCGCGAGCAGCGGCAGCAGTGCACCGACGGTGAACGCGATGGCGGAGGAGAACGCGGCGTGCCACGGGTTGACGAGGTCATCCTGATCGATGCCGAGCTCGACCTCGAGGTGTGCGGCGAGGGCGTCATGCGCGGTCAGCTCGACCGCCACCTGTCGGGCCGTCTCGGTGCTCAGACCGCGCTGCCGGTACAGCTCGGTGAGCTCCTCGAGCTCCTCGTCGGGCATCGTGCGCAGCTCGTGCGTCTCCTTCGCGATCAGCGCCCGCTCACTGTCGCGCTGGCTGCTCACCGACACGTACTCCCCGAGCGCCATCGAGATGGCCCCACCGATCAGGCCCGCCATGCCGGCCACCAGAAGCGCCGCGTTGTCGGTGGTCGCGCCCGCGACGCCGACCACGAGCGATGCGACCGAGACGATGCCGTCGTTCGCGCCGAGCACACCGGCGCGGAGCCAGTTCAGTCGCTGATTGACACCGCCGGCATGCGGCTCGTCCGCATGCACCCCCTGCTGATCGGCCATGACGCCCAGTGAACCACGAACGTCGCACGCAGCGGCAGGGGCACAGTAGGGAAAACCCGAAACGAGGTGTGGGGGTTCCTCCGTATCGCGGAAACACGCGCCTGCGTAGCGTGGAGGCCATGACCACGAATCCGACACCCCTCACGCCGCCGCCGGCGGGCGTGACGCCGGGAACCCCGGCACCTTCGGCATCCGGAGTGAGGGCACCCGGTGCGCCGGCGTCCGCGGCGCCGACCGTCGCGGACACCGTCCCCGCGGCATCCGCACCCGAGCGTCCCACGCCGCGACTGCGCATCCTGCTGACCGTCCTGCAGCTCGCGGGCCTCGGCGTCATCGGCGCCGGAGTGCTCACCGCTCTCAGCAGCCTGCTCGCCGCAGGACTCGCGACCGCCCTTGTCTTCGGGATCGGCCTCGTCATCCTCGTCGGCCTCGTGTACGCCCTGTTCGGCGTCGGCTGGTTCGAGGTGGCCCGCGCCGACGGCCTGTACGACCTCGGGGTGGAGCGCCTGCGGCTGCGCCCGCAGACCCGTCCGGGCTTCGGCGGATGGCTGCGCGCCATCGGCCGGCAGTCGATCGACGGCCGCATGTGGCGCGCGCTCGTGAACTTCACCCTCGCCTGCATCGCCGGTGCGATCGTGCTGCGGCTGCTGTGGAGCGGCATCCTCTGGGCGATCACGGCCTTCGCTCCGCTGACCGGTTCCGAGACCGTCCAAGGGCCGTGGGGCGGCAGGTTCCTGGCATCCTGGGCTCCGCTCGCGGGCATCCTCGGCGCGGTCGTGTGCGCCGCGGCGATCGTCGGACTGGCGCTGCTGCACCGCGTGCTGACCCGTGCGCTCATCGTCCCCAGCCGCGAGGCGGAGCTCACCGAGCAGGTGCGCACCGTCGGCGCGCAGCGCGAGGGCGCCGTGCGCGCCGCTGACGTCGAGCGCACCCGCATCGAGCGCGATCTGCACGACGGCGTCCAGCCCCGCCTGGTCTCGGTCGGCATGACGCTGGGCCTCGCCCAGCAGAAGATCGACTCCGATCCGGCAGCGGCGAAGGCGCTCATCGCTGAGGCGCACACCTCGACCAAGGCCGCCATCACCGAGCTGCGTCAACTGGCCCGCGGCATCCACGCCTCCGTGCTCGACGACCGCGGCCTCGACGCCGCGCTGTCGGCGCTGGCGAGCCGCTCGCACATCCCTGTGCAGCTCGACGTGCGTCTCGAGCCCGGCTCGACCGGAGCGAACAGCGGATGCCGGGATGCCGAGGCCGCCGTCTACTTCGCCATCGCCGAGTCGCTGACCAACGCCGCCAAGCACTCCAGAGCAAGCGAATGCCGTGTGGTGGTGCGCACCCGGGAGGGTGGCGTTCTCTGGGCACGGGTCGAGGACAACGGCATGGGCGGCGCACAGGTGCAGCCAGGAGGCGGTCTGGACGGCATCTCGAATCGCGTGCTCGCCGCCGGTGGCACGTTCCGGCTGGACAGCCCTGCGGGCGGTCCCACTGCACTGGAGGTGACGGTGCCATGCGCGTCCTGATCTGCGAGGACTCCGTCCTGCTGCGCGAGGGCCTGGTGCGGCTGCTCGAGGACGCGGGCCACGAGGTGGTCGCGGCCCTGCCCGACACCCACGACCTCACGGACGCCGTCGCCGAGAAGGATCCGCAGCTCTGCATCCTGGACGTGCGGCTGCCGCCGACGTTCACCGACGAGGGCATCCGCGCGGCGCTCGGCCTGCGGGCCACGCATCCGCAGCTCCCCCTGCTCGTGCTCTCGCAGTACGTGGAGGAGCGCTACGCATCGGACCTGATCGCCGCGCAGGGCGGGCCGCTCGGCTACCTGCTCAAGGATCGGGTGGCGGATGTCGCCGACTTCGTCGAGACCGTGCAGCGGATCGCCGACGGCGCCACCGTGCTCGACCCCGAGGTGGTCGCGCAGCTGCTCACGCGGCGCAACCGCGACGAGCGGATGCTGCGGCTCACCGACCGCGAGCGGACGGTGCTCGCCCTGATCGCCGAGGGCAAGTCGAACCAGGCGATCGCCGGTGCGCTGTTCCTCAGCGAGGCGAGCGTCGAGAAGCACATCACCTCGATCTTCCAGAAGCTCGGGTTCGAGCCCGACGAGTCCGGCAACCGCCGCGTGCTCGCGGCTCTCGCCCACATCGAGAACCAGACCGAGAAGCCGCAAACAGGAGGCATCCGATGAACACCACGACGAAGGCAGGGATCGGCGCGATCACGATCGTGACCGCAGTGGTCGGCGGTGTGGCGATCGCCGGCACCGCAGCATCCGCCGCATTCACGGGAGCGAACGAGCTGACGACAGGACCGACGTCCACGTCGGCCGGCGTCACGGGGGTGACCGACCTGAACGTCACGGTCGACGCCGCCGACGTGCGGGTCGAGTTCTACGAGGGCACGCAGGCCCGCCTGGAGAGTGACAACGGCGACCTGGACGGCTGGCGGCTGTACCGCGACGGCGACGAGCTGAAGCTGCGCAGCCCCGATCGCGGATGGAACTGGTTCCTGCCCGACTGGCTGAACGACGGCGAGACCGTCACTCTGCTGCTGCCCGAGTCGCTGAGCGGACTGGACGCCGACTTCGACGTGGACGCGGGCGCGCTGCGCGTGGACGGCGAGTTCGGCTCATTGGATGCCACAGTGAACGCGGGTGCGCTGAACCTGGACGGTTCGGCGCGCAGCCTCGACGCCGAGGTGAACGCCGGCCGGGCGGACATCGTCCTGACCGATGTGCAGGACGCCGAGTTCACCGTGCAGGCTGGACGGCTGACAGCGGACCTGTCCACGGTGCCGCAGAACGTGACCGCGGATGTGTCTGCCGGGCAGCTGACGCTGACGCTTCCCGACGACGAGTACAGCGTGCGGAAGGACGTCTCCGCAGGCTCGCTGAACAGCGATCTGCGGGAGTCCTCGTCCTCGCCGAACCAGGTCGAGGTGTCGGTTTCGGCGGGCACCGCGAACCTGCGGACGAGCCGCTGATCGGGAGGGTCGGCCTCGATTCGGATTTTCCGGCGTAGTCCGGTAAAGTCTTTGAGGTTGACGGGGCTATAGCTCAGGCGGTTAGAGCGCTTCACTGATAATGAAGAGGTCCCAGGTTCAAGTCCTGGTAGCCCCACACTCCGCTCGCGGATCACCCGCGGGAATCATCCCGCTCGGGGCCTTAGCTCAGTTGGTAGAGCGCCTGCTTTGCAAGCAGGATGTCAGGAGTTCGAATCTCCTAGGCTCCACAGAATGAGAAGCCCCCGGCGAAAGCCGGGGGCTTCTCTCATCTCTCGCTATCATCGACCGATGACCAGGAGCGCGATCATCTTCCATGGCACCGGCGGAAGCCCGGATGTCGCGTGGTACCCCTGGCTCGACGGCCGGCTGACCGCCCGCGGGTACCGCGTGGAGCGGCCCTCCTTTCCCCGCATCAACGTCGATCCGATCGCGGAGTTCCTGCCCGGCGTGCTGGCGGTGCACGACTTCGATGCCGACACGGTGCTGGTCGGGCACTCGGGCGGAGCTGCTCTGCTGCTCGCGCTGATCGAGCACCTCGAGACGCCGGTCGCCCAGTCGATCCTGGTCGCCGGATACGCCACCAGGGTGAACGACTCCGAGGAGCCCGTGCTGCAGGAGTTCTACGACTGGGACCGGATTCGTGCGAACGCCGGAGATCTGTACTTCATCAACTCCGTGACCGATCCGTACGGATGCGACGCGAGTCAGGGCCGGCTGATGTTCGACCACCTCGGCGGCACGCAGATCGTCCGCGACGAGGGCCACTTCGGCGACTACGACCAGCGCTACGACACCTTCGAGCTGGTCGACCGGCTCATCCCGTAGCCGTCAGTCGCCGGCTCGCGTGAGGTCGTGCGGGGTGTTGTTGAGGTTCACGCAGCCGTCGGCGGTGACGACGACGATGTCCTCGATGCGGGCGCCCCATTCACCGGGGAAGTAGATCCCCGGCTCGATGCTGAACGCCATGCCCTCTCGCAGCGGCAGCGCATTGCCGGGTGCGATGTACGGCTCCTCGTGCGTCGTGACACCAATGCCGTGCCCGGTCCGGTGCAGGAAGGCGTCGGCCAGGCCCTCTGCGGCGAGCACGTCGCGGGCGGCGGCATCCACCTGCTCGGCGGTGACACCGGGGCGCACCGCGTCGACGGCGGCCTGCTGGGCGCGCACGAGCACGCCGATCCGTCGCGCCACCTCGGCATCCGGAGCACCGACGGTGTAGGTGCGCGTGCTGTCGGAGTTGTAGCCCGCGGGCACGGCACCGCCGATGTCGACGACGACGACGTCGCCGTCCTGGATCACCCGATCCGACACCTCGTGGTGCGGATCGGCGCCGTTCGGGCCCGATCCGACGATGACGAACTCGACGGTGCGATGCCCCTCCTCCACGATCGCCGCGGCGATGTCCGCAGCGACCTCGCGCTCGGTGCGGCCCGCGCGCAGCAGGCCGGGCACGCGGCGATGCACGGCGTCGATCGCATCGCCGGCCCGGCGCAGCTCGGCGACCTCGGCCGCATCCTTGATCATGCGGATCTCGCGCAGCACAGGAGTGGCCAGCTCAGGACGGACGCCCAGACGGTCCGTCAGCGGGATGGTGTGCAGAGCGGGTAAAGCATCGGCGACACCGAAGCGGGCCACCGTTCCACTCATCGCGGCCGTGACGAGGGAGTACGGATCCTCGCCGTCCACCCAGTCCGCGATGGCCAGGCCCAGCGAGCCGACAGCGGTGTCGCGCACCTTGGCGAGCTCCATGCGCGGCACGACGACGGTCGGATCCCCGGCCGCAGGGATGACCAGCGCCGTGAGCCGCTCGATCGTGTCGCCCTCGACGCCGACGAGGTAGGTCAGGTCGGGTCCCGGTCCGACGACGATCGCATCGAGGCCGGCTTCGGCCGTCAGCGCGCGAGCGCGGTCGAGGCGGGCGGCGTACACGGATGCGGGGAAGGGGGTGCTCACGCGTCCACGGTACGTCGCTCCTCGGGCCGGACGCCAGCGTCGCCGCCACGCATATTCCGAGATCGGGATGAACTGCGCCGCGGGTGTCGAACTGAGCGGAATTCGTCTTCCCGAACCTCCTGCGACGGCGCTCGGGTTGGACGTTCTGCGCTCAGCTTGCGCGACACCCGGGTGATCGGGTGATACTCGTGCTCATGCCTGCAGATCTGTCTCTCGACGGGCTGCGCTTCGCCATGGTCTCGTCCACGGCGAGTGCGGTCGATCCCCATCACCCGACGACCTTCGAGTACCACCAGGACGGTCGGCTCGTCTGGGGCGAGTACCTCGGCGACACCGTCACCGAGGGACGCTTCGTGGGCGAGGTCGCCGGCCCCGAGGTGCGGATCTCCTTCGCCCACGCCCTCGTCAGCGACGGTTCCGTCGTGCGCGGGGAGGCGGTCAGCCGTGCCGAGAGCGACGACGACGGCCGCATCCGCCTGATCGAGGACTTCCTCGTCGGCGACGAACCGCACGTGAGCGTGTGTGTGCAGGTCTGAGGCCCCTCACACCCGGTGCGGTCGCCCCTGATCCGTGCGGGTGAACCGCATGAGGCCGCTGTCGACCGACATCGACGCACGCTGAGGGATGTCGTCCGGCAGCACATAGGGGCGGCGGAAGACCTCGCTCAGCACGATCACGGTCTCGATCTTGGTCACCTCGGGCAGGGCGGCGATCGTGCCGATCACCAGCGACTGCATCGCCTCCACGTCGGTGCTGTGCACGACCAGCATGATGTCGTGCTCGCCGGTCATCACCCGCGCCGACTCCACATCGGGCAGTTCGCTGATCGCCTGCAGGAAGGGCGACCAGCTCTGCGGCTGGATGGTGCAGAAGACCAGGGCGCTCACGCCGAGGCCGAGGCGGCTCGTGTCGACCTGCGCCGTGAACCCGGTGATGATCCCGGCGCGCGTCATCGCCTCGACCCGCGAGTACGCACTCGCGCGGGAGATGCCCACCTCGGTCGCCAGTGCGGCGATCGAGATCCGTCCGTTCCGTCGCAGCACCCGCAGGATGTCGTACGCGATTTCGTCGATGACGGGAGCGGATCGTCCAGACGCGGGCGGGGGAATCTCATTCATGCTGGACATATTGCCGTATTGGCCGAATCGAGACAATGGATTGCTCGAATTGCCGACGATACCTCGGATATAGTGCGTCCAAACCCGTTCAGGTCTTCTGACCTGTCCATCTCACTGAGGAGGTACTCCTGTGGCACGTTCCCTTCGCCACGTCGCGGCCGCCATCGTCGCCGTGGCCGCCCTCGCGCTCGCCGGCTGCTCGGGAGGCAACTCCGCGAAGAACGACGACGCCGGTTCCGTGGGCGGCACCCTGGTCGTCGACACCGCGTTCTCGCTCGAGACCGGTGACCCCGGTCGCAACTACGTCCCGACCGGCAACATGGTGCTGCACGCGGTCTACGACACGCTGCTCACCTTCCACGGCGACTCGACCACTCCCGAGCCCGACCTCGCGACCATGGAGCAGAACGCGGATGCCACCGAGTTCACGTTCACGCTCCAGGACGGCCGCACGTTCTCGGACGGCACCCCGGTCACCGCGGACGACGTCGTGTTCTCGCTGAATCGCGTGGCCGGCATCACCGACTCCAAGGCGAACTTCCTCATGACGGGGATCACCGTCACGAAGGTCGACGACAAGACCGTGAAGCTGTCGACCAAGACCCCGTCGCTGCAGCTGCCGGCGATCGTGACGAACCCGTCGCTGTCGATCCTCAACTCCAAGCTCGTGAAGGAGAACGGCGGCACAGCGGACATGTCCGACGGTGCCAAGAGCTGGCTGGACGCCAACTCGGCGGGATCCGGGCCGTACACGCTGGATTCCCTCGACCTCACCTCGCAGGTCGTGCTGGTCAAGAACAAGGACTACGACGGCGAGGACAAGGCCGCCTACGACAAGATCGTCGTCCGCAACATCTCGCAGTCCTCGACCCAGCTGACCAACCTCAAGGGCGGCGACTCGAACATCGCGGTCGACCTCTCCGGTGACCAGGTCAAGGATCTCGGCGACGGCTTCACCGTGGACTCCGCGCCCTCCGCGCAGACGCTGTTCCTCCTCATCAACCAGGACAAGGCGGTCGGCGGGGTCACCGCGTCTCCGAAGTTCGCCGAGGCCGTGCGCTACGCCCTCGACTACGACAAGCTGCTCGAGCTCGCCGGCGCCGGCTCCGTGCAGGCCACCGGCGTCATCCCGCCGATGTTCGCCGGCGCGAACAAGGAGGGCGTGAAGCAGGACCTCGATCGGGCCAAGACCGCACTCGCAGACTCGGGCTACAAGGGCGAGGAGATCAAGCTGCAGTTCCCGAACGACAACCCCGTCGGCGGCGTCGAGTTCACGCCGGTCGCCGAGCGTGTGCAGGAGCAGCTGAAGGCCGCCGGGATCAACGCCTCGCTGGCCCCCGCGCCGTTCGCGACCGAGGTGGAGCCGTACGTCGGCGGCAAGGAGGCGTTCTCGCTCTGGTACTGGGGTCCGGACTACGCCGACACGACGTCGTTCCTCCCCTTCGGCCCCGGCCAGAAGGTCGGCCTGCGCGCCGGATGGCCGGCCACCGCCGATTCCGCGATCGCCGACCTCGTCACCAAGGCGCAGAACGCCACGACCGTCGATGAGCGCAACGGCCTGTTCGGCGACTATGCCAAGGCGATGCAGGAGAGTGGCCCGTTCGTGCCGCTGATCGTCCCCGGCATCAACCTGGCGAGCGACGACTCGGTCGCCGGTCTGCAGTACGACGTCACCTGGACGCTCGACCTGCGGACCGCGCACCCCGCGAAGTGACCACTGACGGCGGGATCGGTTCGGTCCGATCCCGCCGTCCACGGCCTCGAACCCGAAAGCGCCGACCATGACGCAGACCCAGACGATCGCCGCGCGCAAGGTGCGGCAGTCGCAGCACACCCTGCTGCGCTTCCTCGCCAGACGCGCGGTGACCAGCGTGATCCTGCTGTTCGGGATCGTGTTCGTGACGTTCTCGCTCACCGTGCTCGTGCCGGGCGATCCGATCACCGCGGCCCTCGGCGAGGGCGCGGCATCCAATCCGGCGACGGTCGCGGCGTACCGGGAGCAGTACGGGCTTGACCTGCCCGTCTGGCAGCGCTTCTTCGTCTACATCGGCAACCTGCTCCACGGTGATCTCGGCACGTCGCTGACCACCGGACGCCCGGTCTCGGAGGACCTGGCCAAGGCCGTCCCCGCCACCGGCGAGATCGCGTTCTACGCGATCATCATCAGCCTCTCCGTCGCGGTCGTGCTCGGCACGCTCGCCGCGTACCGCCGCGGCAAGGCCACGGACCAGGTGGTCCGGGTGGTCACGCTGATCGGTCTCAGCATCCCGACCTTCTGGATGGCGATCCTCTGCTACCAGCTGTTCTTCATGAACCTGCACTGGGTGAGCGGATCCGGTCGCATCTCCCCCACGATCACCCCGCCGCCGAAGATCACGGGCTTCTACACGATCGACTATCTGCTGAACGGCGACTCCGTCGGCTTCTTCGATGCCGTGAGCCATCTCGCGCTGCCCGTTCTCGTGCTCAGCCTGTTCACGATCGCCACCCTGACCCGCTTCGTGCGCACCTCGGTGCTCGAGGTCCTCGACATGGACTACGCCAGGGCCGCGCGCGCCAAGGGCCTCAGCGGGCGGCGTGTGGTGATGGGCTATGTGCTGCGCGGTGCGGCGCTGCCGATCCTCACCCTGGTGGGAATCGCGTTCGGCAGCCTGCTCTCCGGCACCGTCCTCGTCGAGGCGGTGTTCGCGTGGCCCGGCCTCGGCACCTACGCCTACAACGCCTCGAAGAACCTCGACCTGCTCGCCGTCACCGGCGTCGGCCTCGTCGTCGGCGTGATCTATCTCGTCATCAACCTCGTCGTGGACGTGCTCTACGGCTTCCTGGACCCGCGAGTGAGGCTGTCGTGAAGCTCTTCGTCCCCGAGAAGAAGACGGCACCGGGTCGTCGCCGCCCCCTCGTGCCGCGCGCCTGGCGCACCCCGCTCGCGGTGGTCGGCACCGTGATCGCCGTCGGCTGGATCCTGGTCGCGATCTTCGCTCCCTGGATCGCGCCGCACGACCCCCTCGCCCAGGACCTGCCGCGCCTCGCGCCGCCCAGCGCGGAGGCCATCATGGGCACCGACGCGAACGGTCGGGACGTGTTCTCCCGGCTCATCGTCGGCGCGCAGACGACGCTTCCGCTCGCGCTCATGCTCGTCGTGTTCGCGATGCTCATCGGCACCGTGGTCGGTGCCGTCGCCGGGTACCTCGGCGGATGGTTCGACGAGGTGCTGATGCGCATCACCGACATGGTGATGGCGTTCCCGACCGTGATCCTCGCCATGGTGATCGCCGCATCCCTCGGCCCCTCGATCATGAACGCCGTGATCGCCGGCATCATCGTCGCCTGGCCGCCGTACGCGCGCATCACGCGTTCCCTGGTGCTCTCGCTGCGCAGCCAGAACTACGTCGTCGCCGGGCGCCTGCTCGGCTCGTCGCCGATCCGCTCTCTGCTGCGGGATGTGCTGCCGAACTTCGCCGGCCCGGTGCTCGTGCTCGCGGCCCTCGACATCGGCACCGCGATCCTGCTGCTCTCCGGCCTGTCGTTCCTCGGCCTCGGCGCGCAGCCGCCCACCCCGGAGTGGGGCACGATGATCTCCTCGGCGATGCAGAACACGTCGGCCTGGTGGCTCGGCCTGTTCCCCGGTCTCGCCATCCTCAGCGTCGTGATGGCGTTCAACTTCATCGGCGACTCGCTGCGCGACGCACTCGACCCGCTGGCCGCCCGCGAACGCGAGGCGGAGACCCCGACCGACGTGGAGGCCACGCTGTGAGCGCTCTGACCATCCGCGATCTGCACGTGGTACTCGGGCAGAGCAAGGCCTCCCGCACCGAGGTCGTCAAGGGCATCGACCTGGAGCTGACCCCCGGGCGCATCCAGGGCCTCGCCGGAGAGTCGGGCTCCGGCAAGAGCATGACCGCCATGGCGATCCTGGGCCTGCTGCCCGCAGGCGGCACCGCATCCGGATCGATCCGGCTCGGCGACACGGAACTCGTCGGGATGAGCACCAAGGAGTACCGGAGGGTGCGCGGTGCGCGGATCGGCATGATCTTCCAGGATCCGTCCGCCAGCCTGCATCCGCAGATCACCGTCGGCGCGCAGCTGGCCGACGGCATGCGAGCGCACCTCGGACTGTCGAAGGCCGCCGCCAGGACCCGCGCCGCCGAACTGCTCGCGCTGGTGCGCGTGCCATCGCCTGAGGAGGCGCTGCACAAGTATCCGCACCAGTTCTCCGGCGGGCAGCGGCAGCGCATCGCGATCGCGATCGCGCTCGCGTGCGACCCGGAGGTGATCCTCGCGGACGAGCCGACCACCGCCCTCGACGGCACCGTGCAGGCCGGCATCCTGCATCTGCTGCGTGATCTCGCCGAGCAGCGCGACCTCGCCATCCTGCTGGTCACCCACGACCTCGGCGTGATGAGCGCGGTGGCCGATGACGTCGCCGTGATGCGCGGCGGCCTGATCGTCGAGGCCGGTACCCGCCGGCAGGTGTTCACGGATCCGCAGCATCCGTACTCGCGCGAACTGCTCGACGCGATGCCGGACGCGCAGGAATCGATGCTCGACCTCGACGAGGGGGACTTCTCATGACCGAAACGAACGACAGCGGACCCGTGCTGCACGTCGACGGTCTCGTCGTCGAGTACGGCGGGCGGGCCGCGTTCCGCGCGGTCGACGGGGTCTCGTTCGACATCGCGCGCGGCGAGGTGCTCGCGCTGGTCGGCGAGAGCGGATGCGGCAAGTCGTCGACGGCTCGCGCCGTGATCGGCATGGAGACGCCGCGCGAGGGCACGGTGCAGTACCGCGGTGGTGCGGTGCGGCCGCTCGGCATGCGCACCCGTCCGAAGGAGCTCACCGCGATCCAGATGGTGTTCCAGGACCCGAACTCCTCGCTGAACCCTCGTGTCCGCGTCGCCCAGCAGATCAGCGCAGGCTCCCGTGCAGCCCGTGCACGCGGGCTCGACATCGAGGCACCGTCGCACTGGTTGAAGGCCGTCGGCCTGTCCCCCGCGCTGGAGAACCGCTATCCGTATCAGCTGTCGGGCGGGCAGCGACAGCGCGTCGCGATCGCTCGCGCGCTGGCCGCACGACCCGACCTGATCGTCGCGGACGAGCCGATCTCGGCGCTGGATGCCTCGGCCCAGGCATCCGTCGCGGGCATGATGCGCGAGCTGTGCGTGGCGTCGGGCGCGGCGATGCTGTTCATCTCGCACGACCTGTCGGTTGTGCGACTGATGGCCGATCGCGTCGCGGTGATGTACCGCGGACGGATCGTGGAGTCGGGGCCGACGCCCCTGGTGTGGTCGCAGCCGGCGCATCCGTACACCGAGTCGCTGCTCTCGGCCATTCCGAAGCCGGACGGCGAGGGAACGCTGCCGGAGGCACCGGCGACGGACGCGCCGGCCGAGTGGTCGATGCGGATCCCCGAGGCACTGGATCGGGTCGCCTGACCCGTGCCGCCCGCCGGGCTCGCCGGTAGTGTGGCCGACATGAGCAGCATCGCCGTCGTCGGTCTCGGAGCCATGGGGCGACCGATCGCCCGCAACCTTCTCGCCGCCGGACACGAGGTCACGGTCTGGAACCGCTCACCCGAGCCGGTCGCCGAGCTCGTCGCTGAGGGCGCCCGCCCCGCGGACACCGTCGCCGAGGCGATGCAGGCGGGCACCGTGTTGTCGCTGCTGTCGAACGATGCCGCTGTCGCGGCGACGTTCCTCGATTCGGACGTGCTCACAGACCTGCCGTCCGGCACCGTGCATGTGAACCTCGCCACCGTCAGCACGGCGCTGGCACGCCGCGCGACCGAAGTGCATGCCGAGAACGGCATAGGCTATGTCGCCGCTCCCGTCTTCGGCAGGGTGCCGGTCGCCGAAGCGGGAGCCCTCAACGTGCTCGCCGCAGGACCCGCAGATCTGATCGACCGTGTGCAGCCGTTCTTCGACGTGATCGGCACCCGCACCTGGCGACTCGGCGAGGCCCCGGAGCAGGCGAACCTCGTGAAGATCCTCGGCAACTATCTGATCGCCGCCGCGATCCAGTCCCTCGGCGAAGCGGTGAGCCTGGCTGAGGCCAGCGGTGTGGACGCGCACCAGCTGGTGGAGCTGCTCACCTCGACGCTGTTCCCCGGACCGGTGTATTCCTCCTACGGCATGCTGATCGCCGAGCGTCGATACCGGCCGGCGGGGTTCACGACCGAGCTCGGTCAGAAGGACCTCCATCTCGCGCTCGACACGGCAGCGGAGCACGAGGTGCCGCTGCCGGTCGGCGAGCTGCTCCGCTCGGTCTTCGAGCAGGCCATCCGTGACGGCCTCGCCCACGACGACTGGGCATCGATCAGCGAGCTCCAGCCCCGCGGGAACTGATCCGCGCGAGCATCGCCACCGCCAGTCCGGCGATCACTGCGGCGAAGGGCACCCACAGCGCTCGCGTGTAGTCGGCTCCGCTCGGATCCTCCCCGCCAGCGAGGAGCACGATCGTCACGATCGACACCCCGAGCGCGGCACCGAACTGGAACCCGGTGTAGACGATGCCTCCGGCGACGCCGTGCTGTTCCTCGTCGACGCCCTCTACCGCCGCAGCGGTCAGCGGGCCGTAGATGAGGGCGAACGCGACCCCGACCAGGATCAGCGAGGGCAGCAGGTCGAGGAATCCGGCCGAGCCGTCCAGCCGCAGCGTCAGCAGGAACGCCGCCGAGATCGACACCATGCCGGCGATGAGAGTGGTCAGATTGCCGAAGCGTGCGGCGATCTTCGGAGTGAGGGTCGGCGCGATCAGCAGCTCCAGGGCCATCGCCGTGAAGGTGAGTCCGGTCTCCAGCGGCCCCCAGCCCAGGTGCTGCTGCAGGAAGAGCGTCAGAAGGAACTGCCAGGCGAAGAAGCCGCCGATGAACAGCATGCCGACGACGCTCATCCACGGCAGTCGCCCCTGCGTCATGACGCCGGCGGGCACGAGCGGGTCGGTGACGCGGCGCTCGATCACCAGGAACGCGAGGAAGAGCGCGACCGAGAGCGCGAGTGCGCCGTAGCCCACCAGATCCGAGGGATGCTCGCCCACGCTGACCACGCCGTAGATGAACGACATCATCGCGGCGGTCAGCGTCACCGCACCGCCGACGTCGAAGCTGCCGCGAAGCGGCCGCGCTCCGGCATCCGACCGAGGGATGCTGCGCGCGCCGAGCGCGAGGAAGACGAGGGCGATCCCCGCGGGCACGAAGAACACCCAGCGCCAGCCGAACGACGTGATCACCCCGCCCGCGACGACGCCGAGGTAGAAGCCCGCGGCGCCGATCGCGCCGTAGATCGCCAGCGCCCTGCCCCGCCGCTCCCCCTCCGGGAAGCTCGTCGTCAGCAGGCTGAACCCGGCCGGGGTCATGAACCCGGCCGCAGCACCGGTCACCAGACGCACGGCGATCAGCATCCAGGACTCCTGCGCGAAGCCCCCGAACGCGGAGAAGACGGCGAACACGGCGAGAGCCGTGAGGAACACGCGGCGGCGGCCGAGCAGGTCGGCGACCCGGCCGCCGAGGATCATGAAGCCGCCGTAGGCCAGCACGTAGGCGCTGATGATCCAGTGCGCCGAGCCCGTCGCCAGTCCGATGTCCGCGGCGATGCTGGGCACTGCGACGTTCAGCATGGCGACGTCGATGCCCTCCAGGAAGAGGGCGCCGGTCACGACCGCGAGCACACCCCATGGCCCCTTCGAGGCGACCGCCGACGGCAGCGGCGGGTTCTTCAGATCAGTCACTTTCGTCTCCTCGATCATGAATCGATTCACGGTTACCTCTTGTAACCTCGATCATGTTCAGTCACCATTGGGGCATGGCACAAGAAGGCACTTCAACGTTCCCGGGTTCCCTCGAAGTACCCACCCCCGCCGAGCGGGACTGCGTCGAGGCCGGCGACCCGTTCCAGTGGGACGTGCGCGAGGACTGCGAGGTGCGCCAGATTCTGGACCGCATCGCCGACAAGTGGTCGTTGCTGGTGATCGCCCTGCTCGACACCAGGTCGATGCGCTTCGGTGAACTCGGTCGCGAGATCCACGGCGTGAGCAAGCGGATGCTGACGGTCACACTGCGCAATCTCGAGCGGGACGGTCTCGTGCACCGCACCATCTACGCCGAGGTGCCTCCGCGCGTGGAGTACCGCCTCACCACGATGGGGAGCACGCTGCACCGCACCGTGCAGACCCTGGTGGACTGGACCGAGGAGCACCAGGACCAGATCGCGTACGCGCGCGAGTCGTTCGACCGCGCCCAGACCGCCGAGATCGTCGCCTCGGCCTGAGGCGATTCAGTCCTCGTCCCACTCGGCGAAGTACCAGAGCACCGGATCGTCGGTGCCGGGCAGCGAGTTGCGGAAGCCGTGCCGCTCGTAGAAGCGGCGGGCATCGACGTCGACCGAGTCGACGTTGATGTGCATCTCGCCTGCATCCCGTGCGCGAGACTCCTGCACTGCACGGTCCAGCAGCAGGGCGCCGATCCCCTGCGCGCGATGCTCCGGCCGCACGTAGAGCTCATCGAGCGTGGCGACCTGGCCGCCCTCGTTGTAGATCGCCGGTCGCAGAGCGACGACGGCGTAGCCGACGAGCTCTCCGGCATGCCGCGCGAGCAGGGCGAACGCCGCTGGGTGCGCGAGGAATCTGCGGAAGCGGGGAAGCAGCACGTCGAAGTCGGGCTCCGCCGAGTCGAACTCGTCACCGAACGCGATCTGCAGCCGCGTCAGCGCTTCGGCATCCGCCGACTCGGCGAGGTCGACGGTCACATCGGATGCGGTCATCTCATGCTCCTTCCGCTTCACAGGGTCGCGCCGGCGAGGAAGTGCCAGCCGAGCCACCACCAGATCACGATCACCGCGAGCCGGACCGATCGATCGTCGAGCAGAAGGTCGAAGAGCTCGGTCACCGTCGCCTCGGGATGCCGCATGCGGATGCCCCAGGACGCGAGCCAGAGCGTGATCGCGCAGAGTGCGAAGAACGCTGTGCTGAGCAGCATCATCGGCGCCTTCCCCGGCGAAGCAGGAAGACCCCGCACGCCAGCCAGGCCGCGATGAACGCCGAGCGCCCTGCGGCGCTGTCGAGCAGCGGATCGATGAGGTCGCTGAGCGCGTACGTCGGACGATCGGGTGCGATCTCGCCGAGGATGAACTGCACCAGCTCCCACACGCATCCGGCGATCAGCGCCGCCGCCCACACGGTGCCCAGGCGCCGCAGGCCAGGCGTCCATCGGTGAGGGCCCGCGAATGCTCCGGACCAGGCGACCACGACCGCGCCGGCACCGGTCAGGAGTACGACCGCCGCCATCCCCGGGCTGTGTCGCGGCATCAGGCAGAGGAACGCGCCGAGCAGGACCGCCGTGGCGAGGAGCGGACGCAGCGGCGCGGCGGCGGGCACGTGGCGCGGCAGCGCGGCGCTCGCGGCGACGGACACCGCCGCGGTCAGGAACACCGCGGTGTCGAACCATTGCGCACGCACGATCTGCACGACGCCGATCAGCAGCAGGATCGTGACCCAGCACAGCATCGGCCAGCGCAGGGCACGGCCGCGGCGATCCCCGTCGCGGCCCGCGGCATCCTGCTCGGCGTGCGGGTCCATGAGCTGCTCCGCTACGCATGGTAGACCCGGGGCCGAACACCGCGCCGGACTGCGACGGGATCAGCGGTCGGCGAGGCTGCGTCGACTCAGGCGGACGCTTCAGCGAGGGCGGCGAGGGCAGCGGTCACGGTGCCCCATCCTTCGAAGAACCCGAGCTCCTCGTGGCGGTCGCGTGTCGCAGGATCGCGGTGCCGGACGACCACCCGATAGGCGGTGCCGGCGGCATCCGGCGACAGCGTGATCTCGGCGGTCATCGCGACCGGCTGCGGGGTCGCGGGCCGCCAGGCACTGTCGATCGCGTTCGTGAAGACCAGGCGCTCCCCCGGCTCGACGACGAGGAAGATGCCGTCGGTGTGCGGCACGAACGCCGTGCCGTCATCGCTCATGCTCGTGACGAATGCCCCGCCTGGTCGCACATCGAGCCGCTCGACGCGGGCGACGGTGGGAGCGGGCACCCACCACTGCGCGAGCTGCGCGGGGTCGGTCCAGGCGTTCCAGATCGTCTCGCGTGGAGCGCGGATGGTGCGCTCCAGCGACAGGTCGAGCGCGGGGTCGAAGGTGGTCATGGGGTCTCCTCCAGGTCTGTGACGAATCGTTCCAGGCGGTCGGTGCGCCGAGCCCACAGGTCGCGCTGCTCCGCGAGCCAGTCGTCCACGAGCGCGAGCCGCTCCCGGTCGAGGGTGCAGTGGCGCACCCGTCCGGTCTTCGCGGTGCGGATCAATCCGCTGGACTCCAGCATCCGCACGTGTTTCATGAACGACGGAAGGGTGATCGGAAACGGCGCAGCCAGTTCGCTCACGCTCGCCGGGCCTCCGCCGAGCCGGCGGATCACCGCGCGACGGGTGGGGTCGGCGAGGGCGACGAAGACTTCGTCGAGCCCGTCATACTTTGCCATGTGGCTAAGTATTGCTCGGCGGATGCCCGAACGCAACCCTCAGCGCGTCAAGCCGGCAGCACCCAGGGGAAGGCGTGCGCCTCGCTCCGTGCGCCGGCCCGTGCGCGTGAGCGGTTCGGCTCCTGCACCGCCCCGGTGATCTCCTCGCCGAGATGCACGAGGGTCTCGAACGTCCCCACGTCCAGCCACTCGGGGCGGAAGGCGAAGACGAGGTCCTCCAGCGCGGTGTTCCCCGAGGCGCCGGGGGCGAACGGGCATCCGCCCAGCCCGCCGAGCGCGCCGTCCACGACATCGGCGCCGGCCTCCACTGCGGCCGCGGCGTTGGCCACGCCCAGACCCCAGGTGTCGTGCCCGTGGTAGACGATGCCGAGCTCTGGGCGGCGCTCCTTGGCAAGCGCGACCCGCCGGCGCACCTCACCGGGATCGGCCTGGCCGAGGGTGTCGCACACCACGACGTCGACGGCGCCCTCCGTGCGGGGATCGTCGAGGATCGCCTGGAACCGGTCGATCGGCACGACGCCCTCGAACGGGCAGGTGAACGAGGTCGCGATGCACAGCTGCACGCGTCCGCCCACTTCGGATGCCGCGGCGATCGCATCGGGCATCGCGGCGAGCGACGCCTCGGTGTCGCGGCCGATGTTCGCCCGGTTGTGGCTGTCGGACGCCGAGAAGCAGTACTGGAAGCCCCGGACGCCTGCGGCCGCCGCGCGCTCGACGTGCCGGGGCGTCGCGGTCCAGATCCAGACCCGCTCGCGATCGGCGGCATCGAGTCCCGCGACGACGTCGAGGGTGTCCGCCATCGTCGGAACGAGATCCGGCCTGGCCATCGACCCGACCTCGAGGTGCTCGACGCCGAGCGCGAAGAGCTCCCGCACGAGGGCGATCTTGCGATCGGTCGGCAGATTCTTCCCCGCCAGCTGCAGGCCGTCCCGTAGGGTGACATCCCGGTACTGCACGCTCATCGCATCCTCGTCTCGTAGTCGTCGATCCGCTCCTGCGCCCAGCCCAGCTCAGCGAGGATCTCCGCGGTGTGCTGGCCGAGGTCGGGGCCGAGCGCCGTGATGGGGCGCGAGACCCCGCCGATCACCGGGACGATGCCCGGGAAACCGACGTCTCGGCGCAGCTGATCACCGTCGTGCACGTCGAATCTCTGGATCATGCCGCGAGCGGCATACTGCTCGTCGGTGGTGACGTCCTCCGCCGTGTAGATCGGACCGGCGGGAACGCCCGCATCGTCTAGCGTCTGCAGCGCCTCGGCGCTGGTGCGCTGCGCCGCCCATGCGCCGATCGCGTCGTCGAGTGTGTCGCGGGCCTCCCAGCGACCCTCGTTCGACTGCAGGTCGGGGTCGGATCCGAGGTCGGGCCGCCCGATCAGGGTCATGTACCGCTGGAAGATCGCGTCGCCGTTGCCGGCGACCACGATGCTCTTCCCGTCGCCGCAGAGATACGCGTTCGACGGCGCGATGCCCTGCATCCGTCCGCCGGTGCGCTCGCGGCGGATGCCGTACGCCTCCCACTCCGGGATCAGCGACTCGGTGACCGAGAGCATCGTCTCATTGAGGGCGACGTCGATGGTGCGGCGGTCCAGGGGCAGCGTGACGTCCTCTTCGCCCCGCTCCCGCTCGAACAGCGACATCATCACGCCGAAGGCGGCGTAGATGCCGGCGATGGTGTCGCCGATCGAGACGCCGGTGCGGCTCGGCGGGCGACCCGGTTCGCCGACCAGTTCGCGGAAGCCGCCGTACGCCTCGGCCACCGCGGCGAACCCGGGCCGGGCGGAGAGCGGCCCGGTCTGCCCGAAGGCCGAGATCCGCGCGACGACGAGTCGCGGGTTCGCCTCCTGCAGCGTGTCGGCGTCGAGGCCCCATCGGTCGAGCGTGCCCGGCCGGAAGTTCTCCAGCAGCACGTCGGCGCCACGGATCAGGTCCAGCACGATCGCGCGTCCCTCACCGCTGCGCAGATCGACCACCAGCGAGCGCTTGCCGCGGTTCGTGGTGCGGTACAGCATCGATGTGTCGCCGGCGTAGAGCCGCCAGCGGCGCAGCTCGTCACCGGTGCGGGGCCGCTCGATCTTGATGACGTCGGCGCCGAAGTCGGCGAGCAGGCGCCCGGTGGTCGGCGCGGCGATGTAGTTGCCGAGTTCGATCACACGGACGCCGTGCAGGGGCGATGCGGTCATGATGTGCGGTTCTCTCAGTGCACGAAGACGGACAGGATCAGCGTCATGCCGAGGGCGATGACGGATGCCACGGAGACGCCGACCGTCACGGTCTTCAGCGCGCCGCGCACGGATTGGCCGAGGAACAACTTGAGCAGCCAGAACGTGTTCGACGTGACGTGGATGCAGAACAGCGCGCCGGCGCCGGCGGCCAGTGCGATGATCAGCGGGTTCAGGCCGAGGCTCGCGGCGGCCGGTGCGATGATGCCTGCGGCGGTGATGGCCGAGAGCGTGACCGACCCGACGGCGATGTGCAGCAGCGCGGCCATGACCCAGACGACGAGGATCGGCGCCCATGTGGTCGCCTGGAAGTAGCCCTTGAGCACCTCGCCGAGGTCGCCCTTGGCGATCACCGCGGCGAGCGATCCGCCGATGCCGGTGAGAACGAAGATCTGCCCGCCGTCCTGGAAGCCCTTCACCAGCGACTTCTCGATGCGCTTGATCCCCACGGCCGCGCGGCCGACCAGTCCGGTCGCGATGACGGCGAGCAGCAGGGCGATCACCGGGTCGCCGAGGAACTGCATCACCGGGTTCTCGACGCCCATCACGGTGAGGACGGCCTGGGCGGCGATGAGCGCGAGGGCGGCGAGCATCGGTCCGAACAGGAGCAGCAGCGGGGGCTCGCGGGTCTCGGCGACCGCTCCGCCCGAGGCGTGCCGGTTCGGAGTGCCGCCGATCGCCGTGCGCAGGGTGCCGGTGCGCGTGGAGTCCAGCTCGACGCCGTCCTCCGCCGCGGAGGCGCGCACCAGGGACGGCTCACGCTCGACATCCTCGTCCTGGATCGTCTCCTCCTCGTCACGGAGCGGGTTCCAGAATCCGGCGCGGAACAGCACGGTCATCACGATGATCGCGAGGATGACGGTGGGGACGACCACGGCGAAGCCGCCGAGCATCATGATGCCGAGGGGAACATTCAGAAGGCCGGCCAGCGCGACGGCGGCGAAGCCCGGGACCATCAGCACGATGCCGGTCTCGAGGCTGATCGCGAAGGTGGCGGCGATGATGCCGGTGCCGGCCTTGCCCAGACGCGGCGCGATGCGCCGGGCCAGTGGCGCGGCCATCACGATCATGACGTCGATGAAGATCGTCTGCAGGTAGGTCGCGAAGGACAGGCCGAGTGCGTATGGGATGCCCTTGGGACCGAATGTGCGCAGCAGTGCGTCCACCAGCCGGGTGATCGCGCCCATCTCGTTCAGCATCGCGCCGATCAGCACTCCCCAGGCGATCAGGAGACCGGCATCCATCATGACCTCGCCGAAGCCGGTGGTCATGGTCTTGACGGTGTCCACGGGGCCGAGGCCGGTGAGCAGCCCGATGCCGGCAGCGCCGACGGCGAGGGCGATCACGGGGTTGATGCGGAATCTGACGATGGCGAGCACGACGGCGATGATGACGAGCGCGACGACACCCATGGTGTACCAGTCGGGCATGAGAAGCCTCCCCTTCGAGGAATCAGTTCTCACATACTAAGTTGATTCTCACTATTTGAGAAGAGCGGTCGCGCGAGCCGTAGGATCAGTGCATGGCAGAACAGCCGCTCCTGGTTCTGGGCAAGATCGCCGCGATCCTGGACGCCTTCACCCTCACCGCACCGACGCGAACGGCGGCCGAGATCCGCTCGATCACCGGGCTGCCGACCTCGACGACGCATCGGCTGCTGGGGAACCTCGTGCAGCACGGATTCCTCGACCGCACCGGCGACGACTTCCGGATCGGCGCCCGGATGGCCTTCTGGGCAGGGCCCGCCGCGCGCAGCCGCGACTTCACCGAGCTGCTCACACCGCGTCTGAACGCGCTGCGTGACGAGACCGGCGAGACCGCCTGCTTCTTCCGCGCCGAGCAGGGGTCGCGGGTGTGCATCGGCCTGGCCGAGACGCACCACGCCCTGCGCAGCGAGATGTACGTCGGGCGCATCCAGCCCCTGCACGTGGGCAGCTCGGGCCGGGTCATCCTCGCCTGGCGCGACGATCTGCTCGACGAGATCACGGCGCAGGCGCTGCCCGCGCTCACCGAGGCGACGATCACCGATCCGCAGGAGCTGCGGCGTGCCGTCGCCGAGACGCGCGCCGCCGGCTACGCGATCACCGTCGGCGAACGGCTCGAGGCGACCTCGGGCCTCGCGGCGCCGGTCTTCGACTCGCACTCCGCGCTGGTCGGCGCTGTCACGCTGATGGGGCCCACGCTGCGGATGCCGTGGGCACGCTGCGAAGAGCTGGTGGATGCCGTGGTCGAGGCCGGCGAGTTGCTCACCGCGGCACTGGGCGGCCGGCATCCCGCATAGGATCGAAGCGTGCTCATCGGTGTCGTCCGTCCTGTCGAATTCAAGAACGTCACCGTGCAGGGGCACGAGTTCGACGAGATCAACGACCTGATCGCCGCCGAGACCCCTCCGGGGTGGCTGCTCGTGCACGCCCCCGTGGCGATGGCGAAGAAGGACACCGTCCTCACCGCCGAGGCCCGCATCGAGCGCCGCGACGGCCTGCAGGAGATCGAGGCCGACGACCTCGAGGCCCTGCAGGCGAAGGTCCCCGAGGGCTACCAGCTGCTCAGCGTCCGCGAGGTCTGACGCCGCACGCACCGCCGTGGCAAGCTGGGGAGCATGAGTCTTCCCCACGCTGACATCGACCCTGACGGCCTGCTGGAGTACTCGGTGGTCTTCACCGACCGCTCCCTGAACCACATGTCGCAGCGCTTCATCGGCGTGATGAAGCAGACCCTCGGCATCCTGCGCGAGGCGTACAACGCGCACAGCGTCGCCATCGTGAACGGCGGCGGCAGCTATGCGATGGAGTCGGTGGCCCGGCACCTGGCCGCCGGCCGCCGCGCGCTGGTCGTGCGCAACGGCCTGTTCTCGTACCGCTGGTCGCAGATCCTGGATGCCGGCGAGTTCGCTTCCGATGTCACCGTCTGCCTGGCCAGGCCCGACTCCGACGAGCACCAGGCGGCCTGGAGCCCGGCGCCCATCGACGAGGTCGTCGAGGTCATCCGCGCCCGCGAGCCCGAGGTGGTCTTCGCGCCGCACGTGGAGACGGCCGCCGGCATCATGCTCACCGACGACTACGTGCGTTCGCTCGCCGCCGCCGTGCACGAGGTCGGTGGCCTGTTCGTGCTGGACTGCGTCGCCTCGGGCGCGATGTGGGTCGACATGCAGGAGCTCGGCGTCGACGTGCTGATCAGCGCACCGCAGAAGGGCTGGAGCGGCACGCCGGGCACCGGGTACGTCATGCTCAGTGCCGCCGCCCGCGAGGTCGTCGAGGCCCGGGAGTCCAGCAGTTTCGCCCTCGATCTGCGCACCTGGTTGGCGATGGCGGACGCCTACGTCGACGGCCGCGCCGCGTACCACGCGACCATGCCGACCGATTCGATCGCGCACAACCTGACCCAGATGATCGAGACCCGGGACCGGGGCTTCACGACCGTCCGCGACGCGCAGGTCGAGCTCGGCGCCAAGGTGCGCGAGGTGCTCGCCGCTCGCGGGCTGCCCTCTGTCGCGGCATCCGACTGGGCGGCGCCCAGCGTCGTCGTCGTGCACGCCGACGACCCGGGCCTGCGCACCGGCGCGCGCCTGCGCGAGGCCGGGCTGCAGGTCGCCGCCGGCGTGCCGCTGCACTGCGGCGAGCCCGAGGACTTCTCGACCTTTCGCATCGGTCTGTTCGGTCTCGACAAGCTCGGCGACATCGACGGGACGGTCGCCCGCCTCGCCGACGCCCTCGACCGGATCGGCGTCACGCCGGTCTGAGCCTGTTCAGGATGCCGCGCGGCGGACGAGCGCTGCGAGGAACTCGCGGTCGGCGTCCTCGAGGCGGGTGAGCGCGAACGACACAGGCCACACGTTGCCGTCGTCGAGCGCCGCGGGTGACTCGAACTCGAAGGTGGCGTAGCGCACCTTGAACTTCGACTTCGGCTTGAAGAAGCACACCACCTTGCCGGCGGCGTTCGCCCACGCGGGCATGCCGTAGTAGGTGCGCGGCACCAGGTGCGGCGCGTTCTCGGCGACGAGGGCCTGCACCTGCTCGCCCAGCATCCGATCCTCGTCGGGGAGCCCGGCGATCTTCTCCTGCACCTCGGCGAGGCCCTCGGCGTAGACCTCCTCGGGCGACTTCTTCGCCCGGCTGCGCGCGGTGCGCGCCTCCTTGGTGCGCTCCTTCATGGCGGCGCGCTCGGTGTCGGTGAAGTTCACGGTGCTCTCGGTCGTGGTGTCCATGATGGGTCCTCTCCTGGGGTGTGCTCTCACGCTACGGCCGGGTCACAGGGAGGCGCTTCTCGATTCCTGACGGCTACTGTGAATTCATGGATCTGCGCGTGGCCGCCTACGCCGTCGTCACCGACGACAGCGATCGGATCCTGCTCGCACGCTGGACGGAGGGGCGACGCATCGCCTGGACCATGCCGGGCGGCGGTCTCGAGGACGGCGAGGATCCCGAGGATGCCGTGCGCCGCGAGGTCCGCGAGGAGACCGGCTACTCGATCGCGGTGCGAGAGCTGCTCGGCATCCACTCCCGGGTGATCCCCGCGACGCGCCGGATCACCCATTCGGAGGAACCGCTGCACACACTGCGGATCGTGTACCGCGCAGAGGTCACCGGCGGAAAGCTGCGCTTCGAGGAGAACGGCTCCACGGACCGCGCCGGATGGTTCACGCCGGCGCGCGTCGAATCGCTGCACCGCGTGAAGCTCGTCGACATCGCCCTGCGGATGGCGGGCATCCGCTGAACTTCGGCGAGGATGGAGCGATGAGCACCTCCTTCCCCGCAGTCACCGCAGTCCGCAACGTCCGCCCCTGGGGAGGGGAGGCAAGCGACATCCTCATCGACGGCTCCGAGATCACGCGGGTCGTCCCCGCGACGGATGCTCCCATCGCAGACACCGAGGTCGACGGGCGCGGCCTGCTCGCCATTCCCGGCCTGGTGAACACGCACGCCCACGTCGACAAGTCGTGGTGGGGGCACCCGTGGCAGTCCTACGGCGGCGAGGGCGGCACCGACGGCCGCATCCGTCACGAGCGCGCCCGTCGCGACGAGCTCGGCATCCCCAGCGTCGAGATCACCGGTGCCGTGCTCGCCGAGTCGGTGAAGACCGGCACCACCGAGATCCGCACCCACGTCGACGTCGACCTCGGCCTCGGCCTGCGCGGCATCGAGGCCGTGCGCGAGGCCGTCGCCGCCTACGACGGCGCGCTCGCCTGCGAGATCATCGCCTTCCCGCAGGACGGCGTGCTGCGTCGCCCCGGCGTGCTCGCCCTGCTCGAGGATGCCGCGAAGGCGGGCGTCGAGCACATCGGCGGCCTGGACCCGGCCGGCATCGACCGCGACCCGGTCGGCCAGATCGATGCCATCCTCGGCCTCGCCGCCGAGTACGGCACCGGCGTCGACATCCACCTGCACGACGGCGGTTCGCTGGGCGCGTTCCAGTTCGACCTCATCATCGACCGCACCCGCACGCTGGGCCTGCAGGGCAAGGTCAACATCGCGCACGGCTTCGCGATCGTCGACCAGACTCCGCAGCGGCGCGCGGAGCTGCTCGCACAGATGGCCGAGCTCGACATCACCATGACCACGGTCGCGCCGGTGCGGATGACGCAGTTCGGCCTGCACGAGTTCGACGACGCCGGCGTGCGCTTCGGCTTCGGCACGGACGGCATCCGCGACCTGTGGAGCCCGTACGGCACCGGCGACCTGATGGGAATCGCCTGGCAGTACGCCCGCGGCTCCGGCATCGTGCGCGACGAGGACCTGCTCCGCGTCGTGCAGCTGGCCACCTCGGCCGCCGCGCCGTTCGCCGGCGTCGCGCAGAACGATCTCGCCGCCGGTTCGCGCGCCGACATCGTGCTCATCGACGCGGAGAACCCGATGGATGCGCTGGTGCGCACGCTCCCCCGCGAGCGCGTCATCGGCGGCGGGAAGCTGCTGTTCGCGCGCTGAGAGCGTGATGCGGGACGCCCTTCGTCTCGCTCGTCCCTCGCTCGCTCAGGACCCGGGGCGGAGTCGCTCGTCCCTCGCTCGCTCAGGGTCCGGATCTGCCCGGGTCCTGAGCGAGCGAAGCGAGACGAAGGACGTTCGCCCTAGTCGCGGGGCTTCTCCGGCTCGGAGATGTCGGCGACGGTCGCGCCGTAGGCGGCGATGAGGGCGTCGGCGTCGACGAACAGGCTGTAGCCGTGCGCGCCGGCGCCCATCGCGACGCGCTGCCCGACGATGCTCTCGTCGGCGAACACCGGCCAGTCCGTGGTGCTGCCGACCGGGGTGATCGTCCCCCGCTCGTAGCCGGTGGCGGCCAGCGCCAGCTCTGCCTCGGGCAGGCGCAGCTTGTTCACGCCCACGATCGCGCGCAGCTTCGGCCAGGAGATCGACCGGCCGCCGGGCACGAGGGCGAACAGGTAGGTGTCGTCCGACCGCTTCACGACCAGCGTCTTCACGATGCCGGATGCCGGGATGCCGAGGATGTCGGCAGCTTCCTGCAGGCTGTTCGCCGCGGGACGCTCGCGGATCTCGATCTCGAGTCCACGGGCGGCCGCGGCGTCACGCACCCGGGAGTGCCCTTCGGCCGGTTCAGGGACCGAAGAAGATGTCACGCGTTCGGCGGCGACAGCGGGTCGTCGGCGACCCAGAGCTCGTCGTCGGCACGCAGCGCCTGCCAGGCGGCGGCGATCACGCCGACCGCCGCCGCGACGCCGAGGATGATAGCGATGACACGACCGAGGCCGAGTCCGCTGCTCGCCGGCACCGGCGCGGCCTGGCGTGCGACGCCCTGACGCTTGGCGTTGGCGACATCCCAGGCCGACAGTGCGGTGCCGACGACACCACCGACGATCGGGACGACCTTGTCGTCGACGACGTGGCGGCCGTAGCGCACGCTCTGATCGACCACAGGAGCGACCTTGCGGTTGTACGTGTCCTGCACGACCGGCACGACCTGTTCACGGTTGAAGTTGCCGAGCTGGCGGCTGGCCTCGCGCGCGACGTCGGCGGCCTGACCGACGAGCACCTGCTGCGACTCCCAGAGCCGGCCTGCGTCTTCCTGAAGCTTGCGCAGTTCCTTCTTGCGCTTGCGGCTGACGTTCACGTTCTCTCCCGTCGATCGGAGTTCGTTGTCCCCATCCTGCCAGATGCATTCCCTGCGCGGCACAGAACCGGCCGCATTCAAAGCATCCTCTGCGAGAATGGAGGGCATGGCTCACGCTTCGCACGTCGCAACCCTGCACACCAACCACGGTGACATCGTCATCAACCTGTTCGGCGACCACGCCCCGAACACGGTCAAGAACTTCGTCGGCCTCGCCGACGGCACCGGCTCCTGGACCGACCCCGCCACCGGCAAGCCCGGCGAGGGTCCGCTGTACAAGGACGTCATCTTCCACCGCATCATCCCGAACTTCATGATCCAGGGCGGCGACCCGCTCGGTCAGGGCGTCGGCGGACCCGGCTACACCTTCAACGACGAGATCAACATGGAGCTGAACTTCAATGCTCCGTACATCCTCGCCATGGCGAACGCGGGCCTGCGCCGCAACGCCATCACCGGCCAGGCCGAGGGCACCAACGGCTCGCAGTTCTTCATCACCACCGACCCGACGCCCTGGCTGCAGGGCAAGCACACGATCTTCGGCGAGGTCGCCGATGACGCCTCGAAGGCCGTCGTCGACGCCATCGCCGCCGTGCCGACCGCCGCGGGCGACCGTCCGATCGAGCCGGTCGTGCTGCAGTCAGTCGACATCGTCGCGGCCTGATCGCGCCCGCCGATCCGGATGACCACGCCCGAGTTCACGGCCAACCGTGAGAACTTCTGCTACCGGCATCCGGATCGGCAGAGCTTCGTGCTCTGCCAGCGCTGCCTCCGCACCATCTGCCCGGAGTGCCAGACGCAGGGGCCGGTCGGCGTCATCTGCCCTGAGTGCCTGAAGGCCCAGCGCAAGGCCGAGACCCCCGCCCAGCGCCGCGCGCGCCGGCAGTGGGGCATGTCGTCGGCCGCCGACGGCAAGCCGATCGTCACCTACGCGATCATGGCCGTGACCAGCCTGGTCAGCCTGATCGCGATGATCCCCGGGATCGGCCGGCAGATCACGAACGCGCTGCTCTTCTCGGGCGTCTACCTCTACCCGAGTATCTCGCCGTATCCGTTCGAGCCCTGGCGCCTGCTTACGGCCACGCTCGTGCACGGCGGCTTCATCCACCTTGCGCTGAACATGCTGGCGCTGTGGATGATCGGGCGCAGCCTGGAGCCGATGCTGGGGCGCTGGCGCTATCTCACGCTGTATCTGATCAGCGGCCTCGGTGGCTCGGTCGCGGTGGCGTGCCTGGATCCGACCCAGGCGACGGTCGGAGCATCCGGTGCGATCTTCGGCCTGATGGCGGCCCTGCTCATCGTCGGCCGGCACCTCGGGGCGAACGTCACCGGCATCCTGGTGATCCTGGTGATCAACTTCGCCTACGGATTCTTCGTCACCGGCATCGCCTGGCAGGCGCACCTGGGCGGGATGCTGGTCGGCGCTCTGATCGCGTTCATCTACACGCGCACGAAGCGGCCGAAGCAGCGAGGTCTGCAGATCGCTCTCCTGTCGGCCGTGGTCGTCGCTCTGCTGGTGATCGTCGCCTTCGTGCCGCCCGCTCTGCTGCTCGCCGGCGTCTACGGTTGAACAGAGTTATCCACAGGGTTGTGCACAGCATGGGGAGAATTACACACATGTGATTCCACAGCCCGCATATACGAAGAAACCCCCTCGCTGAGGGGGTTTCTTCGTATCGAGATGCGGATGCCGGTCAGCGCCAGCGTGTGGTCATGAGGAAGCCGATCAGCGCGATGCCCAGGCCGATGGCCAGGTTCCAGGCGCCGATCCCGGGGATGGGGAAGCCCTGCCCGGAGATGTAGTAGACCAGGATCCAGATCAGGCCGAGCAGCATGAAGCCGACCATGACGGGCTTGAACCAGACGGCGTTGGGGGCGTCATCGCCCTCGGCGCGCTCGACGGCGGGCTCTTCGGGTTTGCGGGAACGTGCCATGCGGACAGTCTACCTGCGCGCACCTGGCGCTTTCACGCGCCGGATTAGACTTCCGATCATGGCCGACGCACCTCCCCGACGTCGCTCGCGCGCGACGTTCGCGAGCGTGCTGGGCGAGCTGCTGCTGACCGCCGGCGCGCTGGTGCTGCTGTTCGTCGTCTGGCAGCTGTGGGTGGGCGACATCATCATCGGAGCGCAGAACAACGCCAAGGGCGCGGCGCTGTCGCAGCAGTGGGAGGCGATGCCGCCGCCCGAACCGCCCGCCCCGACCAAGGCGCCCGACGGCACGACCGCCGTCGCGCTGCCGGCCACTCCTCCGCATCCGGCCGATGCCGAGATCTTCGCCAACATGCACATCCCCCGGTTCGGCGACGACTACGACGTGAACATGGCGGGCGGCACCAGCCGCGCACGCACCCTCGACAAGATCGGCATCGGCCTGTACACGGAGTCGAAGATGCCCGGCGAGGTGGGGAACTTCGCCCTCGCCGGCCACCGCACCACTTGGGGAAAGCCGTTCAACAAACTCGACAAGCTGAAGCTGAACGACGCCATCGTGGTCGAGACCCGCGACGGCTGGTACACCTACCGGTTCCGCACGCTCGAGTACGTCAAGCCCACCCAGACCGACGTGCTGCTGGACGTGCCGCAGATGCCGGATCTGTCCACAGGCGAGCGGTACATCACGATGACCGCCTGCTCGCCGCTCTACTCGCTGGCCGAGCGCATCGTCGCCTACGGCGTCTTCGAGGGCTTCCAGCCCCGCGCGGACGGCCCGCCGGCATCGCTGGCGCCGGTCGACGTCGCCACCCCATCTGCCGAAGGAGCCCGCTGATGTACGCCGCCCTCTGGCGCCTGCTGCCCGGACCCTGGTGGGTGCGCACAGTCATCCTTCTGGTCGTTCTGGCGGCCGTGCTCTACGGCCTGTTCTTCTACGTCTTCCCGTGGGTGAGCCCGTTCATCACGCCCGGCGAGGTCGACGTCCAGTGACCGCGCGCGTCCTCGTCGTGGACAACCACGACAGCTTCGTGCACACGCTGATCGGCTATCTGCGCGAGCTCGGCGCCGAGGTCACGATGATCGAGGCGGATGCCGGTGACGTGGCGTTCTTCGCCGGCCTGATCGACGAGTACGACGGCGTGCTCATCTCCCCCGGCCCGGGAGAACCCGCGGATGCCGGGGCATCCGTCGACATCGTCCGTCTCGCGGCCGAGAGGCGGATGCCGCTGCTCGGCGTGTGCCTCGGGCATCAGGCGATCGGCGCTGCCTACGGCGCTCCCATCGTCGCGGCGCCCGAGCTCATGCACGGCATGGTGTCGAAGGTGCAGCACGACGGAACCGGGCTGTTCAGCGGCATCCGCTCGCCTTTCGACGCCGGGCGCTACCACTCACTGGCGCTCGACGAGGCGGACCTGCCGCCCGAGATCCGCGTGACCGCACGCACCGCGAACGGCACGGTGATGGCGCTCGCGCACGAGAGCCTGCCGATCGTCGGCGTGCAGTTCCACCCCGAGAGCATCCTCACCGAGAGCGGTCACCGGCTGCTGGACAACTGGCTGGACACGCTCGCCGGTCGTTGAGCGAGGGAGCGCAGCGACCGAGACGTAACGGGCTATTCGCCGCCGCCGCTGCAGTACTTCAGGTCGACCGTGGTGCCGATCGGCACGTCGCCGGGGGCGACCGACATGGACTTCACCGTCGGCGGGTTCGACGCCGGGCAGCTGTCGTCCTTCACCGGGTTGCCCGTCATGCCGAGCTCCTTCAGCCGCGCGGTGGCCGCGTCGAGAGTCCAGCCCGTCATGTTGTCGACGGTCATCACGCCGCTCGCCACCACGAGGTCGACCACGGTCTCCGGCGGCACCTCCGCTTCGGCGTCCTGGCTCGCCTGCAGCACCGTTCCGGCCTTGGCCGTCGGGTTGTTCTGGGTGCGCACCTCGCCGAAGACCAGGCCCGCGCCCTCGATCGCCTGCTTCGCGGCATCCTGCGACAGGCCCTCCAGCACCGGAACGGTGACGAGCTCGGCACCCGTGGAGACGTAGATCGTGACGGTCTCGCCCTTGTTCATGGTCTGTCCCGCGACCGGATCGGTGCGGAACACGTGATCCTCGTCGTACTCGGAGTTCGACTCGGTGACGACCTTCGAGAACAGATCGAGGTTCTCGAGCTGCTTCTGCGCGGACTCGGACGTCTGGTCGATCAGGTTCGGCACGGTGCGCGAGGTGCTCGGCACTTCGGGCGGACGCATGCTCATGCTGATCACCCAGAACAGCACCGAGACCAGCAGCACGGCGAGCAGCGCGACGCCGGCCCAGATCCAGGCCACCGGCGGGCCGGACTGCGTGCGGGTCATCGTCGTGTCTGTGCTCAGCTGACGCAGCGATCGGGCCGTCTCCTGCGCCTGGCGCGGGTTCGGGCCGTAGAGCTCACTGGTGAGCGCGCCGATCTCCTTCTTGCTCGGCGCGCGGCCGGAGACCGCACCGTCGAGTGCCTTGCGGAAGCTCGCGGCATCAGGGAAGCGCTGGTAGGGATCCTTCGCCATCGCGCGCAGCACGATCGCGTCGAGGCCTGCAGGAAGGGCCTCGTTGACCTCGGTGGGCGGCACCGGGGTCTCGCTGACGTGCTGGTAGGCCACGGCGACCGGCGAATCGCCGCGGAACGGCTGGCGGCCGGTGAGCAGCTCGTAGAGCACCACGCCGGTGGAGTACACGTCGGTGCGGGCGTCGACCGGCTCGCCCTTCGCCTGCTCGGGCGAGAAGTACGCGGCGGTGCCGATGATCTGCGTGGTCTCGGCGACCGTCGACGACGAGTCCGACACCGCGCGTGCGATGCCGAAGTCCATCACCTTGACGGCACCGGTCTCGGTGATCATCACGTTGCCGGGCTTGATGTCGCGGTGCACGACGCCGGCCCGGTGCGAGTAGTCCAGCGCCTCGAGGATGCCGTCGGTGTAGCGCACCGCGACCTCGGGCGGCACGGGGCCCGCCGCGATGATGTCCTTCAGCAGGGTGCCGTGCACCAGCTCCATCACGATGTACGGCGGCTCGCCGGCCGTGCTGCCGTCGGAAGGATCACCCGCATCGAAGACGCGGACGATCGACGGGTGCGACATCCGCGACGCGGCCTGCGCCTCGAGGCGGAAACGGGTGCGGAACGCGGCATCCCTCGCCAGCTCGGGATCGAGGATCTTGATGGCGACCTGGCGGCCCAGCGTCAGGTCGTATCCCCGATACACCTTCGCCATGCCGCCGTGGCCGATGATCTCATCGACACGGTAGCGACCGGCGAGGATCTGCGGCTCTGCTGACACGGGCTGCTTCCCCTCTGTGACGATCTCTGACTGCGTGATGTTGACCTCGGTGACGACTGATCCAGATTAGCCTGCGGGCGGCTGGTCGCCTGAACCATCGCCGATCAGCGCGGCCTGCACCGGGCCGGACTGGCCGGCGGGCGAGGCGCCCGAGGGACGGTTGTTGCAGAACGCCTTGTAGGTCGCGGTGATCGGCTGTCCAGCCGCGCCGGCGGTCACCTGTGCGGTGAGTTCGCCGGGACCGAAGCTCTTCACGGTCTCGGTGCCGCCCTCGAAGACCGCGTTGGTGAGCGTGACCTCGTAGGAGGTGACGTCGCCGGCGCCGGACGGGCAGCTGAAGGCGGCCCAGTTCAGGGTCGCCGGCTGGCCCTCGACCACCGGGTCGGTGCTGAAGGTCGGCGCCGTCGTGGGTGCGCCCACGGAGACCATGTCGGCGAAGAGCGTCAGCGTGATGATCGTGTCGAGCTTCACGGTGCCGGTCGGGTTGACGCTCTGCACGGTGCCGACCTTCTCCTGCGAGTCGGCCGGAGTGTTGCCGGTGGTGCAGTTGGCCTCCAGGCCCGCGGCCTTCACCTTGGCGGTGGCCGCGTCGCAGCTGAGTCCGACCAGGCCGGCGGGGACATCCGCGCGCGTGGGCGCCGGCGGGGTGGTCGGCGTCGGCGTGGTCGGCGGCTCCGCAGTGGTCTGCGTCGCCGTCGGCGTGGTCTTCTTCGGCTCCGGCGTGCCCTGGTTGTTGAACAGCGCGAACAGCGTGCCGCCGAGCACCAGCAGCAGCAGGACGATCAGAGCGATCAGCGGCCACGTCCACGGGCTGCGCTTCTTCTTCTCGGCCTCAGCCGCCTCGGCAGCCTCTTCTGCGGGCAGCGGGGCCGTGGTCGGCATGATGCTGGTCGAGTCGTCCACGCCGAGGATGCGGGTGGCGTCATCGGCGCCTGCCGCCGCAGCACCGGCCGCGATGGCAGGCACGGCGATCGCAGCGGAGTTCAGGTCGCCGCGGCGCAGCGCCTGCGCGGCGCGGGCCACCGTCGCGGCCGAGGACGGCCGGTCCGCCGGCTTCTTGGCGATCATCGCCATGACGAGGTTCTGCACCGGCTGCGGCACGGTCGCCGGCAGCGGCGGCGGCTGCTCGTTGATCTGCGCCATCGCGATGGCGACCTGCGACTCGCCCGTGAACGGGCGCTTGCCTGCCAGGCATTCGTAGGCGACGATGCCGAGCGAGTAGATGTCGGTCGCCGGGGACGCCGGGTGGCCGGATGCCTGCTCGGGCGACAGGTACTGCACGGTGCCCATCACCTGGCCGGTGGCCGTCAGCGGCACCTGGTCGGCGATGCGGGCGATGCCGAAGTCGGTGATCTTCACGCGCCCGTCGGGCGTGATCAGAAGGTTGCCGGGCTTGATGTCGCGGTGCACCAGGCCGGCGGCGTGCGCGGCCTGCAGCGCGGAGGCGGTCTGCGCGACGATGTCGAGCGTCTTGTCGGCGCTCAGCTCGCCGTCGCGCTCGAGCAGCGTCGAGAGCGCCTCGCCGGGCACGAGCTCCATGACGAGGTAGGCGGAGCCGTTCTCCTCGCCGTAGTCGAACACGCTCGCGATGCCCTCGTGGTTGACGAGCGCGGCATGGCGGGCCTCGGCGCGGAAGCGCTCGAGGAAGCCCGGGTCGCCCATGTACTCGTCTTTGAGGATCTTGATGGCGACGATGCGTCCGATGACGTGATCCGTCGCCTCCCACACCTCGCCCATGCCGCCGATCGCGATCCGCGACTGCAGCTCGTAGCGACCACCGAACGACACACCCTGCGTCGGCCTCATCTGCCCAGCACCGCCTCTATGACCTTCTTCGCAATCGGAGCGGCGATCGCATCGCCGGATCCGGACTGACCCTTACCACCGCCGTCTTCCACGACGACTGCAACCGCCACCTCGGGGTTCACCGCCGGAGCGAATCCCGTGAACCACAGTGTGTACGGTTTGGACTTGCCGTTCTCTGCCGTGCCCGTCTTACCGGCCACATCGACTCCGTCTATTCTTGCATTCTGCGCGGCGCCATCCTTGACGCTCGCGACCATCGCCGCCGTCACCGCAGCAGCGGTGTCCGCGTCCACGGCGCGGCCGTATTCGGTGTTCTCGTACTCCTTGTGCACGGCGAAGTCATCGCCGATCACGGAGTCCACCATCCGCGGGTTCATGACGACGCCGCCGTTGCCGAGACCGGCCGACACCATCGCCATCTGCAGCGGCGTCGCGGTGACCTGCCCCTGGCCGAAGCCGGTGAGCGCGGTCTCCGGCTTGTTGAGGTCCTTCGGGTACGACGACGGCGTCGACTTGAGCGGCGTCTCGAAGGAGCTGTTGAAGCCGAACGCCTCGGCGGTCTTGCGGATGCGCTCGTCACCGAGCTCGACCGCCAGCTCCGCCATCGGGATGTTGCAGCTGAGCTTGATCGCCTGGGCGATCGTCACGGTGGGACCCGAGCCGCAGGTGCCGCCCCAGGCGTTCGAGATCTGCGTCTTTGTGCCCGGCAGCGTGTAGCGGGCCGGGTTAGGCAGCGTGGACTCCATCGTGTAGTCGCCGCCGTTGACGGCGGCGGCCGCGACCACGACCTTGAACGTGGAACCGGGAGGGTTCAGGTCGCCGCCGATCCCGCGGTTGTAGAGCGGGTTCTTGGGGTTCTCGTCGAGCGCGTTGTAGGCCGCATTCGCGGCATCCGCGTCGTGCACGGCGAGCGTGTTCGTGTCGAAGCTGGGCTTCGAGACCATCGCGAGCACGCGACCGGTCTTCGGTTCGATCGCGACGACAGCGCCCTGCAGATCGCCCATCGCGTCCCAGGCGGCCTTCTGCACCTTCGGGTCGAGGCTGAGCTCGACGCTGAGGCCCTGCTGCGGCTGGCCCGAGAATATGCGCTCGATCTCGGCGAAGAAGGCGCTCGAGCCGGTGCCGGAGAGCTCGGCGTTGAGGGCCTTCTCGATGCCCGTCGCAGAGCCGAGCGCGGGGTTGAAGTAGCCGGTGACCGGCGCCCACATCGGGGCGTCCTTGTAGACCCGCTGGTACTGGTACTTGTCGTCTGCCGGCGTCGACGAGGCGATCGCCGTGCCGCCGGCGATGATCGCGCCGCGCTGGATCTGGTAGCTGTCCAGCCGGGTGCGGGTGTTCTCGGCGTTCTGCGCGAGCGAATCGGCGGCGACCACCTGGATCCAGCTGGTCGCGACGAACAGAGCGAGGAACATCGCGAGGATCACGACGGTGAGGCGGCGCAGTTCTTTAGTCATGCGACACCCCCTGGGGTGGAGTGCAAGCCGGTCCCTGAGCGAGGAGCGGAGCGACGAGACGAAGGGTGGTCATCCGATCACCACCCTGGGCTGGCGGCGCACGCCATCGCTGATGCGCAGCAGCAGCGCGACGATGAGCCAGTTGGCGACCAGCGACGAACCGCCGGCCGCGAGGAACGGCGTGGTCAGGCCGGTCAGCGGGATCACGCGGGTCACGCCGCCGACCATGATGAACACCTGCAGGGCGATGGTGAACGACAGGCCGATCGCGAGCAGCTTGCCGAAGTCGTCCTGACCTGCGAGGCCGATGCGGATGCCGCGGCTGACGAACACCATGTACAGGCAGAGGATGGCGAACAGGCCGACGATGCCGAGCTCCTCGCCGAGGCTGGGGATGATGAAGTCGCTGTGCGCGAGTGGGGTGATGTCGGGGCGACCCTGGCCCCATCCGGTGCCGATCAGCCCGCCGTGCGCGAGGCCGAAGATGCCCTGCACCAGCTGGTAGCTGCCACCGAGGCTCTCGATCAGCGCCGGATCGAAGGCGTGCAGCCAGGCCGAGAAGCGGCCCTGCACGTACGACAGCACCTGCGCGGCGAGGAAGACGCCGATCGCGACGCCGGCCAGGCCGATCAGCACCCAGCTGGTCTTGCCGGTGGCGACGTAGAGCATGGCGATGAACATGCCGAAGATCAGCATTCCGGTGCCGAGGTCGCGCTGGATGACGATGATGCCGAGCGAGAGCGCCCAGACCACGATGACCGGGCCGAGATCGCGCATGCGCGGCCAGGTGATGCCGAGGAACTTCTTGCCCACGGTCGCCAGGCTCTCGCGGGTGCGCACCAGATATCCGGCGAAGAAGATCGCCAGGCAGATCTTCGCCAGCTCGCCGGGCTGGAACGAGAACAGTCCGCCGACCGACACCCACACCTGCGCGTTCGCGTCGGCGATGCGCAGACCCGGGATGAACGGCAGGATCAGCAGTACGAGTCCGGCGAGGCCGAAGATGTAGGTGTACCGGTAGAGCACACGGTAGTTGCGCAGCGCGATCACCAGCGCGATCGCGAGGGCGATCGAGATCGCCGTCCAGACCAGCTGCTTGTTCGAGTACGCGGCCCAGCCGATGAACTTCTCGGCGATGTCGAGGCGGTAGATCATCGCGATGCCCAGCCCGGTGAGCAGGGTCGCGATGGGCAGCACGAACGGGTCGGCGTCGGATGCCACGACCCGCAGCACGATGTGCAGGGCGAACACCAGCACGGCGAGACCGCCGCCGATCACGAGGATCATCGGGTCGATGCGGTCCAGCGCGCCCAGCTGCACGAGGGTGAGGGCGAAGCCGGAGATCGCGCACGCGAACAGCAGCAGCCAGAACTCGCGGTTGCGCTGCTTCTGCGGCTGACGGATCTTCTTCAGCGCTTTGACGACGGTGGTGTCGGCGGTCACGGAGGTCATGGTGTCGGCACCCCGCTCGGAGTCGGAGTCGGCGTGGGGGTCGGGGTCTCGCCGGTGACCTCGTCGGCATTGGCGCGCAGACGGTTCACGATCGCCTCGGCATCCGAGAGGGAACGGGCGTTGATCGTGCGCTCCACGGCCGAGCGCTGGTAGGGCGGCAGGTCGGCGAGCAGGATCTGGGTGTCCTCGATCTCGGTGGAGAGCGTGAACGGCCCGATGCTCTGCTGCACGCCGCGGAAGATCACGACGCTGTCGTCGTCGGCGCCGACGAAGTAGCGGGTCTGCGTCCAGTTGTAGGCGATGAATCCGGCGCCCACGAGCAGCGCGAGTGCGGCCACCAGCGCGGTGATCCAGCCGATCCGGCGGCGGCGCGAGCGGCGGCGGTCCTCCTCGATGAGCTCCTCGAGGTAGTCGGCGGCCGGCTCGAAGTGGGTGGGCTCGTTGGCGGCCTGACGCACCGGGTGCAGCCATCCGGTGAGCGTCGACCGGGCGGCCGGCACGATGACGCCCTGCGGGTTGGCGGCCGAGCCGACGACCGTGGGCGTGCCGGACGACAGCGGGTGCGCCCCGCCGACGTCGACGAGCACCATGGTGACGTTGTCGGGGGCGCCGCCGTCGAGCGCCTGCTTGAGCAGGATGTCGGAGGTGCGACCGGGTGCGAGGCCCAGCCGCATCGCCTTGGCGATGTGCAGCTCGTCGACGACGCCGGAGAGGCCATCCGAGCAGATCAGCCAGCGGTCGCCCGGATGCGTGGGCATGACGAACATGTCCAGCTCGGGGTCGATGTCCATGTCGCTGAGCACGCGCATGAGCACGGAGCGACGCGGGTGGTAGCGGGCCTCTTCGGGAGTGATGCGGCCGGAGTCGACCAGGCGCTGCACGAAGGTGTGGTCGGCCGAGATCTGGGTGAGCTCGTCGTCGCGGAACAGGTAGATGCGCGAGTCGCCGATGTGGCCGATGACGGCGTAGTCGTCGACCATGATGATCGCGCTGAGCGTGGTGCCGAGGCCCGCCAGCTCGGGGCGGTCCTTCGAGGCGCGCACCAGATCGGCCGCGGCGGTCGTGGCCGCCGCCTGAAGCTCCGCCTGCGCGTCGTCGGTGGACTCGTAGGCGTGGTCGAGGCCCTCGATGCGGTGGATGGCGATGCTCGACGCGACGTCTCCGCCGGCGTGGCCGCCCATGCCGTCGGCGACGACGAACAGGTTGGCCCCGGAGTATCCGGAGTCCTGGTTGTTGGAGCGGACCTTCCCGGTGTGGGAGATCGCTGCGCTCGAGCCCTCGAAGACCATGTCCGCGGTCAGGCTCGCAGCTCGAAGGTCGTGGCGCCCACCTTGATGGGCATGCCGATCGAGATCGGGACGGGCGGACCGGTGAGGCGCTGGCCGTTGAGGTAGGTGCCGTTGGTGGACTCGAGGTCCTGGATGGTCCAGGTGCCGCCGCGCGGCACGAGGCGCGCGTGGTGGCTGGACGTGTAGTCGTCGCGGATGACGAGGCCGGATTCGCTGGAGCGGCCGATGCTCAGCGGCTCGGTGCCGAGCGGCACCTCGAGCCCGGCCTTCGGGCCGGACGTGATGACGAGCTTGGTGGCGGTCGCCGTGGTCGCCGGTCCCGTCGAGCGCGCCTTGGCAGGCGCGGCGGGAGCGGATGCTGCGGCTTCGCCGGCGGGCATCTTGCGCACGCGCACGCCGAACAGGTCGGCCCGCAGGGAGTAGATGACGCCGAACACGAAGAACCACAGCAGCACGAGGAACGCGATGCGCAGAAGAAGGAGGACGAGTTCGCTCACGAGATCGTGCCCATCGCGCGGGTGGCGTCGTCGCGGCCCGCGACGGCGATCACGCGGAAGGTGAGATCTGTGCGGCCGATCATGAAGGTCGTCTCGGTGGGCAGCGCCGCCTCGCGGATCTTCTGCCCGTCGATCTTCGTGCCGTTGGTGGAGCCGAGGTCGCGCAGCAGCGCACGCTCGCCGTCCCAGAGGATCTCGGCGTGACGCCGGCTGGAACCGGCATCCGAGATCGTGATGTCGGCGTCGCTGCCGCGGCCGATGACGGTGCGCGCCTTGGTGAGCGGAACACGGCGACCGCCGACCTCGACCACGCCCTGCCAGGAGACCTTGCCCTGCACGGAGCCGGAGTCGACGCGGACCGTGCCGGTGCTGAGCTTGTCGTCGGCCTCGAGCCGGATGGTGAGCGGGCCGGCGAAGCTGTAGCCCTGCGCGGTGGCGTGCGAGGTCATCAGCGCGAGCAGTTCGTCGGTGAGGGCGCTGCCGAGTGCCTGCATCCGCTGGGCGTCGTCGGAGGCGAGGCGCACCAGGTACTCGTTGGGCGCGATGATGCGGTCGCGGCTGACGACCGCGGCCGTCGTGTCGGCCTCGCGACGCAGGGCCGAGGCGATCTCGACCGGCTGGACGCCGCTGCGGAAGGTCTTCGCGAACGCGCCGTTCACGGCGCGCTCGAGACCCTTCTCGAAGCTGTCAAGTAGTCCCACTGGGCTCCTAAGGCATGGCTGACCGGTACGCACATCGTAGCCAGCCCGGCTGAGTGAACGCCTCTGCCCCTGGTCGTGGCGCGGATGTGCCCGCGAGAACAGGACATTCCGCGGGACCAGGATGTTTGTCGAGATCTCACCCTGTTCCGGGCGTTCCTCCTGTTCTCGTGCGGCGCGGGCCAGTGCTCGGGCGTGTTCAGCGACGCCGAAAACGCGTGTTAGGCTTGTGCGGTTGGTTCGTCACGGACCGACATGCGCGAGTGGCGGAATAGGTAGACGCGCTGGCTTCAGGTGCCAGTGCCTGCAAGGGCGTGGGGGTTCAAGTCCCCCCTCGCGCACAGACGAGGAGGACCCCGGGTCGATGACCCGGGGTCCTCCTCTTTTGCGTGCCGTGGATGGCACCTCGACAACAGGGCGCCACGCGGCCGACGGATCACCCCAGATAGTCCCGTGTGAGGTGCTCCAGGACGGATCCCTCCGGAACCGTGTCGTACTTGTAGCTCAGCTTCTGCAGCGGGGCAATGTTCACGATCGTGTCCAGTGTCTGCGGCCGCCACGGCTGCATCATCTCCAGCTGCAGCAGGTGAGCGTCGGCGGCGGACAAGAACGGTGTCGCGCTCCACTGTCCGCGCAATTCGGGGACCAGGGCCTGGAGCACCTCGAACACGCGGTGATAGAGGAAGTATTCCGGCAGATCGTCGTTCTCGTCCCACCAGGTCTCCAGCGCCATGCGCTGCATCGCGATCAGCGGCGAACCAGGATGCGACGCGATGAACCAGTTCGCAATGGCCCGTCGCGTCCAGCGCGGGAAGACCGTGCCGCTCCGAAGGTACTTTCCCTGCAGTTCCCCGTCGAGGCTGCGACCCACCCAGGCGGTCGCATCGACCCAGATTCCGCCGTGCACCTCCAGCAGTCTGGTACGGAGGTAGTCGGAGAAGTGCGCGGGGCGCTCCTTCTCCAGCAGCTGCTCGATCCGTTTCGGCACGGTGATCAGCTCCCGAACCGACGCCCCGTCGAGAACCCGCAGTGCGGGGTAGACGCTGCGCAACTGCGCGACGCAGGCCTGCACGAGGGGCGGCGCAGTGTGGATCGGTCTGTCCCAGTAGGTGAAGACGCGATCGGAGGGCGCAGGAAGGTTGCGGTAGCGGTGATCCTCCCTCGCACGCCAGCTCGCCCAGACGGGAGGCTCCGGCGGCAGGCCGGCGGCGACGCGCAGGGTTGCGAGTCGAGGCTTGAGCAGGTCGATGAGCCGGCCGTACGTCTTCAACGCGGCGGCAGGATCGATCGTGTCGACGAACCGTCCGGCGCGCTGCAGCTGCGCCTGCACGCCGGTGAGGACGCTCTCCGGTGTGACTTTGCTCGCGTGCCCGGACATACCCCGGCCTCTCGATCGGCCTGCTCGACGGGCACGATGACCCCATCGTTCGATCCGAGCCTAGTGCCGTCTGCCCTCTCAAACGCATACGCTCCCGCAACATCCGCTCGCGTGAACTGAAAGCATGAGCACTTCCTTCGGCCCCCGCATCGTCGCCACGTTCATGACCCTTGGCGCGGTCCTCGCACTCACGTTCTCACCCCGGTGGATCGTGGCGCCGGCGAGAGGGCTCTTCATGCGAGTGGCGCGTGGCTGGGCGGGGCCGGTCGTCGAGCCGATGACCTTCCTGCAGGTCGAGAGCACGCTCAACGCGCTCCTGTTCGTGCCGCTCGGCGCCGCGCTCGCACTGCTGCTGAGCCGCCGATGGTGGATCCTCGCGCCGATCATCGCGTTCGCGATCTCGTTCGGGGTGGAGATGATGCAGAACCGCATCCCCGGCCGCGTGCCCGACATCGGCGACGTGATCTGGAACACCGTCGGCGCGGTCGTCGGCGCGGCGCTGGCCGGCCTCATCCGCCTGGTCGGCGATGCGATGCAGCATCCGCGGCATCCGTAGAGTCGTCCTGTGGAAGAGAACCCCGAGATCGACGCGTACTGGCGCGCGGCGCGCGCCGCGCACCCCGAACTGCCGGATGCCGTACCCGAGGCGTGGGGCTTCGGCGCGACACCCGAGCATGCCGACAGCCTGCTCGAGCTCGTCCTCGCCGGCGTGAAGACCGGCACCGCGTCCTCCCTCTGGGACTACGAGGCGACGGATGAGCCGTTGCCCGCGGAGGGCGACTACAGCATCATCCTCGACGGGGCGGGCTCCCCTCGCGCGGTCATCCAGACCATCTCGGTGCGCACCGTCCCCTTCGACCAGGTCGGCGCCGAGCACGCCTTCGCCGAGGGCGAGGGCGACCGCACGCTGCGGGCCTGGCGCCACATCCACGAACAGTACTGGCGCGAGAACTCCGAGAACCCGCGCGGCTACGAGCCCGACATGCCCGTCGTCTGCGAGATCTTCCGAGTGGTGCACCCGAGCTGACGCCCGGGGTCAGGACGCCGGGTTCGGCTGCAGCGTGACCTTCACGGAGCGGGTCTTCGACTCGCGCAGGAACGTCACCTCGACCTCGTCGCCCGGTGCCGCGCGCACGGTGACCGCCGCGAGGTGCGCGGCGGTGGGCGCGGACTGACCGCCGATCCGGGTGATCAGGTCGCCGACCCGCAGCCCGCCACGGTCGGCGGAGCCGCCGTCGACGACCGAGGTGATGACCAGCCCCGGCGGCACGCCGAACTGCGCGGCGGCGTGCGGCGTCAGCGTGCTGACCTCGATCCCGAACGACGGATGATCCACCCGACCGCTCGCGACCAGCTCGTCGGTGATCGCCTGAACCGTGTCCGAGGGCACCGCGAACCCGATGCCGATGCTGCCGCCCGAGCCGTTGCCCTCACTGTCGGGAACGGTCGAGATCGCCGTGTTCACGCCGATCAGGCGCCCGTCGCAGTCGACCAGCGCGCCACCCGAGTTGCCCGGGTTGATCGCGGCATCCGTCTGCAGCGCGCCCGTGATGACCGTGACGCCGCCGTCGCCGGTGGGCAGGGTCAGGGAGCGGTTCAGCGCGCTGATGATGCCGGCCGTCACGGTGTTCGACTGCCCCAGCGGCGCGCCCAGCGCCACCACCGGCTGACCGGTGCGCACCTGCGCGGAGTCGCCGAAGCGGATCTGCGGCAGCCCGCCGTCTCGCGAGACCTGCAGCACCGCGAGGTCGGTCTGCGGATCGCGGCCTACCAGCTCCGCGTCCAGCCGCTCGCCGTCCGCCAGGGTCACCGCCAGCGTGCCGGTGACCCGCGTGCCGGTGACGGCGGGTGCGATCACGTGGTCGTTGGTGACGATCAGCCCGCCGGAGTCGATCACGGCACCACTGCCGTTACCGCTCCCCCGCTGCCCGGTCGCCCACACCGTGACCACAGACGGCAGCGCGCGCTCCGAGACCGAGATCGCGTCACAGGCGCCCGCACCTGCCGACCCGTTCAGGATGCCGGAGCCGATGAGCCCGCCGCCGATGCCGAGCGCGACAACGGCGACGCCGGCCCCGGTTGCCAGTGCCCACGGGCGTCGCCACCACGGTGCCCGGACGGACGCGGCATCCGGCTCCGCGGCATCCGCTCCTGTCGAACCCGACTCAACGTCGCTCATGATGGCTCCGTCCCGCCTCTTCTGGCTCGATTATGGCCCGGATCGCTCGTTTCGCACCCCACATCGAACACCGAAACCGCTAACGTTCGAGACAACGGGTTCCACCGACGAAAGGGATCGACATGAACTTCTGGGACTGGCTCTGGATCTTCTTCGAGATGTTCATCTTCATCGCGCTGCTGATGGTTCTGTTCACCATCTTCAGCGACCTGTTCCGCGACCGTGAACTCAACGGCTGGTGGAAGGCGGTGTGGATCATCTTCCTGATCTTCGTGCCGTGGCTCACCGCGCTGGTCTATCTGATCGCCCGCGGCAAGGGCATGGCCGAGCGCAGTGCTGCGCAGGCACGACAGGCGCAGCAGGCCACCGACGCGTACATCCGTCAGGCGGCGGGCAAGAGCGCCGCGGACGAGATCGCGGATGCGGCGAAGCTGCTTGCCGCGGGCACCATCACCACCGAGGAGTACGAGAAGCTGAAGGCCAAGGCTCTCGCCTGACGACCTGCGACCTGCCGCCGACCGGGCATCCGGCGGCGGCAGGTCTTTTCATGTCCGGCTGCTTGCATCTGTATTAGTGTCGTAATACAGTAAGACACATGCAGATCGACGAGTCCCGGCCCATCTGGGCGCAGCTGGTCGACGAGTTCCGTCGGCGCATCGCCGCGGGCGAATGGGCGCCCGGGACCAAGGTGCCCTCCGTGCGCGAACTCGCCCTCGAGCTGGGCGTCAACCCCAACACCGTGCAGAAGGCGCTCGGCGAGGTCGACCGACTGGGCCTGACCACCACCGAGCGCACCGCCGGCCGCTTCGTCACCCGCGACGAGCATGCCGTCGCCGACGGACGCGCCGCGCTCGCCGCAGCCACCGCCGACGGCTTCGTCGCGGCGGCACGCGGCATCGGGATGACCCTCGCCGAGGCATCCGACCTGCTCGCCCTGCGCTGGACGCAGGGCGACGCACCCCACGACATCGACAGAAAGGATGCCCGATGAACGCCATCGAGATCACGGGCCTCACCAAGTCCTACCGGGGCCGGCCCGCGCTGGCGGGCCTGGACATCTCGCTCGCGCCGGGCCAGATCGTCGGCCTCATGGGTGACAACGGCTCGGGCAAGACCACCCTGCTGAAGATCCTCGCCGGCGTGCTCGCCGAGTGGGACGGCGAGGTGCGGGTGAGCGGATATATTCCCGGACCGGAATCCAAGGCGCTGGTGTCGTTCCTGCCGGATGCCTCGTTCCTGCCGGACTCGCACAGGCCGGCCGACTCCATCGCCCAGTTCGCCCGGTTCTTCGCCGACTTCGACGAGGCCAAGGCCCGGCAGATGGTCGACTTCTTCGGCCTGCCCTGGGACCGCACGCTCAAGGAGATGTCCAAGGGCATGCGCGAGAAGCTGCAGATCTCGCTGGCCATGTCACGCCGCGCGAAGGTCTACCTGCTCGATGAGCCCATCTCGGGCGTCGACCCGGCCTCGCGCGACGTGATCCTGCGCGGCATCCTGTCGAACTTCGACGAGGACGCGCTCATGCTCATCTCCACCCATCTCATCCAGGACGTCGAGCAGATCGTCGACTCCGTCCTGTTCCTCCGCGAGGGCGCAGTGCTGCTGCAGGGCGGCGCCGACGAGCTGCGCGGCGAGCACGGCGTCAGCCTCGACGCCCTCTTCCGAAAGGTGTACGCATCATGATCGCCACCCTGTTCGGGCAGGAGTTCCGCTCCACCAGGAAGAATCTGCTCGCCGTGATCGGGACCGTGGTGCTGGTCGCCGCCGTCTCGCTCGTGTTCGCCGCGCTGAACGTGCCGATCCTGGGCGGCATCGGCCTGTACCTCGGCATCGTGGCCTTCATCCTGCTGGTGCCCATCGTGCTGGTGGTGCTCGCCGAGAACTACTGGCGCACGATGTACGGCCGCGAGGGCTACTTCACGATGGCCATCCCGGTGCGCGGTCGTACGCTCTTCACCGCGAAGCTGCTCTACGGGCTGGTCGGCTCCTTGATCGCGCTCGTCGTGACTGCGGCCGGGCTGCTGGTGGGCGCCGTCGTCTTCGCGATGCCGCAGAGCGACGACCCCTGGGGGCTCGTCGTCGACGGCCTCTCCGCTGTCGAACCGTGGATGGTCTGGCTCGGCGCGCTCTCGATCGTCCTGCAGCTCGCCTATCTGGTCGTCGCAGGCTCCGCCATGATGACGATCGGTGCCGAGGGCCGCTTCAACCACCTCGGGTTCGGCTCTCCGGTCATCGGCGCGATCGTGCTGTACCTCGTCATGCAGATCGTCACGTTCATCGGCATCCTGTTCATCCCGTTCGGCATCCGCCTGAGCGGACCGGATGCCGGGCAGCTGGTGCCGCAGAGCATGCTCGACGACGTGATGAAGGCGATCGACAACCCGGGCTACCAGCCCGAGGTGCTGGGTCTCGGCTTCGTGATCACGACCCTCGTCGTGATGGTGGTGCTGGCCTGGTGGGGCGCGCGCTCGGTCGAGCGGCACACCTCGCTGCGCTGAGCACGCTGACCACCCGGCCGCCTCAGAACGGCCAGATCAGCGGCACGACGAAGATCGCGACCGCGGCGAACAGCAGCAGGCACGGCAGGCCGAGCCTCCAGTAGTCGCCGAACCGGTAGCCGCCCGGCTCCTGCACCATCAGGTTGCCGGGCGTTGCGACCGGGGTCAGGAAGGATGCCGCGCCCGCGACCGTGATCGCCATCATCATGGGAAGCGGGGAGACCTGCGCCGACTCGGCGACGGCGATCGCGATCGGCGCGACGATCAGCACCGTGGCGAGGTTGCTGATGAACTGGCCCAGCACCATCACGACCACGACGATGCCGGCGAGCAGCATCGTCGGGGAGCCCTGCCCGAACCACGACAGCAGGGTGTCGGAGATCAAGTCGGCGGCGCCGCTGGTCTGGATCGCGGTGGACAGAGGGATCATGCCGGCCACCACCACGAGCGTGGTCAGTGAGATCGAGCGCTGCGCCTGGCCGACGGTGATCACCCGTAGGCCCACGAGCAGCGCGCCGGCACCCATCACCACGATCGCGGGCGGCACCAGACCGGTGGCCAGCAGCACGCACATCGCGCCGAGGATCGACACGGCCACCGTGGCGCGCGTGTTCCAGGCGACGGTGCTGCGGCGCAGCCGGTCGGGGTCCTCCACGCTGACGACACCGCGCTGCGTCGCGCCGCGGCCGAGCTCGTCCCAGGCCCCGCGCACGACGAGCACGTCGCCGGCGCGCAGGTCGGTCGCCTCCACCTGCGATCCGCCGCGCTGCACCGCCTCGATCATGAGGTTCGCCGATTCCATCTGCATGCCGGGGAACACGTGGTCGCCGATGTAGGGCGACCGCGGCGGGATCACGATCTCGGCGAGGCCGTAGTCCGCACCCGCAACCGCCACCTTCGGGTCCAGCCCGTACTGCGCCGCGATCGTCGCCGCATAATCGCTGAGGTCGGAGGGGGCGTTCGCCGGCGTGCGGTGCGGCAGCAGCTTCGGGCCGAGCAGCACGCAGATGATGATCACGCCGACCAGCAGCGGAACGCCCACGATCGCGAACTCGAAGAAGCCGAACGCCCGGTCGCCGGCGTTCACGGACAGCTCCGAGACCAGCACGTTGATCGGCGTGCCCAGCATGGTCAGCAGCGAACCCGCGTGCGCGGCGAAGGCCACCGTCATCAGCATCTGCGAGGGAGGCTGCTTGATCCGCGCTGCCAGCGCGACGGCCACGGGCACCAGCGCGGCCACCGCGCCGTTCACGCTGATCAGCGCGGTCAGCAGTGCAGACAGCAGCATCAGCGCGATCAGCACCGCCGACTTCCGATCGCCGACGCGCCTGGTCAGCTGTTGACCCGCCCAGGCCGTGACGCCGGTGGCCTCGAGGGACTCGCTCACCACGAACAGCCCCGCCAGATAGACCACGATCGGATCGCCGAACCCGGCGATGGCCTGCTCGAAGGTCACCGCGCCGAAGGCGTACAGGGCGAGAGCCACCAGCAGCGCGACGAGGGGCGCGGGCAGGCGGTTCGAGATGAAGACGACGATCGACGCCCCAAGGACGACGAAGGTGGTGATCAGCGGGTCCACGATGCGGATCCTTCCGGCCGGTTTCGGGAGAACAGGTGCGCGAGCATCCGCTCGGCGGGGTCGGCGACGGCCATCAGGACGATCGCGATCGCGACGGCGAGAAGAGCGGATGTCAGGCGCTGGGCGCCCAGAAGCGTCGCATCCGCACCCGGCACGAGCGTGCCGAGCAGGATGACGGTGCCGGCGATGAACGCGATCGCGAAGGTGGCGCGGCGCTGCAGCGAGTAGGCGACGGTGAGCACGGCGCCGGCGAACACGGCGATCAGCACCAGCCACGGCGGGGTGAGCAGCCCGATGAGCACCGCGGCGACGGCGCCCGCCGCGGTCGCCGCGGCGTACCGCAGCGCCTCGGCGGTCGAGCCGCGACCCGGCACGAACACCAGGCAGAACGCGAGCAGTCCCCAGTTGATCCGCCCCATGCCCAGCGCCGGCCCGAGCAGGAGAAGCACAGCGCATCCGATCGCGAGCAGCACCGAGTGCACCATGGCGCGGGTCGTGTCCAGCGGCTGCGCCACCGGCACGATCTTCGCGAGCCTGGCCACGCCGATCATGAACGCGGCACCGATCAGCGTGGCGACTGCCACCGTCCACGCCGAGCTCCCCGCCGGCGGGATCAAGGCGTAGAACACCAGGATCGCCGGGGCGACGGCCACGGCTCTGGCATCCATCCGGGTGATCGGCGCCTGAGCCAGACAGCACAGCACCACTGCGATCAGCAGCGGCACCGGGCGTGGGCCGATCAGCACACCGGCCGCAGAGACCGCGGCGAACCAGACGGCGCTCGCCGCCTGCATCCCGAGCGGAAGCGAGCGCACGACCGCCGAGGTGAGCACGATGCCGAGGTAGAGCGCCTGTGCCGCGAGGGCGCCGGCGAGCAGCCAGGCGGCGCCGACGGGGATGATCGCGACCACGACGGCCACGGCCGACAGCAGCAGAAGGCGGCGCCCGTCGGCGGGTGCCCCCTCTGAACCGCTCATCGTGCACTCATCGGTGAATTCTGAGGCGGGGCTCAGAGCCCGTCGAGCAGCCGGTCGATCTCGGGGAACCGGGTCACGGTCGGCGTCTCGATCAGCTCGCCACGCGCGGCGACCATGATCGGCTCGTCGAAGGCGCGGAAGCCGTCCAGCGGGTTGCTCTCGAGCAGCACCAGATCGGCCGCCTTGCCCGTCTCGATCGACCCGGTGATGCCGTCGATCCCGAGCAGCCCCGCGTTGGTCTGCGTCGCCGCGTTCAGCGCGTGCGCGGGGGTCAGGCCGCCGTGCCGGGTGAGGAAGTCGATCTCGCGCCACGTGTTGTAGTGCGTGACGTAGGTGAGCGCCGAGTCGGTGCCCATCCCGATCGTGACATCGTTGGCGAGCGCGTCGGCGATGCCTTGCAGCATCTCGTCGAGAATCATCTCGGCGTTGGCCTTGACGATCTCGTTGACACCGGTGACGCTGCGGTCGAGCTTCACCAGCGGCAGGCAGGCCTGCAGCGTGGGGATCAGCGCGGAGCGGCCGTGCAGCGATCGCGGGTTGTCGTTGAACAGCGCGATGATCTCGTCGTTCATGCCCGCGCCGTGCTCGATCGTGTCGACGCCGGCCCGCAGGCAGGCGGCGATGCCCTCCGCGCTCTGCGCGTGCGCGGCGACCAGGATGCCGGCATTGTGCGCCTCCTCGCAGATCGCGAGCATCTCCTCCTCGGTCATCTGCGGCCGCCCGGCCTCGCCGATCGCCCTGGCATCCGTCACTCCGCCGGTCGCGGCGATCTTGATCGCCGTGACGCCCTTGCGCAGATTGATGCGCACGTTCTTGCGCGCCGTCCACGGGTCGTCGCTGATCAGGGCGATCTGCGGGGCGCCGTGACCGCCGCTGACCGCGAGCAGCGGACCCGAGGGGTACAGCCGCGGGCCGAGGTACTTCCCGGCCTCGATCGCGTTGCGGGCGCGGACCACCTCGTAGCGGGCGTCACCCAGGCTGCGGATGGTGGTCACGCCGCTGTTCAGCTGCGTGACGACGTTCTTCTTCGTGCGCGAGTCCAGCAGCGGCCGTCCGAGCGGGCCGTGCATGAACCACGCGACGGCCTGTTCCATCGCCTCGCTGGTCATGAACGCCGGCAGCGGCTTGCCGTCGGCGAAGAGATGCGCGTGCGCGTTGATCAGTCCGGGGGTGAGGAAGAGGCCTGCCGCATCGATCGACCGATGTCCCGCCGGCGCGGCGACCTCGGCACTCGGCCCGACGGCGGTGATGGTGCCCGCGCCGTCGACGACGACGGTGTGATCCGTCAGGAGCGTGCCCTCGCGATCCCCGGTGACGATGGTCGTGCCGACGATGGCGAACGGTGTGCTCATGACGGATGCTCCTTCAGGGACGAACCGGCGGGACGATGCGTGCTCCGACTCTACTCAGGCCCAGCCCAGGCGCACCGCGGCGGCGCCGAGCTGGATGCGGGTGCTCACGCCCGCCGATTCCATGAGCTCGGCGATGCGCCGCTGCACCGTGCGTGCCGAGACGCCGAGCTGATCGGCGATGGCCGGGTCGGTCATGCCCAGCAGCAGCATCGACAGCAGCTCACGGTCGATGCCGTGCTCGCGGGCGAGGGTGTTGGTGTCGTCATCGATCAGGTGGGTCGCCGCCTCCCAGCACCGCTCGAACATGCCGTTCACCAGGTCGAGCAGACCGCTCGGTCGCACGAGCAGGCCGCCGATCACGCCCTCATCCGCCTGCGAGAACATCGGCAGCAGCGCGAGCCGGCCGTCGGCGATGATCAGCCGTGTCGGAAGCCCGGACAGCACGCGGATCTCCTCGCCGTGTGAGACGACGGAGCGCGCGGCCTCGATGAAGCCCGGCCGAGCCACGACATCCGGCTCGACCAGCACGCGATACCGCACCCCGCGGGCGAGAGCCTCGGCCTCGGCCTCGTTCTCCTCGGCCGAGACGACGGCCACGTCGCTGAGGATGAATACGTCGATCCGGGCATCCGCCGAGCTCTGCACCTGGAACACGCGCTGACGCAGCGCATCGGCGCCCACGACCACGTCCACGACATCCGGCGCCACGCGGTGCGCCGCGCCCTCGCGGTACAGCTCGGCGAGCGACTCCAGCGTCTCCTGCGCCTGCGCGAGGCGGTGCTTCTGCTCATCCAGCCTCGGCCCGAGCGACAGGCCGGGAGGGGATGCCACGTAGCGGCCCGCATCGGCGGCTCGGCGCGCGACCAGCCCCTGCTCCTCGAGCGCGCCCAGCACCTGCAGCGCGCGCTCGCGCGTGAGACGCGCGGCCACAGCCACCTCGTCGACGGTCGCGGAAGGGACCCTCAGCAGTGCGCGGTACGCCGCGACCTGAAGCTCATCGAGACCGATCGGATCGAGCACAGCGCCTCCTCGAGCGTGCAGCCGCCGGAAGCTGGCGGATCGTCGTCATGGCGTCAGAACGCCACCCAACCAATGATGCCGCTGTGACAGGTTCTTGAGTGCATCCCCAGTGCAGATTCCCCAGCAAGGAAGGACCCAGGCATGTCCACCTCCCCCAGACAGCCACGGCGCGGGCGCAGAGCCCTCGTCGCCGGCGTCGGAACGATCGCCATCGGCGTCGCCGGTCTCGGCGTCGCCCCGGCTTTCGCCCAGCCGCCGGCGCAGCCGCCCGCCACCCAGCCGAACATCGATGCGGCAGACGGTGAGGAGCATGACATCACGCTCCTCACCGGTGACGTCGTGCACATCGCCGAGGCGGGCGGGATCACCACGGTCGACGTCGACACCGTGATCCCGGGCGCCGGCTGGCAGAAGATCCAGGCCGGCGACGACCTGCTTGTCGTGCCCGATGCCGCCATGCCGTTCCTGGCGGCCGACTCCATCGACCAGGACCTCTTCAACGTCACCAAGCTGATCGCCGACGGCTACGACGACGCCTCCGTCGACGCGATCCCGCTCATCGTCGAGCAGAATCCGAAGCAGCGCTCCGCTCCTGTTCCCGGACTGGAGCTCGGCAAGGCCCTGCCCAGCGTCAAGGGCTCCGCCGCCAGCACCGAGAAGGATGCGGCGGAGCAGACCTGGCAGGCGCTGACCACCTCGAAGGCCAGGGCGGCGAAGCCCGGTCAGCTCGCCGGCGGCATCACCAAGGTCCACCTCGACGGCAAGGTCGCCGCGACCCTCGACTCGAGCGTGCCGTGGATTGGCGCGCCCGAGGCCTGGGCGGCTGGCTTCGACGGCGACGGCGTCACCGTCGCCGTGCTCGACACCGGTGTCGACACCGCCCACCCCGACCTCAAGGACAAGGTCTCGGCGGACTCGAAGAGCTTCGTGCCCGGTGAGGCCTACACCGACGACGTGCAGGGGCACGGCACGCACGTCGTGTCGACCGTCGTCGGCACGGGTGCGGCATCCGACGGGAAGAACCGCGGCGTCGCCGACGGTGCCGACGTGCTGTTCGGCAAGGTGCTCGGCAACGACGGGTACGGCCAGGAGTCCTGGATCATCTCCGGCATGGAATGGGCGTCGCAGAACGCCCCGATCGTGTCGATGAGTCTCGGCACCCAGGAGCCCTCCGACGGCACCGACGTCATGTCGGAGGCGCTGAACAGCCTCACCGAGAAGAACGGCACGCTGTTCATCGTCGCCGCGGGCAACGCCTCGTCACCCGAGAGTGTCGGCTCTCCCGGCGCCGCAACCGGCGCACTGACCGTCGGCTCGGTCGACGACCCCTCCGGCGACCTGTCGTGGTTCTCCAGCCAGGGCCCGGTGTTCCGCTCGGGCGCGCTGAAGCCCGACATCGCCGGTCCCGGCAACAATGTCACCGCGGCCCGCTCGTCGATGAGCTCCGGCAGTGGCGACTACGTGACGATGAGCGGCACGTCGATGGCGACCCCGCACGTCGCGGGCGCCGCGGCGATCCTCAAGCAGCAGCACCCGGACTTCACCGGTGCGCAGCTGCGCACGCTGCTCACCAGCAGCACCCGTGAGGACGGCGCGCTGAGCTCGTACCAGATCGGCGCCGGCGTGCTGGATGTCGCCCGTGCGATCAAGACGGATGTCGTGGCGTCCGGCTCCGGCGACTTCGGCATGGTGCCGTGGGGCGGCGACGCGAAGCCGGTCCGGCGCTCCTTCGAGTACACCAACCGCGGCGACGCCGAGGTGACGGTCGCGCTGGACGCGAAGCTGGTCGACGCGACCGGCGATGGCGGCGGCCGTGACACCGGCGGAGTTCTGAAGCTCAGCGCCGACTCGCTGGTCGTGCCCGCGGGCGAGACCCGCTCGGTCACGATCGACGTCGACCCCGCCGAGGTGCCCGCGGGGGCACGGTTCACCGGCTACCTGATCGGGTCGATCGACGGCGAGGCGGTCACCCGCAGTGCGCTCGGCGTCTCGGTCGAGGCCGAGCGCTACGACCTGAAGGTCTCGGCCACCGGCCTGGACGGCACGCCGACCAGCACCTACGCGTGGATCACGAGCAGCTTCCCCGAGGAGATCGCCGGCGTGATCGCCGTCGACGGCGAGACGACGCTGCGGATGCCGGCCGGCCGCTACGGGATCATGTCGATGATGGACATCTTCCCGCAGCCGGACGCCCAGGGCGTTGCGCTCGTCGGCGACCCGGACGTGGTGCTGGACGGCACGAAGTCCGTCTCGCTCGATGCCCGCACAGCCGTCAAGGTCACCGCCGACGTGGGCGATGCCGATGCCGAGCCGACCTACCGGCGGATGGACTACACCGCCGACGGCATCGGCGGAACCGCCGTCGTGCCGATCTGGGCCGACGACATCTACGCCCAGCCGCAGAAGGTCGCCGACGCCGAGAGCTTCGGCTTCACTGCGCGCTGGCGCATGCAGCACCCGGCGCTCACGCTGTCGGTGGGCGGCACCAGGCTCGACGTGATCCCGCAGGCCGGTGCCGTGCCTTTCGACGGCCGGCTCAAGGCCAAAGGCGTCGACGTCGGCACGGGCACGGATGCCGGGTTCGCCGGCAAGTCGGTCAAGGGCTCGGTCGCGGTCGCGACGCTTTCGTCCGAGACGACGCCGGAAGAGGTCGCTGCGCGCGCCGCGAAAGCCGGGGCACGGATGCTGGTGCTGATCAACAGCGCCGACCAGGAGTACTTCACCTGGGTCGGTGAGACGGCGATCCCGGTGGCCGGCATCAGCGGCATCCAGGGTCGCGACCTGATCAAGAAGATCGCTCGCAACCAGCAGATTGTGGCGTCAGGGACGCCGCTGGCCGATGAGATCTGGGATATCGCGCGCTACGCCGACGGCGAGATCCCGCAGGATCTCACCGGATGGAAGCCGAAGCTCGCTCGGATCGACACCCGTTACTACGGCAAGAAGGGGCAGGATGCCGCTGAGGTGCGCGTCGACATGGTGCCCGGCACCACTCACGGCACCGGACCGGCCAACGCCGTGGAGCGCGGAACCGATCGCGTGGACTGGGTGAGCACCGAGAACATCCGGTGGTACCAGGACGCGTACGCCGCGGAGGGCCAGTGGAACGTGCGTGACATCGTGCGCTCGTACAAGCCGGGCCAGAAGGTCAGCACCTCCTACTTCGGACCGGTCGTCCGGCCGTACATCGGCAACGGGTACTGGGCGCCGCGGCGCCAGGACGACTCGCTGTCGATCAACATCCCCGCCCAGGCCGACGGGGCGAACCCCGACCGCACCGGGGCGCTCGACGGCGACGGCACCACCTACACGGGTGCGCTGTACGCCGACGGTCAGAAGGTGCGCGACGTCACGGGTCAGGCCCCGCCGTGGACCGATGTGCCCGCAGGCCAGCACCGGCTGCGGTACGAGATCAGCACCGGCCACGACGGCACCTGGCTGAGCACCAGCACGAAGGTCGACACCGCATGGGAGTTCGAGTCGGGCGGCGACCTGGGCGATGGCTTCCTGCCGATGCTGCAGGCCTACTACGGCCTCGACCTCGCTGCCGACGGCACCACGGGCGCGAACAGGAAGAAGGGCCAGTCCGTGCCGTTCACCCTGCAGCTCTCGCACCTCGACGGGGCGATCGGCAGCGCGCCGGTCAAGTCCGCGACGCTCGAGATGCGCCTGCCGGGCGGCGAGTGGAAGAAGGTCGACCTGAAGACCGAGTCCATCAGCAAGGACGGGCCGGGCAAGATGACCGGCATCTTCGCGAACGGGCACGTGTTCGTGGCATCCTTCTCGGCCCGGCTTCCGGTGCCGGATGCGGGCGGGTTCATCGACCTGCGTGTGACCGGTGTCGACGAAGCGGGGAACACGGTCTCGCAGCAGATCGAGAAGGCGGTCGAGGTCTCCGCGGCGCGCGGAGCCAAGTGATCCCCTGAGATACATCGAAGGCCGGGAGGCGTCTCTCCCGGCCTTCGTTGTGTCTGCGGTTGCGTCGGGCCCTCCCCCCGGCTTCTCCCCGCCTCCCGGATCCCCTCATCTCCCCAGAAGATGAATCTCGCTCCCCAGAAACGAGTGCGGGAATCCCTGACGTCCTGCTCCGCGCCCCAGTCCCCACTGGACCGCTCGGAAGGTCGTGCATCCATGATGCCACTTTTTTTCGGATTTTGTCCCCCTTTTGGGGGACAAATGTCCCCCAAAAGGGGGACAGAGGCTGTACGCTGTACCTGACGCACCCTCCGGTCGTCTTCGGCCCTCATCGCTCCCCCCGCGATGAGGGCCATCACTTTCTCCGGATGCAACGTTTTCGTCACCTTCGAAATGGGGATGTCCACCGCTCCCCTGTCTCGGCTAGCGTTGGCTCTACAGTCGGTGCAGCCCGCGTCGGCTTCGCAACAAGCAGAACGGCAGTACATGAGCACCCAGGGCACGGTCAAGTGGTTCAACTCGGAGAAGGGCTTCGGCTTCATCTCCCCTGATGAGGGTGGCGCCGACGTGTTCGCGCACTACTCCGCAATCGAGTCTTCCGGCTACCGCACTCTTGAGGAGAACCAGCGCGTCGAGTTCGACATCGCGCAGGGTCCCAAGGGCCTGCAGGCGGAGAACATCCGTCCCCTCTGAGGAGGAATCCTCCCAGACGGAACGAAGAACCCCGCCGGGCTGCTCGCGCAGCGCGGCGGGGTTCTTGTCTGTCCGGATGCCGGTCAGGCAGAGGCCTTCTCGCTCTTCCTGGCGGCACGACGGCTGTTCTCGGCGGCCACCTGCTCGACGGCCGCGGCGGCAGCCTCGGCCGCCTCCTCGGCGGCGCGCGCCGCGAGGAACAGGCCCTCACGGTTGAGGTGACGCGAGTAGCGGGCGTCGAGGTAGAGCACGGGCACGTCGCCGGCGGCACGGATCAGCTCAGGGTAGAGCTCGTCCTTGATGGGGCCGGAGCCACCGCCGTAGACGTACACGACCTCGGTGGACTCACCGGACTGGCTGAGCGTCTCGCTGAACGAGCGGCGGATCTGTTCGACGAGGTGCTTCACGTCGGGCTCGACCAGGACCACCGCGCGCTGGTGGCGGTTGCGCTGCAGCACCGACGGGGTCGACTGCAGGAAGTCGGCGAGCTGCTTGCGGCTGGTGAAGCGCAACTCCGCCTCGTCCTGACGGTCGAGGGCGTTCTCGAGGATCGTGCCGTAGCCCATGTCGAGCGTCGACGCGGCCTCGGCGTTGAAGCGGCCGTTGGTGAACACCGGGAAGTTCACGGTGCCCTCGCCCACATCGATGCCGATGGTGTTCTGCGCGGCGACCAGGTCGGCGCCGGTCACGCCGGGCAGCACGTCGACCTCGCGGGAGCGCAGGTCGGTGAGCAGCGCATCGGCGAGGGGCTCGCCCTTGTCGGAGATCGCGTACTGCGCCGAGGCGCCCTCGGCGACGACCTGCACGTCGACGAACTCGAGGCGGATGCTGACCGGGGTGTTGAAGTTCTTGATCGTGACCAGGTGCACGGCCGAGCCCTTCGAGCCGATGAACTCACCGGCGTAGCCGTAGCGACGCGCGACGAACTCGCTGATCGGCAGGGCGAGGCCGGTGCGCACCTTCACGCGCAGCTCGTGGTCGGGCAGCGCGTCGTGCTCGCGCACGTAGTCGCGCAGCGCCTTGGCGGCGTACACGCCCAGCACCAGAATCTTGCTGAGCTGCTGGTCGGCCTTGCTGGCGTGACCGTCGTGCACCTCGAACTCGCTGAACACCGAGCCGCGCACGCTGAGCGCGGAGCGGCCGAAGATGCGGCGGTCGCTGTCGGAGACCAGCGGCGACGAGAAGGATGCGTCGAGACGGTTGTAGAAGTCCTCCTCGGCGTCGTTCATGGTCTGAGCGGCCTCGGCGTCCTCGAGCGGCACCTTCGGCGACTGCCGCGGGGTGGCCACGATGGCGCTGGGCAGGTCGATGCGATCGCGCACACCGGTGTCGGTGTTCAGGATCATGCCCTTGACGTAGCCGTTGCCGACGTCGATGCCGCCGGTGAGGTTGATGATGTCCGAACTCATGGGGGAGACCTTTCGTTCCGAGTGTCGGGGAGAGATGGGGGAAGCGGGTTACAGACCGAGGAGATCGTCGATCGTGGCCGAGGCGGCCTCGGCCTTGGGAGCGGAGGTCTTGGCGACCTTCGCCGGCGGGGCACCGGGGCTCTCGGCCTTGACGCTCGCGGTTTTCGCCTCGGGCTTCGGGGCCTTGGCCTCGGCGGCCTTCGTCTCGGTCGTCGGAGCCGTCGTGACGGCCTTCGGCACCGCGGCAGGGGCCTCGACGTCGGCGGCGAACTCCTCCGCGACGTGCACCGGCTCGGCCGGCGGCCGCACGGGGCGGTTCGCGACGTCGACGTAGCCCTCGCGCGCGATGGCCTCGCGAATCAGCCGGCGGAACGAGTCGGATGCGGAGTACTGCAGGTCGAGCCACTCGATCACGCTGGTGTCGGCGACAGGGACGGTGATCTGCACCTTGCGAGTGGATGGCACTTCAGCCACTGCTGCTCCTTCGTCTCTGATCGCGCTCCGCATCGCTCGACAAACGTCGACACGCCCTAGATCACGGTACAGTACCCCGCTGTCAGGAGAGCAGTTCGCGGCTCAGATCCGCGGCACTCGAGACCCGCAGGATCGCGCCCTCGGCCTCATCCGGCTCGCCGAAGCCCCACTCTGCGAAGATCACCGGGATGCCGTAGTGCGCTGCGCCCTCGAGATCGTGCACCCGATCGCCGATCAGCACCGGCCGCGAGACATCGGCCCCCGCGGCCTGGAGCAGCGTCAGCGCGCGCCCGATCACCGTTGCCTTGTCCTCGTTGCCGCCGGTGCGCGGATCGGGCAGCGAGCCCGCCACGACGGTGAACAGATCCTTCAGCTCGTAGTGATCCAGGATCGCGATCACCTGGTTCTCGGGCTTCGAGCTGGCCGTGGACTGCGGGATGCCGGCATCCCGCACCGCGCGCAGCACCTCGGGCACACCCGGATAGATGGCGACGGATGCCGCGTATCCGTCGCGCGCCGCGAGCTCGCGATAGCGGGCGACCGCCTCCAGCGACTGGTCCACGGTCATGCCCGAGCGCTGGAACGACTCGTACATCGGCGGTCCGATCCAGCGCGCCAGCTCCTCAGGCGCCGGCGGCTGCATGCCGTACGAGGTGAAGACCTCGCGCAGGCGGGGCAGGATGCCGGCGGACGCGTCGGCGATCACGCCGTCGACATCCCAGAGGACGCAGGAGAATTCGGGCATGCGTCCACCCTATGGGCGGTCAGTCCGCGGGCTCGTCGCCGAGGTTCACCCGGTAGGCCGGCACGAACTCGATGTCGACATCGGCGGGGTCCACGCCGGCGTCGCGCAGGTCCTGCGCGAGCTGATCCGTGCTCGGCAGGGGCGGAGCTCCGGTGAGCGTCAGTTCGGCGCGGCCGCCACTGGTGGTGAGCGCATCGATCTGCAAGCCGCTGTGATCAGCCCAGGGCTCCGCCGCGGCCCGCACCTTCGACTCGAGTACGGAATCCGTGGTGAACCGCACCGAGGTGCTGGCCAGGGGGATGGCGATGATCACCAGGGACACGATGATCGAGATCAGCGCACGGTACGGGCGCGCCGGTGTCGCGGCGTCCTCTGCGGCGATACCCTCCCACTTCCCGCGCAGCGGCGCCAGAATGACGATGCCCGAGCCGAGGATCGCGGCGACGTTCGTGGCGAACAGCAGCAGCGCTCCCCCGGCCTCGTTCCAGGCCCCCGACTCCATCGTCAGACCGACCACGCACAGCGGCGGTACCAGCGAGATCGCGATCGCGACGCCGGGCAGCGTGTCGGAGATGTCCTTGCGGACCAGGGCGACCGCACCGACGACGCCGGTGGCCAGCGCGGCGAGCAGATCGATGAGATGCGGCGAGATGCGCCCGGCGACCTGGGAATCGGTCTGCGCGGTGATCGGCGACTGCACGAACAGGCCGACGAGATAGCCGATCGCGATCGCGCACAGCGCGCCGGTGATCACCAGGGCCCAGCAGCGGACGAGATTGCGACGGCTGCCGAGCACCGTCGCCAGGACGATCCCGAGAATGGGTGTCATCAGCGGCGCGACGATCATCGCGCCGATCACCGTGGCCGTCGAGTCGCCGACCACGCCGGCGCTCGCGATGATGCTCGCGAGCACGAGCAGCATCCAGAACCGGGAGTCGCGGTGCCTGGCATCCGGCCCTTCGAAGAACACGGAATCGCGCATGGCGGCGAGAGTGTTCACTGCCCCTCCTGCGGGTGACAGGAGGCGCCGTCCGCCTCCGGGTGGCGGAATCCTGACACCCGGAGTGCCGAGCGCGCAAGCAGGTCATCCCCGCCGGGCGAGTCCGGTGACGCCGGTCACCGCGCCGGGATACTGTGCCTGAGTGAGCAACAGCGAAGAGCGCGAGCAGGATCCGGCCGCCGCAGCGGTCGCCGAGAGCGACGCGCAGCGCTCGTCGACCTCGTCCCGCCCCCGTCGCGTCCTTCCCGCCGCTCCCCTCCGTTCCGGCTTCCTCGTCGCGATCGGCGTGCTGCTCGCGATCGCGCTCGCTCTGGTGTTCGTCTCGCTGTCGTCCGTGCTGATGTCGCTTTTCCTCGCGCTGTTCATCGCACTGGGCCTCGATCCGGCCGTGCGGCAGCTGCAGCGCACCGGTATGAAACGGCCCTGGGCGATCACGACCGTCGCCGTCGTGGTGCTCGCGCTCGCGGTGGTGATCGTTCTGGTGCTCGTCCCGAACATGGTGAAGCAGTTCGTGCACATCATCGAGACCGCGCCCGAGTGGTACGCCCATGCACAGACCACGGACTGGTTCCAGGACATCGAAGCCGCGCTGGGTGTCGACCTCGACGCGGTGATCGCGCAAGGTGTGGCCTCGGTGACGAGCCTCTCGTCGTTCCTGGCGATCTCGGGAGGCGTCCTCAAGGCGGCCGGCGGCATCGTCTCCGGTATCTCGAGCACCGTGCTCGTCGTCGTGCTGACGCTGTACTTCATCGCCTCGCTCGAGACGATGAAGAGGGCGCTGGCGACTCTGGTGCCGCAGTACCGGCGCAGGACCTTCTCCGATCTGACCGACCAGATCACCGCATCCGTCGGCGGATTCGTGGCGGGCGGCGTCACGCTCTCGGCGATCAACGCCGCCGTTGTGCTCGTCCTGCAGCTGGTGATCGGCTCGAACATCGCGCTGCTGCTGGCCATCGGCGCGTTCTTCATCACGCTGGTGCCGATGATCGGCTCGATGATCTTCCTCGTCGTGGGCACCGTCGCCGCCCTCTTCGTCGGACCGTGGCAGGCCCTGATCTTCCTGGTCGGCTACCTGGTGTACATCCAGATCGAGGCGTACTACGTGACCCCGCGCGTGATGGGCAAGGCCGTCGCGGTGCCCGGCATCCTCGTGATCATCGGCGCGATGACCGGCGCGGCCCTGATGGGACTGCTCGGCGCTCTGGTCGCCATCCCGATCACCGCGTCGGTGCTGATCATCATCCGTCAGGTGACGATCCCCGCGCAGGACGCGAAGACGATCGCGCCAGAAGCCGGCTAGGCGGGCTGGTCCCGGTTGCAGGGTCTAGTTCCGGATGCAGGGTGACAACCGCGGATCTGGCCTGCGAGCGCGATTCGGCCCTGCAGGTGGGATGCAGCGGCACCGGATCAGGCCGCAGCGCGCAGGAGGGCGGCCCGGATCGCGGCTTCGACGATGGGCCAGTTGTAGATGATCATGGCGTAGTCGAAGCGAAGAGTCTCGTAGCCGAGGCGTGAGGCGGCGGCGTCCCGGAGCAGGTCGTTGTGGCGCCGGGAGCCCGCGTGGTTCTCCTTGCCATCGGCCTCGAGGATGGTCCGACCGGCGATCACGAAGTCGACCCGTCCGACGCCGTCGATCTCGACCTGCGTCTGCACCGAGATGCCGATGAGGTGCAGGCGCAGCCGGACGAGCGACTCCAGTCCGCTTTCGGCGTCTTCGCGTGCGAAGTCGACGAGCCATCGAGCGGATGCCGGGAGTGCTGCGCGCACGGCCCTACGATCCGCCGCGGAGAGAAGCCGCTTGTTCCACGCGGATTCGAACGCTGCGAAGAAGAGTTCCTCTCCGTGGCAGTGGAAGGCGTGCACCAGTGCGCGCGGGAGCGGCGCGATGCCCAGCACCATCCGCCCCGGATGGTAGTGGCTGACGCAGCCGCACGGCTCATGCGCGTGCACGCGGCCGGTGGGTCCATGCCAGACGTGCACCTCGTCGTCATCCGACAGCGTCCACACACCATGCTGCTGCAGCGCTCGCGCGCAGGTGAGGGCTCCGCCATGCCGCGCCGCCGTCACGACATCTTCACAGGCACGAGGCACCGCGAAGACGCCCGACCGGAGACGCTGCACCGAGCCGGTTCTCACGGCGCGCGCGATCCGGTGTCGCGTGATGCCGAACGGCCGCAGCTGGGTTCCGCGGACGACGCCGCCGAGCCGGTCGATGATGTGCTCGATCATGCCGTCGAGCTTGTCCCGAAGCCGGCGGGCGCCGCACCGGAGAACGGACCCTTGTGGATGGATTCCGGAGATCCTCGATTATGGAGGAGGAGTGGTCCGGTTCCGTCTGCAGGGTCTAGTTCCGGATGCAGGGTGACACGCCACGGTTGCGGCCTGCGAGCGGGGTTCGACCCTGCGGGTGGACGGACGGGCGGTCAGAACAGGCGCGGAGCGCCCGACTCGATGCCCTTCATGTCCTCGTAGTCGAGGACGAGACAGCGGATGCCGCGGTCCTCGGCCAGCACGCGGGCCTGCGGCTTGATCTCCTGCGCGGCGAACACGCCCTGCACGGGAGCCAGGTGCGGGTCGCGGCCGAGCAGTTCGAGGTAGCGGGTGAGCTGCTCGACGCCGTCGATGTCGCCGCGGCGCTTCACCTCGACGGCGATGGCCGCTCCCCCGGCATCCCGCACCAAGAGATCGACCGGGCCGATCGCCGTCGGGAACTCGCGGCGCACCAGTGTCGCGCCCTCGCTGATCAGCTCGACCTGCTCGGCGAGCAGCCGCTGCAGGTCGGCCTCGACGCCGTCCTTCTGCAGGCCGGGGTCGATGCCCAGGTCGTGGTTCGAGTCGCTCAGGATCTCGTAGATCTGCACGCGCAGCGCGTCGCCGGTCTTCTTGTGCGTGACGCGCCAGACCTCGACGACGCCGGCGGACGCCTCTTCCTCGCCGGGCTCCTCGGTGGTGAGCGAGCACGGCGGGCTCATCCAGTTCAGCGGCTTGTAGCTGCCGCCGTCGGAGTGCACGAGCAGGCTCCCGTCGCCCTTGTGCATCAGCACACGGGTGGCCGGGGGCAGATGGGCGTTGAGGCGGCCGGAGTAGTCGACGGCACAGCGGGCGATGACGAGACGCACCCGAAGAGCCTACTTCGTCGTCGTGCTCATCTCGTCCTGACGGAGCGGGCGGGCAGCACCGGAGAACAGGCCGGAGAGCACGGCGAGCACGACGAGCACGTAGAGGGTGTTCAGCAGGCCGATGTGGTTGGCGATGAAGCCGAGCACCGGAGGGCCGCCGAGGAACGCGATGTACCCGATGGTCGCCGCTGCGCTCACCCTGGCCGCGGCCTTCGCCGGGTCATCGGCCGCCGCCGACATCCCGAGCGGGAAGCCGAGCGAGGCGCCGATCCCCCACAGCGCGGCCGCCACGAACACCAGCGGAGTGTTCGGGGCGAGGATGAAGAGCAGGATGCCGCCGGCGGCGGTGACCGCGAGCACGCGCAGCACGACCACGCGGCCGAAGCGGTCGACGAGCGGGCCGCCGAACACGCGCACCACGGTCATCGCGATCGAGAACACAGCGAGAGCCGCCGCGCCCGCCGCTGCTCCAGCACCGTGGTCCTCTGCGGTGCCGAGGGCCAGCCAGTCGTTCGCGCCGCCCTCGGCGAAGGACATGCCCAGCATGACGACGCCGAGCGCGTAGGTGCGCGGCTCGCGCCAGGCCGACAGCGCGACGTGCATCCGCTCGCGCCAGTGCGGCTTCTCCTGCGGCTCGGGGTCGAGCGCGGCCTCGCGCACAGGGACGTTGAGGTAGCAGACGACCGCGGCGACGACGATGACTGCGGCCATCGTGATTCCGTGCGAGGCGACGTCGGCGCCGATGCTGACGGCCAGTGCGCCGGCGCCGGCGCCGAGCACCGTGCCGAGGCTGAAGAAGGCATGGAACACCGGCAGCACCGTCCGGCCCATCTGCTGCTCGATGGCCGTCGCCTCGACGTTCATCATCACGTCGAGGTTGCCGTTGCCGTACCCGAACATGGCCAGGCCGGCGATCACCATGGGCACCGAGCCGAAGACGTTGGTGCCGAGGCCGATCAGGGCGACGCCGACGCCGAAGATCAGCATCATCAGCAGCATCCCCCGGCGTGCGCCGGTGCGCGCCATCATCGCGGGGCTGGTCGAGATGCCGATGATCGAGGCGATGCCGGCGGCGAGCAGCAGCAGACCGACCTGCGCCTTGTCGATGTCGAGCGCGACCTTGATGTCGGGCACGCGGGACGCCCAGGTCGCGATCGACAGGCCGCTGGCCAGGAAGATGGCGAAGATCGCGGCGCGCCAGCGCACGAACTGTGAGCGGGTGAGGGCGGAGTCCATGTCCCACATCGTATCGAATCGATTCGAAGGTTGAGAACCACCGGGTTATGCTCAAAGGCATGAACGACCGCCGAGCGACCCTCGCCGACGTGGCGCACGCCGCCGGGGTGTCGACATCCACGGCATCCGTGGTGTTCAGCGGCAAGGTCAACGTCGCCGAGGCGACTCGCGAGAAAGTGCTCGCCGCCGCATCCGAGCTCGGCTACACGGGGCCGGACCCGCGCGCTGCCTCGCTGCGGCTGGGACGCAGCGGGATCGTCGCCGTCGTGCTCGGCGGCCACCTGCGGCACGCGTTCCTCGACCCGGTGACGACCGCGATGATGGACGGTCTGACCGACGCGCTCGCCGGAGCCGGTGCTGGAGCCGGAGCCGGTCTGCTGCTGCTGCGCGACGACCCCGAGGCCGAGGGGCCGCACCCCGTCACCGAGGCGCCGGTCGACGCGGTCGTACTCATCGGATGCTCGGCCCGCACGCGCGAGGCGCTGGAGATCGTCCGAGGGCGCGGCCTGCCGGTCGTGGTCATCGAGGGCGATGCGGGGGAGGGGATTCCCCAGGTCACGCTGGACAATCGCGAGGCGGAGGCCGAGGTCGCACGGCATGTATTCCAGTTGGGGCATGAGAATGTCGCGCTGGTGACGCTGTCGCTGGACACCGAGCGACGGCGCGGTCCTGTGACCGCGGAGCACATCGCCGCGGCGACCGTCGATGTGACGCTCGACCGCCTGGACGGAGCGCGCCAGGTCTACCCCGATGCGCCGGCCATCAGTGCCGCCGGCAGCCTGATCGACGAGGGCATGATCGCCGGCCGGGCACTGCTGTCCGACCCCGCCACCCGGCCGACCGCGGTGCTCGCGCAGAGCGACCTGCTGGCCGTCGGCGTCATCCGTGCCGCGGAGGAGCTCGGACTGCGCGTTCCTGAGGATGTGAGCGTCGCCGGCTTCGACGGCATCGCCGTGGACGGCCTCGGCGACTACCGCCTGACCACCACCGTGCAGCCCGCTGTGCGAAAGGGGCGGGCCGCCGGCGAGCAGGTCGTGCGGATGCTCGACGGTGAACCGGGGGAGTCGGTGCATCTGACCTGTCGCTTCCGCGCCGGGTCCACGACGGCGGCTCCGCCGTCCTGAGCCCCGTTCCTCAGGACCGCTGCGACCCGAGCGGCAGCGGGTGCCGGGCGAAGTCCAGGATCGTGTAGCGGCCGCACGGGATCACGGCGTCGGGCACGGCGCCGGGCGGGGGCAGCTCCCACGTCTGGGTCTGCGCATCCTCTACCAGGAACGTGACCTCGCCCACGTCGAAGTCGGTGCGGTTCACCAGCCACGCGTACCCGCGGAGGGCGTGGTCGACCTGCACCAGTCGCGCGGGATCCTTCAGATGCAGCTTCGGCAGTCGCACCGTCCAGAACTGCCCGGCACCGGTGCGCCCGGACTGGTCCACCCAGTCGGTCACGCAGCCGAGGTCACGGTCGTCGGCGTTCGCGGATGCCGCCAGGCGGGGCGCCGAGACGACCGTGAACACCAGCACGATGGCCGTCGACGCGGCGATCGCGATGCGCACCGCGACCCGTGGCATTCCCACGGTGCGGGGGAGGGCGACCAGCGAGAGCACCGGCGCGAAGGCGATCGGCTGCAGGTAGCGCGCGGCATGGGTGCCGAGCGCGATCGCTCCGATGACGACGAGCAGGGGGATCAGCCATCCGGCCGTTCCCACGATGCGCGCTCCGCCGGTGCAGCGCACCGTGCGGCGGACGCAGAACGCCAGCAGCGCGACGATCAGAAGCGCGCCTGCGACGCCTCCGGGCGCCGTCAGACGCTCGCCGGCGAGGCCGGCGTAGTACTGCAGCGACTGCGTCCACTGCGAGGGCTGAGCATACCCGGCCCCGGTGTTCGCGATCCATTCCGCGAACGGAATGCGTGCGAGGAACCCGGTGCACGTCCCCACGACGAGTGCCAGGAAGGGGGCCAGGGCGTGCGGGCGGCGGCGCAGGGCGCCGAGTCCGAGCAGCAGCCCGAGCGGCACGGTCGCCCACGCCGCGAAGAGCGGATTCGACAGCGTCGACACCCCGGCGATCACGCCGAGGACGTACGGGATGCCGGCCCATCCGCCGTCGACGTGCCGGCGGATCAGCCCGACGACGGCGACCACGGCGATGACGGTCGCGGAGTAGTACGTGGTGGTCAGCAGCAGGGATGCCGGCTCCAGCGCGTCACGAGAGGGCGAGGTCTCGAGAACGACGAGCAGGCAGAACGCCGCGAACGCGAGGAGCGTCCACGTGACGGGGGACCGACCGTCGCCGCGCCGGCCCGCGACCAGACGCAGCGCGCCATAGAAGGCCAGCAGGTTCACGACGGCGTTCACCGCGAACAGTGCACCGATGCCGAGCCAGGGGAGTGCCAGCCGGAGCAGCGCGAAACATACCGCTTCGGGCATGAAGAGCACGCTGGAGAACGCCCAGTCCTGGGGCTGCCCTTCCAGCACCGAGCGCACGTACATGGCGACGACCAGAGAGTCGCCGTCGCGGAACAGCAGTTCGGAGCGCGCGGACGCGGCCGACTGGGCAGCGACGAACACCGCCACCCCCAGTGCGGCGGCCCATCCCGCCGCTTCACGCCATCCCCCGCGCACGTGACCACTCTTGCACGACGCGCGCGGTCGGTACACTGGGAAAGTACAGCCCGCCTAGGCCGGAAGGCCCGACGAGCGTGAGGAGCCGCTTATGACGTTGCTCCTCGCCGTGTTCCTTGCGGGCTCGCTTCTGCTTCCCGCATTGATCCGCTGGCTGGGAGCCCGGGCGTTCGCCGTCGGAGCCCTCATTCCCGCGATCGCTTTCGTCCACGCGCTCCTGCTGACGCCTCAGGTGCTCGACCCCGCGAGCATCCCCTACGAGTCCTTCCCCTGGATCCCGCAGCTGGGGCTGAACCTGTCGATGCGGATGACACCGCTGAGCTGGGTGATGACGCTGATCGTCACCGGAGTGGGCGCGCTCGTCCTGTTCTACTGCCGCTGGTACTTCTTCGACGAGGGCCGCGAGGTCGGCCAGTTCGCCGGCGTGCTGCTCGGTTTCGCCGGCGCCATGTACGGCCTCGTGCTCACCGACGACCTGATCATGCTCGTGATGTTCTGGGAGATCACCAGCATCCTGTCGTACCTGCTGATCGGCCATTACCGGCGCCGCGCGGCCAGCCGTCGTGCCGCCCTCCAGGCCCTGCTGGTGACGACCCTCGGCGGACTGGTGCTGTTCGTCGGTGCGATCATCCTGACGGTGGTCGCGGGCACCTCGAGCATCACCGCGCTGCTCGCCGACCCGCCGTCGGGTGCCCTGGTCAACGCCGCGATCGTCATGCTGCTGGTCGGCGCGGTCAGCAAGTCGGCGATCTTCCCGTTCCACTTCTGGCTGCCCGGTGCGATGGCAGCGCCCACTCCGGTCAGCGCGTATCTGCACGCGGCGGCGATGGTCAAGGCCGGCATCTACCTGATCGCCCTGTTCGCTCCGGTGTTCGGGAACGCGGGCCCCTGGCGCCCGATCGTCGTCTCGCTCGGCGTGTTCACGATGCTGCTCGGCGGCATCCAGGCACTGCGCGAGACCGACCTGAAGCGCATCCTGGCGTTCGGAACGGTCAGCCAGCTGGGCTTCTTCGCGGTCGTGATCGGCTTCGGCACGCAGGCCGCCGCCCTCGGCGGCCTCGCCCTGGTGATCGGGCACGCCCTGTTCAAGTCGGCGCTGTTCCTGATCGTCGGCGTGATCGACCGCCAGCTCTCCACCCGTGACATCCGCGAGCTGTCCGGTGTCGGCCGGCAGGCGCCGGTGATGGCGACGACCGCGTTCATCTCGGTCGCCTCGATGATGGGCATCGCCCCGACGATCGGCTTCGTCGCGAAGGAGTCGTCGCTGACGGCCCTGCTGGATGCCGCGCAGGCGGGGGAGCCCTGGGGTCTGGTCGCCCTGATCGGCGTCATCCTCGGCTCCATGCTGACCGCGGCGTATGGCACGCGTTTCCTCTGGGGCGCATTCTGGACCAAGCGCGACCGCAGCGGAGATCGGATGCCGGACACCGCGTGGCCCGACCCGCCGGTGGGCTTCCTCTCCGCGCCGATCCTGCTGGCGGGCGCGACGATCGGCGTCGGCATCGCCGCCCCGGCGCTGGACATCATGGTGCACGCCTACGCCGTCACCGCGCCCGATGACGGCGTCGGTCCCGGCCACCTCGCGCTCTGGCACGGCTTCGAACCGGCGCTCGCGATCTCGATCCTGTCGATCCTGATCGGCATCGGCATCTTCCTGCTGTCCCGCCGCACCGGCTGGGACGCGAAGCCGCGACTGCTGCCGTTCACCGCCGCCGATGTCTACTACCTGGTCATGCGCGGCGTCGACCGGCTCTCGGTGCTGACGACCACGCTCACCCAGCGCGGTTCGCTGCCGATCTACGTCGGCACGATCTTCGTGGTCTTCATCGCGGCCGAGGCGACCGCCCTGGTGATGACCGGCACCCCGCAGGCGATGCAGCTCTCTGCGTGGCACACGCCCGCGCAGATCGTGGTCGCCCCGATCATGGCGGCCGCGGGCATCGTCGCGGTCCGTGCGCGCAAGCGATACACCGGAGTCGTGCTGGTCTCGGTCACCGGCCTGGGCATGGTCGTGCTCTTCGCGACCAGCGGCGCCCCCGACCTCGCGCTGACGCAGATCCTCGTCGAGACGGTCACGATGGTCACGTTCGCGCTGGTGCTGCGCCGGCTGCCGTCGCGAATGGGGGAGCACAACGCCTCGGTCGGCCGGCTGCCCCGCGCCCTGCTCGCGATCGGCGCCGGGGCGACCATGGCGCTGGTCGCGATCGTCGCCACCCAGGCGCGCATCACCGACCCGATCTCCGCAGCCTTCCCGCAGCTGGCCTACGAGCTCGGTCACGGCAAGAACGTCGTCAATGTGGCCCTGGTCGACCTACGCGGCTGGGACACCATGGGCGAGCTCAGCGTGCTCGTGCTCGCGGCGACCGGCGTGGCATCCCTGGTGTTCGTCTCGCACCGCGCCGACCTGCTCTCCAGCACCCGTGCGCTGCCAGCGGCGACACGTCGCCGCGGCGACCGCCGCCCGCTCATCGAGACCGTCGACGGACCCCGCTTCCAGACTCCGGAGAACCGCTCCGGCAACCGCGCATGGCTGATCGGCAGCCAGCAGCAGAAGCCCGAGAACCGCTCGATCCTGCTCGAGGTGATCGTGCGCATCCTGTTCCACACGATCATCGTCGTGTCGATCTATCTGCTCTTCGCCGGGCACAACGGCCCCGGCGGCGGCTTCGCGGGCGGCCTGGTCGCCGGCATGGCGCTGGTCATGCGGTACATCGCCGGCGGACGCTGGGAGCTGGGCGCCGCCGCGCCGACGGATGCCGGTCGTCTGCTCGGCGCCGGCCTCATCCTCGCCGTCGGCGACGCCGTGGTCCCGCTGTTCTTCGGCCTCGCGCCGCTGCAGAGCGTGGTGTGGGAGGCGGATGTCCCGGTGCTGGGTCACCTGGAGTTCGTCTCGTCGACGATCTTCGACATCGGCGTCTACCTGGTGGTCATCGGTCTGGTGCTCGACGTGCTGCGCAGCCTCGGCGCCGAGGTCGACCGGCAGACCGCCGCACTGCGTGAGCGGGGGGTGCGCATCTGATGGACGTCTCGCTCACCCTCATCATCGTGATGGCCGTGCTGTTCGCCTGCGGCGTCTACGCCATGATGGAGCGCTCGCTGACCCGGGTGCTGATCGGGTTCCTGCTGCTCGGAAACGCCGTGAACCTGCTGCTGCTGATCGTGATGGGCGTGCCGGGCAAGGCGCCGTTCTTCGGCGAGGAGGGTGACCTCAGCGATCCGCTGCCGCAGGCGCTGACCCTCACTGCGATCGTCATCACCTTCGCCGTGAGCGCGTTCCTGCTCGCGCTGATCTACCGCTCCTGGCAGCTGGGCCAGGCCGACACTGTCGAGGACGACGAGGAGGACATCGCCATCCGCGAGCGCACGATCTCGGAGGAGGAGGTCTTCGACGACGAGTCCGACATCGGCGACGACGACGCGACCACCGACTTCGTCGGCGAGCAGACCGCGCCGATCACCGTGCTGCACATGCGCGACGTGCCCGGCATCCGGGATGACGCGCCGGTGGATGTCCCGGATGCCGCGCCGCACCAGCAGCGCCGAGACGACGAGGGGGACCGCACATGACCGCGCTCGTCCCGCTGCTCGTCGCCCTGCCGCTGCTGGGAGCGGCCATCACGCTCGTGTTCGGCCGCAGCCCGCGTCTGCAGGTGCTGGTCTCGGCCATCACTCTGGCATCCGTCTCGGTGATCGCGGCGATCCTGCTGGTGGTCGTCGACCGCAGCGGCACGCCGATCGCCGTGTCCGTGGGTGGCTGGCCGGTGCCGTTCGGAATCGTGCTCTACGTCGACCGGCTCGCGGCGCTGCTGGTGCTCACCTCGGCGATCGTGCTGCTCGCGGTGCTGCTGTTTTCGATCGGCCAGGGCGCGGCCGACGGCGCCGAGGACACCCCGACGTCGATCTTCAACCCGTCGTACCTGATCCTCGCGGCCGGAATCTTCAACGCGTTCATCGCGGGCGACCTGTTCAACCTCTACGTGGGCTTCGAGATCCTGCTGGTCGCGTCCTATGTGCTGATCACGCTGGGCAGCACGGAGTCCCGCATCCGCACCGGATCGGTCTACATCGTCGTCTCGCTGGTGTCGTCGATCCTGTTCCTCGCGGCGATCGCGGCGATCTACGGCGCGGTCGGCACCGTGAACATGGCGCAGGTGGCCGAGCGGGTGGCGCAGCTGCCGCAGGAGACCCAGCTGGTGCTGCACCTGCTGCTGGTGATCGCGTTCGGCATCAAGGCGGCGATCTTCCCGGTGTCGTTCTGGCTGCCCGACTCGTATCCGACCGCTCCGGCGCCGGTCACCGCCGTGTTCGCCGGCCTGCTGACAAAGGTCGGCGTGTACGCGCTGATCCGCACCGAGACGCAGCTGTTCGCGCAGAACAGCATCGACACCCTGCTGATGGTCGTGGGCCTGGCGACGATGATCATCGGCATCCTCGGCGCGGTCGCGCAGGCCGAGCTGAAGAGGATCCTGTCGTTCACCCTGGTCAGCCATGTCGGCTACATGATCTTCGGTCTCGCGATCGCGACCGAGGCCGGCGTGGGCGCCACGGTGTACTACATCGTGCACCACATCGTCGTGCAGACGACCCTGTTCCTGGCCGTCGGCCTCATCGAGCGCAGAGCCGGCAGCACCAGCATCCTGCGGGTGAAGGGCCTGATGAAGGCGGCGCCGCTGCTCGCGGTGCTGTACTTCGTGCCGGCGATCAACCTCGGCGGCCTGCCGCCGTTCTCGGGGTTCATCGGCAAGATCGGCCTGTTCCAGGCCGCGGCGGATGTCGGCACGCCGCTGCTGTACGTGCTGATCGGCGGCGGCATCCTCACTTCTCTGCTCACGCTGTACGCGCTGATGCGCGCCTGGAACCTCGCGTTCTGGCGCGAGGACGACGACACGGCGGAGGAGGGCGAGACCCGGCACGGCTACCTGGCCGGTGCGCCGGCCGCGGACGAGCAGCAGGAGCGCCGCCGCATCCCCGCGATCATGACGATCGCCACCGGGGGCATGGTCGGGGTGACACTGGTCCTGACGATCTTCGCCGGCCCGCTGTACGCTCTGTGCGACCGCATCGGCAGCGGCCTGCTGCAGCCGGTGACCCTCGTGCAGCTCGATGAGGAGGCGGGCGGATGAGTCCTGAGACGCGTCGCGGCCTCGCCCACGACATCTGGGTGCAGCTGCCCTTCCTCGCCTGGCTCGTCGTGCTCTGGATGCTGCTCTGGCACCAGTTCACGCCCCTCGCCTTCGTCACCGGCGTGGCCGTCGCGATCTTCGTCACCCGCGTGTTCCGGTTGCCGACCGTGGAGCTGTCCGGCCGGATCAACCTCTGGTACGCGTTCCTGTTCGTGGTGCAGTTCCTCTGGGCCGTGGTGATGGGCGCGCTCAGCGTGACCATCCAGGTGTTCGACTTCCGGCGTCAGCCCGGGGCGGCGATCATCGCCGTACCGCTGCAGTACGCCGACGACCTGATCATGACGCACGTCGCGGTCACCTCTTCCCTCATCCCGGGATCGCTGGTGATCGAGGCCGATCGCGACCGCGGCATCCTCTATCTGCACGTGATCGGCGTGCACACCAAGGCCGATGTCGAGAAGTTCCGGGCCGAGGTGCTCACCTGGGAGCGCCGCATCGTGCGTGCGCTGGGCACGCCCGCGCAGTACCGCGCGCTGCGCGCGGACGCCCTTCGTCTCGCTTCGCTCGCTCAGGAACCGCGGAGGGAGGTCCGATGAACATCCTGCTGGGCATCATCCTGGTGATCTTCGGGATCGCCGCCATCCTCACGCTCATCCGCATCGTGCGGGGGCCGTCGATCCTCGACCGGGCCGTCGCGAGCGACGTGCTGCTGACCGAGGTGATGTGCGTGCTGGGCGCCGAGATGGCGATCAACGGGCACACCCGCAACATCCCGGTGCTGCTGGTGATCGCGATGATCGGCGTGTTCGGATCGATCGCGGTGGCGCGGTTCGTGGCACGAAGGGACAACACCCCCTCATGAACGTGTTCGGACTCGAGATCCCCGACGCCGTCCTCGATGTCGTCGTGCTGGTGCTGATCCTGATCGGCGCGATCCTGTGCCTGTCGGCCGCGGTCGGGCTGCTGCACTTCCGCGGCGTACCATCCCGCCTGCACGCCGCGACCAAGCCGCAGGTGCTCGGCCTGCTGCTGATCTGCATCGCGATCGCGCTCGGGCAGCGCAGCGTCGGCGGCATCCTGATCGGGCTGGTGATCGTCGCGCCCATCGTGCTCATGCAGTTCGCGACCGCGCCGCTGTCCGCCCACATCGTCGGCCGACAGGCGTATCGCAACGGCTCGGTCGACGAGCGCGAGCTGGTGGTAGACGAGTACGCCGAATCGAAGAGCACGCCGCCCGGCGCGGGCTGATCCGCCGACAGCGCGCGTGCGAGGATTGAGGGTGACCTCCGCTCCCGACACCGCGCAGAAGCCCTCCCTCCGCTCGCGGATCATCGCGAGCCTCGACGACCCGGTGCTGCGCGCGCTGGTGCTGTCGACCGTGGTGTCCCGCATCGGACGCGGCGTGTTCTTCGCCGTCACGGTCCTGTTCTTCACACAGATCCTCGGCCTCGGCGCCGGTGAGGCGGCGATCGTGCTGGCCGTGTCGAGCGGATGCGGCGTCGTCGCATCCTTCCTCGGCGGCTGGCTCGCCGACCGCTGGAGCGCCCGTCGGATGACGTTCGCCTTCGAGGCGCTCGGCGGTCTGCTGCTGGCCGGCTACGCGTTCGCCGGCGACTTCGTCACCGCCCTGGTGCTGGCCTCGCTCTCGGGCTTCTTCGACTCGATGAGCCACGCCTCGCGGTCGGCGATCATCGCCCGCGGCTTCGTGCCCGAGCGGCGCGTGCACGCCCGTGCGGTGCTGCGCACCGTGACCAACCTGTCGATCGCGCTCGGCGCAGGCGTCGGCGCGATCGCCCTGGCGCTCGGCACGCCCGAGGCGTACCGCATCGTGATCGCCGTCGCCGGTCTGCTCTGCGCGGCGGGTTCGCTGCCGCTGCTGCGCCTGTCATCCGCGGTGGATGCTCCGCCGCGGCCCACGACCGACACCATCCGCACGGCGACGGGGTCGATCAACACCGATGCCACCGCGGCAGCGGCAGCCGAGCGCAGGAACTGGCATCGGCGCTCACCGTGGCGCGACCCGCGCTATCTGCTGCTGAGCGCGCTGTCGGCGGTCTTCGGCATGCAGTTCGGTGTCGCCGAGCTGGGCGTGCCGCTGTGGATCACCCGCGACACGAACGCTCCGACCGTGCTGGTCGCGGTGCTCGTGGTGGTGAACACCACCCTCGTCGTGCTGTTCCAGGTGCGAGCATCCCGAGGCACGCACGACGTGCGCGTGGCGGGCAGGGTGACGATGATCGCGGGCTGGCTGATGGCGGCATCCTGCGTGATCTACGCGCTCGCCGCAGGGCTGCCGGCCTGGACGGCGATCGTGGTGCTGCTGGTCGCCACCATCACGCACACCTTCGCCGAGATCCTCTCGCAGGCCGGCGCGTGGGGACTGAGCTTCGAGCTGGCCGATCCCGTGCGTGCCGGCGCGTACCAGGGCGTGTTCGGCATGGGGTTCTCGCTGGGAGCACTCGGAGCGCCGATCGTGGTGAACGCGACGGCGATCACCTTCGGCTTCGCCGGCTGGGTGATGCTCGGACTGATCTTCCTCGCCGCAGCGGTCGGCATCTGGGCGATCGCGCGGCGCGCGAGCGCGGCATCCGTTCCTGTCGTCGCGTGAGAATGTGGACATCACGGATGCGGGGGAGCGGAGCGCCCGCGTAGCGTGACGGTTTCCCCCGACTCCGAGGAGATCCCGTGATCAGAGCGCACGACCCGCTGCGCACCCGGCGAGAGAGGTTCGCCGCCGGCATCGCCGCCGCGACGACCGTGATCGCCGGTGCGCTGCTGACCATCCCCATCGCGAACGCGGCCACCGCCCCGGTGGCCGCCCCTGCATCCGCAGCGGCGACGAGCACCGCCCACCAGTGGCTGACCGGCTATTGGCACAACTTCGACAACGGCTCGGTGACGATGAAGGTCAGCGAGATCCCGAAGGCGTACAACCTGGTCGCGATCGCGTTCGCCGACAACCTGGCCACGACGCCGGGCGGCATCACGTTCGACGTCGCGAGCGCCGAGCTCGGCGGCTACACCGCCGCGCAGTTCAAGGCGGATGTCGCGGCGATCCGCGCCGAGGGCCGCAAGGTCGTGCTGTCGGTCGGCGGTGAGCGCGGCAACGTGATCGTGTCGAACGCGACCGAGGCGAAGAACTTCGCCGACACGGCCTACGCGCTGATGCAGGAGTGGGGCTTCGACGGCATCGACGTCGACCTCGAGCACGGCATCAACGCGCAGTACATGAGCGACGCACTGCACCAGCTGCGCGCGAAGGCGGGTGCCGGGTTCGTGCTGACGATGGCGCCGCAGACCATCGACTACCAGGCGACGACGATGCCGTACTACCAGCTGACGCTGAAGGTGAAGGACATCCTCACCATCGTCAACACCCAGTACTACAACTCGGGCACGATGATGGGCGCCGACCAGAAGGTGTACTCGCAGGGCACGGTCGACTTCCTCACCGCGCTGGCGGCGATCCAGCTCGACATGGGCCTGCGGCCCGACCAGGTCGGCATCGGCGTTCCCGCGGTGCAGAAGGCCGCCGGCGGCGGCTACCAGCCGATGGCGAACGTCGTGAAGGCGGTCGACTGCCTCGAGACCGGTGCGAACTGCGGCACGTTCACGCCCGCCACGCCCTACGGGCCGATCGGCGGCGTGATGACCTGGTCGATCAACTGGGACAAGACCGGCGGCTGGGCGGTCGCGAACACCGTCGGCGCTCGGCTGGGCAGCGGCTCGGGCACGCCCACGCCGGATCCCGACCCGACGCCGACTCCCGACCCGACACCGATGCCTACGCCTACGCCCACCCCCGACCCGACCCCCGACCCGGGCACCTGCGGGGCACCGGCGTGGTCGAGCTCGGCCGTCTACAACGGGGGCGCGAAGGTCTCGTACAAGGGCGTCGAATACACCGCCAAATGGTGGACCCAGGGCGACACTCCGGACAGCAACGCGGTGTGGAGCAGGGTCTCGGACTGCGCGCCGGGAACCGATCCCGGAACGGGCCCAGGCACCGATCCCGGAACGGGCCCCGGCACCGACCCCGGCACCTGCGCGGCGGCGTGGAGCGCGAGTGCGGCGTACGCGAGCGGCGCGACGGTCACCTACCAGGGCGCGCAGTACAGGGCCAAGTGGTGGACCCAGGGCGAGGCACCCGGCTCGCAGGCGTGGGGTGCCTGGGAGGCGCTCGGCGCCTGCAGCTGAACACTGATGACACGCGGATGCCCGGGGGCTCGCGCCCTCGGGCATCCGCCTGCGCGGGCCGAGCGGAGCCCGCGCGAGCCAATAGGGTGAGAACGGAAAGGGGCGACATGGCAGCAGCACCGGGATGGTACCCCGCGGGCGTTCCCGGCAGGGAGCGCTGGTGGGACGGTCTGCAGTGGACGTCGTACGAGCGGGACGCCGTGGCATCCGCCGCTCCCGTGGCGACGCTGCCGCAGCAGATCCCGATGGGCTGGTACTCCTTCTCCGCATCGGGCGAGGCGCGCTGGTGGGACGGCCTGAACTGGACCCCCTACCGGGTGAGGAACGGGAAGCCGGGCGCCGATGCGTACGCCATGGAGCCCGCCGGTCTCGGCTGGGCGATCGGCGGACTGTTCGCGGTCGCGGGGCTGCTGTATCTGTTCATCGGTCTGTTCGAGCCCGGCAACCTCCTGCTGGCGGCGCTCTTCCTGCTGCTCGGAGCGCTGTGGATGGTCGGCGCCGGTCGTGCTGCCGCACGGCAGAAGATCCCCGCCCCGACGACCGTCCCGCTGCTCGACGATGTCCTGCGCCCCCTGCCCGGTGAGGCTGAGGGGGACGGCGCCGGCTGGTATCCGGTGTCGGGAAGGACGCTCCATCGCTGGTGGACCGGAACGCGCTGGGCCGCCTACATCTCGGACCGGGGACGGGTGCGCCCCACGCAGGCAGGACCGCGCGCCTACCTGTCGGCGATGATCGTCGGCGCCGTCGTCGGCGTCCTCGCGCTGGTCGTCATGACGATCGGCATCGTGCTGACCGCCGGTGGCGACGACGTCGGCGCCCCGATCCTGACCGCGCTCGGCGTGCTCCTGCTGTTCCTCGCCGGCGTCATCGTCGTCAGCGTGTGGCTGCGCCGCTACGCCCTCATCCTGCCGAAGGCGGCTCCGGCGCAGAAGTGAGACCGACCGCGCGACTCAGGATCCCTCGTCGGCGAAGGCCGTGATCGCGGCCGCGGCCAGCTCGGAGTCGCTGATCAGCGTGCCGTGACCGTGATCCGGGATCTCGACGAGCCGGGCACCGGGGATGGCCTCGAGGATCTGCCGGCACCACGACACCGGTGCGAGGGGGTCGCGCTCGCCGCGCATGACGAGCGTCGGGCACGTCACCCCGGCATAGGCCTTCTCAGGCTGGTGCACGATGGTCGCACGCATCTTGCGCACGAGGTTCGGTCCGCCGCGCAGGTACTCCCTCGCTCCGCGCCACAGCACGAGGGGCTTCTCGCCCAGCAGATCGATGAACAGGTACCGCGCCTGCACCCGGATGCTGCGCGAGGCGCTGTCGACCGTGGGGCCGGCGAGCACCAGCCCGGCCACGACCTGCGGATGCCTCGCGGCGACCTCGGCGGCGATCTGGCTGCCCATGGAGTGGCCGATCAGCACAGCATCCGAGATGCCGCGATCGCGCAGGAACGCGGCCACGAGGTCGGCGTGACGCTCCATCGTGAGCGTGCGCTGCGGTTCGGGCGCCTCGCCGAACCCCGGCAGGTCGATGCCGATCACCCGGCCGCGCAGTCGCGCGACCAGGTCGACATAGACGCTGCGACCCATCCCGATGCCGTGCAGCAGCACGAACGGCAGGGATCCTTCGCCGAGGTCCTCCGCGACCAGGACCGCCCCGCCGTACGCGAACTCCGCGACCCGCGCGGGGACGCCGTCAGGGGCGAGCAGACGTTCCGGCATGCCGCGAATCTACCCCTTCGGGGTGAGCACCAGCGTGTCGACGGTCGCCTTCGTGACGGCCTTCTTCGAGAACACCCAGCGGTCCTGACGGCCCGCCGCCCAGTCCTCGGTCTGGTCGGTGTAGTGCTCGTTGAATGCGTGCCCGCTGGCACCGGTGAGGTGGATCCAGCTCGACCGGTCGAAGTCCGACAGGTCGACGACCATGCGCATCGACGGCACGGTGGTCGTCTCATAGGACTCGCCGAGGTTCCAGCCGGTCGCGTTCACCACGGATGCTCCGCCGCTGACGCGATACGGCCCCCGGTTGAAGAGCATCTCGATCGGGGCGATGCCGGACTTGCCCAGCGTGGCGCTGCGCAGCGTGAGGGCGTGCAGCCCGCCCCAGTTCCACTGCGCGATGTTCTCGCCCTGCAGGCGCGCCAGCTCGGTGTACGCCTGCTCCGCCGAGAAGGCGAGCATCTCGTCCATGCTGTTCACCCGCAGCTTCTTGTTGGTCCAGAGCGGGTCGTCCGGGTTCTCCAGCATCCCGCCGACCACGGTGAACAGGCGGCCCTGGCCGGTGATCGGCATCGGGTTGTCACGCCGGGAGAAGATGTTCTGCACCAGGTTCGACCACAGCACGTTGGCAAAGGCCGCGGCGGACGAGTCGGCGGTGTTCTGCGCGTCCCAGGAGCGCAGCAGCTTCACGGCCGCCTTGGGACCCTTGCCCTCGACGGTGACGTCCTGCATCGCGATGGTCAGCTGCTTGCCGATCCACATCTCGTCATCCATATGGATGTCGCGCAGATCCTGCGCCGTCAGAGGGCCTGCGGCGGACTTCCGCTCGATCAGGTGCGCGATGCGTCCCGCGCGGTAGCCGTAGTCCCAGTCCTTGGAGAGGAAGTAGGCGTAGTCGTCGGTCACGATCGCGTTGTTCGCGGTCACGATGTATCCGGATGTCGGGTTGTACGACACCGGCAGCTTCTCGAACGGGATGTACCCGGTCCAGTCGTAGCTGCTGTCCCAGCCGGGCTGCGGCAGCCAGCCGTCGCCGGCGCCACGGATCGGCAGGCGACCCGGCGCCTGGTAGCCGATGTTGCCCTTCCTGTCGGCGTAGATCAGGTTCTGCGCCGGCACGTCGAAGAGGGATGCCGCATAGCGGAACTCGCCGAAGTCCTGCGCCTCGGACAGAGCGAAGATCGCGCTCGCCGTGGTGCCGGCATCCAGTGCCGTCCAGCGCAGGCTGACCGCGTAGTCGCCGGTCGCGGGGGCACCGGCGGCGTCGCCGGGCACCACCGTCCCGCCATCCGTCGCCTTGCCCTGCTCCAGCTCGGGCTTCTTCGCGATGCCGGTGAAGTCGGGCGTCAGCCCGGAGATGATCGGCCCGTGCACGGTCGAGCGGATCGTGAGCGGGATGTCCTTCCCGCCGGCGACCTTGATCGTCTCCTCGCGCACGTCCATCGGCACGAGCTTGCCGTCGCGCCAGTACTTGTCGCCCTCGACCTTCTCGATGTACATGTCGGTCACGTCGGTGGTCAGGTTGGTGAAGCCCCACGCGATCTTCGCGTTGTGGCCGATCACGATGCCCGGCAGGCCCGAGAAGGAGTATCCGCCGACGTCGAACGGGCACTTCTCGCTGACCTTCGCGCACTTCAGCTGCACCTGGTACCAGACCGAGGGCAGTGCGGCGCCGAGATGCGGGTCGTTCGCGAGCAGCGGCTTGCCACTCTCGGTGAGTGCGCCCGACACCACCCACGAGTTCGAGCCGATGCCCTCGCCGACGTTGCCCAGCAGCATGCTCGCGGCATCGATCACGGTGTCGGCCTGCTTCCACTCCACCGAGTTCAGCGCCTGCGCGGCATCTTCACCCTCGCTGCCGGTGAAAGCGGCGGTGTCGGCGGTGGTCGTGGCCGACGGGCCCGTGACCGGCGGCGCGGCGGAGATCGTCGGCACGATCACCGGGTTCCGGTCGAACGGGTACGACGGATACAGCTGCTGGAGGGTCTGCTTCGCCTCGGCCGGGTCGAGTGTCGCGGCCAGCTGGGCGCGCGTGGTCTCGTCCTCGATGTTGGTGCGGAGGTCCCAGGCCATCGCCTTCAGCCAGGCCACGGAGTCCGCGGGCTCCCACGGCTCGGGCTTGTAGCCGGGGTTCTGGATGCCGAGGACAGCGTACTCGAGCGAGAGCTCGGCGCCGCTGCGCGAGGCGAGGTAGGCGTTCACACCCTTCGCGTACGCCTCGTAGTAGCCGCGGGTGGTCTCGTCGAGGTTCTCGACCTCCTGCTCGGCGACCTTTCGCCAGCCGAGCGTGCGCAGGAACGCGTCGGTGCCGGCCTGCGACTCGCCGAACATCTCGGACAGCCGACCGGCGGTGGTGTGCCGGCGGAAGTCCATCTCGAAGAACCGGTCCTGCGCGTGCGTGTACCCCTCGGCGAAGAACAGGTCGTCGGTCGAGTTCGCCGTGATCGTCGGGATGCCGCGGTCGTCGCGCTGCACCACCACGTCAGACTGCAGGCCCTTGAGCGAGGTCCGCCCGTCGGTCTGCGGGAACGACCGCTGCGCGGTCCACGCCAGGAAGAACGCGGCGGCGGTGGCGATCACCAGGATGATCGCGACGACGACGAACAGTGCGCGGCCGAAGCGGACTCCGGCGGAGGGGCGTACGGCGGATGCCGGGGTCTCTGTGGACATCAGAGGGAACACTCTCGATACAGGTCGGGGCGGTGAGTCGGGGGCTCACGCGATCAAGGGCCGGCGTCCGGGGGGAAGACGCACGCCTTGGCATCCTAACCCCGCTCACATGAGCTTCGTGGACTCCAGCGCGCGCAGCATCTTCTGGTTGCCGTGGATGAGCGGCAGGCGCAGCACCAGGCCGAGCAGCAGCGCCGGAACGGCGAACAGCGCCAGCCAGCCCAGCTGCACCCAGTAGTCGTTCCGGTAGATGCCGGCGATCGCCGCACGCATCGCACTGACCGCGTGCGTGGCGGGCAGCCACGGGCTGATGTTCTGGAACCACTGCGGCAGCACCTGCAGCGGGTAGGCGCCGCCCGAGCTGGAGATCTGGATCACGAGCAGCAGCACCGACAGCGCCTTGCCGGCGTTCCCGAACGTGACCACGAACGTGTAGATGATCAGCATGAACACCAGCGAGCTCACCCAGCCCGCCAGGATCAGCAGGAACGGATGCTGCGGCTGCACCTGGGTGAACAGGATGCTGCCCAGGCAGACCAGCGAGCTCTGCAGGAAGCCCACGATCGCGAAGATGCCGAACCGGCCGAGGTACGTCTGTGTGGGGGAGAGCTGCGGAAGACCGGACTCCTCGTCCTGGGGCGGGTCCACGCGGATGGCCACCGCGGTCAGCAGTGCACCGACCCACAGGGCCAGCACGGTGTACATCGGGGTCATCGCCGCGCCGAAGCTGACCACCGAGTACACCGGCACCCGGTCCAGCTCGACGGGCTCGGCGACGAAGGTGGCGAGAGCCTGCGGATCGGAGCCGATGATCTTCCGCAGATCGCTCAGGTCGCCCGTGTCGACGGCCTTCGTCAGTGCGGCGTCGAGCTCGTCGAAGCGGTCGGCGGTCTCGATGAGCGACGCCGAGATCCCCGAGGTGAGCGTCTCGCCCTTCGTCAGGACACTGCTCAGCGAATCCGAGCCCGACAACGACCTGGCCGCCGCCGAGAGGTCGTCACCGATCGAGTCCACGTCGCGGCCGATGTCGGCCAGCGTGGAGGCCAGGGCGTCGAGCTTCGGCTGCAGGCTCTTCTCGAACGCGCTGCCGGCGTCCTTCACGGCCGCCTTCGCCTGGGCGATCAGCTTCGAGATCTCTGCGTGGGTGGCCTGGCGGTCGGCGTTGCCGGCGACGATCTGCGAGGCGGCGTCATCGAGGCGCACCTGCAGAGCCTGCTCGCGAGCGATCGCGGAGTCGATCCGCGCGATGGTCGCGTCGAAGGCGTCCAGTGCGCTGTCCGGCAGCAGAGGCCGCACGTTGTTCACGAGGTCGTCGCGCACCTTCTGCTGCTGGTCGACCTGGGTCTGCACGCGTGCGCCGATGGCGCGCAGCGCATCCGCCGAGCTCGCCGACTGCGCATCCATCGAGGCGAACACGTCGTCGACGCTGTCGGCGACGGCCTGATAGCTGTCGGCCGTGGCCGACAGCGCCTTGCCCAGCGCCGCGGTGGTGGTGGACAGAGTCTGCTTCAGCGACTTCGCGGCCTGCTTGCCGTCGCCCATGGCACCCTTCGCGCTGCGCAGGGTGTCGGCCGACGAGGATGCCAGGCCGGATGCGCTGTCCAGCAGCGGACGGCTGGACTCGAGCAGCGCGGTGAACATGTCGGCCGTCGACGCCCCGGCGCGCAGCTGCGCCGAGACCGACGCGACGTGCGCCTGCAGGCGGGAGAGCGCCGCCTGGGTGTCGGCGTCGTCGAGGTACGACGACAGCGAGGTGATGATGTTCAGCCCGGCCTCGCTGAGCTTCTCGGTGAAGACCTCGTTGATGCTCGTGGACACCTCGCCGGCGCCCTGCTCGGTGATCTTCGGGGCGAGGGCGTTCTTCTTCTCGTTCGTGTAGTACTCGATGCGGGTCGGCTCGGCGCCGTTCGAGTAGAACGTCATCATGTCTTCGCTGAACGTGGGGGGCAGCACGATCGCGGCGTAGTACGCACCGGAGCGGGTGCCGTCGATCGCGTCCTCCTTCGACGTGAACACCCAGTCCAGGTCGTCGTTGGCGCGCAGCGCCGAGAGCACCTGATCGCCGACGTTCAGACGGATCGGAACCAGGTCGCTCTGGTAGCCCTCGTCGACGCTCGCGACGGCGACCTTGAGGTTCTTGGTGTTCTCGAACGGGTTCCAGCTCGCGATCACGTTGAACCAGGTGAACAGCGAGGGGATCACGACCAGCCCGAACAGCACGATGACGGCCATGACGCTGCTGGTCGCCCGACGCAGGTCGAAGCGGAGCACGGCGAGGATGTTCTTCACTTCTGCTCCTCCTCTTCGTCCTCTTCGTCGGAGTCGGGTGCTTCGTCGGTGTCGGGTGCTTCGTCGGTGTCGGGCGCTTCTTCGTGGCTCGGCTCGTCACCGGCATCCGTCTCGAAGAGCTCCTCGAGCGAGACCGTGTCGTCGTCCGGCTCGGCTTCGACCTCGGGCTCCGGCCGCTCGAGCACCGCCGTCGCGGCCGCCGCCGTGGCCGGTGCGGCGCTCGCCGCGGCATCCGCCTCCTGCGGTACGCCCGCCGGCGCGGATGCGTGCAGGATGCCGGCCTCCGTCGTCTCGTCGATCAGCGCCTGGCGCAGATCGGCCTCGGGCATCGCGCCCAGCTCGGATGCCTGTGCGATGCTCTGCTTGATGTACTCCAGCGTCACCAGCGCGGCGATGAGGATCAGGCACCACAGCGCCCACAGGCCGAGCATGGTCGCCTTCGCGTCGGGCAGCAGCCAGGCCGCGACGCCGATCACCGCCATCACCGCGACTCCGATGATCACGGTGAGGCGCAGCCGGGTCGGGTAGTGCTCGGTGAACCGGCGCGCCCGCGCCGCGTTCTCGGCACGGAAGCCGTCGCCGTCGGTCAGTGCGCGGATGATCTGCGGGGTGCGGCGGCGGCCGATGATCTGCACGTCCTCGCTGACCAGCAGACGGCTCTCGGCCAGCTTGCGGTTGAACAGCAGCGCGAAGTTACCCAGCCAGCGGCGCAGGACCAGGCCGAGCACGAAGGCGAGGATCACGAAGATCGCGATCGTTCCCATCGCGCGCCACCAGGTGCCGTCGTAGAAGCCGCTGATGGTCTCGCGGAGCGCTTCGATGCCGTAGGTGAACGGCAGGAACGGATACAGACCCCGGAAGAAGTCCGGCATCATCTCGATCGGATACAGGCCGGATGCCCCGGGGATCTGGAAGATCACCAGCAGGATGCACAGGCCCTTGCCGACGTAGCCGAACACCACCGAGAGGGCGTAGATGATGCTGAGGTAGGCCAGGCCGATGAGCACACTGCTGCCCACGAACGCGAAGGCGTTCGCGGTCTGCACGCCGATCACGAGGTTGCCGATCGAGACCAGCAGCGACTGGAAGAAGACGATGGCGGCGAACAGCATCCAGCGACCCATGTAGGCCTGTCGCACCGAGACGCCCTCGACGCCCTCGGTGTCGACCTCGAGGCGGAAGATGACCATCAGTACGAAGGCGCCGATCCACAGCGACAGGTTCGTGAACAGCGCGGCCATCGCCGAGCCGTAGGCCTGGGTGGGGAACATCACGTTCTCGTGCACCTCGACCGGCGAGGCCATGAAGGCGGCGATCTGCTCGGGATCGAGTCCGCTGATCTCGCTGAGCCTGTTCCACAGGTCGGCCGAGCCGAGCGCGAGCACGTCGGTGCGCACAGTGCCGAGGCCCTCCTCGGCCGTGGCCAGGTTGCCGTCGAGGGCGGTGAGCGCCGTGGATGTCGAGGCGAGCTGTGTCTTCAGCCCGGCCAGCAGGTTCTGGGCCTGCGCCACCTGCGAGCGCTGCGCGCCCACGGCCGCCGAGAAGCCCTCGGCGCTGGCCGACAGCGCCGACATGGCGCGGTTCAGCTCGGGGACGTTGTTCATCAGCGCCTTGCGGATGTCGCCCGCCGAGGTCGCCGCCTGCTGGACTGCGGCATCGACCTTGCCGGATGCCGCGTCGAGGGACTTCAGGGTGTTCGAGACGTCGCCGTTCAGTGTCTTCAGCTGCGCGAGCACCTGTTGATCGTCGGCATTTCGCTGCTGCAGCGCGTCGATCGCGGCGCGCAGCTTCTGCGCGGCATCCGAGGCCGGGTCGAGCTGATCGAGCGCCGCCTGCAGCTCGTCGAGAGCCGTGCTGTTGGCCTTGATCACCGCGGTCATGTCGTCGATCGCCGTGCCCACCGCGACGTTCGCCTGCTGCAGGCCGGCCGACAGCGTCGCGATCGACGCGCTCATCTTGCCGGAGGCATCGGCGAGCAGGCCCGCCCCCTCGACGTATGCCGAGGTGACCTTGTCGGTGACGGTCAGCAGCTCCTGCTGCGCCTCCTTGGCGAGAGTCTGCGCCTGGGCGATCGAGCGCTGCACGTCGGCGAGCGTCCTGTCTACCTTGCTCAGTGTGCCGCCCGCACTGTCGAGTCGGCCCTGTGCGTCGGTCAGCGCGGACTGCAGGTCGGCGAGGTTCGTCCGAGCGGCAGCGAGCTTCGCGGTCGCCTCGTCCAGGGCGGTGATCGAGCCGTCGCGGGCTTCGGTCAGCCTGCCTTCGACGTCGATGCCGGCGGCCTTCAGCTGCTCGGTGATCACGCGCGAGACCGTCGAGACGAAGGTGCTGTTGATCTGCTTGTCGAGCGTCGACGCCCCCACGTCGGTGATCTTCGGGGCGATCGCATTCGCCTTCTCGTTGACGTAGTACTTCAGCTGCGGACGGGTGATGTCGCCGGTCGTGACGCTGAGGAAGTCGCGACTGAAGTCCGGCGGGATGACGATGGCGGCGTAGCTGTCGCCGCTGAGCACGGCGTCCATCGCGTCGTCCTCGTCGAGGAAGGTCCACCCCAGCTGGTGGTCCTTCTTCAGCTCGGTGACGAGCTCGCCGCCCACGTCGATCGGGCCGGTCAGGTCGGAGGTCGCGCCCTCGTCCTGATTGACGATCGCGACGCTGACGTTCTGCGTGTTGGAGTACGGATCCCAGAACGCGATGATGTTGAACCAGGCGTACAGCGAGGGCGTGACGATGACGCCGACGATGATGATCCACGCCTTGCTCACGCGTGCGAGACGACCGAGGTCGCGCCGGAAGACGGTCCAGGCGTTCGGAGTGCCGACCGGGCTCATGCAGCGACCTCCGCGATGTCGGGATGTGCTGCCAGCAGACTATCCGCCTCGCGCCAGGACAGGCCGGCGATGCTCAGCACCGTGCGGACAGCCACATCCGCGGCGCCCTCGCTCGTGGCATCCGTCCTGGCGACGACCGTGCGGGCCATCTCCTCGATCAGCCGCGCCACGGTCGGGGCGGCGAGGTCGGTGCGGAAGCTGCCGTCCTCCTGGCCGCGGCTCACGAGGCCGGCGACCGTGCGGCGCAGCGGCGCGAGCGCCTCGGCCGTGTGCTCGACGTGCGCCTCGTCGAGAGCGAGCACAGCGGCGAACTGCACGTGCGCGGCCTCCTGCCAGAGGCGGGCGGCCAGGCGCGCGAGCGCCAGCCGGGAATCGGTGTCGGCGACCGACTCGGCGATCGCGTTGAAGCGCTGCGCGCCGATCACGATCAGCTCACGGATGAGGGCGTCTCGATCGTCGAAGTGGCCGTACAGCGTGCGGCGGGAGAGACCCGCGGCGCGGGCGATGACGTCGACGGAGGCGTGCGGGTCGGCCGCGAGCGCCGTGCGAGCCGCGTCGAGGATGCCGGCACGGTTCGCACGGGCGTCGCTGCGGGGCACGCGGGTGGTGGTCATGGGTCAAGAATACTAACCTGCACACTGTTGTGCAAGTTAACTTCTGCTCCGCTCGGGGACGACGAAGGGCGGATGCCGCAGTCCGCAGCATCCGCCCTTCGTTCGTGAACCTCGTGTCAGTCGGTGCCCGAGTCGAACGCAGCGCCCTCGGACGCCACGTCCACGGCATCCGTCAGCTTCTCGTCCGCCTCGGAGACCGAGCCCTCGACCTGCTCGGTGATCTCGGCGGCCTCGCCGGCGGTGACGCGTCCGACCAGCTCGCCGGTGGCGCCGCCGACCAGGCCGAGGCCCGCGTACTGCTCCAGGCGCGAGCGCGAGTCGGCGATGTCGAGGTTGCGCATGGTCAGCTGGCCGATGCGATCAACCGGGCCGAAGGCCGCGTCGCCGACGCGCTCCATCGAGAGCTTCTCCGGCCCGTAGGACAGGTTCGGCGAGACGGTGTCGAGGATGGTCCAGTCGTCACCGCGGCGCAGGCGCAGCGTGACGGTGCCCGAGATGGTGAGGCCGACCCAGCGCTGGATCGACTCGCGCAGCATGAGCGACTGCGGCTCGAGCCAGCGGCCCTCGTACATCAGGCGGCCCAGGCGCCGGCCCTGCTCGTGGTACGTCGCGAGGGTGTCCTCGTTCAGGATGCCGTTGACGAGACGCTCGTAGGCGATGAACAGCAGCGCCATGCCCGGCGCCTCGTAGATGCCGCGCGACTTCGCCTCGATGATGCGGTTCTCGATCTGGTCGCTCATGCCCAGACCGTGGCGACCGCCGATGCGGTTGGCCTCGAACACCAGCGCCACCGGGTCGGTGAACTCCTGGCCGTTCAGGGCGACGGGGCGGCCGGCCTCGAAGGTGACCGTGACGTCTTCGGTGGCGATCGCGACCGAGTCGTCCCAGTACTTCACGCCCATGATCGGGTCGACGCTCTCGAGCGACACGTTGAGGTGCTCGAGGGTCTTCGCCTCGTGCGTTGCGCCCCAGATGTTGGCATCCGTCGAATACGCCTTCTCGGCGGAGTCGCGGTACGGGAAGCCGTGCTCGACGAGCCACTCGCTCATCTCCTGGCGGCCGCCGAGCTCGGTGACGAAGTCGGCGTCGAGCCAGGGCTTGTAGATCCGCAGGCGCGGGTTGGCCAGCAGGCCGTAACGGTAGAACCGCTCGATGTCGTTGCCCTTGTAGGTAGAGCCGTCGCCCCAGATGTCGACGCCGTCCTCCTTCATCGCGCGCACCAGCATGGTGCCGGTCACGGCACGGCCGATCGGCGTCGTGTTGAAGTAGGTCTTGCCGCCGGAGCGGATGTGGAAGGCACCGCACTGCAGGGCGACGAAGCCCTCCTCGACCAGAGCGGTCTTCGCGTCGACGAGGCGCGAGACCTCGGCGCCGTACTCCAGCGCACGGCCGGGGATCGACTCGATGTCGTCCTCGTCGGGCTGACCGAGGTCGCCGGTGTAGGTGCAGGGGATCGCACCCTTGTCGCGCATCCAGGCGACGGCGACGGAGGTGTCGAGACCTCCGGAGAACGCGATGCCGACGCGCTCGCCGACGGGGAGGGACTGCAGGACCTTGGACATGCGATCAAGTCTATCGGCGGCGCGTCGCGCAGAACGGCCCGCCTGTGCAGCGGGGATCGGCGCCGGGCTACCCTGGATCCTCTGCCGCGGAACTCTGGAGAGATCGCAATGCGCCGCACCACCGGCATCCTGTTCGTCACCGCGCTTCTCGCGCTGGGCCTGTCGGCCTGCGCACCGCAGCCGGAGGACGCCGCGAAGCCGCCGGTCCCGTCGGCGACGCACACGACGGATGCTCCCGAGGCCGGCGCCACTCCCACCGAGCGTGCCGACGCGCTCTGCCAGGCGGGTCCCGCTGCAGGCGACCAGGCCTGTGTCGTGACCGGCCAGAAGGTGACCGGCGACCTGTCCTTCGAGGGCTACGACGTCGTGAAGCTCATCGACAGCACCGTCGACGGCGCCGTCGCCGCGGGCGGTCTGCGCGACCTCGTCGTGACCGGTTCGCAGATCGGCGGCGACCTGTCGATCACGCGCATCCAGGGCGTTGTCGTGAAGCTGACGACGGTGGGCGGCACGCTGGACATCTCGGATGCTCAGCACGCGACGCTCGTGAAGAACACCGTCGGCGGCGACCTGAACTGCGACGGCGTGCGCGCGGACGGCACAGGCAACCAGGTCGCCGGCACCGCCTCCTGCGTATTGCGCTGACCGGGGCGCTGATCCCATAGAGGTGCGCGCTCGGGCTACGGTGAGCGCATGGGTCAGGCCTGGCTGTGGGGTGCGGTCGCTGCGGCGCCGCTGTTCCTCGGTGCGCTGTTGTCGATGGTGCGCACCTGGCCGCCGAAACTACTCGGCATCGTGCTGGGCTTCGGCGCCGGCGCACTGATCTCGTCGATCTCGTTCGAGCTGGTGCAGGAGGGCCTGGGCATCGGTGGTCCGATGCCCCTCGTCGGCGGCCTCGCCGTCGGCGCGCTCACGTACTACGTCGCCGACCGGATCGTCGATGCCAGGGCCGCGGCGGCGAAGGGCCCGTCGGGCATGCCGCTCGCCGTGGGCGCGCTGCTGGACGGCATCCCCGAGCAGCTCGTGCTCGGCATCGGGCTCGCCTCGGGCGACGGCGTCAGTCTGGCGCTCGTGATCGCGATCCTGGTCTCGAACCTGCCGGAGTCGATCGGCTCGGCGTCCGATCTGCTCGCATCCGGCATGAAGCGGGGACGGATGCTGGCGCTGTGGGCAGGCGTCACCGTGATCTGCATGCTCTCGACCGTCGCCGGCTACGCGATCACGGATGCCGTCGGCCCGGCGTTCCAGGCAGCCGTCGACGGCTTCGCCGCCGGCGCGCTGCTGGTGATGCTGGTCGACTCGATGGTGCCCGAGGCGCAGTCCAAGGCGCAGGAGTCGACCGGGCTGTTCACGGTGCTCGGCTTCACCGTCGCGGCCGGCCTGTCCTTCGCCGGCTGAGACCTCAGGCCGGGGGAGCCGCGGTCGACCCGCGCACCACGAGCCGGGGGGAGAGGCGCACGTCGCTGGTCGGGTCGTCGCGTCCCTCCAGCCGCGCGGTGACGGATGCCACGGCCCCGCGCCCCAGCTCGGAGAACGGCTGCGCCACCGTGGTGAGAGCCGGAGTGCAGTAGGCCGCGAGGCGGATGTCGTCGACGCCGACCACGGAGACGTCCTCCGGGACGCGCCGGCCGGCCTCATGCAGCCCGCGGACGACACCGAAGGCCATCTCGTCGCTGGCGACGAACACGGCGGTGACGGCTGGATCCGCGCCCAGGCGCAGGCCGGCCTGATAGCCGGATTCCGGGCTCCAGTCGCCGTGGATCACGGGGGGTGCCTCGCGGCCGGCCGTGGTCAGCACGTCGTGCCAGGCGTGTGTGCGCTCGACCGCGTCGATCCAGTCGCCGGGACCCGAGACGTGCTGCACGGTGCGGTGCCCCAGCGAGAGCAGGTGCTCGGTGGCGAGACGGGCGACGGCGCGCTGATCGACGTCGAGCGCGCGCGCCTTCCCCACCGGCGATCCGCCGATCGTCACGGTGGGGAGGTGCTCGGCGACCTGCTCGATGCGGTGGTCGGGGGTGCGCAGCGGCACAGCCAGGATGATGGCCTCGGCGCCGAGTCGCTCCAGGCGCCGCAGGGCACCGCTGATCGACTCGGCGTCGGGCGTGGAGATCTGAGCCCCGACGACGCTGTAGTGCTCGGCATCCGCGGCGTACTCGACGCTGGACTGCGTGATGGCGCCGGCGTACGACTCGGTCGCGATGCTGACCAGGCCGATCGTTCTGGTGCGGCCGGACGAGAGGGCGCGGGCTGCGGTGTTCATGCGGTAGCCGAGCTGCTCGACGGCGGCGAGCACGCGCTGCCTCTTCTCATCGGAGACATAGGGGTGATCGCGCAGCACGCGCGAGACGGTCTGCGCTGACACGCCGGCGACGCGAGCGACGTCGAGCATCCCCGGCGGTCGCTGCGAGGTCTCGCTTCCGGTCACGGGCCCTCCTTCGAATCCGTTGACACAGCTTAGTCGCGCTCGATATGTTATCGATGCCATAACCGCTCGACGCCGCCCGGCGCCGGACATCGTCGTCCAGAGAGGCAGTCCCGTGAGACCCACAAGCCCGAGAGCGCGCAGGATGCGCGCCCTGTCCGCAACGGTCACCGCGACCGTGCTCGCCGTGAGCTCGCTCCTGCTCGCTGCGCCGGCATCCGCCGCATCTGCACCGCTTCCCGACGTGATCCCCTCGATCGAGGGGTGGCAGGCGGCCGACGGCGTGTTCACGGCGGCCGACGATCTCGCGATCGTCGCCGATCCGGATGACGCGGGCCTGACCTCTGCGGCGGACCTCCTGCGCAGCGAGCTCGCCGCCGGGCATCCGTCCACGAAGGTCGTCGCCGACGACGCGGGTGCGGGCGACATCGAGCTGCGGGTCGACGCCGGCCGCGATGATCTGGGCGACCAGGGCTACGAGCTCACCGTCGGCGACAGCATCGTCGTCACCGGCGCCGACCGGGCCGGCGTGTTCAACGGCACCCGCACCGTGCTGCAGATGCTCACGCAACAGGACACGCTGCCGCGGGGTTCGGTGGTGGACGTGCCGGAGTACGCCGAGCGCGGCGTGACCGTGTGCGCCTGCGTCATCAACATCTCCACCGACTTCATCGACCGCCTCATCGAGGACATGGCGTACCTGAAGATGAACACGCTCATGCTCGAGCTCAAGGTGAAGGTCGACGGCTACCCGCAGACCAACACCTGGTCGTACTACACGAAGGACGACATCCGCGCGCTCGTGAAGAAGGCGAACAAGCACGGCATCGACGTGATCCCCGAGATCAACTCGCCCGGACACATGGAGATCTGGCTCGAGAACATGCCGGAGCTGCAGCTCACCAACGAGAGCACCGGCGCCAAGGACGAGGTGCGCATGGACATCACCAAGGACGCGTCCTTCGACTTCTACACCGACCTCATCGACGAGTACGCCGACGTGTTCACCACGAAGTACTGGCACATGGGGGCTGACGAGTACATGCTCGGCAGCGGCTACAAGAACTACCCGCAGATCAAGCGCTTCGCCGAGGAGAAGTTCGGCGCCGGAGCCACCGAGAACGACGTCGTCGCCTGGTACACGAACAAGGTCAACGCCTACGTGAAGTCCAAGGGCAAGACGATGCGCATCTGGAACGACGGCGTCATGACCGACAACAAGTTCGTGCGCTTCGACACCGACATCATCATCGAGCACTGGAACCAGGCGGGGTCCACCATCAGGCCGCAGCAGTTCATCGACTGGGGCCACGAGGTGAACAACATCTCCAACTCGCTCTACATGGTGCGCGGCGGTTACGGCGTCGACAGCAAGGGCCTGTACGAGGGCGGCTGGACGCCCGCGCAGTTCTACGGACAGAAGGTCACCAGCGGCACGGACAAGATCCTCGGTGCCCGCATGAGCATCTGGCCCGACGGCGGAACGCCGGCCGAGGCCGAGAACACCACCGAGAAGCGGATGTTCGAACCGCTGCGCCTGGTCGCGCAGACCACCTGGACGAACGATCGCCCCTGGGCGACCTACGCCGACTTCAAGAAGGCCATGGACGTCGTGGGCCGGGCCCCGCTGTGGGAGAACGCCGACCGGCAGCCGCTGCCGGCCGGTGCGTACACGCTGCAGACCGACGGCGGCGCGCTCGCCGCAGGCTCCGGCTCCGGCACGGTGCTGGCGGATGCCGGTGACACGTTCACGTTCACCCGCACCGACGACGGCTACTACACGATCCGCGCCGCGGACGGACGCTGCCTCGACCTGTCGCGCTCCGGGACGATGCGCCTGAACGTGCCCGTCGAGATCGGCGCGGACGTGACGCTCGCGAACTGTGCGACCACGACGCTGCAGAAGTGGCAGGTACGCGAGGTCGACGGTGGATACACGGTCGCGAATGCGGCGAGCCAGCAGTTCCTTTCGATCTCCAAGGGGCTGACGCACGTGCCCGTCGCATACAAGGGGTTCAAGGACGTGGCCGACGGCCGTGTCGTGCAGACCCCGGCGGACTGGGGCCGCACGGTGTGGAAGCTGAACGGCGACGTGTCGCTGACGGTCTCGCCGGGTGCGGTCTCGGCGGCCCCCGGCGGGTCGGGCACCTTCACCGTGACGGTCAGCAACATGACCGATCGCGCCGTGGCCGAGGCGAGCCTGCGCGTGAAGGCCGCCGAGGGGTGGACCGCGGTTCCCGCCGAGGTCGCCATCGGTGACGTCGCCTCGCACGACAGCATCGACGCCGAGGTGAAGGTGTTCAACATCGCGGCCGAGATCGGCGCCGGGGTGTTCGGCTTCGACCTCGTCGACGGCGACGGCAAGGCCATCGCCCACGCCGAGACTCCGGCGAACGCGACCTGCGCCGCCGGCACCCTGCAGCCGAAGGCGATCGCCGCGGTGTCCAGTCAGCAGATGTCGGGCGAGCCGGCGCCGAACGGTCCCGCAGCCGCGGCTATCGACGGCAACCCGGCCACGTACTGGCACTCGCAGTGGTCGCCGACCACCGCGACGTACCCGCACTCGATCGTGCTCGATCTGGGCGAGGCCCAGTCGATCTGCGGCCTCTGGTACACCGGCCGCAGCAGCACCGGCACGGGTGGCGCGAACGGACGCATCGGCGATTACGAGGTGTACGCCTCGCAGACGGTGAGTGCGATCGACGGTGACTGGGGCGAGGCGGTCACGGCCGGAACCTTCCAGAACTCCGCCGCCGCGCAGCTGGCGTCGTTCGCGCCGCAGCCCGTGCGCTACCTGAAGCTGGTCGCCCTGTCCGAGGTGAACGGCAACCCATGGGCGACGGCGGGCGAGCTGGCCGCCGCGGGACCGGTGATCGCGCCGCCGACCTACACGGCATCCGTCAAAGCAGGCGCCGCGAACGTCCGTGCCGGCACCGCGGTGAAGGTCACGGGGACCGGCTTCGCACCGGGTGAGCCGGTCGCGGTCACGCTGCGCAAGGAGGGCCCCGGCACCGTCATCGCGGTCGGCACGCTGACTGCGGATGCCGAGGGCCGGCTCTCCGGCGAGGTGACGATCCCGGCGACATCAGCCGGCGGCCCGCATCAGCTGATCGCGACGGGAACGCTCTCGAAGGCGACCGACAGCGCTGCGATCAAGGTGCGCGAGATCAAGTAGCGCGAACAGCAGGCGAGGAGGGCGTCGGCTCCGGGCATCCGGGCCGGCGCCCTTCCTGCGGGTCGTCGACTCGTCTCGGAGCGGTGGGGAAGCCCCTGGTCAGCGCCGCCGGCGCCGGCGTGCGATGAGCAGCACGACCCCGGCGGCGGCCGCGATGCCGAGCGCGATGCCCACCAGCCTGCGGCGCTTCGACGGCGCGACTGAGGCGTCCGCGTCGCCGGCCGGTGCTCCGTCCAGTCGCACCGTGCCGGTCGCTCCGTTCACGGTCAGCACGTCTCCGGTGGAGATCCGCTTGGTTGCGCTGCCGGTGCCGAGCACCGCGGGAATGCCGTACTCCCGCGCCACGATCGAGCCATGGCTGAGCACGCCCCCGATGTCGGTGACGACACCCGAGGCCAGGGCGAAGAGCGGGGTGTACGCCGGAGTGGTGATGGACGCCACGAGCACTTCGCCGGGCTGGAAGCTCGCGAAATCCGCCGTGCCGCCGAGCACGCGTGCGGGTGCGGTCACCTGGCCGCCCGACCCGCCGGTGCCGTGCAGCACGGGCCCGGTCTCGTCGCTCTCCCTCGCGGGCATGAAGCGCTCCATCGACGTCATCCACCCGCCCTTCGGCAGGTACTGGGGCGGGGTGGCGAGCCGTCGGCCGCGCCAGGTGCGGCGGCGCTCGTCGACGTCGGCGCGGTGATCGGGCAGCGCAGCGCCCCTGTCCAGCGCCGCGGCGTCGGCGTCCGCCTCCGCCGCGGTGATCCAGAAGACGTCCTCGGCGGAGTCCAGCGCGCCGGATGCCGCGAGCCGGGCGCCGAACTCGCGCAGCAGCCTGCGCTGGACGGGCCAGGCGAATCCCATCGCCGCGAGCGCATCCTCGCGCACGGGTGCCCACAGCTGGGCGGATCGAAGACGGCGCTCGACGAGACCGCGGCGCATCGGATCCAGCCGTGCGATGAGCTCGCGCGTGATGCGCTCGCGCCGCGTCGCGGATGCCTTCTGCCGCTCGGCCGGGTCGGCGGCGTTCCCCGCGATCGTGTGCTTGAGCGTCTCGATGACGGGTGCCGGATCGTCGGCGGGCACCGGATTGATGAAGTCGAGGTTGTAGACGGTGTGGCCGTACTCGGCGAGATACACATCGAGCCGCTCCTGGAACGACGCCGGAAGATCGTCACCGGCATCCAGCTGCTCCGCCAGCCCCGGCTGGGTCCTGCACCACACGGCCAGCTCGTGCAGTGCGCGCTCCGATCGCATCGGTGCCGAATCGAATCCGAGCAGGAAGTCGGACGCCTGCGGGTCGCCCTCACGGCGCATCGTGGAGTCGTACAGCTTCGTCCACAGCACTTCGCTCATGCCGGCCAGTGGCATCACCATCTGCACGATGCTGTAGTACGCGCAGGCCGCGTCGAGCAGTTCCCGAACGCCGGCGATCAGCTCGGCGGCGGACAGCTGCGAGGCATCCATGTCCGCGTAGCGATTCACGACGGCGCGATAGGCGGGCAGCGCCTGGTCGTGCCACTTGTCCATCACATAGCCCTTGCGCAGGATGAACCGCATCAACGGCGGCGTGGCCTTGAGCATGGCCAAGAAGGTCGACTGCGGATAGTCGTAGTAGGCGTAGCCGTTGATCGTCGGGAAGGCCATGTCCAGCGTCGACAGGTCCGGCGCGACATCGCTGAGCATCGAGCGCAGGCCGAACGGCACCGCGTCGCTCACGAGATCGGCGAACAGCGGAGTGAGCGGATCGGGCATCTGCTCGACGATGCTGGCGCGGAAGTACAGGCTGCCCTTGCGCGGCAGCGGCCAGTCTGCGGGCACGTCCCCGACGGGTTCGGGAAGAGCGGTGATCGGCCGTGCCTGCACGATCTGGAACGCGCCGTCGGAGAGCGTCCACTCGATGTCCTGCGGGGCGCCGAAATGGTCCTGGACACCGGCGCCGATCTCCGCGAGCTCGCGTGCCTGAGCGTCTGTGAGGGTGGCGGCATCCGCCTGCGACGACGGGACCTCGGACTGCTCCGAGCCGCCGTCGACGCGCACGGTCATGACCTTCTTCGTCGCGATGCGGCGGTCGACGGCATCGCCGTGCACGGTGTACTCGTCAGGCTCGACCAGACCGCCGACGACCGATTCGCCGAGTCCCCACGAGGCTGTGATGACGGTCTCGTCACGGTGTCCGTTGCCCGGATTCGCCGTGAACATCACGCCGGCGACCTCGGCCGGAACCAGTCGCTGGACAACGACGGCGATGCTCAGCCCTGCGGCGGCCTCGTGCCCCACCTGCGATCGGTAGGCGATGGCACGGGCGTTCCACAGCGACGCCCAGCAGCGGCGCACGGCATCCACGACGGCGTCGGTGCCCTCGATGTTGAGGTATGTGTCCTGCTGGCCCGCGAAGCTGGCGCCCGGCAGGTCCTCGGCGGTCGCGGACGAGCGCACCGCGACGGGCCCCTCGCCGAGCGCCGCATACGCGGCGGCGATCTGCAGGGCGATGTCGGTCGGCAGGTCGGATGCGGCGAAGAGCGCCGCGGCTTCAGCGGCGGGGTCGGAGTCCGTTGCGAGCTTCTCGAGCGCGGCATCCACACCCGCCGCCGCGACGAACGCGTCGTACGCGTCCGTCGTGACGACGAACCCGTCCGGAACGGGGAACCCGGCGCGCACCAGCTCCCCGAGATTCGCCCCCTTACCGCCGGCGATCGGGATGTCGGCAGCCGTCAGCTCGGAGAGCGGGCGAACCAGGGATGCCTCAGGCTCAGTCATTCTCGCGAGTCTAGGAGCGCCCCGTGGCAGAGGAAACACCTCGCGGCGCGTCACGCGAATCAGAACCCCGGATACTCCCCGATGCGCTTCTGGAAGGCGTCGCGGTCCTTCTCGCTGAGCAGCTTGCGGGCGATGATCGTCAGCTGCACGCCCTCGACCGGCTCGCCAGTCGCCGTGTGCTTCGCCTCGCGGTCGGTCTGCGCCTCGCCGGTCGGATCCTTCGACGGGTCGAAGACGTCGACGTACAGCATCATCGGGTCGGGATAGGCGTCGGAGTACCACTCCCAGGTGTGCTGCTCCTCGACGTCGGCGGAGCCGTACAGCTTGGCGACCATGTCTGACGAGATGCCCGATTCCGCCGAGTTCAGCGGATACAGGTCGTACATCCCGCGCTCGGCGAGCACCTCATCGATCACGGACGCGATCGCGCGCTTGCGGTCGTTGTCGCGCACCGGCTCGTTCGTGGTCCACTGCTCGGACGTGTACTGCTGCAGCAGCGACTCGCCGCCGTAGCCGTTGCGCTCATGCCGGGTGGACGGCGATCCGGACTTCTTCCAGGTGTAGCCGAATTCGTCCGTCAGCCGCGCGCGGATCTCCGCCATCAGCTCGTCACCGCTGGCCTGCACGTCCTCCAGCGAGGACTGCGCGAGCACCTCGGAGTTCGACGTCCCCTTCACACCGGGGTACGCCTCCTCGTGCTTCTGCTTGTCGCTCTTCACGCCGTCGTACGAGTGCGTCGCGGATGCCACGACAGCTCCCACTGCGCCGACCGTGGCCACGTTGAAGAGCAGTGCGATCGCGAGGGCGATGGCGCCCAGCATCCGCCCCTTCGCCGTGAGCAGCGCGGCGATGATCACGCCGGCGACGACGAGCTGCAGCACCACGACGGTGAGGGAGTACACCGGGTCGGCGCCGCCGCCGATCATCGCGCCGAGCAGGATCAGCGCGAACAGGATCGAGGCGACCAGAGCCGCCCAGCCCAGCCCGTTCGGCTTCGTCTTCGGCAGGTCGAGCTGCACGACCTGGGGCGCCGCGGGCTGGGCGGGTGCCGCGTTCGTGCGCCGCGCGCCGTGGTATCCGCCGGGCGGCGGAACCGGCGGTGCGCCCTGGTCGCTGCCGAGATAGCGGGAGCGCTGCTCGTCTACCATGGCTTGTCCGTTCCGCTGCCGGCACCGTCGTCGCCGGAGCCGCCGCCGAGCTGATCCTCGCGGTCCTGCTGCCCCTGGCCGAGCTTGCCCTCGATGTCGTCGAGCTTGCCCTGGCCGGGCTGCTGATCCTTCTCGTCGCCCTGGCCCTGCTGGGGCTGCTGCTCCTGCTGTTGCTGTTGCTGCTGTTTCTGCTGCAGGCGGTCCTTCAGATCGTCGAGCGTGCCGCCCATGTCGCGGTTCGGATCGGAGGACTGCTGCTGCGCCTGCTCGCTGTCGCACTCCTTCGGGGTGTCCACGGTGATCTCGAGCGCCTCGCCGTACAGCTGCGCGGCCTTCGCCGGATCGCCGCCGGCCTGCTCGGCATCTCCCATCCGCTCCACGACGATCGCGAGGTTGATCCGCACGTCGCACACCTCGAGACCGTGCGCGAGCGACAGCGCGTCCTCGAGCTCGGCGCGCGCCTCCGGCAGCTCGTCGGCGCCCGCGAGCGCGGTGCCGGCGTTGAACGGCGCCTTGTAGGGCTCGAACACGTTCCACCAGGACTGGCCGTGCGCGGCCGATTCCGACCCCGCGTAGTCGCCCGCCACATAGGCGCTCACCGACTGGTGCGCGAAGGCGTACATGCTCAGCAGCTTCGCCACCAGCACGAGCCCCGCGATCACGAAGGGGATGCTGCAGATCGCTATCCAGCGGCGGATGCGGCGTCGCCGCCGGTTCGCGGCGAGGAGTGCTGTGGCCGGGTCGGTCCGCGCGGGGGGATGCTCAAGCGTTGAGGTCATCGGGCATCCCCTTCGCGGTCGGGAAGCACAGACGGAACGGCCTCGGCAGGGCGTGTCGTCGGGCGACGCGCCGGGTCCGGAACGGATGGACTGTGGTTTCCGGCGGGCCGGCGGTCGGATGCGGGCGCCGCGAGCCCCCGCATCCGGGTCACCAGCATGGTCGCGCGGGCGAGCTCGACGCCGAGCAGCAGCACGATGACGAGCGCGAAGATCCAGTACAGCTCGGTGACGTCGCCGACCTCACCGGACTCCGCATAGTCGGTCGTGGTCTTCGGCGCCTGGGGCAGCGTGATCTTCGCATCCGCGGTGCGGTGCTCGTAGGTCACGCCGAGCTGCTCTGCGATCTTCTCGAGGTTCTTCTCGTCGATCACCGAGTGCGCCTTCTCGCCCTGGTACTCGATGTAGCCCGAGCCCGTGGTGCCGCGGCCGGTGGTGATCTTCATCGCCCCGCCGTCCTTCGTGCCGTAGCCGAGCACGGCACCGGCATCGACGTACTTCTGCGCGGTTCCGAAGGATTCCGGTTGACTCGAGGAGGTCTGCTCGCCGTCGCCCAGGTAGAACACCATCCGGGCTCTGCCCGGCGCGGCCTTCGCCGCCGAGCTCAGCGTCTTCGCGAGAAGCTCGTTCGCGACGCCGATCGAGCTGCCGCGGGACTGCGCGGTGACCTCGGGGCGCAGCACGTCGAGCGACGAGATCAGCGCGGTCGCATCCGTCGTGAGGGGCAGGCGCAGCTGTGCCGTCGCGTCGAAGGTGATCAGCGCGAAGCGCGCGCCGGGGTACTCGTCGACGATCTTCTGCACGTCGGCGCGCACGCCGTCGAGGCGCGGCTTGCCGCCGTCCCAGTCCTCGGCGACGATGCTCGCCGTGGTGTCCACCGCGATCACGACGTCGGTGTCGGTGGCGAGCGTCTGCGAGCTGCCTCCGGGGATGCCGGGGCGCAGCAGCATCGCGAAGACGGCGAGCAGCATGAGCATCCGCAGTCCCCAGATCCAACGCGGACCGCGTGCCTTCACCAGTGCCCACACGATCGCGGCGGCGACCGGTGCGCACAGCAGCACCAGCAGCAGCGGGTTCAGCACGGGTTGGAAGATCACAGTCTCACCACCCACAACAGGATGAGGAAGCCGAGCACGGCGACCAGCAGCAGCGCGATCCACAGGTTCGGGGAATCGGCCCAGATCACCTGGGCCTGTCCGCGCAGCGCGGCGGCATCCTGCTTCTGGATCTGCGCGACGATGTCGGAGACCGTCGTCGTCTCGCGCAGCCCGTACGCCTGGCCGCCGGTCGCCTGCGCGGCCTTCGTCAGGCCGGCACTGGTCTGCGCCTTCGCGTCGCCGACCGGATCGATCGCGAACACCTTGACCTTCTGCGCGGCGGCGTAGGCGGAGGCCTCGTCGAGGGTCAGGATCTGCGCGCCGTTCACCTCGTTGTCGGTGGCGAGGATCACCGAGCGGCTGCGCTCGTCGTCGAGATGATCGAACCGCATCGTGCAGGCGGCGAGGCCGTCGCCGATCAGCGAGGCACCGGGGCCGTTCAGAGTGCCGACCCAGTGGTCGGGGGTGTCGGTCTGGTAATCGAAGCCCTTGCGCACCTGTGCCAGCTGATCGCGGATGAACGCGTAGTCGTCGGTGAGCGGGAAGACCTGCACCGGGGAGCTGTTGAAGATGGTCAGTCCGATGCGCTCGCCCTTGAAGCCGTCGAGCAGGCTGTCGAACACGTCGATGACCTCGCGGTCGACGTCGGTCATCGAGCCCGATACGTCGAGGCAGAGCACGATGTCGCGGCTGGTGTTGACCGGCTGGATCGTCTGCGCCGCCATCGGCCGCGCAGCGACCACGCCGCCGAGCAGCGCAGCGATCAGGCCGAGGCCGAGGATGCCGGTGAGCGCCGTGATCCGCCGGCGCACCGCGGTGCGGAACGACGGCAGCCGGCGCAGGCGCTCGGCGCGTGAGACCAGGGCGCCCTCGCCGTCGCCGATGCGGCCCCGGCGCAGGCCGAGAAGCACACCCACCCCGAGGGCCAGTACGACGACGACGGCCGCGACGATGAGCATCCAGCTGTTCGCTAGTGCCATGACGTCACCACCTTGCGGGCGGCCTCGGCGCCGGCCACAGGGTCGATCGGGCGACCGCGCTGGAAGATGCTCGGATAGTAGTGCCGGCGCAGCGCGTCGATGAGGGCGGGATGCACGCCGCGGTGCTCGAGGTCGTCGAGCGACAGCACCGGCGCCTCCAGACCGGAGTACTCGTTCACGAAGGCGCGCACCGTGCGGCTCAGCTCGAGGTTGGCGGTGTGCGGATCCATATTCCGAGAGCGGTATGCATCCTCGATCTGCTGGATGCGGCCGAGGTAGTCGGTGCGCAGGGCGCCCAGCACATCGACGAACAGCGGGGCGGATGCCGGGGCGCCGGCGATCGTCAGGCTGCGCTTCGGCTTGGTGAGGGCGATCACGAGCCACGCGCCGAGCGCGATCACCACGAGCACGGCGACGGCCAGCAGGATCCAGCCCCAGCCGTACTGCGCCGGCGGATACAGGTCGTCAGAGGCGGGCATGCGACCTCCGGTTCAGCATCCGCAGCAGAGCGGGCACGGCGGAGTCCTGGCCCTCGATCTCGGTGTGGCTGATCTCGAGGCGGCGCAGCATCTCGTCACGGCGGGCGACGTCGGCGGCCTCCTGCGCGGCCAGTTCGGCCATGATCTCGGGGTCTCCGTGCGCGAAGTCCGGCACGCGCCAGTCGGTGTCCACGTCGCGCCGCCCTTCGTCTCGTCGCTTCGCTCCTCGCTCAGGAGCCGGAGTCTCTCCGGGTCCTGAGCGAGCGAAGCGAGACGAAGGGCGCTCAGGACCCGCGGCCCAGCGAGACGAAGGGTGGGCGTGCAGCACCGGATCGGCATCGCGCAGCGTCACCCACAGCACGTCGTGCTGCACCTTCAGCCGGCGCAGCATCCGCTCGGTCTCGTCGGTGGTGGGCTGTTCGTCGGTGACGATGACCATGATCATGCGGCGCGCGATGGTGCGCGCGACATAGCCGAGCAGGCCGTCGCGGTCGTTCGGCGCCGTGCTCGTGCCGACGGCGCGCTGTATGCGCCGCAGGGCATGCTCGAGTCCGCCCTCGGTCCCGCTGGGCGCGATGCGGTGGATGCCGGCCGCATCGCCGTGCACCACCGAGAAGTCGTCGCCGTGCCGCACGGTCAGGAATCCCAGCGCACCGGCGACCAGCACGGCCAGCTCCGACTTCGGCCGCTCGTCCTCGGCGAGGGCCCTCATGCCGCGGCCCGTGTCGACCACGAACAGCACGGTGTGCATGCGGGTGGCCTTCGTGCGCTTGACCAGGGGCTCGTTGTGCTTGGCCGTCGCACGCCAGTCGATGTCGCGCACCTGATCGCCGTACTCATACGGGCGCAGGTCCTCGAAGTCGAGGCTGCGGCCGCGCAGCAGCGACGCGTAGGCGCCGTCGAGCGCGTGCATCGACTTCTTCGAGGAGTGGATGAAGAGCTTGCTCTTCACCTGCGTGATCAGGCTGGCCATGCGGGTTACGGCGTCGGCACCGCGGCGAAGATCTGGTCGATGATCTCCTCGCTGCGCACGCCCTCGGCGTCGGCCTCGAACGTCAGCAGCACACGGTGCCGCAGCACCAGGTGACGCAGTTCGCGGACGTCCTCGGGAAGCACGTGGGCGCGACCGTTCAGCAGTGCGAGGGCGCGGGAGGCCTGCAGGAACGCGATGCTCGCACGCGGGCTGGCGCCGTACTTGATGTACCGGGCGCGCTCCTCGCCGATGTATGGCGCGGGGTTCCTCGTGACGTACGCGAGCTGCACGATGTAGTTGCGGATCGAGGGGTCGACGTAGATGCGGGCTGCGGTCTCCTGCAGCATCCGCACGTCGTCGAGGCTGATCGCGCCGGGGACGTGCCTGTCGGGGTCGAGCACGCCGGAGTCGATGCGGCCGAGGATCTCGAACTCCTCGGCCGGGCTCGGGTACTCCACGATCTCCTTGAGCAGGAAGCGGTCCATCTGCGCCTCGGGCAGCTCGTAGGTGCCCTCCTGCTCGATGGGGTTCTGCGTGGCGATCACGAGGAAGGGTCGGGGGAGCGGATGCATCTCCCCACCGATCGTGGTCTGCCGCTCCTGCATCGCCTCGAGCATGGCCGACTGGGTCTTCGCACTGGAGCGGTTGATCTCGTCGAGCAGCACGAAGTTCGCGTGCACCGGGCCGAGCACCGTGCGGAAGGTGCCGGAGGACGCGTCGTAGATCTGGTTGCCCGTGATGTCGCCGGGCAGCAGGTCGGGCGTGCACTGGATGCGCTTGAAGCTGGCCTTCACCGTGTCGGCGAGGGTGCTCGCCGCAGTGGTCTTGGCGAGGCCGGGCACGCTCTCGAGCAGGATGTGCCCGCCGGCGATCAGTGCGATCAGCAGACTGGTGCGCAGGCGCTCCTGGCCGACCATCTTGGTCGAGTACGAATCCGAGATCACCCGGATGATCTCGCGGGCCTGCGCGAGGTCAACGTCGGCGCCGGCGCCCTGCGCGGTCGTCGGGGGCGTGGATGCCGCAGCGGCGGGCGCCGAGGACATCGACGGGCCCGGCACCGAAGAGATCGGCGGCGCGGGCGGCGGCGGGGGCGCGGCGGACGCCCCGCCTGCAGCGGGGAAGGATTCGGTCATCGTCGGTCTCCTCACAGAGGGCCGTGCGGCGGCCCCGCTACAGGGTAGTCGCCGCGGCTCGGAGCACGGTTCAGGTGGGAATGTCCTTGCGACTCATCTCGATCGGGTCGCCCTCGGTGCCGTCGGAATACTCCGCGCGCACGTTCGGGTTCCCGGGGATGAGGTCCAGCACCGAGCGCCCGATGTCGAGTGTCGCGCGGCCGTCGGGGTCGAAAGTGACCGACCCGGCATCCTTCCAGCCGTACGTCACGTCTGCTGTCGAACCCGGCTGACCGGTCATCGACAGCGTGTAGCTCGTGACGATCTCGATGCCGATGAGATTGGGCCCGCGGTTCTCCTTGATGCCGGTGAACGCGAGCGGCGGGGCCGCCGCCGGTGTGGAGGGCGTCGACGGAGCGGGCTTCGGCGCGGAAGGCGCCGAAGGCGGGGACTTCGGAGCCGGGTCGGGCGCCGGTGCCCGCGTCGCGGGCGGTTCGGAGGGTGCCGCCTGCGCCGGTGGCACCACGGGAACCGGCACCGGGGTCGGTGCGGGAGTGGCGGTCGGAGGTGCGGTGCGGACGGGAGCAGGCCCGCCCCGTTCGCCCGGGAGAACCGAGTCCGACGGCGCCGTGAGCGACGCCTGGTCGCGGGCGACGGGGGCCGCTTCGCCGCCGCCGCTCACGATCGCGATCGTGCCCACGACGATGCCGGCGACGACGATCGCCCCTCCGGTGAAGGCGAGCGCGCGGAGGGGCAGTCTCCTCTGATTGCGGACGCGCGCCACCTGCGGCGACATCGGCAGCGGCACGGTCGGCGTGCCGGACGCCGGAGCGGCAGCAGGCTGGGGAGGCCTCGGCGGGATCGGCGGAACGGTCCCGGCGGGTTCGACGGGCGTCAGATCGACAGGCGCGGGCGGCACCGGCAGATCGTGCGCGGGCAGGTTCAGTGCGTCCGGCAGCACGACGGCGTCGTCAGAGGGCGCTACGTCGGGGGCTTCGTAGCTACTGCGGTACATCAGGGTCACCGATCGGTTCGGGTACACGGCCGGTGGGGAGGCGGCCGTTGGATCACCCTACCCGGATAGGGTGATCGCACCCCGAGAGAGAGCCTTCCCCATGCCTGCAGAGCGCGAGCTCACCGCCCCCGTCCCCCTGACGCTGCCGAACGGCCGGCTCGATCCGGATGCGGTCGGCTGGGCGCGGCATCCGCTGGTCGACACCTCGGGGATCGGACGCGGACGCGGGCGCAACAAGCGCTGGGAGTACTGGAACATCGCGACGCCGACGCATGTCGTCGGACTGACGGTCTCGTCGATCGACTACGCCGCGGTGCACGAGGTGTGGGTGTGGGACCGTGCGACCGACCAGACCTGGCATCGGTCGGTCACGAACATCCCGCCGCGCGGCGTGCAGCTGCCGCCCCGGCTCGAGGCCGGGCCGAGCAGGGCCCGCGCGAAGGATCTCGAGATCGACATCGACGAGACGGATGCCGGTACCCGGCTGCACGCACGGATCCCCGGTGCCGAGATCGATGTGGTCGCCGCTCTTCCTGCCGGGCACGAGCGGCTCGCGGTGGTCGTGCCGTGGAGCGAGACGCGCTTCCAGTACACGGTCAAGGATGTCGCGCGCCCGGCATCGGGCGTCCTCGTCCTCGACGGCGTGGAGCACGGGCTGCCGCAGGGCGAGTCGTGGGCGGTGCTCGATCACGGCCGCGGGCGCTGGCCCTACGACGTCCGCTGGAACTGGGGCGCGGGTTCCGGCGTCTCGCACGGACGCACGATCGGCGTGCAGGTCGGCGGGCAGTGGACCGACGGCACCGGATCGACGGAGAACTCGTTCCTCGTCGACGGCCGGCTGCACAAGATCCACGCCGAGCTGACCTGGGACTACGACATCGCCGACTGGCGCCGGCCGTGGCGCATCACCGGCGGTGGACTGGATGCCACGTTCACGCCCGGCTACGACAAGCGCAGCCGCATGAATCTCGGCATCCTGTCGTCGTCCACCGACCAGTGCTTCGGCGACTGGTCGGGCACGTTCCGCACCGAGGCGGGTGAGCTGATCGCGTTCGACGGCATCTTCGGGTGGGCCGAGGACGTGCACAACCGCTGGTGACCCGGGCCTGCTCCGAGCGCACACGCTCCTCCTGATACGTTCGAAGGACAGCCGCTTCCGCGGGCCGGTCGAGCACGATGCTCCCGGTGCCCGGCGGAGCCCTGTTCCGCCGGACGGTCGCGGCTGCGATTCATACATGACGCAAGAAGAGGACAGTTACGTGACGAGCAGAGAACGAGTAGCGATCATCGGCGCCGGCCCCTCGGGCATGGCGCAACTGCGGGCCTTCGAGTCCGCGGCCCGCGACGGGGCGGAGATCCCGGACGTGGTGTGCTTCGAGAAGCAGGCCGACTGGGGCGGCCAGTGGAACTTCACCTGGCGCACCGGACTGGACGAGTTCGGCGAGCCGGTGCACTCCAGCATGTACCGCAACCTGTGGTCAAACGGCCCGAAGGAGGCGCTTGAATTCGCCGACTACTCCTTCGACGAGCACTTCGGCCGCCCGATCTCGTCGTACCCGCCGCGCCCGGTGCTGTGGGACTACATCGCCGGTCGCCTGGAGAAGACCGCGGTGCGCGACCGCATCCGTTTCCAGACCATCGTGCGCTGGGTCGACTACGACGCCGACCGCGAGGTGTTCACCCTGACCAGCGAGCACCTGCCCAGCGGTGAGTCCACCACCTCGGAGTTCGACCGGGTGATCATCGCCAGCGGTCACTTCTCCTTCCCGAACGTGCCGGACTTCCCGGGCATCGAGACCTTCCCCGGCTACCTCAGCCATGCCCACGACTTCCGCGGTGCCGAGGGCTTCGCCGACCGCGACGTGCTGGTCATCGGGGGCAGCTACTCCGCGGAGGACATCGGCAGCCAGGCGTTCAAGATGGGTGCGCGCTCGGTGACGGCGAGCTACCGCACCGCACCGATGGGATACGACTGGCCGGACGGCTTCGAGGAGCGCCCGGTCGTCGAACGCTTCGACGGCAGCACCGTGCACTTCGCCGACGGCTCGTCGAAGGACTTCGATGCCGTCATCCTCTGCACGGGCTATCTGCACAAGTACCCGTTCCTGCCCGACGACCTGTCGCTCTCGTCGCCGAACAACGTGTATCCCGACGGTCTGTACCGCGGCGTGATCTGGCAGCAGAACCCGCGACTGGCCTACCTGGGCGCGCAGGACCAGTGGTTCACCTTCAACATGTTCGACGTGCAGGCCTGGTACGTGCGCGACCTCATCCTGGGCAGGATCGAGCTGCCGGATGCGGCAGAGCGTGCGGCGTCGATCGCGGAGCGGCGTCGGCGCTTCGCGGCGATCGGGATTGCGGCGGACGAGATCCGCTTCCAGGCCGACTACGTGCGCGACCTGATGCAGCAGACCGACTACCCCGAGTTCGACATCGACCGCGTGGTCGAGATCTTCCTCGAGTGGAAGCACGACAAGAAGGCCGACATCATGGGCTACCGCGACCGCGCGTACCGCTCGGTGATGACCGGGACGATGGCCGTCGAGCACCACACCCCGTGGCTGCAGGAGCTGGACGACTCCCTCCCGCGCTACCTGTCGACACCGGCCGACGACCGCGAGGGGCTGCTCGCCGTCTGAGTGAAGATGCCGCTCCCGTCGCACAGTCGGGAGCGGCATCTTGTGTTCGGGGCGGCTCAGCCCATCGTGTTCACGATCAGTCCGATGTGCGTGTAGAAGTTCAGCGCACCGAACAGTAGGAACACGACGCCGGCCACCGTCCAGACGACTCCCATGGTCTTCGCGACGCCGGAGATCGGTCGCGTGCTGCTGAACGAGTTCAGCGCGAACGGGAACAGCACCGAGCCGACGCCGATGAGCGCGAAGAGGCCCGACATGAACGCGGCCTCGATCCACGGCCACTGAGCGAACGCGCCCGAGACCGGCTCCTCGGGCGGAGCGGCGAACAGCTGGAAGATGACCCCGGCCGCGGCGATGCCGAAGAGGGCGAGTCCCAATCCGAAGATGAAGATGCCGAGCGGCTTCGCGGTCGCGGCGGCCTCGGCGGCGCGATCCTCGGAATCGGCGAGCCTGCCACCCCGCTTCCACAGGTAGAAGGATGCCGCGAGCAGCAGCACGCCGAACCCGAGACTGGTCTCACCGAAGATGATGTTGTCGAACGGGAAGTACTTCGCGAACGGCCAGGTCAGCGTCATGTGAGCGCCGGTGAGGGTGAGGATGAAGCCGAGCACTCCCGCCGACAACGCCCAGCCTTCAGCGCGGAACGCCTTGTCGCGCTGGAGTGCGCGTCCCAGGAGCACCAGCAGGATCAGCCCCGCGCCGGCAGCTATCGACATGATGGTGTTGTACGTCGGCATCTGGGTCCAGTCGATCACCAGTCCGGTGTCGTCGCCGTAGATGAAATCCATGATTCTTCGTCCTTCTGACCTCGCTCATGCACGCTGCAGATGTGCAGGCACTGCGCAAGTGTCGTATTCATGTGAATACAACCATCAGGGGTGCGCGATTGTTCCGCACTGGGCGCGACCGCCGGGGAATTCCGCAGCTGCCTCTTCCATTCGGATTTGGGATACCGATAGCTTCGTGGCGAGGGGGATCGTGACGACCCCTCGGACGGGGGGATCACGGTGGCCGACGCTACCCAGGTGACAGAGGAACGGGCGAGGACGAAGCGCCGGAGGCGCGGCGGACTCAGCATCCAGTCGAAGCTGCTCATCATGCTGCTGGGGGTGAGCCTGGTGTCGTCGGTGATCGTCGGCGCCGTGGGATTCATCAACGGCCGGCAGTCCCTGCATGAGTCGGCGATCGACCAGCTCACCACCATCCGTGAGATGCGTAGCTATGAGATGGTCACCGCGATCGAGGACGCCAAGCGCAGCGCCGCGCTGAATTCCCGCAACCTCAGCGCGCAGAACGCTTCGAAGGCGCTCAACGCCGCCTTCGACGAGCTGCAGGGCCGGGAGCTCGACGCCGCCCAGGCCGACGCACTCGAGGCCTATCACCGAGACGTCTTCATCCCTGAGCTGGAGAAGCGCTCCACCGATGAGTACGGCGACGCAGCCTTCATCCCCTCATCGAACGCCGGCCGCTGGCTGCAGGCGCACTACTCGGTCAAGAACGAGGACTTCGACAAGGACTACGACAAGATCCTCCGCGCGAACGACGCCGGCGATGGAACGGCGTACTCGGTCGCCGCCGAGCGCTATGGCGACTACTTCGCGCGCCTCGTCGAGCAGGCCGGCTATGAGGATGTGCTGCTGCTGAACCTGGACGGCGACGTCGTGTTCTCGGCGTACAAGGGCGTCGACCTCGGCACCAACCTCAACGACGGCCCCTACGAGGAGAGCGCACTGGCCGGCGCCTACCGCAAGGCGGTCGCCACGAACTCGGTCAACACCACGGAGCTGACCGACTTCGAGCGCTGGATCCCCTCGCTGGACGTGCCGAGCATGTGGGTGCTCTCCCCGATCGGCAACGACTCCGGCATCACCGGAGTGCTCGCCATGCAGCTGCCGCTGTCGTTCGTGAACGATGTGATGACCGGCGATGAGAACTGGAAGGGACAGGGGCTCGGCGACACCGGCGAGGTGTACCTGGTCGGCCGGGACGACCTGATGCGCAGCAACTCGCGCGCGCTCGTCCAGCACCCGAAGGAGTACGCCCAGAAGGTGATCGAAGCGGGCACCCCGCCGCGGACGGCCAAGCGAGTCGTCGAAGTCGGCGGCACGGTCCTGCTGCAGCCGGCGAAGGCCGAGAGCGTGGAGAGAGCGCAGCGTGGCAAGGAGGGCACCCTCGTCGGCCCCGGCTATCTCAGCGGCGACACGGTCGTCAGCTACGGACCGCTCGACGTGCCGGATCTGGACTGGGTCGTGATCGCCCGCATCGACGCCGATGAGGCGTTCGCGCCGACCGCGGACTTCACCCGCACGGTGCTGATCTGGCTGCTGGGCATCATGCTCGCGGTCGCCCTGCTCTCGCTGCTGCTCGCCCAGGTGTTCACCAGGCCGGTGCACAGGCTCGTGGGGGCAGTCAACAGAGTGGCCGAGGGCGACCTCGACGTACAGGTGCCGCAGGGGTCCCGCGATGAGTTCGGCGACCTCGGCAGCGCCTTCAATGACATGGCCTCCAGCCTGCGGATCAAGCAGCAGCTGATCGACGAGCAGCGTTCCGAGAACGAGAAGCTGATGCACACGCTGATGCCGGAGAGCGTCGCGGCGAAGTACCGCGCCGGCGATGAGGCGATCTCCGAGGCGCACGACAACGTCTCGGTGGTGTTCGGCGAACTGGTCGGATTCGACGAGTACGCCCAGGGGCTCTCCCCAGAGGAGGAGGTCGCGCAGCTGAACGCGCTCATGCGCGGATTCGACGAGGTCGCCGAGAAGGTCGGAGTCGAGAAGGTGCGCACCCTGCACGAAGGGTACCTGGCATCCTCCGGCCTGGTCGTTCCGCGCGTCGACAACGTGCGTCGCGCGGTGGAGTTCGCGCGCGGCATGCTCGGCGTGATCGAGCGGTTCAACGCTCAGAACGAGGCGGAGGTCGCGCTGCGCGTCGGCGTCGACACCGGAACGGTCACGAGCGGTCTGGTGGCGAGGACCACGCTCGCCTACGACCTCTGGGGCGACGCCGTGAACCTCGCGTACCGGGTGCGCTCGGTGACCGGCGAGCCGGGAATCTACGTCAGCCAGGATGTGCGCGACCGAACGCAGGAGCTGTTCTCCTACATCGAAGCCGGCACGGTCGATGTCCAGGGCCGGTCCGAGACCGTGTGGAAGGTGGCCTGACATGGCTGAGGCGTTCGCCGACGGGTGGGCCTGGTGGGTGATCGGGATCGCGATCGGCTTCCCCGTCCTGCTCGTCGGCATCACCGAGCTGCTGGGAGCCCTGCGCAGGCGCAACAGTCCGCTCGCCGGCCCGGTCGCGATTCTGCGGAACTGGGTGATCCCCGCCGGCGCGCTGCTGGCGCTGCTCGTGTTCGCGATCCGGTCGCCCGCCGATCAGGTCTGGGTGCGCGTGGTCGCCACCGTGTTCGGTTTCCTGCTGATCCTGCTGGTGCTGTCCGCGTTCAACGTCGTGCTGTTCGCGAACGCCTCGGAGGGTTCCTGGCGCAAGCGCATCCCGACGATCTTCATCGAGATCGCCCGTCTCGTGCTCGTCGTGGTCGGTCTCGCGATCCTGTTCGCCTGGGTGTGGGAGGCGGATGTCGGCGGGCTCTTCGCCGCACTGGGGGTGACCTCCATCGTCATCGGCCTTGCCCTGCAGAACGCCGTCGGCGGTGTGATCTCCGGTCTCCTGCTGCTGTTCGAGCAGCCGTTCAAGATCGGCGACCACCTCGACACCGGCGGCGTGAAGGGCCGGGTCACCGAGGTGAACTGGCGGGCGGTGCACATCGACACCGGCTCCGGCATCCAGATCGTGCCGAACTCGACGCTCTCCGGGGCGTCGTTCACGAACATGAGCGAGCCGGACGGCCCCTATGCGGCGACCGCCGACATCGCTTTCACCACCGACGACCCGCCGCACGAGGTGGTCGCCCTGCTGATCGACGTGGCCGAAGGACTGCCGCTGCGCCTGCCCCGCGAGCGCGTGTCGGTGGAGTACTCCGGCAAGGGCGCGTACTCGGTGTCGATCCCCGTGGCATCCCCCGCCGACGCCTCGCGAGCGCTCACCGTGTACCTCTCCTGGCTCTGGTACGCCGCGCGCCGGCGCGGGCTCGCGCTCGACGGCGATTCGACCGATCCGATCGCCGAGCCCGCGCGACTCGATGCCGCGATCGAAGACCTCGCCCCTGCGCTGCACCTCGCCGCCGAGGACCGCGACCTGCTGCGCACGACCTCGCGGCTGCAGCGGTTCGGCGCCGGTGAGACGGTACTCGGCAGCGGCGTCGTTCCCGACGAGGTGCACTTCATCGTGGAGGGGGCGGTCACGCTCTCGCTCGAGGTACAGGGCAGCCGGCTGGACTTCGCCGGCGCCGAGCGCGGCGACCTGGTCGGCCACACCGCCCTGACCCGGCAGCGCAGCCAGGCGGTCACCACGGCCGCGGGCATGCTCACGGTCCTGACCGTGCCGCTCGAGACCGTGGACGCCCTGGTGCGCGCCCGGCCCCGGCTGGCCGCCGAGATCGGCGAATCGCTCGACATGAGACGTGAGCAGGCCGAGACGGCGCTCGGCGAGCTCGGGCTGACCCGCAGCATGCTCACGGACCGCTGAGCGCAGCATCCTCGACGGTCGGTACGACGGATGCCGCGCGCCGGCGCCCGATCCAGAGCACTGCGGCCGCCACGGCGATGATCGCGACGGCGATGCCGACGACGTAGCCGGCGACGCCCAGGTACCCGCCCGGCACGTGGTGCGGGTTCAGGAACGGGTAGGGGTACCACCACGGGTCGCCGGTCGCGGGCCCGATGATGAAGTTCGCGCGGATCAGCGTGTAGACCACCCAGACGATCGGGAAAGCGGCCACGATCCACAGCGACGACCAGGACAGTGCGCGCGGACGCGGTGCGAACAGCACGTCGGCGAGCAGGAACAGCGGCGTGACCACGTGCAGAACCTCGTTCGACCACCACACCGTCGAACCCTGATCCAGTGCGATGCCGCGCAGCAGCACGTTGTAGACGATGCCGGTCACGATCATGTACGTCGAGACGCACAGCAGCAGCGTGGCCAGCCATTGCGGCACGGATCCGGTCGTGTGCCGCAGCATCCACACTCCGCCGATCGCCAGTGCGACCACCGCGCCGACGTTCGACAGGATCGTGAAGAAGCTGAAGAAGTTCGCGATCACGGTGGGCACGTGCGCGGTCCAGGGATCGGATGCCGCGAGCGTGCGCTCGAGGGTGCGGATCAGCTGAGCGATGATGGCGGCTGCGGTCAGCGCGGCGGCGGCCAGTCGGGCCCACGGCCACCATGTCGTCATGGCGAAACTGTAGCGCGGAGCCCGCCCGGTAGGATGGAAAAGCCCGCTCAGGGCCAGCTCATCGGCCGGTGCAAGCCCGGCGAACAGCGAAATCCAGGGGGTCCACCCATGCCAGGACTAGTAATCGTCGGCGTCCAGTGGGGCGATGAGGGTAAGGGCAAGGCGACTGACCTGCTCGGCGAGCGCACCGACTGGGTGGTGAAGTTCAACGGCGGCAACAACGCCGGTCACACCGTCGTCGTCGGCGACGAGAAGTACGCCCTGCACCTGCTGCCCTCCGGCATCCTGACTCCGGGCGTGACGCCCGTGATCGGAAACGGCGTCGTGGTCGACCTCGAGGTGCTCTTCAGCGAGCTCGAGGCGCTCTCGGCCCGCGGCGTCGACGTCTCCAAGCTCAAGGTCAGTGCGAACGCGCACCTGATCACGCAGTACCACCGCACCCTCGACAAGGTCACCGAGCGCTTCCTCGGCAAGCGCAACATCGGCACCACCGGCCGCGGCATCGGCCCGGCCTACGCCGACAAGATCAACCGGGTCGGTCTGCGCGTGCAGGACCTCTTCGACGAGAACATCCTGCGGCAGAAGGTCGAGGGCGCCCTCGACCAGAAGAACCACCTGCTGGTGAAGGTCTTCAACCGCCGCGCCATCACGTGCGACGAGATCGTCGACGAGCTGCTGGGCTACGCCGAGCGGTTGCGCCCGATGGTCGCCGACACCGGCCACCTGATCGCCGAGGCGCTCGGCCGCGGCGAGGTCGTGGTGTTCGAGGGCGGCCAGGCGACCATGCTCGACGTCGACCACGGCACCTACCCGTTCGTGACCTCGTCGACGGCGACGGCCGCGGGGGCTGCGGCCGGCTCGGGCGTGGGCCCGAACAGCCTCGACCGCATCGTCGGCATCGTCAAGGCCTACACGACGCGCGTCGGCTCCGGTCCGTTCCCGACCGAGCTCAACGACGAGATGGGCGAGTGGCTGCGCAAGACCGGCTTCGAGTACGGCACGACCACCGGTCGCCTGCGTCGCACCGGCTGGTACGACGCGCCGATCACCGGCTACGCGACCCGCGTGAACGGCATCACCGATCTGGTGCTCACCAAGCTCGACGTGCTGACCGGCCTGGACCGGATCCCGGTCTGCGTGGCCTACGACGTCGACGGCACCCGCTTCGATGACGTGCCGGTGAACCAGACCGACTTCCACCACGCGAAGCCGATCTACGAGACCTTCCCCGGCTGGAAGGAAGACATCTCCACGGCCCGCCGGTTCGAGGATCTGCCGCAGAACGCGCAGGACTACGTGCTCGCGCTCGAGAAGATGAGCAACACGCGCATCTCGGTGATCGGCGTCGGCCCGGAGCGCGACGAGGTCATCGTCCGCCACGATCTGCTCGACTGAGCTCCGCGCGGCCGGACTGGCGCGCGAGTGAACCAGTCCGCCTACGAGGGCACCGGCTGCCGACATGCGTGACCGGTGCCCTCGGCGGCAGGCGGTTCGCCCGTCGGCACCCGGCTCACTCGGCGACAAGAGAGGATGCCGCATGACGCGGTTCTGGCTCGGCGGCTACGGCTCCGACATGGACGGGGATGCCGCGGGCATCGGTCTGCTCGCGGGCGACGAAGCGCGCCCGCAGACGACCCTGGCCTACCGCGGCACGGTCGCGCCGGCCCCGGACCCGTCCTGGCTGGCGCAGCATCCGTCTCTCGACGTCGTGTACGCGGCGCTGGAGGGATCGGGCGAGGTCGCGGCCTTCGTGCGCGACGGCGAGTCCTCGCTGCGCCCGCTGGGCGCACCGGTCCCCGCCGGTGCCGCCGTCTGCCACCTGGCGGTCTCGCCCGACGGCCGGTTCCTGGTCGCCAGCTGCTACGGCGACGGCCGGGTCGTGCGCATCGGGCTCGACTTTGAGGGGCGCCTGGTTCCGGATGCCGCGGACAGGGCCGCCGCGCTGCGCGCAGCGCTGTTCGGGGACGACCAGCACACCCCCGGGGCCGAGCCGGGGCAGGCATCCGACCCCTACCCGACGCCGACCGGAACCGACCCGCGGGTCTCGCACGCGCATGCCGCGGTGTTCCTGCGAGACGGGCGGATCGCGACGACCGACCTCGGCTTCGACCTGGTGCGCATCTGGCGGCCGGCCGCGACGGGGCTGCAGCTCGACCACGAGGTCGTGCTGCAGCGCGGCTCCGGCCCACGGCACATGGTCGCGCACCCCAGCGGACACCTGCACGTGGTGACCGAGTACTCCTGCGAGGTGTTCACGCTGACCGCCGATCGTGAAGGTCGCTGGGGACTCGTCTCGGGCGTGGTCGTCTCGGCGATCGCGACACCGGGCTTCGACTTCCCGGCCGAGCTCGCCCGCTCACGAGACGGCGAGACGCTGTACACCGCCCTGCGCGGCAGCAATACGATCGCAGCTCTCCGCGTGCGCGGCGGCGGTGAGATCGTCGAGCCGCTCGCACTCGCCGACTCGGGCGTGGACTGGCCGCGGCACCACCTTGTGCACGAGGGCGCTCTGCTGGTCGCCGGGCAGCGGTCCGACACGGTGTCGGTGCTCGACATCGACGAGCGCACCGGTGCTCCGCGCGACATCCGGCACACCGCACCGGCGCCCACGCCGACCTGTTTCCTGCCGGTGCGCTGACCCCCGGTCACGCAGCCGCGAGCGCGGCCGCCCTGGCACTGAACAGGCGCTCCATCACGTACGCGGCATCCCTGCCCATCCCCATCAGCGTCGGCGACGCCGCCGAGTACTGGAACGGGAGGCCGACGAACGCGAGCCCTGGCGCGCCCGTCGACATCCCCCGCTCGTGCGCGGGCCGGCCGTTCCCGTCGAAGGCGGCGGGAATCTGCAGCCAGTCCAGCCGCGGCAGCGATCCGGTACACCACACGACGGTCGCCGGATCCAGCATCTCGCCGTCCTCGAGCACCGGTCGGCCGTCGTCCACCCGTCCGACCCGTCCGACCCGGCGCACGCCCCGCCGGTCGAGATCGACCAGGTGGTTGCGCACCAGGTTCACACCGTGCCCCTGGTGCTCCTGCATGAAGCGCCTGCCCTTCTCGGTGTCGACCGTGGTGTTCCGCAGCCGCCGGATGAAGATGCTCGAGACCAGGTTGCCGATCGGGGTGTCGATCCGGCCGGGCACCTGCCCGGGGTCGCGTCCGGCGATGGTCGTCCGGTGCCCCGCCGCGGCTGCCTCCAGGGCGATGTCGGTTCCGGAGTTCGCCGCTCCCACGACCAGCACCGGTCCGTCAGCGAAGTCCTCCGGTCCGCGGTAGTCGAGGGAGTGCAGTTGCCGGATGCCGGGATCCAGCTCGGCGGCGAAGGGCGGCGTGATCGCCCTGTGGTGCGCACCGGCCGCGACGATCACCCGCGCGGCGACGACCTCACGGTCGCCGGAGAGGACGAGACGGAACCGTCCCTCCTCTGCGGTGAGCCGCTCCACGCGTGTCGACGTGCGCACCGGCAGATCGAACGCCGCGGCATATCGCTCCAGGTAGTCGGCGAGCTGGCCCCCGGTCGGATAGTCGAAGAAGCCGATGTCGAGCGGCATCCCGGGCAGCTTGGCCCAGCGTCGAGGGGTGAACAGGCGCAGCGACCGGTAGCGCTCGCGCCAGCTGTCGCCGATGCGCGCGTGGTCGTCGTACACCTCGAAGGTGATGCCGCGCTCGCTCGCCAGCGCGGCGGTGTGCAGGCCGGCCGCGCCGGCTCCGACGATGGCCAGGTCGAGGGTTGTGGTGGACATGATTCCTCCTTTCCCCAGACGCTACGGACGGGGCATCCACCGGACATCGGCAGAAATGACCAATCGAGTCAGGAGGGCGAGACGAGGCCGTGTTCGAACGCGTACGCCGTCGCTGCGGAGCGGCTCGGCACGCCGAGCTTGGCGAGGATGTTGCCCACGTGACGCGCGACCGTGCGCTCGCTGAGGAACAGCCGCTCGGCGATGCGCCGGTTCGAGCATCCGTGCGCGACGAGATCGAGCACCTCGCGCTCGCGCGGACTCAGGCCGGCAGTCGGAGCGGGCGCGGCGCCGGCGTTCGCCGCGATCCGTTCGAGTCGAACCAGGTCGGGGACGGCGCCGAGGCCCTCCAGCACTGTGCGGGCGGCGTCGAACTCGAGCTGCGCGCCCTCTTCGTCACCGGCGGCGCGGGCAGTGCGGCCGATCGCGACGCGCGTCAGTGCGGCCTCGTACGGGGCGTCGAGTCGCCGCCAGGCCGACCAGGCTCCGCGGAGCAGGGTCTGCGCATCCGCGTCCGCTCCTTCGGCCAGGGCGACCAGCCCGTCGGCGTGCGACGAGAGTGCACGGAGGTACAGCAGATCGCCCGCCGCGAAGCCGCGCAGCTCGGCGGCGGCGTCGGCGGCGTCTGCGGCCCGCCGCCGGTCGAGCGAGACGAGCACCGCGGCGAAGAGCAGCTCGGCGCGCACCGCCGGCTCTCGCGCCGTCGAGTGAGCCCTGACGAGTCCTGCCCAGGCGGTGTCGAGCTCGCCGGCGTCGCGGTGCACGAGCGCCAGCCCGGGCTGCACCTCGCGGCCGAGTGCGGCGGCCCGCCGGTAGGCGTGCAGGGCGGGTTCGGCGCGTCCGGTGACGCGGTGCAGCTCGCCGAGGCGGTACCACGCGTTGCCGAGCGTGTCCGTGCGCTCCTCGGTGCGGCAGACGCCGTCGGCAGCATCCAGCGCGGCGGTCCACTCGCCGCCGAACTGCATGACCGTGGCTGTGTGCAGCGTGCACTCGCCGCGGAACGGCTCGAGTCCGCGCTGGGCGTCGCACCAGTCGCCCAGGTCTCTCGTCCACACTCTGGCCCGCTCGATGTCTCCGCGGGCGAGCAGGCTCGCGATCACCGCGCAGTACGCAGGGCCGGCACCTCGATCGCTCACGTGCCCTGTAGCGATCATCAGCATGACCCGATCCATGCATGCGACGCCGTCGTCGATGCGACCGGCGCGCATGAGGGCCCGGCCCTCGCCCATCACGGCGAGCACCTCCACATCGGCGTCGACGCCGGATGCGGCACGACCCGCCGCACGGTACAGCGCGGCGGACTCCGCGACATCGCCCCGCAGGTAGACCGCCTGTGCCCGGCAGAGTGCGGTGACGGCGTCGGTGCGCGGGTCGCCGGCGAAGCGCTCGCCGAGATCGAGCAGGGTGGCCATCCAGCCCCCGGCCTTCACCGCGTCGCCGTGCTCTCCGAGTGTGAACCCGAGCCAGAAGGCACAGCGCACCGCATCCGAACCGGACCCGTCGTCCAGGAAGCGCCGGAACGCACGTTCCCAAGCCCGCTCGCAGACGTCATGACGGCCGGTGAACCAGGCAGCCTGGCCGAGCTCGTCGAGCTCTCGAGCGCCCAGGGACGACTCGTTCGCGACGAGCGAGTCGAAACGCCCGGTCCAGTCGATGACCGCGGCCTCCCGGATGGCCATGCACAAAGTATCCGCGCAGCCGGCCGCCGGGACAACGGATGGCGCGTTTCTCACGGTTCCGTGGGAAACGGGGCCGGATGTCGGCGGCAGACCCTAGGCTCGGTACAGATCCGGAGGAGGCCTGATGAAGGCAGTGTTCGCAGGAACCGTGCTCGCCGAAGCCGACGAGTCCGAGCTGGTGCAGATCGAGGGCAACTACTACTTCCCGCCGTCCACCGTGCACCCGGCTGCGCTGGTCGAGAGCCCCACGCCGCACACCTCCTCGGAGAAGGGCGTCCGCCAGAACTACTCGGTGATCGTCGACGGCGAGAAGCACGAGGATCTCGCCTGGACCTACCCCGAGCCCTCCCCGTCCGAGATAGAGGCGGTGGGCACCGACTTCTCGGGCTATGTCGCCTTCAGCCCCGAAGTTGAGGTCCGCTCCTAGGGGCCGCCCATGATCGAGTTCCGATCCGTATCGAAGACCTTCCCCGACGGCACTTCCGCCGTGCGGGACTTCAGCCTGCAGATCCCCGCCCGCAAGACCACCGTGTTCGTCGGATCATCCGGCTGCGGCAAGACCACGCTGCTGCGCATGATCAACCGCATGGTCGAGCCGTCCTCGGGTGACGTGCAGATCGACGGCGAGAGCGTGCTCAACGGTGACCCCGTCGCCCTGCGCCGTCGCATCGGGTACGTGCTGCAGAACTCCGGCCTCATGCCGCACTTCACCGTGATCGACAACGTCTCCACCGTGCTGCGCATCACCGGCGTGGGGCGCGCGGAGGCGCACGCCAGGGCGCGCGAGCTGCTCGACACCGTCGGCCTGGCGCAGTCGCTCGCCGGCCGCTATCCCGCACAGCTCTCGGGCGGACAGCAGCAGCGCGTCGGGGTCGCCCGGGCGCTCGCCGCAGACCCCAACATCCTGCTCATGGACGAGCCGTTCGGCGCCGTCGACCCGATCGTGCGCGCGGATCTGCAGCAGGAGCTCATCCGCCTGCAGCGCGAGCTGGGCAAGACCGTCGTGTTCGTCACGCACGACATCGACGAGGCGTTCCTGCTCGGCGACCAGGTCGTCATCCTCGACGTGGGCGCGCGCGTCGTCCAGCGCGGCACGCCCAGCGAGATCATCGAGAATCCGGCCGATGACTTCGTCACCGCGTTCATCGGCGGCGACCGCGGCAAGCGCGCGCTGCGGCTGAAGCAGACGCCGCGCGGAACAGTCGTCGTCGACGAGTTCGGCCGCACCCAGGGGTCGATCGTCTCCGATGCCGCGGCACCGGTGGTCGAAGGCGGCTGACGTGGACTGGATCGTCGACAACATCGGGATGATCCTCGATCTCTCCGTCGTGCACCTGCGACAGAGCGTGATCGCCATCGTCATCGGGTTCATCCTGTCGGTGCCGCTCGGCTGGGTCGCCTGGCGGTACACGCGCCTGCGCGGCTGGATCATCGTCGCCACCGGACTGCTCTACACGATCCCCTCACTGGCGCTGTTCATGCTGCTGCCCGCTCTGTTCGGCTACTCGGCCATCACCGAGCTCAATCTGGTGATCGCACTGACGATCTACGCGATCGCGATCCTGGTGCGCGCCGTCGCCGACGGGCTCGACTCCGTCGACCCTGTGGTGCGCGAGTCGGCCACAGCGCTCGGCTACGGACCCGTGCGACGGTTCTTCACCGTGGAGTTCCCGCTCGCCGGGCCGGTCGTCCTCGCCGGGCTCCGTGTGGCGGCGGTCAGCACGATCTCGCTCGCGACCGTCGGCATCCTGATCGGTGTCACCAACCTTGGTTACCTGTTCACCGCCGGCCTGCAGCGGCGGCTGATCGCCGAGGTGCTCGCCGGCGTCGTCGCCGTGCTGGTGATCGCGCTGATCGTCGACGTGCTGCTGGTGCTGCTCGGCAGGCTGCTCATGCCATGGACGCGGATCGGCTCGCGCCGGCGCGGTTCGCGCAGCGACGCGGATGCTGCGGATCGTCCTGCATCCGTCGTCGTCGATCCCGCGGACGACCCGGCGGCGATCGATCCCGGCGCCCTTGCGCTGACGAAGGGGGAGCGCGGATGAACGTCTTCGCCGAAGCGTTCGCGTGGCTGTTCGCACCCGAGCAGTGGCAGGGACCGAACTCGATCCCGGTCATGCTCGCCCAGCACCTGCTCTACACCGGCATCTCGGTGCTGATCGCGGTGCTCATCGCCGTGCCCATCGGCTGGGCGATCGGGCACACGGGCAAGGGCCGCGAGGTCGCGGTCGCGTTCGCCGGAGCAGCGCGGGCGCTGCCCTCGTTCGGCCTGATGATCCTGCTGGTGCTGCTGTTCGGAGTGCTGCAGATCCCCGCGGCCGCCGTCGTGACCTTCGTGCTGCTCGGCATCCCGCCGCTGCTCGCCGGCGCCTACACCGGCTTCGAGGCGATCGACCGGCAGGTGATCGATGCCGCCCGCGCGTTCGGGATGACGCGCTGGCAACTGCTCTGGAAGGTCGAGGTGCCGCTCGGGCTGCCGCTGCTGATCGCGGGCCTGCGCTCCGCGGCGCTGCAGATCATCGCCACCGTCACCATCGGCGCCTACGTCGGCCTCGGCGGTCTGGGCGCGCCGATCATCCAGGGCATCCCGCTCAATCGCTTCGACATGGTGCTCGCCGGCGCGATCCTCGTCGCCGCTCTCGCCCTGTTGGCCGACCTGCTGCTCGCGCTCGCGCAGCGGGCATCCGTTCCCGCCGGCCTTCGGACCGCACCCGTCCGCGGAAAGCCGCAAGCCGCGGCATCCGCTGCCTGAACCTGCAAAGAAACCACCGTCAGAGAGGAACATCATGTTCACCGGACGCACCACCCGCACCGTCGCCGCCACGGCGATCGCCGCCCTCGCTGCACTGGCTCTCGCCGGCTGCGGCGGGAACCCGCTCGACAAGCCCAGCGACAAGCCGGCCGCGAGCGGCGGATCCGACCAGACCATCGTGGTCGGATCGCAGGCGTACTACTCGAACGAGATCATCGCCGAGATCTACGCGCAGGCACTTGAGGATGCCGGTTTCACGGTCGAGAAGAAGTTCAACATCGGGCAGCGCGACGCCTACATGCCCGAGGTCGAGTCCGGGCAGATCGATCTGTTCCCGGAGTACACCGGCAACCTGCTGGAGTACCTCGACAAGAGCGCCAAGGCCACCGGCCCCGACGAGGTCTACGCCGCGCTGAAGGATGCGCTGCCGAGCGGCCTGGTCGCCCTCGACTACGCGCAGGCGACCGACCAGGACACCTACACGGTGACCAAGGCGACGGCCGACAAGTACGGCCTCGTCGAGATCGGCGACCTGGCCAAGGCCGACAAGAAGCTCACGATCGGCGCTGCGCCCGAGTTCGAGAAGCGCCCCTACGGTCCTGCGGCGGCGAAGACGGACTACGGCGTCGACCTGAACTTCTCGGCCACCGGACCGACCACGCTCGAGTCGCTGCTGGCAGGCAAGATCGACGTGGCCGACATCTACAGCGCCGACCCGGCCTTCAAGACTGAGAAGATCGTGGCGCTTAAGGATCCGAAGAACATGATCCTGTCGTCCAACGTCGTCCCGATCGCCAGCGAGGACATCGCCGACGACATCTCGAAGACGATCAACGCCGTGAGCGCGAAGCTGACCGTCGACGAGCTGATCGGCCTGAACGTGCAGTCCACGGTCGACAAGAAGGAGCCCGCCGCGATCGCCAAGGCCTGGCTGGCCGACCAGGGCCTGGTCGGCTGACCGCCCGCGACGCCCTCATCGCAGACGAAGGCGGCCGGCCCCGATCGGGACCGGCCGCCTTTGCGTGTCAGCGGATCATTCCCGGGCGTCCTGCCGGGGGATCCAGATCTGCTTGATGATGATGAGGATCGAGGCCGTGACGGGCACCGCGACCAGGGCGCCGAGCAGGCCGAGCAGCGTGCCTCCGGCCATCGCGCCGATGACCACGAGGGCGCCGGGCACAGCGACCGCCCGGTTCATCACCTTGGGGGTCAGGTAGTACGCCTCGATCTGCATGTAGACCAGGTAGCAGGCCGCGAACACCAGAGCCATCAGCGGGTTGCTGAACAGGGCGATCACCGAGCCGACGATCCAGAACAGCACCGATCCGATCAGCGGGATCAGCGTGAACAGGAACGAGATCGCCGCCATCAGGGGCGGGAACGGCAGGCCCAGGAAGAAGAACAGCGCGAGCGTGACCATGGAGTTCGCGAACGCGAGCACGACCATGCCCATGATGTAGCCACCGACCGAGTCGGTGATCTGGTCGGTGATGTCCGCCGCGCGTGCGCGGTCGCGCGCCGGGGCCAGCCGCAGCATCGAGGTCTTGATGCTCGGGAGGCCGGCGACGAAGTACAGCATGAGCACCAGCACGATGATCATGCCGGAGATGCCGGTCGCGATCGAAGTGCCCACCTGCAGGGCGCCGCCGCCGATCGAGAGCACGGTGCCGGGGTCGGTGAGGAAGCCCTGGATCTGCTTCACCCATTCGCCGACCTGGTCGCCGAACTGCTTCTGCAGCGAGTCGTAGAGCTCGGTGGTCTGGAAGTCGCGGATGATGCCCGGGATAGAGGTGATGAACAGCGTGATCTGCTTCACGATGACCGGCACGATCAGCCAGAGCACCAGCACGATGAGGGCGAGCAGGGTGAGGATGACGGTGAGCACGCCCCAGCCGCGCGGCATGCCCCGTCGCTCCAGCATCCGCACCGCCGGGTCGAGACCCAGCGCGCCGAACGCGGCCAGCGCGATGTAGATCAGCACGGTGGCGAGGTTGGCGAGCATCAGGCCGAACAGCAGGGCGGTCAGCGCGCCAAGGGTGACCAGGATGCCGAACACGAACGGCTTGTCGATGCGCGTCCAGAACGATCGGCTCGGCGTCATCGGCTCGATCACGACGGGATTGGGCGCCGGATGGTGCGCGGCGGCGGCTTCCGCGGCCTTCGCAGCTGCGGCACGTTCTGCCCTGCTCGGCTTCGCCGCCGGCTTTGCGGGCGGCACCGCCTCGGCAGCCGCCCTCTCGGCGTAGCCGTTGCCCTCGGCCGGGATCTGCGCGCTCTCGTCAGAACTCATGGTCACACTCTAGGGCGTGGGTCGGTTCCGGCTATCGTCGTACTGTCGCCGATCGAGGAGCCTCATGACTGACGCCGAAGCCGCCCGTGCCGAGCTGCTGCGCCTGCGAGCCAGCATCGACAACATCGACGCCGCACTGATCTTCATGCTCGCCGAACGCTTTCGCTGCACTCAGCAGGTCGGTCATCTGAAGGCGGAGCATGAGATGCCCGCATCCGATCCGGGCCGCGAGGAGCAGCAGGTCGCGCGCCTGCGTGCGCTCGCCGAAGAGGCTCACCTCGACCCCGAGTTCGCCGAGAAGTGGTTCAACTTCGTGGTCGCCGAGGTCATCCGGCACCACACCGAAGCCGCGGAAGGCCGCTGAGCGGAGGGCCTGAAGGCCCTACCGGGGCGCCGCGTCAACGCGCGACGCCCCGGAGTGGTCGGTGCCGCCCATCCGGACTCCCCAGTGTCCGGTTCCCCTTCGGCTGCTCATCCGATCCGTCCTCTCCCCAGAAGACGCGGATCCTCGAGTGCTCCTCCCACAGAGAGAAGAGACCTCATCTGCACCGGTGATACACGGATGCGGAAGAAACTTCAGAAGCCGGCGCCGTGGCAGTGCAGCGGCACCCGGATGCCGGTTGCGTCGGCGGCGTCCGACAGCGCGACGGCCGGAGCGAGCCCCGCCGCGATCCCCGCGTGCACAGCGGGGAGAAGCTCCGCAGCCGCATCGTCGGGTACCAGCACGGGCGAGGCGATCACGCACCGCGATCCGGCATGCAGCCACACCCTGGTCATGCCGACCGCCTCCTCGCGCCAGCGCACGGTGGATCGGCCCAGCTCGCACGCGGAGAGCACGACGGTGTCGGGCACTGTATCGATCAGGTCGACGTCGTAGCCGAACAGGGTTCCGTCGGCCAGCTCGAGTCCGGAGAACATCGGGTTGTCGGCGCTGTGCCGGCCGTGCGCTGCCACATGCAGCAGATCGACGCCGCCGGCCGTCGCGGCCGTGGCGTCGACGGTCGCGTCGGCGCCCGTGAGCAGAACGGCCGTGTCGTGCGCGCGCGCCACGGCCTGCGCTTCGTCGCCGGCGCGCGCGACGCGCGGCCCGGCGATCACGCCGGCGCGGTGCAGCGGACGCGGCGTCTGGTCGAGCCAGCGCGTCGCCGACGTCGCGAGCGTGAAGGGTCGCCCGGCGAGGCCGGGCAGCAGTGCCCATGGAACGCCGGTGAGGATGCCCGGCACGCTGAGCACGAGGCGACGGGCTCGCGGCGCCCGCTCGAGCAGCGGTCGCAGCAGCTCGTCGTCGAGCCGCGACATGCGGTCGGCCAGGGAGCGCTCGACCACCGCCGCCATGCGGGATCCGTGGGCGAGGGCGGCCGCGTCGAGGTCGGCGCGCAGTCCGTCGAGTAGCGGCAGGACGCGTTCCCAGGACAGCCGCACGAGACTGGTGGCGGACGGAGTGGCGACCACGGCGCGCAGCGCGGAGCCGGTGTAGACCCAGGTGAGCACGGCGACGTCCGCCTCGAGGCCGCGCTGCAGCTCGGGCAGCGAGACCTGCTGCCTGGCGCCCGAGCCGGCGGTCGTGCTCCACTGCCGCTCACGGATGCGGTCACGGATGGCGCGCACCCGGGAATCGGACAGCCAGTCCTCGCCGGCGAGGTCGGTGCGCAGCATCCGCAGTTCGGCGAGGTCAGCCGCCGCGGCGGGGTCGTGCGGCGGCCGCACCGGCACCACCTGCAGCCCGATCCGCCGGGCGCGCTCACCCCAGTCGAACAGCACCGCGGGGTCATCGACGTCAGACACCGCGGCGAGGCCAGTGGCCAGCAGCCCGGTGCCGTGCATCGTGACGGATGCCTGCAGGTCGAGGGCCCCGAACGAACCCTGCCAGGCGGTGAACAGGTCGAGCCCCTCCGTGGCCAGGCGTCGCGCGTCCGCGCGCCTCCCCGCATGCAGCGCGTGTGCGGCGCGCACCTCGAGCGCCCGCAGCCGCACCGGAGTGGGGGCATCGGCCCGGATGCGCGGCGGACGCCGCAGCGGATCCGCCAGCCGGGCGCCCAACTCCGCCGTCGCGGCCTCGCTGTCCAGGCCGACCGCATGCAGTCGGCGGGCCGCTTCGTCGTACTCCGCCGCCGCGGGCACCTGCCCGGCGAGGCGACGGGCCTCCAGCTCGACGGATGCCGATCGTGCGGCCCAGCCCTCACTGTGGAGCGCCTCGAACCGGCGCCGGGCCTGCGCGGCGGTTCGCCGCGCAGCGGCCGGATCGTGATGCAGCTGAGAACGGGCCAGCTGGAACTCCGCCTCAGCCCTGGTCTGCCGCATCCGCTGCGCGCCGAACCGCACCGCGACCTCGGCGAGCAGCTCTTCGGCCTCGGCAGTGAGTCCGGCCTCTCTCAGCACTTCGGCGCGATCGAGGTCGGCGATCGCGGTGCTGAGCTCGCTGGTCTCCACGAAGACCGGTCGCGACCGGGTCATCAGTGCCAATGCCGTGACGAGATCGCCGCGGAGGAGGGCGGCGTAGCCGAGGTTGTGCCGGGCCTCGGCGCTCGCCTCGCGCTCACCGAGCTCGTCATAGGTCGCGATGGCGTACTCGAGGTCGGCCGCGGCGCCGTCCAGGTCGTGCCGCTGCATGCGCACGACCGACCTGTTGACCAGGCAGGATGCTCGCTCCGCGGGCGAGTCATTCATGCCGTCGATCGCCTCGGTGAGATGGCGCTCCGCCTCGTCGGCATGTCCGCCGTTCATCAGCAGTGTCCCGAGCTGACCGGCCAGTACCGTCCGCGTTCCGTCGCCGATGCCCTCCGCGCCGAGGGCATCCCGGCACATCCGCTCCGCCGCGTCCGGCTCGCCGGTCTGGGCGAGCACGTACGCCAGCGTGCCGGCGACTCGGGCGAGCAGATCGGGGTCGTCCGTGCGCTTCTGCGCTGTGAGGAGGGCGCGCCGGGATGCCGCGAACCGGCGACGGTTCGCGGCATCCTTCCCCCGCTCATGGAGTTCTGCTGCGGTCAGGCGCACATCTCAAGGATGCCGCGTCCCGAGGGTTTCGCGACAGTCTCAGCGCACGGGATCGGGCAGCGACCTCAGAACGTCGTCCACGGCCTTGTGCACAGCCTTGTTCGTCGGCCTGCCGCCCTTGGCCAGCGCGGGCGCCAACGCCGTGGCGATCCGCCCTGCGACGAACGGTGCCGCGAACGATGTGCCGCTCCACACCGAGAACCCGCCGCGGTAGTCGTCGGGATCGACGGTCTCCCTCGGCAGGTCGTCGAAGTCCGCGCGGGTGCTGGGCTGCATCCCTCCGGTGAACGGCGGCGTCGTGCTGACCACCAGCGCCCCCGGGGCGTAGACCTGCACCCACGGCCCCACGTTCGAGAACAGCGCGACCGAGCGTCCGGAGGGGTTCAGGGCTCCGACCGAGACCAGCGGTGCCTCGTCGTCGGGGCGGATGCCGTTGTCGGCGTCGGGCCAGGCCCACAGCGAGGCGGGGAACGACGGCCGGTCGATCGCGTCGTTGCCCGCCGAGCACACCACCACGATGCCCAGCTCGCGCGCCGAGCGCAGCAGTCCGTAGAGCGTGAGCGAGAACTGCCCGTCGACCGGGGTCTCGTGGTAGTAGCCCAGTGACAGGCTGATGACGTCGATCGGATGCCCCGTGCCGGGATCCCGCAGGTGGCGGCGCTTCAGTTCGATCACGTCCGCCAGGGCCCTGATGAAGGCGCTCTCGTCGACGACGCCCAGCGACCCTGCCACGCGGATCGCGAGGATGTCGGCATCCGGTGCCGTCTGCCGGATCAGGCCGGCGATGAAGGTGCCGTGTCCGGCGACCGCGTCGATCTCGCCGTCGAGCTGCCCGTACAGATCGGGGAACACTTCCGGATCGTCCTGCCCGGTGAGCCCGATCGGCACCCCGTCCAGCTCGGCGCCACGGGTGACGATGTCGTCGGGCAGCCACGGATGCTCGCCGCAGCCGGTGTCGAGTACGGCCACCACGGGCCGCCGCCCTCGCTTCGGCTCGGCGCTGCGGATCGGGGCCGCGCCGATCCAGGCGACCGGCTGGCGGGCGCCGCGCCCCGGCTCGAGGTAGTCGTCCGTCCCCACCGGTCCCGATCCGCGAACGGGATTGGTGCGCGTGAACGGGTTCGTGCGGGTGAACGGGTTCGTCCTCGTGAACGGATTGAGCCCCACCGGGTCGACCGACAGCACATGCTCGAGACCCACCCGTGGCATCGACGACCGGGTCAGGCGGCGCGCGAGCTGCAGCACCCGCCACGAGTCCGGCGGCGCCGGTGAGGTGCTGTGGTCCGCCTCCTCGGGCGTGGTGAGCAGCACCCGCAGCAGGCCGGGAATCCCCGGGGCGAGCTCACGGGCGGCTCTCCTGCGGACCAGGCCCGCATCGGAGTCGGGTGCGTCCGCCCCTGCCACCGCGGGTTCGACCGGGCCGACCTCGATCCGCCACCCGAACGACGCTGCAGCATCGGTGAGCGTCTTCAGATCGCGGTCCACCGCGTTGTGATCGTCATCGTCCGGCGGCGCCGTGACCAGCATCCGATCCGGCAGGTACGCGGTCGGGTAGGCCCGGACGCCCTCGATCGGATCGACGCTCGGATCCAGCGCCGTGCCGCGCGGAATCGAGCCCTCCGCGCGGTCCTGCCATGTCCATCCCGGGGGTTGCTCCATCGTCTGTCCTCCCATTCAGAGCCGCCGGGGCGGCATCCCTCGTCGCCGCACCCCTGCGACGACGTCTCCCCTCCCGCGTGCGCGGGCAGTCCCGCTACGCCTCGAACTGCGGGGTCGCGAACCCGCGACCGCCCTCCTCGTCGGGCACGGTCAGGCGCACTCGGCACAGACCGGGCGGCACATCGGTGAACGCGAAGCGGCCGTGTTCGCCGGGCTCCGTCGTCCAGGAGCGCGCGCCCTGCTCCAGCACGACCTCCGTCGCCGTGGCATCCACCCAGCCGTCCACCCGGCGGGCTCCCTTTCCCGCCTTCGAGATGTGCAGCAGCACCGAGATCCGGCCGTCGCTGAACTGCAGGATCATCGTCTCGGCATCGCTGCGCACGGCCGCCGTGGCATCCTCGACCAGGGTCAGCAGCGCGTACTCCCGGGAGAGATCGTCGGAGGCCACGACAGCGACCATCCGCTCGATCAGGTCGTCGGGCACCGGATCGTTGACCCGCCACATGGCCCGCAGCGCCGCCATCAGCTCGTCGTCGCTCATGTCGTCACCTGCGGTTCATCGAAGGCGCCGCCCAGAAGCGTGCGGAGCTTGCCGAGGCACCGCGATCGCGTAGGGCCGATGCTGCCGATCGGCATGCCCAGCTGCTCCGCCAGGCTCTTGTAGTCCGGACGCTGCTCGAAGGCGACCACCCGGATCAGCCTGCGGCAGCGCTCGTCGAGGCGCTGCACCGCTGCCCACAGTCGGGCCGCGCCGTCCGATTCGGCCGCCTCGTCCTCGGCGGATGCCGCGGTCGGCAGCAGCGGCTCGAGGTCGATGTCCTCCTTGGCATCCGCCCTGTTCTCCTGCTTGCTGACCCGCCAGGCCTCGCGGCGGGCGGTGACCGTGAGCCAGGCAGACACCGCCGAGGCGTCCTGGATCGACTCGTGACCGCGCACCAGACGGAGCCAGGTGGTCTGCACGACATCCTCGGCGAGGGATCGGTCGATGCCGTATGCGCGCACCACATGCCAGAGCACGGGCGTCATCAATCGGACGAGGTCATCCATCGCCCGCGTCTCGCCGTCGCGCCAGGCGCGGAACAACAGCGCCGCCTGCTGCCACCTGTTGGGTTCAGGCGGCTGTCCGGCGGTGCCTTCGGGTACGGCATCGCTCATGATGCTCATTGTGGCCATACCCACCAGGAGCGGGCAAGAGCCGCGGTGATACATCCGGATCGAAAAACATCGGGAAACCTGGGTTCAGGCCAGTTCGGCCGCCAGCACCTGCGCTGCGGCACCGCGCAGCACGGCATCCTCCGTCTGCCCGCAGCGCACCTCGACGGGCGCGTTGCGCAGGCGTGCGGCGGTGAGCGCCGACTCGGCGGCGCTGCAGAGCTCGGGGCCCATCAGCGACGAGGTGCCGCTCAGCACGACCTGGGGCAGGTCGAGCGCCGAGGCGATCGCGGCCAGAGGAGTGCCGAGTCGTTCGCCTGCCTCGATGCGCAGAGCCTCGCGGGTCCGCTCGTCGGTCGCGGCATCCATCCGCTCCTCGAGAACGGCGATCCAGGCGTGCACGCAGCCGGAGTTCCCGCAGCGGCAGTCGCGTCCGGGGTCGCCGCCCACATCGAGGTGCGCGAGCTCGCGGGCGGTGTCGGTGCCGGCGGTGTAGCCGGTGACGATCGCCGTGCTCACGACCTCGCCCAGCCGCACGAGCAGGAACTCGGAGTCGCCGTAGCCGGCCTCCGCGCGGGCGGCGAGGTCGGCCTCCGCGGCGGCGTAGGCCGGCAGAAGAGCGGTCTCGGCGTGCGTCGAGAGGGCGCCGATGAACGCAGCGGCATCCCCCGATGCGGCGTTCATCGGCACCCCGAACCCGACGCCGAGCACCGGGCATCCGGCCTGCGCGGCGAGCCGCGCGACGAGCGCGGCCACGGCGGCGGGCAGGTCGGACGTGGAGTCCCTTGCGATCTCCTGTCGCACGAGGATGCGGCCGTCGGGCGCGCACACGGCGCCGACGATCCAGTTCGGGGACGTCAGGTCGACGGCGATCGTCTGAACCGCATCGCCGTCCACCTCGAGAAGCACGGAGGGCTTGCCGACGCGGGTCTCCTGGCTCTGGCCCGTCTCGATGACGACGCCGTCGGCGAGCAGGTCGCGGACGACCTCGGTGATGGTGGGCCGAGCGAGGCCGGTGAGGCGGGCGAGATCGGCCCGGCTGGCGGAAGTCTCGCGCAGCAGCGCCTGCAGGACGACGCCGCGGTTGTGCCGTCGCGCTCCATGCACCGGGATGTGCGTCGCAGTGACCATCGTGCTCCCTTGCTGGTCGGTGGTCCGTCGATTTACTTAGTTCATCGACTAAACTTACGAGTGCGAGCGTAGGCTCGGGCTCGGTCGTTGTCAACCGGACCGGCCGGATCACGAAAAGGAACGGTGGATGCTGCACACCGAGGATGCGCTCGACGGCCAGGCTCTCGTCCGCCGGAGCAACCTCCGGCGGGCCCTTCAGCTGGTCTTCGACAACTCGGGAAGCGAAACTCGTGCCGGCATCGCCCGCGCGACCGGCCTCACGGCGGCGACGGCCTCGTCCCTCGTCGCGGAGCTGATCGATCAGCGCCTCGTCGCCGAGGCGGGACAGGCGGCGAGCACCGGCGGCAAGCGCGCGACCGTGCTGGCGATCGACCCGAGCCACCATCTGTTCCTCGTGGTGGTGCTGCGGTACACCGATGCGCACGCCGCGCTGATCGCCCTGGACGGCTCCTCGGTCTACGAGGAGCGTGTCGTGTACACGTCGGCGGACCGAGATGCCGTGATCCGCACGATGCTCGACAGGATCGCGCATCGCTTCGCGCCACGGCTGCTCGCAGTCGCCGTGCAGCTGCCCGGTGCGACCGACGGGCGGGTGGTGCTCGAGAGCGTGCAGCTGGAGTGGACCGATCTGCCGCTCGCCGACGAGCTGACCGAACTGCTCGGTGCGCCGGTGCTTCTGGTCAACGACGTCGACGCCGAGGCGGTGGCCGAGACGATCGCGAGCGGCGCCTCCACCGGACGTCGCCTGTTCCTGCACCTCGGCATCGGGATCGGCGGGACGGTGACCCTCGACGGCGAACCCGCGCCGGGTCCGAACGCCCGGGTCGGTGAGATCGGGCACGTGCAGGTGGTGTTCGGCGACGACGCGCGGGAATGCCCGTGCGGGCGGCGCGGATGCCTGGAGTCGGCGGCCTCGATGCCGGCGATGCTCGGCCCCGCCTTCGCCGAGGGGATGGATGCCGCCCAGGTGCGGGCCCTCGTCGAGGCGGCCGATCCGGCGCGGCTCGCGGTCGGCGCAGTCGCCCTCGGACGCGTGATCACCATGCTGACCGCGATGCTCGATCCCGGGGAGGTGGTGATCGGCGGCTCGGCCGCCGGGCTGGGGGAGGACTTCCTCGACCTGGTGCGGGCAGAGACGCAGCTGCCGCCCAGTGGAACGGTGCGGGTGCCGGTGCGGGCGGCCGCCGGAGGGGTCGCGCCGTACGCCGGGGCGGCGCAGTTCGCACTGGGGGCCGCGCTCGGCGTGCGCTGGGGAGCGGCGCAGCTCGCCGTGTAGGACTGTCGGATCGCCTCGATTTGCCGTAACATGAGCGTTATTCGTGACAAACGATCATAAAACTGCATCCGATTCGTGATCGGATCGCCTTCGAGGAGACAGACATGACCGAGACCCCCGCCGCCGGTGCGCACATGCGCGCTGAACTGTTCTCCCAGCCCGAGACCTGGGCCCGCGCGGCCGCGATGCGCGACGAGCAGGCCCTGCTGCCGGCGTCCGGCGCCCGTATCGCCGTCGTCGGCTGCGGCACGAGCTGGTTCATGGCGCAGTCCTATGCCGCGCTGCGCGAGGCCGCAGGGCACGGCGAGACCGACGCGTTCACCGCATCCGAGTTCCCGTACGGCCGCGACTACGACGCGATCGTCGCGCTGACCCGCTCCGGCACGACCACCGAGGTGCTCGAGCTGACCGCGCAGGTGAAGGGGAAGACGCCGGTGATCGCCGTCGTCGGCGACACCACTTCGCCGCTCGTCGACCTGGCCGACACCGTGATCGGCCTGCCCTTCGCCGACGAGAAGTCGGTCGTGCAGACCCGGTTCGCCACCACCGCTCTCGCCCTGTTCCGCGCCTCGCTGGGCGAGTCGCTCGACAAGGCGATCGCCGACGCCGCCGGCGTGCTGTCCGACGCCGCGTCGACCGACCCCGCTCTCCGTGAGGCCGAGCAGTACAGCTTCCTCGGCATGGGCTGGACCATCGGACTGGCGCACGAGGCCGGCCTGAAGATGCGCGAGTCCTCGCAGTCGTGGACCGAGTCGTACTCGGCCATGGAGTACCGCCACGGTCCGATCGCGATCGCGGCTCCCGGACGCATCACCTGGGCCTTCGGCGAGGTGCCCGAGGGGCTCGAGGCGCAGGTGCTCGCCACGGGCGCGCGCTTCGTGCAGCACCTGATCGACCCGATGGCCGACCTGGTGCGCCTGCACAACGTCGCGCTCGAGCGCGCCGTCGCGAAGGGCCTCGACCCCGACCAGCCGCGCAACCTGACCCGCTCGGTCATCCTCGAGGCCTGAGCATGACCGCCGCATCGGACGCCGCGTCCGCGGGCGCGGGCGCAACTTCGGAGCCGGGGCGCGACGCGCCGGATGCGGAGGCGCGACACGCGGAGGGCGGCGGCTCGGATCCGCAGTCGGGCACGCCAGCGTCCGACATCCCCGATGTCGTGACCGATGCATCGGGCGAGCGCCTCGCCCGCGCCGCATCGATCGGCGCCGGTGCGCCCGTGCTGGCGTTCGACGTGGGCGGCACCGACATCAAGTCGGCCCTCTTCGACGCCGAGGGCAACGCCGTGGGGCTGCGGCGCACGCCGACCCCGGACGCCGGTGACGACATGCCCGCGCGTCTCGTGGAGCGCATCGGCGAGCTGGGAGACGCGCTGCGCGCGCAGCATCCGGAGATCGTGCCGCAGGCCGTCGGCTTCGTCGTGCCCGGCATCGTCGACGCGGATGCCGGGATCGCCGTGTTCTCGAGCAATCTGGGGCTGCGGAACGCACCGCTGCGCGCGCTGGCCGAGGAGCGGTTCGGACTGCCTGTGGCGTTCGGACACGACGTGGGCACGGCCAGCTGGGCCGAGCACGTGATCGGTGGTGCCCGTGACTACTCCGATGTGGTCGTGATCATCATCGGCACGGGCATCGCAGGCACCATCCTGGTCGGCGGCCAGACGTACACGGGAGGCGGCTACGCCGGCGAGTTCGGGCACTCGCCGATCGGCGAATGGCCGTGCCCGTGCGGGGCGCGAGGCTGTCTCGAGGCTGTCGCCTCGGCCGGCGCGATCGAGAGGCGCTACGAGGAAGCGACGGGCGTCGAGGTGGACGGGGCTCGCGAGGTGATCGCGCGCGCCGCAGACGGTGACGAGGTCGCCGCGCGGGTCTGGAACGAGGCGCTCGACGCGCTCACGATGTCGATCGCGCAGACCACCGCCGTCATCGCGCCGGAGGCTGTCGTGATCGGCGGCGGGCTCTCCCGCGCCGGTGGTGCGCTCTTCGACGAGCTGCGCGCGCGGCTGGCGGATCGACTCAGCTTCCATCGCATCCCGACGCTGGTCCCGGCCGAGCTGTCCGGCAACGCCGGCATCCTGGGTTCCGCGCTGCGCGCGAGGCGGGTGATCGCATGATCGCGTCGTCTGCGGCCGAGCGCACCCCCGGCCGGCGAGTGCACCACGTGTCGACGTCGACATGCGGTGCACTCGGCAGGAAGTGGTGCATCCGATGATCGTCACCGTCACGCCGAACCCGGCCCTGGACCTCACCTGGCACGTCGAGAAGATCGTGCCGGGCGGCACGCACAGAGCGGATGCCGGGGCTGCGCGCGCAGGCGGCAAGGGGCTCAACGTCGCGCGGGTGGCGCATGCCGCCGGCGCGGACGTCGTGGCCGTGACCACCGTGGGCGGCGCGACCGGCGACGAGTTCGCCGCGGAGCTGACCGCCGCCGGCGTGCCTGCCGTGCTGGTGCCGGTCGTCGCCGCGACCCGGCGCAGCATCGCCCTGGTCGACGAGGCGCTGGGCGACACGACGATCGTGAACGAGCGGGGCATCGCCCCGACGGATGCCGAGTGGGATGCCCTTCGGCGTGCGGTCGCGGAGGCGCTGGCCTCCCCGGCTCCTGAGCGAGCGCAGTCCTCCCCGGCTCCTGCGCGGGCGCTGGCCTCCCCGGCTCCTGAGCGAGCGCTGGCCTCCCCGGCTCCTGAGCGAGCGCAGCGAGACGAAGGACGCCCCGTCCTGGTGATCTCCGGCAGCGTGCCCCCGGGCACCCCCGAAGACCTCCTCCCGTCACTGATCGCCCTCGGCCGCGAGGCCGGTGCGACCGTGATCGCCGACACCTCCGGTCCGGCGCTGCTGCGCGCAGCGGATGCCGGTGCCGACGTGCTCAAGCCGAACGCGGCCGAGCTTGCCGAGGCGACCGGCATCGCCGATCCGATCGACGGAGCCCGTGAGCTGCTCCGCCGCGGCGCCTCGCTGATCCTGCTCTCCCGCGGTGCTGAGGGGATGCTCGCCGTCTCAGCGGGCGGCGGATCTGCTGGAGATCACGGATCATCCGAACCATCCTCGGCGGGTCCGGCCGCGACCCACCGCGGCGAGGACATTTCGTCCGTGGTATCCGACGACCTGCTCGTCGTCTCCGCCCGTCTCCCCGAAGCCCTTGCGGGCAACCCCACCGGCGCCGGAGACGCCGCGGTCTCCGCGGCCGCCGTGCTGCTGGCATCCGGCATCCGCGATCCCGAGGCGATCCTGCGCCGCGCGACCGCCTGGTCGGCGGCGGCTGTGCTCATGCCGCTGGCCGGCGACATCCACCCCTCCTGGCCCGAACTCGAGGCCGCCGTGATCATCGAACGAACGGACATCGCATGACCCTCGTCTCCGCCCGCGACCTCGTGACGGATGCTGCCTGGAACGGCAACGGCATCGGGGCCTTCAACGTGATCCACCTCGAGACCGCCGAGGCGCTGGTCGAGGCATCCGCCCGTGCCGGACTGCCGGTGATCCTGCAGATCTCGCAGAACTGCGCCGACTACCACGGCGGCCTCGAGCCGATCGCGCTGGCGACTCTCGCGATCGCCCGCCGCGCTGAGACGCCGGTGGCCGTGCACCTCGACCACGCCGAGCGGCCCGAACTCGTGCACGAGGCGATCGACCTCGGCTTCGGGTCGGTCATGTTCGACGGGGGCAAGCTCGAGTACGCCGAGAACGTCGCGCTGACCGCCGCCGTCGTCGACCGCGCGCATGCCGCCGGCGTGTACGTCGAGGGCGAGCTGGGTGAGGTCGGCGGCAAGGACGGCGCGCACGCGCCCGGAGTGCGCACCGACCCCGACGAGGCCCGCGCGTTCGTCGCAGAGACCGGTGTCGACGCACTCGCCGTCGCTGTCGGATCGTCGCACGCGATGCTCGACCGCTCGGCATCCCTCGACATCGACCTCATCCAGCGCCTGCGCGAGGCGCTGCGCGGATGCGGCCGCGACGCGACCGACGTGCCGCTGGTGCTGCACGGGTCATCCGGCGTCGCCGACGGCGTGATCACCGACGCGATCCGAGCAGGCATGACGAAGATCAACGTGTCCACGCACCTGAACGGCTTCTTCACCCGAGCCGTGCGCGAGCGCCTCGCCGCCGATGAGAGACTCGTAGACTCGCGCAAGTACATCTCGCCGGCGCGGGATGCCGTGGCAGCGGAAGCGGCACGGATGCTGCGCCTGTTCGCCCTGGAACCCGATGCCGAGGAGACCGCATGAACCGCGCATCCCGTCTGAACGCGATCCTCGAGCTGCTCGGCGAGCAGGGCGAGGTCAGCGTCGAAGACCTCGTGGAGCGGTTCGGGGCGTCTGCTGCGACCACCCGCCGCGACCTGGACAGCCTCGCCGAGCGGCGGCTGCTCACTCGCACGCACGGCGGCGCGGTCGCGCAGTCCGTGGCCTACGAGCTGCCGATCCGGTACAAGAGTCACCTGCGCACCGACGAGAAGGAGCGCATCGCCGCCGCGGCATCCGCTCTCGTCGCGCCGGGATCGGTCGTCGGCCTGTCGGGCGGCACCACGACCACGGCGATCGCCGCGGCACTCGCCTCACGGGACGATCTGGCCGAGCACGGGCTCACGGTCGTGACGAACGCCGTCAACATCGGAGCGCAGCTCGCGATGCGCCCCGAGATCAAGGTCGTCGTCACCGGCGGCGTGATCCGCTCGCGCAGCTACGAACTGGTCGGTCCGTTCGTCGAGCAGCTGCTCGAGGGGCTCTGGCTGGACATCTCGTTCATCGGCATCAACGGGCTGTCGCCTGCCGGCGTCGCCACCACGCACGACGAGGCCGAGGCCGATGTGAACCGCATCATGGCGGAGCGCTCGCGCCGTGCCGCGATCGTCGCGGACTCGTCGAAGATCGGGGTCGAGACGTTCGCCGCTGTCGGCGACTGGGAGCTGTTCTCGACGATCATCACGGATGCCGGGGTGTCGGAGTCCTCCCGCGCCGACCTCGAGGCCCTGGGGTACGAGGTCCGCGTCGCGGACTGACCGCGGCTACAGCCCGCGCTTGCCCGCGGCCTGCGCGAAGATCAGGGACGTCGACGTCGACGCCACCTCGGGTTGCAGGCTGAGGGTGTCGGAGACCAGCTCGCGCAGCGCCGGAGCATCCGCCACGGCGACGTGCACCATGAAGTCGCGGTCGCCGGCGAGGAAGTAGACCCGCTGGGTCGCGGGCAGATCCTCGAGATAGGCCTGGAAGCGGCGCAGATCGCCACGTGCGTGCGCGTGCAGCCGGATGGTGATCAGCGCCTCGAGGTGCAGCCCCATCGCGGCCGGTGAGATCTCCGCGTGGAAGCCCACGATCACGCCGCGCGCCTGCAGCGCGCGCACCCGCTTCAGGCACGTCGACTCGGCGATCCCGGCACGTGCGGCGAGCTCGGTGTTGGAGATGCGGCCGTTGCGGCTGAGCTCCGACAGCAGGGTGCGGTCGACGGCGTCCAGGGGGCCCGAGGATTCGATCTCCGGCATGGGCGGTTCCTCGCTCAATCGCGCAGTTTCCGACAGGTTCATCAGCATCCTACGAAGAATCTTCGACCAGCATCCGCAACTCTCCTTGGAATCCTCATAATCTCTGGTGAGAGAAGGAGTACGCAATGTCGCGGTCGATCGTCATCGGAGCCGGCATGGTGGGTCTCGCCACCGCCTGGCATCTGCAGGAGCGCGGGGTCGAGGTCACGGTCATCGACCGGGTCGGCGTCGCCGCCGGATCCTCGTGGGGCAACGCCGGCTGGCTCACCCCGGGCAAGACCATCCCGCTGGCCGATCCCTCCCTGTGGACCTATGGGCCGAAGGCCCTGCTCGATCCGGATGCCGCTCTGCACGTGCCGTTCCGGGTGGATGCCGGGCTGTGGAGCTTCCTCGCGCAGTTCGCCGCCCACGGCACGAACAAGGCCTGGGACCGCACCATGGCCGACCTCACGCCGATCGACAGGATCGCGCTCGCCGGCTTCGACGAGCTGCAGGCCGGCGGCGTCGACTCGTGGACCCGCGAGGGTCCGTTCGTGATCGGCTTCAAGGAGGAGGCGCACTCCAAGGGCTTCCTGCACGAGGTCGCCGGTGTCGTGCGGCACGGCCAGGACGTGCCGATGGAGCGTCTCGACACCCCGACCGACCTTGCGCCGGTGCTGTCGGATGCCGTGAAGGTGGTCTACCGGCTCGACAATCAGCGCTTCCTCGAGCCGGCGCCCTACGTCGAGGCGCTCGGCGCAGCCGTCGTCGCCCGCGGCGCGAAGCTGATCACCGGCCTCGAGGTGATGGACGTGGCATCCACTCGCAAGCCGGTCGTGCTGCTCTCGAACGGCGAGCGCATGGAGGCCGATTCGGTCGTCATCGCGACCGGAGCCTGGATGCCTCGCCTGGCGCGGAAGCTCGGCGTGCGCACCCGCGTTCAGGCGGGTCGCGGATACTCCTTCACCGTCGAGACCGAGAAGCCGCAGGAGCACCCCGTGTACCTGCCCTATCAGCGCATCGCCTGCACGCCGTACCAGGGTCGGTTCCGCATCGCCGGCACCATGGAGTTCCGTCGCCCAGACGAGCCGTTCCAGCACCGCCGCATCCAGGCGATCGTCGAGCAGGCCCGCGAGATGTTCACCGGCGTCGACCTCGACGACCGCCGGGACGAGTGGGTCGGCTCGCGCCCCGTCACGCCCGACGGGCTGCCGCTGGTCGGCGCGACCAAGGCCCCGAACGTGTACGTGGGCGGTGGTCACGGCATGTGGGGCATCGTGCTCGGCCCCGTGACCGGCAAGCTGCTCGCCGAGCAGATCGTGACGGGTCGGGTCGATCCGGCGATCAAGCCCTTCGACCCGCTGCGCTAGCACGGCATCCGGTGACGCCTGCAGGCACGAGGCGCGCCTGCATGCGGACATGCCGGTGACCCTGCCTGCGGGCGTCCGTTCTGCCTGCAGGTGTGACGGAACGGACGCTGATCAGGCGGATGCCACGGGCTGCTGCAGCTCGGTGACCCAGTCGCGCTGGTCCTCGGACTCCGACCGCAGGTAGACCTCTCGGCCGGCGCCGGAGGGCACGGCGCCGCGGCCGAGGACCTCCTCGTGCAGCGCCATCCAGCTGTCGGCGATGCCCTCCATCGTGCCGAGGTGCACGCCGCAGACGGCGGATGCCACGGCCGGCAGCTCGACGATCTCGACGCCGTCGACCGGATCGCCGGAGTAGGCGAAGCCGACGGTGATGTGCATGCCGTCCTCGCGCGACTCGTACGTGGCGATCGGCGTGGTCAGCGCGGCGCCGGTGGAGGCGAGCGCGTCGGCGACTGCGTCGAACAAGGGGCCGACGAGCGGGCCGACCGATGGCTGATCCGGGGCGACGGCTGTGCGAGCCGCGAGGCGCACGGCGGGGAGGGGCTTCTCGATCGCTTCGATGTGGGACATGTGATTCTCCTCGGTGATGAGCCGGAGCCTCCGCTCGACGTCGACGAGTCTCGCGGCAGCGATCCTATGCTCTTCCTCGACCTCGGCGCGGCGCTCCGTCAGCAGCACGGTGAGCCGCTCGACGTCGACGCCCTCTTCGAGGACCGAGGCCACGTCGTCCAGCCCGAACCCGAGCTGTCGCAGCGCGACGATCCGGTGCAGCCTCGCGAGCTGTGACGGATCGTACGACCGGTAGCCGCTGAACTCATTCACATGAGCGGGCACGAGCAGGCCGGCGGTGTCCCAGTGCCGCAGCATGCGGTGGGTCACCTGACCGATCTGCGCGAACGCTCCGATGGACAACATGTATCCGTTCTCCAGCCTTCCACAGTGTCAGGGTCAAGTATCCCGCTCCTCTTGCGTCGCGCAAGGGCCGTCCTCTAGTGTCGTATTTCGTATCCGATCTACGAAGCAAGGGACCGCTTTCATGAAGAGACGCAACGTCGCGCTTGCTGTTTCCGCCGTCGAGCCGCCGGCGCCGGTCTCCTGGGGCGGCGTCTTCCTCGACGACGCCAGGATCTCCGCGCTGCAGGACCGTGTCGCCGCGAATCCGCAGGATGCCGCGTGGCTGAAGGTGCGCGCCCAGGCCGACTCGGCCGTGGCGCGGAGCCCGCAGGCGCCGGCCGTCTGGGAGGTTCCGCCGTTCTACGAGGGCGCGGATGCTCACCGTGCGGCGAAGCACGCACTGATGGATGACGCGAACCAGGCCTACGCCGCCGGGATCGCCTATCGCGTGACCGGAGACCAGAGGTATGCGGAGGCCGCCGCCAAGATGATCCGCGCCTGGTCGCAGATCCAGGAGGTGCGCACGACCGACGACTCCGGTCTCACCTGGTCGTACCACTTCCCGGCGCTCATCTTCGCGGCGGACCTCATCGACGGCTATGCCGGATTCACGCCGGCCGACCGCGCCGCCTTCGCGACGCTGCTGCGTGGCGAGTCGCTGAGTGCGAACACGATGGACCGCGACAACAACTGGGGCAACTGGGGGACGGTGCTCGTCATGGCGACCGCCGCGTACCTCGAGGACGAACCGCTCTTCGCCAGGGCGGCGGACCGCTGGAAGTACCTCCTCGAGCACCAGATCGCCGCCGACGGCACGCTGCCGCTGGAGGCCACCCGCAACGACGGAACCGGAAGTCACGGCATCTGGTACACGCACTTCGCCCTGCAGCCGCAGACGATCGCCGCCGAGATCGCCCGTGTCAACGGCGTCGACCTGTTCGACTACGTGTCGCCGAGCGGCCGCACGCTGCGGCAGGCGTATGAGGTGGTCGCCGGCTGGGTAGTGGACCCGGCGAGCTTCCCGATCTGGCAGGGGGATCCGGCCGGCATGACTAACGTCCGCACGATCGAGTACATGTTCGGTGGCGCGCTGGTGCGCGAGTCGACCATCAGCTACTTCGAGATGCTCGACGCGCGCTGGCCGGTGACGGGTGTCGAGGCGGTCCTCGCCGCCGACCGACCGCTGTCCACGCTCCACACAGCTCCGTTCCTGACCTTCACCCATGGCCCGTCGCCCGTGGCCGAACCGAGGGTCTCCGCGCCCGCCACCGCCGACGTCGGCGGCACCGTCGAGTTGACCCTCTCCGGCTTCGCGCCCAAGGCTCAGGTGCAGCTCCGGCTGGACGGATCGCCGGCGGTGATCGGCATCGGCAGGACGGATGGGGCAGGAGCAGCGACGATCAGCGCCTCCGTCGCCGGCGTGACGAGGGCGACGACGGAGGTCGAGGTCCGCGGCCGGTGACCCGGCCGCGGACGGAGCGGGGTCGTGCGGGTCTCAGCCCAGCACGACCCGCTTCGCGTGGCCGTGCCCGTCGAGCGCGAACTCCAGGGTCAGCGGCGCCGTCGAGACGATGGTCACGCCGTCGTCGGCCTCCACCACATCACCGCCCACGTCGGCGAGAGTCACCGTGGCGACCTTCTGCGTGCGGCTCGGGTCGGAGAGCGCGACCGTGGTCTTCCCGCCGTCCGTGCGCACGGCGACCGAGCACGGACCGCTCGCGGTCAGGCCTGCGGCCGATCCCGCGCTGAAGAAGTTGCCCAGGGTCAGCCCCTCGCCGCTCACGCCGATCACCTGAGCGGTGGCGCTATTCGCGAGGACCTTCACCGTCGGAGCATCCGATTCGGTGAACGTGACCGAGTGCTCGACGTTCGGCAGCACCATGTAGGCGTAGCCGCCGGCGGCCGGCGTCGCGCCGTGCCGGTGCGTGACTGTCACGTAGTCGCGGGTCTTCGGATCCGCCGAGCCGCCGGTATCGGAGCCGGAGTTGATCGTCTGCCAGTCGCCGGTGCGGCGCACCACCTGCACGTCGATCGTGCCGCTCACGTTCTCTCCGGTCAGGAAGACGTAGCCGCCGTGGCCCATGATGTGCACGTTGCGGGCCACCGTGACGGCGGGGCCGCCCGCTGCCATCACGCGGTTGCGGTTGTCGGTGCGGATGTTCGGCACCGTCCCCTCCGCGAAGGAGCGGTTGTCGATCGTGGTGAACACCTCGTGCTCGGTGGTGCCGGTGATCGCCGCGCCGAGGCAGACGACCTTGTCGTCGAGGAAGAACCATGACTTCCGGGCGCTGAGCGTCCTGTTGTGGTTCAGGTGGTCCATGCCCTGGATGCCCCACCGCCCGTCCAGGGCCAGGCCGCCGGCGAAGGCCTGGTACGCCCGCGGGATGCCCGTGCCGTCGGCAGCGCCGTTCGCCCTCGGCTCGGCCGAGACGGTGGTGCCGGGAAGGCGGTACGGGTCGACCGTCGGCCAGAAGTCGGCGCTGTACTGCCCGGGGTCCTTCGGCGTGTAGAAGAACGTGAGACCGTCGCCCTGGTACCAGCCCAGGTTGTTCTCCTTGTTGCCCCACTCGTAGCGGCCGATGCGCTTCGACGAGATGTTCACCACCGAGCTGAACGCCGGGCGGTGGTGCACGAGGCGGTCCTGATCGCCGAAGGCCTTCGTGTACACCGGGGCGGGAGCGGCCTCGACCGATGCATCGCCGAGCACCGAGGTCACCAGCAGCGACTTCGCCACGGTCTGCGACGGCAGTCCGTACAGGGTCTGGTCGGTGCAGCGCTGCAGCCAGCCCTTCACGAGCGACAGGTAGCGGCTGCGGTACGGCTCGCCGGCGCCCGGCGCAAGAAGCAGGATGGCGGTGAGCGCCGCCGCGCCGTCGACGTAGTCGGGCGCCTTCTGGCGCGAGACCGCACGCCCGCGCACAGCATCCATCATCCGGCCGTTCCAGATGAACGGCGCGTACGCCGCCTCGACGGCGTCCAGGACGACGGCCTTCTTCGGGTCGGTGACGTCCCACTCGCTGCCGCCGAGCAGGCCGAGGATCTCGGCGATGCCGCCGAGTGTCACCACGCCGTAGGTGCCGACGTAGGGCAGGTAGGTGTGCTGCACGAACGAGCCGTCGGTGTAGAAGCCGTCGCCGCTGGTGACGTACCCGAACACGCTGTTCTTGCCGCCCCGCACGGTGTCGCTGAGGGCGTCGCGCGACAGGGCGATCTCGTCGGGGCGCGCGTCGAGGGCTCCGCGCAGGATGCAGGACAGGGCCTTGTCGGTGCGGTTCGCCCCGGTCTCGGCGAAGCTGGTGCCACGGCCGCGCCAGTTCGGGTCGGGCGTGAAGTAGCGGGCCGCTGCCATGAGCGCGGTGCGCACCTCGGCCGGGACCGCGTCGTACATGAGCACGAGGATGTCGGCGGCCTTGCGCGGGACGCCGATCTCCCAGAACCACCAGTTGCCGACGGCGGCCTTGCCGGCGGCGTAGACGTTCGCGCTCAGCCACGCCAGGGCGCCGGCGATGTCGGATGCCAGGGTCTCGTCGGCGTACTGCTCGGCGCCCACCGTCGCGTGCGCGAGCGACAGGCTGAACAGGCGGTCGAAGGTGACGCCCATGTTGCCCGAGAGGGTCGTGCCGCTGACGCCCGTGAGCGGCAGGTCGGCCCAGATCCCGGGGGCGGAGGCCGGGCGCACCATGCTCTGCCAGCTGGCGGCGGCCGCGGTGCTCATGCCCGTCAGGGCGTCGGCGAGCTCGGGGATCGATGCCGCGGTGCCGTCGCCCACCAGCATGGTGCGGCGGCGGTCACGGAGCGCGGCGAGCGGATCGTCCGCGGCGGCGAACAGGCCGGGGCTGGTGCTCGCTGCGGCGGACTGCCCGCTCGCGGCGATCAGAGCTCCGGCTCCGAGCACGGCGAGGAATGACCGGCGGTTCAGATCGAGGGGGGACATCATCGGCCTCCTGGGGTGGGAAGGGTTTTCCCGAAGTTTAGAAGTGATCGTTAGTGAACTCAACAAAACAATTCACGCACATTCACTCATCAAGAACGCAGGGTCTATCCTGACCTCGGACAGGAGGCATCGGATGCCGGACTACCGCGTTCTTGCAGAGGGCCAGCGCTGCGAGGTCAAGATCCACGACCTGGATGCTGCGGCGTCGCGCCTCGTCGCGGCATCCGACAGGGTCCTGTTCGAGGCGCCCAACTGGGGGCGCGACGGCGCCCTGTATCTGAACGGCGAGGGGATGCTGTGGCGGTTGAAGCCCCGTGTCGAACCCGGTGCCGAGCCGCATCCGATCGCCTTCACCGGGCTGCCGCCGATCAACAACGACCATGTGCTCGACCCGGCCGGCCCCGCGGTGTACCTGTCCGCCGAGGACGGGCACATCTACCGCGGGCTGCTCAGCGGCGGCGCGGTCACACGCATCACCGGCGAGGACGGCGTGCGGCACTACCTGCACGGGATCTCGCCGGACGGCGAGCTGCTCGCCTTCGTGCGGATGGACGGCACGGGGCCGGGAAGGCTCGCACTGATCCCGGCATCGGGCGGCCGCGTGACCGTCGTCGACACGGGGCCGGGGCACATCGACGGACCGGAGTGGTCGCCGGACGGTCACTGGCTCTACTTCAACACCGAGCGCTGGGGGCACGCGCAGCTCGCCCGCATGGCGCGCGGCGAGGTGGTGCGCGTGCACCGCAGTGAGACCGTGGACTGGTTCCCGCACCTCTCGCCCGATGGGACGCATGCCGTCTACCTGGAGTACCCCGCGGGCACAGAAGGGCACCCGGCCGACCTGGCGGTTGCGCTGGTCGCGGTCGACACCCGCGACTGGAGCACGCCGGTCGCGCGCATCCCTGTGCCCGGCGGGCAGGGCACGATCAACGTGAACAGCTGGGCGCCGGATTCGCGGTCGTTCGCCTACGTCGCGTACCCGAAGGGCTGACCGCCGTCACGGATGCAGGCGGATGCCACACCTGCAGGCGGATCCGCGGGGAAGCGGGCTGCAGGCGTTCGTCCTGCCTGCGGGTGTGACAGGCCTCAGGCGTAGAAGCCGTCGCGCAGGTTGATGCCGTGCTCGACCCAGGCCTTCATCGCGGCGAGCATGCCGGTCCAGCCCTCGCAGTTGCCGAAGGCGCTCTTCGCGCCGGCATCCGTCGCGCTCCAGGACTCCTCGGTGATCGTGACGAGCGTACGTGCGCCGTCGTCGATCGGGGCGAAGGTGAAGGTGGTGCGGGTGCGGCCGGTGGGGTTCGAGCCGGGCGCGGCATCCCATTCGATGACGATCCGCTCGTTCTGCACGGACTCGACGACCTCGACGGGGAAGCGCCCGGGGAAGTCGGCGAAGTCCCATGAGACGTCTGCGCCTGCCTCGAGCCGTCCGCGCGCCCCGCCGGTGGTGAAGTAGTGCGACAGCTGCGCGGGGTCGGCCACCGCCTCGTACACCTCGGATGCCGACCGCCCGACGCGGCCCGACACGGTGAACGACAGGGTGCTCAGTGGTGTTTCGTTCTCGGACATGTTGTAAGATTACAACATGTCATCGGATTCCGACAGTGACGATCTCGTCTTCAAGGCGCTCGCCGCTCCGGTACGTCGGCGGATGCTGGATCGTCTGCGCGAGGCGCCGCGGACCACGGGCGAGCTGTGCGCCTGCTTCCCCGAGCTCGACCGCACGACCGTACTGCAGCACCTGCGGGTGCTCGAGCGCGCCGAACTGGTGATCGGCGAGAAGCGCGGCCGCGAGCGGCGCCTGATCCTCGCCCCGCTGCCGATCAAGCGCATCCACGACAGGTGGATCGGGGAGTACGCGCGCGCGGCGGTGGAGCTGCTCGATGAGCTCGGCTGAGGTCGGTCACGTCTGCAGGCGGATGCGACGGATGCGGGCAGGAACCCGGCGCCCGGGTCCGCGTTCGTGATTCCTGCCTGCAGGTGTGCCGGGCCGGTCAGCGGACTGGCGCGGGGGAGCCGGCATCCGCGAACTGCGCGGCGTGCGCGGCCCAGCCGGCCTCGGCCGGGAGCGAGCGCAACCCGCTGTTGGTGACGGCGAGGGCGGCTGCGAGCGCACAGAGCCCCGCGCCGATCAGGATGCTGCCGCTGCGGCCCACCCAGTTCAGCCCGAATCCTGCGATGAGCGGCGCCAGCGGCATCGCTCCCATCGCGAACACGTTCGAGGCGCTGCTCGCGCGGCCCATCATGCTGCTCGGTGTGGCGACCATGAAGTAGCCGCCCATCGCCGCGTTCAGCGGACCGAGCGTGAGACCCGGGATCACCATGACGGCGACGACCCACAGCGGTGCCTGCACGAGCATGGTCGCTGCCGATCCGACGGTCAGCGCGACCAGGCCGATCACCATGAGCCGGCCCGCCCCGATGCGGGTGACGGCGACGGAGGCCAGCAAGGCGCCGACGAGCATCGACCCGCCGAGTCCCGCACTGATCAGGCCGATCACGGCGGGCGACTCCCCGGCCTGCTGCAGGGAGTAGACGATCGTCGTCATCACGGTGTTGATGCCGAGGTTGATGATCGTCAGGATCAGCAGCACGCCGCGCAGGTCGGGGCGTGAGAACAGCCAGGAGAATCCCTCGCGGATCTCGCGGAGCGCGTTCGGCTTCGCGACGGGCTCGGGGATCGTCTCCTCCGTGAGCGCGCCCTCGATCTCCGGCCCGCGCAGGCGCGGGATCAGGGCCGCGGACAACGCCGCGACGAGGTGGCACAGCGCCATGACGGCGCCGACCAGCCAGCCGCCGACGACGAGCAGCGCGCCGCCGATCGGTCCGCCGGCGAGCTGCAGGGCGGAGTCGCGTGCGGAGTTCGCCGCCTGTGCGCGCCCCATGGTGTCGGAGCTGACGATGTCCTTCAGGGCGCTCTCGCCGGCGGAGTCGAAAAGGCCGGTGCGAGCGGCGAGCAGGGCATCGACGACGAGCAGGATGCCGAAGGTGAGGGCGTCGCCGAGTGCGAGCAGGGTGAATCCGACGGAGAGCGCCACGCCGATCGCCGAGCCGAGCACCATCAGCGTGATGCGCCGATGGCGGTCGGCGAGCACGCCGCCGAACAGAGTGAGTGTGACGCGGATCGCCATGCCGACGGCGCCGATGATCCCGGCCTGAGCGGGGTCGTCCGTCACGATCAGGGCCAGCAGCGGGATGGCGAAGCTGAACAGGGTCTGCGCCAGTCCCTTGCTCGTGTCGCTCACGAGCCAGGAGACGTACCGCAGGTTGCGCCACAGGGAGGTCATGAGGATGACGTTAATCCCGCAATCAAACTTGCGCAAGTAAAGTCGCGCAATTAATTCTGGATATACTGCGGGCATGGCCGAGCAGGAGGAACGCCCGTCGCGGACGATGACCACCGCCATGCTCAAGGCGTATGCGAACCCCTTGCGCCGAGACATGATGCGCGTCTTCGCCCGCCGTGAGTTCGTCCGCGCCGCCGACATCGCCGAAGAACTCGGCCAGCCCGCCAACAAGATCAGCTTCCACCTGCGGGTGATGGCGGATGCGGGCCTCATCGTCGAGGCGCCGGAGAAGGCCCGTGACGGTCGGGATCGGGTCTGGACACCGATCAAGGAATCTCTGAACGTCGGCTCACCGGGGCATCCGGTCGCCGATGCGGCGCTCGGCAACGTCGTGATCGCCGCGCTCGCCGAGGACCATCAGAAGCTCTTGCAGCGGGTCGTGGCGTACGCCGTCGAGAACATGGCCGGCGGCGAGGCGTCGGAGCACGGCACCCTCGCCATCCACAACCTGCGCCTCACAGGCTCGGAGTACGAGGAGCTCGCCAAGTCGCTGAGCCGCCTGATCTCCGAGGCCGAGGCCGCGCACGACCGCTCCGCACCGGACTCCAGGTTCTGGCAGATCGACATCGTCGCGGCCGACGAGACGATCTGACCCGTCCGGGGCTCGGCCCGCACTCCGGCCCCTGAGCGAGGGGCGCCAGCGACGAGGCGAAGGGCGCCGACGTCCTTCTTCGCGTCGCTCAGCTCGCCCAGCTCCAGGGAGGGCTCAGGACCCGATGCCCTCCGGTGCCATCTCGAAGTCGTAGTGCGCAGGCACCGGGCGGCCGGGGAACGCCTCGTGCCACAGCGCCGACATGCTCAGCTCGCCCTCGCGCAGGTCGGGCACCTCGAAACCGGCCTCGAGGATCCGCCCGGCCGCGGCTCGATCACCGCTCGCGAGTGCCGCCTGCACGGCCAGCACACGGAACCGTCCGAGCGTGAGCATCGCATCCGGCAGTCCGCCGAGCAGGCCGCGCAGACGTCGCGCGCGGCCCGACGCCAGCAGCGCGTTGCCGAACTCGAGTGCCAGCGGGATGTTGTCGGGGGCGAGTCGGTGCGCCCGCTCCAGCGCGGCGATCGCGGCGGGCTCGTCGTGCTCTCCGCCCCGCGCGAGCAGGGCCTGTCCGGCGCCGCGCGCCGCCCAGGCCGTCGGCGACAGGGCCTCCGACTCGGCGTACAGATCGAGCGCGCGGTCGAGGTCGCCGGCCGCATGCGCGATCACGGCGCGATGATACGACGTGAGCCAGGTCGACGCGGTGTCGGTGAGCAGCCGATCCCAGGCATCCCCTGCGACGTACGAGGCGGGAGCTGTCGGATGCTCCGGACCATCCGTGTCGTCGTCCGGATACCCGTCCCCGGTGCGACGCGCGGCATCCGTGCCATCCGCGCCGTCGACCGGCGCTGTGTCCAGCAGCCCCGCCCAGTACGCGCCGTCCGCGCCCGACCGATCGAATCGCACCCCGGGCAGTACCGCGAAGGCCTCCCCGGTGCGTTCGGCGATCTCCTGCTCCAGCGCGCCCCAGGGCGACCCGGTCGACAGCAGTGCGTCGGGCTCGACCTCCGCCACGCCGTCCAACCGGTCTTTCCCGGCTGAGCCGAGCGCGTCGTACGCCCCGCGCACCACCTCGCCGACGGCCGCGGTCGCCTCAGTCCATTCGCTCTCGAATCCGTCACCCGCCTGGACCGGCAGGAAGGTCTCGGTCCACTCCCACGTCGCTCCCCCGGGCATCGGCAGGTGCTCGTACTGCGTGGTCGCGAGTCCTGCCTGGATCTCGAAGTACGCCCCGGTCTCGCCGCCGAGCCAGTCGCACCAGCGCAGCCCGCCCGTGGTGTCGCCCCAGACGAAAAGCTTGCGTCCGGTGAGCGGGGCGGTCGAGACGTGCGCGAGCCCGCCGCCACCGGCGTCCAGTGCCGCGATCCAGGGCGCCTCGCCCTCGGGGATGTCGAAGAAGTAGTCGGCTGCTGCAGGAGCGGATGCCGGGCGCGACGCATCCGTCGTCGTGAAATCCACGGCGGCGAGGGTCCCGTCGTAGTCGGTCTTGTACGCGATCGTCGCCGGTGCGAACACCCGGCTGCCGGTCGACTGCGCGACGGCGATGTTGGTCCACCAGTACATGCCGGTCTCGGCATCCTTCGGGTTGTGCACCCGTACGCGGACGTGCAGCGCCGCTGCACCCGCAGCGAGAGTCGCGTCGATCTGCACGATCAGGCCGCGCACCCGCTCGTACTCCCACATCCGCAGCACCGGTTCGCCGTCGGCTCCGGTCAGCGCGGCGGCGTACATCGGATCGCACGTCAGCGGCCAGTGTCCGCGCATGCCGATGTTCCACTCGGCGCCGCCCGAGAACCAGGCGTTGCGCAGCGCGAGGTTCGCGGGCTGCAGCATCTCGTTGCGGTAGACGAGGTCGCGGCCGGTGGCCTTGTCGACCAGTCCGATCAGCCGGCCGCCCAGCCCGAGCGCGAACTCCGCACGCAGGTGCTCGTTCTCGAGCACCGCGAGTCGCATCGGCTGATCCGAGCGCGAGCGGCCGTATCCGTCCTGCAGCAGGTACGGATGGATGCTGCTCACCTGCCCGTACCGGATGCCGCGGGCGATCCGCTCCGGCAGTCCGTCGACCGATGCCTCATAGGGCGCCTGCGGCATGGACGCGACGGCGGGAAGCGGGTTCACCGCCCCGACCGGTGCGGTGGGCAGGGTGTGCAGGGCGATCGTCAGCGAGGCGGCCATGGGCTCCAGTATCGGGCATCCGCGGATGCGCGGAGATCGTTCGTGACGACCCGTTCCGCCGAGGCCCCGACCGGCGTAGCATCCGTCGTATCGAGCCGCTGGGGCGCGCTTCACTCGATCACGCCGACATCGCGGCTGTCACGAAGGGAATGGGATCATGCCGCTGTATATGGACGTCCACACGCTCGGCGACGCCGTGACGATGGAGGATGTCGCCAAGGCGCACGCCGCCGACCTCGCGACGCAGGGAGCGCACGAGGTGAACTACCTGCGGTACTGGGTCGACGAGGCCGGAGGGAAGATCTTCTGCCTGGTCGATGCACCGGATGCCGAAGCCGCCAACACCGTGCACCGGGAAGCGCACGGGTTGGTCGCGGACGAGATCCATCTCGTGCAGGAGGGCGCCTAGCGCCGCCCTCGCCGGCCACCCGCGCACGCTGACGGGTGCCCGAGTGGTCGCCTCGCGATGCGGCGCTTCCGCTACGGGATCGCGCGCCGGATGGTGAGGAACGAGATGACCATCAGCGCCACGGTGACCACCAGCCCCCACAGCGCCAGCCCGAATGCGCCGAGCTGCATGATGCCCGCGAACACCTGTCCCCACTCCTCGAGTCGGGTGATCAGGAGCGCCAGGCCGGCGAGGACGACCACCAGACCGATGCCCACCGTGGTGAGCGCGAGCGGACCCCAGCGCTTGAAGATCGTGGCCGCGGTGAATCCGATGACGAAGAAGAACAGCGCGAGCGTGAAGTACACCGTGAATGCGCCGATCGGGCCGGCCTCCCACACCCACGGCAGGTGGAAGACCCAGCCGTTCACGCCGTACCCGTCGGTGAGCACCTCGATGCCGCCGCCGATCAGGAACAGGACGCCCATCAGCGCACTGCTCATGGCGGCGGCGACCATCGACCCGAGGAAGAAATCCCGGCGCGTGACGCTGATGGCCTGAGAGAACGGGAAGGTCGAGGTCATCGCCGAGATGCCGACGGCCAGGTAGACCCACAGCGGGGCCTGGCTGCCGCCGCCGTACTTGGGCGTGTCGACGGGGATCATCGCGTAGATGGCGACCGACACCAGCACGGCGCTGGCCAGGACGATCAGGGGGACCCAGATGAAGGTGGAGCGGTTGATCAGCTGGAGTCTGACCACGTTGAGTGTGCGTCGCATCAGCGGACCTCCTCGGCGAGTGCGGCGGAATCGGATGCCGACGATGCGGCGTTCTGCGTGAGGCGGACGATCAGCTGCTGCAGCGAGACCGGGACGACATCGAGCCCGTCCGCCGTCAGCCTCGTGCGCTCGGCGGCCTCGAGGCGGCCGACGACCGTCACGGATGCCACGCGTCCGAGCCCCTCGCGATGGATGACCTCGCGACCTTGCGTCCAGGCCTCGACCTTCGTCGCGTCGCCGACGATCGTCGTCGCGCGGCCGCGCACGGCATCCGTGTCCTCGTTCAGCAGGATCCGTCCGCCGTCGATGACGATGACCTTCTCGAGCAGGCTGGCGACCTCGTCGATCAGGTGGGACGACAGGATGATCGTGCGCGGAGACTCGGCGTAGTCCTCGATCAGCCGGTCGTAGAACACCTGCCGGGCCACCGCGTCGAGGCCCAGGTACGGCTCGTCGAAGAAGGTGATCTCGGCGCGGGACGCCAGGCCGATGATCACTCCCACCGCCGACGTCTGCCCGCGGGACAGTTTCTTCACCTGGGTGCGCATCGGCAGCTGGAAGTCGTCGATCAGACGCTCGGCGAGCTCCTGATCCCAGTTGCGGAAGAACAGCCGCGCCGCACGGAGCACGTGCGTGGCGGTCGAGTCGTCCGGATACTTCTGGCTCTCGCGCACGAAGCACACCCGGCTGAGTACGCGGGCGTTCTCGTAGGGGTGCTCGCCGAAGACACGGACGTCGCCGGCGCTGGCGAAGTTCTGCGCGGTGAGGATGGACATCAGGGTCGTCTTGCCGGCGCCGTTGCGGCCGAGCAGGCCGTAGATCGTGTTCTCCTCGATCGTCAGCGACACGTCGTCCAGGGCGAGCTTGTCCTTGTACTTCTTGGTGAGGTTCTGCACGCCGATGACGGTGGTCATGAGGGGCTCCCTTCGGTGGATGCTGCGGTGCCCGAGGCTCCGGTGAGTGCGGCGCGCTCGTGCAGCAGTGCGGTCAGGTCGTCAGGGCCGAGTCCCAGCGTGCGGGCCTCGGCGATGAGGGGGTCGATGTAGCGCTCGGCGAACGCCGTTCGACGCTCGGCGAGCAGGATGGCGCGGGCGCCGGGGGCCACGAACATGCCGATGCCGCGGCGCTTGAGCAGGATGCCCTTGTCTGTCAGCATGGCGACGCCTTTCGCGGCCGTGGCCGGGTTGATCCGGTAGAACGCGGCGAGTTCGTTGGTCGACGGCGCCTGCCCGTCCTCGGCGAGTGTGCCGTCGAGGATGGATGCCTCGATCGCCTCCGCGATCTGGAGGAACAGCGGCCTGCCTTCGTCGATCACATCGCCTCCGGTTATGCGGTTAGTTACTTGACTAATGAACCACCTAACGTGAGGGAAGTCAAGGGTGATCCGATCCGCGTACGCTGAGCGGGTGCCCGAGTTCGACTTCACGCGCCTGCGCCGCGCGCCCGACGTCGAGGCGCCGAACCTGCAGGCCTGGGACGCTACGGACGAGCTGCTCGTGCGCGAGGCGCTCGCCACCGGCATCCGCGGTGACGAGATCGCCGTCATCGGAGACGCGTACGGTGCGATCACGCTCGCCCTCACGGACGCCGGGATGCCGGGCATCCGCGTGCACCAGGACCTCGTGACAGGGCGCCGTGCGCTCGCGCGCAACGCCGCCGCGTTGGGACTCACAGACGGAACGGATGCCGCGCGGCGAGCCGCAGCGGAGCACGCCGACGGCGGAGCAGACGGTCCGTGGGTTCCGACGTTCGAGCAGCACGAGCTCGACGAGCGTCTGCTCACCGGCATCCGGCTCGTTCTGCTGCAGCTGCCGAAGGCGCTCGCCGAGTTGGAGGAGATCGCGGATGCCATCGCGCGCTGGGCGCAGCCAGACGTCGTGCTCATCGCGGGCGGCCGGGTCAAGCACATGTCGCTCGGGCAGAACGACGTGCTCGGGCGGTACTTCGCGGAAGTGCAGCCGCAGCGCGCCGAGCGGAAGTCGCGGCTTCTCGTGGCGCGCGGCCTGCGCCGACCCGACGGGCCTCCGCCGTTCCCGGTCTCCACGGCCCATCCCGGACTCACCCTCTGCGCCTACGGCGGAGCGTTCGCCGGCGACAGGATCGACATCGGAACGCGGGTGCTTCTGGAAGTGCTCCCCGACATCCGGAGCGCGGAGGTCGCCATCGACCTCGGCTGCGGCACGGGCGCGCTCGCCGCCACCTACGCGATGCAGCATCCGGCATCCCGGGTCATCGCGACCGACCGCTCGGCGGCGGCCGTCCGTTCGGCCCGCGCGACCATGGCCGCGAACGGCCTCGAGAACGTGACCGTGACGCTCGACGACGCCGGCTCCGAGCTTCCCGTCGGCACGGCGGACCTCGTCCTGCTGAACCCGCCGTTCCACCTCGGAAGCGCCGTCGACGAGGCCGCGGGACACCGCCTGATCCAGGCCGCCGCGCGGCTGACGAGACCCGGCGGAGAGGTGTGGACCGTGTTCAACTCGCACCTCGACCACCGCCGCATCCTGCAGCGCGAAGTGGGTCCGACGGAGCAGGTCGAACGCACCCCGAAGTTCATCGTCACAAAGTCCACGAAGCGTTGACGCCGGTCACGATCGGGTGACAGAATTTGCCACCCGATCAGCCACTCGTTACGTTGGAATGCGGGCCTGACGGCCCGAAGACCAGTCCGCGACCGTGTCTTTCTTCGAACTTTGTGCTTATTACTGGTGTGAGATGCGGGCGTATGGTCGGTGATCTCTGCCCGGATCCGAAATCCGGGCCAGTGCCGCCAGCACGACGCAGTCGAACGGCCTCGTGATCACCACCCGGGCGTAACCGAAGTGGGCTCACCCACCCGAGGTGAGCCACGGGGGAAGCGTGTCTGAAACCGCTCTTGAAGCGCGTCATCTGTACAAGGTGTTCGGGAAGAACCCGAACCAGGCCGTCAAACGGCTGAAGGCCGGCGAGAGCCGCGACGATGTGAAGGATGCCGGAACGGCAGCCGTCATCGACGCGAGCTTCACGGTGAACAGAGGCGAGATCTTCGTCATCATGGGCCTGTCCGGATCGGGCAAGTCCACTCTCATCCGCATGCTCAACGGCCTGCACGACACCACCTCCGGTGAGATCCTCATCGGAGAAGAGGAGCTGACCAAGGCGTCGTCATCGCGCCTGCGCGAGATCCGTCGCGACAGCATCTCGATGGTGTTCCAGCACTTCGCGCTGCTGCCGCACCGCACGGTGTCGGCGAACGTGGCCTACCCGCTCGAGCTCCGCGGCGTCGGCAAGGCCGAACGCCTGCAGAAGGCCGAAGAGATCCTCGCCCTGGTGGGTCTGGCCGGCTGGGGCGACAAGCTGCCGGGCGAGCTGTCCGGCGGAATGCAGCAGCGCGTCGGCATCGCCCGCGCTCTCGCCGCGGACACCGACATCCTGCTCATGGATGAGGCGTTCTCGGCCCTCGACCCGCTGATCCGCCGCGAGATGCAGGAGCAGCTCGTCGAACTGCAGGCCAAGCTGCAGAAGACCATCGTGTTCATCACGCACGATCTGAACGAGGCGATGTTCCTCGGCGACCGGATCGCGGTCATGCGCGACGGCCGCATCGTGCAGATCGGCACTCCCGAGGACATCCTCACCGACCCGGCGAACGACTACGTCGAGCAGTTCGTGCAGGACGTCGACCGCGCTCGCGTGCTCACCGCCGCGAACGTCATGGAGCGTCCGCGTCCGGTGATCTCCGAGTCGGCGGGCCCGCGCACCGCGCTGCGCCAGATGCGCGACGCCTACATGTCGGCGACCTACGTCGTCAGTCGCGACCGCACCCTGCTCGGCATCGTCACCGATCGGGATGCCGTGAAGCTGGTGCGCAAGGGGTCGAGTGACCTCGCCTCGGTGATCAAGCCCGCCCCGCAGGCTGTGAACGAGGACTCCGTGCTGATGGATCTGTTCGTGCCGTCCGTCGAGTCGGTGCTACCGCTCGCCGTCACCGACGACCGGAACCGTCTGGTCGGCGTCATCCCGCGCATCACCCTGCTCGCCGCGCTCGGCCCCGGCACCACCGCGACCGAGGAGCTCACCCTGCCGCTGCAGCCGATGCCGCAGGCGACCATCAACGAGGTGCTCGGCGAGCCCGCCGACACCATCGGCACGCCCGTCGTGGGCGGCGGCGCCGCCTTCGCGGCATCCGGCGACGAGGGAGAGGTGCTCTGATGGACGGTTTCCGCATTCCGATCGGCGACTGGGTCGATGCAGGCGTGGACTGGATCCAGGCGAACCTCGGCGGCGTGCTCGACGCGATCTCCGTGATCGTCACGTTCCTCGTGGACGGCCTGACAGCCATGCTGCTGTCGGTGCAGTTCCCGGTGATCATCATCATCGCCGCGCTGCTGGCCTGGCTGGTCCGTTCCTGGAAGCTCGCGATCGGCACTGCCCTGTCGTTCCTGCTGATCGTCGGCATGAACCTCTGGGTGCCTGCGATGCAGACGCTCGCCCTCGTGCTGATGGCGACCATCGTCGCCCTCGTCATCGCGATCCCGCTCGGCATCTGGTCGGCGCGCAGCGCGACGGTCGGCGCCGTGCTGAAGCCGATCCTCGATTTCATGCAGACCATGCCGGCCTTCGTGTACCTGATCCCGGCGATCGTGTTCTTCGGCATCGGCGTGGTGCCGGGTCTGGTCGCGACCGTGATCTTCGCTCTGCCCCCGGGCGTGCGCCTCACCGAGCTCGGCATCCGCGGCGTCGACAGCGAGACCGTCGAGGCCGGACAGGCGTTCGGTGCCAAGAGCGGGCAGATCCTGGGCGGCATCCAGCTGCCGCTGGCCATGCCCACGATCATGGCGGGCGTCAACCAGGTGATCATGCTGGCCCTGTCGATGGCGGTCATCGCTGGCATGGCCGGCGCCGACGGCCTCGGAAAGCTCGTCGTCGAGGCGATCTCGACCATCAACATCCCCAAGGGTGTCGAGGCGGGCCTGGGCGTCGTGCTGATCGCCGTGTTCCTCGACCGCGTCACCGCGGCGCTGGGCACTCCCGCCGAGAACAAGGACTCCCTGCTGGGCGTGCTGTCGAAGCGGCGGACGCAGCGACGTCGGGCGGCGGCGGATGCCGCGGCCGAGGCCGCGCGGATCCACGAGGAGACCGAGCGCGAGAAGGTCCGCCGCACGTCGACCGTCTGATCGAAGAACCTGCACATCGAGATGAATGACATACGAAAAGGAAGAAACATGAAGAAGAGGCACCTCACAGCATCCATCGCTCTCGCCGCGACGGCGGCGCTCGCCCTCGCCGGCTGCGCCAGCGGCGGCGACGGTGGCACCGGCAGCGGCAGCGGCAGCGGCTCCGGATCGGGCTCCGGAGACAAGGGCACCATCACCCTCGGTTTCCTGCCGTCCTGGACCGACGGCCTGAGCACCGCCTACCTGCTGCAGAACCAGTTGGAGAAGATCGGCTACGACGTCGAGCTGAAGACCCTCACCGAGGCGGGCCCGCTGTACACCGGCCTCGCCCGCGGCGACGTCGACATCTACCCGTCGGCCTGGCCCGAGCTCACGCACAAGTCCTACATGGACGAGTACGGCGACAAGATCGAGGACCTGGGCTCGTACTACGAGAACGCCAAGCTCACGATCGCCGTGCCCGAGTACTCGAAGCTCAACTCGATCGAGGACCTCAAGGGCAAGGGTGCGCAGTACGACGGCAAGATCATCGGCATCGAGCCGGGCGCCGGTCTGACCAAGCAGACCCAGGAGAAGATGATCCCCGCGTACGGCCTGCAGGACGAGTACGAGCTGGTCACCTCGTCGACCCCGGCCATGCTCACCGAGCTGGACAAGGCGATCAAGGCTCAGAAGGACATCGTCGTCACGCTGTGGCGCCCGTTCTGGGCCAACGACACTTACAAGGTGAAGGACCTGAAGGACCCGAAGGGCGCGATGGGCGAGCCCGAGGGCCTGCACTTCCTGGCGACGAAGGGCTTCGGCGAGAAGTACCCCGAGGCGGCTGAGCTGATCGCCGGCATCAAGCTGGACGACGCGCAGTACGGCGAGCTCGAGGACCTGGTCGTGAACAAGTACGGCGAGGGCAAGGAGTCCGAGGCCGTCACCGAGTGGGTGAAGAACAACCCCGACGCGTTCGAGACCGAGGTCGACTGACTTCTCGCGTCCTGCCGGTGCCCCGGCCCGCCTCGTGCGGGACGGGGCACCGTCGTCTCACGCCTCGGCTGTGACGAGCGGGTCGGGCGTCCGCCGCGTGACGACCCCGTCCGCCTCGACCGGGAATCCGTTGCGGGCCCAGTACTCGTAACCGCCGAAGAGCTCGCGGGTGTCGAGCCCTGCGGCGAGCAGGATGCGGGCCGTGGCGGTGGCTCCGTTGCATCCGGGACCCCAGCCGTACACGACCAGCATCCGGTCGCGGGGGAGCTCGGCGATCCCGGCATCCAGCGTCTTCGTCGGCAGGTGCAGCGCACCGGCGATGTGACCGTGGTCCCACGACTCCTGGCGGCGGGTGTCGACGAGAACGGCCTCGCCCCGCTCGACCGCCGCCGCGGCGGCGACCACGTCGATCTCGTACGCGAGCCGAGCGTCGACGTGCGCGAGCCGCGCGGCGAGGACCTCTTCGGATGCTGCGCTCATGTCTGCCTGCTCTCCGGTCAACCGCGCGTGCGCGCCTCGTCGAGGTAGGCGTAGGCGGTCACCCGTGAGATGCCCAGCCGTTTGGCGATCGCCTCGGTCGATTTGCGCATCTGGGTCGCTCCGCGCTGGTCGAGCCGCTCGAGGACGGTGATCTTGTCGTCGCGCGACATCTGCTCGACAGGGCGCCCGATCTCGGCGATCGCGGCGGTGATCATCGAGTCCATCACCGACACCAGGTCGGTGCCGAAGTGCTCATGCGGGCCGGGCTCGGCGCTGCCGGCACTGCCTGCCACGGGCAGCAGTGCCTCGAGCATGTTCCTGGCCTGCTGGATCGGGCTGAGGTCGACGTTGATGCAGAACGAGGCGATGATGTCGCCGGCGGCATTGCGGAAGTACACCGACGAGCAGCGCAGCTCGCGGCCGTCGCTCGTCGTCCCCCGGTAGCCGAAGGCGTCGTGGTCGGCCTGCCGGTCCTTCATGACGTCCAGGCCGAGAGAGGTCGAGGGGCCGCCGACGGAGCGCCCGGTCACGTGCCCGTTCTCGATGGCCATGATCGTGTGTCCGAGGTCGACGTCGGCGCCGTCGAGGTTGTGCAGCACGACCTCGACGGACGGTCCGGCCGCGCTGGCGAGGGCCCGCATCACCGGCTGGTAGAGCCGCAGCACCTCCTCGGCACTCTCGTAGGTCTGACGGGCGGCGGCGCCCGCCAGGGCACTCGCCGTCGCATCCATCGTCGACTGGGTCGCCATCGTCCACCTCTGCTTTACAAAAAATCTTTGTACTGGACAGATTGTCTATGTCGGGCTAGTTTAGCCACCACGCCCCGCCACGTCGAGGGCGGATCCGACTTCACCCGATTCTCCGCATCACCCGAGCAAGGAGGCTCCCATGTCAACAGTCGCTGAGACGCGCGGCTTGACACCTCGGCAGCGCAAGACGGTCGCCGGTGGCGCCATCGGCACGCTCATCGAGTACTACGACTACTACCTGTACGGTCTGGCATCGGCCGCCGTGTTCCCCGCTGTGTTCTTCTCGTCCGACGACCCGGTGGTCGCGCAGCTGGCATCGTTCGCCACCTTCGCGGTCGGGTTCTTCCTCCGCCCGGTCGGAGGCATCGTCTGGGGCATCGTCGGGGATCGCGTCGGCCGCAAGGTCGTGCTGATGACCACCGTGGTCGGCATGGGCATCGCCACGGCCGGCATCGGCCTGATCCCCTCCGACAAGGTGATCGGCATCGCCGCACCGCTGCTGCTGATCCTGTGCCGCCTGTTCCAGGGCTTCTTCGTCGGCGGTGAGATGGGGGGTGCCGCGACCATGGTCGTCGAGGCCGCGCCCACCGGCAGGAAGGGACTCTACGGCGCGTTCCTGATCACCGGCGCCGGTGTCGCGAACGTGGTCTCCGGCGGCCTCATGGCCGCTCTCGGCCTCGCGCCGGAGTCGTGGTTCCTGCAGTGGGGATGGCGCATCCCGTTCGTGTTCTCGATCGTGCTCGCCATCGTGGCCGTCATCCTGCGCCGTCACCTCGAGGAGTCCGAGGAGTTCACCGAGACGCAGGCCCTGCAGCTCGCCGCTGCGGGCAAGAAGGCCAACCCGCTGGTCGAGGCCTTCCGGCACCCGAAGAACGCGATCATGGGCATCCTGATCGGCCTGCCGCAGTCGATCGCGGGCTACGTGATCCTCACCTACGGCCTGGGCTTCATGGTGTCGAACAAGCACCTGCCGGCGTGGATGGGCTTCGCCGGCACGATGATCGTCGGCCTGCTGCAGATCGTCGTCGCGCCGCTGTGGGGGCACATCTCCGACCGGATCGGCCGTCGCACGGTCTACATCATCGGATGCCTCGGCTTCGCGGCCATGGTCTATCCGGCGTTCGCGCTGTTCAGCACCGGCAACATGTGGCTGATCTGGCTCGGCCAGATCCTCGGCTTCGTGGTGTTCGGCGTCGCGATGCAGGCGACGCTGTCCACGATGCTCGCCGAGATGTTCGATGCAGAGGCGCGCACGACCGGGGTGAACATCGGCTACCAGGTCTCGAACACCCTCGGCGGCGGCCTGGCCCCGATCATCTGCACCGCGCTGGTCGCGTGGGCGGGCGGGTCGTTCTGGCCGGTGGTCGTCTACGCCGCCGTCATCTCGATCGTCGGCGTGATCGCGACTCTGAAGGCGTCGATCATCCCCGACGTGGAGGGCGCGGGCCGACTGCACGAGCTCGCCGCCACGACGACGGTGAAGACCACCGTCTGAGCGAGCGGATGCTGCGACAGCGCGGAGCAGCCCCGGGTGCGGATTCGCACCCGGGGCTGCTCCCGTGCCCACGTTCGGATCCGCGTCGCGACACGCGGAGCATGGCTCCGGATGTCGCGGCGGGCGCCGCCCGTCAGCCGAGCAGCCGGGCCAGTGCGGGCAGCTGGCTCTCGTCCTCGAGGGCGGAGCCGACGGCGACGACCCGCACCCCGGCATCCAGGTACGCCTGCGCGTTCCCGGAGTCCATGCCGCCGGTGGCGACGAACCGCGCCTGCGGGAACGGCCCGCGCATGGCCGGGAACCAGCCGGTGCCGAGCAGGGATGCCGGGAACGCCTTGAGCCAGGTGAGTCCCTCGCCCAGCGCGTGCTGCACCTCCGAGGCGGTGGAGACACCGGGAAGGGCCGGCATCCCCGCCTCGTGCGAGGCGCGCACGACGTCGACGTCGAAGCCGGGGCTCACGGTGAACGCAGCGCCCGCCTCGGCGGCCTGGCGCACGTGCTCGCGCGACACGACGGTCCCCGCGCCCACGGTCAGGCCGCGCTCGCGGGCCGCCTCGGCGAGCACACGCAGCGCTTCGACGTCGGTCGGCGTCTGCACGGGCACCTCGACGGCGGTGATGCCGAGGTCCCACGCACGGGTGGCGGTGGCGAGCGTGCGCTCGACCCCCATCCCGCGCAGGATCGCCATCAGCGGCACGTCGCGGAAGATCTCTTCGAACACGGAGTTGTCGGTCATGAGGGGCCTCTCAGTCGTTGTCGGGCACGAGGTCGCCGGTGGACTGCAGCACGAGGTGCGCCCTGCGGTGGCCCGCGGCGAGTCGCTCGGCGGCATCCGCGCCCTGCATCCGGGCGACGAGGTAGCCGGCGGCGAACGCATCGCCGGCGCCGACGGCCTCGACCACCTCGGTCTTGATCGCGGGCACGAAGGTGCGCACGTCGGCGTCGCCGCTGCGCTGGAACTCGGTCGCGCCGACGTCGCCGTCCTTGACGATGAGCAGTTCCGGCTCGGGGAGCAGGGCGCGCACGGCGTCCGCATCGGAGGTTCCCCACAGGCCCTCGGCCTCGTCGAGCCCGACGAAGACGATGCCCGCGCGCCGCGCGCGAGCGAGCAGCACCGGGGCCGCCGCGTCGGGCTCCCAGAGGGCTGCCCGGTGGTTGACGTCGAAGCTCAGGACGCCCGACCCGGCGTCGACGCGATCGATGACGGCGTCGATCAGCATGAAGCAGGTGGCCGACAGTGCGGGCGTGATGCCCGAGACGTGCACGATCTCGGCCTGCTCGAGCGGTATCTCGGCGACGGTCGCCGGACTCATCTCCGAGGCCGCCGATCCGCGCCGGTAGTACAGCACTCCGCGCCCCGGGTCCTTGAAGTAGACGCCGGTCGGTGCGTACGGATCGGTGGTGACCCAGCGCACGTCGACGCCGTGGCGGGCGACCTCATCGCGCACGCGCACGCCGAGGGCGTCGTCGCCGAGGGCGCTGACCCAGGCGGTCGGCACGCCGAGCTGGGCGGCGTGGATCGCGACGTTCGACTCGGCTCCGCCGACGAGCAGTCGCACGTCCACGGCGGTGGCCAGCGGCTCCGCGAGTGCGGGGGTGACGAGAGCCATGGTCTCACCGATGGTGATGAGGCGTGGTGCGGAGGCGTCGGGCATGGTTACCATGATGAGACGGCATGTGCGCAGAATGCAACCGATGTTGCAACATATGCACAACGTGAGGAGAGTGTGAGATGAACGACCTGAACGACGAGCTGCTGACCGCACGGGACAAGGGCATCCCGGTGCGCGCCGTCGGCATGACCGCATCCGCCTTCCTCGCGACCAAGCCGCGTCTCGACGAGTTCTGGACTCCGCTGATCGTGCTCGACGACGCCGCGATGCGGGCGAACGTGGCGACCATGGCCGAATGGTGCGCGGAGCGCGGCCTGGAGATCATGCCGCACGGCAAGACGACGATGGCCCCCGACCTGTGGCAGCGCCAGCTCGACGCCGGCGCCCTCGGCATCACCCTCGCGACCATGGGTCAGGTGCGCACCGCCCGCGACTTCGGCTTCGACTCGATCATGCTCGCGAACGCCGCGGTCGACGCCCGCTCGCTGGCCTGGCTCGCCGGTGAGCTCGCCGACCCCGGCCTCCGCTTCGTGTGCTGGGCCGACTCGCTCGCCACGGTCGATGCGATGGAGCGCGGTCTGCGCGCCGTCGGCGTGCCTCGTCCGGTCGACGTCTGCGTCGAGCTGGGTGCCGAGGGCGGACGCACCGGCGCCCGCTCGTCGGAGGAGGCCGTGGCGATCGCCGAGCGGATCGCCGCATCCGACGTGCTGCGACTGGCCGGCGTCGCCGGCTACGAGGGCAGCCTCGCGCACGACCGCTCCGAGGCGGGGCTCGCCGCCGTGCGCTCCTACCTCGAGGCGCAGCTGGCGCTGCACCGCACGATCACGCCGCTCTACAGCGACGGCGACGTGTACGTCACCGCCGGCGGCAGCGCCTACTTCGAGGTCGTCGCCGACGTCTGGTCCGGCGCCGAGCGCGACGGACGCACCCGCTTCGTGCTGCGCTCCGGCGCCTACATCGTGCACGACGACGGCTTCTACCGCGGCATCTCGCCGTTCGACGAGGGCGGCAGCGGTGAGGGCCCGCACTTCGTCAACGCGATGCACGGCATCGCGCGGGTCGTCTCGAGCCCCGAGCCTGCTCTCGCGCTGGTGGATGCCGGCAAGCGCGACTTCCCCTACGACGAGGGCCTGCCCATCCCGCGCGCCGCGGCCGACGATCTCGCGGGTCCCTGGCATCCCGTCGACGCGACCCTCTCCGCGATGAACGACCAGCACTCCTACGTGCGCCCGGCCGAGCCGCTCACGGTCGGCTCCGTCGTGAGGTTCGGCCTCTCGCACCCGTGCACCGCCTTCGACAAGTGGCGCGTGCTGCCCGTGATCGATTCGCTCGAGTCCGGCGTGGTCACCGGCCTCGTCCGCACGTACTTCTGAGGAGCGACATGTCCGGTCGTACAGTTCTCCGCGGCGGATCGGTCGTCTCGCCCGCCGGCGTGACGCGCGCCGACGTCGTCATCGACGGCGCGATGATCGCCGCGGTCGGCGACGTCTCGGAGCAGCCCGGCGATGTGGTCATCGACGCGACCGGCCGGCTGATCCTGCCCGGCTTCATCGATGCGCACGCCCACGCGGACGGCCTGCTGCAGGACTCCGCGGTGACCACCTCGCTGCTGCGGCAGGGGGTCACCACCGTCATCGGCGGGCAGGACGGCATCTCGTACGCGCCCGGCGACGGCGCGTACGCGACCGAGTACTTCGCCGCGATCAACGGCCCGCACCCCACTTATCGGGGCGGAGGCGTCGCCGCCCTGCTGGAATCCGTCGACGGCGCATCGCCGTTGAACGCGGGGTACCTCGTGCCCGCGGGCACCGTGCGCTTCGAGGTCTGCGGCCGTCGCACCGGCCCGGCGTCCGCCGACGAGCGGGCCAGGATGGCCGAGCTGGTGACGCAGGGGATGTCGGAGGGCGCGCTGGGCCTGTCGACCGGGCTCGACTACGTGCCGGGCATCTTCCAGGACGCCGACGAGATCGCCGCACTGTGCGTGCCGGTCGCCGCCGCAGGAGGCGTGTACGTCAGCCACATGCGCGGCGGCTACGAGAACAACAGCGCCGCCGGCATCGCCGAGATGGCGGAGATCTCGCGGATCGCCACGACGGATGCCGGTGCCCCGCTGCCCGTGCACGTCTCGCACCTGCACGCCGACGCCGACATCGTGCTCGACCAGCTCGACGCGCTCGCCGCGGCCGGCGTCGACGCCACCTTCGATGCCTACCCCTACATCCGCGGCTGCACGCTGCTCGGCATGCCGCTGCTGCCGCCCGAGGTGTCTGCGCTCACCGTCGATGAGGCCGTCGCCCGTCTCACCGACGCCGATGGCCGCGAGGCGCTGCGCGCCGCCTGCGTGCAGCGCGCCTCGAACAGCCCCAGTCTCGGCCCTGACTGGCCCGACATGATCACGCTCGCGCACATCGCGGCGCCTGCCTACGACTGGGCGCACGGGTTGACCCTGCGCGAGGCATCCGCTCGCACCGGAGCCGACCCGATGGACTTCGCGCTCGACCTGCTCGCGGCATCCCGCATGGAGAGCAGCGCCGTCATGGCGGTGCACAATCCGCGTCCGGCGACCGAGCTGGCGCGCATCTTCGCGCACCCGGGGCACCTTGGAGGGTCGGACGGCATCTTCATCGGCAAGCATCCGCATCCGCGCGCGGCCGGATCCTTCGCGCGGTACCTGCGCGAGTTCGTCCGCGAGCTCGGCACCTGGTCGTGGGCGGATGCCGTGCAGCACCTGTCCGCGCACCCGGCGCAGCGCTTCGGCCTCGTCCGGCGCGGTGCGATCGAGCCCGGCGCGGTCGCCGACGTGGTGCTCGTCGACCCGGAGGCCGTCGCCGACGGCGCCAGTTACGACGACCCGCGTGAACTCGCGCTCGGCATCGACGACGTGTTCGTCGCCGGCGTCCGCGTTCTCGCTGACGGCGAGCCGACCGGCGCCCTCCCCGGTCGCGGGCTGCGTAGAGGGGACGCCTGATGTCGCAGAGCGTCACCCGTGCCGCCGCTGTGCTGGCGTCCATCGCCGCAGGGCCCATGTCGGCGGCCGAGCTGGCCGCGCAGTTCGGCATCCACCGCACCACGATGTTCCGCGAACTGCAGAGCCTGGAGCAGGTCGGGTTCGTGCGCAAGCAGCCCGACGGCCGCTACGCGGTCGGCATGCAGCTCGCCGTGCTGGGCGGCGCCGCCCTCGAGCAGCTCGACCTGCGCGGCGCGGCCTTCGCGCAGGTGCGCCGCCTGCACCGCATCGTCGGCAACACCGTGCACGTCGGAGCGCTGATCGGCGACGAGATCGTCTACGTCGACAAGGTCGAGGATGCCGCGGGCGTGCGGATGTACTCCCGCGTCGGCGCCGCCGTGCTTCCGTACTGCAGCGGCATCGGCAAGGCCGTGTTGGCGGAGCTTCCGGCGGACCGTCGAGACGCACTGCTCGCGGGCTGCGACTGGCATCGGCACACGGCGAACACCCTGACCAGTCGTGCCGCCCTCGACGCCGACCTCGCCCTGACCGCCCGCCGCGGCTGGGCCTTCGACGACGCGGAGTTCGAGGACTTCGTGGGCTGCGTGGCCGTGCCGATCGTGACCTCGGCGGGTGTCGTCGGAGCGCTGTCGCTCACGGCGCTGCGCGCCGCCCAGAGCCGCGAGCAGCTCGAGCAGCGCGTACCCGTGCTGCGCGAGGCCGCCGCCGAGATCTCCCACCAGCTGGGATGAACCGAACCGACCGAACCGAGAAGAAGGAGAACAACATGGCTAACAAGATCGGTTTCTACGCCGAAGGCGCCCCCACCCCCGCAGGCCCCTACAGCCACGGGGTCGTCGCGAACGGATTCCTGTACACCGCCGGCTTCGGCCCGCAGGATGCCGCGAACGACCACGCCATCGCAGACAACGTGGGCGACCAGACCCGCCAGGTGCTGCGCAACATCCAGAAGGTGCTCGCCGTGCACGGCCTGACCATGGACGACGTGGTCAAGTCGACCGTGCACCTGCAGGACCTCGCCGACTTCGCGGAGTTCAACGCGGCGTACGAGGAGTTCTTCACGGCTCCGTACCCGGTGCGCACCACCGTGGGCTCGCAGCTGGCGAACATCCTCGTCGAGATCGACGTGGTCGCGGCGCTGCCGCAGGCCTGACGGTCATTCGACCCGACACAGTTCGGGGGCTGACACGCCAGATGTCGGACGGAACGCCGTGTTCTGTCCGACATCCGGCGTGTCGGCCCCCGTTTCGTGTCACGGTCAAGCGGCCGCCGCTGCCCTACCGCAGAGCCGGACGGCGGTCGTAGCCTTTCGGCATGGACGGTTTCGCGGCGCCGGACTTCTGGTTCGCGCGCGAAGTGCTGCAGCGCGGCATCGCGGCGCTGTACCTCGTCGCGTTCGTGTCGACGTTGAACCAGTTCCGTCCGCTGCTCGGCGAGCGCGGACTGCTGCCTGCACCCGAGCTGCTCGCCTGGGTGGCGGCGGGGAAGCATCGGATGCGGCGGCCCACGCTGTTCCGCGTCATCCGCTACACCGACCGGCGCCTCATCGCGCTGTGCTGGACGGGCATCGTGCTCTCCGCTGTGCTCGTCGCCGGCATCCCGCAGCTCGGCCCGCCGTGGGTGCCGATGATCGCCTTCCTGCTGCTCTGGCTCGGATACATGTCGATCGTCACGATCGGGCAGACCTTCTACTCCTTCGGATGGGAGATGCTGCTGCTCGAGGCGGGGTTCCTCGCCGCGTTCCTCGGCTCGCGTGACCAGCCGCCGGCGACCGTGGTGATCGTGCTGTTCTGGTGGCTGGTCTTCCGGCTGGAGTTCGGTGCCGGGATGATCAAGATCCGCGGCGGGCGCGAATGGCGAGACCTGACCGCGCTGACGTTCCATCACGAGACGCAGCCGATGCCGGGCCCGCTGAGCCGTCAGGCACACCTCCTGCCGCGCTGGTTCCACAAGGGCGAGGTGATCGGCAACCACTTCGCCCAGCTGGTGGTGCCGTTCTTCCTGTTCGCCTCGATCCTGTCGCTGTGGGTGCCGGGTCCGGTGCCGCTCGTCGTGGGTGCAGTCGCCGCCGCGATCGTCATCGCCACTCAGTGCTGGCTGGTGATCACGGGCAACTTCGCGTGGCTGAACTGGGCGACGATCGTGCTGGCCTTCTCGGCGATCCCGGTCGTTGAGCGCCCTTCGTCACTTCGTCTCGCTTCGCTCGCTCAGTACGACGCTCGCTTCGCTCGCTCAGGAACCGGCGAGGTGGATCTCTACTGGCTCGTGATCACCTCCGCCGTCGGCCTGCTCTACGTCGTCATCAGCCGGCCCGCGCTGCTCAATCTGTTCGCGCGCAGACAGATGATGAACGCCAGCTTCAATCCGTGGCAGCTCGCGAACGCCTACGGGGCGTTCGGGACGGTCACGAAGCAGCGCATCGAGATCGTGGTCGAGGGCACGCTCGACGAGGATCCGGATGCCGCGGAGTGGGTCGAGTACGCCTTCAAGGGCAAGCCGGGGGAGCTGGGCCGGGTGCCCCGGCAGTTCGCGCCCTACCACCTGCGACTGGACTGGCTGATGTGGTTCCTGCCGCTCGGGTACTCGTTGGACGACTGGTTTCTGGTCTTCCTGGTGCGGTTGCTCGAGGCGGATGCGCCGACGCTGCGCCTCCTTGCCGCCGACCCCTTCGACGGGCGCACGCCGCGCTGGGTGCGGGCGGTCTCGTACCGGTACCGCTTCAGTTCGCGCGCCGAGCATCGCGAGACGGGCGAGGTCTGGGTGCGCGACCGGCGCCGGGTCGTGGTGCACCCGATCGGCCGGTGATCCGGTGCTCAGCTCGGGCTGCAGCAGCCATCGTCGCAGTGGTCGGCCTCGCGCTCTCCGGTGAGCACGGCGACAGGCGTCGCGCAGCACGCGTCGCCACGCCAGGCTTCGACGCCCTCGCGGATCGCGAAGCCGGCGATGACGAGCGCGGCGAGGGAATCGGCCCATGCCCACCCGAGCAGGCTGTTCAGCACGAGTCCGACCAGCAGGGCGGCAGAGAGGTAGGTGCAGATCAGGGTCTGCTTGGAGTCCGCCACCGCGGACGCCGAACCGAGTTCGCGGCCGGTGCGGCGCTCGAACCAGGACAGGAACGGCATCACCAGCAGGCTCAGTGCGGCGATGGCGATGCCGACGGGCGAGTGCTCCGCTTCGCGCAACCCGGCCAGCGACAGGACCGCGTCGACGGACACGTAGGCCGCGAGCCCGAAGAACGAGACGGCGATCACCCGCAGGGCGGTCTTCTCACGTCGCTCGGGATCGGGTGCTGCGAACTGCCAGGCGACCGCCGCGGCGGAGAGCACTTCCACGATGGAGTCCAGCCCGAACCCGATCAGTGCGGCCGAGGAGGCCGCTCCTCCTGCCGCGAGGGCGACGATGGCCTCGATCACGTTCCAGGAGATCGTGATCGCGACGACGATCCTGATCCGTCGCCGCAGCACCGCGGTCCGCTCCGGGGTCAGAACTGCGGTCGTCATGACGGCTGCTCCGTGCCGCAGCAGCCGGGAACGGTGCAGGCGGGGTCGATGCAGGGAATGCTCTCGTCCACGGCGAGCGTCACCTCGACCAGCGTGGTGAGCGCGGCGGCGAGGTGCGGATCGGCGATCTCGTAGCGGGTCTGCCGGCCCTCGGGCTCTGCGACGACGATGCCGCATCCGCGCAGGCAGGCGAGGTGGTTCGACACGTTCGTGCGCGTGAGATCGAGGTCGCGGGCGAGCTTCGCGGGATATCCCGGGCCATCGAGCAGGGACAGCAGGATGCGCGAGCGGGTCGGGTCGGACATGGCCCGCCCGAGGCGGTTCATCACGTCCGTTCGCGAGGCAATGGTCAGCACGCACTGACCATACAGCGTGTGCTGACCATTTGCCAGGCTATTGGCGTGACCCGCTCGGGGCGTTTCGTCTGTGCGTTTCGTCTCGCTTCGCTCGCTCAACGACCGTCGCTCGCTCAACGACCGTCGCTCGCTCAACGGCCGGGGACCGTGACCGCCTCCGCGGCATCCGCCTCCGCCAGCGCGTGCTCCTCGGCGAGGTGCGCCCGCACGGCGCGCACGCCGGGCAGCAGCAGGCTGGCCGCGGCGGCGATCGCGAGACCGATCAGCGCGACGGTCACCGAGGCGCCGAGGGCGTCGATCATCGACGTGCGGCTCCAGTCGTCGCCGATCAGGGCGAAGAAGATCGTCGTCGACACGGCGATGCCGCCGGCCGCGCCGATCTGCTGGAAGGTGCTGTAGGTGCCGGATGCCGCACCCGCATCCTGCACCGGAACGGTCGCGAGTGCGACGTCGACGAGCGGAATGATGATCAGCGAGAGTCCGACGCCGGCGGTGAGCATGCCGCCGACCGCCGCCCAGCCGGTGAACCCGGCGCCCGTGGCGACCAGCACCGCGTACGTCCACCAGATACCAGCGCCCATCAGCACGCAGCCGGCGGCGATCAGCGCCTTGCCGAGCTTCGCGGTGAGCGGCACGGCCAGGCCGGTTCCGAGCATGGCGCCGATGCTGAAGGCCAGCAGGTTCAGGCCGGCGCCCAGCGCGTCGAAGCCCAGCGCGAGCTGCAGGTAGAGCAGGAACGGCAGCGTGAACGCATTCATCGCGCCCTGGAACATCGCCTGGGTGACGAGTCCGGCCGAGAAGCCGCGGTTGCGGAACAGCGGCAGGGGCAGCAGTGCCGATCCGTCTCGCGCCATCCGGCGGCGGGAGTGGACGATGAACAGGGCCAGCAGCACCACGCCGGCGCCGACGACGGACCAGAGCCAGACCGGCCAGCCCAGCGAGCGTCCCTCGATCAGCGGGATCATCAGGCACAGCAGCGTCGCGGTGAGCAGCACCACGCCCCACAGGTCGGTGCGCAGCGGGCGCTCCGAGCGGGTCTCGGGCACGAAGCGCACCGCGAGCGCGGCGATCACGATGCCCACCGGCAGGTTGATGAAGAAGATCGACCGCCAGTCGAGTCCGGCGATGTCGGCGTCGACGAGCCAGCCGCCGAGAAGCGGGCCGATCACGGCGGCCAGTCCGGTGACGGCACCGACCAGGCCGTAGATCGGGGCGCGTTCGCGCGGCGAGTACAGCGCCTGGATGGTGGCGAGCAGCGGCGGCACCATGAGTGCGGCGAACAGACCCTGGATGACCCGGAACGCGACGAGCGCCTCGCCCGACCATGCCGAGGCGGCCAGCGCAGAGGCGACGGTGAAGCCGATGATGCCGATCAGGAACAGCCGCTTGCGGCCGAAGATGTCGCCCAGCCGGCCGCCCGTGATGAGGGCGACCGCGAAGGCGAGGATGTAGCCCGAGACGATCCACTCGAGCGCGGCAGGGCCGGTCTTGAGCCCGGCGCCGATCGACGGGAGCGCGACCTGCACGATGGTCACGTCGAGCAGGTCCATGAACGAGGCGAACAGGAGGATGCCGACGGCAAGCCCTCGTCGCGTGGTGGTGGCCATGAGGAGTCCTTCCTTAGACTGTTGATGTCTCCTTCATGGAATATTTCCGAATCGGGATAATTCCACAACGGAGAGAATATGCGTGGGAGGAAACGATGTCAAGCAGGTCCGAGGTGATCGGCCGTCTCAACGCCGACATGCAGGTGCTGATCGCGGACGCCGTGCTGCGCAACGAGCGGATCGCGCGGACCCTCGGCCTGAACGTCGTCGATCTGCAGGCGTTCGGCGTGCTCGCCAGGGCCGGGCATCCGCTCACCGCCGGCGAGCTCAGTCAGCGCACGGAGCTGCCGAGCAGCACGACGACGCGCGTCATCGACCGATTGGAGAAGCAGGGGCTGGTGACCCGGGTCTCCGACCCTGCTGACCGCCGCCGCGTCGTGGTGCAGGTCGACGAGGAGCAGCTCGCGCGGATCAGCTCGCCCGTCGAGGGTTCGCCCTACGCCGAGGTCTCCGCGCACATGGAACGCGTTCACGCCGGATTCGCACTCGAGGAGCTCGAGGTCGTGGCGCGGTACTTCGCGGCACTCAACGCGCCGACCGCCGACTGAGGGGGATCGCGTGGCCAAGCAACTGTCGACGACGGAACAGGAGAAGCGCCGGAAGGCGCGGCAAGCCCGCCGTGAGGCGCGTGAGGAGCGCGAGCGCGAAGAAGCCCGCTGGAGACTGTCGGCCGGTACGAGCGCGGCGATCCTCGTCGCGGCGACGCTGATCGGCGCCGGCATCGGATGGATCGTGACGCCGGCACTGATGCCCGATGCCGACCCGGTCGTGGCCATCGCGACCGGGGTGCTCTCGGCGGGAATCTCCTGCCTTCTCGCTGCCGCCGGGATCGTCGGCATGCTCGGGGTCGAGCCGCAGTGGGTGTTCATCTGCTCATCGCTCGCCGTCGGCGGTGTGATGTACTTCGCCGTTCTCGATGCGGCGGGCGCCGTCCCGGTCACGCGGATCGCCTGGATGGCGTGTGCTGTCATGCTCACGGCCGGATTCCTGGGGCGGGGAGCGTTCGGGATCAGCGCGGAGAGATCCGCCAGGCGACCGCTGAGCACTCTCGCCATCAGTGCGGCGATCACCGGGGTCGGGATCGTGATCCTGGGCGTCGGGCTCCGCGCATCGAGCCCGATCTTCGTCGGACTGTGGTCGCTCGGAGGGCGCACGGTCGATGCCAGCCCGGCCGACGGACTGGCGCCCGTCGCGTTCGCGCTCCTCGGCATGATCACTGCGACTCTCGGCGTCTTCGCTCTCGCGGGCTGCGGCCGGGCGCTGGTCCGGCGGCGCAGGAGCGGGCGGGCCGCGGCGCGCTGAACGCCCGCGATGGGCGATCGGTCGTATGATACCCAGGTGGGGTATTCGCTGCGGACGGGACGGCTGATCGCCGTCATCGTGCTGCTCGCAGGCCTGCTCGGCATGCACGTGCTAGGACTGCACGGCTCCTCCGAGCACCACGCCATGTCCGACACCGCGGTCACCCACGCGATGACGGCGGATGCCACGATGACGACGGATGCCCCGCAGCCGATGGCTGCCGACGCGTACCCCGTCCTGCAGGCACCCGGCGGTCACGGCTCCGGCGCCGACGGCGCGATGGCCGCGCTCTGCGTGCTCGCACTGCTCGCCGGCATCCTGCTGCTGCGCGCGCCGGTGCTGCGCGGGGGACTGCCCGCGCCCGGCATCCTGCGGCGCGCGCTCGCCGCGGCGCCCGTCGCCCCGTGGCCGCCCTCTCTCGACGTTCTCTGCATCAGTCGCAGATGACCCGTGCTCTGGCGCGCCCGCGCGCCGAAGCACCGTCATCGAACATTGAAGGAGAACCATGAACACCATTCGTCGCGCCCTGATCACGGGCGCAGCAGTCCTGTCGCTGACCACTCTCGCCGCGTGCACGCCCACGCCGTCGGGGCACGAGAACATGCCGGGGATGTCGCAGTCGCCGGCATCCGATGCTGCGGCGAACGACGCCGACGCGATGTTCGCGAGCATGATGGTCGGCCACCACGAGCAGGCCATCGAGATGAGCGATCTCGTGCTCGGCAAGGAGGGCCTCGACTCCGCGGTCGCGGATCTGGCCACCCGCATCAAGGAGGCGCAGGGGCCCGAGATCGAGCAGCTCAAGGGCTGGCTCGACGACTGGGGCGTGCCGGAGGCCGACGGCTCGATGAGCCACGACGACGGCATGATGAGCGCTGACGACATGGCCGCCCTCGAGGCGGCGTCCGGAGCGGATGCCGGGAAGCTGTTCCTCGAGCAGATGATCGTGCACCACGAGGGCGCCGTCGACATGGCGAAGGACGAGGTCGAGAACGGGAAGAACCCCGATGCCACGGCCCTCGCTCAGAAGATCATCGACGCGCAGACCGACGAGATCGCCGAGATGAAGGGGATGCTCGAGGGCTGAGCCGCGGCGTCCTTCGTCACTTCGAAGCGAGACGAAGTGACGAAGGACGTCAGGGCGCGACGAGCACGAAGAACAGGAACGACATGAACCGCGTGCGCTCGCCGCTGCGGATCAGCGGCGGCAGCAGCTCGGGCGGCGTGTCCGGCGAATGCGCGGGCTCGTCGATCACCTTGATCTCGAACCCGGCCGCGACGAACTCCTCGATGATCGTGTGCAGCGGCCGATGCCAGTACGTGAGCACCCCGGGCGTCCCGGCGAAGTCGTACTCCTCCGAGAACTGCTCGACGGCGAAGTAGTCCTCGTCGGGGTAGTTGTATGCGCGGGCGAAGGGGTGGTTGACCGATCCGATCAGGCGGCCGCCCGGCTTCAGGACCCGCCGCAGCTCCGCCAGCGTGGCGGACCAGTCCGGCAGGTAGTGGAGCACGAGCGACGCCACGACGTCGTCGAAGGAGTCGTCGGGGAACGGCAGCGGCTCGGCGAGGTCGGCCAATTGCAGCGGCACGTCGGTGCCCAGCCTGGCGCGGGCGAGGTCGAGCATGGCCGGGCTGCCGTCGATGCCGGTCATGTCCGCCCCGCGTTCGCGCAGCGCCGCGGACAGCGGACCGGAGCCGCATCCCGCGTCGAGGATGCGGCGTCCGCGGACATCGCCGGCGAGTTCGAGCATCGCGGGACGCTCGTAGTAGGCGTTGACGAGACTGGCGGCGTTCTCGGCGTCGTAGCCGTCCGCGAACTCGTCGTAGTGATCGGCGCGCATCACGGCACGATCGAGTCGACGTAGCCGCCGTCCACGCGGACCGCGGCGCCGGTCGTCGCCGACGCCAGCGGCGAGGAGAGATAGGCGACCATGTTCGCGATCTCCTCGGGCTCGATCAGCCGCTGCAGCAGCGACTGCGGCCGGTGCGTGATCATGAACTCGCGCTGCGCCTGATCCCACGGCAGGTCCTTGTCGACCAGCTGATAGACGAAGTCCTCCACGCCGCCGGTGTGCGTCGGCCCCGCAAGCACCGAGTTGACCGTCACGCCCGTGCCGGCCGCGGCCTTCGCGAAGCCGCGCGAGACCGCGAGCAGCGCCGTCTTCGACATGCCGTAGTGGATCATCTCGGCGGGGATCACGATCGCGGAGTCGCTCGCGATGTTCAGGATGCGGCCCCAGCCGCGCTCGGTCATACCGGGCAGCGTGGCGCGGATGAGGCGCACGGCGGCGAGCACGTTGACGTCGAAATAGCGCCGCCATTCGTCGTCGGTGATCGCGAGCGGCTCCTCGGCACCGAAGATGCCGAGGTTGTTCACGAGGACGTCGACCTGGCCGGCAGCGGCGAGCACCGCCGCCGCGCCCTCCTCGGTGGTGACGTCGCCCGGCGCCGCGATGAACTCGCGTCCGTCGGCAGCGAGCTCGGCGATGGCGCCATCCACCTTCGCCGCGCTGCGGCCGTTCACGGCGACGCGTGCGCCGGCGTCGGCGAGCGCGGCGGCGATCGCCTGCCCGATCCCCTGGGTCGATCCGGTCACGAGAGCGGTCCTGCCGCTGAGGTCGATGCGCATGCGCGTTCCCTTCGTCGGTGCTCCGAGCCTAGGACGGTCGGGGGCGCGGCGGCAGGGTTCGGCGCGGATGGGCGATCAGGGCGCGGATCCGGGCGTCGGGGCGTGCGGGGTGCCCTCTCGGGCCCGGACTCAGGGGTTGAGCGAGGCGGCAGCGACCTGCGCCCGCAGCAGCGTGAGCGCGCGCGAGGGCTCCGGACGGACGCCGAGCGCGGCTGCGACCTCGAGGGCGAGCAGCGCGTGGCCGGCTTCGTTCGGGTGGAACGGGTCGTTCATCAAACCCCAGGGCACTCCGCCGTGGCCGACCTCGGCGAAGCGGGCGTGCTGGTCCACGAGCAGCACGTCGTCGCGTGCGGCGACATCGCGGATCGCCTGCGCGAACGCGCCGATGCGCGCGCGCTCCGGAGCGGCGGCGACGTCGACCGAGGGCGGCGTCAGCAGCACCGGGACGGCGCCGAGCGCGCGCACGCGCGCCACGAACTCGGAGATGGACGCGCCGAAGTCCGCGGGCTCGAGCGTCGCGACCGCGGTCGAGCAGTCGTTGGTGCCGATCATCAGCGTGACGATGTCGGGGTTCCACGATGCGACGCGACGGTCGAAGTCGGCGAGGATCTGCACGATCTTGTGCCCGCTGATCGCGGAGTTGATCACGATGTCGCGGGTGCGGGCCAGCTCGCCGCGGATCAGCTCGTGCAGGTGCTCCGGGTAGCTGCGCCCGCCCTGGGTGTGGATCAGTCCGTGCGTGATCGAGTCGCCGGTGATCACCCAGTTCAGGGGCTCTTCGGCGGTGAGGGCGGCCTGCAGCCTGGCGGTCTCGGCGGTGGTCATGAGTTCATTCTTCCGTGTCTCGGAGGGACGCCTGGAGCAGCAGGGCATTGCCGGCGGCGATCCGTCGGCGCGCGTCGTCGGTGATCGATGCGGCTGCGATCTGCAGGGCCGTGGGCTCGGCGGCCTGCACGGGGAATCCGCTGCCGAACACCCATCGGCCCGGATCATCGCCCCAGGTGTCGCCGACGAAGGTCGGGCCGTTCACATGCCACAGATCGAGAAGCACGTGCGAGGGGACGTCGTCACCGAGGTGCCTGCCGAGCTCGATCCACTCCAGCCGGTTGAGGCCGCTGAGCACGAGCGGATGAGCGGGCGCACGGCGCACCAGCTCGGCGACCTCGGGAATCCCGGGATCGATCGCCGGCGAACGCGGATGACGCACGCGCGGATCGTCGAGCCGCAGCACGATCTGCGCCGTCAGCCCGAGCGCGGCGGCCTCGTCGATCACCGGCCGCAGCGCCTCCACCGACGTGCCGTGGTCGCCGGGGAACAGGCGCACTCCGGTGAAGCCCTCCCGCGCGGCCCAGGCCAGCTCCCTCCGCCACTCCGGTGCGCCCGGGTCGACGACCGCGAACAGGCGGAACAGCGGGTCGTCGCCGCAGGTGCTCCGCAGCGCTTCGTTGCCGGTGCGGGTGTCGAAGCCGGTGAGCGTCGCGAGATGCGACACCCAGAGCTGCTGCAGCCCGAGCCGGCGGGCGTGCGCGCGCAGGCCGTCGGCGGCTGCCGCGGCGCCGAGCCGGTACGGCCACTGACCGAGAAGGGCGAGAGTGTCGACGGCACCGAGTCGGGTGAAGCCGTCGAGCAGTTCGTGGGCGCGTGCGGTCACCGGGAGGCCTCCTCGAGCAGATGCGCGATGTTCCCGCCGAACACCCGAGCCTCTTCGGCGGGTTCCAGCCGCGCGGCGAGGATCTTTCCGACGTTCTCGACCAGGTCCACGTGATGCAGGTCGGAGCCGAACACCACTCGTTCGGCGCCCAGCCGTTCCACGGCGAGTGCGACCTCGCCGGCACCGATGAGGGTGCCCGAGGTGTCGACCCACACATTCGGATGCGGCAGCACCGCGGCGGTCGCCGACTCGGGCTGACCGCCCAGGTGCGCCATGAGGAACCGAGTGTCGGGATGCCTCGCCGCGGCGCGCGCCACGTGCTCGGCGGTCGATTCGTAGGGGAACCCGCCGACGTTCTTGCGCCAGGCGTGCGTGAGCACGATCAGACGGTGCTCGGCGGCGTACTCCAGGATCGGATCGCACAGCGCGTCGTCGGCGAGGGTCGCGATCCACAGCTTGATCCCGATCATCCCCTCGTCCTCGACGTTGCGGCGCAGGTCGTCCATGGTCCGGGCGCCGTATCGCGGATTGACGTAGCAGTAGCCGCGCAGCCGATCCGGGTGCCTGCGGAGTTCGCCCGCGAGCGTGCGGTTCATCTCGCGCACCTCGTCGATCGACGGATGCGCGATGAAGGCGCCGATGTCGGTGCACAGGAACAGGTCGATGCCGAGCCGATCGCCGAGGTCGAGCACGCGCGGATCGAAGCGTCCGTCGTCGAGATGGGTGTGCGCGTCGATGACGGTCATGCGATGTCCTCGATGGCGGCGGCGGCACGACGGAGTGCCTCGTCGAGGTCGTCCGCGGTGTGCGCGGCGTTCACGTACACGACCCGGTAGAACGACACCCCGTGGGCGAAGGAGGCGCGCAGGAACGCGTCGATCAGGGCGCCGTCGCCGACGAACTGCGGGCAGGTCGGGTGCCCGTCCAGACGCAGCGCGACGCCGGCATCCTCGAACAGCGCGTTCAGCCCGGCCTGCATCCGCTCGCCCGAGCGGCGCAGTTTCGCAGGGACATCCTCATCGCGCAGGATCGTCATCGTCGTCGATGCTGCGGCGAGCGAGAGCGTCTCGCCGCCATAGGTCGAGGTGACGACGACCTCGCCGCGGTCGAGCACGCCGAGCACATCGCGACGGCCGCTGTACACCGACAGCGGCATCCCGTTCGCGACGCCCTTGCCGTGCACAGCCAGGTCGGGCAGCACCCCGGTGAACTCCGCCATGCCGCCGAGCGCCACCCGGAAGCCCGTGACCATCTCGTCGTAGGCGAGCAGCGCGCCGTGCCGGTCGGCCAGCTCGCGCAGGTAGGCGTAGAACCCGGCGGATGCGGGGATCGACGGGTAGTCCGCCGCGACGAGGATGAGCGCGATCTCAGATCCCTGCTCGGCGAACAGGCGGTCGAGGGTCTCCCGGTCGTCCCAGTCGACGGCGTGGTGCAGCGCTGCGAGCGCCGCCGGCACACCGGGGATCGAGTCGGAGACGGCCCCGGGCAGCACCCTGGCACCCGCGGCGAGCGAGTTCAGCCAGCCGTTGTACCCGATCTGCACCACCCGGTCGCGGCGCGTGTGGGCCCGCGCGATGCGGATCACCGCGGCGAGCGCCTCGCCCCCGGTCTTCAGGAACCGCGCGGCCTCGGCGCCGGGGACCATCGAGCAGAACAGCTCGGCCGTGGTCGTCTCGAGCGGATGCGGGTGGCCGAACAGGATCCCGTCGTCGAGCTGCCGGCGGATCGCCTCGTCGACCCGGGGATCGGCGTAGCCGAGCGTGATCGGTCCGAGAGCGCAGCGGAAGTCGATGAACTCCCTGCCGCGGTCGTCCCAGACCCTGCATCCGCGCCCGCGGACGATGACCTCGGGTTCCTCCGGCAGCAGCGACGGGGCCTTCGAATTGGTGCTCGAGCCCACCGGCATCACCGCCAGAGCCCGTTCCCGCCAGCTCTCGGTCATGCGGTGGTTCTCCTCACTTCTTCGTCAGGACGATCCGTCGGCGCGGATCGTCAGGCCAGGGCGACGACCTCGCCGCCGCGGGCCGCCGAGGCCTGGGCGGCCTTCACGATCTCGACGGTGCGCACGCCCACGCCGGCATCCGGCTGCGGCCGGCGGCCCTCGCGGACCGCGGCGACGAACTCGGCGAGCAGCAGTGCGTCCAGGTCGAGTCCCACGGGGTCCCAGGTCTCGCCGTGCGCGTCGTGTCCGGCGACGCCCTGCGCGAAGGGGCTGACCGTGATCGTGCCGTGCTCGGCGACGACCTGCAGCGTGAGCCCGCCCCAGGTGGGCGACGACACCGGCCAGCTCCAGGAGCAGTCGATGCTGGCGATCACTCCGCTCGGGTACTGCAGCGTGACCATTCCGCCGGTCTCGACGGCGAGGTCGCGGTCGGCGTAGAGCGTGCCGTTCGACACGGCCCGCACGGTGCCGGGGCGCTCGCCGAGCAGTTCGTCGAGCAGGTCGGCGCAGTGCACGACGTGGTCGACCAGAGCGCCGCCGCCGGCCAGTTCGGGGTCGGTGAACCAGGCGCGGTCCTGCGGCAGCTTGCCGTTGTTGACGCCGGTGACGCCGAGCACACGCCCCAGCCGCCCGCTGCGGAGCTGCGCCAGCGCGTCGCGGAACGACGGGGCGAAGCGCACCGGGTAGGCGACCATGAGGATCACGCCCGCCCGCTCGCACGCCTCGCGCATGGCCTCGGCGTCCTCGACCGAGGTCGCCAGAGGCTTCTCGCACAGCACGTGCGCACCCGCCGCGGCCGCCATCTCGACGAGCGCGCGATGCCGCGAGTTCTCGGCGGCGATCACCACGGCGTCGGGCTTCCAGGCGAAGGCCTCCTCATAGCTGTCGACGTAGGCGACCCCCAGTTCGGCCGCCAGCTCGGCACCGCGAGGCGCGTCGTCGGGCGCCGTCGCCCCGTCGGGGTCGGCGGCGAGGAGTTCGATCCCCGGCATCGCGCTCAAGGACTGCACGTAGCTGAGCGCGTGGGTGTGCGCGAACGAGAGCACCGCGACGCGGAGCGGGGTGGCGGCGGTCATCGGACGAGCTCCAGGGTGTCGAGGGCGATCGGCGTTCCCGCGGCGATCGAGGCGTAGGCGGCTTCGGCGACGGCGACGGCCTCGACGCCCTCCGCCGGAGTGATCCGCACGTCGGCGTCGGTGCCGAGCGCAGCGACGAAGTCGGCGATCTCTGCGTAGTACGGGCTCTCCTGCGGCGACATCGGCGGCAGGTAGTCGGTGGCGGCGGCGACCGCCGCGGTGTCGCTGCGGCTCACGCGGTCCTCTGCGCTGTCGTGCCGCATCCGCCCGGACGCCCCGGAGACCTCGACACTGGTGCGGAACGGCATCCCGTTCGCGACCCAGCTGGCGTGCAGGTGGCTGATCACGCCGTTCGCGTGCGTCAGCACCACGTGGGAGGTCACGGGTGCCGGCACCACGTCGTCGACGGTCGGCGGGTTCTGCACGGCGTACACGGATGCCACGGGGCCCGCGAACCAGATCGCCTGGTCGATGTCGTGGATCATCAGGTCGCGGATGACGCCGCCGCCCGTGCTCTCACGGAAGAACCAGGGCGTCTGCGGAGCGGAGCCCGCACGGCTGAACCGCTGCACGGCGATGTCGCCGAGGCGACCGGAATCGATGGCCTGCTTGATGCGCAGGTACTCCCCGAAGTAGCGCACCACGTGCGCGGGGAACAGCCGGACCCCGGCGGCCTCGGCCGCGCGGACGACGCGCGCGGCATCGACCGAGGTCGACGCGAGGGGCTTCTCGCAGATCACGTGCCGGCCGGCGGCGATCGCCCGCAGCGCCAGATCCGCGTGCGTGCTGCTCGGGGTGACGATGTCGACGATGTCGACCAGGCCGACCAGCTCGTCGACGTCGTCGACCGCCTGGAACCCGAACTCCTCGGCGATCGCCTCCGCGCCCTGCACTGAGCTGACATACCCCTCAGCGCCCAGCGCCCGCCACGCATCCGCGTGCACGCGCGAGATCCCGCCGGCGCCGATCAGCCCGACACGCAACCTGGTCACAGTCTCTCCTCAAGGGTCATCGGATCGGCCGCATCGGCGGATCCGTCGTGGCTCAGCGGGGTCACCGAGGGCACCGGAAGCCCCTCGATGCCGTACACCGCGGTGGAATGCCGGCGGAACGCGTGCACCAGTGCGCCGTGCGCGGCGGCCTCGGCGCCCAGTCTCGCCTCGGCGATCGGCACCTGGAAGGGCAGGCCGATGTTGCGCTGCAGCCGTTCGCGGAGCGGATCGAGCAGCTGCCCGTGCGCGGCGGAGAGTCCGCCGCCGATGACGATCATCGCCGGGTCGACGGTGAGCACCAGGGTCGCGATGCCGTGGGCGAGCTCGGTGACGAAGGCGTCGATCTCCGCGGTCGCCGCGACGTCGCCGGCGCGGGCGAGCTCGAAGACCTCGGCCGCGGTGTCTGCCGCGCGCCAGGTGATCTGGCCGGTCTCGGTGTTCAGGCCGCGGAAGGCGAGGCGACCGATGTCACCGGCGGCGTTGTGGATGCCGCGCCGCGGGCTCCCTCCCAGGATCAGGCCCGCCGCGATGCGGTTGCCGACGGAGAGGTAGAGCACGTCGTCCACCAGCTGGGCGACGCCGAGATGGTGCTCTGCGACGGCGGCCAGCCGCACGCCGTTGTCGACGGCGACCGGGCATCCGAACGCCTGACGGATGTGCGAGCCGATGTCGATCCCCGACCAGTCCGGGATGACGACGGACGCGGTGACGCGGCCGGCGTCGTCGACGATGCCCGGGAGGGCGACGCCGATCGCACGCACGCGCGAGACCGGGAAGCCGGCATCGTCGAGGGCCGTGCGGACGTCGGTGATAACGGCCGCGAGCTTGGAGGCGCCGTCGCGCTCGTCCGAGACGCCGGGGAAGGTCTGCTGGGCGACGACGCGACCGCCGAGATCGGCGATCGCGACCCGGATGCTGGCGGCGCCGATGTCGACGCCCACCACGGCGCCCACCTCCGCATCGAAGGCGTACCGGCGGGCGGGCCGGCCCGCGCCGCGTCCGTTCGCGGCCGGGGCCTCGATGATGAGCTCGGCATCGCCCAGGGCGCCGACGGCGTTCTCGACCGAGGTGCGGGAGAGTCCGAGCGTTGTGGCCAGTTCGTTCACGGTGGCGGCGCCGCCGTCGCGCAGCTGCAATGCGGCTCGGGCGACGATCGGGGTCGGTGCGGGGCTCGACATGTCCCTCCTCTCGTCGCCTTCGTCGTCGGTGCGATCAAAATAGCACAGCTCACTCGCGGAATACTCGTCCGTTCACAAGCCGCAGAAAACTGGGTATTGACTAATTATCACACCTCAATGTCATAATGAAGGCCTACCCACCCCTGCACGGTTCTAGCAAAGGAGCACCATGCGCGTCAGAAAGTTCACCGGCCTCGCCGCAGGCGTCGCCGCCATCGCCCTCCTGGCGGGCTGCTCCGCCGGCGGGGGCGGCAACTCCTCCTCGGGCGAGCAGAACGTCAAGGTCTGGCTGTACCCGGTCGTCGCCGACGAGGCCAAGAACAAGCAGTTCTGGGACGACACCATCTCGGCGTTCGAGAAGGAGCACAAGGACATCAAGGTCTCGTACGAGGTCTTCCCCTGGGCCAACCGCGACGAGGCGCTGCAGACCGCCATCGCCGCCGGCAAGGGTCCCGACCTCGTCTACCTGATCCCCGACCAGCTCGCGGCGTATCAGAAGTCCATCCAGCCCCTGAACGATCTGCTCAGCAAGGATCGTCAGAAGGAGCTGCTGCCCAACGTCAAGAAGTCCGCGACGATCGACGGCGACCTGCTCGGCGCCCCGATCCTCACCAGCGCGATGCCGCTGCTCTGCAACGCGGCCGTGTTCGAGAAGGCCGGCGTCACCGACTACCCGAAGACCTGGGACGACGTGACGGCGATGGCGCCGAAGTTCGTCGAGAAGGGCCTGTACGCCCTGAACTATCCCGCTTCGCCGGAGAACACCCTCAACCTCACCTACTACCCGCTGCTCTGGCAGGCCGGTGGCGAGGTCTACACCAAGGACGGCGACGTCGGCTTCGACAGCCCCGAGGGCAAGAAGGCACTGACCTTCATCACCGACCTGGCCAAGGAGAAGGCGCTCGACCCCGAGGCGATCACCACGAGCGTGCCCCTGGAGCAGACCGCCGTCGCTCAGGGCAAGGTCGCCTGCACGTGGAACAACGCGGTCCCCGAGGTCGAGCCGTTCTGGGGCAAGGAGAACGTCAAGGTGCTGCCTCCGCTGACCGAGAAGGAGTCGATCGCCTACGGCACCGTCGGCTCGCTCTCCGTGCTGAAGGCGTCGAAGTCGCAGAAGGCCGCAGCCGAGTTCGCCGAGTACGCGACCAGCGCCGACGTCGTGAAGCCCTACCTGCTGGCATCCGGCTTCTTCTCCGCGCTGAGCGACACCGACCCGCTGTACGCGGACGACCCGCTGCTCGGCGAGGTCGAGAAGTACGTGCCTGACACGACGGTGGGGCAGCTGGCCACCAGTTCGCGCGCGCTGATGGGCGTCCTGTCGCCCGAGATCCAGGCGTCGCTGCTGGGACAGAAGTCCCCGTCCGACGCGCTGAAGGCCGCCGCCGACGCCGCGGCGCCCCTCCTGAACAAGTAGCAGCGATGAGGGGGTGCACGGAGAGCTCGTGCGCCCCCTCCCCACGACCCGAGGTGGAATCACTATGACGACGGCGACATCCGCAGAGACGGCGACGCCCGCTGCTCGCCGGCGCAGGACCGGGAAGAGTCTCATCTCGCGCCGCGAGGCGCGGGTGGCCTTCTTCTTCGTGCTGCCGGCATTCCTGCTCTTCATCGCGTTCCGCTTCGGACCGAGCATCGCCGGCGTCGCCCTGAGCTTCTTCCAGTACGACATCTCGGGAGAGCTCGACTGGAAGGGGCTGGCCAACTTCCAGCGCATGGTCGCCGACCCGCTGTTCTGGCGGGCGCTCGGCACCACCGTGATCTACACCGTCTTCGCCGTGCCGATCTCACTGGTGCTGTCCACCCTGATGGCGCTCGGCGTGCGGCGATCGTTCCGCGGGTCGCGCTTCTTCCGCTCCGTCTTCTTCCTGCCGGTGATCACGTCGCTGGTGCTGGCGGGCTCGATCTTCGTCTGGATCTTCTCGAACGACGGCCCGTGGTCGAAGCTGATGACCCCGCTCGGGCTCGGCGGATCCTGGCTCGGCAGCACGGTGCTCGTGATCCCCGCGATCGTCATCGTCGGAGTCTGGTCGCGGTTCGGCTACGGGATGATGATCATGATCGCCGCGATGCAGGACATCCCCCGTGAGCTGGAGGAGGCGGCGCTGATGGACGGCGCGAACTCCTGGCAGAGATTCCGCTCGATCATCCTGCCGTTCCTCAAGCCGACGATCTTCTTCCTCGCCGTGATCGAGACCACCGCGGCCTTCCAGGTCTTCGACGTGATCTACGTGATGACCCAGGGCGGCCCGGCCAATGCCAGCTACTCGCTGGTGTACATGCTCTACGACCAGGGCTTCAAGTACTTCGACTACGGCTACGCCGCCGCGATCGGCGTCGCCCTCTTCGTCATGACACTCATCGTCGCCCTCATCCAGCGCCTCGTGATCGGAAAGCAGAAATGACGACCATGACCGAGCGGATCCTCACCGACGGTTCCGGCTCCCGGCGTCCGATGCCGCCGCGCAACCGCTCCTTCCGCGCGCTCGAGCCGACCAGGACGGGCGTCGTCGTCCGCTGGATCTGGCTGACCCTCGCCGGCATCCTCGCGTTCTTCCCCTTCTACGCGATGGTCGTGCTCAGCCTGAAGCCGGGCAAGATCGTCGAGCTGCCCGAGTCGCTGCTGCCCTGGAAGGACATCTCCCTCGACGCCTACGCGCAGGTGCTGTCGGGGCAGAACATCCTCGGCTGGCTCGGCAACACGCTGATCTACTCACTGGTCTCGGTCGTGGCGGTGCTGTTCCTCTCCGCGCTCGCCGGCTACGCCTTCGCCAAGAAGCGGTTCGCGGGGAAGGAGGTCATGTTCTGGTCGTTCCTGGCCATGGTCATGGTGCCGTTCCACGTGACCCTCATCCCGACCTTCATCCTGATGGCCGGCCTGGGCGGCGTCGACACCTACTGGGGTCTGATCCTGCCGACCCTGGCGAACGCGCAGGCCGTGTTCCTCATGCGGCAGTTCATCCAGGGCCTGCCCGACGACCTGTTCGAGGCGGCCCGCATCGACGGCGCGGGAGAGTTCCGCATCTTCCTGCGGATCGTGCTGCCGCTGTGCAAGCCGATCCTCGCGACGCTCGGCATCTTCGTCTTCCTCTGGCACTGGAACGACTTCCTCTGGCCGCTGATCATCGCGAAGTCCAACGCGATGTTCACCCTGACCGTGGGAATCTCGTCGCTGCAGCAGCAGAACGTGCCGCTGAGCACCATGCTCGCCGGCTCCGTCGTCGCCCTCGCGCCGATCTTCCTCGCGTACCTCATCGCTCAGCGGTACGTGCAGGAGGGCGTGACGGGCACCGGCATCAAGGGATGACCGTGACTTCGGCATCCCCGCACTACAGAAAGGACGTCCACGTGACAGTTCAGGCATTCGCCGGCGAGGCGGAACTCGAGGACGTGCTCACCACGCCGAGCGAGGCGCTCGTCGCCGATCTCGCACAGGGGTCGGGGGATCTCGTGATCCTCGGGGCCGGCGGAAAGATGGGCCCGACCCTGGCGGTGCTCGCCCGGCGCGGCTTGGATGCCGCGGGGCGCACCGGCGACCAGGTGCACGCAGTCTCGCGCTTCGGCGATGCCGTCGTGCGCGAGCGCCTGGAGAGTGCCGGCGTGAAGGTCGTCCCCTTCGACCTCATCGAGAACGACGACTTCTCCGCGCTGCCGGATGCCCCGAACGTGGTGTTCATGGTCGGTGCGAAGTTCGGCGCCGCCACGGCCCCGTCCTGGGCGTGGGAGGTCAACGCCGCCCTGCCCGACCGGGTGGCCCGCCGCTACCGCGACAGCGCGATCGCCGTGATGTCGACCGGCAACGTCTACCCGTTCGTTCCTGCGTCCTCCGGCGGTGCGTCGGAGGACGTCGCGCCGGCCCCGATCGGCGAGTACGCGCAGTCCTGCCTCGGCCGGGAGCGCGTGTTCGAGTTCGGCGCGCAGGAGCGGGGCACGAGGGTGTCGATCATCCGCCTCAACTACGCGATCGACCTGCGCTACGGCGTGCTGGCCGACATCGGCAGCGCCGTGCACGCGGGGCAGCCGGTGTCCGTGGCCACCGCGAACGTCAACGTGGTGTGGCAGGGCTACGCCAACGAGGTGGTGCTCCGCAGCATCGGGCACGCGTCGTCCGACGTGTTCACCGTGAACCTCACCGGTCCTGAGACGCTCAGCGTCGCCGCGGTCGCCCGCCGGTTCGGCGAGCTGCTGGGCCGCGAGGTCGAGCTGGTGGACGAGCCGCTGCCCACCGCCCTGCTGAACGACTCCCGGCGCTGCATGGCGCTGTTCGGCTATCCGTCCGTCTCGGCCGACGCCCTGATCGGACTGCAGGCCGCCTGGGTCGAAGCGGGACATCCGATGTCGGCCAAGCCCACCAAGTGGGCAGTGCGGGACGGGAAGTTCTGATGGCCGCACCGGCTCTGCGGCCAGAAGCCGCACGCACCCTGACGCGCGGTGCGGTGATCCCCGCGCATCCTCTCGCGCTGACGGCCGAACGTCGCCTCGACGAGCGCCGGCAGCGCGCGCTCACCCGGTACTACCTCGCGGCCGGCGCCGGCGGCGTCGCCGTGGGCGTGCACACCACGCAGTTCGAGATCCGCGACCCGGAGCACGCACTGTTCGAGCCGGTGCTCGCACTCGCCGCGGAGGAGCTCGAGGCGCACGGCGATCCCGAGGTCGTCCGGATCGCCGGCGTCGCCGGCGGCACCGTCCAGGCCGTCGCCGAGGCAGAGGTCGCGAAGTCGCTCGGCTACGACGCCGTGCTGGTGAGCCCGCGCGTGGCCGGCGCCGACGAGGCTGCCCTGCTGGAGCGCGCCCGTGCGGTCGGCGAGGTGCTGCCGGTGGTGGGCTTCTACCTGCAGACCGCGATCGGCGGGCCGGTGCTCGACCGAGACTTCTGGCGCGAGTTCGCCTCGATCCCGTCGGTCGTCGCCGTCAAGGCCGCGCCCTTCGACCGCTACCGCACCCTCGAACTGGTGCGCGGTGTGGCGGCGTCGGGCCGCGCCGACGAGATCGCGCTGTACACCGGCAACGACGACGCGATCGTCGCCGACCTCCTCTCCGAGTTCCACGTCGAGTCGCCCGCGGGCCCGCGCACGCTGCGGTTCGTCGGCGGGCTTCTCGGCCAGTGGGCGGTCGGCACGCGCGCCGCGGTCTCGCTGCTGGAGCTCTCGCACCGGGCTGCGGCCGGTGACCGCGACGCCTATCTCGCCCTGGGCCGGATGGCGTCCGACCTCGTCGACGTGAACCAGGCGGTGTTCGATCCCGGTCACGACTTCCACGGGGTGATCGCCGGAGTGCACGAGATGCTGCGTCAGCAGGGGCTGATGGACGGCACCTGGTGCCTCGATCCCGCCGAGGGGCTCTCGCCGGGGCAGGCCGAGGAGATCGCCCGCGTGCGCAGCGCCTATCCCGAGCTCAATGACGACGCGTTCATCGCCGAGCACCTCGAGGAGTGGCTGCGATGACCTCTCCCGTCCTCGTCGCCGTGGTCAGCACCGAACTGATGGCGGAGTTCTTCACGGCTGCCGACGTCGAGCGCCTCCGCGCGGCGGCATCCGTTCTGGGCGGGGACTGGGTGCGGGTGGATCGCCTCGCGGATGTGCCGGATCTCGGCACGACGCGGGTCGTCCTCACCAGCTGGGGTGCGGTGCCGTTCGACGCGGAGCTGCTGGAGCGGATGCCCCGTCTCGAGCTCGTGGCGCACACCGGCGCGAGCGTGAAGACGTTCGTCACCGACGAGCTGTTCGATCGCGGCGTGCAGGTCACCCAGACAGGCGCCGCGATGGCGCGACCGGTGGCCGAGGTCTCGTTGACCTTCACGCTCCTGCTGCTGCACCGGATCGGCGAGATGAGCGTCGCCCTGCGCGCGCCGGGCGGCTGGTACGACCCGGCCGTGGGCGTGCAGCATCAGATCCTCGGTGCCCCGATCGCCGTGATCGGCGCCTCGCGCACCGGCCGGTCGTACCTCGAGCTGATCCGCGCCCTGGGCGCACGCCCGCTGCTGGTGGATCCGACGGTGGATGCCGCGGAGGCAGCGACGCTGGGCGCCGAGAAGGTCGAGCTCCCCGACGCGCTGCGGCGTGCGAGGGTCGTGGCCCTGCACGCGCCGACGCTGCCCGAGACGCATCACATGATCGGCGCGCGGGAGCTGGCGCTGATGCCCGACGGCGCCGGTCTCGTGAACACCGCGCGGTCCTGGCTGGTCGACGGCGACGCCCTCGAGGCCGAGCTGGCGACGGGACGGATCGCGGCCGCGCTCGACGTCTTCGACGAGGAGCCGATGCCGCAGGACAGCCCGCTGCGCGCGCTGCCGAACGTGCTGCTCACCCCGCACCGTGCGGCCGGCACCGCCGAGGGCCGGCTGGAGCAGGGCCGTATCGTCGCCGACGAGGTCGAGGCGTTCGCGGCGGGCAGGCCGCTGCAGCAGGCCATCACCCGTGACCAGCTCGCCGTGATGGCCTGACGATGAGGGTCGCGTTCGCGGGTGCCGCGCACTCGCATCCCTTCGCCGACGCCGCGAACCTCGCCGCGCGTGGTGCGCAGCTGATCGGCATGTGGGATGCCGACGACGCGGATCGACGCGACGACTTCGCCGCCCGCTTCCCGGTGCCCGTGTTCACCGGACTGCCCGAACTGCTCGCCGAGCGCCCCGACGTCGTCGTGGCGACGCCTCGCACGCCGCGGGCCGTCGACATCGCCCTCGCCTGCGCCGCGGCGGATGTCCCGGTGTTCTTCAACAAGACCGTCGCGGCCGATGCCGAGGGACTCGCCCGCTGGGAGGCGCTGCCCGAGGCGCCCCGGTTCACGTCATCGGTGCTGCGCTTCGCCCCGGAACTGGTCGCCTTCGCCGGCAGGCTGCCGTCGCGTCCCCGGGCGATCGAGGTGCACGCCCAGCACGACATCGCCGGATTCCTCACAGCCGGGCGGAGCTGGCAGGACTCCCCGTCCGGCGCCGGCGGGACGATGGTGAACATCGGCGTGCACGCCTGGGAGATGCTCGACGTCCTCCTGCCCGGCGTGACCGTCGAGATGCTCTCTGCGACACGGGTCACGACGGACGGCACCGCGTCGGAGCTGCTCGCGACGGTGCATGCCCGCGCCGACGGGATCCCCGTGATGCTGGCGATCTCCGGTGTCGCAGGCGCCGACCGGTACGCGGTGCGCACCTGGCACGACGAGGGCCTGCGCGAGCTGGTGCTGCCGCACGACGCGGACGGGCTGGGCTACGGCGGCGTCGCCGACGCCGTGCTGCGTCTGGGGGCGGGGACGGTTCCCGTCGACGCGACGCGCACCTCCGCGGTGTACCGGAACGCGATCGCGGCCGCGGATCTCGCGCGGACCTGCAGAGGACGACTGGGGACGTAGGCGGGTCGCGCTGGCGCGACCCGGAGTGCGGGTGGTCCGCACGTGATGGCAAGGATGCCGGAAACGAGGAGAGATGACGGAGACGATCCAGCAGGAGACGGTGCGGGCGGACGAGGGGCGTTCGCGCCGCATGGTGCTCGCGGGCTTCGGCGCGGCGGCGCTCGGCGGCATCGCCGTCGCGGGCACGGCAGCCCCCGCGAACGCGGCGACGCAGGTGCCGATGGCCAGGGATGCGGTGTCGGCATCGACGGTCGCCGCGCTGAAGAAGGTCGAGGCGAAGACCGACGACATCGTCGCGGTCGCCGGCTACGCCAAGCCCGGCGACGGTGGCGGCGGGCTGTTCCGCTGCGTCACCGGCGACCAGCCGAAGGTCAACGGCGGAACCGTGGTGGCGGGCAAGGGCACGGACGTCTGGCTGCGCCTGCACTCCGGCACGGTGGACTTCCGCGCGTTCGGCATCTTCGGCCCGGAGACGCCGGCCGACGACGCCCTCGACGCGATGGTGGCGGATGCCGGCATCCACCGCATCGAGGCGCACACCGACCTGAACTTCGTGAAGCGCCACAAGTTCTCGCGATCGAACATCGTGTTCGACTTCGGCAACCGGCTGATGACGACCGAGGGGATCGAGAACGCGGGCAAGGATGATCCGTTCGCCGCCGTGATGTTCTTCCAGGGCGAGCTGACCGGCAAGGAGCACACGGCGGCACTCGGCGCGCCGGTCGCGGATCTGGCCGACGTCTACCCGGTGGGCGACTCGTCGTTCTTCCAGGTCGGCGAGTGGTACGCCGCCGAGGTGAACGCTCTCGCCGGCCGGTGGGAGCGCGAGCTGCAGCGACTCGTCCAAGTGACCCAGATCGTCGACGGGTCCCGCATCCGGGTGAACTACCAGAACGGATGGCCGCTCGGCAAGGATCGCTCGATCACCTGGAGGCACGTGAAGCCGGTGCAGAACGTCGTCGTGTCGAACCTGCGCTTCCTCGGCAAGGGCACCGACGAATTCACCGGTTCGCACCCGCTGGCGTTCGAGTACGCGGTGCGCTGTGACGTCGACCACATCGACGGCACGGCGACGTTCTGGCCGCTGATCATGCGCCGGTGGAACACGTACTTCACGACCGAGAGCTGCACGCTGAAGAACCCGACCTCGGTGACCTGGGGCGGTGCGGGGTACATGACCCAGCAGATCTACTGCCTGTACGGCTACGTGGCGAACTGTCACACCTCGAACGCGCGGCACCTGAACGACTGGACTGCCAGCGCCTACGGCCTGGTCGAGAACTGCCACGGTGACGGCGACGATCAGGGCCCGTTCGTGACGCACGGTCAGTACGAGCACGATCTGACCTACGTCGGCAACTCCGGACTGATGACCTTCGCGAACTCGGGGGCGGCCTGGGGCTCCGCGGCCAAGCGCATCACCGTGCGCAAGCATGTGTGCTCGTGGTTCGTGGCGCGGGTGAAGGTCACCGACCTGACGCTCGAGGATGTGCGGGTCATCGGCAAGCCCGACCTCGCGGGCTCGGGCATGCTCTGGATCAACGCCGACGGCGCCCAGTTGCGCGGCTGCTCGGCGACCGACACGCTCATCATCACCCAGGCCTCGGATGCCTCGAAGCGGCCCACCGTGATCGAGGCCTCGGAGTTCACCTTCGTGGCGGCGGGCGACCTCACCAACGCGACCGTGACCGACCCGGTGACGTTCATCGACACCCGCCTGAACGGCGTGAACGGTATCAAGCTCGGCGGCGCCGGCACCGTGGAGTTCCGCGGCGGTCAGCTGATCGGCGGCGACCGGGACGCGACGTTCAGCACCTCGTCGGCGCGACTGCGGCTGACCGGGGTCGAGGTCGACGACGTGAGGATCGACGCGGCGAGCGGCAAGGCGCAGGCGGTCGAGATCCTCGGCGGCTCGGCGGTGCGCACGTCGAAGTCGGCGGCGGTGTCGCGCAGCGGCGGCGGCGAGCTGACCGTGGTGCTCGGCGACAGCACGTTCTCGGGCAAGGGCACGCATGTTTCGCTGACCTCGGGAGCCAACCACTACCGGGCGAGCGGATGCCGCTTCGACGGTGGCATGCTCGAGCTCTCGGCCGGGGCGTTCGGCAAGGGCAGCACGCTGCTGCACTCGGCGAACGTGGAGACCGGCGTGAAGCGCACCGTGCCCGACGACGCCGAGAACATCCTGACCACCGGGAACGTGGTCGTGTGAGCGGAAGGATCATGAATGGGCGGCGGGCCGATGCTCGCTGACCCGATCCTGCGGCCGGCGGTCGCGGCGGATGCCGCACCGCTGGCCGCGCTGTGGGCGACCGCCTTCACCCCGCCGCTGCGACCCGACCAGTGGCTGGTCGACGCCGAGCGATTCGCGCACACGATCGTCGCGGTCGACGACGAGGGCGTGATCGGTTCGATCTACGGCCTGCCGAAACGCCTGCGCGAGGACGGTGGCGCGGCGGCGGCCGTGCACTGCATCGGCAGCGTCGCTGTGGCCGACCGGGCGCGTGGGCGGGGCATCGCGCGGCGTCTGGTGGCGGCGACGCTGGAGGCGGCGGAGCACTCGGGCGCCGATTGGGTGCTGCTGTTCACGGGCACCCCTGATGTGTACCGCTCGAGCGGCTTCGAGACGTTCGCCATGCGGCGCGCGCTGGCCGGCCCGTGGCGCGATGCGGCAGAGACGTCGGATGTCGAGGTGCGGCGATCACCGGTCAGCGCTGAGACGCTCGCGTCACTCGCGGTCGTCTACGAGCGCTCGCGCTCCGGCGTCGTGCTCGCACCGGTGCGCTCGCCGCAGGACTGGGCGATGGCGACGGTGCGACTCGACGGCATGACGCTGTACCGGCTCGCCGACGGATACGCCCTGGCCCAGGCCCGTGACGGCCTCGGAACCGTCGCCGAGCTGGTCGCTCCGACAGACGGGCGCACGGGTGCGCTGCTCGGGGAGATCGCCGCCGACTGGCGGGACGCCGGCGTGCTCCGCTGCGACATCGCGATCCCCGATCGCGCGGCTGACCTGGCCGCAGTGCGGGCGTTCGCGCCGGCCGCGGAATGGACGCCGGATGCCACCGGGATGACCCGCCCGCTGGGGCGGACTCCACGGATCACCGGCATCCGGCACTTCGGTGCCGCAGACTACTTCTGACGACCGACGAAGGAGACGGACATGAGTGCACAGGACTACCTTCGGGCCGCGCTGGCGGTCGCGCAGCGCGCGGCCGAGACACAGGTCCCGGCCCTGCAGGCGGCGGCGACCGCCGTCGCCGACACGATGCAGCGGGGAAACCGGTTCTGGGTGTTCGGCAGCGGGCACTCGCATCTGCTCGCCGAGGAGCTCTGGGGTCGCGCCGGCGGCCTGGTCGACGTGCATCCGATCCTGGAGCCGGCACTCATGCTGCACGAGGGCCTCGAGAAGAGCTCGCGCCTCGAGCGGCTGCCGGGTCTCGCCGCGGAGATCCTCGAGATCCACGGCGTCAGCGAGGGCGACTGCCTGCTCGTCGTCTCGAACTCCGGCCGCAACGCGGTCCCCGTCGAGATGGCCCGCGGCGGCAAGGCGCGCGGCGCCACCGTGATCGCCCTCACGTCGCTCGCGCACAGCCGGTCGGTCACCTCGCGCGCGCCCGACGGGTCGCGGCTGTTCGAGGTCGCCGACATCGTCATCGACAACTGCGGCGAGCCCGGCGACGCGATCATGCCGCATGAGCCGTACCCGCTGGCACCCACCTCGACCGTGATCGGCGCACTGCTGCTGCAGGCGATGATGTACGAGGTGGTGCTCGATCTCGAGCGCCGCGGGGTCGAGGCCCGGACCTACGAGAGCCTCAACGTCGGGGCCTGATCACGCGGGGTCCACGCTCACCGGCTGCTTCTCGGTGAGCGGCGCGATGCGCTCGAAGGCGCGGGTGACGTGCGCGGCGATGACCGAGCGCACCTCGTCGGGGTCGCCGCCGGCGATCGCCTCGTAGATGACGCGGTGACTGCGCACGTGCTCGGCTTGCTCGGCAGGTGGCAGGGCGGCGTTGGCGGCCTGGATGAAACCGGTGATCCGGCCGCGCAGCTGGGCATTCAGCTCGGTGACGAAGCGGTGCTCGGACAGTTCTGCGAGTGCTTCGTGGAAGGCGCGGTCCTGCCGGAGCACCTCGTCCATGTCCCCGACGGCCGCGGCGTCCATCGCTTCGAGGATGTCCTGCAGCCGCTTCGCCGACTCCTCGTTCCAGCGCTCCTGAACGCGGATCGCCATGAACTGCTCCAGCACGATGCGCAGGCTGGAGATCTCCTCGAGGTCCTGCGCGGTCAGCTCGGCGACCCTGGCACCGCGCCGCGGCTCGCGCACGACGAGGCGCTCCTCGGCGAGGCGGGTGAGCGCCTCACGCACCGGGATGTGACTCACCCCGAGGCGCTCGGCGAGCTTGCGCTCGATCAGACGCTCGCCCGGGAGCAGCTCGCCGGAGTGGATCGCGGCGCGCAGCTCATCGGCCACCTGCTCGGCGATGTTCTGATCCGACACGGTGCGCATGGTTCCCCCTCGTGGTCCTACCGGGCTCGGCGTACCGACCTCATGATGCTATGGCATCCGCGGTGTGGTGCATCCGAAGAGGGGCTGGACGGATTCCGCTTTTTGCTAGATGCTATAGCAGAGCAAACCCGATGCATCCGATGGAGGAAGCACCATGTCCCACACGTCCCCGACCGACGCATCCGCCGATCTCGGCGCGAGCGCGATGAAGAAGGCGATCTGGAGGCTCGGCCCGTTCCTGGGCCTGCTCTACCTCGTCGCCTACGTCGACCGGAACAACGCCGGCTTCGCCAAGCTCGAGATGACGCAGGCGCTGAACATGACCGAGGCCGCCTTCGGCCTGGCCGCCGGCATCTTCTTCATCGGCTACCTGCTGTTCGAGGTGCCCAGCAATCTGCTGCTCGAGCGCTTCGGTGCCCGCAAGTGGATCACGCGCATCATGATCTCGTGGGGCATCGTCGCCGTGCTCACCGCGTTCGTGCAGGATGCGACGCAGTTCACGATCGCCCGGTTCATCCTCGGTGTCGCCGAGGCGGGGTTCTTCCCCGGCGTCCTGCTGTACCTGACGCTCTGGTTCCCTCGGGAGTACCGCACCCAGGTGCTCGCCGTGTTCGCGCTGTCGAATCCGATCGCGAACGCCGTCGCCGCACCGCTGTCGGGCTGGATCATGAGTCTGCATGGGATGTGGGGCCTGGAGGGCTGGCAACTGGTGTTCCTCCTCGAGGGCATCCCGGCGATCCTGCTCGCGTTCGTGGTGTTCTTCTGGCTGCCCGACCGCCCGCAGGACGCGCGGTGGCTGGCGCCGGCGGAGCAGCAGTGGATCTCGGAGTCGATCGCCCGCGAGACCGCGGCGGTCGAGCAGAAGCACGGCAAGGTGCGCCTCGCCGCCGTGTTCGGCAACGGCCGGCTGTGGACGCTCATCGTGCTGTTCTTCGGCATCGTGTTCGGCGCATACGGCCTCGGTCTGTGGCTGCCGACCATCGTGGCGAACATGGGCGACTTCACCACGACCACCACCGGATGGCTGGTCGCGCTGCCGAACATCTGCGCAGCGCTGCTGATGCTGCCGTGGGAGCGGGCGGCGCGGAAGCAGGGCAACATCCCGCTGCAGATCGGCATCACGCTGTCGATCACCGCGCTGTCGCTGATCGCGGCGGTCGCGGCTCAGGGTGTTCCGGTGCTGGCGCTCGCGGCGCTGTGCGTGGGCATGTCCGCGCTGTTCTCCACCACGCCGCTGTTCTGGAGCCTGCCGCCGATGGTGCTCACCGGCACCGCCGCGGCCGCGGGCCTCGCCTTCATCAACTCCGTGGGGAACCTGGCGGGGTTCGCCGGACCGTACGCGATCGGCTGGATCAGCCAGTCCACCGGATCGGCGATCCTCGGTCTCATCCCGATCGCTGCGCTCACGCTGCTCGGTGCCGGGATCGGCTTCGCGCTGAGCCGCCGCGCCGAGTTCACCACCGCTCCTCTCGCGGAGACGGCGGATGCCGCCAGGCGGTGACCCCCCGGGGCGGGTTGGATCACCAACCCGCCCCTTGATATTATTTGCTATAGCAAATCCACACGGACAGAGAGACAGAGACTCATGACGACGACGTCAGCGGGAGAAGTCCGATCCGGCGGTCGCCGGGCACTCATCACCGGCCTCGGGGCCGCGGCGCTCGGCGGCGCTGTCGCCGCCGTCGGGGCGTCCCCCGCGCAGGCGGCCGAGGGTCCGCAGAACGTGCGCCGCGTCGAGAGCGTCGCCGAGCTGGCGAGCATCCGGGCGCGCGCCGGCGACATCGCGATCGCCGCCGGGTACCGGACGGCGGGGGACGCCGGTCTGCTCGTCTACACCGGCGCCGACGCGAAGGGCCGGAAGGCGAACGGCGGAACCGTCATCGCCGCACAGAAGGGCACCGTCTGGCTGCTCCTGCACGACGGCACCGTCGACTTCCGCGCCTTCGGCATCACGGATGCGAAGACAGCGGCCGACGACGCGCTCGACGCGATGGTCGGCGACACCACGATCCGCCGGATCGAGGGGCACACCGACCTGCTCTTCCAGCGCCGGCACCGCTTCACGCGATCGCACCTCGAGATCGACTTCGGCGGGCACACGATCTCCAGCGAGGGGATCGAGAAGAACACCCACGACAACCCCTTCGGCGCCGTCATGTTCTTCACCGGCGTCGCGAAGGACGAGACTGTGGAGCATGCGCTCGCCGAGGCCTGGCCCGAACTCACCGACGCCGTCGCGGTGCCGGACGCCGACAGATTCCCGGTCGGCTCCTGGTGGGCCGTGCAGTGCGCGCCGGTCGCCGGCGGCGGCGGGGACGAGCGCGAGCTGCAGCGCTTCGTCGAGGTCACCCAGAAGATCGACGGCACCCACATCCGGATCGACTACCTGAACGGCTGGCCGCTCGACAAGGGCCGCAGCCTGACCTGGCGCCGCTTCGAGCCGGTGTCGGGCGTGCGCATCGCCAACATGCGCTTCCTCGGCGCCGGCCCCTTCGACGGCCCGACCGACGGGAGCCTGCCCGATCCGCGGGAGATGACGGGTTCGCATCCGGTCGCCTTCGAGTACGCCACCCGCTGCGACGTCGCCGACGTGCACGCCTCGCGCACCTGGTGGCCGGTGGTGATGCGGCGCTGGAACACCCACTTCGTCACCGAGCGCTGCTCGATCGAGAACCCGCCCACCGTGTTCTACGGCGGCGCCGGGTATCTCACCCAGCAGATCTACTGCCTCTACGGCCGGGTCAGCGACTGCACGTCCTCGAACGCGCGGCACCTGAACGACCTCACCGCGAGCGCATACTGCCTCGTGGAGAACTGCCACGGAGACGGCGACGACCAGGGCGGCAACCCCTTCACGACGCACGGCCAGTACGAGCACGACCTCACGTTCCTCGGATGCTCCGGGCTGATGGACATCGCGAACTCGGGCGCCCAGTGGGGCACCTCCGCGAAGCGCATCACCGTGCGTGACCACGTGTGCTCCTGGTTCGTCGCCGGCACGAAGATCACCGACCTCACCCTCGAGAACGTGCGCGTGATCCCCCGCTCGACCTTCGACCCGCAGGCGACCATGACGATCAACGCCGACGGCGCGCAGCTGCGCGGCTGCACGGCCGGGCTGCTGGCCATCGGGCAGCGCAGCGCGCGATCCACGCGCCCGACGACGATCGAGGACTGCACGTTCGCGCTCCCGAAGGAGCAGGTGCTGGTGCAGACCCCGGTCTCGAACACCGTCACCTTCTCGCGCTGCACGATCACCGGCCTCGATGCCGCCAAGGTCCGCGGATCCGGCGCCGTGCGGTTCCTGGACTGCGATCTCAGCGGTCCCGCAGGCGGCGGTCCCGTCGAGTTCGGCTCTTCGCGGGTCACGATCCGCGGCGGCACCGTCCGCGATGCCGCGCTCGTCATGACGGCCGCCCGCGACCAGGTCGTGGTGCTCGACGGCGTCGAGTTGAGCACGGCGCGCACCGGAGGCGCCACCGTCGGCCGGGGGGCCGGCGACGGCACCGTCACCTGGCGCCTGACCGGCATCGACGCTGCAGCATCCGACGACGCGGCGCACCTCGCGATCGGTTCCGGCGTCAACCACGTCCGCATCCAGGACTCGCGGTTCACCGGCGGAAGACTCGACCTCGAGAAGGGCTTCGCCGGTGCCTCGACGCTGCTCTACGGCGCATCCGTCGAGAGCGGCGTGAAGCGCAGCCTGCCCGACCCCGGCGACCGCGTCCTCATCGACGACTCGATCCTCACCGTCTGACCCTCGGCACCCGCATCGGAACGGCACCATCATGGAGAGCATGCAGCAATCGCCCACGACCGCGGCGCGCCCCGGCACCGCCCTCGGCGACCGCATCCGCGTGCCGCGCAGCGCCGTGCGGGTGGGCGTCGCGCGCCGCGACATCACGCCGCCGGTCGGCATCCGCGCCAAGAACTGGGGCCCGGCCGACTGGGAGCGCTCCGAGGGCGCGCACCGGCCGTTCACCCTCACCGCGCTCGCGCTCACCGGTGCCGACGACCGACCGCGGGTGCTGCTCGCCGTGGACGGCACCTGGTGGCGCCGGGTCGCCGACGAGCGCGGCGTGCGCGACGCGGTTCTCGCGGGTCTCGGGCTCGCCCCCGACCAGCTGATGCTCTCGCTCTCGCACACCCACGCCGGCGCCGTGCTCTGCGCCGCCGACGCGCACCTGCCCGGCGGCGAGCTGATCCCGGGGTACCTCGAGGCGCTCGCCACGGCGGGCATCGCGGCCGGACGCGAGGCCCTGGACAGCGCGGCCGAGGGGCTCGTCGAGTGGACGCAGGGGCGCTGCACCCTCGCCGCCGATCGGGAGCTCGACCTCGACGGGCGGGCGCTGGTCGGCTACAACCCCGCGGGCGAGTCGGACGACACCGTCGTCGTCGGCCGGGTCAGCGTCGACGGCGAGGTGCTCGCCACTCTGGTCAACTACGCCTGCCACCCGACCACGCTCGCCTGGCAGAACCGCGAGGTCTCGCCCGACTACGTGGGCGCGATGCGCGAGACGGTCGAGGCCGCCACGGGTTCTCTCTGCCTGTTCGTGCAGGGCGCCTCCGGCGAGCTCGCCCCGCGCGAGCAGTACACCGGCGACGTCGGTGTGGCCGACCGGCACGGCCGCTCCCTCGGGCATGCCGTGCTCGCCGCGCTGGACGGCCTCCCCACGCCGGGGCAGGAGGTCACGCTCGACCGGGTCGTCGAGTCCGGCGCTCCGCTCGCGGTGTGGACAGGCCGCCCGGTGTCCGCGGACGGCTCCGCCTCCGGCGTCTTCGGCGCCGTCGACCTGCCGCTGCGCGATCTGCCCACCCTCGACGAGCTCGCCGAGGAGTGGAAGGACATCGACCCTCGCTCCCGCGAGGAGCGACTCGGGCGGGCCCGCAACCTGCGCGAGGGGTACATCGACGGACCGACCGTGTCGCACCCGGTGTGGGCCTGGCGATTCGGCGACGCCGTGCTGCTCGGGCATCCCGGCGAGGCGTACTCCCGCCTGCAGCGCACGCTGCGGGCGCGCTTCCCCGGCACTCCGATCGTGGTGATGAACCTCACCAACGGACCCGGCTTCGTCTACCTGCCCACCCGTGAGGCCTACGAGCGCGGCGCCTACCAGTCGTGGCAGACGCCGCTCGCCGCCGGCGCCCTCGAACTGCTCGAGGAGCACGCCTGCCGCCTCGTCTCAGAACTGCTCGACGCCCCTGCGTCCTGACCACCACCACCCGAAGGAGAACCATGACCGCTCAGTCGCCCGTCGCCGTCGTCACCGGGGGAGCAGCCGGCATCGGCTGGGAGATCGGCCAGCGCCTCGCCGCGGACGGCTACACCGTCGTCGCCGCCGACCGGGTGCCCGCGCTGACCGCGGGCGAGAACCCCGCCGGCATCCTGTGGTGCGAGCTCGACGTCACCGATCCCGCCGCCGTCGACCGCGTCTTCGGCGAGATCGAGGACGAGCTCGGACCGATCGCCGTGCTGGTCAACAACGCCGGCATCCAGCGGCACCGCGCCATCGAGGATCTCTCCTGGGACGAGTGGGCCGCCGTCGTCGACGTCAACCTGCACGGCGTCTTCGCCTGCCTGCAGGCGGCCGGACGGCGGATGCTGACCCGCGGCGACGGCCGCATCGTGAACATCTCGTCGATCTCGTCGCGGGGTTCGGCCGGTCGTGCCCCGTACGCCACGACCAAGGCCGCCGTGATCGGTCTGACCGCCACGGCCGGGGCCGAGTGGGCCGCTCGCGGTGTGCGGGTGAACGCCGTCGCGCCCGGGTACGTCGACACCGGCGTCTTCCGGCAGGGCGTGGAGGCGGGCACCCTGAGCCTCGACACGATCCTGTCCCGCATCCCGGCCGGACGCCTCGCCGACGCGAGCGAGATCGGCAACGCGGTGAGCTTCCTCGTCTCCGATCAGGCCGGGTACATGAACGGCCAGACCCTGTACGTGGACGGCGGATTCATGGTGGACTACGGCGTGCCCCTCGCGAAGAAGCCCGAATGACCGCCGTCGCACGCGTCGACACGGCGACCGCCGTGCTGCCGCTCCCCGCGCCCCTGCAGCTGGGAGCGATGACGGTGACGCGGCGCGAGTACAGCGCCGTGCGCGTGACCGACGAGGACGGCACTGCCGGGGTGGCGTACTGCCTCTCCCGCGAGGCGCCGATGACCGAGATCGTCGACCGTCTGGTCGCCGCGCACGCGGTCGGAGCGGACGCCGACGACCCCGCCACGACCTGGGAGCGGATGCTGCGCGGCAGCGCCATCGTCGGCCGCGTGGGCCTGGTTCGCCGGGCGATCGGGCTGGTCGACATCGCGCTGTGGGACATCGCCGCGCGGCGAGCAGGGCAGCCGCTGTGGCGGATGCTCGGCACCGGCGACGCCCCTCGTCCCTCGATGCTCGTGGCGGCCTACCCGACGCCCGACCGCACACCTCGCGCGGTCGCCGACGAGGTACTCGCGCAGGCGGACGGCTGGACGAATGTCAAGATCTCACGACTGCCCGATCCTGCGTACATGCGTGAGCTCATCGACATCCTGAACCGCGAACTGCCTCGGGGCACCGGCCTGGTGGTCGACGTGGGCTTCGGCTGGCGCGACGCCGACGAGGCGCTCGCCGAGATCGCGCAGTGGGGCGATCCGCAGCTCGCCTGGCTGGAGGATCCGCTGCTGCCGGAGGACGCCGCCGGCTGCGCCCGCATCCGCCGCGAGAGCGGGCTGACCCTGTCGGTCGGCGACGAGGTCACCGACCCGGCCGTGCTGCGCGCCCTCGTCGAGGAGGCCGCCGTCGACGTGCTGCGCCTCGACGTCGTCGCGATCGGCGGCATCACCCCCGCGAGGAAGATGATCGACTGGGCGACCGCGCACGGAGTCCCGGTCTCGGGCCACGTGTACTCCGAGGTCACCGCGCACCTCGGCATCGGCGTCGAGACCTTCGCGCGAGGCCGCAACCCCTACGACCCCGCGCCGTCGTTCATCGTCGGCGGCCCGCGCTACGACGGCGCCGTCGTCCCCGCGGATGCTCCGGGTCTCGGCTTCACCCTCGACCCCGGCACCTTCGACTTCGGCAGGAGCACCCGATGACCGGCATCCCCTCCCCGCGCAGCGTCGTCGTCACCGGCAGCGGCAAGGGCATCGGCCGAGCCGTGGCCGAACGGCTCACCGCCGATGGCTGGATCGTGGTCGGCCTGGAGCGCACGCCCGGCTCCGGCACGGTCGAGGCCGGCATCTGCGCCGAGGTTGTGCTCGGCGACTCCTCCGAGCGCGAGGCGCACCGTCGGGCGGCGGATGCCGCGATCGCGCGGGCGCCGCTGGCAGGCTGGGTCAACAACGCGGGCATCACCAAGCGCACGCCGTTGCACGAGCTCGACGAGGACGTGGTGCGCGAGATCATCGGCATCAACGGCTTCGGCTACATGTGGGGATGCTCCACCGCGGTGTCGGCGTTCGTCGACCAGGGCGTCGCCGGGGCGATCGTGAACATCGGATCGATTCACGGCAGGGCGAGCCATCCCGACCATGCCGCCTACGAGTTCACCAAGGGCGGCATCGACGCGCTGACCCGCAGCGTGGCCGTGACCTACGGCGGCCTCGGCATCCGGGCCAACACGGTCGCTCCGGGCGGGGTGCGCACGCCGCACCTCGAGGCTCAGATCGCGGCATCCGCCGACCCCGCCGAGGCCGAGCGCGAGCTCGCCGAGGGCCCGCCGATGGCGCGCATCGCGCGGGCGGAGGAGGTCGCCGCGACGGTGTCCTTCCTGCTCTCCGACGAGGCTCCGTACCTGACCGGCCAGTCGATCGCGGTGGACGGCGGCTGGACCTCCTCCTTCGGCGACGTGTCAGTGCCGGCAGATCTGCGGGCCCGGTTCGACGGCTGAGCGCCCTTCGTCTCGTCGCTGCGCTCCTCGCTCAGGAACCGCGGAGCGAGAGTCTCCGGATCCTGAGCGCCCTTCGTCTCGTCGCTGCGCTCCTCGCTCAGGAACCGCGGAGTGAGAGCCTTCGGATCCTGAGCGAGCGGAGCGAGACGAAGGATGCCCTTCGTCTCGTCGCAGCGCTCCTCGCTCAGGAACCGCGGAGCGAGAGTCTCCGGATCCTGAGCGCCCTTCGTCTCGTCGCTGCGCTCCTCGCTCAGGAGCCGCGGAGCGAGAGCCTTCGGATCCTGAGCGCCCTTCGTCTCGTCGCTGCGCTCCTCGCTCAGGAACCGCGGAGTGAGAGTCTCCGGATCCTGAGCGCCCTTCGTCTCGTCGCTGCGCTCCTCGCTCAGGAACCGGGTGGGCACCTGAGGGCCCGGATGCCGCGGACTCAGGCCTTGAGCATCGAGGCGCGCGCGATCCGTCCGTCGACCACGTCGAAAGTCGCGATGGTCTCGGTGGCGACGCCGGCGTTGATGACCTGCTCCTGGGCGACCACCCATCGGCTTCCGAAGAGCACGCTGGTGTCGATGACGCAGGACAGCTCGGGGTTCTGCAGTCGCGGCTCGTAGAACGCGCGGATCGCGGCCGTTCCGACGATCGGATCGGCGGCGACCCCGGTGATGACGGCGTCCTCGGAGTAGGTGGCGACGAACGCGTCGAGATCGTGCGCGTTGAACGCGTCCAGCTGTGCCTGGACCGTGTCGATCGCGGTGCGGGCGGTGTCAGTCAATGCGTACTCCTCCGTTGACGTCATAGGTGGCGCCGGTGATGAATCGTGCCCTCTCCGAGGCGAGCGTGGCGATGATCCAGGCCACGTCCTGCGGCTGACCGAAGTCGCCGAGGGGGATGGAGGCGGCGAGCTTCTCGCGGCCCTCGCCCTGCAGCTGGTCGGTGATGGCGCTGGCGACCGGGCCGGGGGTGACCGCGTTGACTCGGATGCCCTCCGCGGCGAGCAGCCGGGCGAAGCTGCGGGTGATCGCGAGCAGTGCGCCCTTGCTGGCGGCGTAGTGCATGCCGGTCTGCAGCGCGCCGACCTGGCCGGCGATCGACGAGATGTTCACGACCGAGCGGTCGCCCTCTGCGGCACGAAGCAGCGGCAGGGCGGCGCGGGTGAGCAGGAAGGTGCCGCGCGCATTCGTCTCGAGCACCAGGTCCCACTCGTCGATCTCGATCTCGTCGAACGGTACGTACGGGCAGACGCCGCCGTTGTTCACGAGCACTTCGAGTGCGCCCCAGGCCTCATCGATCTCGGCGATGAGCGCCCGGATCGAAGCGGGGTCGCGCAGGTCGAGCTGCGACACGCGGACGTCGGGCGAGCCGGCGGCACGGCATTCCTCGGCGATGCGGGATGCCTCGGAGGCGCGGCCCGCGTAGGTGATCCAAAGGGCGGCGCCGTCGCCGGCGAGTTCGAGGGCGGCGGCGGCTCCGATGCCGGAGCTGGCGCCCGTGATGAGGGCACGGCGAACAGTCATGAGGAAAACGCTATAGCAGAATTGGCTCGGAGAGAAGCTCTGGCGAGCAAGTTGCTAGATGCTATAGCATTTACGCCATGCAAGAGTCCCTGACCCTCATCACCGACTGCGATCTGCCCGGCGACGCGGCCGAGCAGACCCTGCGTGCGGCCGGGCTGCATGCCGTGCGCGCGCCCGAGACCTCGACCGAGACGCTGGCCGCGCTGGGCGCCGATGCCGAAGCACTCATCGTGCAGTGGCACCGCATCGACGGCGCCCTGATGGACCGGCTGCCGAACCTGCGCTTCATCAGCAGGCTCGGAATCGGCTACGACATGGTCGACGTGGCCGCGGCCACCGAGCGCGGCATCGCGGTCGCCAACACCCCGAGCTACTGCATCGAGGAGGTCGCCGCGCACACGGTCGCGATGATCATGGCGCAGGGCCGGGGACTGCCCGCCTATGACCGTGCGCTGCGCGAGGGCGTCTGGAAGCCCGTCGACGCGCGTCCGTTCGCGGTGCGTCCGTCCCGTACCACCGTGTCGGTGCTCGGCTTCGGACGCATCGGCTCCCTGGTCGCCCGCGGCCTGCGCGGCCTCGGATTCCGAGTGCTCGTCGCCGACCCGTACGCGCCGGAGCAGGCTGTGCGCGATGCCGGATGCGAGCCAGCGACCATCGACGACGCGATCGCCGCCGCCGACATCCTCAGCCTGCACGTGCCGCTCACGGATGAGACGCGGTACCTCATCGACGCCGCGGCGATCGGCCGGATGAAGCCGGGCGCCGTCGTCGTGAACACCTGCCGCGGTCCGCTGATCGACGAGGCGGCACTGGTCGACGCGCTCACCGACGGCAGCATCGGCGCCGCGGCTCTCGACGTCTTCGAGGTCGAGCCGCTCGCCGCGGAGTCGCCGCTGCGCACCGCGCCGAACGTGCTGCTCAGCCCGCACGCCGCCTGGTACTCGCCCGAGGCGCTGCAGGACCTTCCCGTGCACGCCGCCGAGAACGTCATCCGGTTCCTCGCAGGTGACGAGGTGCCGGCGATCGTCAATCGCGCGGTCCTGGCGCGCTGAACACCGGAGGAACGAGCACATGGAACTGATGCGACGGGGAGAGCCCGGGGCCGAGCGGCCCTTCGTCCGCGGCGATGACGGCGTCATCCGCGATCTCTCCCCGCTCACGGACGACATCGACGGTGCTTTCCTCGCCGGCGGCGGCATCGCCCGCGTGCGCGCGGCGCTGGCGGACGGCGAGCTGGCCGAGGCCGACGTGTCGTCGCTGCGTGTCGGTGCCCCGATCGCCCGTCCGACCGCCGTGATCTGCGTCGGGCAGAACTACGCCGCGCACGCCGCGGAGTCCGGGTCCCTGCCGCCCGAGCATCCGGTGCTCTTCTTCAAGCATCCCAACACGATCGTCGGCCCGGACGACACCGTGCTGCTGCCGCCGGGCGCCGAGAAGGTCGACTGGGAGGTCGAGCTCGCCGTCGTGATCGGGAGCACCGCACGCTACCTGCGTTCGCCCGAAGAGGCCCAGGAAGCGATCGCCGGCTACGCCGTGTCGAACGACGTGTCCGAGCGTGCTTACCAGCTCGAGGTCTCGGGCGGGCAGTGGTCGAAGGGCAAGTGCTCCGAGACATTCAACCCGCTCGGGCCCGTTCTCGTGCCGGCGGACGAGGTCGATCCGCAGGTGCTGCGGCTCCGATCGTTCGTCAACGGAGAGTCCCGCCAGGACTCGTCCACGGCGGACATGATCTTCCCGGTGCTGCAACTGGTGCAGGAGATCAGTCACTACATGGTGCTGGAGCCGGGCGACGTCATCAACACCGGGACGCCGCAGGGCGTGGCGCTGTCGGGTCGCTTCCCGTACCTGCAGGACGGCGACGAGATGACGATCGAGATCGACGGTCTCGGCAGCCAGCGGCAGCGCACGAGCCGCGTGCGCCTGGACTGAGCGGGCGGTCTCAGCCGGCGAAGGGCAGGACCGGCATCCCGGTCGGGCCGGGGTGCACGGCGTAGACGCTGCCGGCGTCGGTGTCGTGGTCGGCGCCGAGGCCCTGCGCCGAGGTGGTGATGAACAGCGTGCCCAGATCGTCGCCGCCGAAAGTGCAGGCGCTCACCTGGGGAACCGGCAGCTCGATGCGCTCGATGAGCGTCCCGGCGGCGTCGTAGCCGAGCACGCAGGAACCGCCCCAGACGGCGACCCACACGCTGCCGTCGGCAGCGACCGTGAGGCCGTCGGGCACGCCGTCGGATGCCGGCATCGCCGCGAAACCGCGCCGGCCGATCAGATCGCCGCGCGAGACATCGAAGATGTCGACCCTGCCCGTCGCCGTGTCCACGTAATAGGCGCGCCCGCCGTCGGGAGAGAAGGCGATGCCGTTCGAGCAGGTCACCGACGGCAGTACAGGGGAAGAGGCCAGGTCGGCGTCCACGCGCAGCAGGACGCCCGCGCCCGTCGTGCTGTCGTAGGCCATCGAGCCGGCGAGCAGACGGCCCTGCGGATCGCAGCACCCGTCGTTCATCCGCACGGCGGGATCGTCGAGCAGCGCCACGCTGCGGGTCGGCGCCGCATCCGGGGCATCCGCGAGGTGCAGCGCGTGCGCGCCGACGGCGACGTAGCCGCCGTTCGTGCGGGGCCGCACGAAAGCCGCGTAGCGGTCGTCCACGTGCAGCCGGTGCACGCCGTCGTCGCGCAGCGTGAGCAGGTCGCCGGCATCGGCGTCGACCCAGCGCAGACCGCCCCATCCGGCCCACCAGACCGGACCTTCGGCATGGTGCGCGATGGGCCCGGTGACGTTCTCGGCCCTCACCGCGTCGCTTCTCGAATGAGGCGCCGCGCACGTGCGGACGGAAGGCAGGTCATGCTTCCATCCTGCCCTGCGGGTCGACTCGGATCAGAATGACACCGGTGCGCGTGTGGCGAGGGATCGGTACGCGGCGTCGACGACGGCCACGGCGTCGACCGCCTCGGCGGGCAGGATGCGGGCATCCGTGCCGGCCTCGAGTGCGGACAGGAAGTCGGCGAGCTGGAGCAGATACGGGTCCTGCCCGTCGGCCGCGGGCGGCAGATAGCCGTCGGCGGCGGCATCCGCACTGTCGTGGTGCAGTCGGCCCGTCGTGCCGATGACCTCGATAGCCGTGCGGAACGGCGTGCCCGGCCCGAGCCAGCCGCCGTGGATGCGGCTGACTGCGCCGCCGCGGTGGGTCAGCGTGACGACGGCCGTGACCTCGCGCGGCGCGACGCCCGCCGTCGACGGCGGGGTCTGGATGGCCGACACGGACGCCACGGGCCCGGCCAGCCACAGCGCCTGATCGATGTCGTGGATCATCAGGTCGCGGATGAGACCGCCGCCGGCGCTCTCATCGAAGAACCAGGCCGCAGTGGGCCCGGCTCCGACACGGCTGAGCGTCAGCTCGGAGACCTCGCCGATCTCACCGGCATCCACAGCCTGCTTGATCCGCCAGTACTCCGGGAAGTACCGCACGACGTGCGCAGGGAACAGCCGCACGCCGGCACCCGCCGCAGCGCGCACGATCTCCGCGGCATCCTCGGATGCCGCGGCCAGCGGCTTCTCGCAGATCACGTGCCGTCCGCGGGCGATCGCGCACAGCGCGATGCCGGGATGCGTGCGCGTCGGACTGATGATGTCGACGACGTCGACCGCGTCGAGCAGGCTGTCCAGGTCATCGACGATCTCGATGCCGTAGGCCTCCGCCAGCACCGGGGCGTCGGTGCGGCGCAGCATCCGGATCTCGGCGCCCAGCGCGAGGAGTGCCTCGATGTGCTGAACGGAGATCGCGCCGGCACCGATCAGCCCGACCCGCAGTTTCGTCGTCATGGGTTCATCCTGCCGGGGCGACGCGTTCAGGTCGCAATCACCGCCACCTGGACGAGGTGCCGAGGGCGTCGACCGCCCGCATCGCGATCTCCCGCGGAGCGGCGTCGACGCGCACGGCGACCCCGGCTTCGTCGACGGCGAGCGGCTCCAGTGCGTCGAGCTGCGACTGCAGCAGCGCGGGAGGCATGAAGTGCCCCGTGCGCTCCCGGGCCCGAGCGGCCAGCAGGTCGACGCCGGCCTCGAGGTGCACGAACACCGCGCCGGGGGCGTGCCGGCGCAGGGCGTCGCGGTAGCGCCGCGCCAGCGCCGAGCAGGCCATGACCGTCCCGGGCGCGAGCGCGGCGCCGACGGCCTCCAGCCAGGGGCGTCTGGCGTCATCGTCGAGAGCGATGCCGGCCCGCATCCTCGCGACGTTCGCCGCGCTGTGCAGGTCGTCGGCGTCGCGGAAGACCCCGCCGGTCAGGCGCGCCAGCTCGACCCCGACCGAGGTCTTCCCGACCGCCGAGACGCCCATCACGACGATCGGCGGCAGAGCTGCGCTCACCAGTCGTGGACGGTGCCGTCGGCCAGCCGGTTGTAGGGCAGGTAGGCCTGCTCGTAGGGGTACTTCCCGGCCTCGTCGAGGTCGAGCTCGACACCGAGTCCCGGCTGATCGCCGGGATGCAGCAGGCCGTCGCGCCAGGTGAAGGACTGCCGGAACACCTGGTCGGTCTTCGCGCCGTGCTTCATGTACTCCTGGATGCCGAAGTTGTGGATCGCCAGACCCAGGTGCATGGCGGCGGCCATGCCGACGGGGGAGATGTCGGTGGGGCCGTGCATGCCCGACTTGATCTGGTACATCGCGGCGTAGTCGAGAGTCTTCTTCAGGGCGCTGATGCCGCCCATGTGGGTGACTGCACCGCGGACGTAGTCGATCAGCTGCTCGCGGATGATGTCCTTGAAGTCCCAGACGGTGTTGAAGATCTCGCCGATCGCCAGCGGGGTGGTGGTGTGCTGACGCACCAGGCGCAGGGCCTCCTGGTTCTCGGCCGGCGTGCAGTCCTCGAGCCAGAACAGGTCGTAGGGCTCGAGGTCCTTGCCCAGGCGCGCGGCCTGGATCGGCGTCATGCGGTGGTGGCCGTCGTGCAGCAGAGGGATGTCCGGTCCGAACTCGTTCCGCACCGCCTCGAAGACGCCGGGCAGGTGGTTCAGATAGGCGCGAGTGTCCCAGTCCTCCTGCACGGGGTGGGCGCCGCGGCGCGCCGGCTCGTGGTCGTAGCGGGCCTCGCCGCCGCCGGTGTCCGCGGACTGCGAGGCGATGCCGTAGATCGCCTTCAGCCCGGGCACGCCGGTCTGGATGCGGATGGCCCGGTACCCCTGCTCGAGGTGCGAGCGCACCGAGTCGAACAGCTCGGGCAGCTCCTTGCCGGAGGCGTGCCCGTAGGCGAGCAGCCCGGTGCGGGACGCTCCGCCGAGCAGCTGGTAGACGGGCATCCCCGCCTTCTTGCCCTTGATGTCCCACAGAGCCATGTCGACGGCGGCGATCGCCGCCATCGTCACCGGTCCTCGGCGCCAATAGGCGCTGCGGTACAGGAACTGCCAGGTGTCCTCGATGCGGTCCTCGTCCGCGCCGATCAGCAACGGTGCCACGTGCTCGCGCAGGTACGCGACCACGGCCAGCTCGCGGCCGTTGAGCGTCGCGTCGCCCAGCCCGGTCACGCCGTCGGCGGTGGTGATCCTGAGCGTGACGAAGTTGCGGTCGGGACTGGTGACGATCACCTCGGCCTTGTCGATGGTCATTTCATCTCCGGATGCAGGGCGCGGGGGCGCGACGGGTGGGCACCGTCATGCAATCACAGTCCGGCGACTCTGGCAAGCGGTTGCCAGTTCAGGCCAGGAGATCGATTCGTGCGCGGGGCACGTCGTGCTGCAGGGGAACCCCCTGAGCGAGGCGCTCCAGCTCGTCGGCGACCAGCCACCCCATGGCCGCTCTGTCGCCGCCCATCGACCCCGCGACGTGAGGCGTGAGCTCCACGTTCGGCAGGTCCCACAGGGGCGAGTCGGGCGCCGGCGGCTCCTGGACCGTGACGTCGAGCAGGGCGGTCAGGTCAGGGCGGCCCCGCAGTGCCGTGACGAGGCCGTCCTCGTCGACCAGGCCGCCGCGTGCGGTGTTGATGAGCGTGGCGCCGTGGGGCATCCGCTCGATGAGCTCCCGGCCGATCATCCCCGTCGTCGCGGGGAGCAGGGGGGCGTGCAGGCTCACCACGTCCGACCGCTCGAACAGCTCCTCGAGACCCATCAGCTCCAGGCCGAGGCCCGCCGCCTGCGCGGGATCCGCATAGGGGTCGTGCGCGAGCAGCGTCAGTGCCGTTCCGCGGAGGCGCGCTGCCACGCGCCGGCCGATCTCGCCGAGCGCGAGCAGCCCGACGGTGCGTCCTGACGCGCCGTACGCCGCATCCCGCGCGTCGAGATCGCGGCGTGCGCGGTAGGCGCGGCGCGAGGCGGGGACGCCGCGTGCCGACAGGATGATCTGCGCCGCTGTCATCTCGGCCACGGGCTCGGCGTTCGCGGCGGCGGCGGAGACGACGACGATGCCCCGATCCCAGGACTCGTCGGTGACGATGTGCTTCACGGACCCTGCGGCGTGCAGCAGTGCGCGCAGCCGGGGAGCTCGGGCCAGCAGTGCGGCATCCAGCACCGGTGCTCCCCAGCCGGTGAGCAGTACGTCCACGTCCTCGAGGGCACGCGGATCCTGTGCGAGCTGCTCCGCGGTGAGCGGGGGGAGGGTGCTGTCCGCGATACGGTCGATTGCCGCAAGAACGTCGGGGGGATACACCTCGCCCCTGCGGTCCTCCTCCATCACCAGGCGCACCCTGATGCGCTCGTTCGCCACGTCCACGTCGTCTCCTCCTGCGGGAGCGCCTCAGCCAGACATCCGATGATTTGTTGACAGTCCCCGCGCCCCTAGGTTAGATTCGCGAACAGCGTCTTGCAAAGTGGCAAGCGTTTGCCAACCCGGAGAGAGTCTCATGCACACAAGGATGAAAGCAGCCGCACTGATCGGCGTCGCCACGCTGGCCCTCGCGGGCTGCTCGAGCGCCGCCCCCGGAGCGGGCGGATCGAACGTCGAGCAGGACGAGAAGGCCACTCTCGAGATCTGGACCCGCACCACCCCCGGCAGCGCCAGCGAGGCCGCCACCAAGAAGCAGGTGGAGGCGTTCGAGAAGGCCACCGGCTACAAGGCCGAGGTCACCGCGATCTTCGACGACTTCGAGACCAAGCTCGCTCAGCGCGCCGGGCAGAAGGACCTGCCCGACGTCGTGCTCAACGACGTCAGCCAGCTCGGAACCATGCAGACCCAGGGCATCCTGCGCGAGATCGACCTCGGCGATGTCCCCAACGCCAAGAACCTCACCCCGCAGGCGCTCGAGGCGGGCAAGGCGATCGACGGCAAGACCTACGGCATCCCGTACTCCGCACAGGCGAACGCCCTCTACATCCGCAGCGACTGGCTGAAGAACCTCGGCCTGCAGGCGCCGACGGACTGGGACGAGATGCTCGCCGTGGCCACCGCGTTCACCAAGAACGACCCCGACGGCAACGGCAAGGCCGACACCTACGGTCTCGCCGTGCCCGGATCGACCAAGCGCGGCTACGCGTCCTGGTACTTCTCGAACTTCCTGTGGTCGGGCGGCGGCGACTTCATCACCGGATCCGGCGACCAGTGGAAGCCGGCCATGACCACCGACGAGTCGGTCTACGCGACGCAGTGGTTCCGCGACCTGCAGTGCAAGGCGGGCGTGATGCAGCCGGGCGCCGTCAGCATGGACACCCCACCGACCAACGAGGCCTTCGAGTCCGGGGTCGCAGGCATGTACGTCACCGGCCCGTACATGATGCCGCGCTTCGACGAGGTGCTCGGCAAGGACAAGTACGAGGTGGTCACCATGCCGACCGGCCCGAAGGACCAGTCGGTCCTCGCCGAGGGCGGCACCGTGTACCTGATGGCGGGCTCCGAGAACGTCAAGGGTCAGTCGGCCTTCGCGGACTGGTACGTCAGCCCCGAGGCGCAGACCGAGGGCATGAAGGGCACGGACGCGTTCGTCATCCAGCTGCCGGTCAACGAGAAGGTCGACATCACCGACGTGCGTGACGACCCGCGCTGGCAGACGTTCGCCGACGCCTACCAGAAGAGCGGCACCTACGCCCCGACGATCCCCAGCTGGACGCCGGTGCGCCAGATGACGGCCGACACCATCAACGCGCTGCTCGCCGACTGCTCGCTCGACCTCGACGACGAGCTCGCCAAGCTCGACGCCAAGCTCGCGGACGAGCTCAAGACGCAGGGGATCCTCAAGCAGTGACACTCCACACCGCCGACGCCGCTCCTGTGGCCGACGCATCCCGTCCCGTGGCGGAGACCCGCGTGTCTCCGCCACGGGCCAGGCGGCGCCGTCATCGTGTACAGGGTTCCTGGTGGATCCCCTGGGCGTTCCTGATGCCTGCGCTGCTGCTGTTCCTGGTCTTCCGCTACATCCCGATGATCCAGGCCGTCTCGATGTCGGTCGAGAACGTGCGCCCGTACCTGGGCAACGAGTTCGTCGGGATGCAGAACTACCAGACAATCCTCTCCTCGGCGGACTTCCGCGATGCGGCGATCAACACCGTCGTCCTCGCGATCGGCCAGACGGCGGGGTGCCTGCTGCTCGGCTTCGTCCTGGCCCTGCTGCTGGAGGGGCAGACCCGCAAGCTCTCCTTCATCCGCTCCGCGGCGTTCCTGCCGGTCGTGGTGCCGATGGCCGTGGTCGCCGAGCTGTGGCGGATCATGTACTACCCCGCAGCGGACGGCTTCCTGAACTCGATCCTGGTGGTCTTCGGCCTCGGACCGAGCGAGTTCATCAACAGTCCCGACACCGCCATGGGGTCCATCATGCTGATGGGCATCTGGCGCGGCGCGCCCTACGACATGATGATCATCCTGGCCGGCCTCGCCGGCATCGACCGCGGGCTCTACGAGGCCGCCACGGTCGACGGCGCCAACCGCTGGCAGCGCATCGTGCACGTCACCCTGCCCGGTTTGCGGCCGGTGTTCACCATCCTCTTCATCCTCGCCGCCGTGCGCGGCTTCCGGGTGTTCACCGAGGTGTTCCTGATGACCAACGGCGGGCCGAACGGCGCCACCGAGGTGATCATGACCCTGCTCTACAAACTCGGCCTTGAACAGGGCAAGCTCGGCGTCGGCTCGGCCGGCGCGGTGCTGCTGTTCCTGGCGACCCTGATACTCACCCTGGTCGTGCAGATCCTGACCCGGAGGAAGAAGGACGCATGAGCGTCGGAACAGACACTGCCCTCGGGTTGACCGAGAGCCGCAGCATCGCCGGCATCGCCGTCAAGGTCTTCCTGTACGCCCTCGTCGTCGTGCTGTTCGCCGGTCCCCTGATCGCCCTGCTGGTCGGTGCGTTCAGCCAGGTCTCCGACCCGACCGAGCTCAGCGTCATCCCCCACCGTCCGACGCTGGACAACTTCGGCGTCGCGTTCGACTACGGAGTGCTCGGCTACCTGGCGAACTCGTTCTTCGTGGTCGGCTTCGGCCTGCTGCTGCAGGTGATCGTGTCCGTGCTGGCCGGCTACGCCCTCGCCCGCAAGCGCTTCCGCTTCTCGGCCCTGGTCATGGTGGCGATCCTCGCGACCATGATGCTGCCCGAGGAGATCCTGGCGCTGCCGCTGTCGATCCTGCTCTCCGACATCCCGCTGCTGCACATCAACCTGATGGGCACGCTGGCCGGAATGATCGTGCCGCTGGGCGCGTGGGCGTTCTCGATCCTGGTGATGACCGAGTTCATGAAGGACGTCCCGCTCGAGCTCGAGGAGGCCGCCCGCATCGACGGTGCGAGCGAGCTGCGCGTGTTCGCGCAGATCATCGTGCCGCTGTGCAAGCCGGCCCTGGGCGTGATCGGGGTGTTCGGATTCACCATGATCTGGGACCAGTACCTGCTGCCGCTGCTGGTCTCGCAGAGCAGCGACACGTACACGCTGCCGCTCGCGCTGCGCACGCTGCGCATCGACCCCGCCGTCACGCCCGGCGTCATCATGGCCGCGTCGCTGCTGGCACTGCTGCCGTCCGTCGTCGTGTTCCTGCTGTTCCAGCGCTCGTTCGCACGCGGCCTGACCTCGGGTGCGCTGAAGGGCTGACGCGGCGATGACGATCGAGAGCATCCCGGGGGTCTTCGGCCTCCGGGACATCGGAGGCATGCCCGCGGCCGGCGGGCGCACCCGCCGCGGGCGGCTGTTCCGGTCCGGCGAGCTTTCCGGTGTGGACGACGACGGCGCCAGGATGCTGCGCGCCGGCGTCCGACGGATCGTCGACCTGCGCTCCGACGACGAAGTCGCCTCCGCGGCGACGGCTGTGCCGGGCGTCGACATCGTGCGCGTCCCGCTGTTCCTCGGCTCGCCCGCCTCGTTCTTCTTCGAGGACCTCACCCTGGGCGAGGTCTACGAGCGAATGCTGGTCGAGTCCGCGGCATCCCTCGTGACGGCCGTGCGGATGATCGCGCGGGGAGACCCGACTCTGGTGCACTGCACAGCGGGCAAGGACCGCACCGGGCTCACCATCGCGCTTGCCCTGTCGGCGGTCGGCGCCGATCGCGGCGCCGTGGTCGCCGACTACGCCCTGACCGGCGAGCTCATCTCGCACGAGCGCCGATCGGCCGAGGTCGTGCGGCTGCGCGCGAAGTATCCGGACTCCCGCAACGCGGCGTCCCTCGTCACCGAGTCGCCGGCGCCGGTGATGCGCGAGACGCTCACCGGCATCGAGGAGCGATGGGGCGGAGCGGCCGGCTACCTCCGCACCCACGGCCTGACCGCCGACGAGCTGGCCGCGCTGCGGCGCGCGCTCGTCGAACCGGGATCGCCCGGCATCCCCGCATCCGATCCCGAAGGAGCATCTCTGTGACGACCGCCGATCTGCACTGGTTCACCGAGGCGCGCCTCGGCATGTTCGTGCACTGGGGGCTGTACTCGCTCGCCGCCCGGCACGAGTGGGTGAAGAACCGCGAGCGCATGACGGATGCCGAGTACGAGCGGTATCGGGAGCACTTCGACCCCGACCGCTACGACCCGCGGGCATGGGCGCGCACCGCCCGAGCGGCCGGGGCGGGGTACGTCGTGCTCACAGCCAAGCACCACGACGGGTTCTGCCTGTGGGACTCGGAGCTCACCGACTACACCGTGATGAACACACCCTATGGGCGCGATGTCGTCGCCGAGTTCGTCGAGGCGTGCCGTGCCGAGGGGCTCCGCGTCGGTCTGTACTACTCGCTGATCGACTGGCACCACGAGGGCTTTCCCGTCGACGGCACGCATCCGCAGCGCGACGACGAGGAGTTCAAGGCGGCCGCCGCCGATCGCGACATCCGCGACTACCAGCCGTACCTGCACGGTCAGGTGCGCGAGCTGCTGACCCGCTACGGGCGGATCGACTACCTGTTCTTCGACTTCTCGTACACGCACCGTCCCGACTACTGGGGCGGCAAGGGCGCCGAGGACTGGGCGGCCGACGAGCTGATGGCGCTGATCCGCGAGCTGCAGCCCGAGGTGATCGTGAACGACCGGCTCGGCATCCCCGGCGACATCGTCACCCCCGAGCAGTACCAGCCGCTGGAGCCGATGCGGCGCGACGGCGTTCCTGTGCCGTGGGAGGCGTGCCAGACGCTGAACGGCAGTTGGGGGTACGACCGCGACAACCTCGACCGCAAGAGCACCGGATCGCTGATCCGGCTGCTCATCGACGGAGTGTCCAAGAACGGCAACCTGCTGCTGAACGTCGGACCGGACGGCCGTGGGCGGCTCGACGCAGTCGCGCGGGAGACCTTCGCCGGCATCGCCGAGTGGATGGATGCGCACGCGCGCTCGATCCACGGTGCGGGCCCCGCACCCTGGCAGGCGCCGACCGACACCCGGTACACCCTGTGCGGCGACCGGCTGTACGTGCACCTGTTCGACTGGCCGTTCCGGCACCTGCACCTGCCCGGTCTCGCGGGAAAGGTGCGGTACGCGCAGCTGATGACGGATGCCTCGGAGATCCTGCCCCTGCACATCGACCCGAAGCGCACCGCGCAGAACACGCTGATGGGAGGGCTGTCCGAGGGCACGCTCACTCTGCAGCTGCCCGTGCGTCGTCCCGACACGGCGGTGCCGGTGATCGAGCTGTTCCTGGACCAACACCCCGGTTCCTGAGCCAGGCCGCGACCGCGACCTCGACGAAGGGCCTCAACGAGGAGGAAACCCATGAAGAGAAGAACGTTCATCCTGTCCGGACTGGCGGGCGCGGCGACCGCATTCGCCGGCGTGCAGGCCGCGGGCGCGGCGGTCGGGCCTGCGGGCGGAGTCGTCCCGGCCCTGGTCGGCACCGGCCCGTACACCACGGTCTCGTCGCTCTCCGCGCTGCAGAAGGCGATCGACACGGCTGTCGAGGGTGCGACGATCATCCTCGCCGACGGCACCTACGCGGTGCCGGACGGCGCCCCGATCCGTCTGGACGGCGTCGGCGGTCGGTGGAACAAGCACCTGACGATCACCGCGGCCACGGTCGGAGGCGTGACCTTCACCGGAGCGCAGAGCTTCGTGCTCTCCGGAGCGCACCACGTCACCCTGCGCGGCTTCGTGTTCACGCAGTCGACCACGTTCGAGATCCCCGCGGACTGCCAGGCGATCACGATGAGCCGCAACGAGTTCGCGCTCGCCGACATCGAGGGGCTGTTCCACGCGATGGTGCGTGCCGACGACACCGTCGTCGAGTACAACCACTTCCACAGCAAGTCGACGCTCGGTGTGCTTCTCGCGATCGAGGGCGGCGGCAGCACCGACATGGCGCAGCGGGTGCACATCCACCACAACTACTTCTCGGACCACAGCTTCGCCGGCGACAACGGCGGCGAACCGATCCGCCTGGGTGTCAGCCCCCGCGCGCTGAGCAGTGCGCACGCTGTCGTCGAGTACAACCTGTTCGAGCGCACGAACGGCGACCCCGAGGCGATCTCGGTGAAGTCGAGCGACAACATCGTCAGGTACAACACCTTCCGTGACAGCGGCGGCGGCATCGTGCTGCGGCACGGAAACCGCACCAGGGTCGAGTCGAACCACATCATCCGCGGTGAGCGCGGCATCCGTATCTACGGCAACGACCACGTGATCGTGAACAACTACATCGGCGACAATGCCGACACGGCGTTCGTGCTCGGCGCGGGCACCGTGCGCGACCACTACGAGGGCGAACCGTCGTCGTCGCGCACGAAGAACGACGCCGCCGATCGGGTGCGGATCGCGCTGAACACCGTGGTGAACGCGGCGGGCGGCATCTCGTGCGAGACGCACCGCCCGATCACGCCGATGGACTGCGTGATCGTCGACAACATCTTCCAGGGCGACGCGGGCACGCAGAGCGTCGTCTCGAACTCGATCGGGTTCACCTGGGCGGGGAACATGTTCTGGGGTGCCGCACCCGACGGCGACATGCCGGCAACCGGGTTCACTCGGGCCGATCCGCGGCTCGCGAAGGATGCCGCGGACGTGTGGCGGATCGGTTCGGGCAGCCCCGCGGTGAACGCCTCGACGCAGGATCATTCGGCCTGGGTACGCGATGACATCGACGGGAGGCAGCGCCTTGTGAAGGCGGATGCCGGCGCGCACGAGGTGAGCATGGCGAGGCCGATGCGCGGGCCGCTCCGCACGGCGGACGTCGGGCCTCTCGCGCCCTGATCTGGCAACCGCTTGCCAGATTGGTGGGCCGCCCGGGATCGGTGCGGCCCACCGCCCACCTCGTGCACCCTCACGCTTTGACCCGCTGAGCGACTCAGGGCGTGAGCGTGCGGCGCGTCGGGCGGCACGGCACCGGAGGTGCGCGGGACCGGGCGGCGAGCAGCCGGGCGGCGAGCAGCCGGGCGGCAGTCGGCCGGGTGCCGCCCGGGCCGCGGTCAGGCCGGTGCGGCGCCCGTCGACCCGCGAACGACCAGGGTCGTGTCGAGGTCGATCCCCAGTCGCGGCACGCGATCGCCGGCGACGAGGGCGAGCAGGGCGGTCATCGCGTGGTCGCCGGTCTCGCGCAGCGGCGACTTGATCGTGGTGAGCGAGGGCGACGTGAAGTCCGCGCCGAAGATGTCGTCGAAGCCGATCACGCTGAGGTCGGTGGGGATGCGCACTCCGGCCTCCACCAGCTCCTGCATCAGCCCGATCGCGATCAGGTCGTTGTAGGCGACCACGGCGGTCGCGCCGCTGTCGCGGACCGCCCGTGCGGCCGTGCGGCCGCCCGCGACGGTCGGGGCGACCGGATCCAGCTGGACCAGCTCGATGTGCGCCCATTCGCAGCGCCGCGCGAGCAGCTCGCCACGGCGGCGTGCCATCCACGAGAGTGCGGGGCCGGGCACGTAGGCGAGGCGGCTGTGCCCCAGGCCGCGCAGATGCCGGACGGCCTCCGCGATCCCCTCCGAGGCGTCGGGGACGACCGACAGCACGTCCGACACCTCTCGGTTCACCACGGCGACGTGCTTCTGCCCCGCGAGCGCTCGGATGTGCTCGTCCGACATGCGGGGCGTGGCGAGCAGCAGGCCGTCGAGCATGCGCATCATCCGCTCGGCCCGCTCGTACTCGCGCTCCTCGGACTCCTCCGACTCGGTGAGCACCAGGGTGTAGCCGCTGCGCGTGGCCGCGGTCTCCGCACCACGGACGATGTCGAAGAACACCGGGTTGGTGATGTCCGAGACCACGAGGCCGATGATCGAGGTGCGCCCGGTCGGCAGCGCGCGCGCCATCGGATTCACCTGGTAGTTGAGCGTTTCGGCGGCGGCGCGGATGCGCTTCTCGGTCGCCGCGCTCACGCGGCCGGGGCGGTTCAGAGCGCGCGAGACCGTCGACGGATTCACGCCGGCGAGCTTCGCCACGTCGTAGATGGTGACGCTCTCGCCCGGGCGCACCTGCGTGCCCTGGTCGGTCTCGTCGCCGGGCATCACGGCGTCGCCGGTTCCGTCCTCAGCCATCGGCATGCTCCTCACTGCGCGGGGCGCGCTGCGGCGCCGACGGGCATGTCCCCCAGCCTACGGATCCCGAGACGGATGGCGGCGCTCATGGCCTCGGACATCCCGGCATCCGTCACGCCGGCGAGCAGATCGTCCAAGGCAACCGGACGCCGCGCCTGCGTCACCAGCCAGGCGGCGACGGCGCCCGCCGGGGCGGAGGTGTCGTCCCCGGCCAGGATCGCGTGGGCGAGAACAGGCAGGATCCGCTCGCGCAGCTTGCGCTCGCCGTCGGCGGAGATCTGCGTGAGCTCGTGCCGGATGCGGGGATTCGCGAACCGCGTCCGCGTCGCCGCGATCGACTCCTCGACCTCGTCGGCCGCCAGCAGGCAGCTCGGGCCGGCGACCCGCCAGTACGCCTCGACGGCGTCGCGGATGGCCGGATCGGCGAACGCCGCCGCGACATCCCGGTGTCCGGCGAGGATCCCCCGGTAGGCGAGCAGCGAGTGCGCGCCGTTGAGGATGCGCAGCTTGCGCTGCTCGAAGGGTGCGAGATCGGCGGCCGGCCGCGCGCCGGCGCCCGGCCAGTCCGGCGCCGGGGCCGCGAAGTCCTGCTCGATGACCCACTCCGAGAACGGCTCTGCGACCACCGTCGCCTCGTCGCGGATGCCGGTGGCGCGCTCGACCTCGTCGACGTCCTGCGGGCGGGTGCGCGGCGTGATCCGGTCGACCATCGACGAGCGGAAGGCCACGTTCTCGTCGATCCAGCGGGGCAGGGCGGCGTCCATCTCGGCGGCCGCTGCCAGCACCACACGGCGGGCGACCTCGCCGTTGCCCGCGAGGTTGTCGCAGCTGATAACGGTCAGCGGTCCGGCACCGGCGCGGCGTCGGCTATCCAGCCCGACGGCGAGGCGCACGGGGGCCGTCGCGACAGGCGCATCGGTTCCGGCATGGACCCGGTGCAGATCGGCGGCGACCTGGGGGTCGGTGAGGTCGAGACGCCCGAGGCGGTCGGTCCGGTACCCGGATTCGGTGACCGTCATCGTCACGACGTGCGTGCGCGGATGCGCCATCGCGCTCAGCCACGCGGTGCGGTCCGCCCCGTCGTGGACGGACCGGATGCTGCGGACCCGGGTGAAGTCGTCGCCGTCGGCGCCGCGGGTGACGAGCGTGTACCGGCATCCGGATCGCTGCAGGAGCCTCGCCTGGTCGGGGCTCCGCCCGGTGAACGCGACGATGCCCCAGGGCGTGCCGTCGTGCGGCGCCCGCTGCGTGTACCAGGCCTGATGGGCGCGGTGGAAGGCGCCGACGCCCATGTGCACGACCGTCGGCCCGTCATCGCGCGGTTCATCCGTCACTGCCGGCCCCCTCTCGAGACGGAACGATCACGCCTCCGAAAGCCATCCTAGTGGCAAGCGGTTGCCAAAGGTGTCCGCACCCGGGTAGCGTGCATCTGGACGACCGGCCGAGGCCGACGCGACGCACGACCCAGAAGGACCACATGCGCAACCTCAGGATGCATCCAGACCGGCTTCTGCCCGCCGACCCCGCCGTGCGCGAGATCGCCCGCGGACTCTACCGACGGGTCGCCGATGCGCCGATCTGCTCCCCGCACGGACACGTGCCCGCCCAGTTGCTCGCCGCGGACCAGCCGTTCGCCTCGCCGACCGAGCTGCTGCTCACCGGCGACCACTACGTGACCAGGGTGCTGCACGGAGCCGGGGTCTCGCTCGGGGGAGTGCAGGCACCGGCGGGACTGCCTCCGATCGACCCGCGCGACGCGTGGAACGTGCTCGCCCGGCACTGGCACCTGTTCCGCGCCACGTCGGTGCAGTACTGGTTCGAGCACCAGCTCGCCGAGGTGTTCGGCATCGACCAGCGGCTGACGCCGGAGTCCGCGGACGGCATCTACGACCAGATCGCCGAGCGCCTCACCGACGACGACTACCGGCCGCGTGCGCTCTTCGAGAGGTTCGGCGTCGACGTGCTCGCGACCACCGACGATCCGGCGTCCGACCTTGCCGCGCATCGCGCTCTCGCCGCCGATCCGTCGTTCCACGGCCGTGTGCTGCCCACCTTCCGTGCCGACCGCATCATGGATCCCGCGGCGGACGGATGGCGCCCCGCGCTGGATCGGCTCGAGGCATCAGCCGACATCCCCTGCACCACCTATGCGGGCATGCTCGAGGCGCTGCGCCAGCGCCGCGCCGCGTTCCGCGCGGCCGGCGGCACCGCCACGGACACCGGGGTGGCGGATGCCTGGGCGCTGCCGCTGCCGGCGGCGGAGGCGGAGCGCATCCACGCCGCGGGGCTGCGCGGCGAGGCGACGGATGCCGAGGGTGAGGCCTATCGCCGCGACATCCTGTACCGGTTGATGGAGATGTCGGCGGAGGACGGCATGGTGATGCAGCTGCATCCCGGCATCCATCGCAACCACCACCGACCGACGCTGGAGCGATTCGGCGCCGACACCGGGCACGATCTGCCGGTGCCGATGACGTACACCGAACCGCTCCGCCGGGCGCTGAACGACTTCGGCACGGGCACCCGGCTGCGGCTGGTGCTGTTCACGGTCGACGAGACCTCCTTCTCGCGAGAGCTGGCCCCGCTCGCCGGCTTCTACCCGAGCGTGTACGTCGGCGCCCCGTGGTGGTTCCTGGACACCCCCGACGCCATGGAGCGTTACCGTCGCGCGATCACCGACAGTGCGGGCTTCGAGAAGACGTCCGGGTTCATCGACGACACCAGGGCGTTCTGCTCGATCCCCGCCCGGCACGACATGGCCCGGCGCGTGGATGCCGGCTACCTGGCGTCGCTGGTGGCCACCCACCGCCTCGACGAGGAGGACGCCTCGCAGATCGCGGACGACCTCGTGCGTCGCGTGCCCTACGACACGTTCCGGATCCCCGTGGACGCAGCCCCGGATCGCACTCCCCGTCGTGCCGACGTCGACGATCTGACGTATTCTGCGACCTGAACGAAGGGGAGGGCGTGGATGCCGCAGACGGGGACTCTCCTGGTCGGTGCCGCCGTCCGCACCGTGCCCGTGCCGCGCGGCACAGCGATGTCCGGCTACGCCGCCCGCACCTCCGGCAGCACCGGGACCCACGACCCGCTCACCGTCCGCGCCCTGGTGATCGACCGGATCGCCCTGATCGCGGTGGACTGCTGCGTGCTGCACGAGGACACCTGCGCCGCCGCGCGGTCTGCGGCGATCTCCCGCGGTGACATCGACGAGCTGGTGCTGCATGCGACGCACACGCACTCCGGCCCGTGCGTCGGGTGGGGCCGTGCGGGCGTCGACGAGGCGGAGGTGCGCGTCGCGCTGACCATGGCTGTCAGCGCGGCTGTCGCCGATGCCGCCGCTCGTCGGCTGCCGTGCACGACCTGCTTCTCGGAGGCCTTCGGCGCGGACGTCGCCCGCAACCGCCGGCATCCGGAGCGCCGCATCGACCCGCCCGTGCAGGCCGTCGGGTTCGACCATGACGGCCGTCGCCTCGCCACCCTCGTGACGCACGCCTGTCATCCGGTGGTGCTGGACGCGGCGAACACCCTGATCAGCGGTGACTTCGTCGCACCCCTGCGCGAGCAGGTCGAGCAGGCCTTCCCCGGCAGCGTGTGCGTCTACGCCACCGGTGCCGCCGGTGACGTGAACCCCGGCGACTTCAGCCCGGAGTCCTCGTACGTGCCGGGCGGCGAGGGGCACACCTTCGCCGACGCGGACCGCATCGGCGGCATCCTCGCCCGGGCGGCGCTCGGAGAGCCGGTGCAGGAGATCGACGCGCGTGACGCGGCCTTCGCGACCGCCGAGGTCGCCCTCGACCTGCAGCCCGAGTCCGATGTCGCCGCCGAGGCTCGTGCCTGGCGTGACGAGCTCGCCCGCGGGACCGACCGCTCGGCGCTGCTCGAGGAATGGCTGCGGTGGGCGGAGGGCCGCCCGCACGGCACCCGATGGACCGGGCGCGTGTCGGTGATCTCGGCCGGCACTCTGCGCATCGTCTGTCTGCCCGGCGAGCCCTTCCTCGCGGCATCCGATCGTCTGCGCGCCGAGCACGACGGACCCGTCCTCGTGCTCGGCTACTGCGACGGCGTCGCGGGCTACCTGACCGATGAGGACGAGTACGAGCACGGCGGCTACGAAGTCGCCGACGCGCACCGCTACTACGGGATGCCGGCGCCGTTCGCGCGCGGCTCGCTGGAGCGCGTGATCGCGGCGGCGGCATCGCTGCTGTCCTGAGTCGCAGCATCCCGGCGAGCACGGATCGAGGTCGGGGCATCCAGCCGCGACATCCGCTCGTCCACCTCGCCCGAGCAGCCGGCGGACAGGCGTTTCGATGCCCCGGTATCCCGCACCTACGGCAGCAGCGCGAACCCGGACTCGTACCGTGTCTTGCCGAGTGCGGCCATGATGATCTGCAGGAAGCCCATCGCCTCGAGTTCGCGGGCACGCGTCAGCGGACCGACGTCGACCGCGCGCATTCCCGATGCCTCGATGAGCGCCGCGACTCGCATCTTCGCGTCGGCGTAGTCGCCGGCGTAGAGAACGGTCGTCGGGGTCGTTCCGTTGGTGCCGCTGGTGAGCGTGTCGCCGAGGTTGACGTTGAACGCCTTCACGACTGCTGCGCCCTCGGGGAGCATCTTCGCGAGCTCGGCGGCGGTCGAAGAGTCGGCCGGCGACCTCAGCTCGTCGTAGGTCGAGAAGTCGATCGGGTTGCTGATGTCGATGATGACCTTCCGAGCGAGTTGATCCCGGTACTGCTCGAGGATGCCGGTGTACGCACTGTACGGAACGGCGAGCACCACGAGGTCGCCGGTGAGCTCATCGCCCATGACGCTGTAGTCGAGTCCGGGGCGCGCCGCCGACATGCTGGTCGCGCTCCGCTTGACGATCTGGACGTGGGCGCCGGCGCGCGTCGCGACCTCGGCGATCGCCCCGCTCATCTTGCCGCTGCCGATGATGCTGATCGAGGTCATGCGTACTGCACCTTCCTGAACCGGCCGAGCGCCTGCTCGGCCACCTTCTGCGCGTCGTAGTCGAACACCGCTCCGCGGCGGAAGTCGCGGCCGACGCGGATGTCGGCGTCGCGCTTCGTGAGGTCGGCGAACTCGTACTGCGCATCGAACATCGCGCCTGCGCGACGCGAGCCGTTCTGCAGGATGGCCGTTCGCTGCATGCGGACGGCGGTGTACCGGCGGAACGCCTCCGGGATGTCGCCGACGTCGTCGGCCGCCGCGAGGAATGTGGCGAGGGCCATGCTGTCCTCGATCGCCTGGTTCACACCCTGCCCCTGGTGCGGCAGCATCGTGTGCGCGGCGTCGCCGAGCAGCGTGATCGGCCCCTGCGACCAGTTCGTGAGGGGCTCGTGGTCGAACAGCCCCCACCAGAACGTCTTCTCGATCTGCGAGATGAAGTTCTGCAGCCGGGGATCCCAGCTCTCGCCGGCGAACTCGGCGGCGAGCTCGCCGACCTCGGCCGGACCCGACCACGGCCCGTTCAGCGGACGGTCGCTCGGGACGCCGGCGACGAAGTTGAAGAGCCTGCGCTGCTGCAGCGGATAGCACATGAAGTGCCGGCTGTCCCCCATCCACACCTGGCTGATCATCGGCCAGTCCGCGGGCAGGCGGGAGGCGTCCATCACTCCGCGGTACACGATGTACCCCGAGTACACGGGCTCCGGATGCTGGTCGACGGCCCTGCGCACGACCGAGTGGATGCCGTCCGCGCCGATGACGGCGTCGAAGACCTCCTCCGTGCCGTCCTCGAACTCCAGACGCACTCCGGCGTCGACCGCCTCCACCGACGCCAGACGGTGGCCGAGCCGGACCACCTCGGGGTCGACCTCGTCGGCCAGGGCCCCGATGAGATCGGGCCGGTACATCCCGATGTTCTGGTACTGCTTCGCCGTGTCCTCCCAGGCGGCGTCGGTGACCATGCGGCCCATTGCATCGAGGTAGACGCCGTGACCGTCGGGGACCGCGCCCAGGCTGCGGATCCGGTCCAGCACCCCGAGCCGCTCGAGGACGCGCGCGGCATTCGGAGCGACCGTGACGCCCGCGCCCACTTCTCCGAGTCTGCTCGCCTGCTCGAACACGGTGACCTGGATTCCCGCGATCTTCGTCAGGGCGATGGCGGCGGTGAGTCCGCCCATCCCCCCGCCGATGATCGCGATCCTGGTGTGACGACTCAGCATTGCTTCTCCTTGACTGAACTGCGCACGCCGTGCGCGCCTTACCGGGTTCCTGCGAGCGCACCGGTGGTCTGCGGCTCGAAGATCGTGGCGCCCGTCGCCTGCTCGGCCTCATGGTCCGGTCCGAGCGGAATGCCGGAGCGATCGCGCAGGCACAGCGTGGCGCCCGCGCCCAGCAGAGTTGCGATGAGGAGATAGGCCGACACGGCGGCGACCGTGCCGGTGGCGCCCAGCAGCATCTGCGCGATCATGGGAGCGAACGCCCCGCCGAGCACCGCGCCGATCGCGTACGTGATCGAGACGCCCGAGAAGCGGATGGATGCCGGGAAGATCTCCGCGTACCAGGCGGCCAGCGGCCCGTAGGTGAGTCCCAGGCCGGTGGAGATCAGGAGCAGCGCGATGTAGAGCCCCGGCAGCCCGGCCGTGTCCACGAGCCAGAAGACCGGGAACACGATGACGGCCTGCAGACCGAAGCCGATGAGGAAGGTGTTCCGGCGGCCGATCACGTCGGCGAGGTGACCGGCGAGCAGCGTCGAGAAGAACCAGACCGTGGCGGCGAAGACCGCCGCGACGAGGACCGAGGTGGTATCCAGGTGCTGCACGCTGATCGCGTAGTTGTTCAGGAAGCCGCCCGTGGTCATGTAGCCGAGAGTGCCGTTGCCCACGAACACGAGGGCGGCGAGGACCACGAGGTTCCAGTGGCGCGTGAACAGCGTCACGATCGGCAGGCTCGCCTGCTTGCCGCGCTCAGCGATCTCCGCGAACACCGGGCTCTCCGAGACGGAGCGGCGGATGACGAAGCCGACGACGATCAGTACGACGCTCAGCAGGAACGGCACCCGCCAGCCCCACTGCAGGAACGCCTCCCCGGGCGAGATGACACCGGTCATCAGTGCGGTCATGCCCGAGGCCAGCAGGAAGCCGAGGGGGACGCCGAGCTGGGGCCACGCGCCAGCGCGGCCCCGACGGTCCGACGGGGCGTGCTCGACGGCCATCAGGACCGCACCGCCCCACTCGCCGCCGGCCGAGAGACCCTGAAGGATGCGGAGCAGGAGCAGCAGGATCGGCGCCGCGATGCCGATCTGGGCGTAGGTGGGCAGCACGCCGATCAGGGTCGTCGCTGTGCCCATCAGGACGAGGGTGGCGACCAGCATCGCGCGCCGTCCGATCACGTCGCCGAAGTGGCCTGCGAGGAAGGCGCCGAGCGGCCGGAACAGGAACGAGATGCCGACGGTGGCGAACGAGAGCAGGAGCGCGATGTCCTTGCCGGCGGGCTGGAAGAAGAGCTGGGCGAACACCAGACCGGCGCTCGTCGCGTAGATGAAGAAGTCGTACCACTCGATGGTGGTGCCGATGATCGTCGCGAAGGCGATCCGGCGCTGTGAGGTGACTGCGGCAGTCGAGGCGGTCATGAGCATCCCTAACGTCATTGTTCTGCCCTCCATGAGGAGGGCCGGGGGGAATCGGGTCCTCTCATCGTCGGACACTGATGTCTGTGTGTAAATCACGGTTATCCGCGGATATAGTTCGAGTGAATCGAAGAAGTCATGGTGAGACGGGAGTGCTCATGGCCGATGTGAGCCTGCGGCAGCTGGAGCTCTTCGCCGCACTGCCGAACTTCGGCACGCTGAGCGCGGCAGCGGCTCATCTGCACATCTCGGAGTCCGCCCTGTCCCAGGCCATCACGAGCCTGGAGAAGGCCGTGGGCGAGCAGCTGTGCGTGCGGCGCAAGGCGCGTGGGCTGACGCTGACACCGACTGGCCAGCAGTTCGCCGAGCAGGCCCGCAAGATCATCGCGGACACCCAGGAGCTGGTGCTGGGCGTCGGCAAGGGGCGGGAGCTGCGCGGTCCGGTGAAGCTGGGCTGCTACTCGAGCTTCGCCACCCACGTCGTCCCCGAGCTTCTGGAGGGCTTCCCGAAACGGCATCCGGGAGTCGACCTCGAGATCATGGTCGGCACCAACGAGGAGCTGCTCGCGGCCCTCGAGGCCGGACGCCTCGACGTGGCGCTGATCTTCGATGTCTCGTTGCCGGTCGGCTACCGGCGTCGCAGGATCTACCCGACCGAGCTGCAGGTGCACCTGCATCCCGATCACCCGCTGGCGTCGGCGGAGTCCATCGATCTCGCGGATCTCGCCGACCAGCCGTGCATCCTGTACGACGTCGCCCCTGGCACGCGCAACGTGACGGACGCTTTCGCCGCCCGGGGCCTCGAGCCCCGGATCGTGGCGAAGGCCACGCAGCTCACCCTCGTCGACGCGCTCGTCGGGCGCGGCCTGGGATACGGGCTGCTGATGTCGCGGCCGAACACCCTCCCGATGAGCACCGAGGGTCGTCCGCTCGTGATCCGGCCTCTCGATCCGCCGGTCACCCGCTCGTACGTGGTGGGACTCTGGCCGGCGGACATGACCCTGACACCGCGCGCATCGGCAGTGCTCGACTTCGCCGTGGAGAAGTTCGGAGGAGCAGGATGACTCGACGGAGGCCGGAGCTGCCACCGACCACGGGCGTGGTCTGGTCGAGCGGCATCCTGGACGCGGTGATCGCGGTGGCGATCGCCGGCGGGGTCGGCGTCGGACTCACCGGCGTGCTCGTGCTGCTCGGCGGACTGAGCGGGGCGGGCGACACGATGAACGCCGCCGGGCTCCGCCTGCTCCTCATCACAGCGGTGACCGTCGCCGTCTTCCTGGTGCTGCTCGGGCCGGCGTTCACCGCCGCGCACTTCGCGCGGATGCGGATGTACGACGGCGCCGTGGCGGGCTCCGCCGAACTGCGCAACGCCGTCGAGTTCCGCGGGCAGGCGACGGCCACGCCCTTCTTCCCGCTGCAGGTGAGCCTGTTCTGCGTCGCCGGATTCGCCGCGATCATGGCGATCGTCTTCGCGATCCTGTGGTCGCAGGGGCCCGTCTTCCCGGCGCTGGCCGTCGGATGCTTCGCGCTCGTCGTCGTCCTCCTGCTCGCGGTGCTGGTCACACGCAGCCTGACGCGGGGGCGGATCGCTGCGCGGGCCGCCGCACTTCCGAAGGGCGCCGTGGGCGTGCACGGCCAGGCCGCGGTGCTCCTGCCGGACGACAGGACCGGCCGCGCCCGGCTGGCCGAACGCGACCGTCGGCTGCGCACGCCGCTGGATCGGGCCTCACGCGCCATGGTGTGGTGCCTGGTCACCGGCATCGTCCTCACCGGTGCGGCCGGTGCGCTGCGCGACACGATCGGGGGAGTGCCGGTGGCCGTCGCGTGGCTGCTCCTGGCCGCGTGCGCGGCGACACTGCTCGTGCTGCACCTCGCCCGCTGGGTGCAGCTCTCCCGCCTGCCGCAGCGGCTGCGCGGCCCGTCGCCGACCGACGCCGAGAAGGAGCGCGGACGATCCCTCACGAACGACCTGCGCACCCAGGCCGTCACGACCATGGCGGTGTGGACCGTCATCGCCCTCCTCGCGGCGGGCGTCGCGGGCCCCCTCGTTCTGGTCCTCTGGCTGCTGGGACTGGCCCTGCTGGTCTGGCTGCGGGCGCGGCTGGAGCGGATCGGACCCGCGCTGCGCGACGAGTTCGGCTACGACGTGCCCATGGAGATCCCGACGGGTGATGCCGGCACCGGACTGAACTGACCGGCATCCGCGCGGATCATTGCCCTGTCGTCGGCGGTGCAGGACGATGTACTCGGACCTGAGTGAGGGAGAGACCATGCAACTGGGAATGATCGGACTTGGCCGGATGGGCGCCAACATCGTGCGGCGTCTGATGCGCGACGGCCACGACTGCGTCGTCTACGACGTCAGTCCCGATGCGGTCTCCGCGCTCGCCGCAGAGGGGGCGACCGGAGCATCCGATATCGCCGACTTCGCCGCCAAGCTGCAGACGCCGCGCGTGGTCTGGCTGATGGTGCCCGCCTCGCTCACCGGCAAGGTCGTCGACGACGTCGCCGCCGTGCTCGAGCCGGGCGACATCATCATCGACGGCGGCAACTCCAACTACCGCGACGACGTGCGCCGCGCCAAGGCGCTGCGCGAGCGCGGCATCGAGTACGTGGATGCCGGCACGAGCGGCGGGGTCTTCGGACTGGAGCGCGGCTACTGCCTGATGGTCGGCGGCACCGACACCGCTGTGAACCACATCGAGCCGCTGCTGAAGACGATCGCGCCGGGAGCCGGCGAGATCGAGCGCACGCCCGGCCGCACCGGCGCTCTCGCGCCCGAGGAGCAGGGCTACCTGCACTGCGGTCCGTCGGGCGCCGGGCACTTCGTGAAGATGGTGCACAACGGCATCGAGTACGGCATCATGGCCGCGCTCGCCGAGGGCCTCAACCTGCTCGAGAACGCGGATGCCGGGGTGCGCGAGGCTGAGCACTCGGCCGAAGTGGCTCCGCTGGAGGAGCCCGAGTTCTACCAGTTCCCGATTGACACCGGCAAGGTCGCCGAGCTGTGGCGGCGCGGGTCGGTGGTGTCGTCGTGGCTGCTCGACCTGACCGCCGCCGCACTGAACGAGAACCCCACGCTGACCGGTCTGGCCGGGCGTGTTTCCGACTCGGGTGAGGGGCGCTGGACGGTCAAGGCCGCCGTCGACGTGGGAGTGCCCGTGCCCGTGCTCGCCGCCTCGCTGTTCGAGCGGTTCGCCTCGCGCGACGAGGACCACTTCGCCAACCAGGTGCTCTCGGCGATGCGCCTGCAGTTCGGCGGCCACCAGGAACTGCCCGCCGGCGACGTGCTCGAGGCCGGCGGCCGGAAGTCGGACGCGCCTCCGGCCTGATGCTGCCCTGGGTCCTGAGCGAGCGTGATCTCGTCTTCCCGGGTCCTGAGCGAGCGTGATCTCGCCTTCCCGGGTCCTGAGCGAGCGTGATCTCGTCTTCCCGGGTTCTGAGCGAGCGTGATCTCGCCTTCCCGGGTCCTGAGCGAGCGTGATCTCGCCTTCCCGGGTCCTGAGCGAGCGAAGCGAGACGAAGGGCGCCCTCGTCCCGCTTCGCTCACTCTCGAGCCGCTCCGCTCGAAGGTGCGCGCCCGCTCAGAGCAGTTCGCCGAGGAGCTTCTCGATGCGCCCGCGGATCTCGTCACGGATGGGCCGGACGGCGTCGATGCCCTGTCCGGCGGGGTCATCGAGCTTCCAGTCCTCGTAGCGCTTTCCGGGGAAGAACGGGCAGGCGTCGCCGCAGCCCATGGTGATCACGACGTCGGACGCCTGCACGGCCTCGGTGGTCAGCACCTTCGGCTGCTCGGTCGTGATGTCGATGCCGAGCTCGCCCATCGCCTCGACGGCGACGGGGTTGATCTGGTCTGCGGGCATCGAACCGGCGGAGCGCACTTCGATCCGGTCGCCGGCGATGTCGCGCAGGAAGCCTGCGGCCATCTGCGAGCGGCCCGCGTTGTGCACGCAGACGAAGAGGACGGAGGGCCTGGCAGTGTCGGTCATGGTGGCTCCTTGACGATAGGGATCAGCGGCTGAGTTCGTCGACGAGTGCTCGGACGCGCGCGGCGATGTCGTCGCGGATGGCTTCGACGCCTTCGCGGGAGGCGAGAGCGGGGTCGCCGACGGCCCAGTCGTCGTAGCGGATGCCGGGGATGATAGGGCAGACGTCGCCGCAGCCCATCGTGATCACGACGTCGGCGGCGCGGACGGCATCGTCGGTGAGGGGTTTCGGAAACTGCTCTGCAGCGAGATCTCCCTCGATCTCTGTGAGCAGGGATCGCACGTGCGGGTGGATGACCTCAGCGGGGCTGGATCCTGCGGAGCGGGCGACGACCTTGCCGCCGGAGACCTGGTTGACCAGCGCGGCGGCCAGCTGGGAGCGCCCGGCGTTCGCGACGCAGACGAACAACACCTGCGGCACGGATGCGTCGCGGTCACGCGTCAGGTCAGCGAGGCGCTGGCGAGCGAACCGTTCGGTGAGCGGAACCAGCGCGCCGGTGACCTTCGCCGTGCGGGCGAGGGCCGTGTATGACTCGCGCACGATGCTCAGCACGGTCGACGGGGCGAGCTCGGGCACCTCGGCGGCCAGCTCGTCGGCCAGGTGCGTGACTCGGATGTCAAAGTCGGGGCGCTCCGCCGGCGCGACGTCGACATCGGATGCGGTCATGGTCGCCGGTGCGAAGGAGTCCAGCAGGGCGGTGACCGCGCTCCGACGGCGGGGGGTGATCCGGTACCAGACCCAGGTGCCGCGTCGCTCGGAGGTCAGGACGTCCACATCCTTGAGCACCTTGAGGTGATGGGAGACCGTGGGCTGTGAGACGTCGGCGAGCTCGGCGAGGTCGCAGACGCACGACTCGCCGCGAGGGTCGGAGGCGATGGCGGAGAGCATGCGCAGTCGCAGTGGGTCGGAGAGGGCCTTCAAGGTCGCGGCGACGTTGGATGCCGCTTCCTGGCCGATGGCGTGGGTGGCGACGGGGCTGCAGTTCTCGCCCGCATCCGTCAAGGTGAGGTTCATGAGGCGATCCTTTCGCCGGTGTACGGATCGGTGTGGAACCAGGCGCGGGCCGCCCAGAGCGACACGTAGACGAGCCCGACCAGGACAGGCACTTCGATGAGCGGGCCGACGACGCCGGCGAGGGCCTGACCGGAGGTGGCGCCGAAGGTGCCGATGGCGACGGCGATCGCGAGTTCGAAGTTGTTGCCCGCTGCGGTGAAGGCCAGGCTTGTGGAGCGGGCGTAGTTCAGCCCGAGCGTCTTCCCGGTCAGGATGCCGGTGAACCACATGATCGCGAAGTAGGCCAGTAGCGGTAACGCGATTCGTGCGACGTCGAGCGGGTTCTGCGTGATCGCCTCCCCTTGCAGCGCGAACAGCAGCACGATGGTGAACAGCAGCCCGTAGAGCGCCCAGGGGCTGACGGCGGGGAGGAACTTCTCCTCATACCAGGCGCGGCCGCGGCGCTTCTCGCCGATCCAGCGGGAGGCGAAGCCGGCGACGAGCGGGACGCCGAGGAAGACCAGCACGTTGAGCGCGATCTGCCCGACCGAGATCTCGAGGCCCTGGGTGTCCAGGCCGAGCCAGCTGGGCAGGACGGTCAGGTAGAACCAACCCAGGAGCGAGAACGCGACGACCTGGAACACCGAGTTGATCGCGACGAGCACCGCGGTCGCCTCGCGGTCGCCGCAGGCGAGGTCGTTCCAGATCACGACCATCGCGATGCAGCGGGCCAGGCCCACGATGATCAGGCCGGTGCGGTACTCCGGCAGATCGGGAAGGAAGATCCAGGCGAGGGCGAACATCACCGCCGGACCGACCAGCCAGTTCAGCACCAGCGACGACACCAGCAGCTTCTTGTCGCCGGTGACAGCGGCGACCCTGTCGTAGCGGACCTTCGCGAGGACCGGGTACATCATCACGAGCAGCCCGAGCGCGATGGGGACAGAGATGCCGCCGACCTCGAGCTTCACGAGCAACCCTGAGAGCGCAGGGATGAGCCGGCCCAGGAGGAGCCCTGCGACCATGGCGAGGCCGATCCACAGCGGCAGCCACCTGTCCAGGGTGGAGAGGCGTTTCGTTGCGCTGCGGGCGGGAGTCGACGTGGCAGTCATACGAGCAGCCCTTCGATCTTCTCGGCGATGACGGGCTTCGGGTGCGCCCCGATGAGGATGTCCGAGCGGGCGCCGTCGCGGTAGAACCCGAGCGTCGGGATCGAGGTGACGCCGGCAGCCATCACGGTTTCGGGGTTCTGGTCGGCGTCGACTTTCACGATCTTCACGCGGCCGTCGTACTCGGCCGCGAGCTGCTCGAGCAGCGGAGCGACCTGGCGGCAGGGGCCGCACCAGGTGGCCCAGATGTCCACAACCACGGGGATCCTGGAGTCGAGGACCTCGTCCTGGAATGTGGCGTCGGTGACGGCGGTGAGCGTGCTCACGCGAAGACCTCCTCGGTCTCGGTCAGAGGGGCGGTCTCGTTCTCGAGCGCGGCGAGGAAGTGCTGGGCGTCCTGGGCTGCAGCGCATCCGGTGCCGGCGGCGGTGATCGCCTGCCGGTAGGTGTGATCGACGAGATCGCCGGCGGCGAAGACTCCGGGCAGGTTGGTCCGAGTCGAGGGGTGATCGACAAGCACGAAGCCGGCGGCATCGGTGTCGACCGTGCCGGTGACGAGCTCGGAGCGCGGGTCGTGGCCGATGGCGACGAAGAGCCCGGTCGCCGACAGGTCGCGCTCGGTGCCGGTGACGGTGTCGCGCAGAGTCATGGACTCCAGCCTCTCGGCCCCGTTGAGGCGGACGACCTCGCTGCTCCAGGCGACCTCGATCTTCGGATGGTCCAGCACGCGCTGTGCCATGATCTGGGATGCCCGAAACTCGTCACGGCGGTGCACGACGGTCACCTTCGACGCGAAGCGGGTGAGGAACAGAGCCTCCTCCATCGCGGAGTCACCTCCACCGACGACGACGATCTCCTGCTCACGGAAGAAGAAGCCGTCGCAGGTGGCGCACCAGGACACCCCGCGGCCGGTCAGGCGCTCCTCGTCCGGGAGGCCGAGCTTCCGGTAGGCAGAGCCCATCGCGAGGATCACCGCGCGGGCGTGGAAGGTCTCGCCGCTGCCGGTCTCGATCGTCTTGACCGGGCTGTCGAGGTCGACACGGATCGCGTCGTCGAGGAGGATGCGAGCGCCGAACCGCTCGGCCTGCTGGCGCATCGACTCCATCAACTCGGGACCGTTGACCGGGTCGACGAAGCCGGGGAAGTTCTCCACCTCGGTGGTCGTCATCAGCGCGCCGCCCGTGGTCACCGATCCGGCGATCACCACGGGAGCCAGATTCGCACGCGCGGCATAGATCGCAGCCGTGAAACCCGCGGGGCCGGACCCGATGATGACCAACTCGACCTCTTGCTTCGACATGCATCTATATTGACATTCTTCAATTCAACCCGCAATCGGTGGCGCGGGCGTTCATCAGAACTTCACCTTCGGCGTGCGCGAAGAGGGCGATCTCCCGGTGGGAGATCGCCCTCTTGACGTGATGCTCAGCTGACGGTGACTGGCCTCGCGCCGATCTGCAGCACGGCCGGCGCGGCGCAGCAGCTGCCGTCTTCGGCGTCGAAGCCGCCGGCGCCGCCGCACACTCCGGTGTCGGGAAGGACGAGCTCGTTGCGCTCGGCCGCCTCATGATCACCGGCGAGGTGCGCGACCACGCTGCGCACCTGCTCGTATCCGGTGAGGGCGAGGAACGTGGGCGCGCGGCCGTACGATTTCGCGCCGACGATGAACAGGTTCTGCTCGGGCTGCGTGAGCTGGCGAGCACCTGTCGCTCCGACGGATCCGCAGGAGTGGATGTTCGGGTCGATCTCCGATGCGATGCCGGCCACCGCGTCCAGCGACCCGTCCAGGTCGACGCGCACCTCACGGAGGATGCCGGTGTCGGGCCGGAATCCGGTGAGGGCGAACACGTGCGTGACATCGGTGACCTCGTGGCCGTTCTCGGCGGTGAGCGTCAGTCGACCGGAATCCTGCGCGAATTCCGCGACGCGGAATCCGGTGACGACCTCGACGATGCCGGCGTCGATCACCTTGCGCGCGCGGGACCCGAGTGCGGCGCGCTCGGGAAGCTCGTCGCCGCTTCCGCCGCCGAACACGTTCGTCGCGCTGCCGCGCCGCATCAGCCAGGTCACCCGGGTGCCGGGCTCGCGGCGGGCCAGCTCGCTCAGTCGCAGCACGGCGTGCGTGGCCGAGTGGCCGGCGCCGACGACGACGATGTGTGTGCCGGCGAACTCGGACACGTCCTCGGGGATGCGATAGGAGATGCGCTCCGAAGCGGCCGTCTCGCCGACAGCCGGGTACCCGTCGGCCCCTGCCGGGTTGGGCTGCGCCCAGGTGCCGCTCGCGTCGATCACCGCGCGAGCGAGGATGCGCCCGTCGCTGCCGTCCTGGTTGATCGTGTGCACGACGAACGGCTGCGCCTTGCGGCCGCTGTTGACAACCTTGTCGCGCCCCTGACGGGCGACGCCGGTCACGGTCGTGCCGTACAGCACCCGGTCGCCGAGTGCTTTCGCGAGGGGCGTGAGATAGCCGTCCACCCACTCGGCTCCGGTCGGGTATCCGCCTGACGGCGCTGTCCAGCCGGATGCCTCGAGCAGGCGCCGTGCGGCGGCATCCGTCAGCTCGGGCCAGGCGGAGAACAGTCGCACATGTCCCCACTCCGAGACGGCGGCGCCGGCGCCCGCGCCGCGTTCCACGACGATCGCGTCGAGGCCGCGCTCGGTCAGATGGGCTGCGGCTGCCAGGCCCTGCGGGCCGGCTCCGATGATGACGACGGGAAGCTCGGACATCACATCTCCTTGGATCGAAGAACTTCAATACGTAGACGCTCGCCTATCTATCGAAGTTTGTCAATACGTGGCAGAATATCCGTATGAGCCTTCCCGCGACCATCGACCAGAGTGCGTGCTGCGTGCCTCGGATCACCGCGTCCATCACTGCGGAAGAGGCGGAGCGCGCCGCTCGTGTGTTCAAGGCCATCGGGGACCCCACCCGTGTCATGCTGCTCTCGCTCATCGCCGGCACCGAGGGCGGTGAGGCCTGCATCTGCGATCTCATCGAACCAGTCGGCCTGTCGCAGGGGACCGTCTCGCATCACATGAAGCAGCTCACCGAGGCCGGGCTCGTGACCAGGGAACAGCGCGGCCGGTGGGCGTACTTCTCGTTGAACGACGGTGCGCTCGATGCCGCGGCAGATGCGCTGCGGCCGGCAAGCCTGGCCCGCTGAGTCCGCCCTTCGTCACTTCGTCACTTCGTCACTTCGTCACTTCGTCTCGCTTCGCTCGCTCAGCACGGCGGTCGTCGCTGCGCTACTCGCTCAGGGGGGGGCGGGAGTGGAAGGGCCCGCGGTCCCCGGCATCACCAGTCCGGTCTCGTAGGCGAGCACGACGAGTGCTGCCCTGTCGCGGGCGCCGAGGCGTGCGAGCAGCCGGCTGGCGTAGGTGCGAGCCGTCGCCGGGCTGAGGAACAGTTCGGCCGCGAGGTGGGGATGCCGCAGATGAAGGGCATGGATCACCATTGACCGGCGTGGTCACGCCACGATGACGTCGACCGTCGCGGCGCCGCGGAGCAGGGCGACCTGCTCCGCCTCGGCCTGCAGCAGGCGCTGCATCCGGTCGGTCAGTGCCGCGAACGGCGAGACCGTGATCGTGAGCATCCGGCCCTTCTTGCGCGGCCGCCACACCCCCGCGATCTCACCGTCGACCAGCAGCGCCCCGGGATCTCCCACGGTCTTCCACACCTCGCGCTGATGCGCAGGATCCACCAGGATGCCGCGGTCGCGGGCCTGTGTGTACGGATCGCGCGGCGGCAGCAGCCGCACGCCCTCGGGCAGCGCCGCGGTCCGCAGAGCGTGGACGTCGGTCGCCAGCATCCACGCGCGCCGGCCGGTGTCCACCTCGACGAGTTCCCCCTCGAGAAGCTCCCACCATGGTGCGACATCACCCGCGCGCACGCCGATCCAGCCGGCGAAGTCCGCACGCGTCGACGGGCCGTAGCAGTGCAGGTAGCGGCGCAGCAGCTCGCCCCGGACCCGCTGCGGATCGGCAGCGGGAAGCGGATGCCCGAGCCATTCCTCGACGAGCACGAACGGTGCCCGATCGCCGTCGCGCGGCGCGAAGCAGACCCTCCCGCGCAGCATGAGGACGCGCAGGCAGAAGTGCGCGACCGCTTCGCCGACGGGCTGGCCGTCGGCGTGTGGTCCCTCGCGCATCCGCACCTCTCGCTGCGCGGGCGTCAGATCGGGCACCACCAAGCGTGCGAGTTCGGCGCCGAGGTCGTCGACCGCGAGCCGCCGTCCCGTCAGGGCCTCGCCGAGGTGGCCGCCGACCAGGTCGACTGCCTCGGTGACGGTGATCCCGAGATCGTCGACCGAGGGCCCGATCCCGAGGATGAACCGGCGCAGCGCCGCCTCGGTCATCGGGAGCACACCCGCGGTGAAGATCGCGGCGTCCACGGTGGGGAAGAAGAACGGTGCGCCGCGCATGGCCCAGGTCTGCAGCATCGAGCGGTCGTCGACCGCGGCATCCAGACTCTGCGGCGTGACCGATCGCACCCGGGCGTTCAGGGCGAGCAGCGCCGAACCGGGAGGGCTGTTCTGCACGCCGCACGCGGCGGCTGCGAGCAGGCCGTGCTCGTCGAGCCGTTCCGTCAGGTGGTGTGCACTCAGTCGGAACGCGACGATTTCATCCCGTTCGGCTTTCACGCGCCTCACGCTACCGTCCAGCACCCGTGTGGACCCGGCGCTGCCCGCCCTCCCGTAGGGTGTCCCGGGACAGGAGGTCTATATGATCGCGACGGAGTTCCCCCGCGACCTGCTCATGACCGGAGTGATCTTCGGAATGGCGGCGTTCATCTGGTCGGGCTGGGCGCAGGAGCGTCCGCCGAAGCAGGTGATCTGGCGGGTGCTGCTCGGTGTGATCGGTCTCGGCGGCGTCGCGCTCGTGGGGCTGAGCCTGCCCGCCGCGATCCGCAACTGGGGCGGCCCGACCGCGATCGAGGTCGGCGGGCCGGCCTTCATCGCCTACGTCGTGGTGTTCTGGGTAGAGGTGATCATCATGATCGTGCTGTCGATCATCGCGACGCGGCGCAAGCGCTCCGACCTGATCGCCCCGCTGATCCTCGCCGTGGTCGGCATCCACTTCGTGCCGCTGGCCTGGGTGTTCGCGCAGCCGGTGTACGCGCTCGTCGGCGTGCTGGTCACGATCGTGGCCGCATTCGCCACGCGGCCGTCGCTGAAGATCGCCGCACGCAGCTTCTGGTGCGGCATCCTCGCAGGGCCGATCCTGCTGATCGCCGGCGCGACCTGCGCCGCGGTGGGCATGGCGTCGTTGGGCTGACGGGCGTCCTTCGTCTCGCTTCGCTCGCTCAGGAGGCGGGGGGCTTCCCGGGGCTACTCGCCGGGGAGCGGGTTGCGCAGCGGCATCCGCTCCGGCGCGGGCGGCGCCGCTGGCGAGGGATCCGGCTGGGCGGGAAGCTCTTTCGCGACCTGCTTCTCGAGCACCTGCACGGCCTGCTCCGAGAGCACGATCAGACCGTCGAGCTCCTCGCGGACGCGCTTGTAGGCGACGTTGCGCTCCGCCTGGGTGGCCGACTCGTCGATGGCGACCTTCAGCAGCTGCTGCGCGCGGTCGAGGCGCTTGCGCTCGTCCTCGGTGAAGGTCGAGTTGCGCAGGCGCCGCGCCTCCTTCTCGGCGATCTCGAAGGCGACGGAGTAGTTGCCGACCGCGTCCAGGTACTCGGTGACCTGCTGCTCGCTCACCTTCGCGTCGGCGGATGCCGGACGAAGGGCGTCCGCCGTCTTCTTGGCCCTCAGGAACGCGGCCGTCAGCGGCTGTCGGCCGTCACTCATGGCGGGGAAGGCGATGAGCTTGGCGACGTCGAGCTCGTAGTCGAGCCAGCGCGCGGTGATCTCATCGTGCTCGGAGAACAGCCGGGTGAGCAGCTCCGCGTGGTCCGCGGCCTCCTGCTTCTCGCGCTGCCTCTTCGTGGGCACCGGTGCGGTCTGCCCGCCGCGCGCGGCGATCTGCGCGGCCTTGATCTCGCCCTTCAGGCGCAGCGTCTCGAGGCGCTGCTCGTGCCGCTGTCGAGACATGACCTGCCACCGTCGCGCCATGCCGCCGGCCATCCCCATGATGGGGAAGACGAGCCACCAGTAGCCGCCCACGAACTTCCAGAACTCGTCCATGATGCGTTCAGCCTAATCCGGCCGCCGGGTCACCGCGCCGCTTCCGCACACGTCACGCAGCGGTCGGCGAACGGGCGCACCTCAAGTCGCGCCGCGGGGATCGGCTGCCCGCATCCGACGCAGATGCCATAGGTGCCGGCGTCCACTCGGGCCAGTGCGTCGTCGACCTGCCGCAGCTCGTCGGCTGCGGCGTCGGCGAGCGCCGACAGCCGCGACCACTCCGACGACAGCGTCACGCCCTCGGGATCGTGCTCGTCGTCGTCGTTCGAGCCCTCGCGGTCGTGCACGAGCTCCTGAAGCGCGGATGCCGCGGATTCGGCGCGAGTAGCCGCTTCGGCGCGCAGGCGCCGCAGATTCTCGCGCTGATCAGGCATCCCGTCAGCCTAGCCCCGGGTGCCGACGTCGGGTCCTACTCGAGCCACTCGGTGATGAAGCGGTCGTTGGCGTGGACATGGGTCGCCTCGTAGATGCCGCCGTCGAGCACCTCGAAGCGGTGCGCGATCAGCGCGGGGACCACGAGCACCTGACCGCCGACGCCTACCAGCTGCTCGTCGCCGACGGTGAACAGGGCCCTGCCGTCGTGGATGACGAAGGTCTCCGCATAGGGATGCCGGTGCAGTCGCGGGCCGGCACCCGGCGAGGCGTACTCGCGGATGATGCTGACGGGCGACCCGATGAGGTGGCCCTCGATGTTCGCGTCGCGCGCGACGTCGATCGGTTGGATCGTCATGCTGTGCCTCCCGGTGCACTTCCGGCCGAGGGTACGCCGCGATCCGCTCCGGCGCGAGACCTACCGGCATCCGCATCCCTTGACCGTGAATGACGTTCACCGTAGGGTCGGTTGTCTGTGAACGCCGTACACAGCTGAGGAGGGCATCGACATGCCGTTCGGATACGTTCTGCCGCTCGCCCTCATCGTGATCACCACGGTGCTGGCACTGATCCGCATCCGTCGCTGGGGGAACGTGCTGTTCGCGGTCGCACTGCCGGCCAGTGAGATCCCGCACATCCTCTTCGTCTACCTGCTGCTGATCTCGCTGCTGGCCTGGGACGAGGGCGACCTCAGCGGCGGCCCGGGCACGGTGCTGCTCGTCATCGCCGTCCTCGCGGAAGTGGCGCTCCTCGTGCTCCTGGCCAGCGCCCTGCGCGCACGTCCGGTGATCGACGCGATGGTGCGCGAGCACGGCGCGCAGCCGCCGCAGCGGCGTCGGTTCTGGTGGCTGCGGCCGATGATCTTCCCGCTGCCCTGGCGGCCGCGCTCGGTCATCCGCACGGGGCCGATCTTCTACGGCGACCATCCGCGGCAGCGCCTCGACGTCTATCGGCCGCGGGATCCCGAGGCCTCCGGGCCCGTGCTGGTGTACTTCCACGGTGGCGGCTACGGCGGCGGCGGCAACCGAAGGGAAGGGCGAAGCCTGCTGCACCGGCTGTCCGCGCAGGGCTGGACGTGCATCAGCGCGACCTACCGGATGCGACCGGAGTTCGGCTTCGAGGAGCATCTCGCCGACGCCAGAGCGGTGCTGGCCTGGGCGCACGCCCGCGCCGACGTCCACGGCGGCGACACCGACATGGTCGCCATGGCCGGCAGCTCGGCCGGCGGACACCTGACCGCGCTCTGCGCGCTGACCCAGGATGCCGGCGATCCCGAGCGTCCGCGCGTCGACGCGGCCGTCTCGCTGTACGCCTACTACGGCCGGTACTACGGGCGAGGCGAGGATGAGGCACAGGCTTCCACGGCGATGGCGCTGGATGCCTCGCAGGCGCCGCCGTTCTTCCTCGCCCACGGCGACCACGACGACTTCGTGCCGGTCGAGGAGGCCCGTGCCCTGCGCGATCACCTCGACGCAGGGTCGCCGCACGAGGTCTGGTACGCCGAGCTGCCCGGCGGGCAGCACGGCTTCGACGCCATGCAGTCCTGGCGGTTCACCGCGGTGATCGACGGTGTCGAGGCGTTCCTCGCCCGGGTGGTCGCGGCGCGGAAGGAAACGGCGCGGTAACTGCGCAACAACGATCAAGCGCCGGATGCCGCGGAGGAGCACCATGGGGACATGAGCAGCCCCGCGGACACCTTCGCGACCTTCGTCGACCGGCTCGCCGACGCCCTGCGCGACGACGAGGCCGGTGCGATCGACGGCGCCGAGCTGGCCGCACGGGTCGGATTCTCGAGGTTCCACCTCGACCGGATCATCCGGTCGGTGGCGGGCGAGAACCCTGGGGCGTTCCGTCGCCGCATCCTGTTGGAGCGCGCCGCGTTCCGGATGCTGACGACGCGGATGCCGCTGCTCGACGTCGCCGTCGATGCGGGCTATTCGTCGCACGAGGCCTTCACCCGCGCGTTCACGCGCGAGTTCGGGGCCGCGCCGGCGCACTGGCGGCACAGCGCGGCGACGTTCCGACTGCCGGCCGGCAACGGAGTGCATTTCCATCCACCGGGGAGCATCCGGCTTCCCATGAGAGACAGGGAGAGCGAGATGGAACTTCTGGAGCGCATGACAGCGCATCACATCTGGCTGACCGGGGAGATGATCCGCGTGGCCGGCGAGCTCGGCGACGACGAACTGAACCGGCCCATCGAGATCGACGTCGACGACGACGAGCAGAGCGTCAGGTCACTCCTGGCGCGGATGGTCGGACAGTTGGCGATGTGGAACGCCGTCATGGCGGGCAGGCCGTACGACCTTCAGGTCGAGGATCACCAGTCGCTCGGCGACCTGCGTGACATCCTCGCGGTGGAGGGGCCTGCGTTCCATGAGCATGTCCGGGAGGTGACCGCCGGGGAACGTCTGGATGAGACGTTCGTCGACGCATCCGGCGACCCGGTCGAGGTGATCAGCTACGGCGGGAATCTCGCGCACATCCTCACCTTCGCGGCGTACCGCCGTGTGCTGGTGCTGCTGGCGCTGAACCATGCCGGGCACGGCGAACTGGGCTGGGGCGACCCGCGGTTCTGGGTCGCGGACCAGCCCGCAGAGTGAGAGGTGCCCGCCGCCCGATCAGGGCGGCGGGCACTCCGTGTGCCGGATCAGCCGACGGTGGCGGCGATGTCGGGCTGGTCGCTGAAGATGCCGTCCATGCCGGCCTTCAGATAGGCGGTGATCTCTCCGGCGAGGTCACCGGGCGCGATCGGGTCGGCCGAGGAGCGGAACTCCACCGGCAGATACTGGTTCTCCAGACGGAACGTCCAGCCGTGCACGTCGAGGCCCGCGGCGTGAGCATCGGCGATCACCGGCGTGGGCGCAGCGAGACGGCCGTCGGCGGTGCGCGGGATCAGCACCGACTTCTCGGCGCCGATGCCGTCGGCGTACTTCGCGATGCCGGCGAGACCGGCGGGCTTCACCAGGTCGGCGTAGGTCCGCGGGTCACCGGCTGCTGTGAAGTCGTACGGGCGGCCGGACGAGTTGATGAGCTGCGCGAGTTTCACGTTCGTGAGGCCGTTCAGCTCCTTCAGGTTCGCGACCTCGAAGCTCTGCACGATCACCGGGGCGTCGGCGGAGTCGACGTCGTTCGCCTTCAGCTGCGCGACCAGCGGCTCCTCGAGCGAGAGCCCGATCGAGTCGAAGTAGGTCGGGTGCTTGGTCTCGGGGTAGACGCCGACCTGACGGCCGTCGCAGCTGACCGAGTGCCGGGCCAGGTCGATGACCTCGTCCAGCGTGGGGATCACGTACAAGCCGTCGAAGGCGGTGTTCGCGGGTCGCGTCTGCGGCATCCGCTCCTTCGCGCGCAGCGTGCGCAGCTCGGCGAACGTGAAGTCCTCGGTGAACCAGCCGGTCACCTTCGCACCGTCGATGGTCTTCGTCGTCTTCCGTGAGGCGAACTCGGGGTGCGTCGCCACGTCGGTGGTGCCGCTGATCTCGTTCTCGTGGCGGGCGACGAGCACGCCGTCCTTGGTGGAGACCACGTCGGGCTCGATGTAGTCGGCGCACTGCACGATCGCCTGCTCGTACGAGGCGAGGGTGTGCTCGGGGCGGTAGCCGCTCGCGCCGCGGTGGCCGACCACCGTCACCTGCTCCTTCTCGACCTTGGTGCGATCGAGCGAGATGACGGCGAACTCGGTGTCGTCGGGAGTGCCGGGCACACGGGCGTCGTTGCCGGGGTAATTGTTGTCATTGGCGATCAGCAGGTCGCCGTTGCGCAGCTGCACGATCGTCTCGAACGACTGCACGGGCAGTGAGAACACCTCGCCGGTGCCGTAGCCCTCGCCCGCGGCCAGGCCGTCGGGATTGGCGATGCGCAGGGCGTCGAGCACAGGCTTCTTCAGCACGTAGCCATCGCGGTCGGTCCGCTTCAGGTCGATCTCGTAGACCCGCTTGGTGACCGACTGCGCGCCCTCGAAGTCGTCGCGCTCGACGACGAGCAGCACGTCGTTCTTCACGGTGAACGCGTCGCCGATGACGTTCGGCTCCTGGTCTGTCTGGTAGCTCCAGGTGCGGTCGGTGTACGCGCCCTTCCTCGTGTCGAACTCACGGATCTCGCGGCGGCGCTGCTCCGGGTCGTCGGCGTAGGCGCCCTCGAGGATCGGGTAGAGGTAGCGGCCGTTCTTCGACGCGGCCATCGCCTCGAAGCCGCGGCTAAACTTCACGCGCGGGGTCTCGCCGGCCTTCAGGTACGGGTTCTGCGGTGACTTCGCGCCCTGCAGCGAGAACGGCTTCTGCAGCAGTGTGCCCTTGGCGTCGAAGTGCAGCAGGAACGGACCGAACTCCTCGCCGACCCAGAATGTGCCGTCCTTGGCGCGCACGACCGACTCGATGTCGAAGTCGGCGCCGGTGAGCAGGCGGTCTTTCGTGCCGTCGTTCACGATCGGGAAGTCGAGCAGGCCGTTGCGATCGTTGTACGAGATGAAGCGCTCGACCTTGATCTCGCCCGAGCCGCCCGTGGCGGTCTGCCAGTCGGGGCGCACCAGGTAGCTGCGCAGCAGGAAGTCGGCCGAGTTGCCCTTGGCGCCGAAGCCGTTGTCGGGCTGCGCCCAGAAGGTGCCGTCGCCGTTGTCGATCACGGCCGAGAACCCGGGGATGACCTGGCCGTTCCAGGGGCCTTGGCGTCCGTTGCCCGCGCTCGCCTGCGCGCCGGAAGGAGGTCCGTCGGCCAGGAAGTCGGCCGACAGCTGCGCCCAGGCGACGAGTGTCGGCTGGAAGGCGTGGTTCGGCGAGGCGGGGGTGGTCTGATTGCCGGCGGCGTTCGCCGGTGCGGCGAGGAGCAGAGTCGCTGCGGCCGCCACAGCGGTGGCGGCGGCGAGCGCGCGGGGGAGTCGTCTCATGCCCGCGAGTCAATCGGCGCACGTTGGAATGCCCGTGACGCCGCTATGACCCGCCGATGACGCGTTCATGAACGGATGCCGGATGATCCCGGCATCCGTTCACGGAGACTCAGTTGAGGATGAGGCCGATCACCGTGGCGCCGCCGCCGACGAGGATGAGCGCGACGATGGTCACCCAGGCGGTGACGCGGATGCGCTTCTGGCGACGCTCGCTGTAGATGGAGAGGTCTTCGGCTTCATCGTGCTTGTTCATGAGGTCCTCAGGCGACGGGCTCGGTGACGGTGGGGCCGAAGGCGGCCGGAAGCGTCGCGCGCGACGTCTCCCGCAGCTCGGCGACAGTGGCGGTGAACACGTCCTGCACCTCGAGGGCGGGCTCACTGTCGGTGACGCCGATGCGCAGCACCGGGTAGTTGCGCCCCTCGCACAGGCCGCGGAACTTCACGTCGTCCTCGCGGGGCACGGTCACGATGACGCGTCCGGTCGACTCGGAGAACAGGGCGGATGCGGCATCCACACCGTCGCGCTCCATCAGCTCGGTGAGCCAGACGCGCGCGCCGACGCCGAAGCGCGAGACGGCCTCGGCGAGCGAGACGGCCAGGCCGCCCTCGGAGAGGTCGTGCGCCGACGAGATCAGCCACTCGTCGCGTGCGGCAGCGAGCAGGCCGGCGAGCCGGCGCTCGGCCTCGAGGTCGACCTGCGGCGGCAGGCCGCCGAGGTGGTCGTGCACGACGTCGGCCCAGGCCGACCCGGACAGCTCGGTGGAGGTGACGCCGAGCAGGTAGATGTTCTGGCCCTCGTCCTGCCAGCCCGACGGGATGCGGCGCGAGACGTCCTCGATGATGCCCATCACGCCCACCAGCGGGGTGGGGTGGATCGGCACGTCGCCGGTCTGGTTGTAGAACGAGACGTTGCCGCCGGTGACCGGGGTGCCCAGCGCGTAGCATCCGTCGGCGAGGCCGTCGACGGTCTGACCGAACTGCCACATGACCTCGGGGTTCTCCGGGGAGCCGAAGTTCAGGCAGTCGGTGATGGCGGTGGGCGTCGCGCCGGTGACGGCGACGTTGCGGTACGCCTCGGCCAGTGCGATCTGCGCACCGCGGTACGGGTCGAGCTGGCTGTAGCGGCCGTTCGCGTCGGTGGAGATCGCGAAGCCGAGGCCGGACTCCTCGTCGACGCGGATCATGCCCGCGTTGTCGGGGAAGGCCAGGGCGGTGTTGCCGCCGACGTAGTAGTCGTACTGGTTGGTGATCCAGCTGACGTCGGCCAGGTTCGGGCTCGCGATCAGCTTCAGGAACTGCTCGCGCAGCACGGCCGGGTCGGACGAGCGGGGCAGCTCCTCCGCGGCATCCGCCTGCAGCGCGTCGATCCACGTCGGGTAGGCGACCGGGCGGTCGTAGACCGGGCCGTCGACGGCGACGGTCGACGGGTCGACGTCGACGATGCGCTCGCCCTGCCAGTCGATGATGAGGCGGCCGTCTCCGGTGACCTCGCCGAGCACGCTGGTCTCGACCTCCCACTTGTTCACGACGGCCATGAAGGCATCGAGCTTCTCGGGGGCGACGATCGCCATCATGCGCTCCTGCGACTCCGACATGAGGATCTCCTCAGCGGTCAGGGTGGGGTCGCGCAGCAGCACGTTGTCGAGCGAGACGTGCATGCCGGAGTTGCCGTTGGCGGCCAGCTCGCTGGTCGCGCAGGAGATGCCCGCGGCACCGAGGTCCTGGATCGCCTCGACGAGCTCGTCGCGGTACAGCTCGAGGCAGCACTCGATGAGCACCTTCTCGGCGAACGGGTCGCCGACCTGCACGGCGGGGCGCTTGGTGGGGCCGCCGTCGTCGAAGGAGTCGGATGCCAGGATGCTGGCGCCGCCGATGCCGTCGCCGCCCGTTCGGGCGCCGAACAGGACGACCTTGTTGCCCGTGCCGGTGGCGTTGGCCAGCTTCAGGTCCTCGTGGCGCAGGACGCCGACCGCGAGGGCGTTGACCAGCGGGTTGGCCTGGTAGACCGAGTCGAACACGGTCTCGCCGCCGATGTTGGGCAGGCCGAGGCAGTTGCCGTAGAAGCTGATGCCGGCGGTGACGCCGTGCACCACCCGGGCGGTGTCGGGGTGGTCGATGGCGCCGAAGCGCAGCGCGTCCATGACGGCCACGGGGCGGGCGCCCATCGAGATGATGTCGCGCACGATGCCGCCGACGCCGGTCGCGGCGCCCTGGAACGGCTCGATGTAGCTGGGGTGGTTGTGCGACTCTGCCTTGAAGGTGACGGCCCAGCCCTCGCCCACGTCGACGACGCCGGCGTTCTGGCCCATGCCGACCATGAGGCGCTGCTTCATCTCGTCGGAGACCTTCTGGCCGAAGCGGCGCAGGTAGTTCTTCGACGACTTGTACGAGCAGTGCTCCGACCACATCACCGAGTACATGGCCAGTTCGCCCGAGGTGGGGCGGCGGCCCAGGATCTCGCGGATGCGGGCGTACTCGTCGTCCTTGAGGCCGAGCGCCGCGTAGGGCTGCTCCTTCTCAGGGGTCGCGAGGGCGTTCTCGACGGAGTCGGGGATGTGTGTGGTGGTCACGCGGGCTCCTGAAGAGAAGGGAGAAGCGGGGCGGCTCCAGTCTACCGGCGCTTCCGGCGCCCTCAGCCCTGGGCGACTCGGCCCTCGGAGCGGGAGGCGGATGCCGCGGCGAAGCGTGCTGCGAGCGTCGATGCCGCTTCGCGGAGCTGGGCGGGACCGACCACGGTGAACGGCGCGTCGAAGCGGGCGACGGCGGCCAGAACTCCGGTCCACGACCAGGAGCCGACCGTGAGGCGACAGCTGTCCGCGGTCAGCGGCTCCAGCTCTCCGTCGCCGACCCACGGAGCCACCTCGGCGGCGGGCAGATCGAGCTCGACCTCGCCGATGCAGGGCCAGCGATCCTCGGTGTCGGATCCCTTGGCCCTTGCCGCCAGATAGGACTTGGCCTCTGCGGCGGGAAGCGCGCGCGGGATGAATGACGGCCCGGTCGGGACGCGCGGAGACATACGGTCGAGCCGGAAGGTGCGCCAGTCGCCGGCATCCAGATCCCAGGCCAACAGGTACCAGCGACCGTCCCGCAGCACCACCGCGTGCGGCTCGGTGCGACGGGGTGGGCTGTCCTCCTCATTCCCGTAGCCGAAGCGCAGCACGCGCCGGTCGCGGATGGCGGCGCTGACGGCCTCGAGCACGGCCGGGTCGACCGTGGTGTCATTGCCGGCGCCGGTGAAGCGGATGCCGTCGACGCGGTGCCGCAGCCGGGAGGGCATCACCTGGCGCACGGTCGCGAGTGCCCGATCGGCGGCCTCTCCGACGTCGACACCGCTCGCCCGGACGCCCTGCAGCGCCACCGCGATCGCCACGGCCTGCTCCTCGTCGAACAGCAGCGGCGGCAGCTCCGATCCGGCCTCGAGCCGATAGCCGCCGTAGGGGCCCTTTGCCGTGGCGATGCGGTAGCCCAGCTCGCGCAGGCGGTCGACGTCGCGGCGGACCGTACGCGGGGCGATGCCGAGCCGATCGGCGAGCTCCTTCCCCGGCCAGTCGCGCGGGGTCTGCAGCAGCGACAGCAGAGTGAGCAGGCGTGCGGTCGGAGCGGTCATGCCTCCATTGTGCGTTGAGTAGAGGACAAGAACAGACCTCTACTCCTGTGACTGTGGTTCCACAGCGTTCTGAAGGACAGGACGCGGACAGGGAGAACGACATGATCACCACCACCACGCACCTCAACTTCCGCGGCACTGCACGGCAGGCACTCGAGTTCTATCGCGGGGTCTTCGGCGGCGAGGTCACGGCCGCGACGTACGGGCAGTTCGGCATGCCGGAGGGCGTGCCCGGGTTCGACAGGATCGTGTTCGGGCAGCTGCAGGCGCCGGGCGGCATCCGGCTCATGGCGTACGACATCCCCGGCGCGGACGATGCCGAGGGGATTGCCGGCTCCACCAGGCGCGAGAACGGCGTGACGATCACCGACCGCACCTTCTTCCAGTCGCTGCAGGCCGACTCGCTCGATGAGCTGACCACGTACTGGGAGCGGCTCGCGGACGGGGCCGTCGTCGTCGAGCCGCTCGCGGCATCCGCCTGGTCTCCGGGATTCGGCATGCTCACCGACCGTTTCGGGGTGACCTGGGTGGTGGACGTGCGATTGGGCGCCTGAACGCCGGCGCCCCTCCGGCGGACGTGGTTCCGGAGGGGCGCCGACGCGCAGAGCGCGTCAGGGACGGAGCGCGTGAGATCCGACGGTCATGCCGGCGGCCACTGCGGATGCCGGGCCACAGCCACCCGGGCGGCGAGATCGGTGAGCACCGCGGAGGGGTCCTCATCGAGGCCCAGCTCCCGCGCCAGCCCGAGCGCGAGCAGGGCGTGCCCGGCGGCGTTCGGATGGAACGCGTCGTCGAGCAGGCCCCACGGCATGCCCTCGTTGCCCGGCCCGGTGCCCTCGGAGAACTCCGTGAACGCGACGTGCTGGTCGACGAGGATCACGTCGTGCTCGGCCGCCACGTCGCGGATCCGCTGCGCGAAGTCGCCGATCCGCTCCCGGTCGGGGGCGTGCAGCAGGTCGATGGCCGGCGGTGTCTGCAGCACGGGGATCGCTCCGGCCGCCCGCACCCGCCGCACGAACTCCGCCACAGAGTCGCGGAACACGTCCGCGTCGATCGGCGGATCCAGCCACACCGTGGTGCAGTCGTTCGTGCCGATCATCAGCGTCACCACGTCGGGGCTCCACGAGGAGACCCGGCGGGTGAAGTCGTCCAGGATGAGGTCGGCCCGCCACCCGGTGATCGCGGTGTTGATCACGACGTCCTGCACCCTGCCGAGATCGCCGCGAATCAGCTCGTGCAGGTGATCGACGTAATTGCGGGCACCACGGGTGTGGATGAGTCCGTGGGTGATCGAGTCGCCGGTGAGCACCCAGGTGAGCGGACGGCCGGAGGCCAGGGAGTCGCGCAGACGCGTGCGGTCGGCGGTCATGCGGTCTCCGTTCATTCGGTGGCGGACAGCTGCACGTCGACGAAGCGCGGCCGGTAGATGGATGCGTCGTCGTAGACGTCGCCGACGTTGTCGAAGGTGTTCACGTTATAGGTGACCAGGAGTCGGTCGCCCTTCCTCATCTCGGGATGCTCGTGCGCGTTGTAGGTGAAGACGTCGGCGTCGCCGTAGCTGCCGAAGATGCCGGTCTCGGGCGTGCGGTACAACTCGACCTCGTCGCCGAACGGACCGATCGGCGAGCACGAGGTGCGCGCGACGATGCGGGTGCTGAAGAGCTCCGATGTGTCCTGCGTGATCATCAGGTAGCCGTCCTTGTACCGGGCGACGCTGAACTCGTTCGACACGTACGGTGCGACGGCGACCGCGTCGGCCTCGGCGTCCGACCATCCCTCCCCGTCCCAGTACGTCCAGGCGCCCGCGAGGCCCTTGCCGTCGGTCGTGCGCGCGACGTGCGCCGAGCGGACGCCGTCGATGTCCTTGATGCCGTAGATGTACGTGGTGCGGCCGTCCTGCAGTGTCCATGATCCCCAGTTGATGCCGGTGGCGGAGGGCAGGTCGGAGACGGACTGCAGCGTCAGGGTGTCGCCGTCGAGCGTGGCCAGGCGGTTCGCGCTCCAGCCCCAGTCCCACTGACCGGTGCCGAACTTCGTGAACTGCAGCAGTGGAACCTGAACGGTGCCCTTCGCGCCGGATGCGGGGTCGCCGATCCAGTACCAGCGGCCGTCGGTCTCCGGTGGCACGATCGCCTCCGGTGCGTTCGCCGTTCCTCCTGTGACGGTGGACATCTCCTTCGCGCTCTGCACGACGATGGAGTTGTTCACGAACGGGGAGTCCTTCGGGCGCGAGCCGTCGGGGTTCACGGTGCCGAGGAACGTGTCCGAGAAGAACCAGCCGGTGCGGCCGCCGCGCAGTGGCAGCGAGTACGTGCTGTCGGCGCCGGTCCATCCTCCGCCGGTCTCGGCGTAGCTGCGGAAGGTGTCGGTCAGCGGCTGGTCGACGGATGCCGTGGCGGTGAGAGTCTTGTCGACCAGGGAGCACTGTCCGGTGTGCTTCTGTGCCGGGGCCGCGGCGTCCGCGGGTGCGGCGACGAGTACGCCGGCGCACAGGGTCACGGCGGCCAGGCCGGTGGCGACGAGGGTCTTTCTGTCCATCTCGATCACTCCTTCGTGTTCTTGTTCGTGTTCTTGGTTCCGGGTACTGCTTCCTTTGTCCCACCCCGCGGTTCCTGAGCGAGCGAAGCGAGACGAAGGGCGCTCAGGAGCCGAGAGATGAGACGCTGGGGGTCACGCGCCCTCGCGCGTCGATGTCGTACATCCGGTCTCCGACCCGCAGTCCGCGCAGCGCGGCATCCGGGTCGAGCGCGGCGACGCAGCCGTCGGCCGACACCGCGCCGTCGGCGGCGACGGTCACGCCGAACAGCGCCTCGATGACCAGCTCGATCCAGGCGCCGGACGACGAGCAGGACCAGTCGATGATGTACGGCAACTGCGGCGGCGCCTTGCGCGCTCCGCCGCTGATGCCGGGCACGGCCTCCTCGACGAAGTGCGCCTGTCCCATCGGCCCCTGGTTCGCGGAGCGCGAGAGCCCCTCGATCCAGCCGGTGAGCACGTCGGGCGCCCCGAGGGCGGCGAGCGCGCGTCCGGCATCCGCCGGCCAGGCCGGGTACGCGCCGTTCCACTGGTGGTCCGGACGCGGGCTGTAGCTGGCATCCGGATCCCACGGCGAGAGCGCTCGCATCCAGTTCTCCGTCTGCAGCTCGCGCTCGAAGAAGGCGACCATCTCGGCACGCACCTCGGGAGCGAGGTCGTCGGCGATCGTCGTGCCGACCACGCTGAAGTCGTAGCAGTGCCGCACCGGCAGCCGGGTGCCGTCGGGCTGCCCTGCGGCGAAGATGCCGGTGCCGGGCAGGTAGCGGTCGATCACCGAAGGCAGCAGCGCGGATGCCTCGGCCCGCAGCCCCTCCGCGCTCGCCGCATCGCCTCGCAGCTCGGCGAGGTCGGCGGCGGCGCGCATGCTCCACACGTTCGCGGCGTTCAGCCCGGCGACCTCGTGCGTGTAGGAACTGACGCACTCCAGCAGGTTGTCGATCTCGCCGTAGTCGGCCAGCGCCGTGTCGCGCCGCAGCGCCTTCCAGGCGGTGGCCCACTGCCGCACGGACTCGGCGACGGTGACGTCGCCGACCACCTCGTCGAGGAACCCCGTGTCACCGGTGAAGCGCACGTAGTCGTGCACCAGCCGGGTCATCGCGTAGTCGTTCACGGAGTACCAGCGGCCGACGGGCCCGCCGGTGAGGGAGGACGTGCCGAAGTGGGAGTGGATGTCGAGCGAGATCCAGTGCCGCACCTGGTTGCGCATCTCGGCCGGGTCGAGCAGCGCGTGGCTGACCGAACTGAGGCTGTAGTCCCAGATGAACGTCGTCGTGCCCCAGTAGTTGGGCATGAGGGTGTCGTAGGAGCGGCCGAGCACGTTCCCGGCGAAGTCGCGGCGGAACCAGATCAGCCCGAGCGCCGCCCACCAGTACAGTCGGCGCAGCGGCGTCGACGACGTGTCGAGCACGGGCAGCGCGCCGGAGAACTCGGCATCGCCGGGCGTGAACGCCGCGGTCAGCTGACGGTTCCAGAACTGCTCGGCGGATGCCACGGCGCCGGACACATCGGAGGCGACGGCGGCGTAGGCGTCCGCGGCATCCTGCTCCGACAGGCCGATCGCGTGCACATAGCCGGTGCGCGCGACGCCGCCGGCCGGCACGGCCAGCACGACGGTCAGCTCGCCGCCGCGGCCGTTGCCGCCGATGCCGGTGTCGAACTGGTCGGGCAGCTCCGCGACGCCGCTCAGCGCGGCGGTGCCGCCGGTCAGCCCCTGCACGCTCCACGCCGCGGCATCCGCCGACGAGAAGAGCAGACGCTCGCCGTCCACGGCAGCGGAATCCCGCTCGGAGGGCGACTCGGCGTCGAGCCAGGCGTCCGCCGAGCGCGTGACCCGCGCGGCGGCCGACAGGCCGAGTCGCACGTCGCGGTCCGCGGAACCGGTGTTGCGCACGGCGATGTCGATCGCCGCCGCCGTCTTCCCCGGCACGCAGACGGTCGTCGTCTCGATCTCGAGGCCGGGCAGCACGGCCCGGCGCACGACGCGGTCGGGCCGCCACTCGTGCGTGACCGGCACGCCGTACGAGGCGAACAGCCGTCCGTCCACGAACAGGGCCGCGGTCTGCGTGAGCGCCTGCGACACCGGCGGGAACTGCACCGCGCTGATCGCGGTGAGGTCGTGGTCGACCCGCACGGTGCCGAGCATGTTCGTGAGCCCTGAGGGCGCGATCATGTCGTCGTAGTGGTGCGTGACCGCATCGGCGGCGAGATCCTCGACGGTGGGGATGAGCGGATGCATGATGCCTTTCGAGCGGGGTCAGTACTGGCCGAGCGCCAGTCCCTTGGCGAAGAACCTCTGGGTGCACAGGAACAGCACCACGGTGGGGAGCGAGACGAGCACGGCGGCGGCGAGCACGGTGGACATCTGCGCCCCGCCGTAGGTGCTCTGCATGCCCGACAGGGTCGTGATGATCGGGCGGATGTCGTCGGACTGGCTGAGGGTCAGACCCAGCAGCAGGTCGTTCCACACGAACGTCGCCTGCAGGATGAAGATCGCCACCAGCGCGCTGGAGGCCATCGGCAGGTACAGGCGGATGAAGATGCGCCAGGTGGTCGCGCCGTCGAGCACGGCGGCCTCGAACACGTTGTGCGCGACCCCGGTGAAGAAGTTGCGCATCACGAAGGCCGAGAACGGGATGGAGATCACGGTGTAGATGATGACCATGCCCACCCTGGTGTCGAACAGGCCGATGCGCGAGTAGGCGTCGAACAGGGGCAGCAGCACCATCTGCAGCGGGAACACCGTGCCGCCGAAGATCACCACGAACCACAGGAACCCGCGCTTCAGCCGCAGCGCGACGATCGCGAATCCGGCGGCCGCGCCGACCAGCACGGCGATGGTGGGCGAGACGATCGAGTAGATCAGGGTGCTGAGGATGCTGCTGCCGAGACCCGAGAGCTCGAACGCGTCGGCGAAGTTCTGGAACAGGTGGAAGTCGGTGGGCACCCACGACGTCTTCGACGTGAAGGTGGTCGGATCCTTCATCGCGTTCACGACGAGGAGGTAGGCGGGCATCAGCCAGATGATGCCGAGGACGATGAGGACGACGGTGCGGATGGTCTTGGACATGTCACATCTCGTTCTTCGGGGACAGCTGCTGGCGCAGATACAGCACGGAGGCGATGAGGGTGATGACGGTGAGGAACACCGCGATCGCCGAGCCGAGGCCGTAGTCGCTGTTGACGAAGGTCTCCTTGTACATCGTCAATGCGAGCGTCTCGGATGAGGTGCCCGGTCCGCCCTTGGTCATGCCCCAGACGATGTCGAAGGTCTTCAGGCTGGCGACGATCGAGAGGCCGACGACCACCGCGGTGAGCGGGCGCAGCATCGGCCAGAGGATGCTGCCGAAGAGTCGAACGCCGCTGGCGCCGTCGATGCGCGCCGCCTCGAGCGGCTCCTTCGGGATGGCCTGCAGGCCGATGGTGAACAGCAGCGCGTTCACGCCGACGCCCTGCCATGCGGAGGCGATGATCATCACGACGGAGTTCAGCGGGGCATCCAGCAGCCAGCGTGGCGGATCGGTGATGCCGAACACCGCGAGCGCCTGATCGAGCGCACCGCCGGAGGAGAGGATGAACGACCACACCACGCCCACGCCGATGCCGGACAGGGCGTAGGGGATGAGGAACGGCAGCCGCAGCCAGATGCCCCCGCCGAGGTTCCAGGTCAGCAGGGCGATCGCGAGGCCGATGCCGACCGGAACGATCAGGGTGCCGACGACCCAGAGCACGGTGTTCAGCGCGGAGCCCACGAAGTCGGGATCGGTCAGCATCTCGACGTAGTTGTCGATGCCGATCCACTTCGGGCTGCCGAGCCCGTTGTAGTGCGTGAAGCTGAGGAACACCGTCCACAGCAGGGGGAGGTAGAGCAGGACCGCGACCAGGAGCACGCCCGGGGCGATGAAGCCCCGGGCGGACCACTGGTACGGCGTCTTCTGGTGCGCCATCGACCGTCCTACTTCTGCTCTGCCCAGTACTTGTCGGCCGTGGCCTGGATCTTCTCGAGGAACGGCAGCGGGTCGCCGGGGTTGGCATTGAACGCGCCGAACTGCTCGATGGCGGTGGTCACGATCGGCGTGGGCATCGCCTCGAAGAAGCGGTCGTAGAGCGAGTAGTCGGGACCGGAGATCTTCGACCCGATCTCGGCCAGCGCGGGGTCGGCCACCTTCGCCTTCGGGTTGAAGGCGACGTCGCCGTGCGCGGCGTTCCAGGCGGTCTGCGCGTCGGGCGACATCCACCATTCGGCGTAGGCGAGCCCGAGGTCCTTCTGCTTCGAGTTCTCCGCCGTGCAGATCGGGCCCGACTCGACGGCCACCGGGGTGGTCTTCAGGTCGCCGCTGACTGCGGGGATGGCGAACATGCCGTAGTCCTTGTCGCTCATGCCGGCGCCCTTGAGGTTGCCGGCGAAGAACGTGCCGAAGTTGATCATGGCGAAGTCGCCCTGCTTCAGCGCGACGGCCGGGTCGGTGGTGCTGCCGGGGTCGCTGAACCAGCCCTTCTTCTGCTCGTCCAGCCAGAGGTTCATGATGTCGACGATCTTCGGGTCGGTGTACTTCACCGAGCCGTCGGCGAGCCCCGCGTACAGCTCGGGGTCGGTCGAGGCGACGAGGTGCTGGAACCACTGGAAGGTGAACAGCGTGCTGGTCTGGTAGTACGGCGTGATCCCGTCGGACTTGAGCTTGGTGGCCACCGCGTCGAGCTCGTCCCAGGTGGTGGGCACTTCGACGCCCGCCTTCGAGAACTCCGCCTTGTTGTAGAACATGATCCAGTAGGCGATGTTCATCGGCACGCAGTACTGCTTGCCGTCGAAGGTGTAGGCCTTGGCGAGATCCTCGCTGGCCCAGCCCTCCTTGATCGCCTTCTTCCAGATGTCGGTGGTCTCGGCGACCAGGCCCTCGTCCACCAGCTGCTTGAGCGAGTCGCCGGTGTGCCAGGTGAACAGGCCGGGGGACTTCGCCGTGCGGAAGGACTGCTTGATGAACGCGTCGTACTGGTTCGCGTCCGAGTAGCCCGTGGTCTTCAGGGTGATGTCCACGGCCTTGCTGCTCGTCTTGTTGAGTGACTCGAAGTCGGGCTTCCACGCGGCCTTGTCCGTGTAGAAGTTCAGGGTGCCGGTGACGTCTCCGGAGGAGGAACCGGTGTCCCCCGAGCAGCCGGCGAGAGCCATCCCGCCGATGAGCAGACCTGCCGCTGCGGCGGCGATCTTGCGTCGCGAAATCATTCAGAACTCCCTTGTTCGGTTGGTATCGTTACCAGAAATCTGGTTCAGATTACCAAGGTGATTGCTTGCGGTGCAAGGGACTCCGGGGCGGAGTCCCCTCGGGTTGCTGTGTTCAGTTGTCGGTCATGCGCGAACCGCGCACGTAGGCCTTCACGGTGGCGAAGCGCTCGCTGCGGGAGTGCTCGGTGCGCTCGATCCGGTACGCACCCACGGCTGCGGGGACGATGAACGTCTCGGCGTAGTGGATGACGAACGGCTCGAAGGCGCCGGTGGGGCTCACCACCCGCACCTCGTCGCCCTCCACGAGGTTCAGCACGTTGACCGTGCCCTCGGTGTCGTGGTCGGCGCCCTGGCTGAACCAGTGCCGCCGCACCTCGATGAACTCGAGCTCGTGCAGTCCGGTGCTCTCCTCGACGACGTCGCCCTCGGTGCGGATCGGCTCGACCTGGTCGACGAGGTTCTCGGTGACCCAGGCGGTGTCACGGTCCCATTGGATGTTCCGGGCACCGTGATCGAGATGCACCGGACGGGGGATGCCGTCCAGGCCGACGCGGCCCCAGTCCCAGAGCTTGAAGGTGAAGATGAACGGCGTCGCCGAGATCTCCAGCACCATCGAGTCGGCCCCGGAGCAGTGCACGGTGCCCGCGGGGATCGCGAAGTGATCGTGCTTGCGGGCGCGGTAAGCGTTGACGTACTTCTCGGCGGGGAAGGGGTGGTCACCGTCCTGCGCGCGGGCCAGGTCGGCGAGCATCGCCTCGCGGTCGACGCCCTCCTTGGTGCCCAGGTAGACCACGGCGTCCTCGCCGGCATCCAGCATGTAGTAGCTCTCGTCCTGCGTGTAGTGCATGCCGAACGTGTTCTGGATGTAGTCGGTGAGCGGGTGCACCTGCAGGCTGAGGTTGCCGCCGTCCATGGTGTCGAGGAAGTCGAAGCGGATCGGGAACTCGGCGCCGAACCGGGAGAACGTCTTCGCGCCGAGCAGTTCGACGGGGCGGCTGAACACGAGGTCGAGGGCCGGGATCTCGACGACCCCGCCGTCGCCCTCGAGCAGCAGGGAGTTCTCCTCCGGCACGCAGTCGAAGCACCAGGCGTAGTTGTCCTTCGACGGATCCAGGCCGATGAGGTTCTTCATCCACTGCCCGCCCCACACCCCGGGGTCGAAGAACGGCACGACGCGGAAGGGACGGGCGGCGGCGTCGCGCAGCGCCTGGCGGAACGCGATCCCGGTGATCATGCCGGCATCCGCGGCATCCGGATGCTGCTCGGCGGGCGCGATCGCATTGCCGTCGAGCACGAAGTCGAGCGAGTCGAACAGCGTGCGCTTGTGACGATCGGCGACGCGCCAGTCGACGAAGAAGCCGCGCTTGTACTTGCGCAGGTTGTCCTCGCCGGCGTTGTCGGCGCGCCAGTTGGGGGCGCCGGCGCGCTGGCGCAGCTGGATCTCCCAGCGGGCCATGTCCACCAGCACGGTGACGGCGGGCCGATCGAGCAGCGGGGCGAGCAGTGCCGCGCCCCAGCCGATGACGACCGCGGGGGCGCCGACGGTGCGGCCGGCGAGGCGGGCGAGAGCGTCGGCGTCGTAGAAGTCGGAGAGGACGAAGTGGCTCATTACTCCGAACACGCGATCGTCGGTGAGGTTGGCGGCGATGAGCGGCTCGATCTCCTCGGCCGGACGGGCCGCGGTCTCGACATCGATCAGGTTCCACTCCGGAAGAGCGGCCCGCACCGCGGCGGTCAGTGCCGGGATGTCGGCACCCGGGTAGGCGTCGACGAGGATCACCGGCGCGGATGCCCTGGATCGGGCGAGTTCGGCAGCCGCCGCCCAGCCGTCGGCGCCGCGCAGGATGCGCTCGCCCTCGGGCAGCGCGACCGTCGGCTGGGTGTCGTAGCGCCCCCGGACGGTGTGCCCTTCGTGCATGTCGCTGATCGGAGTGGTCACTGATCCTCCTGGTCGTGGTGGGTGGTTCCGCGGGCGAGCACGGCGAGTCCCCTTGCGACGGAGAGCTCGGGCTCGGGCGGGACGGTGAAGCGCGGCGGCGTGATCGAGGGCCACAGGTGCGCGTGGACGTAGGTCTCGATCGGCTCGCGCACGGCGTCGCCGGCGCGCAGGATGCCGCCGGAGAGGATGACCGCCGCCGGGTCGTACATGTGGGTGAGCGTCACGACCGTCGCGCCCCAGACCTGCAGGAAGCGGTCGCGGAGGTCGTGATGCGCGTCGCTCTCGAAGAGGTCGCGGACCGTGAGTCCGTCGTGCTGCTCGCCGAGCGCCCAGGAGCTCGCCAGCGCCTCCGCGCACCCGAGATTGCCGCAGGGGCAGATCGGGCCGTGGATGTCGGTGGTCGCGTGCCCGCCCAGGATGCCGGCGTGGCCGGATCGCCCGCGCAGTGCGACGCCCCCGATCATCGCGGCCGTGCCGATGCCGGTGCCGAGGGTGACGAGCACGACGTCGCGCTCGCCGGAGGCCTCCGCCTCGCCGACCAGGGCGGCGCGGGCGTCGTTCTCGATCACGGCGGGGAGTCCGAGCGCGGTGCGCGACCAGTCCTGCAGGTCGAGCCCGCGGAGGAAGTCGTACTTGGCGTTGGCGTGCAGCATCCGCCCGGTGGTCGGTTCGACCACACCGGGGACGGCGATGCCCGCGGCGGTCGGAGTGCCGGTTCCGGCGATGAGGCCGCGGGCGGCGTCGGCGGCCGCGGCGAGGTCGCCGGTGTCGCCGCGCACGGGGATGGCGCGGGAGGCGAGCACCTGCCTGCCGTCGATGACGGCGAGCTTGATCTCGGTGCCCCCGAAATCGATGCACAGCTCCATCGGTCCTCCTCGGTCGAATGTTGGTAACGATACCAAGCATGTCGAGCGGATGTCAACGGATCGACGGGGGAGCATCCGGCCCAGCCTGCTCGCCATGGACCGCGTGTAGAGTTCCGAGCATGTCGAGTCCCGAATCGGACAGGTCAGGGGTTGTCGGTCACACCGCCAGCCCCGTGAACCACTGATCACGCCGCCCGCTATGCAGGCGGCTGTCTGACGCACCCGGGCGCCGGCCGTGGTGACAAGAAGAACCGTTTCTTGATCCCCTCACCTCGGAGCACTCGATGCCTTTCGCTCTCTACATGCTCGCCCTTGCCGTCTTCGTCATGGGCACGTCCGAATTCATGCTCGCGGGGCTGCTCCCCGCGATCGCGACCGACCTCGACATCCCGGTCGGCACCGCGGGCCTGCTGACCTCCGCATTCGCGGTCGGGATGGTCATCGGCGCGCCGCTGATGGCCGCCTTCGCTCGACGCTGGCCACCACGGGTGACCTTGAGCGTCTGCCTGCTGGTGTTCGCCGGGAGTCACGTCATCGGTGCGCTGACACCCGCGTTCTCCGTCCTTCTCACCACCCGGGCGCTCAGCGCCCTCGCGAACGCCGGCTTCCTCGCCGTGGCGCTGAGCACGGCCGCGACGCTCGTACCGGCGGACCGAAAGGGGCGCGCGCTGGCGATCCTGCTCTCCGGCACGACGATCGCGACCGTGGCCGGCGTCCCCGCCGGAGCACTGCTGGGCACGGCGATGGGCTGGAGGGCGACGTTCTGGACGATCGCTATCCTCTGTGTTCCCGCACTGATCGGCGTCATCCGGGGCATCACGGACGACGCCGGTCGATCGGCGACGAGCGCGTCCTCGCCGGACCTCGGCGCGGAGCTCCGGCAGCTGACGGCGCCGCGGCTCATCCTGACGATGGCGCTCGGGGCGCTGATCAACGGAGCGACCTTCGCCGCGTTCACGTTCCTGGCGCCCGTCGTGACGGAGAAGGCGGGCCTGGCGGAAGGCTGGGTCTCCGTCGCGCTGGTGATGTTCGGTCTCGGATCCTTTCTCGGCGTCACCATCGCCGGACGGCTCTCCGATCGTCGGCCCGGCCTCGTTCTCGCGATCGGAGGTCCGCTCCTGCTGGCCGGCTGGATCGCGTTGGCAGCGGTTGCCTCCCATCCCGTCGCGCTCCTGGCCCTCGTCCTCGTCCAGGGCCTGCTCGCGTTCGGCGTCGGAAGCACTCTGATCACGCTCGTGCTGTATTCGGCGTCGGGCGCGCCGACGATGGGCGGCTCGTATGCGACCTCCGCGCTCAACCTCGGAGCCGCCGTGGGGCCGGTGCTCGGCGCGGTCGGACTCGCGACCGGATCGGGGCTGCTTGCGCCGGTCTGGATCGCCGCAGCGCTGACGGCGGCCGCTCTCGTCATCATGCTCCTTGCGAGACACTCGCTGACGAGGGCGACTGCTGAGGCGGACTGATGGCCGGCGTCCCGCGCCAGCCGGTCTCAGCGCACGCCGAGGCGCAGCGACACCGGCAGCTCGACGTCGCGGGGCGCGGCGTCCTTCCCGTCGCCCTCGAGCCGGTCGAGCAGCAGCCGCGCGGCGGTGCGGCCGAGCTCGCGCGGGTCGTGATCGACCACGCTGATCGGCACCGGCGAGAGCTCGGCGAGCTCGAAGTCGTCGAAGCTCACGATCTCGGGGAAGTGCTCGCGGGTGCGCAGGCCGGTCTCGAGCTGGCGGCTGATCTCGGTGATCGCGCCGATCGCGTTGCGGTTGTTCGCGCAGAAGATCGCCGTCGGCGGGTTCTTGGCGTGCAGCAGCGACCTCGTCGCCTCACGGGCCTGCTCGACGGTCTGCTGCTTCGCCGCCACCAGCCGGTCGTCCACGCGGATGCCGCGTTCCGTCAGAGCCCGCACGAAACCGGCGTGACGCCGTTCGCCGGTGAAGATCGTGATGCTGTTGCCGAGATAGCCGATGCGGGTGTGGCCGCGGTCGATGAGGGCGATCGTGCCGCGGTACGCGCCGTCCTCGTCGGCGAGGACGACGCTGTCGGCGGCGAGGCCCTCGATGCGGCGGGATGCCAGCACCACGGGGACGCCCTGACTCTGCGAACGGGCGAGGTGGTCGGATCGGCCGCCTGCGGGTACGACGATCAGCCCGTCGACACGGCGGCCGAGGAAGTCGCCGACCAGCTCGGTCTCGCGGTCGATGTCCTCGGAAGTGTTGCCGAGCAGGATGCGACGACCGGTCAGCGCGGCCTCCTCCTCGACCCCGAGGGCGAAGGTGCTGTAGTACGGGTTCGCGATGTTGGTGATCGCGACCCCGATCAGGCCGCTGCTGTGCCCCGGCCGGATGCTGCGGGCGTTCTCGTTGCGGTGATACCCGAGCTCCTCGACCGCCTCGAGCACGCGCTGCTGCACGTCGGGTTTGACGTTGACGCCCCCGGAGAGGGTGCGCGACACCGTCATCGGACTGACGCCTGCGCGCTGCGCGACCTCCTTGACGGTCGGCCGACGACGCTGTTCGGCCATGCGCCGCACCTCCTGAGACATCCGGATGAGGGAACGTTACCAGGACGCGGCATCCGTGGCGGGTCGTACCCGATCGCGTCGACCGGCCGCGTCCCGGCCGGGCCCAGCTGCGGAGCGTGCGGGCGACGTGCCGCGTGTCGAACGGGGTCGTTCGGCGGGTTTCGCGCCGCATCCGAAGTTGCGCTCGTATGGCGTGAGCGCGGCGCGGCGGGGCGTCGCCTCGCATCCGAAGCCGGTGTCGGACTGCCGGGCGCCTCGCGGGTCAGCGCGCGCCGTCGATCTCCCGGGCCAGGCGCCGGTATCGCCTGTTCCGGATGCCCAGCACCGTCGCGGCCGCGAGCGCGGCGATGACGGATGCGGTCAGCACGGCGACTTTGCCGTGATCGGCATGCTCGCTGCCGGCGGCGAAGCTGAGCTCGGTGACCAGGAGCGAGACGGTGAACCCGATGCCGGCGAGCACGCCGACGCCGGCGATGTCGATCCAGCGCAGCGCGGGGTCGAGGTCGATGCGCCGGATGCGGGTCACGATCCAGGTCGCCGCGGTGATCCCCAGCGGTTTGCCGAGCACCAGGGCGATGACGATGCCCACGACGACAGGATCGGCCGCGGCCGACAGGAGCCCGTCGCCACCGCCGATGGCGACGCCGGCGGAGAAGAACGCGAAGACCGGCACGGCGAATCCTGCCGAGAGCGGGCGGAACCGGTGCTCGAAGGTCTCGGCCAGACCGGGTCCGGAGTCGTCAGCCCGATCCGCCCTCCGGTGCAGAACCGGGATGGTGAAGCCGAGGAGCACGCCGGCGATCGTGGCGTGGATCCCCGAGGCGTGCATCAGCGCCCAGGCGACGAATCCGATCGGGAGCAGGATCAGCCAGGCCGCGACCGGCCGGACGTGGAAGAGCCGCCGCGACAGCTGCGCGATCACGCCGTAGACGGCGATCGTCAGCAGGGCCAGCAGCAGCGGGACCAGGTCGATCGAGTCGGTGTAGAACACCGCGATGATCGCGATGGCGATCAGGTCGTCGACGACCGCGAGAGTGAGCAGGAAGATCCGCAGGGCACCCGGCAGGTGCGACCCGACGAGGGCGAGCACCGCGACGGCGAAGGCGATGTCTGTGGCCGTCGGGATCGCCCAGCCGCTCGCCTCGCTGCTGGACGCGCCGACGACGACCAGGTACAGCAGAGCGGGCACCGCCACGCCGCCGATCGCGGCGACGACGGGCACGACGGCCGTGCGCGCCGATCTCAGGTCACCCGCGACGAACTCGCGCTTGAGCTCCAGGCCGACGAGGAAGAAGAAGATCGCCAGCAGGCCGTCCGCCGCCCAGTCGCCCAGCGAGAGCTTCAGGTGCCAGGGCTCGTAGCCGATCTCGGTGTCGCGGATCGCGAAGTATGCGTCCGCCCAGGGCGAGTTGGCCCACACCAGCGCGAGAGCGGCGAAGGCGACCAGCAGCATCCCGCCGATGGTCTCCTTGCGCAGGATCTCGCCGATCCTGCGCGCCTCGGCGCGGGAGGTGACCGGGAAGACGGCGCGGATTCGGGCGGGGGAGAGCGTGGGCGACATGGCGGCCTTCCGGTCGACGGACAACGACGTCGACCAGGCTTCCCGACACTCCGCAGGCCAGCTTACCGGGGAGGAACCGGATGCAGCGGCCCTCGGCTCTCAGGATCCGGGAAGGATGGAAGCACGGTTCGTCCGGCGCTCGCCGCCGGTGTCCGCATGACGAGGAGGACGAATGACCGCTGCGCCGATCGACTGGGTGGACATCCCCGCAGGCGTGCTGCAGCGCGGCACACCCGCGGAGCAGCTGGACGCCGTCGTCGCGCGCTACGCAGAGACCGGCGTGCCCGCCGCCTGGTACCTGAAGGAGGTGCCGCGGGCCTCCGTTCCGGTCCCCGCCTTCCGGATCGCGCGCACGCCGGTGACCGTCGCGCAGTGGACGCCGTTCGCCGCAGCGACCGGCCGGCCCGTGCCGGCGGAGCCGGCGCAGCATCCGGTCTTCGGCGTGACCTGGGCGGATGCCGCGGAGTTCTGCGTCTGGATGACGGAGCGCCTCGGTCACGAGGTGCGGCTGCCGACCGAGACCGAGTGGGAGCGCGCGGCGCGCGGCGACGATGACCGCGAGTTCCCCTGGGGCGACGAGTACCGGCCGGGGCTCGCGAATCTCTGGGATCTCGGTGTCGGCACGACGACCGCCGTCGGCTCATTCCCCGCGGGCGCGAGTCCGTTCGGCGTGCTCGACATGGTCGGCAACGTCGACGAGTGGACCTCGACGCGGTACTCGCCGTACCCGGATGCTCCGGCCGAGGTGCCGGCCCTCGAGGGCTGGGCGTTCGATCCGCACATCACCCGAGGTGGCGCCTTCCGACACGATCGCGATCTCGCGCGCTGCGCGCGTCGGCACGGCGCCTACGAGGCGGATCTCCGCGCGATCGGCGTCGGCTTCCGGCTCGCCGCCGACGCGGTCTGACCTCGCATCGCATCCCATCGGCAAAACCCTTGACCATACTGTCTCGTTCAGATACTGTCTCTCACGTTACCTATCCCGCAGTTTCACCCGCCCGAAGGAGCGCGGCATGAACAACATCACCTCCACCACCGATCGCATCCGGGTCAGCCGTCGTGGATTCCTGGTCGGCGCCGTCGGACTGAGCGGCCTCGTCGCGCTCACTGCCTGCACTCCCGCAGGAGGCGCAAGTGGCGGCGACGGCTCGCGCTACCTCAGCCTCGTCGCCGAGCCGCCGAGCGGCATGACCCGCACGTTCAATCCGTTCTCCGCCACCTCGCGCTGGGTCTCGCGCAACGCGATGTACGAGCCGCTGATGATCTCGAACGCCGTCACCGGCAAGACCGACCCGTGGCTCGCGACCGAGTTCGCCTGGAACGACGACGCCACCGAGCTCACCATCACCCTGCGCGACAAGGTCGTCTGGTCCGACAAGAGGCCGTTCACCGCAGACGACGTCGTCGCCACCTTCGAACTGGTCCGCAAGAACGAAGGGCTCGTCGCCACCTCTGCCCAGGTCCGCGACGAGATCGTCTCGGTCACGGCCAAGGATCCGAAGACCGTCGTGATCGCCTTCAACCGTCCCAGCGCCACCGCGCTCGAGGCCGTGCTGTCGCAGGTGATCGTGCCCGCGCACGTGTGGAACGAGATCAAGGACCCCACCACGTTCGACAACCCCGACCCGGTCGCCACCGGTCCGTTCACCACGGTCGAGAGCTTCTCCAGCCAGGTGTACCGCGTCACCAAGAACCCGCACTACTGGCAGAAGATCGCCGTCGACGGACTGTCGCTGCGCTCGTACTCCGGCAACGACCAGATCAGCGCCGAGGTGCTCGCCGGCAAGATCGACTGGGGCGGGATCATCCCCGACCCCGACAAGACCTACGTGGCCCGCGACCCGAAGAACAACCACTACTGGTGGCCGCGCACCCGCACCGTGAACCTGCAGCTGAACACCACGCTGCCGGGCTTCAATGACGTGAAGGTGCGCAGGGCGCTGAGTCTGGCGATCGACCGGCAGCGCATCGTCGACGTCGCCTACTGGGGCAAGAGCGACCCGGCCAACGCGGTCTCGCTGCCGCCGGATCACTTCAAGAGCTGGATCGACCAGGGCCTGGTCGACTCGACCGCCGCATCCGTCGCCCTCGACCCGGATGCCGCCAGCGCCGCACTCGATGCGGCGGGGTACAAGAAGGGCTCGGACGGCATCCGCGTCAGCCCCGACGGCAAGAAGATGAGCTACGCGATGATCATCCCGACCGGATGGACGGACTGGATCACCGCTGCGCAGAGCGTCGCCGACGACCTGAAGAAGGTCGGCGTCGAGGTGAAGATGTCCACGCTCGCCTACGACTCCTGGGCCGAGCAGGTCTACGGCGGCGAGTTCGAGGTGACGCTCGTCGGCATGGTCGAGAGCTCCACGCCGTACCGCTTCTACTACGAGTCGATGTCGACGCACACGGTCAAGCCGGTCGGCACCCAGTCCACGATCAACGCGCACCGCTTCGGCGACCCCGAGGCGACCGCGCTGCTGGAGAAGTTCACCGGCCTGGTCGACGAGGGCGAGCAGGTGGCCACGATGCAGCAGATCGAGAAGCGCTTCGCCGAGCTGTTCCCCGTGGTTCCGCTCTACGAATCGCCCGACTACGGCCTGTTCAGCACGCGCCGCTACACGGGCTTCCCCGACGACAAGAACCCGTACGCGCCGCTCTCGCTGAGCCTGGACTACAGCGGCTACCTGGTGTTCCCGCATCTGACCAAGGCCTGACGCCCCGACGACATGAGACTCGCGTTCCTGGCCCGCCGCATCGGGCTCTACCTCATCGCCGCCTTCGCGGCCGTGACGATCAACTTCCTGATCCCGCGGCTCGCACCGGGCGACCCGGCCACGGCCGCGCTCGCGCGGCTGGGCTCGGTCGACCCCTCGGCGATCGAATCGCTGCGCACCGCGTACGGCATCACCGACGATCCGCTGATCGTGCAGTACTTCCAGTACCTCGGCGACCTCCTGCACGGCGACTTCGGCCTGTCGTTCTCGCGGTTCCCGAGCCCGGTCACCGAGGTGATCTCGGGGACCCTGGGCTGGTCGTTGCTGCTCGGCGGCACGGCGCTGGTGCTGAGCTACGTGATCGGGTCGGTGCTCGGCATCGTGGCGGCCTGGTTCCGCGGCAGCTGGTTCGACCGGATCGTGCCGGCGACGCTGCTGTTCATCGGATCGTTCCCGTACTTCTTCCTCGCGCTGCTGCTGGTCTACTGGCTCGGCGTGCAGCTGGGGGTGCTGCCGATCGGGCAGGCCTACGAATACAGCGATCCGGCGCCGACGCCGGAGTTCTTCGGCGACGTGGCGGTGCACCTGTTCCTGCCGGTGCTGACGATCGTGATCGTCTCGTTGGGAACGTGGACCCTGAACATGCGCAACGCGATGATCGGCGAGCTGGGCCAGGACTACCTGACCCTCGCCGAGGCGAAGGGCCTCTCGCAGCCGCGGATCGCCCTGCGCCACGCGGCCAGGAACGCGCTCCTCCCGTCGGTCACCCTGCTGGGCGGCATGATCGGCGTCGTCGTGGGCGGCCAGATCATGACCGAGATCGTGTTCTCGTACCCCGGCGTCGGCTACACGCTGATGCAGGCGGTGACCGCGCACGACTACCCGCTCATCCAGGCGCTGTTCCTCATCATCACCCTGACGGTGCTGGCAGCGAACCTCCTCGTCGACCTCGTCTACTCCGTGCTCGATCCCCGGGTGCTGCAGAGGAGCGGATCATGACCACCACAGAGCTCATCGTCAGCCCCAACGTCCGCAGGCGGCGACGGATGCCGAAGCTGCCGGCCACGGCGATCATCGGCGTCGTCGTGCTGGGACTGCTCGCCCTGGCATCCGTCGTCGGCCCCTGGCTGCTGCCGTACTCGGCCTTCGACGCGAGCTTCACCCCGAACCTGCCCCCGGGCGGCGAGCACCTGCTCGGCACCTCGGGTCGCGGCGAGGACACCCTCGCGCAGCTGCTGCAGGGCGGGCGGGCCTCGCTCGGCATCGGCCTGCTGGTCGCCGCGGTGACCACCGTGATCGGCCTGATCGTCGGACTCACCAGCGCCTACTTCGGCGGCGGGGTCGACGGCACTCTCTCTGTCATCACGAACGTGTTCCTGGTGCTGCCAGGACTGCCGCTCATGGTGGTGCTGGCGGCGTTCCTGCCGGCGGGGCCGCTCACGATCGTCGCGGTGCTGAGCATCACCGGCTGGGCGTTCGGCGCCCGCCTGTTCCGGTCCCAGGCGCTGAGCCTTCGCACCCGCGACTTCGTCGCCGCGGCCGAGTGCGCCGGCGTCGGCCGCATTCGGATCATGGCGACCTCGCTGCTGCCGAACCTGTCATCGGTGCTCGCGGCGTTCTTCGTGAACCAGGTGGTGTTCGCGATCACCGCGGAGGCCTCACTGGAGTTCCTCGGTCTCGGCGACCCGCAGATGGTGTCCTGGGGCACGATGCTCTACTGGGCGCAGAACAACTCCTCGCTGCTGCTCGGCTACTGGTGGCAGTTCGTGATCCCCGGCCTCGCGATCGCGATCACGGCCTCGTCGCTGGTGCTCATCAACTTCGCCATGGACTGGGCGAGCAACCCGCGCCTGCAGGCGCAGGAGATGCTGCACCGGTTCCTGGGCAGCGGCCTGCGCAGCGCAGCGCTGATCACGCCGGTCTCGCAGACGGCGGATGCCAGGAACGAGGGGGCACGATGACCGCCCCCGCTCTGAGGATCACCGATCTCGAGATCGGCTACGTGACCTCGGCCGGCCTCGCCCCCGCGGTGCGCGGCGTGAGCCTGACGGTCGAACCCGGCGAGTTCGTCGGCCTGGTCGGCGAGTCCGGATGCGGAAAGTCGACCATCGCGCAGTCCATCCTGCGCGTGCTGCGGTCGCCTGGCGTCATCACCGGCGGCAGCATCGAGCTCTCCGGCGAGGACGTCCTGGCGGCGGATGTGCGCCGGCTGCGCGGCATCCGCTGGTCGCGTGCGTCGATCGTGATGCAGAACTCGCTCGCCGCACTCAACCCGGTGCAGCGCGTGGGCAAGCAGATCGCCGAGGCGATGAAAGCGCACGGCGGAGGACCAGGGCGCTCGGTCGGCGAGCTGCTCGAGATGGTCGGGATCGACGCCGACCGCGCGCGATCGTACCCGCACGAGTTCTCCGGAGGGATGCGGCAGCGGGCCGCGATCGCGATGTCGCTGGCCGTGCAGCCCGAGCTGCTGATCATGGACGAGCCGACCACCGCGCTGGACGTGATCGTGCAGCAGGAGATCCTGCTGACCGTGCGGCGGCTGCAGCAGGAGCAGGGCTTCGGGATCCTGTTCATCACGCACGACCTGCCCCTGCTGCTGCGGCACGCCGACCGCGCGGTGGTGATGCGCGACGGGCTCGTGCTGGAGGAGGCGACCACCGAGCAGCTCCGCACCACCGGCGGCTCCGATCCGTACACCAGGCAGCTGCTCGCCGCCCTGCCGCGGCCGAGCGTCGCGAAGAGAACCGAAGGAGGCGGCGCATGAGCGAGCCCATGATCGTGCTGCGGGGCGTCGGCAAGACGTACCACCGCGGCCGCCCGCCGGCGCTCGCCGGGGTCGACCTCGAGATCGCGGCGGGCACCATCGTCGCCGTCGTCGGCGAGTCGGGCAGCGGGAAGAGCACCCTCGGCAAGCTGCTGGTGGGGCTGGCCACGCCGTCGACCGGCGAGATCCTCGTCGACGGGAAGAGCCCCGAGCCGGTGAGCCGGCGTCGCAAGGGACGCGAGCGGCCGGCGCAGATGGTGTTCCAGGACGTCTACGGGTCTCTGAACCCCTCGCAGACGATCGGGTTCCAGCTGAACGAGGTCTACCGCGCCGCGCACCTGCGGGCCTCTCGCACCGAGCGCACTGCGGCGATCACGGCTCTCGTCGAGCGGGTCGGCCTGCGACCGGCATCCGACTATCTGAGCCGCCGATCGGACGACCTCAGCGGCGGACAGCGGCAGCGCGTCGGGATCGCCCGCGCGCTCGCCACCGACCCGCGGGTGATCGTGGCCGACGAGCCGACGTCGATGCTCGACGTGTCGGTGCGCCGCGAGATCCTCGATCTGCTCGCAGGGCTGCGCACCGACGGCGTGACGATCGTCTACATCACGCACGACCTGCTCAGCGCCGGGTACCTCGCCGACCGTGTGGTCGTGCTGCACCACGGCGAGATCGTCGAGGACGGCAGCCCCGACCAGGTGCTCGGCGATCCGCAGCATCCGTACACGCAGAAGCTGGCCGCGGCATCGCCCGGCCTGCAGCTCGAACTCGCGAACGGCGCCGCGGCGGCGCAGACGGAAGAAGAGAATGACTGACATGACCACGCCCATCCGCGTCGGGCTCTGCGCGCGCAAGCATCCGCTGGCCGGCGAGCTCGGCCCGCTCGGGCTGCTGCAGCGCTGCGCCGACGACGGTTACGACGGGGTGTTCTTCCGCACCATCCTCGACGTCACCACGACGCTCGACACGGGAGTCCTCCGCGACGTCCGGCAGAAGGCCGACGAGCTGGGCCTGTACCTCGAGATGGGGCTCGGCAAGATCAATCCGTTCAACATCTCCGAGGAGCGCGGCATCCGCGACATCGGCGAGGGCGACTACCTGCTCGGCATGACGCGGATGATCGAGGCTGCCGCCGGGATCGGATGCACCGACCTGTGGGCCGACACCGCCAACTACCAGGGGCACTCCTGGGGGCTGTTCGCGATCGACAGGTTCCGCACCGACGTCGAGTGGGACGACCAGCTGCGCATGACCACGAAGTTCGTGCAGAAGCTGGTGCCGGTGCTCGACGCGCACGATGCGCACCTCGCGGTGGAGACGCACGAGGAGATCACCACCGACGAGCTGGCCCGCATGGGCGAGGAGGTCGGCGAGCGGTTCGGCGTGACCCTCGACCTGGCCAACGTCGTCGTGCGCGGCGAGGATCCCGTCGCGGCGGCCCGGCGCATGGCGCCGTTCGTGCGGCAGACGCACATGCGCGACGTGGCGCTGTTCACCACCCCGCAGGGGCTGCGCAGGCAGATCCGCGCGGTCGGCGACGGCGTGATCGACTGGACGGCCGTGCTCGGGGCGCTGGCGGATGCCGGCAGCACCGCCACCTGGACGATCGAGAACTCCTGGCACGACCACAACGACATCCCGCTGTACCGGCCGGACTGGCAGGCCGCGCACCCCGACCTGCACACCGGCGAGGTGCTCGAGCTGATGCGGCTGGCCGACGAGTTCGCCGGCCGGATCGCCCGCGGCGAGCGTCCGGCGAGCGACGACTACTACGCCGACCCCGATCCGGTGTCGGGTCAGCTCGGTTTCATCGCCACCAGCGCCGCACACCTGCGGCGCGTGGGGGCGCAGGTCTGGCAGGATCGCTCATGATGAAGTCGGGGACGCCGCGGGTGCTCCGCACCCTCAATGAGGGCGCGGTGCTCGACGCACTGTTCCGGCACGGCCCGATGACCCGGCCCGAGCTCGAGCACATCACCGGGCTGTCCAAGCCCGCCGCCGCGCGGCTGCTGCTGCGCGTCGAAGAGGCGGGCGTGGTGGTGCGCGACGGCGAGCGGGCCAGCAGGTCAGGCCCGCCGGCCCAGGTGTGGCGGGCGAACCCGCGCGCCGCACTGGTCGCGGGCATTACGGTGACGGCGGAGCGCATCGCCGCGGAGGTCTGCGACCTCGAGGGCACACTGCTCGGCGAGGCATCCGCCGACAACTCCGTGACGGATGCCGCGCAGATCGCGCCCGCGCTGCGCGGACTGCTCACGCAGGCGCTCGCGGGCACCGATGCGGATGTCGCGCAGGTGCGCGACGTCACGCTCGGCGTTCCCGGTGTGATCGACCCGATCCCCGGTGTGCTGCGGCACAGTGGCCGGCTGCCCGCCTGGGTGGGCGTCGACGTGATCGGCCTGATCTCCGCGGAGCTGCCCGGAACGACGGTGTACACCGCGAACGACGTCGGCCTGGTGCTGATCGCCGAGGCGGAGTTCGGGGCCGCCCGCGATGCGGCGTCCGTGGTGCTGGTGTGGGTCGGCTCCGGCATCAAGGCGGCGTTCCTGCGCGACGGCGAGCTGATGCTCGGTCCGCACGGATCCGCCGGTGAGATCGGCAGCGTGATCGTGCCGGCGTTCGACACGGTGCCCGACCGCTCGACCGAGCGCACCCGCGCCGTGCCCGGCGGCGGCGTTCTTCTCGAGCAGCTGCTGCAGCCGTCCGCACTGCAGGGACTGGAGCTTCCCGCCATCGCCGACCGGCTCGCGGTCGCGGCGTCGTCGGCGGCCGCGCTGCTCGACCCGGAGCGCGTCGTGATCGCCGGGTCGCTGTCCGATGCATACGGCACGGCGCTCGCCGAGGCGGTTCAGGAGCGGCTCGGCTTCCTGCCGCACGACCGCCCGGATGTGCGGTGCGGCGAGCTCGGCGCGCGGGCGCAGGTGCGCGGCGCGGTGTGCCTGTCGCAGCGCAGCGCGCGGGCCCGGTTGGTGGGCGCCGGCAGTCTTGCCGACGTCGTCCTGCCGGTCTCGGCGCTCTGAAGCGTCCGTCATCTGCAGCCGTCACTGCATGCCGGTATCCGGCATCCCTCTCGAAAGGCACCCATGAAGAAGCATCTGAAGGTTCTGGTCGTCGTCGCGCACCCCGACGAGGCCGAGGAGTACGTCTCGGGCACGCTCGCCCTGCTGGCCGACGCCGGGCACCACGTGAAGGTGCTCTCGACCACCAACGGCGACGCCGGGCACCTGGAGCTCGGCCCCGAGGACCTGGTTCGGCGCCGTGCGAGCGAGGCGCACACCGCCGCAGAGATCATCGGCCTCGCCGACTACGAGATCTGGGACGAGCACGATGGCGACATGGTCGACACGCAGGAGCTGCGGCAGCGGATGCTGCGCGTGATCCGCCAGTGGCGCACCGACCTGATCATCACGTTCAGCGACGAGGGCGACGGACACAACGACAACAGGCTGGCCGGCCGGCTGGTGCGGCACGTCGTGGGGCTGAGCACCCTGCCGAACCCCTGCCGCGACATTCCGCCGCTGGCGCAGACGCCGATCGTGCTGCGGATGATCGACTACGGCTCGATCGAGCAGCACCGGGCGGATGTCGCGGTCGCGGTCGATGCGGTGATCGACCGCAAGCTGCGCGCGTGCGCGGCGCACGCGTCGCAGTTCCTCGAGTTCGCGCCGGCACAGCGCGACCTGCTGCACCTCGTTCCGGATGCCGCGGACACCGCCGCCGTCGACGAGTTCATCGTGAAGTACTGGAGCGAGTACATCGAGACGCAGGATGCCGCACGGCCTGCGCTCGCACGGGCATACGGCGATGCCGCCGCAGATGTGCGGTACGCGGAGACGTTCGAACTGGCACCGTTCGGACGCCCCACGACCGTCGAAGAGGTGGAGCGCATCCTGCACTCCTCCGCGTCCTGAGCGAGCGAAGCGAGACGAAGGACGTCCCTGGTGAACGTGGCCGGCGGTTCGTGGAGGTCCGCCGGCCACATCCAGCTCTGCTCGTCGGGCCCTGACCGAGCGAGGCGGCTCCTTCCCCCGGGTCCTGAGCGAGCGGAGCGAGACGAAGGGCGCCCCACCCTCCGGTCGTTGAGCGAGCGAGGTACGAGCGAGACGAAATGCGCGGCCTCTCCCCGGGTCCTGAGCGAGCGAGGAACGAGCGAGACGAAGGGCGTGTCGTGTGTGCGCGTCCTTCGTCACTTCGTCTCGCTGGCGCTCGCTCAGCACGGCGCTCGTCGCTGGCGCTCCTCGCTCAGGATGCGGTGAGCTGTCCTTCCGCGTCCCCGGGTCCTGAGCGAGCGAGGTACGAGCGAGACGAAGGGCGTCCCCGTGTGCTTCCTTCGTCACTTCGTCTCGCTGGCGCTCGCTCAGCACGGCGCTCGTCGCTGGCGCTCCTCGCTCAGGATGCGGTGGGCTGGCGTCACGCGAGCCCGTGGTGCGTCCGGAACAGGTTCTCCGGGTCGTACGCCCGCTTGATCCGCGCGAGCCGCGCGACATCCTCGGGGAGGTACCCGCTGGCGAGCTCCGCCGCCGTGACATCCGGTCCGGAGAGGAAGTTCACCGCCACCCCGCCGGTGGCCCAGGGCTCCACGGCGGCGAACAGCTCCGCGAACCGCGCCTGCAGCGCCGGCACGGCATCCGCCTCTGCGGCGCCGCCGGCGTAGAGCACGAACTCCCCGTCGCGTCGGCCGAGCGCGCTGGGCCGTTCCGCCGGCCGGGACAGCGCCCCGCCGGTGTGCCGGAGCTCGAGCAGGAAGGGCGCGTCGGCATCCGGTCCGGCGTGCCGGAGCACCGCCTGCACAGCATCGGCGTCAAGCGTCCGCAGCATCCGATTGCGCGCGTGGAAGGCGACCGGCGTGGTCGGCTCGGCGTGGATCGTGCCGACGGCCGAGTACGGCATCTCGGTCACCGTGTCGGTAACAGGGCCGAGCGCGCGGAACGGCGCGATGAGCCGCTCGCCGTCCTCCGCTGAGCCGGTGAAGACGATGCGCAGATGCATGACGTACCGGCCGCGCAGCGGCTCGGGCAGGAACGGGATGTCGGGCATCCGGATGAGCAGGGCGGAGGACGCCATCTGCTCCGGGACGGTGCGCGTCCAGTCGGCCCAGAGAGTGAGTGCCTCTTCGACGCGGTCGGCCGCGAAGTGCATGCCGCCGCCATAGAGGCGGGCGACCGGATGCAGGTCGATCTCGAGCGCGGTCACGACGCCGAGCGTGCCCTTGCCACCGCCGCGGAGCGCCCAGAACAGATCAGGCTCGGTGTCGGGCGTGGTGCGGCGCAGCACGCCGTCGGCGGTGACGACCTCGATGGCCCGCACGTGGTCGACGGCCCAGCCGAGGCTGCGGCCGAGCAGGCCGAGCCCGCCGCCGAGGTGGTACGAGACGACGCCGACCTCGGGGGACGAGCCCGAGAGTGGTGCGAGCCCGTGGATCGCGGCGGCCTGCACGAGGTCGCCGCCGCGGACGCCGGCCTCGACGCGCGCCCAGCGCATCGCCGGGTCGATCGTGATGCCCTTCATGGCGGAGGTGTTGACGAGCAGCTGGCCGTCGGCGGGGCGCGACGGGCCGTGTCCGGTGGCGAGCACGGCGACGCCGAGTCCGCGGGTGCGTGCCTCGCGCACCGCGTGCACGACGTCGTCGGCCGTGCGCGCCACGGCGATGGATGCCGGGTGGTGCTCGACGGCGAGGTTGTAGCCGCTGCGGGCGGTGTCGTAGTCGGCATCCGTTGCGGTGAGGTAATCGGTCATGTATCCATCGTCGGCGCGGGAAAACAGCCGAACAAGGACAGAACACGGATGGATCGTTAACATAGAGCGCATGGAACGCCGCGAGATCGAGATCTTCCTCACGCTCGCCGAGGAGCTGCATTTCGGGCGCACGGGCGAGCGGCTGCTGATCTCTCCGTCGCGGGTGAGTCAGACGATCGCGAGCCTCGAGCGCCGGTTCGGCGTGACCCTGTTCGACCGCACCAGCCGCCGAGTGGAGCTGTCGCCGGTCGGCGCGGCGCTGTACGCGGACGTGCGGGCCGGGCACGATCGCATCCAGCGCGGGATCACGGCGGCGATCGCTGCCGGCCGGGGAGTCGTGGGCACGTTGCGGATCGGGCTGGAGGCTCCGGCGATCGCCGAGCTCGCCGCTCCCGTGTTCGACCGGTTCCGCGCGGCGAATCCGGGTGTCGAGCTGGTATTCCGGGAGGCAGGGTTCTCGGACCCGCTCGATCTGCTGCGGGCGGGCGTGGTCGACGTGACGGTGACCAACGGGCCGGTCGATGAGGAGGGCTTCCAGGAAGGGTCGCTGGTCTACTCCGAGCCAGTGGTGCTGGCGGTCGGGCGGGAGCATCCGCTGGCCGTACGGACGACGGTGTCGGTGGAGGATCTGGCGGGGGAGACCGTGTTCCGTGCCGGGCGCCGCGCGGCGCCGTACCGGCCGGATCCGGATCGCACGGCGCCGACCTTCCTCGACCTGCTGACCGTGATCGCGGCCGGCGAGGGCGTGGTGCCGCTGGCCGCGCACGCCGGCGACTTCTTCGCCCGGCCGAGCCTGGTGATGGTGCCGTTCGAGGAAGGGTCCCCGCCGGTGCGCTGGGTGCTGTGCTGGAAGCGCGGGCAGGCAACGGCCAGGGTGGCGGCGCTCGCCGCCGCTGCGCGGGGCTGAATGTTCCGCCCCGGTCGTTGAGCGAGCGGAGCGAGACGAAACGTCTTCAGCCGCCCGAAGTCCTCAGCCTCGCAGCAGCCCCCGCAGCGTCTGGATCGTGTCCGCCTCGGCCGGACTCTTGTCGGGCCGGTACCCCTTCACCCGTGCGAAGCGCAGGGCGATTCCGCCGGGATAGCGCGGTGAGTTCTGCACGCCGTCGATCGCGATCTCGACGACCAGCGCCGGCCGCAGGTGCACGGCATACGGGCTCCGCTCGGTCTCGTACTCGGGGAAGGTCTCGGTCTGCCACTTCAGCAGCTCGTCGGTGAGGCCCTTGAAGGTCTTGCCGACCATCACGAAACCGCCCGGTTCGCCGAACTCCCCGACCGGATCGAGCGCCCCGAGATGCAGATTCGACAGCCAGCCCCGACGCCGGCCTGAGCCCCACTCGGCGGCGAGCACGACGAGGTCGTAGGTCAGCACGGGTTTGACCTTGACCCACGACTTGCCGCGCCGGCCGGCCGCGTAGGGCGCGTCGATCGCCTTGACGAGCACACCCTCGTGACCGGCGGCCAGCGCCTCTCGGGACAGCTGCTCCGCAGCATCCGCGTCGTCGGTGACGATGCCGGGCATCCGCCAGTCGCCGGCGACCCGTTCGAGTTCTGCGAGCCGCGTGGCGAGCGGTTCGTCGATGAGGTCGCGGCCGTCGACGTGCAGGATGTCGAAGAACCAGGGGCGCAGCACGAGTTCGCGCGAGACGTCGGCGCCGAACCGCGACATGGTCTGCTGGAACGGGCGCGGCCCGCCGTCCTCGTCGAGCGAGAGCGTCTCGCCGTCGAGGATGATGTCGTGCGCGGGCAGCCCGCGCACGATCTCGACGATCTCGGGCACGCGATGCGTGATGTCGGCGAGGCTGCGGGTGTAGACGCCGACCTCGTCGCCGTGCCGGTGCACCTGGATACGCGCGCCGTCGAGCTTGTACTCGACCGATGCGCGTCCTGTGGTCTCGAGCGCCGCGGTCGGTGTCGCGGCGGTGGCGGCGAGCATCGGCAGCACGGGCCGGCCGACCTGCAGCCCGACCGCGTCGAGGTCTTCGGCCGAGCCGGTGAGCGCGACCACGGCCGTCTCGCCGAGGTCGCCGGAGAGCATGGCCGCGCGACGGACGGATGCGGCAGGCCGATCGGCCGCGCGCGCGATCGCGTCGAGCAGCACGCCGCTGAGTGCGCCGGTGCGCAGCTCGCCGAGCATCGCGCGGGCGAGGAAGTCCCACTCCTCGGGGGTGGCACGTGAGGCGAGACCTTGGAGGAGCGCGGTGCGCTGCGCCGCCGATCCGGTGCCGGACGCGCGCGCGAGCGCGTCGAGGGCGTCGTCGACGTCGGTGATGGTGAGAGCGGATGTCGCGGCGTGCTCGACCTGCAGGGTGGAGAGCCCGCGCCAGCCCACGCCCAATCGTCCCTGCCGCGGCGATGCGAGCAGGAGACCGGTCAGCACCGGGAGCTCGGCCGGATCTGCGCGCTGCAGCAGTCGCGCGAGCGCGTCGATCTTCGCCAGTCGCGACGACGTCGCCGCGACCTCGTCGGCGGTCTCGGTGAGCTCCTCGAGCCTCATCCCGTCAGTCTCGCACTGGGTACGGACATTCGCCCCGGATCGTTGAGCGAGACGAAACGCCGCTCAACGACTCGTGGGTGGGCCTGCTCCGGATCCTGAGCGAGCGAGGAAGGAGCGAGTCGAAGGGCGGCCCAGGGCGGGCGTCCTTCGTCTCCTCGCTGGCGCTCCTCGCTCAGGATGCGGTGGGCGGTCTTCCGGGGGCGTCCTTCGTCTTGTCGCTGGCGCTCCTCGCTCAGGATGCGGTGGGCGGTCTTCCGGGGGCGTCCTTCGTCTCGTCGCTGGCGCTCCGCTCGCTCAGGAGCCGAGCAGTTGAGGGCCCGGAACGGGCACCTATGGCCTGGTGTCGTCGTGCGTCACGACGCGGCTGAGCTCGATGACGTCGCCGGGCAGGTCCCAGTAGTGCAGTCGACGGGCATCCGGGGAGTCCGGGTCGATCGCCGACCGCCAGCACTTGGCGCCGTCGGCTCGTACGACGTAGGCGTCGTCGCCGCCCTCTCCGGTGCGGAGTCGATGCAGGTCGCGTGCGGGGATCTCGCGGTCACGGCCGGTGATCGCGTCGACGCACGCGCGCACGGACTTGGCCAGCTGGCTGTCGTCCAGCTTCGACAGCGAGCCGATGAAGTCGGGCCCGAACCGGAACTCCCGCAGCGGCCAGCGCTTGCGCTCGCCCGGAGCGGTGCGGTTGCCCCAGGTGCGCTCGATCTCGAATCGGATGCCGTCGTCGGTCGGATCGACGTGCGCGCGCTCCGCTGCGCGGCGGGCATCGCGCAGCGCCTGTGCCTCGTCGCGCTCGTCCTGTGTGGCATCGGCGAGCTCGGCCTCGGCATGTTCGCGTCGCGTCCGCTCCCGGGCGAGTTCGGACCGCAACTGGGCGTTCTCCTCGCGCAGCCGTTCGAGTTCGGCGGAGTCGGATGCCGGGTCGAGGACGGGCGTCAGCGTAGGCAGCGGCGTATTCGTCTGCTCCCGTCGCTCGGACATCGCGTGCAGCTCGCTGCGCAGCGCCGTGATCGCCTGCGAGAGCAGGTGGATGTCGGAGCGCGTCGCGTACTCCTCGGGCGCTGCGGCCGGCAAGGAAGGGATGCCGGGCGATTGAGATTCCGCGGGGCCCGGCCCGTTCTGTCCGACGGCACCCGAAGTCGTCGGCGCCGGGGAGTCCGCGGCCTCCGATGCGACCGCGCCTGCCGCACTCCAGTCCGGCCCGTCGGGCGCCGCGGCATCCGTGCCCGCCGGCTCTGCGGCATCCGTCTCCCCGTGGTCCTCGCTCAGCCAAGGCGGCCCGCCGGTGACCAGCGGGAAGGCGGGGGTGAGCGGGGCATCATCGTCGCTGCCGGCGTGGGTGAGCAGCAGTTCGCGGTGTGGTCCGTGCGCGACGCGCACGCGGATGACATCGCCGACGGCGAGCACGTCGCCTACGGGCCGGCCGTCGGTGCGGATGTCGCGGGGGCGCAGCACGAACGCGTGGTCGGGGTGCAGGTGCACGGTGGCGCCCTGGTCGGTGACCTTGACGACGAGCGCCAGCGTGTTCGCGCCGTCAGGCAGGGTGTCGAGGTCGGCGGGGAAGGGTTCGGGGTGCAGTTCCTGTCCGTCCAGGACGCCGGTGATCGGCGCTCCGGGGACGAGCGCGACGGCGAGCGGAAGGGAGTCGGGCAGCAGTTCGCCGGTCGCCGTGACGACGGTGCCGTCGTCGAGCTCCACGCGGGCGCGGGTTCCGTCGTCGAGGAAACCCGCCACGACTCCGGACGCTCGTACAACCGTGGGCGCGGCCTGTACGACGGCACGGCGGGTGGACTGCGCCATGGCGTCGTCGATGAGGTCATCGGTGTCGGCGTGACCGGGAAAGCGCAGCCGGGAGCGACTCCAGTCCGGGTCGCTGGCGAAGTCGCCGGGGTAGGAGCGGGCCGCGCCGCCGAACGCCTGAGTCCGGGGCGGAAGCAGCTGCTCGAGGACATCCGTCGCCTCCCCGGTCGCGACGGTGACGACATCCGCGATGCCGCCGAGCTCGCGCCCGAGCCGCTCCGTGTCGAACGCGAACTCGCCCTCCGAAGTCGCCGACACAAGCACGAGGGGGCGCTGCCGCGGGGTGAGGATGCGGGTCGCGAGAGCTTCTGCCTCGCTCGGAGTCGTGACGTCGGCGAACAGCATGGGGACGAGTCTAGGCACGTGCGACGGCGTGTCTCCGGAGTCGGGCCGAGGTGTCCGCGGATGCCCCGCCGGCGGGAATCGGCGTCAGCGGCGCGGCCCGACGAGTGGACGCAGCGCCCCGCTGAGCAGCGGCAGCACGGCGATCATGCCGAGCAGCAGCACGGGTCCGCCCCAGCCGAAGTCATACGACCGGGTGTGCAGCGACGTACCGATCAGGATCATCACGGTGACCGCGCCGACGGTGCCGAGGGCGGTCAGGATCGTGCCGAAGATGCGCAGCCCGTCTGAGAGCGAGCTGAGCGCGGCGGGGATGAGAGTCGTGGCGAGGATCAGCACGGTGATGATGATCAGGCCGACGAACAGTGTCGTCAGCATCCAGTCGGCGGCCTCCATCGGCACGTCGGTGCTGTTGAACGGCGCGAGGCTGGCGGTGATGATGCTCCAGTACTTCTGGTCCTCGCCGTCGGCATGCGCGGTGAACAGCGGCAGAGTCAGGCCGAGCATGAGTACGACGGCGACGATGAAGGAGTACGTGCCGGCGAGCATCCGCTCGAGCAGGTCGACGCGCTCGCGCAGCCGGCGGATCTCAGTGCTCTGGTCGGTCATGCCGTCAGGGTACCGGCGCGGGTGCGTCGTGTGGGGTGGTATCGCCCGGCGGGCGAGGAACGATCGCGCTGATAGCGTCACTCGCATGGCTGGGGAGAACATCGACATCGTGACGTACGACGGACTGCCGATCTCGAAGGGCGGCGCTCACTCGATGGGCACCCGTCAGGCGGCACGCGGCTTCGCCCAGTTCGAGGAGTTCCTCGCGGCGTCCGTGGTGACGGATGCCGCGGTGAGGTGGAAGCTCACGGCGATCTTCTCCGCACGGCCGACGGAGGCGAGCCCGATCGAGCAGGCGATCGTGGGCGCTCTCGGCAACCGCAGTTCGCGCGACACGGTGATCGACGGCTGGAACGTTCCCGAGCGGAAACTCGACGACGCCCTGGCCCTGCTCGATGTGAAGCGCTCGCCCGAGCTCAAGGCGCCCCCGCACGTGCGCGTGACGCTCATGGGCACCGTGTCGGGTGTCGCGCGCGATCCCGAGACCGGCCACGGATACGCCGGGGTGTCGCCGGACGCCTGCGGCGGGTTCGTCGTGGACGGCTATCGGACCCCGCTAGGTGCGGTGTCGACGCGGGTCTCGCTCGGGCAGCACAGTGCGAGGCTCTCGCTGTTCGTCAGCCTGCCCGGCGACGGGCGCCTCGCGGCCGCGGCGCAGCACCTGCAGCAGCAGTTGCCGTTCGCGCTGTCGGAGAAGCACTGGAAGCGCTGGGTTCCGGCCGCGGACGGGTATCGCGCGAAGCGTCAGGGCTCGCCGCTTGTCGAGGGATAGCCCCAGTCAGATGCGGATGTAGGCCGCCCCGTCGAACTGCGCATCGCTGAGCGCGACCACGGCGGCCGGCACGGTGAGGATGCCCGGCTGCAGTGCGTCGACGGGGATGCCGTGCCCGCGCAGCCCGCCCTCGCAGGCCTCGATCGTGGCGGCATCCGGAATCGGCAGCGGAGCCGCGCCCGCGGCGACGCCCGGGATGGCGGGACCGTTCACGATGATCCGGATGCCGGTGTCGGGGCGCCCCGCGTGCAGGGTGTTCGCGATGCCGACGGCGCGCACGATGTCTTCCGGCCGGTCGGAGACGTGCAGGATCACGGTGCGCTGGGTCATGGTGCCATTGTCTCGTACGCTCCGATCCCCGGATCCCCGGATCCCCGGATCCTGAGCGAGCGAAGCGAGCGTCGTACTGAGCGAGCGCAGCGAGACGAAGTGACGAAGGACGCCCCGCTCCCCGGCTCCTGAGCGAGCGAAGCGAGCGTCGTACTGAGCGAGCGCAGCGAGACGAAGTGACGAAGGACGCGCACATCTTCGCCCAGCGCTCAAGATGGTGCCACGCTGTCTCCATGCCTTCTCCCCGCGTTCTCGTCACCGGAGCGAGCGGCGGCATCGGTCTGGAGATCGCGCGGGCGCTCGCCGCAGACGGCGCGCATGTGCTCCTCCCCGTGCGCGATCGCGCCCGCGGGGATGCGGCGGTGCGCAGCATCCGTGAGTCGGTTCCGGATGCCGCCCTCGAGATCTGCGATCTCGATCTGGCCGACTTCGGCACGATCGCCGCGCTCGGCGCGAAGCTGCGCGAGGATGCCGCCCCGATCGACCTGTTCGTGATGAACGCCGGGATCGTGCTGCTCGGCGACCGCACTCGGCACGTGACGGTGGACGGGCACGAGCTGCATCTGCAGACGAACTTCCTCGGGCACGCGGTGCTCACGCGTGAGCTGATGCCGCTGCTCGTCGCGGCGCACGCCCGCGTCGCTGTGCAGGTGAGCATCGCGGCGACCCGCGGCAGGCTCGACGACCTCGAGGGCGAGCGACGGTACAGCGCATGGCGCGCGTACGCCGGATCGAAGCGCGCGCTGGGCCTGTGGGCGCTGGAGCTCGCGCGGCGCAGCGATGGCATCAGTGTGAATCTGTGCCATCCGGGTGTCGCGCCGGCAACGCACATCGCGCCGACGCTGCGCAGCCGGCTGCCCGGTGGTGAGGAGCGCTGGCTGCGCTGGGTGCCGGGCAACAGTCCGGCGCAGGGCGCGCTGCCCGCGCTGATGGCGCTGGAGCAGGATGCCGCGCCGGGGAGTTTCTTCGCGCCGGGTGGATGGTTCGGGCTGGCCGGTGCTCCGCGGGAGCGTCCGCTGTTCCGGGCGCTGCGCGACCCGGCCGCAGGGCGCCGGCTCCGGGAGCTCGCCGCCACCGTACCCTGAGCGAGGAGCGCCAGCGACGAGACGAAGGGCGCCCGTGCCTCCCGCCCCGGGTCCTGAGCGAGGAGCGCCAGCGACGAGACGAAGGGCGCCCGTCACCGTCCCGCACCCTGAGCGAGGAGCGCCAGCGACGAGACGAAGGGCGCCCTTCGTCTCGCTCCGCGCGCTCAGGACCCGGGACGTCGAAACGCCCCCAGTTCCCCAGGGGCGTCTCGTCTCACAACATCCGAGCTGGTGCTTACTGCACCGACCATCCGCCGTCCGACGCGAGAATCGCGCCGTTGATGTTGACGGCGTCGTCCGAGAGCAGGAACGTGATCGACGCGGCGAGGTGCTCGGCCGTGGCGACGGTCGGGATCGCCTGCTGGAACGGCGCGAGCCGTGCCGAGCCGGCTTCCGACATGTTCGGCGGCATCGGGATGCCAGTGGCGACGCCGCCGGGGGCGACGGAGTTCACGCGGATGCCCTTGGGCCCGTACATGAACGCGGCCGACTTGGTGACGCCGATGATGCCGTGCTTGCTGGCGGTATAGGCGTTGCCCGAGGCGTTGCCGCGCAGGCCGGCCTCGCTCGAGACGTTGAGGATGGCGCCGCGGCCGGCGGCCTCCATGATTGGCAGCACCGCGCGCATGAGCTTGAACGGCGCGGTGAGGTTGATCGCGATGACGCGGTCCCAGACGGCGTCGGGGGTCTCGCCGGCGGGCGAGAAGTCGTCGTTGATGCCGGCGACGTTGGCGAGTCCGTCGATGCGCTCGCCGGCGGCGGCGATGACGGCGTCGATGGATGCCTGCTGCGTGAGGTCTCCGGCGACGGTGACGATGCCCGGGAGCTCTGCCGCCAGGGCATCCAGCTTGTCGGCCGAGATGTCGGCGGCGATCACGCGGCCGCCTTCGCGGGCGATGCGCGAGGCGGTGGCCTTGCCGATTCCGGATGCCGCGCCGGTGACGATCACGGTCTTGCCGGCGAAGCGTCCGGAGGTGATCTGCTCGGTCCAGCCGGCGGTGTCGTCGTCGGCGGGGATCTCTCCGCCGTTGGCGGCGCGCACCAGGTCGTCGACGACGGACTGCGGCATGGCGCCCTGGCTCATGACGACGAGCTGCTGCAGGGGCAGGCCGAGCACGGGGGTGAGCTGCGACGGGTCGCCGCCCGACTGCGCGAGCAGGCCCTTGATGAGCTCGCTGCCCGTCGGGTCGTTCAGCCAGTCGCCGATGGTGGAGTGTGCGGTGAGTGCCATTTTGTCTCCTAGTTGCTCCGGGTCCTGAGCGAGCGAAGCGAGACGAAGGGCGTCCAACCCGCTCACTACTAATAATGCAACGCACCGTCTCGTTATTCCAGAGGGTGGCGCTAATCTGTGAGCGTGGCCCGTCCTCGCAGTGAGAAAGCCCGCCAGTCGGTGCTGGCGGCGATGCGTCGCGCCCTTGCTTCCGGGTATGCGGACGTCACGATCGAGGGCCTGGCTCTCGAAGCCGAGGTCTCGAAGCAGACGATCTACCGCTGGTGGCCGTCGAAGGCCGCGATCCTCGGCGAGGCGCTGCTCGAGGGAGAGTTGCCCGCGTTCGAACTGCCCGTAACGGACGATCTGCGCGCCGACCTGCGCGCCGTGCTCTCGGCTCAGAGCCCGGATGCCGTCGCGCTGGCGCGCGCCCTGATCGAGGTGACCGCGACGGATGCCGACCTCGGCCTGAAGCTCAACGCGCGCCTGGCGGCGCCGCTGCGCGAGTGGACGTCGATGCGGCTGGTTCAGGCAGTGGATGCCAGTGACGTGCGGGCGGACGTGGATGCCGCGGTCGTGGCCGACCAGCTGATCGCGATCGGTTCCTACTCGGCCCTGGTGGGCGGGCCGATGGATGCCGGGAAGGTCGACGGGATGGTCGATGTGATCCTGCGGGGGATCGAGGCCTGAGCCGGACTCAGCGCGTGAGTAGCGAGTAGAGCCCTATGCCAGGTGGCGGTGCACCGCTCCGGGGCGTCGGCTTGCATCGTTTCGGAGAATTGATTCGCGGTCAAGCCGGCCCAGAGCTTTCCTGGATAGTTCGCTGCCACGTCGTCAGAGGCGGGAGCCAGTCGAAGTCCGCGCAGGGTCAATTTGCGCCGGTTATTGGGCATCTCGCGATGCCCTTCGATTGGGACGGGAACTCCAACGGGTTGCCACTAACAGGGTTCACTTTCTGGCTCTCCGGGAGGTAGATTGACGACGGTTCCGAATACACGGCTCGGTCGCCATTCCACTCGCGCTCCCATTCGAAGTCGGGGCACGTGACGGGCGCATCGTCAGGGAGTGGCAATTCACTTGCGATGAACGGCATGAAGTGACTCATGAGTTCGGCTATGGCGTTGGATACATCGAACATTCCCGGTGCGATGAACGACCATCCATCCTGTTCGGCAAGAGGGCCAGACCGTGGCAACGCTCCTTCGGGAGGCGCTCCGCGGGTTGGGCCGTACAGGCGGACGCGTTCGACGAAGCCTGGTTCATCCTCGAAGATGTCCCATTCGAAAGGCTGGAACTGGCCGGGGTGGTCGAACAACGCGCGGAACTGGCGCGCCGTCTCCATGACCTCAAGTCGAGACTCCGCTATGGGCAGCCATCCCGACCGCCCTCCCAGCCACTGGATGAAACTCTTCATGCTGTTGGTCGAGGGCAGATTCAGGCGCAGATTGCTGGCAACTCGCACGAGCAGACTGGACCACGCCGACAGCGTCCCGTAATAGGTCTGGAAGAACTGCAACGTCGCGTCGTGGAACTGCATTCGCTGTTCCGCCGACGGTTGGGTCAGGCCGGTAATCGTATTCGTAGTGAAGTTCTTCCGCGCGGCTTCTGCCTGATCCCGATGCCGAAGCAGTCGATACATGCATTCACGGAGATGGCGCGCAGCCTGGCGTTGGAAGGGTGTGAACTCACAATGGTCGGCGTAATGCATCCAGTAAGTCACTTGGTCGGCCGACACTACCCAGGTGATGACCGACTGTTCTGATTCCCCCATAACCACCAGCGTAGCGAGCGTCGCCGACACCGCTCGGCTCGCAGTGGCTTGATGCATGAGGGGACTGAATGTGAGGTAGCACCACCCCGCAGTCCCCCCCCCGCCGACAGCTCGGCCCGATGGATATCTGCGCAACAGCCCGACTAAGTTCAGCTGACTAGCGCCCGCACCCGCTCCCGCAACCCTTCATCACACACGTACACATACGTCCCCCGGATCCCGCGCGTCAGCAGCACGCCGTAGATGTTCCGGATGAACACGAGCAGCTCGTCCTCCCCGAACGAGCCCTTCAGATGCCCGGTGTTCTCCTTGCCCTTCTTGTCGCGGTACGCGTCCCAGTCGGCGACGATCGCGCCGCCTGAGACGCGCAGATCCGGCCCGATGATGACGCCGGCGTAGTTCAGGTCGTAGCCCTGCACCGTGTGGATCGATCCGACTTCGTCGAGTGAGCCGGGGGAGTTGATCCAGTCCTTGTCGGTGCTGTTCCACCGCATCCGCTCGCCGTCGATCTCGATGTCATATGCGGCCGAGTCGTTCTTCGACACCCAGTCCCAGGCGTACCCCGCCACCATCCGTGACAGCCCCGCCTCGGCGTCTCGCGCACGGATCGCTGCGCGCATCTCGCCGACGTCGTCGAACAGTCGCAGGTCGTACTCGCCAAGGTCAGGCCGGGCCGGGTCCTCGCTGCGCAGCATCCCTCGGACGAACTCGACGTAGTCGGCCCCGGCACGCACGCGCATCTGGGTGCTGAGCCGGTAGTAACGGCCGGCATCCCGCGCACCTCGCAATTCGGCATCCAATGTCGCCGGTGACAGATCGTGCGGGCGCACGCTCTGCGCGCCGTCGACGAGCAGCAGCTGGTGCCGGCTGCGTGCCTTGATCCAGTCGAGCTGCGTGTGCTTCGGGTCGTCGTCCCCGAACAGTGCGCGGTTGATCTCGGTGAACTTCTTGTTCTGCACGCCGGACGCCTGGTTCGCGCGCTGCCCGATGCGGTGGGTCTCATCGACGAGCACCAAGTCGTACTCGACTTCCGATTCGCCGAGCTGGAACGGTGTCATGACCATCTTCGGGTCGAGTTTCGGGGTCTTCTTGAAGACCTCCTTGACCGACTCCCGCAGCGCCTGCTGCGGGATCACGAGGGCCATGCGCAGGTCGCGCAGCAATTCACTGTTCTCGGGCACGAAGAACTCGGTGAACATCGAGTCGGGCTCGAGGTCGTCGTGCGCGCGATGATCGCGGATGTCGGCGAGCAGCTTCATCAGGAAGATCGCGATGATCGTCTTGCCCGTGCCGGGGTCGCCCTGCACGACGAGCGTCGATCGGATGTTGGGATGCTGCAGATCCTCGAGCAGCCCCTCGACGATGTCGGTGACGGCGATGGCCTGATCGCTGTTGAGAGCCTTGAAGGGTGACAACTTGAACAGGTCGGAGTTCTCGATCTGCGGGATGCTGCGCGAGAACAGCCCCTCGGAGCGGAGCGCTTCGAAGACGTCGCGGAACGATTCCCGGTACAGCTCGCGGTCGTAGTACTGCGCGTCGGTGAGGCCGTCGTTGCCGTTGAGAAGCTCATACTGCCCGTCGCCGTGGAACCAGCGGATCAGGTGCGACTCGAGGTCGAGGCAGACCGACTTGTTGAACTTGTCGTCGACGACGACGCGGATGCTCTCGAGTCCGGCGTCTTTTTTCGGACCGTCGAGGTGCTGCCGGATCCGGTTGTGCGCGCTGACGGTCTCGCCGACGTAGAGCTTGCGCTTGCCGTCGAGCAGGTAGACGACGGGCCAGTTCGTGTGCTGCTGATCTGTCTTCGCCCAGTCATCGACGTCGGTGCGGTTGAACGCGACGTGACGGATGCTGGTCACGGTTCGAGCTCCGTGTACTTGGTGCTCCGGCCGCGGGCCTTCTCAACCGGGTACTTCGTGCGGGTCTGCTCGAGCTTGCGCAGCACGATCTCGTCGAGATCGACGCCCAGGACGCCGGCGAGGTGGATGCAGTAGGTGACGACGTCGGCGAGCTCGTCCTCGACCTCGCACTTGTCGAATTCCGCACTCCACTGGAAGCACTCGAGCAGCTCGCCAGCCTCGATCGCGATGCTCTTCGCGAGGTTCTCGGGAGAGTGGAACTGCGCCCAATCGCGTTCGGCGGTGAACGCGCGGAGGGCGTCTATGGTCTGCTTCGACGGCATGGGAGGGAGGGTATCAGGGAGGCGAGCGTGCTACAGCGGTCCGAAAGTGTCCTCTAGGACCTTCTTGAAGGCCGTCGCCGATTCACGATCGAAATGCAAGCTTTGAGTGGGGGTGGCACCGGGTTTTGGCCCCGCCTTGGAGAAGTTATAGAGGTATAGGAGCAGCGTGCCGTCGTTTGCGTGGACTTCGGTGAAGTAGCCATCGACCTCGGTTCGGGGTGCCTTGGCGTCAATATCACCCTTGATGAAGCGTCTAAGCTTGGCCATGCAGCAAATCTACCGGAGAGTCTGGGTTTTCCTGCAGCCCCGCGGTCCTTGCGCCACTGTTCGATTCATAGCTGGCGCAGACGCGCGACCATCGAGAGTGGATGGTACTGTCGCGCAAACGTGAGTCCGCCTCAAAGGTCGGGCGCGACGGCGATGATTTTCGTGGCATCTGCGGGGAGAACCGATGAGAAGTCAGACCGGAAGTGAAGCCCCGAGACACCTGAGGGCAGCGGAAACTCAATCGACGGCCGAGGTACCGTGTTCGCGGCGTAGAACTGGAGGCTGCTGCGAGCATCATCTCGCATATAGCGAACGTCGAAGAACTCATCAAGTGATGCGCCGCATATTGCGGCGACCGAGCGCCACAGTAGATCACCTTCTGGTCGCTCGGCGAGACGACTGCTGAGTTCGCCGACGACGTCACCGACGCGAACTCCAGAGTTGCGCAGTTCAACAATCACGGACGCGAAGAAGTGGTCGTCAGGGACTAGTGGAACAGCTTGATGTATTGACAAGTCGTGAACTCTTTGCTGGCTCGAGGTTGCTTTGACTTCGACTGACAGCCTCGGGTTCATGAAGGCGAAGTCTAGATTGTCAGTTGGGTCGAGGTGCCAAGCGCGCACCCATTTCTCAAGGTGAGGAACACTGTCTAAGAGGGTGAGTTCGCCGATCAAGCCAATCACGGTGGTGCGAGCTGGCATTTGCAGGCGCCAGAAGAGGGAGACCCAATTGCCTACTTCCTTCTCAACTTCGGCATCACTGGGATCTGTGGGAAGCTGAGCGAGAAGCGCAGCACAGACTGTCGCGAAGAGATTTCGTACCTCGGGGTCAGGCGAGATACAGCGAACGGTACAGACACGGAGAAGGTTGGTATGGCCCTCTTCCCGTAGCTCATACGTCGCGCCATAGTCCGCGGACAAAAGGCTGAGTCGAAGGGCGGGCATCGGACGAACGGACTCTCGAGCCCGCACCACGAGAGTCCAGGAGTACTCGGAGTCGACGGCCGCGAAGAACGTGCGGTCCGGGTCGAGGGGTTCCACGACTAGCACCCGTGGCGGCGGCTTAGACCCCGCAATGCGCGCTTGGGCCCGAAGAAACGCACCGATGAGAGCACGCGAGTTCCAACTCATCTCATGTTCCGACTTCGATGAGCCAGCCGACGCGGGACTCCTCGGGGATTCGCCAGGCAGTGACAAGGTGCTGGCCGAGTGGCCGCTTAGTTCCTCGCTCAACGACTTCCACCACATGCAACTGGATTGTCAAGGGCGCGCTCGGATCGAACTCCTCACGGTCACCGTAGTACCCCGATGAGTTGCGGCCCTGGAAAAGTTGAATAGCACCGTCGCTGGTGACTTGGCGTTGAGCGAGCTCCCCGCCAGGTCGCATCCAAGCCACGCGTACCGCAGCCTCAGTTGGTTCGTCGTCCTGGAGCTTCGAGAGATTGAGGAGGACCGCCTGCACGTTTGGCTCCGCGAGCCACGACTCTGGGCTTGTTTGGACGAGGAGTTCAAGGGCATTGGCGAGTGTTGTGTAACCGACGCGGTGGCCGTAAGGGGTGGCCGTCCATTCGACGCCCTCGAGGGCTTCCACAGCGTGTGCGCGCGCATTTTCGAGAGGAAGCGCATCATCCCGGACGGGCTTCGTGTCCGAGATCCACCGGTCCTTGGCTTTCACGTGGATCATTGGGATGGAGATAACGGAAGCGCGGGTTGCCTTCATCCTGTTGTCGAGAAGGAACTGTCGTTTCCATTCCTTGAGCGATTCGTTGCCGGCCTCGATGTCATGGAGCGAAGCGAGCATGTCCTTCTCGTGTTCCACGTACATTTCAAAGTCATCCCGGACGTCGGATTCGAGGTACACGCGACAGAGCCCGAGGTAGGAGGCCTTGTAGCCGAAGAACCGCGCGCGCTGCTGTACGGTGTCGGCGGTTCGGGTCCCGGGGCCTCGAGGCATGTAGGTGACAGTGAGTCCCTCCACGGTGAACCCTCTGTCGATCGCCTGTCCACCGACCAGGATGTAGGACTGAGTCGGGCTCCAGTTGATGACCGGCGTCTGTCCTTGTCGTGTGTTCACCTCGACGATGTTGAGATTCCTGAACACGACGTCCAGCGCGGCCCAGCATTCGTCGAATGGCGCGATGGACGGGAAAGTCGCGGCGAGACCATCCCAGGCCTTACGGAACTCTTGCTGAAGGTTGACGGGAAAAACCTCATCCTGGTGCTCGTACTTGTCCTGCCAGTCCTTCCTCATGCCGGAGATCCAGCGCACGAAGTCGGCGTGAGCATCTTTTTGGCGAGAAGGATGGACAAGCATCGACCGTGTCTTTGGCTTTCCACTGGTCACAACGTGCCCCGCGCCAATGAGAAACTCAAGCATCGCCTGACGAAGCCCCTCGGGTGGCGGCCCGTTAGGATGATCAGCCGCGGCCAAGTCCTGTGCGCTGATGGTCTTTACCAGACTGTTCGTGGACCCGAAATACCGGTCACCCCCTGTATAACCGCTACCGGGCTCCAGTACGCGGACAAAATCAGGCGAGAGAGCGTCATCGATGGCAATAAGGAGTGGTGCTTGGGGAGTGGCAGTGTATTGCAGGTAGTAGTGCCCGGGAAGCGCGTCGCGGAGCGCGAGCAGATTGCCGTAAGTCGCTGATTGCTTCCCCTTCTTGGCCTGGGTATTCAGGCTAGCCTGGTCAGCCTCGTCATCGACAATGAGCACCCGCTGGCCCTCAAAGTCAACCCCGTCGAAGAGGCCGGTGAGATTGAGGATGCCGCCGTGGTGCTTGAGGAGTACGACGACTGCCGTTTGCTTGTATGCCTTCGGAGTCGATGACTTGCTCCAGTTCGCTTGGACGTTCTGAAGTGCCTGCCCGATCTGCTGCAAGGACTGCTGCTTGTCGTTTGGCACAGCGAAGAGCCATCCGTCCTTGTCAGCGTTGCCGAGATCGCCCTTGAGCCGGCGCTCCCCCTGTGCGAGAAGCGGATTGGAGATTCCGCTGATCACGATCACCAGCGAGAAGCCGTTGTCGCGAGCGAGCGCGATTACACCTTCGTATGAGAGTGTCTTGCCCGACTGAACTCTACCGACCACCAACCCAGTCGAACCGGGGCCTGCGGTCAACGCGCCATCCAGAACGCTGATGGCGCTCGCACGAATGGAGTCACGGGCGTCCTCGTTTACGACCTCCTGAAGGAAGCCCGTGAAGGTATCGCCAACGACGAGTTGGCTGTTGCCGAGGTGAGGTTCTGGGGTCAGGACGCTACCGGTCACGGGTCACTCCTTAGTCGCTTGGACAGTGCTGCGCCGAGCAGCAAGTTGACTTGACGCATAAACTTCGCAGCGCTCTCGCCGTCACCCGCAGTCGTCTGCAGGCTTTCGGTGACAACCATCGCAACTGCGACTCGAAACACAGCTTCGAGTGCGTCAGAACTGCCGAGGGCGAACTGCTTCAGGAACGGATGCCCAGTATTTAACAGGAGTTGCGCCGTGACATTTCCGCTGCCCGCCTCAATATCAACGTGACGCACTAGCCAGTCCTTCTCTGACGCACGGCTTCCCGCCGTAATCGTGACCGTCCAAGCGCGATCATCGTGTTGGAACGTGAACGTCTGCGTTACATCATGTGAAGTGGTGTCCGGTCTTGCGGAAACTTGCGTCGGCGGAGCCGGCGTTGCGGCTTCCTCAACAACTTGGTGGAGGACAGGCGGTATCGAGTGCTCGGCAACCTCTGCTGTGTTCTCGGTCGCGGCGCGGATCCGCCTGAGCTCAGCACGGCTGGCCTGGCGCGCACGATAGTGCTCGGCCTGTTTGAGGAGTGGAAGGGGTTCCTCGTCGAGTGCCTCTCGGAGTTTCTCGTGGAACTCCTCTTCGAGCCCCTGCCACTGGAAGCCATCCTTCGTGTGGCTCACCGGAAGGCCCTCGACTTCGAGTTCGCCGAACAGACGCTGAGACCGATAGGAGTTGCCTTGACCGTAGATGCGCGCGGGACGATATGGGGTGTCCCCTGTCCCGACTATCACGCGCCGACGACGGAAGAGCGACAAACCATTGCTGTTCGTCCTGCCCTCAGCGCGAATCGCAGCCCATCCCTTGATGCGTACGCCTTCATCGAGGTGCAAATCGATGTGCTTGTGCCACTCCAGCGCGACGTCCGAGTCCCCGTCGGCTGATGTCGTGCGATAGTCCGGAGCGCGTAACACGTCTGGCTCGATGAACTCCATGTTCTGCCCAGCCACGGAAAGTACAAGAGTGTCGTCACGGAGGAACGCACGATAGATCTCGCGGAGGTGGTCGCGTACTTTGCCTAGCGTGCGTCCCCGGAGGAACTGGTTGAGGTTCCAAAGTTCGATGCGCGTGAAGTGACTATCGACATCTGCGGCTGCCGCCGTGACATCAAGGCGCTCAACCTTGTCCTGAAGGACTGCTTGCATATCGAATTCGATTGAATAGATGTTCGGGTCGCCAGCGCTGGTGGTGACGACACGCCAGTTCTTGGCGAACCAAATCGACGCACTCTTCATGCCCATGCCGAATTCGGAAAGGCCTGTCCGATCAGGGGGAACCTCGGCCGCTTTGAATGCTCTATCGAAGTCCCGGCGAGCGATCCCCCCTGCGTTATCGACGATCTCGATACGTCCACCCTGGTGTTCGTCGTACACAATGTCGACATTGAGCTGGTAATTGGGGTCCAATTGACGCAATCGAGCGTAGGATCGGCTCGCGCTTTGAATGGCATTGTCGACGTACTCTGCAAGCGCGTACCAGGGCTCGTAGTTGAGATTGCTGAGCACGCCCAAGATTGATACACCGGGTACGATGCTCACCGCTGGCGCAAAGTCAGTGGCGCCCGTGGTGGTGGGGGTGTCGCTCATGGGTGTTCTCTACGCGGCCGTTGCCACATCACGATTGGCTGCAGCAAGTAGTGGACGTGCAATTTCCTCTACTACCTTGGCGTTGACTGCATTTCCCAGCGCTTTGTAAGCTTGGAGATCGCTGTCAGGAAGCTTGATGGAGTCAAGACTCTGCAAGCGGGCGCACTCCTGCGGGGTCATGTAGCGGCGCTCCCATCCGAGAATCGGAACCTGAGTGTGGGTCATCGCGATCAGACTCGGAGCTGTGTTTGTCCGTTTTACACGTACGCCAGACGCGCGAATCTGTAAGACATAGTTGTTGATGGATCTCTCACCACCTTGCGCGTTCCACTCAAACTTCTGCAGGCTTGACGGCAACTCCCAGAGCCGAGAGCGACGAAGCCAGGGGTCGATCCAACTCTTGTTGGCCTTGTAAAACGCTCGATTCTGGGCGATGAACGCGACCTTCCACTGCGGGAACTGGTAGTCAAGCCTGCGCCCATGGCTGGGAAGCAGTTCGCGTTGTGCTTCTTCGTCATAGCCGCGCAACGACACTCCAAAGCTTCCACGGAACTTGTCGAGCGACTTTGCGCCGAGTTCAGCTTGAAGCGCGGCAGGCGTTGCATCTTCATACGGATAGGTAGCGCCGAACTCCATCGCCCAGATGGGGAACGATGGGAGCTTTACGTGATCGGGGGATGAGCGGAGAAAGTCATCCCAGATATCGATTGCGCGAATCGTCTGGGCAGGCACCGGCCGATGTGGTTTGGAGTTGGGGTCTAGAACATCCGTGATATCTGTTGGCCCAGGATGCTTCTTCGGCCACTCGAACTGCGCAAGTCCGTGCTGGGACCCAACGAAGTAGGCGCGCTCACGGACCTGCGGGATCCCGAAGTCGTGGGGCGAAAAGCGTTCGATCTTCACGTCATAGTTCAGATCTCGGAGCATGCCTTCGATCTTCTCCCGCGTCTTTCCGCCATCGTGCCGAAGGATATTTGGAACGTTCTCGAGAATAAACCGATCGGGGCGCTTCTTGTCGAGCACTTCTAGAACTTTGAAGAACAATCGTCCTTGGAGCGTGTGCTCGAAACCTAATTGCTCGCCAGCCTTCGAGAACGGCTGGCATGGGAAGCCGGCCGCAAGCACGTCGTGTTCAGGGACTTGACCCACCACGTCGGTGAGTTCGTTCACGTCGCCCCACGGCTTCAGATCAAAATTCACTTCGTAGAGCGCGTTGAGCGTCGGATCCCACTCGGCGGCGAACACGGCTTTGCCGCCGAGATTCTCCAGGGCGATGTGGAAGCCACCCAGGCCGGCGAACAGGTCCACGAACGTGAACGGGGCGGTTGCTTGTGTGTGCTGCACAACCACAGGCTATCCAAGGCGTCCGACGTCGCCAGGCAGGTGGCTAGCGGCGCGTCCCGACTGAGAATCTCGGGCTCTGTACGACAGATCGACGGGACTTGTGGAAGGGCGTGCGTCCCACTCTGGCCAACTCAAGGAGAACTTCGGCGCGGATGTCATCTGGTCATGCCTGAGTGACCGCCCGCTTCAGGTGCCTCACGAGGCTCTCTCCCCAGGCCGCTCGCGCAGCATCCCGCAATGGGATCTAATGAGCTCTTGCCGACCCGCTGAGTAGAGCGCGATAGAGCCGTCGATGGAGCCAGGCACCAGGGCCCAAGGCGGCACTGCAGTGCCCTTTCGCCCAGTCAGATCCTGGAGAGAATGTCCGCCTTCTTTGCCGCGAACTCCTCCTCGGTGAGTACACCCGCATCACGCAGCGATGCCAGCTGCTGCAGCTGCGCTGCGAGATCCGGCCCTGTCGCCGACGGCATCGCCGCGGCAGGTACCACCGCCTGTACGACGACGGGTGCAGAGGTCTTGGCCTCCTGGTCCTGCATCGCAGTGAGGATCGCCGACCGGAACCGTGCTGCCTCGTCCTTACTGACGCGGAAGGTGATCATGTTGACCACGGCACCCGCTGAGGCCTGCACATCGACTGCGTAGTACTTCAGACCGTCCTTGCGGCTGGTCACGTTGGTGACGTGCTTGAGCATGACCATGTCGTGCTCGTCCTTACCGCCCTTCACGCCGGTGACGAGCAAGGACGCCCCGCCAGTCAGCACACCCGCGGTGATCTTCCCACCCGAGACGCCGCGGGGGCGCTCCCACTCCAGCCGGTCAGGCCACAGCTGGACCTTGGCGTTCTTGCCGTCGATGTGGCTCTCTAGCTCGATGATCGGCTGCGGCTCAGCGGCGGCCCCATCCACAGGCGCGGCGTCAGGGGCAGCGACCGGAGCAGTTGATGGCGCCGCTCCCGGCACCACGGACCGAGCCTTGTCCATGCCAGCCTGAGCCGCCTGCGAAGCAGCGTCCTTCACCTTGTCAAACAGGCCCATGTTTCCTCCATTTTCCGGTCCCTCACAACTGACGATATCGGACACCACACACCCGCATCATCATGCCCAGAATCTTCCTGGACTGCGGCCGATGCCCAATATGCTCGCGATGCCCCCGGTGATCTGTTCTCCCGGGATCTGGGGAGGGAGGACCCGATGACGAGCACTGACGCGCGCCCACGAGGCCGAGACGGTGAAATACGAGGCGAAGAACGTGCAGACCATTCGGGGCACTGAAAAGCTCGAGTATCTCGAAGTGGGAGAAGGGCGGCTGTGAACTCGTCACCCAGAATCCGGCACGATTCGAACGGAGCTGGTTTTCCGCCGTGCTAAGTCGAAAGTCCAATGGAAGCTAGTCAGGATCCTTGGCGGCGTACTCGTGGTCGTCGCGATCGTCATCGTGATCGGTGTGAACCTGAGCCGCGGTGACGACTCCGAGCCTGCCAGCACACCGAGCGCGGAATCATCGTCGGCGCCTCGCGGCGAACCCTCAAGTGAGCCAGAGGAGCCCGTCGCCACCGCTCCCACCGAGAGACTCCTCCGGCGATCGAGAACAGCGCCGGTGCGGAACGGCGGGACGAGGTCGTCGGGCAGCGACGGTCCGAACTCGTACTGCGCACCGAGCGCGTCACCGGCGGCGGACGCGAGGACGGTGCCGATCGCGCGGTCGAGCTGTGCGGGAGTGAGGTTCATCGGTCTGTCTGTCAGTCCGCTTCTCGTTGTTCTCGATACGCCGCGGCTACCAACGCCCTGATCTCCTGAGCGTCCGCATCGGCCTCTCGCATCAGCTCAAGTAATCGCTTGTGATGGGCCCAGTGGCGGTCCCACAGCGCGGAACCGACGGCGGACTCGAAGTCGATCCGCGTCGGATTCCCTCGGCGTTCGTACTCCTCGATCCGCGCGATGCGCTGCTCGATGCCCGTGATCCCGCGAGTGGTGGGAGAGAGCCGAGCGCCGCTGCGCATCCAGGTCAGCCAGTTCTTGTTGCCCTTGCTCTGATTGCACTTCCCGCATGCAGGCACGAGGTTGTGGATCTCCGAGATGTAACCGGTGGGGCGCTGCTTGACGACCAGCGGACGCAAGTGATCCCACTCCGTGCTGGTGTCGCCACAGTATGCGCAGTTGACGGCATCCAGCATCCCGAGGATCTCCAGCGCATCGCGCACCTCTTCGTCAGTGGGGAGCACGACCGGGATCACGCCGTTCACGAACGAGTTCGTGATGCTCGAGCTGCGGCCGGTGATGCGCACGGGCTTCGGCATGGCGAACAGAGACAGGTAAGTCATGATCTGATCTTCGCGGATGCCGACAGCTGCGACTGCTTGAGGCCGGTCGGGACATGACCGGTCCTCGCGTCGATGAAGATCGGGCGTTCCTCAATTGGCCAACCATCGACATCAAGGCCACGGTCGTCGTGTTCATTCCGAGCGTTCACTGTGCTCTCCCTTCGGAAGAAGGGCGGCACCCGCGGGCACCCACCCATCGACTTGCCCGCACGCGATCGCGCCGGACCGGTTCTTCCCCTGGGGCACCCCGCTCGATGGAGGACGGTTGCCGTGCCGCATCCTCCGGCAGCAGCGGCTTCGGCGGCGGCGACCGCATCCAGGCGACCATGGTGTTCGAGAAGCTCACCTGATCGGGTGCTGAGCGAGATCGACGAGACTGAGCGCTGGCGATATCCCCGTCGCGAGGAAGTAGAAGCAAACGCCTAGAGCCTCACTTCACCCACCGTTGAGACGGGCGAAGTGAACGATGGTAACGAAGATGGCAAAGGCTGCTGCGTCGAGGGCTAGTAGTTTGCCGAGCAGGTCATAGCCCGACTTGACGGCAAGCTGGCGAGCGTCGTTGTAGTCGCGCCTCGCGATTTCTCGGTCACGCCACTCCGATTCGGGGAGACGGTCGATGTAGTCCGGCTCTGGGGTCGGTTCGGGCCAACGCACATGTCTGTGGCCCATTACACGCATGACGCTTGCAGCGCCTGAAAGGATTCCGACCCCCGCGCCCAGCCAGGCGAGGAGTTCTTGCGCAGTGCGCGGGCTGGGGAAAACCAGTACAACCACGCCAACGACCATCATCGTGATCGCTGCGATTAGCGATGAGTGCTCGTGCACAAACCGACCGAACGTCCATTCTTCAGTCGCGGTGCCATTGGTGTGTGTCATCGTGATCACCTCCGATGTGGCTGAGGCTAAATGAGGTGACCGACATGGTCGACAAAACGGCCCCCACCCGTGCATCATTCCGGCGAGGTGATCCTGGGAGTCAGCGGTCGATGCGTCGCACTCGATCACGCTCCACCCGGAGTCCTGACGTGTGGAACCCCACGACCGAACTCGTCGATCGCGGGGTTCTGCGGGTCTTCAGCCTTACGGCTTGACGAACACCTCGTCCGCGATCATGCCGGGACGGACACGGATCAGCACGGTCTCGCCGTCCGGCACGACGAACGCGACCGAGCCCGTTGCCGAAGCACCCTTGTACAGCTCGTCCAGACCGATGGGATCCTTCAGCGTTGCCAGGCTGTCGTAGCTGTTCACGACGTTTCCAGCGCTGGTCACGACGTCCACGCCCACCTCGGCAGCCATGCCGGACTCATCGCCGTTGTACGTGACGGTGTAATTCACGATCTCGTAGTGTGACCCTGCAGGCGCCTTGTCGTTGAACATGTTTCCGTCAGCGACGGCGGCGTTGCCGTCGGGCGTGTAACTGTTCATGACGACAGTCCAGTCATCGGTGCTGATCTTGGACTTCAGCGGGTACGGGTTGTCGCGCGTGCCCTGCTCGGCAGACTCGGCAGGCTTCTCTTCGGCGTCGTCGGCCGGCTCGTCCTTCGGCTGTGTCACGGTCGTCTCCGACCCGCCGAAGGCGTCGTCGAACGCGGTCGCGACGACTGTGAAGAAGACGATGAAGCCGACGATGGTGCCGACCACCGAGACGATGAGGGCGACGATGCCCATCCACTTCTTGTCGCCCTTGAGAAACAGCGAGACGATGCTGAGCACGAACGCGATCGGCAACAGCACCCAACCGACGATGAGCGCGCCGGGGATGCACGCGAAGATGAATCCCACGACCGCGACGATCAGCGACACCAGGGCGAGGACGTTCAGCTTCTTCTCGCCGGCAGGTGCAGGCGGAGGAGCCATAGGCGGCTGCGGCATACCTGCCTGAGGCTGGGGCGCACCCGCGGGCGGCTGCGGCGAAACGGGGTCACTCGGAGCGTTGGGGATCGACATGTGCGTGTCCTTCGAAGAGGTGCCTGGGGGCACCGGCCTATTCCACGGCGGTCGCCGAGGATCGCCGGTTTCGCGCGCACGACGAATAGGCCCCCTCCCAGGGCGTGCCCCCTCCCAAGGGCACGATGCGCGGAGCGTCATGTGCTGCTCCGAGGTCCGAGCGGACCGGCTGAGCGCCAGAGTATCGCAGGCCGCGGACATCCGAATATGCGGTGCAAGGAGAATTGGTCACAACACGATAACCGGACCCCGCAACCGGTCTTCCTCGGTCACGGGGTCCGTTCGGGCCCAACCCACCCGGGCATCACTCCGGACGGGCACCCGGGCGGTCAGCGGGCGCCCACCAGCCGCCAGTCTCCGTGCTCGCTGATGTCGGTGAGATCCTCGTGCCCGAGCCACTCCTCGCGCAGCCTCATGCACAGCGATCCGCTTCCGTCTTCGAGCTCGATGAGCGTCAGCTCCAGCTCGCGGGGCTCGCGGGGCAGCAGACTGTCGCGCAGCACCGCATCCTCCACCTCGTAGATCTCGCCCGAGACCTGCGCGCCGCCAGACGCCACCGGATACAGCGCGGGGAACTCGCCCCGCACGTTGAAGAACCGGTACCGGGGCGCGGTGCGGAACCTCCCGACCAGTTGAGCCTCCGAGAGGGCGTCGTTGAGCGACCCTCCCGACATGGCCTGCCCGTTCACGAACATCCTGACCTTCATCGATTCACCTTCCTTATGGGGAGACGGTTCAGACGCGCTCGGCGACCGACTCGGAGCGCAGGTCGTCGACGCGGGCGCCCAGGTTGGGGCGCACCCGGTTGACGATCACGCAGCTCGCGACACCGAGGACGGCGCCGATGGGCCAGGCGAACGGCGCGATCGCGGCGAAGGGCGGCAGCAGGGCGATGCAGATGGCCACGCCACCCGAGACCGCGAACGCGATGACTGAGTTCAGGTTCGTGCCTCGGCCGTAGAAGTACCGGCCCTTCGGGTCGTCGCTGTACAGGCTGTCGACGTCGACCATCTTCTTGCGGATCAGGTAGAAGTCCGCCGCGATGATGCCGGCCAGCGGGCCCATCAGTGCGCCGATGCCGCCCAGGAACAGGTTCACGACGGCAGGCGACGAGTACAGGTTCCAGGGGGTGATGGCGATGGCCAGTACGGCGGTGATCAGACCACCCATCCGGAAGCTGATCTTGCTGGGCGCGATGTTCGAGAAGTCGTACGCGGGCGAGACGAAGTTCAGCACGACGTTCGCACCGGCGGTGGCGATCGCGATGAGGATGATCGACAGCAGCAGGATGGTGACGTTGTCGATGTCGGCCAGCAGATCGGTCGGGTCGTTGATCGCCTCGCCGTACACCTCCAGCGCCGCCAGGCCGATCACGACCGACACCAGGCAGAACGCGACGCCGTTGACCAGCAGACCCAGGCGGTTGCCGTTGATCACCGTCTTCTTGCTCGGCGACAGCCGCGTGAAGTCGGCGAAGTTCAGGATCGGGCCGCTGAGGTTCGAGGTCAGCAGGAACGCTGCGGCGAGGATCGCGCCGACGGCGGGCCAGAACTCCAGGGGAGCATCGCCGACGTGGTAGTTCCAGTCCAGCTTCCACCCCGCGCGGGCGAGGGTCCAGATCGCCAGGGCGAACATGCCGATCCAGATGGTCGGTCCGGCGAAGTCCGACAGCTTGCGCACCGTCTCCATGCCCTTGTAGAGCACGGCGAGCTGCACCAGCCACATGCCGAGGAAGCAGTACCAGCCCAGCTGCGACAGCCCGAGGAAGCTCCCCTCGGTGAGCGACTCGGCCTCCGGCCAGATCTTCAGCACGAGCACCATGACCACGACGGATGCCAGGTACGTCTGAATGCCGTACCAGGCGACGGCCACGACGGCGCGGAGCAGGGCGGGCACGTTCGCACCGAACACGCCGAAGCTCGCCCGGGCGAACACCGGGAACGGCACGCCGACCTTCTGACCGGCGACGCCCATGATGTTGCTCGCCACGTAGATCAGGTACACGCCGAGGCACAGGCCGAGCGCCAGCTGCCAGCCCATGAGGCCCAGCACGAGCAGGCCGACCGCAGCGGTGTAGTTGCCGAGGCTGTGCCAGGCCGACATCCACCAGGCGAACAGATCCCACGTGCGCCAGTGCCCTTCGGCACCGCGCGGCGCGATGTCGGCGTTGTAGAGCCGCGGACTGTACCGCTCGTGCGGCCGAGCGGTGTCGGTGGCTGCGGGTGAAGACTGAGACATCCTTGTCCGTCCTTTGCATCAATCATGCATCGTCGCGGATCGGGAAGTCTGACGCGACGGTGCGGAGGCTCGGGAGCACATTTGGGATCCCGTGCTTCGACACAGTAACGGGATCCCAAATGTGTGTCAACGGTCCCAAACCAAATCGCACGGATAATCTGGGATCACGGAGGGAAAGGTGGGGGCATGTCGAAGAACGCGTCGACGCGGCTGTACCAGAACGACAGGCCGATGCGAGACATCGTCGCCGAGGAGATCCGCGCGCAGATCTTCGATGGCCGGCTCGCCGACGGCGAGCGCCTGGTCGAGCGTGAGCTCGCCGAGCAGTTCGGGGTGTCGCGGCATCCGGTGCGCGAGGCGCTGCGGGTGCTGCAGCGGGAGGGGCTCGTCGATTCGCTGGAGTCGCGCGGGCTCGTCGTCAGCTCACTCACCAAGCAGCAGGTGCTCGACCTCTACACGATCCGCGAGGCACTGGAATCGGTGGCCACCCGAGAGGCCGCGATCCGCATCAGGGCGGGCGAGCCGAACCATCTCGCACAGACCATCGCCGACGCCAGAGATGCCGTGGCGCGCGGCGACATCGAGGCCGCACACGAGGCCAATGCGCGCTTTCACGACGAGGTGCTCGAGCTCTCGGGCAACGTCACCCTGCAGCAGATGCTCGCCCCGGTCGTCGGGCGGCTGCACTGGCTGTTCCGGCAGGTCTCGGATGTGTCGTACGTGGTCGACGAGCACGCCAGAATCGCGGAGGCCGTCACCTCGGGCGACGGGGAGTGGGCGGCGACGCTTGCCCGTTCGCATGTGCTCGCCTACCGCGCCTACACGATGAAGTTCCTGTTCGACGAGGGGCAGGATGCCGGTTCTCCGGCATCCGGTGTTGACGCAGCCGATTCGGCCAGCTAACGTCAGTTGGGATCCCAAGCGGTGATCGATGTCGATCGCCGCACTGCCGGGAGCCCCATCTGACCTGAGCGGAGTCACCATGACCTTCGACCTCCTCATCACCAACGCGACGATCGTCAACGCCGACGGCGCCGTGCGCGCATCCATCGGAATCGAGGACGGCACCGTCACCGCGCTGCTCGCGCCGGATGCCGTCGTGCCCGACGCCGTCCGCACCATCGACGCGAACGGACTCGTCGCCATCCCCGGCGGTGTGGACGGGCACTGCCACGCCGAGCAGACCACGGGCGCCTACCGGTCGCTCGACACCTATGCCTCGACCACCTCGGCCGCACTGCGCGGCGGCACGACCACGATCATCGACTTCGGCATCCCCGACGGCACCGGCCAGACGCCGATCGAGGCCCTCGAGCGCAAGATCCACCTCGTCTCCGAGAACGGCGCCCGCTGCGATGTCGCGCTGCATGGCTCCGTGATCACCTGGGACGACAGCACCTCGGCGCAGCTCGAGCGCATGGCCGAGCTCGGCGTGCACTCCGTGAAGATGTACACCACCAACCGCGGCTCCACGATGTCGGACGACGACACCATCGTGCGCGTGCTGCACGAGATGGTGCGTCTCGACGGCCTCGCCTACATCCACGCCGAGCACGACGGCATCATCCACGATCGCACCACCGCGTGCGCCGATCGCGGCGCGATCGGCATCGAGCATCTGCACGAGTCCCGACCGGAGATCTCCGAGGACGCCTCGGTGCGCGAGATCCTCGCGGTCGCCGAGTACACCGGCGCCCCCGTCTACTTCGTGCACCAGTCCACGCCGGCCGCCGTGGATGCCGTCGCCGAGGCGCGCGGCCGCGGGCTGAACGCCTTCTCGGAGGTCTGCCCGCACTACCTGCTGCACGACGAGTCGGTGTACTCCGGACTGGCGCCGGAGAAGTTCGCCTGCTGCCCGCCGTTCCGGAGCTCCTCGGATGTCGCGGGGCTGCGCGCACGGGTGAACCGCGGCCTGGTCGACACCCTCTCCTCCGACCACACCAGCTACGACCTCGCGCAGAAGCGCGAGCACAGCGACGACGTGCGCCACATGCCGCACGGCTTGCCCGGCGCCGGCACCCGGATGCCGGCCGGCTACACCGCCATGGTCGTCGAGGAGGGGCTGCCCATCGAGGACTTCGTCGCCCTGTTCTCTGCCAACCCCGCCCGCGTGAACGGCCTGCACCGCAAGGGCGCCGTCGCCGTCGGGAACGACGCCGACATCGTGCTGTTCGACCCCGAGGAACGCCGGGTCGTCCGGGCATCCGACCTGCACCAGGACAGTGACTTCTCGCCGTTCGACGGCATGGAGCTGGCCGGCTGGCCGCGCTACGTCGTCAGCGGCGGACACGTCGTGGTGGATGCCGGTGAGTTCGCCGATCCAGGCCCCGTGGGCCGGTACATCGGGCAGGCGCCGTTCTCGGAGCGGCCCGGCATCACCCGACCGGCGTCGGTTGTGGCCCGCCACGCGGTGTCCGCATGAGCAAGCGCATCGGCATGATCGTGCCCTCGTCGAACACCTGCCTCGAGCCTCAGACCTACCGGATGCTCGGCGACCGCACCGACGTCACCGTGCACTTCGCCCGCATCGAGGTCACCCGCATCGCCCTCGACGGCGACGCCGACGCGCAGTTCGACGAGCAGATCATGGTGGACGCCGCGAAGCTGCTCGCCACCGCCAAGGTCGACGCCATCGCGTGGAACGGCACCTCCGGGTCGTGGCTCGGGCTCGAGCACGACGAGGCCATCACCGACGCGATCACCGCCGCCACCGGCATCCCGACGACGACCTCGTCGCTCGCCCTCGTCGACGCGCTCGCGCGCAACGGCGTCACCCAGTTGGGCCTCGTCACGCCGTACACCCCCGACGTGAACCTCGGCGTCGCGGCGGAGTACGCCCGGCACGGCCTCGAGGTCACCGTCGAGCGGCACCTCGGCCTCTCCGACAACGAGTCGTTCGGGCGGGTGCAGCCCGAAGAACTCGCGCCGCTCGTGCAGCAGACCTTCGACGCCGGCGTGCAGGGCACGGCCGTGCTGTGCACCAACCTCTACGGCGCCCCGATCGTCGAGTCGCTGGAGGCCGGCGCCGAAGCCTGCGTCTACGACTCGGTCGCCGTCACCCTCTGGAAGTGCCTCGACATGATCGGCGCGGCGGGGCTGGATGCCCGGTGGGGCAAGGCGCTCGCGGGCTGAGAGCCGCAGTGGGATCAGTCCGCGACGGCCGCTGCGAGTCGAACGGCGCCCGCCACCGGGGGGCCGTCGAGCACCGTCGCCTGCAGGCCGGTGCGGTCTCGCACCGCTGCCTCCAGCCGCGCCGCATAGCCGCGCTGATTCGCCACGACGCCGCCGGCGAACACGACGTGGTCGGCCTGCGCGCTCAGCGCGCGCACCCGCTCGACCAGCCGCGCGGTGCGCGACACCCCCAGGTCGATCGCGGTCTGCGCTGCGGCCGACTCGCTCTCCACGGCGAAGATCGCGTCAGCCCACGACGCCCACTCCGACGCGGGCGAGGTCTGCATCACGTCGACCAGGTCGCGCAGGCTGCTCGAACCGGATGCGGTGAGCAGCAGCTCCTGCAGCGGGTCGCTCTCCGAGCTCCGCACGTCGACGCCGTCGCTCAGCGCTGCGACGGCATTGCGCACCAGACCCCAGGCCGAGCCGTCGTCGCCGACCAGCCAGCCCCATCCTCCGAGATAGCGGGCCTCGCCCGAACCGCGGTGCACGACGATCGACCCGGTGCCCAGCACGACGTTGATCGCGTGCGGCCGGCCCACCGCGTGCCCCAGCAGCTCGGCGTCGTTCACGACGGCCACGGGCACCGGCACCTGTGCGGCGACCCTGCTTCGCAAGTCTTCGCACTCGGCATCCGAATCGCAGCCGTGCGACCCGATGCCGATCGCCCGCACCGGTCGCTCGGCCGCGAGACCGGCCACGACCGCGGCGCGGTCGACGAAGGAAGCCGCCCCCCAGCCCAGCTCGCGCACGACTCGATCCTCGATCACCGTGCCGTCGACGGACGCCCACCGCACGTGCACCTTGGTGCCGCCTGCATCGATCCCCAGGAGGACCGGTGCGTCCGATCTCACAGGCGCACCGCATTCGCATAGAACCGCAGCGCGGCATCCAGCGTCTCGCGCGACGAGCGCACGCCCGCGGTCGAGACCTCGCTGTGCAGCACGGCACGCACGAGCACATCCAGGGTGTCGAAGCGATCGTCGGCAGCGGGCTCCTCCACCCACGCGCGGTCCCGCGTCACGGCGAGCGTGCCGGTGCGGCTGACCAGGTGCACCGAACCGCGCTCGCCGACCAGGTGCATCTCGGTGAGCGAGTCTCCCGACTCCGCGATCCAGGTGTCCTCCACCGTGACGACTGCCCCGGACTCCAGCATGAACACCGCGTGCCCGTAGTCCTCGACAGCCAGATCCTCGTGGCGCAGTCGGCCGTACACGCCGGACACGTCGCGCACCGGGCTGTCGAACAGCCAACGCATCCGGTCGATCTGATAGACGGCGTGATCGATCCAGCCGCCGCCAGGAGCCTTCGACGGATCGAGCCACCAGCTCGGTCCGCTCTGCCCCGGCCACGGTGAGGGCACGGCGCTGTTCATCGAGAACGTGCCCGAGATCCACGGGCCCAGCTCGTCGGTCAGCTCCCGCAGCCGCAGCGCCAGCGCCGAGGTGCGGCGCGCCTCGCTCGGCACGAACACCACGCCCGCGCGTTCGACGGCCTCGACCACGGCATCCGCTCCGGCCAGATCCATCGCGAGCGGCTTGACCGACACGATGTGCTTGCCGGCCTCGGCCGCGGCGATGCACAGCGCGGCGCTGCGGTCGACGCTGGTGAAGCAGGCCACCGCATCGACATCGTCTCTCGCGAGTGCCGCGGCCGGATCATCCGACCAGGCGACGCCGAGGTCGCCGGCGACCTCGGCCGCGTGAGCGGCATCCGTGTCGGCGATCACGACCAGTTCGGTCTCGGGATGCGCGACCACGGCCTGCGCGAACGGGATGCCCGCGTACCAGTGGTCCAGGCCCAGAACGGCGATTCTCAGTGTCATTCTCGTGGTCCTTCAGAACGTGGTGGTGAGTTCGACGATGCGGTTCTCGCGCGCGGAGGTCTCCACGGCGAGCATGATCTCCAGTGCGTGCCGGGCATGCTCACCGCTCAGCACCGGACGCACGCCGTCGCGCAGGCACTCGGCGAGATGGCCGATCATGATCGCGCGCCCGTACCGCTCCCGGGTGGCACTGGTCGCGAGCGGCTGATCCGACTGCAGCCAGCCGTCCACCCCCGGCTCGAGATCGGTCTTGTACAGCTCGAGGTCGTCATGCCCCGGCTGCAGGATGTTGATCACTCCGCGGCGGCCGAAGATCTCGACCTTCGGCCCGGTCGACGCGTGCAGGTTGTAGGTGCCGTCGACCACGGCGAACGTCGAGTCGCCGAAGTCGAGCATGAAGAGGTTGTTGTCCGCCACCTCGACGGGCATCTCCAGCCCGGCGAACGGTCCGTCCCCGCGCACGGTGCGCACCTCGTCGGTGACGCCGGCGAACGCGGACACCCTGCGGGCCGGGCCGAGGATGCCGGTGATCTCGTGGATGCCGTACACGCCCATGTCCAGCAGCGGCCCGGAGCCCTTCGCATAGAACCAGGTCGGGTCGGACTCCCACCCGCGGGGCCCGCCACCGGGGCCGGCGTGGCTGGAGTGCACCCGTGCGAACGCCACCCGGCCGATCTCGCCTGCGGCGACAAGCTCGGCAGCCTTCGAGTACGGCTCGAACAACATGTCCGGCGGGGCGCAGACGATCAGCAGGCCCCGCTCGTCGGCGAGGCGGATCAGCTCATCCGCCTGCTCCATGGTCGCAGCGATCGGCTTCTCGGTGACCAGGTGCATGCCGGCCTGAAGGATCTTCCGAGAGGTGTCGAAGTGCAGCGGGATCGGGGTCAGGTTGGCGACCGCGTCGATGCCGCCGGACGCGAGCATCGCATCCAGGTCACCGTAGGAGCGGGGGATGCCGTACTGCGCGGCGACGTCCGCCGCGCGGACGGGGTCGACGTCGGCGATGGCCGCGACTTCGACCAAGCCCTCGTACTGCGCGATGTTGGGGAGCACGCCGTACGACGCGACGGCGATGCCGCCCGCGCCGAGGACGCCGATGCGGAGCGGACTCGTTGAATCTGGCACTTCAACCTCACCTTCGATGGTTATCGACAAGAACGTTGCCAGATTTCCCGGAACCTGTCAAAGGGGTGATGTGCCCGTACTTCTCACTGAGCTGGCGACTGTTTCCGATCAACTTCATCGAGGGGGGTTGCAAACTGTCAGGAAACATTGCAATACTCGGACTCAGCCGGATCGGATGCCGGCCGGGCAGTGGCGCCGGCCGACGCAGAGAAGCGAGGAAGACATGGCAGCAGGGCGCACCCCGTCGTGGCTCGGAGACGAGAACGCCGCGCACGCGCTGGCGAGCATGATCGATGACGGACCGCTGAGCCGCAACGGCATCGCCGGGCGCATCAACCTCTCGAAGCAGACCGCCGCTCAGATCGTCGCCCGCCTCGAGGAGAGCGGCCTGATCGCGCCCGCGGGCGAGGAGACCGCAGCTCGTGGCCCCGCCGCCACGGTCTACGCCGTGCGTGAGGACGTCACCTACGGCGTCGGCGTCAACGTCGACCAGCACGGCGTGCAGTCCAGCGTCATCGATGTCACCGGACGCAGGCACACCGTCGCCCGCGAGTCGGCCGCGGGACTCACCAGCGAGCGCAGCGCCGCGAAGGATGTCGCTCACGCCGTGCTCCGCGCCTGCAAGAGCGCCGGAGTCGACCTCGCCCGGGTCGGCCACGTCTGCATCGGCGTCCCCAGCAGCGTCGACCCGCGAGCCGACGAACTGAGCTCTGTCGAGGGACTCCCGGGCTGGTCGCGCAGGCACGTCCGCCAGCAGATCGAGGATGCACTCGGATGCCGCGTGCGCATCGACAACGACGTGAACCTCGCCGCGGTCGCCGAGCGCAGCACCGGCGCCTACGGCGAGAACGCCACCACCGCTCTGATCTGGACCGGTTACGGCATCGGACTCGCGCTCGACATCGCCGGCAAGATCGTGCAGGGCAGCTCGGGCGGCGCCGGTGAGATCGGGCATCTCCCGGTCGCACGCAGAGTCGTCCCCGGCGTCGAGGACGACCTCGACATCGAGGACGTCGTCGGCGCGGCCGCCCTCGAGGCCCTCGCGAAGGAGATCGGCGAACCCGACCTCACCTTCGACCGCATCCTGGCGGGCGAGCCGCTGCCGACCCGCCTCATGGAGGCGCTCGCCCCGCGTCTCGCCTACGCGGTCATCCCGGTGCTCGGCGTGATCGATCCCGACTTCGTCGTCTTCGGCGGACCGGTCGGCCGCGCCGGCGGCGAGGCGCTCGCCGAGATGACCAGAGTGGCGATCCGCAACCGCACACGGTGGGACCCGAACGTGTCGGTCGCCCGCGTCTCGGAGGACCCCGTGCTGGCCGGAGCGCTCGAGCTGCTCCGGAAGGACCTCCGCGAGGACTACCTCGCCAGGGCTCGTCGCTCCGGCGCCACCAACGAAGCGGAAGAGATCGAGCGCAGTCTGCGCGCCATCCGCTGACACCCAGACCCTGAACACCCCGACCGTTGCGGCACCCGGCCGCCACGGCTTCCTGCAGTGCACCCAAGAAAGGAACGCGATGAAGCTTTTCACTCGACAGCTGCTCGCCATCACGGCAGTCGCCGCGACGGCGCTCACGCTCGCCGGATGCTCCGGGTCGAGCTCGGACGAGGTCGCCGCCAAGGCGCCCGCCGCCTCCGACCTCAAGGGCGAGATCACCCTGTGGCACCACTACTCCGCGCGTGAGTCCGAGGTCATCACGTCGCTCGTCGATGACTTCCAGGCCGCATACCCGGGGGTGAAGGTGAAGATCAGCGACCAGCAGGAGGACACCAAGATCGCCCAGGTCGCCGCGACCAGCTCGAAGGTCGACGTGATGATCACCAACGTGAACAACACGCTCGGCACGCTCTGCAAGTCGATGGTCGACCTGCAGCCCTACATGGACCGCGACGAAGTGGCCGAAGGCGACTACCAGGGCATCTTCGCCGACCTCACCAAGTACGAGGACAAGCGCTGCAGCCTGCCAACCACCTCCGACGTGTACGGGCTGTACTACAACACCGACCTGCTGAAGGAGGCCGGCTACTCCGAGCCGCCCAAGACTCTGCAGGAGCTCGAGACCATGGCGCTGAAGATGACCACCTACAACGCCGACGGCTCGATCAAGACACTCGGATTCAACCCCCTCATCGGCTTCGGTCAGGTCACGCCCGCGACGCTCGGACAGACCGCGGGCGCGCAGTGGATGGAGGACGGCAAAGCCAGCGTCGCGGAGGACCCGAACTGGACCGGCCTGATCGACTGGCAGAAGGCGTTCGTCGACAAGATCGGCTACGACAAGCTGAAGACCTTCAGCGCCGGCGCCGGTGACGAATGGTCGGCGGACAACCCGTTCCAGACCGGCAAGATCGCCATGTCGCTGGACGGCGAGTGGCGCGTCGCGTTCATCGCGGATCAGGCGAAAGACCTCGCCTATGCGACGGCTCCGGTTCCGGTGCTCGAGGGCAGCGGCCAGGAGTACGGCGGCGGATTCGCCGGCGCGGCCGACATCGGCATCAGCAACAAGTCGCAGAACAAGGAGGCCGCCTGGGCTCTGGTGAAGTTCCTGTCGCACGACACCGACGCGGCCGTGAAGTACGCGAACGGATTCAAGAACATCCCGACGCTCAAGGCCGCGGCCGAGTCCGCCGACCTCGAGGTCCCGGACACGTACCGCACCTTCGTGGATGCTGCGGCGAACCCGGCGACCCAGTCCTCGCCGGTGACCGCGATCGGCGGCACACTGACGCAGGGCTTCGGATCCTTCTGGGAGAGCTACCAGTCCGGTGACGCCGACGAGAAGAAGCTCGCCGACGGTCTGAAGCAGGTCGACGAGGACATCGACAACGCCCTCAGCCTGCGCGGCGCGAAGTAGTCACGATGACGGCGACAGCAGTTCGCTCTCCGGAGCCGCGGACCCGTGTCCGCGGCTCCGCGGAGCCACCGCGACCCCGACGGCGCATCCGCTGGGCGATGTGGTCGATGCTCGTGCTCGGCCTCATCGGCCTGGTCGTGTTCTTCCTCTATCCGCTCGTGGCCAACATCTACTACTCGTTCACGAGCTATGACCTGGTCAGCGAGCCGATCTGGATCGGCCTGCGCAACTACGAGTACATGTTCACCCAGGACAGCAGGGTCGGAAAGGCCGCGCTGAACACGCTGTGGTTCGTCGTCTTCCTGGTGCCGGTGCGGATCGTCTGCGCACTCGGCATCGCCCTGCTGCTCACCCGGCGCAAGCGGGCCAGCGGTGTCTGGCGCACACTGTTCTACGTGCCGGCGCTGGTGCCTCCGGTGGCGAGCGTGGTCGCGTTCGTCTTCCTCTTCAACCCGGGCACAGGTCCGGTCAACACGATCCTGCGCGCCTTCGGGATGCAGGGACCGCTCTGGTTCAACGACCCCGCGCTGAGCAAGCCGTCGCTGCTGCTGCTCGGCATCTGGATGATGGGCGACGTGATGGTGATCTTCCTCGCCGCGCTGCTCGACGTGCCGCGCGACCAGTACGAGGCGGCCTCGCTGGACGGCGCGAACGGTTTCCAGCGGTTCCGGTTCGTGACGATCCCGAACATCTCGCCCGTCCTCGTGTTCTCGCTCATCACCGGCATCATCGCTGCACTGCAGTACTTCACAGAGGCGGCCGTGGCATCCAGCGTGGCGAGCGGCAAGTCGGGCGTCGGATCGGGTCCCGATGTGCTCATCGGCTACCCCAACGACTCGCTGCTCACGTTCACCCAGTGGATGTACCTGCAGGGCTTCTCGAGCTTCCAGCTCGGCTACTCGGCCGCGCTCGCCGTCATGCTCTTCCTGGTCGCCTCTGCGGTGATGGCGCTGCTGCTGCGCAGACTGGGTGCCTTCGCCGGAAACGGGGTGCGCTGATGGCCCGCCGCATCCTGTTCTGGATCGCCGAGCACGCACTGCTGCTGGCGCTCGCGCTCATGTTCATCCTGCCGATCGTCTTCGTGCTGCTGACCTCGTTCATGGGGCCGAACCAGACTCTGACCGGTGCGGTCTGGCCCTTGCCATGGCAGTGGAGCAACTACAGCGACGCCTTCACGACGGCTCCGCTCCTGACCTGGTTCGGCAACTCGCTGCTGTACGCCGGTCTTGCCACCGCGTTCATGCTGGTGTCATCCGTGCCGATGGCCTTCGTACTCGCGAAGTACCGGTTCCGCGGCGACAACATCGTGTTCTTCCTGGTGATCGTCACCATGCTGCTGCCGCCGCAGGTGACGCAGGTGCCGCTGTACGTGATGTGGTCGTCGCTGGGTCTGACCGGCACGCTCTGGCCGCTCATCCTGCCGCACCTGTTCGGCGGCGCGTTCTCGATCTTCCTGATGCGCCAGTTCTTCCTGTCGCTCCCGGCCGAGTACGTGGATGCCGCACGGATCGACGGCAGCGGTGACTGGGGCATCCTGCTGCGCGTGATCGTGCCGATGGCGAAGCCCGGCATCGCCGCGGCAGCGATCTTCTCGTTCTTCTCGTGCTGGAACGACTACTACGGGCCGCTGCTGTACGCGTCCGAGAACTCCGAGAACTGGACCGTCTCGTTCGGACTGGCCAGCTTCCACGGCGCGCACGCCACGGACTGGGGCGTGACCATGGCCGTCACCATCCTCGCCACTCTGCCCGTCGTCCTCGTCTTCTTCTTCGCCCAGCGCACGTTCGTCGAGGGCATCACCCTCACCGGCGTCAAGGGCTGACCGCCCGCATCATCTAGGAGCAGTTCATGACTGAAACCACCACCCCCGTCCGGCGCCTCGGCATCGGCATCGTCGGCGCCGGCTTCATCGCCCGCTTCCACACCCGCTCCTGGCAGGCGGTGCGAGACGCCGACATCGTCGCGGTCTCGTCGCGCACGCTCGCCAAGGCCGAGGATCTCGCCCGCTACGCCGAATCGCTCAGTGTCGGGGTCGACGTGTCGGCCTACGACGACGTCGCCGAGCTGGTGCGCGACCCCCGGGTCGACGCGATCTGGGTGCTCACGCCCAACGAGACCCGCGTCGAGGTGATCGAGGCGATCTGCGACGAGGTCGTGAGCGGCCGCGGCAGCCTGCGCGGCATCGCCGTCGAGAAGCCGTTGGGGCGCAACCTCGCCGAGGCGCGCGCGGTGGCGGCGGCGGTGGACCGCGCCGGCATCCTGCACGCGTACCTCGAGAACCAGGTCTACGCGCCGCGGCTCACCCGCACGCGCGATCTGGTCTGGGCTCGCGGCGCCTCGGCCGCGGGATCGCCGTACCTGGCCCGCTGCCTCGAGGAGCACTCCGGTCCGCACTCGCAGTGGTTCTGGGACAGCGAGCTGCAGGGCGGCGGCGTCCTCAACGACCTGATGTGCCATTCGGTCGAGGCCGGACGGTTCCTGCTCACCCCTCCGGGCACCGACCCCGACGAGTGGCTGACGCCGGTGTCGGTGACCGCGACGATCGCCTCGCTGCGGTGGGGGCGCGACCATTACGCCGCCCAGCTCGAGGAGCGCTATCCGGGAGTGCAGGACTACCGCGACACGCCGTCGGAGGACTACGCGAACGCCACGTTCGTGTTCCGCAACGGCGACGGCGAGCCCGTGATCATCGAGGCCACCACCTCGTGGGGATACGTCGGCGCCGGGATGCGGCTCTCGTTCGAGCTGCTCGGACCGGAGTACTCGATGTCCGCCAACTCGCTCACCGGCGACGGCCAGGTCTTCCTCTCCCGCGACCTGCAGCAGGATGCCGGTGAGGACATGCTCGAGAAGCAGAACGCCGAGCAGGGGCTGATGCCGGTGATCGCCGACGAGCCGGCCTCGTACGGCTACGTCGCCGAGAACACCCAGATCGTTCGAGCCTTCGTGCGCGGAGAGCAGCCGCTCGAGTCCCTGCACAGCGGCGTCGCCGTGACCGAGCTGCTGATGGCGGCCTACTACGCGGCCGAGACGCAGACGGTCGTGCAGTTCCCGGTGGATCTGGAGGACTACGTGCCGGCGGTCGCGCGTCGGGAATGGCGTCCGCGCCGCGCGGCGGATGCATCCGAATGATCGGCTACGAGGAGGGCCGCACTCGGCAGTTCCAGGGGTTCGGAGAGGTGCTCGAGCGTTCGCGAGCAGCAGCTGTCGGGGCACCGGCCCAGCTGCTGCTCGCCGGAATCGGTGCGAGCAACGCCGCGCTCGCCGCGCCGCTGCACGTGCTGCGAGGCGCGGGTGTCTCGGCCTGGCGCACGGACTGCTCCGATCTGCCGGCGCTGCCCGCGGCCTCGCCCGACCTCGTCATCGCGGTGTCGCAGAGCGGACGCAGCGTCGAGACGGTCGCGCTGATCTCCGAGCTCGCCGAGGCGGGTGCGACCACGCGCGCGATCACGAACTCGGACGACAACCCGCTGGTGCGGACGGCGGGGGGAGCGATCACCCTGGGCGGGGCCGAAGACAGCCGGGTGTCGACGGTCGGCTTCGTCACGACGTTCACCGCCCTCTCTGTGCTGGCCGAAGGCATGGCCGGCATCGTCGCGGAACTGCCGTGGGAGGACCTGCCCGCCCTGATCGACTCGACCGTCGACCGGGCGCGCCCCGATCTGCTGACCTTCGCCACGGAGCACCTCGCCACCGGATCGGTCGACGTGATCGGGGCGGCCGACCGCCTCACCCCCGTGGAGGCGTTCGCCCTGCTGCTGCGCGAGGGACCGCTTGTCGCGAGCGCCGCATACGGCACTCGGGCGTACCTGCACGGCCCGATGGATGTCGCCGGGAAGGACGTCGCCCACGTCGTGCTCGGCGCCGGGCGCGAGCGCGAGCTGGTCGAGCAGCTGCACGAGCAGACATCGCGCACGCTGCTGCTGGCCGAGCACGCGCACCGGCATCCGTCCTCCGCGGCGGTGGAGATCCCCGCCGGTCTCACGACCTGTCAGCGTGCGCTGCTCGAGGTGGTCGTCCTGCAGGAGCTGCTCTCGATCGTCTCCGACGTCCGCGGGCTGCCGGTCGACGACCCGGTCTTCGTGCGGCAGGACACCAAGATCGCACCGGCCGGGTGACGGCCGGGCTCAGTCCCCGCTCGAGTGCAGCCCCCGCCGCGCCGACAGCAGCGTCACCTCCGGATGATTCTCCACCAGCATCCGCTCGGCCTGATCGAGCACGTCGCGGACGTGCGTCGCGTGCGCGGCGACGACCGAGACGCCGATCTCGGTGCGGCGGTGCAGATCCTGCGCACCGACCTCGGCGCAGGAGGCCTCGGTGCGCCGGCTCAGCTCGGCGATGATCGGACGGATCACGCTGCGCTTCTCCTTCAGCGACTGCACGTCGCCGAGCAGGATGTCGAACTCGATCCACCCGATCCACACGCCGCCAGTCTGCCTCAGACCCGACGGAAGGTGAACATCCCCTCGACGCCGCCGTGGTTCACGACTCCGGTGCCGGTGCTGAACATCCGGGCCGAGCTGGTCGATCCGCTCTCGACGAAGACGTAGCCGGTGTGCTCGAGCCGCCAGCCCAGCGCCTCGACCTGGCTGAGCAGGTACCCGACCTGGTCGTCGCGCTGGATACCGTTCTCGGCTGAGCCCCACGACGAGGTCTCGCCGGTCAGCTGTGCGACGTCGAACTGCAGATGCAGGAGGACGTCGCCGCGGGCGCGGGCGTCTTTGGAACGTTGGAGGAGGTACTCGGCGGTCTGAGGGTGCGGCATGCTGCGAGCATAGACGGCGGCATCCGTCTCGATAGCGTTGAACGGATGCCTTCCTCGCCCTCCCTCGCCCTGCGCCGCGCCCGGCTCGGCACGGCGCTGCTGTTCCTCACCAACGGTGCCCTGTTCGCGAACATCCTGCCGCGCTACCCCGAGATCAAGTCCGCTCTCGGGCTGGATGCCGCCACCTACGGCCTCGCGATCGCGGCATTCCCCGCCGGGGCGATCGCCGCGGGACTCACCGCCGCGATGTTCGTGCGGCGCTTCGGGTCGGCGAGGGTCGCCGTGGTCGGCACGGTCATCGTCAGCCTGAGCCTGCTCGCCGCCGGGCTCGCGCCGTCGGCCGTGCTCTTCGCCCTCGCCCTGCTGCTCGGCGGCGCGGCCGACTCGATCACCGACGTCGCGCAGAACGCGCACAGCCTGCGCGTACAGCGCGGCTATGCCCGCTCGATCATCAACTCCTTCCACGCGATCTGGTCGGCCGGGGCGGTGCTCGCCGGCGCGATGGCGGCCGCCGCGATCGCGCTCGGACTGCCCCTCGGCATCCACCTGTCGATCTCGGCCGTGATCTTCGTGATCGTCTCGCTCGTCGCGGCCCGGCTCTGCCTGCCGGGCCGCGACGAGGCGGGGGAGGCACCCGATGCGCCTCATGCCGTGGCAGACAAGAAGCCCCGCGTCACCGCCCGCACCGTCTTCATCCTGCTCGCCCTCGTGCTCATCGCCATCGCCGGCGCCGTCGTCGAGGATGCCGGGATGTCGTGGGCCACCCTCTACCTCGGCAGCGACCTGGGTGCACCCGCCGCGCTCGCCGCCGTCGGCTACATCTCCCTGGTCGGCGCGCAGTTCGTCGGACGCCTCGTCGGCGACCGCCTCGTCGACCGCTTCGGGCAGCGCACCATCGCCCGCGCGGGTGGCGCGATCGTCGCGGTCGGCATGGGGCTGGCGCTCGCGTTCCCCACGGTGCCCGGCACGATCGTCGGCTTCATGGCCGCCGGATTCGGTGTCGCCACCCTGATCCCGGCAGTGCTGCAGGCGGCCGACGCGCTGCCCGGCCTGCGGCATGGCGCCGGCCTGACGATCGTGTCGTGGCTGCTGCGCCTCGGATTCCTGCTCGCCCCTCCGCTGGTCGGCCTCATCGCCGACAACGCGGGTCTGCGTGCCGGCCTGCTCGTCGTGCCGATCGCCGGCCTCGTCGCGATCCTGTTCGCGGGCGTGCTCGAGGGGCGCCGGCAGCCTGAGAACTGACCGCGAACCTCTTCCCGAACGATGGTTACCGATATATCGTTAACCATCGTTCAGGCAGAACCGAGGAGGCCATCATGAACGGTTCGTTCTCTTCCAACGGGTTCGGAAACCCCTTCGACTTCGGCTCCGGCGGCCGCGGCGGCCCTGGCGGCGCGATCTGGGAGGCCATGGACCAGCTGCGCAACGCCTTCGAGCAGCGCATCCCCACCCCGCGCATGGGCCGCGGTGACGTGCGCGCCGCCGTGCTCGCGCTGCTCGCCGAGCAGCCCATGCACGGCTACCAGATCATCAACGAGATCTCCGAGCGCAGCGGCGGCACCTGGAAGCCGAGCGCCGGTTCGGTCTATCCCACGCTGCAGCTGCTCGCCGACGAGGGCCTCATCGAGGCCGTCGAGGACAACGGCCGCAAGACATACTCGCTGACCGAGGCCGGTCGCGAGGCCACTGCTGAGGACAAGCAGGCACCGTGGGAGGCATCCGCCTCCCGCCCCGGCGCGCACCTGGCCGCGCTGCCCAAGGCGGGCATGGAGCTCGCCGCGGCAGCCGCGCAGGTGGGCCGCACCGGATCGCCCGAGCAGGTGCAGCAGGCGGTGGCCGTGCTGGAGGATGCCCGACGTAAGCTGTACGCGATTCTCGCCGCCGACTGATCGGAGCCCGCATGGCGCAGTCGGCGCATCGCCGTCGCTACCGACGCATCCTGGCCTTCGCCTCCCGCGTGCTCGTGCAGGTGTGGTGGTACGAACTCGTGCTGCCGCGCATCGGGTTCTCGGGAACCGCGGATCGCACGCGCGAGAAGCGGATGCTGCGCATCGCGCGCCGCTTCCGCGACCTCGCGATCGACCTCGGCGGCCTGATGATCAAGGTCGGGCAGTTCCTCTCGTCGCGCCTCGACGTGCTGCCGCCCGAGGTCACGCAGGAGCTCGCCGGTCTGCAGGACGAGGTGCCGGCGGTGCCGTTCCCCGACATCCGCACGCTCGCCGAGGCCGAGCTCGGCACGACCCTCGCTCTCGCGTATGAGCGCTTCGACGAGACGCCGGTCGCCGCGGCATCCCTCGGCCAGGTGCATCGCGCGCGGCTCTCGCCCGCGGCGGCAGCGGATGCCGGCTTCGCCGACGTCGTCGTGAAGGTGCAGCGCCCCGGCATCGACGGCATCATCGACACCGACCTCGCCGCGCTGCGGAAGGTCGGCGGATGGCTGCGCCGCATCCGCATCGTGCGCGAGCGCGTCGACGCCCCGGCGCTCGTCGAGGAGTTCGCCCGCACCAGCCTCGAAGAGGTCGACTACCTGCACGAGGCCGCCAACGGCGAGCGGTTCGCGGCCGACTTCGACGGCGACCCGCGCGTGGCCGCTCCCGCAGTTGCGTGGGAGCGGACGACCCGGCGGGTGCTGACGCTCGCCGACGTCACCGCGATCAAGATCAACGACACGGACGCGCTGCGCGCCGCCGGCATCGATCCCGCCGAGGTCGCGCGCGTGTTCGCCGACGTGATGTTCGACCAGTTCTTCACGCACGGCTTCTTCCACGCCGACCCGCACCCCGGCAACATCTTCGTGACGCCCCTGCAGGGGGAGGGCCCGGACTGGCGTCTGACCTTCGTGGACTTCGGGATGATGGGCGAGGTGCCACCCGGCATCCGCGACGGCCTGCGGGCGCTCGTGATCGCCGTCGCCGCGCGCGACGGCAAGAAGCTCGTCGCCGCCGCGCAGGACATGGGCGTGCTGCTGCCCTCGGCGCAGAACGTCGAGCTCGAGCGCGCCCTCACCACGCTGTTCTCGCGCTTCGGCGGCATGGGCTTCGCCGAGCTGCGCGACGTCGACCCGCAGGAGCTGCAGGGCTTCGCCGTCGAGTTCGGCGAGGTGATGCGCACCATGCCGTTCCAGTTGCCCGAGGGGCTGCTCATGCTGTTCCGCGCGGTCTCGCTGACCTCGGGGATGTGCAGCGGCCTCGACCCCGCCTTCAACGTGTGGGATGCCGTCGAGCCCTACGCCAAGCGCCTGCTGCGCGAGGAGAGCGGCAACGTCGCCACGGACTTCGCCAAGCAGACGCTTGAGAACGCGGCCGTGCTGTGGCGGATGCCGGCGCGCATCGACTCCGCGATCACGAGACTTGAACAGGGCAGTCTGACCTTCGATCTGAGCCGGCTGGAGCGACGGATGGCGCGCCTCGAGGTGCTGATCCGACGCGCAGTCGGGGGCGTCCTGTTCGCGGGACTGCTGATCGGCGGCATCCTGCTGCTTCCGACCAGCGCGGCCTGGGGCGGAGTGCTGATGGGGGTGTCGGCGGTGCCGCTGCTGTACGCGCTGGCGGCAGGGGCGTTCGGCGGGGGCGCGAGATAGCCCCGGAGCGATCTGCTCACTCAACTCCAAGTTGGTTGAGTTGACTGCGCAACGCAATCAGATTGCATCAGGCATTTTGGTCTCTGAATTTGCACGGGACCGGCCCTCGGGGTCATACTCAACGCGCCATGCGCACCTCTCCCGAACCCTCTCCGACTGTCGCCGTCCTCGGTGCCGGACGCCTCGGCGGCGTGCTCGCCCGCGCGTTGCGTGCATCGGGACTGACCGTGCACGGGCCGCTCCGCCGCGGTGAGGAGGTCCCCGCGAGCGACATCGTGCTGCTGTGCGTTCCGGATGCCGCGATCGCTGACGTCGCCGCCGGAGTGGATGCGGGCCTCATCGGACACATGTCCGGAGCGACCGGCCTGGACGACGTCGACTTCAGCCTGCATCCGCTGCAGACATTCACCGGGGCCGAGGAGCCGGAGGCGTTCCACGGCATCGGCGCGGCCGTCGCCGGGCGGACGCCCGAGGCCCTGGCCGTCGCGACATCTCTCGCCGAGCGACTCGGGGCGCGCCCCTTCGAAGTCGACGACCGCGCGGGCTATCACGCGGCAGCGTCGTTCGCCTCGAACTTCATGCTGACCGTGCTGGATGTAGCGGAGCAGCTCGCCGAGGAAGCCGGGGTTGAGGATGCCCGTGAGCTCCTCGCCCCGCTGGTGCGGCAGACAGCAGACAACTGGGTCGCGTCCGGGGCATCCGATGCCCTGACCGGCCCGATCGCCCGCGGCGACGAGGCCACGGTCGCGCGTCAGCGGGCGGCGCTCCGCCCCGAGCTCGTCCCGCTCTTCGACGAACTCGCTGACGCCACCCGCGCGCTGGCCACCCCGCACCCTGAGCGAGCGGACTCCACCCCGCACTCCGCCCCGCACCCTGAGCGACCGAAGCGAGACGAAGGGGCTGAGACTGGGCGAGCGGACTCCACCCCGCACCCTGAGCGAGCGGAGCGAGACGAAGGGGCTGAGACTGGGCGCCCTTCGTCTCGCTCCGCTCGCTCAGGAACTGAGGACAAACCCGCTCGCTCAGGAACCGAGGGCAGGGGAGTCGAAGCACATCCGGAGGCCACCGCATGAGGATCATCCGCACCATCCCCGAGCTGCGCGCCGCGGTCTCCGACGCCCGCAATGACGGAGCATCCGTCGGGCTGGTCCCCACCATGGGCGCGTTCCACGAGGGGCACCTCTCGCTCATGCGCCGAGCCCGCGAAGACAACGGCCTCGTCGTCGTCTCGCTGTTCGTGAACCCGACCCAGTTCGGCGCGAACGAGGACCTCGGTTCCTACCCGCGCGACGAGGCCCGCGACGCCGCGATGGCCCAGGCCGAGGGCGTCGATGTGCTCTTCGCTCCGGATGCCGCGGAGATCTACCCGGAAGGATTCGCGACCAGCATCCACGTCTCCGGGCTCACCGAGGTGCTCGACGGTGCGAGCCGTGGCGCGCACCACTTCGACGGGGTCGCGACCGTGGTCACGAAGCTGTTCGGCATCGTGCGGCCCGACGTCGCGTACTTCGGTCAGAAGGATGCGCAGCAGGTGCTCGTCGTGCGCCGTCTGGTGCGCGATCTGAACCTTGACGTGCGCATCGAGGCGTGTCCGATCGTCCGCGAGGCGGACGGTCTCGCGATGAGCTCGCGCAACGTCTACCTCGACGCGGCCGCCCGGGCTCGGGCCACCGCGCTGAACCGGGCTCTCGACGCGGCATCCGCCCTCGCCGACGCGGGCGAGCGCGACGCCGCCGTGCTGATCGACGCGGCATCGCGGGTGCTGGACGAGGCCGGCATCCGCCCCGACTATCTGGAGCTGCGTGACAACGATGACCTGCACGCAGTGACCCGGCTCGACGGAGAGGCGCTGCTCGCCGTCGCCGCCTGCGTCGGAGCCGCGCGACTGATCGACAACCACATCCTTCGCAGCACTGACCTGAAAGGCGGCGCGTGATGCGACGCACCATGCTGAAGTCCAAGATCCACCGCGCGACCGTCACCGGCAGCGACCTGAACTACGTCGGCTCGATCACGATCGACCCCGACCTGCTGGAGGCCGCCGACATCCTGCCGCACGAGCAGGTGCACGTCGTCGACGTGGACAACGGGTCGCGCTTCGTCACCTACACGATCGAGGGCGAGCGCGGCTCCGGCGCGATGCAGGTCAACGGCGCCGCCGCGCGTCTCGTGCACGCGGGCGACACGATCATCGTCATCTCCTACGCGGAGTACTCCCGCAAGGACCTCGCGGAGTACGAGCCGACCGTCGTGCACGTGGACCGCGGAAACCGCATCATCCGCGTCGACGACGTCGTGGACGCGCTGCTGACGGAGGTCGTCGCGTGAGCGCGCATCCGGCTCCGGCGCGCCGGTTGACGCTCGGCGATCTCGCTGCGAAGAAGGATGCCGGTGACCCGATCGTCATGGTCACCGCCTATGACCACCCCGGCGCGCAGATCGCCGAGGAGGCCGGCGTCGACATGGTGCTGGTCGGCGACTCCGGGGCGATGACCGTGCTCGGCTACGACAGCACCGTGCCGGTCACCGTCGACGAGATGCTCATGCTCACGCGCGCGGTGCGGCGTGGGCTCTCGCGCGCCCTGCTCGTCGGCGACCTGCCGTTCGGATCGTACGAGGCATCCGATGCCCTTGCGATCGAGACCGCGCAGCGCTTCGTGAAGGAGGCCGGGGTCGACCTGGTGAAGATCGAGCGCGGCGGCACGACCGTCGACCGGGCGCGGGCGATCGTCGCCTCGGGCATCCCGGTGGTCGGGCACGTCGGGCTGACGCCGCAGACCGCGACAGCGCTCGGCGGCTACCGCGCGCAGGGCCGCACCGCCGAGGGCGCGCTGGCCGTGATCGACGACGCTCTCGCGCTGCAGGACGCCGGATGCTCGCTCATCGTGCTCGAGGCGGTGCCGGCGGAGATCACGCGGGCGCTGCAGCCGCTGCTGCGCATCCCCACGATCGGGATCGGCGCCGGAGCGGATGCCGACGGGCAGGTGCTCGTGTTCCACGACCTGCTCGGTCTGCTCGACGGCCCGCAGGCGAAGTTCGTGAAGCGCTACGCCGAGCTGCGCGGCGCCGCGATCGACGGCGTGCGGGCGTATGCCGATGAGGTGCGCTCGCGGGAGTACCCCGCGGTGGAGCACACCTACGGGATGCCGGCCGACGAGGTGGCGCGGCTGGAGCAGCTGCTCGCTGAGCGGTCCTGAGCGGATCTCGGCTGCTGCGCTTCGCATCTAGCCTGGAGGCGTGACCACTGCACCGCGCCGCGTTCCTCGCGGAGATGAACTCGACAGCCTGATGCGGTTGTACGGCTACCGCTTCACCCGCACCGGCGGGGTCGCGGGCGCGGAGCCGACACACGATGCGGACGACATGACCCTCGCTGAGTCCGCGGGCTGGCCGGTCCACGCGGTCGAGCGCTTCACGCCTGTCGAGATCTTCGAGAGGTCTGTTGCCGCGGCATCCGCGCTCGACGAGGAGGCCGTGCTGGGCGCGTTCGTGGCGGGGCTCGGCAGTGCGCCGTCCGGCCGTCAGATCGTGATCTCGTTCGGGTGGGCCCGCCATCTGTCGGCCGCGGGCGCGAGCCTGCCGGACTGCGGGCTGGAGCCTCGCGACGGAGACGCATTCGCCGTCGATACGACTGAGGTGCTCCTGCGCATCGCGCTCGGATGGGCGTGGAACGAACAGCCCTACAAGTACCTGCCCGATCTCGAGGCCGCGGCCGCGACCGGACTTCCGACGCCGACGGCAGATGATCGCGAGCGGGTGGGGGCACTGCTGGATGTGGTGGTCGCGCAGCCCGCGGGGACGACCGCGGGTGCGCTGGAGAAGGCGGTGGCCCGCGCCAGGATCGTGCCGGGAACCGACAAGTATCAGCGTTACGGCATCCTCATCGGCCTCGCCGAGATCGGGGTGCTGCCCAGCAGTCTCGCGCCCAGCTGGGACGGATTCGTCTCCCGCCGAGAGGTCGAAGAGGCGTGGTCCGGCGGGCCCCGGTCGGACATCACACCGCCGCTGTCCGGGTGGCGCGGTGGCGTCGACGAGAGTCGCGCGGAACGGCTGCGCCGCGTCTGAACGCACGGATCGCGGACGTGGCCTATCCGCTGAAGGATGCGAGGGCGTCGTCCACGGTCTTCGCGGACGTGCTGATGGCGTGATGCCCGTCTTCGATGTCCCAGAGCGTGTTCTGCAGCAGGCGGGCAGCCGTCCACGCCACGGCGCGGGCGCGGTCGAGGTCCAGCATCTCGGTGAGGATGCCGAACCGTCGGCGCACGATGCGGGGTGCGTCTGAGACGGACTCATCAGCGCTCCACCCGCTGTCCAGAGCGGGCCAGAGGTCGAACCCGGGGTCGCCGATGAGGGGCTCGGGGTCGATCGCCAGCCACGGCTCTCGGTCTGCGGCCAGGACATTGCCGTAATGCAGATCCCAGTGCAGGAGGCGATCTCCGGGTTCGGCTTCCACCGCGGTGACCTGACGCGCCCAACGATCGACACGAGCACGGTCGTCGCTGTCGAGAAATCGCATCGCCGCAGGGGCGTCCGTGAGCATCCCTGCGACGATCGTCGTGAGCCGAGGGAGAGGGGCCGGCGCAGGCACGCTGTGCAGGCGCGCGAGGAGCCCGCCGACCACGCGAACCGCGGCGTCGTCGTCCTCGACGCGTTCGAGACTGTGATCTGCGTGCAGTCGCTCGAGCAGCATCCCGCCCCGGTCGGCGTCGTAGTCCAGGAGCCGAACCATCCCTCGACCCTTCCAAGCGGTGAGCCCGAGCGCCGCGGCACGGGTCTCCGGTTTCGGCACCTGCAGCTTCAGCGCGGCGGGGGTGTCGTCGGCACGAAGCACCGGTACGACGATCCCCGCTTCGCCGGCCCGGACCGCACCATCAGGACGAAGATCCCACTTCTGAAGAAGGTCGCGGGCGACCGACGGCAGCAGGCGTCCCCAGTCACGAGTCGCGTCGTCGCCGGACTCGAAGCCGCTGACGACCGCGGCGGGAATCGCGAACGGTTGCTCTGAGCCCATGCCCGACAGTTCATCACAGTGCAGGGTCGCTAGCGGATGACTTCGAGCGGACCTTCCTCAGGCGTCGGGGGCTCGAACCGTTCGAAGTACTCCCTCGCCGTCTGCTCGGTGAGCGGCCAGTCATCCGCCTGCCTGCCGTGCCGGTCGCCGACCCGGCTGAGGATCGTCTCGAGAGGCGTCGCGATGTAGATCGTCTCCGGCACGACGCCAAGCGGCGCGAGCAGTGCGCGATACTCCTCGCGCTGCCGCCGGAACCAGAATCCGAAGTCGAGCACGACGTCGTGTCCGGTCGCGACCAGGTGCAGCAGGCGGGCCTTGAGCTCCACCGCGACCTCGGCGACCACCTCCGCGGAGGGCATCGTCGTGATCCCGCGATCCCAGAACTCCACCTCGAACGACAGGCGGATCCAGTCCTCCCGCTCCAGGCGCTTGGCATAGGTGGTCTTGCCGGCACCGCCCGGCCCGCACATCATCACGACTCGGGGCCGATGCAGCTCATCTCCTGGCACCCGGCCGAGACTACGCTCCACCGCCGACACCGAGCGCCCTTCGTCTCGCTTCGCTCGCTCAGGGCCCGGGGATGGCGGACTTTCCGAGGGGTGAGCGCCCTTCGTCTCGCTTCGCGGATCCTGAGCGAGGAGCGCAGCGACGAGCGCCGTACTGAGCGAGCGGAGCGAGACGAAGTGACGAAGGGCGCTCAGGGCCCGGGATGGTGGGCTCGCTCAGGGCCCGGGATGGTGGACTCCCTCAGGACCCGGACTGCACAGCCCGGGCATCCGCCGCCGCGATGCCGCGGCGCATCTCGTCCCGCGACGCGTCGTCCCACGGACCGGAGGCGGCGAGCGGGATCTCGGTGAGGAAGCGCCGCTCCGGCTCGGGGATGCGCGAGACGAGCAGGTCCGGGTCGCCGCCGGCCGTCGAGTACAGCGCCGGGCCGTCGGCGTAGAACAGGTCGGTCACGACGAGCCGGCCGTCGGCCCCGCGCATCACGTTCGACGGATTCGTGTCGAGCGGGCCGCACCAGGGCAGCTCGCGCAGCGCCCTGGCGTGGATGCCGTCGATGATGTCGACGAGCTCGGCCACGGCCTCGTCGCGCTGGGCGATCAGTCCGTGGAACGCATGCGCATCCGACTCGTCCACGGGCGTCAGCCACTCCATCAGCTGCAGGTCGCCGCCACCGGCCAGCCGCCGATGCGCGAAGAGCTCGGGCACCAGCCGGGTGTGCGCGGCCGCGCGGTACAGCTCCGCCGTGTACGGCCCGGTCGGATCGAAGGGACTGATCCGCACCGCGGCCGATCCATCCGGTGCGCGCAGCGCGATGGCCCAGTCCCCGGCGCCGGCGCGCGTCCATCCGGTATCCCTGAACGCGCGCTCGGCGGTGCGGTGGTCGGCGTCCTGAGGGAGCGCGGCGAGCGTGGCATCCATCTTCATCCTCGAGACGTCGTGTGAGTGCGGCGGACCGCCGCGGAGATCACGGCGATCAGAGTTCCAGCGGCCACGCCGATCACCGTCTCGAGCATCCGGTCCCGCAGCAGCACGTCGACGGACGTCGGCGCGGCGAGCTCCACCATGAGCAGGGCGAGCGGCGTGACGAAGACCATCGCGATGCCGTAGTTGCGTCCGACGAACATCTCGGTGCAGGCCTGGAACACGATCGCGAGCGCGACGACGGCCAGCGGCGGCAGGTGCAGGGCGAGGATGCCGGCGGCGACCAGGACGCCCAGCAGCGTGCCGACCAGACGCTGGATGCCGCGGATGATGCGCGCGTTGACGTGTGCGCCGCCGACCGCGGCAGCCGCGCCGACCATCGCCCAGTACCAGTGCGTTCCCACCAGCAGCAGTCCGATCGCGCCGGCGAGCAGCGTGGCGGCTCCGACCGTGATGGCCATCTCCCAGGCGACGCCGCCGATCCGCTGCCGGGCCGGTGCGGGGACGATCTCGGGCACGGCGCGGTCCCTGGCGGCCGCGAACACCGTCGTCACCAGCAGCGCGAAGATCACGCTCGCGGTGCCGACGACGAGCACGTTCGCGAACGCGACGCCGGATGCCGGGATGCTGGCGGTCGCTCCGATCGCGAACACCGCGAACAGCGCTCCAGGGGGATGCCAGCGCATCATATAGGCGAGCAGCGTGACCAGCGAGGCGACCACGGCGACCGCGACGACGGCGACCAGCGCCGGCACGCCGAAGAACGACAGTGCGGTTCCGGCGAGCATCGCCAGCAGCAGGACCCCTCCTGCGCTCGCCTGCATGCGCAGGCGATCCGAGAAGACGTCGCCGCGTCCGTAGAGCGCTGCGAAAGACCCGAAGCTCGCGTAGATGCTGAGGTCGAGCCGCCCGATCGCCCAGAGGATCAGGAGCGGCACGCCGACGCTGACCGCGGCACGGATCGCGACGCGATGGTCGCCGCGGGACGGGGCCACTCTGATGACGCCCGTCCACACCCGTCCGCGAGATTCGGCCACCTCTCAAGCGTAGACGGCGACCAGCATGCGCCGAGGTGCCCGCTGCGTCAAGGGCTGAGGGATCGGCGTTGATACCGTCGAACGGTGCTGACCAACATCGCGCTGACCAAGATCATCCTGCTGATCGTCGTCGTCGCGCTGATCCCGCTGGTCGTGTGGTGGATGCGTCGGCATCCGAACGTCTCGAAGACGCACCCGGATCGCCAGCGGATGCCGAAGCTCGTCGCCGTCGTCGGCTGGGTGTTCCTGGTGCTCGGCGCCCTGATGTCGCTGGTCGCGTTCACCTCGGATGACGCGGACGATCCGACCGCGTTCCGGATCGCGTCGGTGGCGATCGTGATCGGCGGCATCCTCTTCCTCGGCGTCTACCGCAACTGGTATGTCGCGCCCGAGGCGGATGTCGTGCACTTCCGCACCGTGCTCGGACGCGAGGAGCGCATCGTATACAGCGACATCGTCACCTACCGGATGACCGAGCTGAACGGGCAGCCGAACCTCAGAGTGAAGGCGGGCAACGGCGTGAAGCTCGCCCTGAACCCGAACATGTACGACGTGTCACCGCTGCTCGCGGCGATCCGGTTCAAGGAGGAGCGCGGCCGCTGGCCGCTGCCCGGCGAGCCCCGCTGACCTCGCCGCCCGGGAACGGACCGAGATCCAGGAGGCCGCTGATCGGCGTGGCGGCTATCTCGGGGTCGAAGTGGAGCTGGAGTCCGCAGACGCGTGGCCATCCGATTGGTTGCTCCCGGACTGCGGCGGCCGCGCCCCGTTGTCGCCCTCACGCGACGCAGACTCTTCCGCCGCCGCGGTGATGCGGGCGGCCATTCCCGAGAAGATCAGCCCGTGGAAGGGCAGAACGGCGAGCCAGTAGAGCCTGCCAGACAGCCCTCGAGGAAAGAACACCGCCCGCTGCGCGTACTGCGATCCCGCGGCCGTCGGCAGGGCTCGCAGCTCGAGCCACGCCGCGCCGGGCACCTTCATCTCGGCGCGCAGCCGCAGCAGGCCGCCGTCCTCCGCGTCGGGAGCGCGCACAGCCTCCACCCGCCAGAAGTCCAGGGCGTCCCCGATCGTGAGCCGGCTGCGGCTGCGCCGACCGCGGCTCAGCCCGACCCCGCCGACGAGCCGGTCCATCCAGCCCCGCACGGCCCAGAGGAAGCCGGAGGAGTACCAGCCGTTCTCCCCTCCGATGCCCATGATCACGGCCCACAGGCTGGTGAGCGACGCGGTGGTGTCCAGTGACTGCTCGTCGGTGAAGACCGTGCGGCCGGCCCAGTCAGGATCGCTCGGCAGCGGATCGCTCGGTGCGCCGCTGACCTCGGCGTCCTTCCAACTGGTCTCGACGGAGTCGGCCTCGACGCGGCCGAGCGCGAGGGCGACTGCGCGCCGATACGGCGTCAGGCCGCCGTCGGGCGGAGGGATGATCTCGTCGACGGCGCGGTCCTTCACAATGCACTCGTTCTGCAGGGAGGCGACCAGCGGGCGCGCGATCGCGCGCGGCACCGGCGTCACCAGGTTCACCCAGTGTGAGGCGAGGCCCGGCGTCAGCACCGGCAGGGCCGCGATCGCGCGCTGCGGCAGGCCGGCCTCGACGGCGTAGCCGTTCATCATCTGCCCGTAGCGCAGCACGTCGGGGCCGCCGATGTCGACTGCACGATTCACCGTCGGGCCGACGCGCGCGGCGGCGAGCAGGTAGTACAGGACGTCGCGGATCGCGATGGGCTGGATGCGGTTGCGCACCCACTTCGGCGCGGGCATGTACGGCAGCACGTCGGTGAGGTGCCGGATCATCTCGAAGGAGGCGGATCCGGATCCGATGACGACGCCCGCCTGCAGCACGAGGGTCGGCACGCCGGAGGCGAGGAGGATCTCGCCCACCCGCACCCGCGAGCGCAGGTGCGGCGACAGCCGGATGCCCTCGGGATGCAGGCCGCCGAGGTAGACGATCCGACGGACTCCGGCGGATGATGCGGCGGAGGCGACGGTTTCGGCCGCGCGTTCATCCGCCTCCTCGAAGCCCTTGCCCGCACCCATGGAGTGGACCAGGTAGTACAGGACGTCGACGTCGGTCATCGCCTGAGTCACGGCGTCCTCGTCCTCCGCGGACCCCTCGACGATCTCGACATCCGATCCCCAGGGGAGGGACGCCGCACGTGCGGCATCCCTGGCCAGTACGCGCACCCGGTAGCCGGCGTTGAGCAGTCGGGGTGTGAGGCGTCCGCCGATGTAGCCGGTGGTGCCGAGCACGAGCGCGCGCGGCGCGCTGCCGTCCTCCCGCGGGATCGCGCGGACAGCGGACTCGCGACCGGTGGGCTGGGTGAGTTCCGTCATGGTCCGACACTACGGATGCCAGCACGCAGGAGAAGGGTCTTGACACCGGCATCCACCCGTCGTAACGTACAACCAAATGGTTGCACAAACAGAACTGAGCGAGACGGAGATCGACCGTGTGTTCCACGCACTGGCGACGTCGACCCGGCGCGACATCCTGCGCCGGACGATCGATCGCGAGCAGTCCGTCTCCGAGCTGGCCCGCGACTACGACATGTCGTTCGCCGCGGTCCAGAAGCACGTCGCCGTCCTCGAAGAGGCGCGGCTCATCATCAAGCGCGCCGAGGGACGCGAGCGGCTGGTCCGCGCGAATCCTGACATGATCGCCCGCGCCAAGGCGCTGCTCGCCCGCTACGAGGAACTCTGGCGCGCACGCATCGCCCGTCTCGACGACCTGCTCGCCGAGCCAGATCCCCGCAACGACCCCGCACGACCTGATCAAGGAGACTGACAATGCCCGTCATCGACATCACCAACGACCCCGAGGCACTCACCCTCACCGTGACGGCCGAGTTCGCGGCTCCGGTCGAGCGCGTCTGGAACGCGTACGCCGACCCGCAGCAGCTCGAGCGGTTCTGGGGTCCTCCCGGTTGGCCGGCGACGTTCACCAGCTTCGACCACCGTCCCGGTGGCTTCGCGCAGTACCACATGACCAGCCCGCAGGGCGAGAAGTCCTCCGGTCGCTGGGAGTTCCTGAAGATCGAGGAGCCCAACAGCTTCGAGGTGCTGGACTGCTTCGTCGACGAAGCCGGCGAACCGCTCGGCTTCCCCGCGATGCGCATGGTCTTCGGGTTCGCCGAGGAGGACGGCTCCACCCGAATGACCTGCGTCACCCACTTCGACTCGGTCGAGGCACTCCAGCAGTCCGTCGAGATGGGTATGGTCGAGGGCACCCGCATGGCGATGGCGCAGATCGACGCCGTGCTGCAGGACCTGCGCGAGTACGCGCAGGGCAAGGGCACCCGCCTCGAACTGCTCGACGACACACACGTGCGCATCACCCGCCTGGTGAACGGCCCGCGCGAGGTGGTCTGGCGCGCCCACATGGACCCGGAGCTCACCAAGCAGTGGATGACCGGACCCGACGGCTGGGTGATGACCGAGGACATCCCGGCCGACACGGTCGGCAAGCACTACCGCACCTCGTGGGCGCCGGTCGGCGACACCGAGGGCGAGCCGTTCGGCTTCGAGGGCGACGTGCTGCTCATCGACGCCCCGCGTCGCGCGGTCACCACCGAGATGATGATCGGCACCGACGGGCCTTCCACCCTCAACGATCTGAGCCTCTACGAGGAGGACGACGCCACTCTCATCACCATGCTCATCGAGTACCCCGACAAGGAGACTCGCGACATGATCCTCGCCACCGGCATGATCGACGGCATGGAGGCCGGATACGACCGCCTCGAGCGCACGGTGCTCGTGCCGTAGTAACCGACGTCTCTTCTGCCCCTGCGTCGGCTGAACCGGCGCAGGGGCAGAATGATGTCATGGCCCTTCCGATCTCCGCACTGCAGATGCCCGACCCCCAGCGCGTGTACACGGCCGACGGAACGAGCCTCGCGACCTACACCTGGGGCGATCTCGATGCCCCGGTCGTGGTCATGGTGCACGGGTTCGCGTCGAACACCCACGACAACTGGGTGCTCACCGGTCTGGAGCGCCGGCTCGCGGCATCCGGTCTGCGGGTGATCGGCATCGACCAGCGCGGCCACGGCCGCAGCGAGAAGCCGCACGAGGCAGGTGCCTACAGTCTTCGGACGCTCGCCGCGGATGTCGAGACCGTGCTCGACACCTACCTCGTCGACACCGCGTCGTACCTCGGGTACTCGCTCGGCGGACGCGTCGGATGGCAGGTCATGCTCGACCTCGAGGACCGCATCGACCGGGCCGTACTCGGCGGCGTGCCCGACGGCACTGCCCTCGATCGCATCGTGCTCGAAGAGGTGCAGGCGCACCTCGACGAAGGCGCACCGATCAGCGATCCCGTCACGCAGAGCTACATCGAGCTCACGGAGCGGGTGCCGGGCAACGATCTGCGCGCTCTGCTCGCCCTCGCCCGCGGCATGCGCAACGACGCGATCATCGCCCATCCCGAGAATGCCCCGCAGGTTCCGGTGCTGTTCGTCACCGGCACCGAGGACACCATCCTGGAGGGATCGCGCCGGCTCGCGGAGGTCACGCCCCAGGGGCGGCTGGTCGAGGTGCCAGGGCGGCACCACTTCAACACCCCCGCATCCCGTGGGTTCCGCGACGCGGCATCCGACTTCCTCACCGCCGACAGAGACTGATCCGGCACGTGGGCATCGTCGTCAAATTCCTGCTGATCCTGCTGGTCGTCGCGCTGGTGATCGGCATGGTCGTGCGGCTGTTCCGCAAGCCCACCCGGCCGGTCGAGACCGGCCCGAAGAAGCAGCGGATGCCGCTGATCGTGCCCCTCATCGGATGGCTGCTGCTGATCGCCGGCGTGGGCATGGGCCTCGCCGGGTTCTCGGCCAGGCAGGGAACCGATCCGGTGCCGATGCGGATCGGCTCGGTGGTCGCCCTGATCCTCGGCCTGATCGTGCTGCTGCTGCATCGCAACCGCTACGTGCAGACCGGTGCCGACGGGGTGCGGTTCCGCACCTTCCTCGGCCGTCAGGGCGAGATCGCGTACCGCGACGTCACGACCTACACCGTGGCGGAGGCCGGATGGCGCTCCCGACTGCAACTGCGCGCCGGCGACGGCACCCGGCTGAAGGTGAACCCAATGGTGTTCGACATGTCGCCGGCGCTCGCGGCGATCAGGTTCAAGGAGCGCTCCGGGCGATGGCCTGCTCCTGGCGAGGCGCGCTGAGGAGAGCGTCACCCAGCACTACCCCAGCATGACGTGACACCTTTGACAGCATGAGTGTCCATGCCCCGGCGCACGCCCCGCAGCAGAGCAACGCTCTCGCGGGCACCGCGCTCGGAGTCGTGGCTGTCGCCGCAGGCGTCGCCCCGTGGATCGCGGCCGGCGGCATCCTGCCGGTGCAGAACCTGTGGCGCACCGAGGTGCAGCGCTTCCAGATGCCGTTCTCGCTGCTGCCGGTGAGCCAGTACTACGCGACCAGCATGTTCGTGCTGATCGTGATGGGCGGCGTCTTCGCCGGCGTCGCCCGGCGCCTGCTCGCCCGCACCTGGAAGGCCTGGCCGATCGCGCTCGGCGTGCTGATCGGGCATGTCGTCGCCGTCACGCAGAGCTTCATCGCGGATGCCCGCGGGCTCGACCTCGACGACAGCCGGGCCTGGTGGTACCTCGGCGGACTGCTGTTCGGGGCGATCATCGCGGTCGGCTTCGCGCAGGTCGGCTACTGGCTGATCGCCCGGCCGTCCAACGGGCCCGCGGCCCTCGGCATCGCGCTCGCCGCCGTGCCGTTCGCCGGCTGGATCGGCATGTGGGCGCAGCTGCTCTCGGGCACGACAGGTGTTCCGCAGGGCATCATCCTGCTGCTGCGCTGGGTGCCGGCGATCGTGGTCGGTCTCGCCCTGGCCTGGTGCGGGGCGGTGCCGGCGACGCGCCTGATCGTCTGGCTGCTCGGGCTGAGCGCACTGTGGATCGTGCCCGCCGCATTCACCGCGATCCAGTACGCCCTCGGCTCACGCGTGCTGGCGGGCGACCTCAGCGAGATGGCGGCAGCGGGCATGCAGGTGTTCCCCGCGGCGCTCGCGGTCGGATGGCTGCCGGTGGTCGTCGCTACCGCGATCGGCGTGGTCGGCGCGGCGCTTACCGCGATCCTGAGGCGGCAGCGGGGTTAGTCCTCGTCCTCGTCGTCTTCGCCACTCGCCGTGACGTCCGCGGCCCCGGGCGCCGGGGCCGCGACCGGGAACACCACGGTCGTGTAGAGCGGGCCGCCGCCCAGGCCGAAGATATCGGATGCCGTGGGCGGTGCATCGAGCTGCTCGGCGGCGCTCTGCGGATCGAGCGGTTCGGACGGAAGCCCGGCCCACTCGTTCTGCTCCTCCTCGGGACGCTGCTGGAAAAGACCCATGCGGCTATTGTCCCTCCGCCTGCGAGGCGTCGGCGCGGGGCTCGTCCCGAGGCGCTTCCCGCACGGCGTCGACGAGGTCGCGCCAGGCGCCGACCAGCGCCGACTCCGGCAACTCGCGGCGCCGCTCATCGTGCAGGGTGGTGGCCTGGATCAGCCAGGTGAACCTGTCCGCGCCGAGCGGCGACTCGGGCTCCGGGTCATCCCAGGGGCAGCTCTCGATGAGCTCGAGCCAGCGCCGCTCCTCGTCGGGGCCGGGATCCACCCGCCACCGACGGCGGATGCCGGCGATCCCGCCGGTGCGCACGACGAGCACCGCGAGCGCGCCGGCGGGCGCGTCATCCGGCCGTGGTGCCTGTGGATCCATCCGTGATCACTCCGACGGTGGTCCACGCGTTGCGGACCGCCTCTTCCACGGTATCGCCCAGTTCGCGCGCCGCAACCAGTGTCGCGTCGGCGAACTGCGCGAAGGTGGCCGTGGTCGACAGCCCGCCGGTCAGAGCGCGGTACCAGACCGTGCCCGCCTCTTCCCAGGCGTGACCGCCCAGAGCGGTCGCTGTGAGGGCGAACGCGCGGTTCGGGATGCCGGAGTTGATGTGCACCCCGCCGTTGTCCTCGGTGGTGGTCACGTAGTGCGCCATGTCTGCGGGCTGCGGATCTTTGCCGAGCTCATCGTCGTCATAAGCGGTGCCCGGGTTCAGCATGTCGCGCAGCGCGCGGCCCTGCACCGCGTCGGTGAAGAGGTCGGCGCCGATCAGCCAGCTGGCCTGATCGGCCGTCTGCCCGAGCAGGTGCTGCTCGGTGAGGGCGCCGAACACGTCGGCGATCGACTCGTTCAGCGCGCCGGGCTGGCCCTGGTACTCCAGGCCGGAGGCGGTCTGGATGACCCCGTGCCCGAGCTCGTGGCCGATCACCGAGACCGAGCCGGTGAAGCCCTGGAACACCTCGCCGTCTCCGTCGCCGAAGACCATGCGGGCGCCGTCCCAGAAGGCGTTGTCGTACTTCTGGCCGTAGTGCACGGTGGCGTTCAGCGGCGCGCCGGCGCCGTCGAGCGAGTTGCGCTCGAACGCCTCGAGCAGCATGTCGAACGTGGCGCCCAAGCCGTCGAAGGCCTGATTCACGGACACATCGGCGACGGGTGCGTCGTCCTCTTTCCGCACGACCGTGCCGGGCAGGGTCTCGGTGCCCTCGGCATCCGAGACCGTGCGGTCGGGAGCGGCGGTCACCTCGGCGACCAGCGCGCCGGACTCGTCGATCGAGAGCTCGAGCCGCGAGCGGAACGGCGGACGCCCGGCGATGAGCGTCTGCCGCGCGGCATCCGCCGCGGTGGAGTACCGCTCGGACTGCGCGAGCCTGGCCAGCAGATAGGCGGGCACGATCGCGTGGTGGATGGGGGTCGGGAACGTCTTCGTCATCTTCGTCATCTTCTTCTTCACCTTTGTCGTTGTTCCCGACGATACGCGCGGGGGTGGACATCGGCGCCCGCCTCGCGGTCAGAGACGGTTCACCGCGGTGACGGTGATCACGGCCTCTCCGGCCTCGTCCGACTCGGCGAGGTCGACGGTCGCCGAGATGCCCCAATCGTGGTCGCCCTCGGGGTCGTCCAGGATCTGACGGATGCTCCACGACGAGCCACCCTCCTCGATCATCAGGAGCGCCGAACTGCGGGCATCCGCCCCGGTGAGGATCTCGTCGTGCTCGGCGAAGTAGCCGTCCAGCGCGGCCTCCCAGCCGTCGAACGACGGGTCGAGCTCGGCGAGGGCGTCGAGATCCTCGCGAGCGGCGAGCTGCACCCGTCGGAACAGCTCGTTGCGCACCAGGATGCGGAAGGCGCGGACATTCGTGGTGAGCCGCTTCGGCGCCGGTGGCACCACCGGCCCGTCCTCGTGGTCGACCGGATGCCCGGAGACGAGCTCCTCCCATTCGTCGAGCAGGCTGGAGTCGACCTGGCGCACCAGTTCGCCGAGCCATTCGATCAGGTCGCGCAGCTCCTCGCTCTTCAGATGCTCGGGGATGGTCTGCGAGGCGGCCCGGTACGCATCCGACAGGTACCGCAGGACAACACCCTCGGACCGCGCGACCTTGTAGAAGGCGACGTATTCCCCGAACGACATCGCCCGCTCGTACATGTCCCGCACGACGGACTTCGGATGCAGCTGGAAGTCGCGGATCCAGGGCTGCGCGGCACTGAAGGTGTCGAACGCGGCCGACAGCAGCTCGGCGAGCGGCTTCGGATAGGTGATCTGCTCGAGCAGCTCCATCCGCTCGTCGTACTCGATGCCCTCGGCCTTCATCGCGGCGACGGCCTCGCCGCGGGCGATGAACTCCTGCTGCGAGAGGATCGCGCGCGGATCGTCCAGGGTGGACTCCACGATCGAGATCATGTCCAGAGCGAATTGACCGGTCCCTGAGCCTGACGAAGGGTCGGGCTCGAGCAGTTCGAACGCGGCCAGCGCGAAGGGCGAGAGCGGCTGGTTGAGCGCGAAGTTGGGCTGCAGGTCGACGGTCAGTCTGATGCCGTCCGGCCCGTCCTCGACGATGCCCGACTCGCGAAGGGTCCGATAGATCCCGAGGGCGCGCAGGGCCAGCATCCGCTGCTTCGAACGCGGCTCGTGGTTGTCGTATACCAGCGCGCGCATATTTCCGAAGACGTCGCCGCCGCGGCCGATCACGTTCAGCATCATCGCGCTGGTGATCTGCATGTGCGAGGTCAACGTCTCGGGCTCGGCCTCGATGAGCTTGTTGAAGCTCGGCTCGCCCCACGACACGAAGCCGTCCGGAGCCTTCTTGCGGATGATCTTGCGCTTCTTCTTCGGGTCGTCGCCGGCTTTGCGGATCGCGGCGATGTTCTCGGACTCGTGCTCCGGCGCCTGGGCCACCACGGTGCCGGCGGTGTCGAAGCCCGCGCGACCCGCGCGACCGGCGATCTGGTGGAACTCGCGGGCGTTCAGCTGCCGCATGCGCGTGCCGTCGAACTTCGTCAGCGCGGTGAGCAGCACCGTGCGGATCGGCACGTTGATGCCGACGCCGAGGGTGTCGGTGCCGCAGATGACCCGCAGCATCCCGCGCTGCGCGAGCTGCTCGACGAGCCGGCGATACTTCGGCAGCATGCCGGCGTGGTGCACGCCGATGCCCATCCGCAGCAGACGCGACAGGGTCTTGCCGAACGCCGTCGTGAACCGGAAGTCGCCGATCAGCGCGGCGATCTCATCGCGCTGCTCGCGGCTGGCGACCTTGGCGCTCGCGAGCGCCTGCGCCCGTTCCATCGCCGCGGCCTGCGAGAAGTGCACGATGTAGATCGGGGACTGGTTGGTGTGCAGCAGGTCGTCGATCGTCTCGTGGATCGGGGTGACCTCGTAGAAGTAGTGCAGCGGCACGGGGCGTTCGACACCCGTGACGACGGCTGTCTCACGACCGGTGCGCCGGGTGAGGTCGGCGGCCAGCTCGGTCACGTCGCCGAGGGTGGCCGACATCAGGATGAACTGCGCCTGCGGCAGCGTGAGCAGCGGCACCTGCCAGGCCCAGCCGCGGTCGGGGTCGCCGTAGAAGTGGAACTCGTCCATCACGACCTGCCCGACATCCGCATCCGGCCCCTCGCGCAGCGCGAGGTTCGCGAGGATCTCGGCCGTGCAGCACACGATCGGGGCATCCGCGTTCACGGCGGAGTCGCCGGTGACCATGCCGACGTTCTCGGCGCCGAACACGTCGACCAGCGCGAAGAACTTCTCGCTGACCAGGGCCTTGATCGGAGCGGTGTAGTACGTGCGACGGCCGTCGGCCATCGCCGCGAAGTGCGCGCCGACGGCGACGAGCGACTTGCCGGTTCCGGTCGGGGTGCTGAGGATCAGGTTGTTGCCCGAGACGATCTCGATGACCGCTTCGTCCTGCGCCGGGTACAGCTGGATGCCGGTGCTCTCCGCCCATTCGACGAACGCCATGTACACGGCATCCGGGTCTGCGCCGCGCACTGCCTTCGGATCGAGAGTCATGATGTCTCGATCCTTTCACGCCGGCTCGTTCCAGTAGTGTGACCGCCGAGGGGGCGACGATGCGGATGAGGATGCGTGCCGGCGGCGCGGCACTGGTGGTGGCGGCGATGATCGCTCTGACGGCCTGTTCCGGAACGCAGCAGGTCACGGTCGATGCGGGCCACCTCAGCGGGACCGTGCCGGTCGGCGGGGAGCTCGTCGTGGATCTCGGCGAGGTGAGCTCCGGAGTCGGCGACGGCTGGCTGCTGGTCGAAGCGCCCGACCCGAAGGTCCTCGGCGAGCCGAGCGAGAAGTTCGAGTCGGAGGCGGCGAAGCCGGCGCCCGGATCGAGTTCGGTCATGACGGTCACGTTCCCGGCCGTGGGCAAGGGTGAGACCACCCTGACCTACGAGTACCGGTTCCGCGGCGAGGTCCCCGAGGACCCGGCCGATCAGCAGACGCTGACCTTCGACATCACGGTGCGCTGAGACCCGAGGTGGGCCGGTCAGGCCTTCTTGACCAGGCTCGACTTCAGCAGCATCGCGCCGAAGCCGTCGACCTTGCAGTCGATGTCGTGGCCGTTCACCGGGTCGATCAGGCGGATGCCGCGCACCTTCGTGCCCGCCTTGATGCCCTGCGGCGAGCCCTTCACCTTGATCGTCGTGGTGACCACGACGGTGTCGCCGTCGGCGAGCACGTTGCCGACGGCATCCTTCACGACGCGCTCGGCAGGCGCCTCGCCGTCGGCCGCTGCGTCGGCGGGCGACCACTCGTGTCCGCACATCGGGCAGACGAGCAGCGCACCCATCTCGTAGGCGAGGTCGCTGGAGCACTCGGGGCACAGGGGAAGCTGATCGGCCATGGCTCCATGGTATCGCGATATGATGAATTCATCATTTCAGGAGGTGCGTCGATGCTGAGCGACCCGACCCGTCCGCTGTACGAGGTGAAGGCCGGCCTGTTCAAGGGCCTCGCGCACCCGATCCGCATCCGCATCCTCGAGGCGCTCTCGGCCGCGCCCGAGGCATCCGTCTCGGAGCTGCTCGACGACACCGGACTCGAGGCATCGCACGTCTCGCAGCACCTCGCCGTGCTGCGCCGCAATCGCCTCGTCGTGTCCGAGCGCCGCGGCAGCCTGGTCTACTACCGGCTCGCCTACCCGCAGGTCGCCGACCTGCTGCGCGTCGCCCGCGCGCTGCTCGGCGAGATCGTGCAGACCGCGCAGCAGGAGTTCGCCGGTGCCGAGGCGCTGCCCGAGATCCCGGATGCCGCGGCGTCCGATCTCGCGGGAGCCCGCGCGTCATGAACCTCCGGGGATTCCTCGCGCTGCTGCCCTCGCGCGCCGACTACCGCGCGGTGCCGCGCACCTGGCGCGGCGACCTGCTCGCCGGCGTCACGGTCGGCATCGTCGCGCTGCCGCTCGCGCTCGCGTTCGGCGTCAGCTCGGGAGCGGGCGCCGAGAGCGGTCTCGTCACCGCCATCATCGCGGGCATCGTGGCCGCGATCTTCGGCGGCTCGAACGTGCAGGTGTCCGGCCCGACCGGCGCGATGGTGGTCGTGCTGGCGCCGATCATGGCGTCGCAGGGGACCGGTGCGCTCGCGCTGATCTGCCTGCTCGCCGGCGTGATGGTGCTGCTCGCAGGCATCCTCCGACTCGGCCGCACGATCAGCTACATCCCGTGGCCGGTGATCGAGGGGTTCACGCTCGGCATCGCGGTGATCATCTTCCTGCAGCAGGTGCCGACCGCCACCGGCACGAAGCCGGGCGAGAGCACGAACGCCGCGGTCGCCGCGGTCCAGTCCCTGATGACGGTGAGCTGGCCGAAGCTCGGCTGGTCGCTGCTGCTGGTCGCGATCGTCGTCGCGATCATGCTCGTCTCGGTGAAGGTCGCGCCGAAGTTCCCCGGCTCGCTGCTGGCGATCGTCGCCACAGGGTTCCTCGCCGCAGTGCTCGGTCTGCCCGTCGACGTGATCGGCGAGCTGCCGTCGGGGCTGCCCGCTCCGACGCTGCCCGACTTCTCGCACACGGGCTCGCTGCTGGGCCCCGCGCTCGCCGTCGCGGCGCTCGCCGCCATCGAATCGCTGCTGGCTGCCCGCGTCGCCGCGAGCATCTCCCACACCGGCCCCTACGACGCCGACCGCGAGCTGGTCGGCCAGGGGCTGGCATCCATCGCCTCCGGGCTGTTCGGCGGGATGCCGGCCACCGGCGCCATCGCGCGCACCGCGGTCAGCATCCGCGCGGGCGCGCGCACCCGGGTGGCCGCCATCGTGCACGCGCTGCTGCTGCTCCTGATCGTGTTCGTCGGGGCATCCGTCGTCTCGCACATCCCGCTCGCCGCCCTGGCGGGCGTGCTGATGGTCACCTCGTGCCGCATGATCGCGCCGTCCACGGTGCGTGCAGTGATGGGGTCGACCAGGTCGGATGCCGTCGTCTTCATCATCACGGCGATCGTGACCGTGAGCGTCGACCTCATCTACGCCGTGTTGATCGGGCTGCTCGCGGCCGGGTTCTTCGCGCTGCGCCAGCTGGCGAAGGCCAGCGGCGTGCACCGCGAGGAACTGCCCGGCGCTGCGCAGCCGGGCGACGAGCGCATCGCCGTGTTCCGCCTCGAGGGTGCCCTGTTCTTCGGTGCGGCTGAGCGGATGCTGGAACGCGTGAGCACCCTGCAGGGCATCGAGGTCGTCGTGATCCGGATGTCGCAGCTGCAGATCCTCGACGCCACCGGTGCCCAGGTGATCACGGACATGATCGTGTCGCTGGAACGGCGCGGGATCACCGTGCTGGTGAAGGGGATCCAGCCGCAGCACCTGCGAGTGGCGGAGCGGGTCGGCGTGCTGGCATCCCTTCGGCACCAGAACCATCTCTTCGAGGATCTGCCCGCGGCCGCCGCGCACGCCCGCACCCACATCGCCGGCGCCGCGGGGCGCGTCTGAAAGGCCGACGCGGCGGCGCGCAGTTGGCCGTCTCCCCGTCGGCGTGGCATCGTTGCAGGCGGGGATGAGCATGCGAGCGCACGACAGGGAGGGTGTCGTGAACAGGTTCTTTCAGCGTACGGTCGGGCTGGCGGTGATCATCATCGTGCTGCTGGCCGCAGGGCTGCTGTGGTGGGGCATCGCGGTGACCGATCCTCCCTCTCTCTGGGATCCGGTGCACACGACGCTGGCCGGAGTGTGGCAGGTGCTCTACAGCGCGGAGCTGCCCAATCTCGGCGTGCTGGCCGTCGCGCTGGGCGTGGCTCTGCTGCTCGTGCTCTTCGTCGTGGTGAGCGAACGCGTCGTCGCGAGCCGCTACCGCCGGGCCGGCATCGAGGTCACGAAACTCCCACTCGCGCCGCGTGCGGTGATGGAACGAACCCGCGGTGCTTTCGCCGGCGAAGTGACGGTGACGGTGCTGATCCCGGCGCACAACGAGGAGGCGTCGCTGCCGGCGACACTGCTCTCACTTCAGCAGCAGAGCACCCCGCCCGACCGGGTGCTCGTGGTGGCCGACAACTGCACTGACCGCACCGTCGAGGTGGCGAAGGCGCACGGCGCCACCGTATTCGAGACGGTCGGCAACACGCACAAGAAGGGCGGCGCGCTCAACCAGGCCCTGGAGGGCCTGCTTCCGGAGCTCGGTGACAACGACACCGTGATGGTGATGGACGCCGACAGCCAGATCGGCGACGATTTCCTCGCCGAGGCGGTACGCCGTTTCACCGATGATCGCGCCCTGATGGCCGTCGGAGGACTCTTCGAGGGCGAGGAAGGGCACGGCCTGCTCGGCCAGTTCCAGCGCAACGAGTACATCCGCTACCAGCGCGAGATCCGGCGCCGCCGCGGACGCGTCTTCGTGCTCACCGGGACTGCGTCCGTGTTCCGCGCGGCAGCTCTGCGCGCCGTCGCGGATGCGCGCGGCAGCGAGCTGCCAGGCCGCAGGGGCGAGGTGTACGACACCTTCGCGCTCACCGAGGACAACGAGCTCACGATCGCCCTCAAGTCGCTCGGAGCGCTCACCATCTCACCCACCGCGTGCACGGTCGTCACCGAGCTGATGCCCACCTGGCGGATGCTGTGGGCGCAGCGCCTGCGCTGGCAGCGCGGCGCACTCGAGAACCTCGGCGCCTACGGCCTCACGCCCCAGACGCTGCGGTACTGGTCGCAGCAGATCGCGATCGGCTACGGCGTGCTCGCGCTGTTCAGCTACTTCGCGCTGCTGCTGCTCATGATCCTCGCGATGGACACCTGGGTGTGGTTCCCGTTCTGGCTCGGCATCGGCGTGCTGTTCTCGATCGAGCGGGTGATCACGGCGTGGCACGGCGGACCGCGAGCCAGAGTGATCGCCGCACTGGTGTTCCCGGAGCTCGTCTACGACTGCTTCCTGAACCTGGCGTTCCTCAAGGGCGTGTTCGAGATCGCGTTCGGGCGGAGCGCGACGTGGAAGCACGTCGACCACGGCGCGACGAAGGAGGTGGCGGCATGACCGGGGGTGCGCACACCGGCATCCTGCTGCCGGAGTCGCTGCTGTACAGCGACTGGTTCAGCGTGCTGGCGACCTTCGTCGCGATCAACACCCTGATCTACGTCGTGCTCGGCATCATCAAGATCCTGCCCAAGGTGAACCTGCGCCGGAGTCATACCGGTGCGAGCCGCAGATCAGAGACCCGGAGCATCCACCCCGATGCGCCGGTGTAGCTCGGCCAGAAGCGCGGGGATCTCCTCGGGAGGGGTGGGGACGCCGACGTAGTAGCCCTGCGCGTAGTCGGCGCCGAGCGCGCGCGCGAGGTCGAGCCGTGGGGCATCCGAGACCCCTTCGACGAGGACCTTCGCGCCGGTCGCGCGCGCCGTCGCGAAGAGTCCCCCGAGCAGCATCAGCGGCTGCTCGTTGGCTTCGATGATCCGCCAGAACAGATCCCTGTCGATCTTCACGACGTCCGGGCGCAGCGTCGCCACCCGTGTCTCATCCGCGCTGGCCGCGCCGGCATCGTCGACGTACAGGGTGCCGCCGAGCCGGGTGACCGTCGCGCGCACCTTGCGGAGGTTGGCCGTGGTCCTGCGCTCCTCCAGCTCGAGGCCCCACGGGCGGTCGTGACCGGTGAACAGGGCGTGCAGCTCGGGGCGCAGCATCGTGCCGCCCGAGGCGTTGTATGCCACCGAGAGTCCGGCGGGAAGCACCTCCGCGGCGCGGATCGCCGACTCGATCAGCACGATCTCCATCTGTTCGCGCGCACCGACCGCATCGGCCCGCGCCAACCAGACAGGAGGCGGAGCACCGTCCGCGAAGCGCGCCAGCGCTTCGAAGCCGCTGATCCGCCAGGCGTGCAGGTCGACGATGGGCTGGAACACAGTCCGCGCGCCGCGGAAGGCGGCGAGAACCTCTGCCTTCTCCTCGGGACCGGTCTTGACCACGATTCACTGTATCGGCGAGAGCCGGAAGCCGTAACCTGGTCGGACGAACGCCGGACAGTGACGGGGGGCGCCACATGGTCGTTCAGGACATCCGCGCGGAGGATGCTGAGGAACTCCGCTGGCTGCGATTCGCATGGCTGAAGTCCGCCCGTGAGCGCACCTCGACCTACGCGGTCGTCACCTCGGCGCTGCTGCTCTACTTCGGTCTCCTCGGCGTGTTCGAACTGTTCGAGAACGACCTGACCCTGTTCGAGCAGCTCCTCTCAGCGGGAACGACGCTGGTGTGCATCGCGGTCTTCCTGATCGTCGTGGCGTTCGGCATCTCTCTGCCGCAGTGGGTGGGCATCGTGATGGTCATCGCCCAGGCGCTCGTGTCCGTGTACTACCTCGGATTCTCGGACGAGCGGCAGAATGCGATCGCCGCCCTGCAGGAGCTGCCGGTCATGGCGATGTACTTCTCCTGGTTCTATCCGGCCAGAACCGTGCGGATCGTTATGCTGGTGATCCTCGTGTGCGGGGGAGCCGCCGCCGTGTACGGCCCGTTCATCGGCGACGACGGACTGTTCGGCCCGGTCAACCTCATCGGTGCGGCGCTGTTCAGCTGGATGTGCCTGGAGGCGGGCATCTTCATGCGTCATCGCGTGAGGCTGGAGTCGTACTCCGACGAGCTGACCGGCGCGCTGAACCGGCGAGGCTTCCTCGCGAAGACGCAGATGGAGATGCGTCGCGCGAAGCGGCGCGGCATTCCGCTGAGCGTCGCCGTGCTCGATCTCGACAAGTTCAAGGCAGTCAACGACGAGGCCGGCCACGCCGCAGGCGACTACATCCTCAGATCGGTCTCTTCGCAGTGGATGTCGCTGTCGCGCAGCACCGACATCGTCGGGCGCCTCGGCGGGGACGAGTTCGCCATGCTGCTTCCGGACACGGACGCCCAGCAGGCGCGCTCGCTCATGCTGCGCCTGCGCGAGTACGCGAGTCATCCCTGGTCATGGGGCATCGCTCAACTGGAGAGCGCGGACACGGTCGACAGCGTCCTCGCCCGCGCCGACCGCGCGATGTATCGCGACAAACGCGGCTGACCAGTCACTCGGCCCTCCGGTTGCACGAGCGGGCTTCTGCGGCTAACCTCTGCCTAACTAATGATCGTTAGGAAGACATGACCAAAGCACGCATCCTCGCCGAAGCCCGCACGGTCTTCGCGCGCAAGGGGTACGCCGAGGCCAGTCTTCGCGAGATCGCCGAGGCCGTCGGAATCAAGACGCCCTCCCTGTACGCGCACTTCCCCAGCAAGGAAGCGCTGTACGAGGCGGTCTATGCCGAGGTCATCGTGGATCACACCGCCTTCTTCGATGAGCTCGTGCGCACCAGCACCGACCTGGAGCCGCTGCCCCGACTGCGGCACCTCCTCGGCGGCATCGAGGCGTACTACCACGACCGCTCGGAGCTCGCCGAGTTCAGCCTTCGCGCCGCTGTGGCCGAGTACGGACCGACGGGCGAGACGCTCCGCGAGATCTTCCTGACCTCCGAGACGAACCTCGCGTCCGCCGTGCGCCGCGCCTACGACGACGGCGTCTCCGCCGGAGCGTTCGCGCCCGGCGACCCCGAGGGCTTCACCGCGCTGGTGTTCGTGATCATGGAGGGTCTCTTCCTCCAGCTCACGCACTACTCCCCGGACGTCTACCGCGCGCGCTTCGAAGACGCGTGGCGGCACCTGTCCACCATTCTCTCCGCCTGACCCCGCCGCACCTCGCGGCCCGGTGGGCGCCCGAAAGCACGCGCCATGCCCCAACCCGACCCCTCCGAACCGGTGCTCATCACGGTCATCGCGCCGGTCGTGCTGGGCGAGCAGCAGCTCGACCCCGCACTCGACGTCCCCGGTGCCGTCATCGAGTACCGCAGCCTCTCCGCCGGCACCTCCTCGATCGAGAGCCGCTGGGACGATGCCTTCGCCGTTCCCGGCATCCTCGACGCGGCCATCCGTGCGGAGGAAGCGGGCGCCCACGCGATCGTGATCGACTGCATGGACGACCCCGGGCTGGATGCGGCCAGAGAACTGGTCCGGATCCCCGTGGTCGGGCCGGCGCAGGCGAGCATGCACCTGGCGCTCACCCTCGCCGACCGCTTCGCGATCGTCACGACCCTCGCCGAGGACGTCCCGGTCGTCCGCGAACTCGTCGAGCGCAACCGTCTCGAGCACCGCTGCGCCTCGGTCCGCGCGCTCGGCGTCCCGCCGCTCGGCCTGCACGACGACGAAGAGGCGACACTCGCGCTGTTCTCGGATGCTGCGCTCGCCGCGATCCTGCAGGACGGTGCGGCCGCGATCATCGCGGGCTGCACGATGCTCAGCGGCCGCACGGAGGCCGTCGCCGCACGCCTTGCCACGGCGGGCGTCGACGTGCCGGTGATCGACCCGCTCGCCGCCGCCCTGCACCACGCGCTGACGCTGGTGCGGCTCGGCGTCTCGCACAGCGGCGTCGGCTACCCGGCACCCGCGCAGAAGGAGATCAGCTGGCCCGACCAGGAACTGCGTCTCGCGAGGAGGGCCGGCTGATGCACCTGCGCGTGATCAACCCCACCACGACCACCTCCTGGGTGCCCGACACCCTCGCGCTCTTCGAAGCCGCTGCCTCGCCCGGCACCCGCGTGAGCATCGCGACCATCCCGGCCGGAACGCCGTCGATCGAGAGCCGCCGCGACGAGGCGCTCGTCACTCCCTGGGTGCTGCTCGCGGCCCGTGAGGCCGAGGCCGAGGGCTGCGACGCGATCGCCGTGGACTGCATGCTCGACCCCGGTGTGCAGGCCGCGCGCGAGGTGGTCGGCATCCCCGTGCTCGGCCCGTGCGAGGCATCCATGCACCTGGCGGCGACGCTCGGGCACGCCTTCTCGGTGATCTCGGTCGCCGAGCACCACCGCACCCTGATGATCGAGCAGGCACGCCGGTTCGGCGTCGAGCAGCGACTGGCATCCGTCCGTTCCCTCGACATCCCCGTGCTCGAGCTCGAGGACGACCCCGATCGCACCTTCGACGTCATGGTGCTGCGCGCCCGTCAGGCCGTGCAGCTCGACCATGCCGAGGCGATCGTGCTCGGCTGCACGGGACTCGCGGGTCAGGCGACCCAGGTGCAGCGTCTGCTCGCCGACGAGGGCATCGACGTGCCCGTCATCGACCCGTCCGCCGCGGCCACGCGCCTGCTCGAGACCACCGTCTCGATGGGCCTGCGCTCCAGCCGCGTCACCTACTCCCGACGGGCCGGCGCCACGAGCGCCTGGCCCGAGATTCCCACCCGCCCCTGAGACATCTCCCCACCGCAAGGACATACACATGGAAACCACCGACTACGAGCACGGCGTCGTGCCACAGGACCAGCGCAAGGGCTGGCTGTCCATCGCCGCCGTCTGGATCGCCATCGGCATCGACCTCTCCGGCGCCTTCCTCGGCATCGAACTCGCCTCCGGCATGGCGTTCTGGGATGCGATCTGGGCCACGATGCTCGGATCGCTGCTGCTCGGGCTGCTCGCGATGGCCTGCACCTATGTGGGCGCTTCCACCGGCCTGTCCACCGCGATGATCTCCCGTGCGGTGTTCGGCAAGATCGGCGGATCCGTGCTCGCGATCGCCATCACCATCAGCCTGGTGGGCTGGTTCGCCGTGCAGACCGGATTCTTCGGCCAGAACGCGCAGATCGCATTCACCGAGTTCACCGGCATCGACGTGCCCGTGCAGATCTTCAATGCGATCGGCGGCGTGCTGATGGCGATCACGGCGTTCTGGGGGTATCGCTCGATCAACCGGCTGAGCTCGCTGGCCGTGCCGCTGCTGCTCCTGCTGCTGGTCGTCGGAGTGGTCGTCGCGTTCGTCACGCACGGCACCGCCGGACTGGATGCCCCGGTCGACGCGACCTTCACCTTCGGCGGCGCGGTGTCGCTGGTGATGGGCATCTTCATCCTGGGCGTGGTGCTCTCGCCCGACATGGCCCGCTGGGCGAAGACCCCCAAGCAGGCCATGGCCGCCGGCTTCGTGGGCTTCTTCTTCGGCAACTCCATCATCCTCATCGTGGCGATCCTGCTGGCCCGAGTGCTCAACCAGACCGAGCTGATGACGATGTACTTCACGCTCGGCATGGGCGGGGTCGCCGTGGTCGTGCTGATCCTCGCGCAGTGGACCACCAACACCACCAACCTCTACTCGGCGGGGCTCGCGTTCTCGTCGATCTCGGCGAAGCTCGGCCGCCGCACCGTCACCGCCGTCCTCGCCGTGATCGGCATCGTCGTCGGCGTGATCGGCGCCGCCGACGTCTTCGTCTCGTTCATCCTCGTGATCGGCACCCTGATCGCCCCGTACGGCGGCGTGTACCTGGCATCCTTCTTCACCGGCCGGCGCACCGCGCGCTGGGCGCACGGCGCCGCCGTGCCCACCGTGGATGTCTGGTCGATCCTCGCCTGGGCGGTCGGCGTGCTGGTGGCTTTCGGCACCACGAGCCCGAAGGACGGCCCCGGCTTCGGCTGGTTCACACTCACCACGATCTCGGCGCTGGACGGCCTGATCGTCGGCTTCGTCGTGTATCTGCTGCTGCTCGGCGTGCGGCGTCTGATCGGCTCGGTCGCGCCGACGGATGCCGCTGCCGAGACGCCCGCGAACGAGGTGAACGCATGAGCGCCGTCATCACCGAGGCCGTCATCACCGAGGCCGACATCGACGAGATCGCGCTCGGCGCGGCCGTGCTCGGCACCGGCGGTGGCGGCGACCCGCACGTCGGATCGCTGATCGCGAAGCGCCTCATCCGCCTGCACGGCCCGGTGCGGATGCTCGCTGTCGACGAGCTCACCGACGACGACTTCGTCGTGCCGGTCGGCGGCATCGGCGCACCGTCGGTGAGCGTGGAGCGCATCATGGCCGAGTCGGAGCTGCTCGCCGCCCTCGAGGCGATCGAGCGCGGCACCGGCCGGAAGCCCACCGCAGTGATGCCGATCGAGGTCGGCGGCGGCAACTCGATGATCCCGATCGCCGCCGCGGCGCTCGCCGGACTCCCGGTGGTCGACGGCGACGCGATGGGCCGCGCCTTCCCCGAGGCGCAGATGGTCACGTTCCACCTCGCCGGCTACGGACCGGGCACCACCGTGCTCGTCGACCACTTCGGCAACGAGGTGATCAGCCGTCCGGTGAACGGCGAGTGGTCCGAGCGGCTGGCCCGCGCGGTCACCGTCGAGATGGGCGGCGGCGCGACCATGATCGACTACGCCTACGGCGGGGCCGTCGCGCGCGAGTGCGCGATCCCCGGCACGCTCACCCTCGCGAAGAGGATCGGCGCGATCCTGCGCGGCCGCGACGCCGCGGGCCGAGAACTCCGCGACGACGAGCGCATCGATGCGCTGTGCTCGGACCTCGGCGCGCACCGGCTGTTCGACGGAAAGGTGCGCGACCTGCAGCGCGAGGTGGATGGCGGGTTCACCCGCGGTGCCGCCGAGCTCGACGGCATCGGCGCCGACCGCGGAGCATCCTTCCGCCTCGACTTCCAGAACGAGATGCTGCTCGCCCGCCGGGACGGCGAGGTCGCGGCGGTGACGCCCGACCTCATCGCCGTACTCGATCTCGCGACCGGCATGCCGATGACCACCGACGCCGTGCGCTACGGCGCACGGGTCGCGGTGATCGCGATCCCCTGCCACGACAAGTGGCGCACCCCGATGGGGCTGGAGACCGCAGGGCCCGCGCACTTCGGATACGACGTGGAGTGGATGCCGGTCGAAGAGCTGGCCGCGCAGAGGATGGAGGCCGCCCGATGAGCGGTTATCGGATCGGCATCGATGTCGGCGGCACGAACACCGACGCCGTCGTCCTCGACGAGGAGCTCGCGGTCGTGGCATCCGTCAAGCGGCCCACCACGGCCGACACCGGCGACGGGGTCGCCGACGCGATCGACGCGGTGCTCGAGGCGTCGGGCGTCGACCCGGCGCTCGTCTCGCACGCGATGCTCGGCACCACGCACTGCACGAACGCGATCGTCGAGCGACGGGGTCTCGGTCGCGTCGGCATCCTGCGCCTCGGTGCGCCGGCGACCACCGCGGTGCCGCCGCTGGAGGGCTGGCCGTCCGACCTTCGGCAGGCGATCGGCGAGCACGCGTACGTGCTCGACGGCGGCTTCGAGGTCGACGGGCGCACCCTTTCGGCCCTGGACGAGGACGCCGTGCGCGCCGCCTGCGAGCGGATGCGGGGCGAGGTCGACGCGGTCGCCGTCGTCGGCGTGTTCTCGCCGATCGACGAGAGCCAGGAGGAGCGCGTCGCGGAGATCGTCGCCTCCGAGCTCGGGGTGCCGGTGTCGCGCTCGGCGCGGATCGGGTCGCTCGGCCTGCTCGAGCGCGAGAACGCCACCGTGCTGAACGCCGCGCTCATGCGCACGCTCACCCGGATGGCCTCCGGGTTCGTGGCCGCGCTTCGCGACCGCGGCATCCCGGCGACGCCGTACTTCGGGCAGAACGATGGCACGCTCATGCAGCTCGAGTACGCACTGGAGTTCCCGGTGTTGACGATCGGGTGCGGCCCGACGAACTCTATCCGCGGCGCGGCGCACCTCTCCGGTGCGACTGACGCTCTCGTGGTCGACATCGGCGGCACGACCACCGACATCGGCGTGCTCACCGACGGCTTCCCGCGGCAGTCGGCGCACGCGGTGGAGATCGGCGGCATCCGCACGAACTTCCGGATGCCCGACGTGCTGTCGGTGGGGCTCGGCGGCGGCACGATCGTGCGCGATGCGGGCGCACGGATCGGTCCGGACAGCGTCGGCTACCGGCTGCCGCAGGAGGGCCTCGCCTTCGGCGGCGGCACGCTGACGGCCACCGATATCGCGCTGCGCATCGGTGCGGCGAGCATCGAAGGGGTCGACGCTCCGTCCGTGGACGAGGCGGTCGCCGAGGCGGCCTGGGCCGGCATCCGCGCCCTGCTGGAGGACAGCGTCGACCGGATGAAGCCGAGCGCCGCGCCGGTGCCCGTGATCCTCGTGGGCGGCGGCGGCATCATCGCGCCGGCCTCGCTCGACGGCGTGAGCGAGCTCATCAAGCCCGACCACTTCGGAGCGGCCAACGCGGTGGGCGCCGCCCTGGGCGACGTCGCGGGGCAGGTCGAGAAGATCTACCGGGTCGACGGCACCGAGCAGGGCCGGCGGGCCGCCCGCGCCGACGCCTCGCAGGACGCCGTCGAGCGCGCCCGTCTGGCCGGCGCCGACCCGACGTCGATCGAGGTCGTCGCCGTAGAGGAGCTGCCGGCCGCATACTCCGACGGGCAGCAGGTGCTGATCCGCGCCCGCGCCGTGGGCCGCCTCGCGGCCTGACCCGAGAGAGCGCGGCACAGATCGGGGGCCGACACACCAGATGAGGGACAGGATCCCAGGATCCGTCCGACATCTGGCGTGTCGGCCCCGTTTCGTAACCAGGGCCGGGGCGTGCCGGCGGCTCAGGCGGCGTAGCCGAACTGCTTGCGGGTCATCGCGTCGAAGGTGCGGTCGGGCAGCACGGTGGCGAGGGCGACGGCGATGCCTGCACCGGGACCGATCCGGTAGCGGGTCTTCGGGCGCGTGACGGTCGCGGCCTTCACGATCAGCTCGGCGACGGCATCCACGCTCGACGTCTGCTTGGCCAGCGCCGGGCTGGCGAAGTACGTTCGCATCGCGGCGGTCATGGCCGCGTACGGGCCTCGGCCGGACGTCTGCTCCAGGCGGTCCATGGCGGTGTCGTGCCAGTCTGTGGCCACGTAACTGGGCTGCACGAGCGTGACGTCGATGCCGAACTGACCGACCTCGCCGCGCAGCGAGTCGGAGATCGCCTCCAGGGCGAACTTGGATGCGTGGTACCAGCCGCCCAGGGGTGCGGCGAACTCGCCGGCGAGCGACGAGACGTTCACGATGCGTCCGTGGCCGGCGTCGCGCATGCCCGGCAGCACGGCCTGGATCATGCCGACGGCGCCGACGACGTTGACTTCGAGCTGGGCCCGGGCGTCCTCGAGCGAGGTCTCCTCGACGCTGCCGAACTCCCCGTAACCGGCGCAGTTGATCAGAACGTCGATCGGGCCGATCTCGGCCGTGGCCAGCGCGACCGACTCGGCGATGGCCGCGTCGTCGGTGAGGTCGAGCGGCACCGGGATGACCCCGTGGATCTCGGCGATCGCCGCGGTGCTGCGTGCGGCGCCCACGACGTTGTGGCCCTGGGCGGCGAGTATCGCGGCGACGCGCGCGCCGATGCCGGAGGATGCGCCGGTGATGAGGAAGTTCGTCATGATCTGCTCCTTGATCGGAAAGTCTTACTGTGAACTACGTTCACTGAACGAAGACGTTACAGTGAACGTCATGCACAGTCAAGGGGATCGCGCACTTCGTCAGCTCTGGGGGATCGAACCGCCCGCCGCGAAGGGCCCGAAGGCGCGCTGGACTCTCGCCGAGGTCGCCGCGGCGGCCGTCGAGCTCGCCGACGAGATCGGCCTCGACGCCATCTCGCTCGCCCGCGTCGCCGCCCGCCTCGACATGACCACGACCGGGCTGTACCGCTACGTCGACGCCAAGGCCACGCTCATCGAGCTGATGGTCGACTCGGCGGTCGGCGACCCGCCCGCCATCGAGGGCGACGGCTGGCAGGACCGCTGCCGGGCCTGGACCGAACTGCTCGCGGACAGGTATGCCCAGCATCCCTGGCTCAGCGACGTGAAGCCGACCGGCATGCCCACCCAGCCGCGCGCCTACGCATGGATCGACGCGCTGCTCGAGGCGATCGCCGACGAGGCGCCGGTCGACGCGCTGCGCCTCGCGATGCTTCTGGACAGCCTCATCCGCACCTACGCGACGCTCGAGCGCAGCACGAACGGCACCCCGCCGCCGGAATGGCTCGGCGAGGCGGTCGCCGAGCGCTTCCCGCGGCTCGCCGGCGCCGAGCAGCAGGACGTCACCGACGTGCGCGCCGAGCTGCGCTACGCCGTCGACGCCGTGCTCCGCGGCGCGAACTGACGCCGTCGCAGGGGCCTGACGTCTGCCGCGGGGTGCCCGCCCTCGGTCGACCGCCGAAGTGGTCGCTGCGGCCGGGTGCCGTGCCGCGGTCCTACGCCTCGCCGGCGAGCTCGCCGTGGATGCGGCGCAGATCCTCCATCAGCGAGCCGACCAGGATCCAGTGATCGGATGCCGGTGCGCGCACCACGAGCGGAGTGGTCAGAGCCGGGATCGCCGTGGTCAGGTCGGCGGGCTCGGGCGCGGCATCCGCGTCCTGCACCGCCAGGCGCACGTCGTGACCGGCGCGGCGCAGCTGCTCGGCGATCGCGCGCACTGTCGGGTCGGATGACAGTGAGTCCTCGTAGTGATCGAAGTACGCCCGGGTCATGCCGATCACCTGCGTGACGATCGGCGAGACCGTGTCGAGCAGGGCGCGCACCTGCCGCAGCTCCTCGCGGTGCGAGGACCCGCGCGGGTTCAGCGCGAGCGACTCCTCGGCGGCCTTCACGGATGCCTCGGCGGCATCCTTCATGGGCCGCAGCAGCCGCACTTCGAGCATGAGCTCCTGCCGCTGCGCGGGCGTGCGCGTCACGGGCAGCGCTGCGGCCAGTCGGTCGAGGCTCGCCGCTACCTCGCGGCCGAGCATCCCGACGTCCTGCCGGGCAGGGCCGCTGAGCACCGGCGGCACGATGAAGACGTTCACGACGAAGCCGACCGCGGCGCCGATCAGCGTCTCGAGGATGCGATCCAGCGCGTAGTCGGGGTTCGAGGAGCCGAGCGCCAGCACGAGCACCGCCGAGATCGCCACCTGGTTGCCCGTGCCCGGTGAGGCGCGCAGCGCCCAGGCGATCGCCAGTGCCACCACGACCGCGGCGAGCACCACCCAGCTCTGCGGTCCGAGCAGCAGGGTCAGCAGCACCGCGATCACGACGCCCGCGATCACTCCGACACTGCGCTCCAGCGCCTTCGACAGCGACTGATTGACGCTCGGCTGCACGACCAGCAGGGCGGCGATCGCCGCGAAGATCGGCAGCGGGCCGGGGATCAGCCAGCCCGCGAGCAGCCACGCGACGATCGTCGCGACGGCGGACTTGATCACCTGCAGCAGGGGAGCGCGCTTCGCGGAGCGGATCGCGGCGGTGATGCGCATGCCGACAACGGTACTCGCGACGCGCCGCGGGGCCGTGCGCCGGACCGTGCAGGCGGTGCACGGATCGGGGGCCGACACGCCAGATGCAGGACCGAATCCCAGGATCGGTCCGACATGTGGCGTGTCGGCCCCCGAAGTGTCTCTCTGCGAGCGCGACTCAGGCCGGGCCGAGGTCGCGCATCGGCTTGCCTGCCTTGGGGTTCGCGGGCTTCACCTTGCGGCGCTTGCCGTTGACGACGACCACGACGTTGGCCATGTTCGACGCGCGGTCGGCGACCACGTCGTAGGAGACCACCTTGCCGTCGCGCCACTCGCAGTCGACGGAGTATCCGCCGCGGGCGCGCAGGCCCCGGAACGAGCCCTTCTCGCCCCACGAGGCCGGCACGGCGGGAAGCAGCCGGATCGCACCGTCGTGGCTCTGCAGCAGCATCTCGGCGATCGCGCCCGTGATGCCGAAGTTGCCGTCCAGCTGGAACGGCGGGTGGTTCGCCCACAGGTTCTGCAGCGTGTTGTAGGTGAGCAGGCCGCGCACCATGATGCCCGCGCGCTCCGCCTCGCCGAGACGGGCGAACAGGGCGGTGCGCCACGGCCAGGTCCAGGAGCGACGGCTGTCGCCCGAGACGCTCGCGGCGGTGAAGGGCACGCCCTCCTTCTCGCCGCAGCGCGCCTTCAGCGACACCAGTGCCGCCGCGGCGAGGTCCGCGTCATCCGTCGTGATCTGGCGTCCCGGGTACACGGCGAACAGGTGCGAGGTGTGCCGGTGGATGTCGTTCGGGTCGTCGCGGTCGGCCTGCCACTCCTGCAGCTGCCCCCACTTGCCGATCTTGTTCGGTGCGAGCCGGGACTGCATGTCGGCGATCTTCGCGCGGTAGTCCTCGTCGACCTCGAGGGCCTCGGCGCAGTCGATGCAGTTCTGGAACAGGTCCCAGATGATCTGCTGGTCGTACATCACGCCGTCCTCGCGAGGACCGTGCTCGGGCGACCAGCCGTCCGGTGACACCAGGGTGCCGTCGGGGAGCTCCTTCAGGCGGTCCTCCCAGAACTGGCAGATCTCCTTGATCAGCGGGTAGGCGTGGTCGCGCAGGTAGCGCTTGTCCTGCGTGAACGCCCAGTGCTCGTAGAGGTGCTGCGCGTACCAGGCGCTGGCGACGGTGTTCCACTCCCACGAGTTGCCGCCGAAGATGCTCTGCGAGGTGCGTGCCGTCCACCCGCGCACGTCGCCGAAGGCGTTGCGGGTCGCGACGCGGCTGGGCACGGCAACCTGCTCGATGAACGCCGCGAGCGCCTCGTGCGCCTCGGGCAGATCGGTGGTCTCGGCACCCCAGTAGTTCATCTGGATGTTGATGTTCGTGTGGTAGTCGCTGGCCCAGGCCGGCTGGTTGCTGTTGTTCCACAGCCCCTGCAGGTTGGCCGGGAGTCCGCCCGGCTTCGACGAGCTCAGCAGCAGGTACCGCCCGTAGGCGTACATGGTCTGCTCGAGCGTCGGGTCGGACTCGCCCTTCGCGTAGCGAGCCAGCCGGCGCTGCGTGGGCATCGAGAGCACGGCATCCCCCGTGCGCCCCCAGTCGACGGATGCCCGCTTCATCAATGCGGACACCTGCTCGACGTGCGCCGCGCGCAGGTCGTCGAAGGAGCGGGCGGATGCCGCGGACAGGGCCTTCTCGATCCCGGGCAGCGGCGCGGCTCCGCGCCATCCCTTCGCGGCATCCATCAGATAGTCGGTGCGCGCGTCGAGCAGCAGGGTGATCGTGGTCGCCCCGGTGATGCGCAGGCCGTTGCCCGCGGCGGCGACCTCGCCGTCGGTGTCGGCGATCTGCAGCACGGCGGCATGGCTCAGGTCGTTGGCCATCGTCCCCGAGAACGAGAGGCGCCGCTTCGCGGCATCCGCCGTGGTCTTCGCCTCCTGCGCCGAGCTCATGCCGATGTCGGCGCTCAGCCCGCCCTTGCGGTCGGTCGAGTACCGCAGCACGATCACGTCGGAGTCGCGGGAGGCGAACGCCTCGCGCAGCACGGTGCCCTCCTTCGTCGCGAAGTGCGTGCTGTAGGTGCCGTCGGCGATGTCGAGCGCGCGGCGGTAGTCGACGACCGTGCGGGCGCCCGCGGTGCTGAACGTCCCGGCGGTGAACGCGATGCCCGCGACACGGAACGCCGCGGGGCCCGTGAAGAGGATGCGGTACAGGGCGTAGGCCTTGGTGTTCGCGAACGCGAAGGTGCGGGTCTGCCCCCGCTCGGCGAAGGTCTCGCCGGTCGCCTGATGCAGCGTGGTCCAGGTGAGGCCGTCGTCGGAGCCCGCGACCGTCCAGTCGCGCGGGTCGTGCCCGGCGTCGGCCGCCGAGGTGACGGTGTATCCGGTGAAGGCCCGCTTCGCGGCGGACTCGATCTGCCAGGCGGCGCCGGACCCGGTGTCATCGATCTGCCACACCGTGCCCGCGTCGCCGTCGACGCTGCCGAGCAGCGAGTCGGCGTGACCGCTCGGCGAGGAGACGTACCAGCCGTCGCCGCCCGTGAGGGCGACGCCCGCCAGGCCGATCTCGGAGAGCTGGAAGTGGCTCACCCCGGCCTTCGGCACGAACACGAAGCGGTAGAACCGGTACGACCCCGGTGCCGCCACGGTGTAGCTCTTGGTCTGGAACCTGCTCTCGAAGGGCGCTCCGGTGCGGGAGTCCAGTGTCGTCCAGGACGCACCGTCCGCCGAGCCCTGGAAAGTCCACTGCTGCGGGTCGCGGTCGGGGACGTCGTTCGCGCTGGTCAGCGAATACGAGGCGACCTCGGCCGCCGACGCCAGTTCGGCCTGCCAGATCACCTGCGCGGGCGGGCCGTCGATGCACCACTTGGTGCGGGAGTCGCCGTCATAGCTCCGGTCGACGCCCTCGGAGCCCGAGGTCTTGTAGGGCCCGCCGGGCGAGGTCACGGCCGTGCGGCCGCCGAACGAGACGGTCACGGTGCCGAAGTCGCGGTACGACCCGAACCCGGTCACCGAGGTGTCGTAGGCGCCGTCGCCCTGGCCGGCGAGGGCATTGTCGTAGTCGTTGACGCCGCCCCACATGCTCTGCTCGTTGAACTGCACGACGTCGGCCACGGGGTCGCCGAACAGCTTCGCGCCGAGCCGGGCGTTGCCGATCGGCAGGGCCTGCGACTCCCAGTCGGCGGCGGGTGTGCCGTACCAGAGCGCGTACGGGGAGAGCCGCGGACGGGCGAGCGACCCGGCGACGGATGCCGCAGAGTGCGGCGCGCCCATCGCGGCGGATGCCGGTCGCGCGGTCAGGAACGTCGGGGCCATGGCGGCCAGCGCGGCGAAACCGCCGACCTGGAGCGCCTGGCGGCGGGAGAGGGGGATGTCGAGCACGGATGCCTCCGGAGCTTCATCGATCGGGGAGTGAGGGGCGCACCCGAGGGGCGCTCTGGGCATTCTTACGCATGCATTCATCCGATGTCTAGGGCTTTCGAGCCAGAGGATTCGACAGAACCGCAAACCAACGGCCGTCAATCATCCGATGCATCTCGGGTGATTCGCGAGTGCGCCCCAGGTCAGGCGCGGTTTCACGCCCCGGGCGTGTTTGCGCTCGACAAGAGTCGCCGGATTCGGTGAATCGTCTCCGGATTTCGCAGGGACATGAACATGAAACAGGGCTTGTTTCCGCAAACATTCTCTGCGATCATCGTGACCGAACGCCGATTCGAAGGAGAACCAGGGTGAAGACAACGCAGAGACGCTGGGCGGGGGTGGGCCTGACCTGTGCGGTCGTCGCGGCCGGCCTCTCGGCCTTCAGCACCGCTCCCGCTTTGGCGGCGGACGACGGACAGGTGGTGCTGCGCACCGGCGTGCTCGAGGTGCGCGCCTCCAGCGCCTTCCCGCAGGTCGTGCAGTACATCGACCGCGCGAGTGGCGCGACCATGCGCGGCAACGACAGCGCACTGACCTCGATCGAGATCAACGGCACAGCGCAGCCCGTGTCCGTGGCATCCACCAAGATCGACGACAGCACGGTCGAGTACCGGCTCACGCCGACCGCGCTCGACGGCGTGCTCCTGACCGCGCGACTCAGCGTGAAGAAGAACGTCGTCACGCTGAAGTTCACCGACATCCAGGATCCCGACAAGAAGGTCGCGACCCTGCGGATCCCTGGTCAGAACCTGGTGACCGTCTCGTCGGCCGATGCCGGCTCGGCAGTCGCTGCGGCGAACCTCTCGGTCGACCGCGCGGTCTCGGGCGACACGTTCATCCCTGTCACGCCGCAGACCCCGCTCAACGCGTCGCCGGTGGCTTCCAACACCGTCATCGCGAACACCGGGCAGCTCGCCGCCGCGTTCACGACCAACGCCATGTACGACGAGTCCAGCGGTCCGGCGAACAAGGACGGCGGCAACTTCTGGCGCCAGGCCGTCAAGGACGGCGAGAACGTCGAGGTCGGCATCTCGAGCGGCCAGTGGCTGTACCGGGCCAAGGGCGCGCCCGAGCCCGAGGAGCTGCCCTGGGTCAAGGTCGCCATCACCCCCGACGCCAACGGCGACGGCACCGTCGACTGGCAGGACGGCGCGACCGCGCTGCGCGACCTGCGCATCGCCCCGTTCAAGGGCGACCAGACCCCCGACAACGTGGTCACCCACATCCCGTTCAACTTCGCCTCGCAGGCGACGCATCCGTTCCTGCGCACCCTCGACGACGTCAAGCGCATCGCGCTGAACACCGACGGACTCGGCCAGGTCGCGATGCTGAAGGGCTACACCAGCGAGGGTCACGACTCGGCCAACACCGACTACGGCGACAACTTCAACGAGCGCGCCGGCGGTCTGGACGAGCTCAACGACGCGCTCGAGGCGGGCAAGAAGTGGAACGCCTCCTTCGGCGTGCACATCAATGCCACCGAGATCTACCCCGAGGCGAACTCGTTCAGCGACGACATCATGAACCCGAAGTCGAAGGGCTGGAACTGGCTCGACCAGTCGTACTACATCGACCAGCGCTTCGACACGAACTCGGGCAGCCTCGACAAGCGCATCGGCGAGCTCGCCGACGCCACGAACGACAACCTCGACTTCGTCTACGTCGACGTCTACTACCAGTACGGATGGCTGGCGAAGAAGATCCAGGAGTCGTTGATCGACCACGGCTTCCGTGTCGGCTCGGAGTGGGCCGACAAGCTGCCGGCCAACAACACCTGGTCGCACTGGGCCAACGACGAGAGCTACGGCGGCTCGACGAACAAGGGCATCAACTCGAAGATCCTGCGCTTCGTGAACAACACCGAGGCCGACGTCTGGAACCCCGACCCGCGGCTCGGCACCAGCCACATCGTCGAGTTCGAGGGCTGGACCAACCAGAACGACTTCAACGGGTTCCTGAAGAACGTGTGGACCGCGAACGTTCCGGCCAAGTTCCTGCAGCACCACGAGATCACCCGCTGGACCGATGAGGCGATCGACCTCAAGGACGGCGTCCGGGTCACCGGCACGGATGCGGCGAGCCGGTCGATCACGGTCGACGGCACCGAGGTGCTGCACGGCGCGAACTACCTGCTGCCGTGGGCCTCGAAGGACGGCGGCAAGATCGACAAGCTGTACCACTACAACCCCGCCGGCGGCAGCACCACGTGGACCCTCACGAAGGAGTTCGCGGGCAACGCCACCATGCAGCTGTTCGAGCTCGGCGACGGCGGCCGCACCAAGGTCGCCGACGTCCCGGTCGTGGACGGCAAGGTCACGATCGACGCCAAGGCCGGCCAGCCGTACGTGCTCACCGCGGGCAAGAAGGCGGATGCCGGCAGCAGCCTGCCGAAGAAGGTCCGCTTCGGCGAGAGCACCCCGGTGGTCGATCCCGGCTTCAACGAGACGACACTCGCCGCCTGGAACCCGACCGGTGAGGTCACGATCGAGCGCGACGGCCTCGGCCGTCGCTCGGCGAAGATCGGCGCAGGCGAGGCATCCCTCAGCCAGCGGCTCGGCGAGCTGCCCGCCGGCGAGTACACCGCGAGCGCGTGGGTCGGCATCGACAAGAACAAGACCCGCGACGTGAAGCTCGGCGTGCAGGTGCCCGGAGGCACGGATGCCGGGATCGCGATCGACTCGTCGAACGCGCAGAACTACGTGGCCGCCGACGAGTGGCACGGCACCACCATGCAGCGCCTGAAGGTGCCGTTCACGGTGCCCGCCGACGGGACCCGCCCCACGCTGATGTTCAGCGCCGGGGCCGGAGACGCCGTCGTTCGCATCGACGACGTGCGGATCATCAAGGCGGCCGCTCCGAAGCTCGGTGACGGCGTCATCGCCCGCGAGGACTTCGAGGACGTGGATGCCGGATGGGGGCCGTTCTACAAGGGCGCGGCCGGTGGCAGCACCGACCCGCGCACGCACATCGCCAAGCGCAACGATTACACGCAGAAGGGATGGAACGGTCGCCTGATCGACAACATCCTGAACGGCGAGTACTCGCTGATGGCGCATGACGAGAACTCCGGAATCGTGTACCGCACGTCCGAGTACTCCGTGCCGTTCCAGGCGGGGCACCGCTACAAGGTGTCGTTCGACCACCAGTCGACGAGCGCCGGCGAGTACGCCTGGGTCACCGGGTACGACTCGGCGAACGGTCCCCGGGTCACGCAGCGCACTCCGATCGGCGCCGTGCATGAGACCACGCGTTTCGAGCAGGTCATCGACGCCAGCGCCTGCGGCGACACCTTCGTGGGCCTCGAGCGCACCGGTGGCGGCAGCGCGGACATGATCCTGGACGACTTCCTGGTCGAGGACCTGGGTGCCTCCGACGCGATCCCCGCCTGCGCGCAGGTCAGCGGAAAGCTCGGTGCGGACGTGATCCAGCAGGGCAAGGCCACGCCGTTCACGACCACCTTCACCTCGGACGAGGGCGCCCCGATCTCGGATGTCGCCGTCACGCTCGGCCTTCCCGAGGGCTGGACGGCCGAGGCCGTGACCCCGGCGACGGCGGCGACGCTGCCCGCCAAGGGCACCCTCACCACGAAGTGGAACCTGTACGCCCCGACCGAGGCCGACGGCTCGTTCGACATCACCGTGAAGGGTGCGTACAACACCACCGTCGAGCCGGTCGGACCGCGCTCCGCATCGGGCACGGTCACGGTGAAGACCCTTCCGGCCCCGCCGACGAAGACGGTCTTCGCCAGCGACCACGACTGGGTGACCTCCAGCAACGGCTGGGGTCCGGTCGAGCGCGACCTGTCCAACGGTGAGCAGGGCGAGGGCGACGGCAAGCCGCTGACGCTCAACGGGGTGGTCTTCGCGAAGGGTCTCGGTGCGCACGCACCGAGCAACGTGAAGTACTTCCTCGGCGGCAACTGCACCGCCTTCACCGCGAAGGTCGGCGTCGACGACGCCCAGCCCTCCCGCGGATCGGTCGTGTTCTCGGTGAAGGTCGACGGCAGGACGGTCGTCACCTCCCCGCTGATGAAGCCGACCAGCGAGACGTTCGACCTCACGGCCGACGTGACCGGTGGCCAGTTCGTCGAGCTCGTCGTCGGTGACGGCGGCGACGGCAACGGCAACGATCACGCCGACTGGGCCGACGCGAAGTTCACCTGCGCATCATGACGGTGGCCCGGCAGGGCAGGTGAAACCCGGGGAGCGGATGCTGCGGAAGCGGCATCCGCTCCTTCACGTCATGCGCGTCACGCGCGCGGCGCGGCAGACGACGAGCGGATCACGAGCTCGGGATGCAGGTCGTCGGCCGCCTCTTCGGGGCGGCCCTCGATGTGCGCGATCAGGCGCTGCGCCGCGGCACGGCCCATGCCTTCGAAGGGCTGCCGCACGGTCGTCAGGGCGGGCGAGGCGAACGCGGCCAGCGCGATGTCGTCGACGCTGACCACCGAGACGTCCTCGGGCACCCGCCGCCCTGCCTCGTGCAGGGCGCGGATCAGCCCGAACGCCATCTCGTCGCTGGATACGAACACGGCGGTGGCATCCGGGATCGCGGCGATCGTGCGCCCGGCGCGATAGCCCGACTCGGGCGTCCAGTCGCCGGGGATCACCGGCGGGGGCGTGATGCCGCGCTCGGTGAGCACCTGCTCCCACGTCTCGCGGCGCTGGCGGGACTCGAGCCAGTAGTCGTCGGCGGGCACGTGCCACACGGTGCGGTGCCCGAGGTCGAGCAGATGCTCGACCGCCAGCCGGGCGATCGCGTGCTGGTCGACGATGAGCGGGGCGTCCAGGTCGAGCGTGGTGCGCTCGGTGCGCGTGGACGGGGTGCGCTCGGTGCGCATCCGCATGGCGGGGGAGTCGAGCTCGACCGGCACGCCGAGCACGATGCCTTCGGCGCCCTGCCGCTCGAGCCGGTCGAACGCGTCGATGAACGCCGCCGGCGATGCGTGGTCGGGAACCGCCGCCATCGTCACCGTGTAGCCGTTCGCGGCGGCGGCCTGCTCGACGCCGGCGGCGAGAGCGGCCGACGAGTACCGGTCGGTCGAGACGAGGATCATGCCGAGGATGCGGGTGCGGCCCGAGGCCAGCGACGCCGCGGCGGCATGGATGCGGTAGCCCAGTGACTCGACGGCCGCGTGCACGCGCTGCGCGGTCTCGGGGCGGACGTTCTGCTGGCCGGAGAGCACGCGCGAGACGGTCTGGGCGCTGACACCGGCGACGCGCGCGACGTCGATCTGGTTGGGTGCGCGGTCGGCGGTGGGGCGGCGGGGCGACATGGGGCAATGGTAGCGCCCCGTCCCTTTGATTCCGGGGGTTCTCCTCGAAACGTGTGCGATGATGTGAACGCAAACATGATTGGCAACGGGGAGACGTCTTGACCAGTTCCGCACCCTCGCTCACCTGGCGCGACGGCCAGATCCTCCGCGACGGAGAACCGCACCGCATCCTGTCGGGCGCCGTGCACTACTTCCGCGTCCATCCCGACCAGTGGGAGGACCGCCTGCGCCGCCTCGCGGCGATGGGAGCGAACACCGTCGACACCTACGTCGCGTGGAACTTCCACGAGCGCGTCGAGGGCGAGTACGACTTCACCGGCTGGCGCGACGTCGCCCGGTTCATCCGCATCGCCGGTGAGGTCGGGCTGGACGTGTTCGTGCGCCCCAGCCCCTACATCTGCGCGGAGTGGTCGAACGGCGGCATCCCGTTCTGGCTGTCCGGCCGGGTGCGCGCGCTGCGCACCTCGGATGCCGGGTTCCTCGCCGCCGTCGACGCCTGGTACGACGCTCTGCTGCCGCAGCTCGAGCCGCTGCAGGCCGCGCATGGCGGCCCGATCCGACTCATCCAGGTCGAGAACGAGTACGGTTCCTTCGGATCGGATGCCGCATATCTGACGCACCTGCGCGACGGACTGCGCTCGCGCGGCATGGTCGAGATGCTCACCACCGCTGACGGCACCCTGCCCGACATGGTCCGTAACGGCAGCGTCGACGGCGCCATGGGCACCTTCACCTTCGGCACAGGAGTGCAGGAGGCCGTGCGACTGCGCCGCGACGATCACCACCTGATGTGCAGCGAGCTCTGGGGCGGTTGGTTCGACCACTGGGGCGAGCAGCACCACGTGCGCTCCGCCGCCAGCATGATCGGCACCGTGCAGGAGCTGCTCGACGAGGGCGGATCCGTCAGCATCTACATGGCGCACGGCGGCACGAACTTCGGCCTGTGGGCCGGCGCCAACCATGACGGCGTCATCCAGCCGACGATCACGTCCTACGACTCCGATGCCCCGATCGGCGAGGACGGCAGCGTGAACGACAAGTTCCACGCGCTGCGCGCGGCGTTCGCGCCGTTCCACTCTTCGCCGCTGCCGCCGGTCCCGGATGCTCCGAAGCGGCAGCCCGCGGCATCCGCTGCGCTCGAGCCGGTGGCGTCGCTGCTCGACGTGGTGCGCGCCCAGCCGGTCGTCGCCGCCGCGGCCCAGCCGCTGAGCTTCGAGGAGCTCGGCGCCGAGGACGGGCTGGTCGCGTACTCGTCCGATGTGAGCTTCCCGGCGTCGTCGACGCTGACCCTGCTCGAGCTGCACGACCGCGCGACGGTGTTCCTCGACGGCGAGCGGCTCGGCACCATCGAGCACGACGGCGAGCAGTCGCTCGCGCTTCCCGCCGAGGGCGGTTCCGGCGCGCTGACGATCGTCGTGGAGAGCCTCGGTCGCATCAACTACGGCGCGTACACCGGGCAGCACAAGGGCATCCTCGGCGGCGTGCTCATCGGCCGCCGGTACGCGCACGGCTGGGAGCACCGGGTCGTGCCTCAGTCGGCTCCGTCCCCCGCCCCGGCTCCTGAGCGCCCTTCGTCTCGCTTCGCTCGCTCAGGATCCGCTCCGCGAGACGAAGGTCGCCCCGACGGCGCCGCCACCGCGACCTTCGACGTCAGCGACCCGGCCGACGCCTGGCTCGCCTTCCCCGGCGGGGCGAAGGGCATGGTCTGGCTGAACGGCTTCCTGCTCGGCCGGTACTGGGAGCGCGGCCCGCAGGTCACGCTCTACGCGCCCGGCCCGCTGTGGCGCGAGGGGCGCAACGAGATCGTCGTGCTCGACACGGACCGCCTCGGGGCTTCGGTCGAGATCCGCGAGCAGCCCGACTTCGGCGCATCCGAGGAGTTCATCGGCGCGTAGCGCCGCGGCACCCGTGGGCTCGGGCCGTCCGCGTGCTCGACCGCGCGGTCGAGCACGTCCCCGGGTCAGGCCGTCGCGGCGCGCAGCGCGATCTCGATCATGTCGCCGAAGGTCTGCTCACGCTCCTGCGCAGTGGTCGCCTCGTGCGTGACGAGGTGGTCGGAGACCGTGCAGATGCTCAGCGCGCGGCGCTGCCGATGGGCCGCGAGCGTGTAGAGCGCGCTGGTCTCCATCTCGACGCCGAGCGCGCCGTGCGCGACGAACGGGTCGTTCAGCTCGGGGCGGGTCGTGTAGAACTGGTCGCTCGAGAACAGCAGTCCGACGTGCACGGCGCTCTCGAGATCCATCGATTCGGAGGCCTCGACAGCTGCGCGCAGCAGTCCGAAGTCCGCGACCGGGGCGTAGTCGAGCCCGTGGAAGCGCACCCGGTTGATCCCCGAGTCCGTGCAGGCGCCGTTGGCGATGATGATGTCGCGCTTGCCGACCCGCTCGGTGAGCCCGCCACACGTTCCGACCCGCACGATGGTCTGCACGTCGTACTGGTCGAACAGCTCGTTGGCGTAGATCGACATCGACGGCTGCCCCATGCCGGAGCCCTGCACCGAGACACGGTGCCCCTGCCAGGTGCCGGTGAAGCCCAGCATCCCGCGGGTCTGCGAGTACAGCACGGCGTCGTCGAGGAAGTTCTCGGCGATCCACTTGGCCCGCAGCGGGTCTCCGGGGAACAGGACGATGGGGGCGATCTCGCCCGGGGCTGCGGCGATGTGCGGAGTGCTCATTCCGCCAGGCTATCCGCGCGATAGCCTGGAACCGCGACTGGCGTGGCCGGGTGACCGGCGGGGAGCGTGGAGTACGGCATCGACCGCCTGGGTGCCCATCGGAACGATGGGAGCACACATGCGATACGGGATGAATCCGCACCAGGCCGCCGAGGTCACCGGAGGGCCGGCCGTCATGAACGGCGAGCCGTCGATGATCAACTACCTCGACGCGCTGAACGCCTCGGCCCTGGTGCGCGAGGCGGATGCCGCCACCGGACTGCCCGCTGCGGCATCCTTCAAGCACGTGTCGCCGGCCGGCGCGGCCGTCGCCGGGACGATCGACGACGTGGCGTCCGAGACCTGGCGGGTGGCGGATGACGGCGGGCTGATCTCCGCCTATGTGCGCGCCCGCGACGCCGACCCGAAGTCGTCGTTCGGTGACGTGGTGGCGCTCTCGCGCCCCGTCGACACCGCGACGGCCGAGTTCCTGCGCACCGTGATCTGCGACGCCGTGATCGCCCCGGGGTACGAGGAGGGTGCGGTCGCGCTGCTCAGCGAGAAGCGCGGCGGCCGCTTCCTCGTGTTCGAGTCGGATGCTGCGGAGCCGCCCCTGCGCGAGCGACGGGAGCTGGTCGGCGCGGTGCTCGAGCAGGATCGCGATGCCGCCGACGTCGCCGCCGCGCTTCCGCAGGACGCGCTTGACGAGGCGGGGCGCCGCGATGCACTGGTGGGCATGATCACCGCGCGGTACACCCAGTCGAACTCGGTCGTGCTCGTGCGGGACGGCGCCGCAGTCGGCATCGGTGCCGGCCAGCAGAACCGCGTCGACTGCGTGCGCCTGGCCGGCTCGAAGGCGCGGGTGTGGTGGCTGCGCCGGCATCCGTTCGTGCGCGAGCTGCCCGAGGTCGCGGGCATGCGGCGCCAGGACCGGTTGAACTGGCAGGTCCGCTTCGCAGGGGCGGAGATGACCCGCGCGCAGCGAGCGGAGTTCGCGGGACTGTTCGGACCGGAGGCATCCGACCGGTACGCGGATGCCGGCTGGCGCGACGCCTGGTGCGAGGGGCTCGACGGGATCACGCTGGTGTCGGACGGCTTCCTGCCGTTCCGCGACAACGTCGATCATGCCGCGGAGTTCGGCGTCTCGACGCTCGTCGAGCCGGGCGGATCGGCCCGGACCGACGAGGTCGCCGCGGCCGCTGCCGAGCACGGTATCGCGCACGTGCAGACCGGGCTGCGCCTGTTCCGGCACTGAGTATCATTCCCAGAGAGACCCGATGAAAGCGCAAACATCCTCGCGATTTCAGTGAATGAAGGGGAATCCCTTGTTGAAACATCCGATCTCTGTTAGCGTCCTGCGTGATCCCCACCCCCGACGCAATGGAGCAGAAGGATGCGTGTTCCCCGTACTCTCAGGCACAGATCACTGGCCGTGCTCAGCGCGGCCGTCATCGTCGGAGCGCTCGTGACGCCCGGCGCGGCGTCCGCCGCGGAGACCGACGACCTCGACATCGCCTTCGGCGGCTCGCTGGTGGGCACCACCGCCTACACGACCGTCGAGGGCGAGACCATGCGCGGTGTCGTGCACCGCACGAACGGCGCCGAGGAGCAGCTCCCCGGCGGGGGAGTCTCGCTCGGTGGCGGCACTCAGGGCATCCGCTTCGACGCCTCTGGATTCACGCTCGCCGACCCTGGTGCCACCAGCGGATTCGTCGCCGAGCTGTCGGTCACGCCGCAGACGAGCCAGGACGACATGGCGACGCTCTTCGGCGCCGGCGGCAACCTGTTCGTGCGGCTCGAGGGCGGCCAGCTGGTCTACGGCTTCGACTCGGTCTCCGGTGGCACCTGGTCCAAGCACCGGCTGACCGCGGTGGCCCCGGCCGGCGGCACCGGACACGACCTGTCGGTGCAGTACATCCGCGCAGGCGCGGGCGCCGAGCTGCACCTGGCCGTCGACGGCGTCGCGCTCGAGCCCGTGATCTCGTCGGCACCTGCCGCGATCTCCGCCGAGGCGGCCGCCTCCTTCGGATTCGGCAACGACGTGCACCCTGCGGCCACCGGCCGCGGCTACAAGGGCGACCTGAGCCGCATCCGCGTGGCATCCGGCCTCACCGCCTACGACCCCGCGCAGAACACCTACCAGCCGGCCCCGGTCACGAAGACCCTGCTGAACGCCGGATTCTCCGGAACGCTCGACGGCGCGGCCTACAAGGCCGCGGGCGGGGACGTGCTCTCCGGCGCGCTCGCGATGCGCGGCGGCGCGACGGTCTCGTCCGGCGCCCTCGCGCTCTCCGCCGCCGCGCAGGCGGCCGACTTCACGGCATCCGACGCGCCGTTCACCGGCGCGAGCCTGGACGCCGGGTTCGTGGTCGAGCTGGAGTTCACCGCGGATGCCGCGCAGAAGGATCTCGCCACCCTCGCCGCCGTCGGCGGCAACTTCTCGGTGCGGTACCGCAACGACGGGCTGCAGTACGGCTTCAGCTCGAACCAGTCGGGCAAATGGGTCGACCACATGGCGACCACCGGCCTGCCGGCGAACGGCAAGGCGCACATCGTCTCGGTGGCCTACCAGCCGACCGAGGGAGGCGGCGCGGAGCTGACCGCCTGGCTCGACGGCGTCGAGCTGCCGCCGGTCAAGGCCGCGGAGCGCTCCACCCGCAACACGGGAGTCACCGTCACGGCATCCCTCGGCAACGAGGTGCCGAGCATCGGCGGCCGCGCGTTCGTGGGCAAGATCGACCGTGCCAGGTTCGCCCTGCTCACCGAGCCGTTCAGTGCCAAGTCCTTCGAGTACCAGCAGCTGAAGCCGGTCATCCCGTGCGCCGACATGTCGGACGTGAAGCCGGGCAACTACGTTGAGGTCTCGGCAGAAGACTGCCCCGCGAACGTGATCGCGAAGTCCACGCTGGTGCGACCGACCCCGCAGCAGCTGCGCTGGCAGGAGCTCGGCCTCACCGCCTTCGTGCACTTCGGCATCAACACCTTCTACGACCAGGAGTGGGGCCACGGCACCGAGGACCCGGCGCGCTTCGATCCGACCGGCGACGTCGACGTGGACGGCTGGATGAAGACCCTGCGCGACTCCGGTCACCGCATGGCGATCCTCACGCTGAAGCACCACGACGGTTTCGTGCTCTACCCGTCGCGCTACACCGACTACGACATCGCCGCGACGCCGTGGAAGGGCGGCAAGGGCGATCTGGTGAAGGAGTTCACCGACGCGGCGCGCAAGTACGGCATGAAGGTCGGCCTGTACATGTCGCCCGCCGACTCGCACGAGGAGCTCACCGGACGGTTCGGCAACGGCAGCCCCAAGTCGGCCCGCACCATCCCGACCCTCGTCGAGGGCGATGACCGCGCGGGCAAGGATCTCCCCACCTTCAGCTACGACGCCACCGACTACGGCGCCTACTTCCTGAACTCGCTCTACGAGATCCTCACCCAGTACGGCCAGATCGACGAGGTCTGGTTCGACGGCTCGAACGGCAACACCGAGAAGCAGGAGCTGTTCGACTACCCCGCCTTCTACGACCTGATCGGCAAGCTGCAGCCGAACGCGGTCGTGGCCGTCGGCGGGCGCGACGTCCGCTGGGTCGGCAACGAGTCCGGCACCGCCCGTCAGGACGAGTGGGCGCCGATGGCGGTGAAGGTTCCCGATGACGGCGGCAAGATCGGCGTGGTCGGCGGCGGGTCGTTCGAACAGGTCGGCTCCGCGGCCACCCTGATCGCCGGCGCCACCGGCGGGGCGAACGCCCTGCACTGGTGGCCGACCGAGTCCGACATGAAGCTCACGCAGGGCTGGTTCGCGCACCCCACCGACACCCCGAAGAGCGGTCCGACGCTGCTGAACCACTATCTGAACACGGTGGGTCGCAACTCGGTGATGCTCCTGAACAACCCGCCCACGACGAACGGGTCGTTCGCTCCGGCATCCGTGTCGGCGCTGGAGTCCTTCGCGGCCGAGCGCCGCAAGGCCTTCGGCACGGACTTCGCACTCGGCCTGCCGGTCGAGGCGCCCGACGGCCCGACCGCCGCACTCACCGACGGCAGCCGCCGGTCGGCGTGGAAGGGCGAGGGAGCGGGGGCGTCCTTCACGGTCGACCTCGGGTCGCCGCAGACCGTCACCCGGGTCACGCTCGCCGAGGGCGTGGATGTCGCAGGCCAGTCGGTCGACGCGTTCCACATCGAGGCCGAGGTGGACGGCGCCTGGAAGAAGGTCGGCGCCGCAGGCACGATCGGCGTCAGCCGCATCGTGACCCTGACCGCGCCGACCACGGCGCAGAGGTTCCGGGTTGTCATCGACTCGGCGCGCGGGGCGTTCGCCCTCGCCGCGCTGAAGGTGCACCCGACCCTCGCGGAGGACCCGGGCCGTCTGTCCGAGGTGTGGCTGGACTGCGCCGCGGAGCGGGCCGGCGACGGCTCGCAGGCGCGGCCGTTCTCGTCGCTCGAGCAGTTCCGCGAGACCGAGCTGGCGCCGGGTGCCGCCGTGCACCTGAAAGCCGGAACGACCTGCGCCGACTCCGACACCCCGTTCTGGGGCTACGGCACGACCGAGAAGCCGATCGTCGTCGACCTGTACGGCGGGAACGAGGCGCCGACCTTCGGCGACCGCACTGCACGTGAGGTCTTCGCCGGCCTGGAGACGCAGGGCTGGCAGCTCGCGTTCGATGACCGGGCGCCCAGCGTGGCGATCGGAAAGGACGCCGTGAAGGTCGGCGACCTGGTGACCGTCTTGGTGGCCGACTTCCCCGCCGAGGCGGCCGTGTCGGTCGGCTTCGCGGGCGCCGCGCGCCCGAAGGGCACGATCACCACCGACGCCGATGGCGCGGGCTCGGTGTCGCTGCGCATCGCGGGAGTGGCGCCGGGCACCTACCTGCTCGTCGCGACCGGTCCCGACGGAGCCAGGGCCGAGCAGAAGGTCGTCGTGACGGCCGGGAACAGCCCGGTGCCGCCGTCCGGCGGCCCGGAGATCGCGCCCGTCTGATCGCACATCCGCAGCGCCGGGTGCCGGGGTCCGGCATCCGGCGCTGCGGTGTGTGACGGGGCGGACGGTGCGGCACCCGTCGCAGCGCGCGTCGCCCGGGGTACCGGAGCGCCGGACGCCGGGATGTCGGCGACCGATGGTTCGATGGGGGCATGGAGCGGCAGGCGAAGGAGCAGGCGCTGCGCGAGCAGGACCGCGGGCTGTGGGCCACGACGATCTGCTTCGTGCTCGGCACAACCTTCGGCACTCTGCTGCTGATCGGCCCGCCCCGTCCACTGGCCGGGCCCGGCTCGATCATGATGCCCGCGGCGCTCGTCGCCGGTGTCATCGCCGCTGCGGCGTTCGTGGTCAGCACGCTGCAGCACCGACGCGGCGAGACCTCCGGGATGCCGCGCTGGCAGACCGTCGTGTCGGATGTCTCATCCGTCGCAGTGACGATCGCGCTCGGAGGCGTGACCGCGCTCGGCACGCTGCTGGGCGCCGAGGTGTTCGCGAGCGGGTTGCAGGACATCTCGCTCGTCCCGCTCGTCGGCGGGATCTTCACGGGCGTGGCATCCGCCGTCGGCGGGCGACTGGCGTACGCGGCCGGTGTGGACCTGCGCACCACCGACCTCGCTGCGCTGCTGTTCGGGTTCCTGATCATCGGCACGCTGTTCGCGATGATCACGGCGGCCGATCCGCTCTGGTGGCAGAAGAACTTCTCGCAGCTCGGCGGCGGCATGGGCGCCTGGGCTTTCAACGGCACGCTCATGGTCGCCGGCCTGCTGATCGCCACGGTCGGCTCGTACATCGGCCGCGACCTGCACCGGCTGCTCGGCGACGGAGCACTTCGCCGGATCGCCCTCGTCGTGATCGCCTGGGCGCTGGCCGGTGCCGCGCTCGCCGCGGTCGGGCTGCTGCCGATCACTCTCGTGCCGACCCCGCACTTCATCGCCGCGACGGCCGCGCTCGTCCTGTTCGTGGTCGCCGCCGTCGTGACGGTGCTCGTGCTGCCGAAGGAGTGCTCGCGCACGCTGCGGGCCACGACGCTCGCGGTGGTGGCCGTGGTGGTCCTCGCGGTCGTCCTCGCGTTCGCGCTGCGACTGTTCCCGATCACCGCGCTCGAGGCGATCGTCGTGGGCCTCGCCCTGCTGTGGATGTCGACGCTCGTGCGCCTGCTCGCGATCCTCGCCCCCGACGTGTCGCGCCCCTCCGAGGTGCGCTCGCCGCTGCGTCGGCTCTGAATCTGAGCGCGAGAAACCACCTCCCGCGTCAGAAACCATGTGGCGCATGGTTTCTCGCGCTGGAGGTGGTTTCTCGCGGACGGCGACTCATTCTCCACAGGCGAGAAGGAGGGGAGGAGTTGTTTGAGGGGCGGCACAGGGGGCGTGGAGAGGCCAGCATGGGCGGATGCCGCTGCTGCTGTCCGACCGCGCCGCCACCATGTCACCGCTCCCGCTCATCGAAGCGGCGCGTGCACGTATGCTCGGCATCCACCTGGATCCGTCGACGCACGCCCGCATCCGCAAGGGAATCTATGTCGACCGCGCCGCCTACGGCGGGCTGAAACCCTGGGAGCGATACGCGGTGCGAGTGCATGCCTTCGTGCTGCGGCATCCCTCCGCCGTCTTCTGCTTGGAGTCCGCAGCGGTCGTGCACGGGCTGCCGTTGTTCGGAGCGCCCCGCGACATCCATGTGTACGACCCAGAACGCACCGCCTCCCGTCGATTCGGCGACGTCGCGGTGCACACCTGGGGTGATCCGCGCGAGGTCGACGAGGTCGCCGGCATCATGGTCACGTCGCTCGCGGACACCGTCATCGATCTGGGGCGTGTACTGCAGCCCGCACCCGCGCTGGCCGTCGCGGACGCGGCGATGTCCCCGGCGCAGGGAGGAGCCATGTCACTCGTCCAGCTGCGAGACCGAGCCCGCAGCCAGCGCACGAGACGCGGGAACGCACGGTTGCGGTGGCTCTGGGAGCACGCTGACGGAGCGTCCGAGTCCCCCGGCGAGAGCGTGAGCAGAGCGGTGATCGGGTGGGCCGGATTCGAGCGTCCGGAACTGCAGCGGGAGTTCCGGTACGAGGGGTACCTCGACCGCGCTGACTTCTTCTTCGCGAAGAAGCGGGTGATCGGTGAATCGGACGGATGGCAGAAGTATGCCTTGCATGACCCGGATGCCGCTGCGCGGCTGCTGGCAGAGGAGAAGCGTCGGGAGGATCGGCTGCGTCGGAACGGGCATCCGTTCGCGCGCTGGGATCTGTCGGATGCGTGGCGGGTGGATCCCCTCGTACGGGCCCTGCGCGCCACCGGCATGCGCCCTGTGCGTCACCCCGACGCGGCCTTCCTGGCGACCCTCACGCGTCGCACGCGGTGACCCCGCCGCTAGAAACCATCTGCCGCGCGAGAAACCATGCGCCACGTGGTTCTTCACACGGGAAGTGGTTTCTCGGCGGAGAGGGGAACAGCGTCAGCCTTCGCGCCGCCGCACGATCTCCGCGATCCAGCTCGGTGCGAACGGGCTCGTGCAGTTCGGCGGAGTCGGGTAGTCGGCGAGCACCTGCAGGTTCTCGCCGATGCGCACCGCGCGCTCGCGGCGCGACGGGTCGTAGATACCGATGTTCGCGAGGGTCTCGTTCATCGCCCACTGCAGGCGCTCCGGGGCATTCTTCATCTCGCGCTCGATCTGGTCCAGCAGTGCGTCGAGGTCGAGTCCGTCGGGGCTCTTCATCACACGCGTCGTGGTGAGCGACCAGGCGGATGCCGCGACATCCGGATCCGCGTCGTCGAACCAGCGCTGCCGCATCTCCTCGGCCAGCGGCGACTTCTTCACGATGTAGTTCACCAGCCAGTCGGACACCTTCGGGCCGTCCGCCTCGCGCATCATGCGGTCGAGGTCGTCGGCAGAGAACTCCTTCGGCTTCACGATCAGCAGCGAGACCAGCCGGGCGGCCGTGTCGCCGGTCGCCCACAGCTCTCGGGACAGCAGGGGCGAGGTTCCGGCGGCCTTCGCGACGCCGCGCAACTTCGTGAGGTTCACGCCGTGGTGATCACCGTGCCGCTCGTTCACGGCGCGCATCTTCGGGTCTTCGAGGTCGGCGAGCTCCGCGAGAACACTGTCGACCGTGGCATCCGTCATGTCGTCAGCCTACGTCGGACGGGAGGACGGGCTCAGACCGGCAGGCGCACCGTCACGACCAGGCCGCCGCCGTCCAGCGGTGCCAGCGACAGTGTCCCGGCGTGCGCGCGGACGATGGATGCCGCGATCGCCAGCCCCAGGCCGACGCCGTCACCGTGCTCGGTCGTACGGGCTCCGCGCTGGAACGGCTCGGTCAGGTGCGCGATGTCACCATCGGTGAGACGAGCGCCGTCGTTCCCGACGATCAGTTCGACCGTCCCCGCAGACGTCGAGGTGCGCACGGCGACCCCGCCGCCCGATGCGCGGTTGTGCACGATCGCGTTGTGCACCAGGTTGGTGGCCAGCTGCTGCAGCAGAGCGGTCGATCCCGTCGTGACGGCCGGAGACAGGTCGGTGTCGAACACCACCGAGCGGCTCGCCGCCAGCGGCGACAGCGTCTCGACCGCATCCTCCGCGAGCAGGGCGAGATCCACCGTCTCGGAGGCCCGCACGGCGCCCTCGGCCCGCGACAGCATCAGCAGAGACTCGGTCAGGGCGATCGCCCTGGCGTTCACGGCCGCCAGCCGTGCCAGCAGTTCGTCGCGGTCCGCAGAAGGGTCGGCGGACGCCACCTCGAGCATCGTCCGCGTGATCGCCAGCGGCGTCCGGAGCTCGTGCGAGGCGTTCGCCGCGAACCGCTGCTGCTCGCCGACGTGCCGCTCCAGCTCGGCCAGCATCCGGTCGAAGGCATCCGCGAGGTCGGTGAACTCGTCGCGGCGGCCGGGCAGCGAGACGCGATGCGCGAGCGAGCCGGATGCGGCGAGCCCGGCCGCCTCGTGCAGCCGGCCCAGCGGGCGCAGCATCCGTCCGGCCAGCAGCCAGCCGCCGACCAGCCCGCACACCACCAGCACGGCGAACATCGCCACCGTCGGCGGAGTGAACGCGCGCACCAGGTCGCGCTGGCTGGGCACGCGCTGCGGCTGGCCGTTCCAGCCCTGCATCCACCCCGATCCGTCCGGCACGTATCGCAGCAGGAACAGCCACACCACGGCCAGGAGCAGCGCGCCGGTGAGCACGATGACGCCCGCATAGCTCAGCGCGAGCCGCATCCGCACCGACATTCCGCGGCTACGAACCATCATCGATCCGGTATCCGACGCCGGGCACGGTCACGATCACCCACGGCTCGCCGAGCCGCTTGCGCAGTCCCGACATCGTGATCCGCACCGCGTTGGTGAACGGATCGGCGTTCTCGTCCCAGGCCCGTGCGAGCAGGTCCTCGGCGCTCACCACGCCGCCGCCCGCGGCGACCAGCACCTCGAGCACGGCGAACTGCTTGCGGGTCAGCGGCACGTACCGGCCGTCGCGGAAGACCTCGCGGCGGAAGGGATCGATGCGCAGCCCCGCCAGTTCGCGCACCGGCGGCGCGGCATGAGCCGTGCGGCGGGCCAGCGCACGCAGCCGCAGCACCAGCTCGCGCAGCGCGAAAGGCTTGGTGAGATAGTCGTCGGCGCCCAGTTCGAACCCGGTTGCCTTGTCGTCGAGCCGGTCCGCCGCGGTGAGCATGAGGATCGGGGTCCCGGAGCCGGATGCCACGATCCACTGCGCGACCTCGTCGCCGGTCGGCCCCGGCACGTCGCGGTCGAGCACCGCGACGTCGTAGGTGTTGTACGAGAGCAGCTCGAGCGCGGCGTCGCCGTCCGGCGCGATGTCGGCGGCCATCGCCTCCAGCCGCAGACCGTCGCGGACGGCCTCGGCGAGAAGCGGCTCGTCCTCAAGGATCAGCACCCGCACGCTCGCAGTCTACAAAGCCGGATGTATCGAAAATGTATGCTCCCCGGCATACGTCCCGGCAACGTCCGGTTCGAGAGCGTGGAGGGCATGAGTACTCTCGCGCAGCGCCCTCGGGCCCCGTTCGTCCTCGTCTCCGCCCTCGGGCTCGCCCTGCTCGGCATGGGCGTCGTCGTCGCTGGGGTGATCGCGCAGGTGTCCGTGGCGACTCCGGATGCCGGGATGCCGGGTGGGGACCCGGCACCGCCGGCCGCCGCGGCGTCCGCCGCGTCGGAAGGGGCCGACGAGAAGGTCTCGCCGTTCGACGACCGGAACCCGTCGATCACGAAGCTCGATCCCGAGCTGCGCGGGGCGCTGCGCGAGGCCGCGACCGCCGCCCGGAGGGAGGGGTACGAGATGGTCGTGAACAGCGGATGGCGCACGCCGCAGCGTCAGGAGCAGCTGCTGGTCGAGGCGATCTCGACCTACGGCTCGCGCGAGGAGGCGGCCAAGTGGGTGGCGCCGGCCGAGAAGTCCTCCCACGTGCACGGCGAGGCCGTCGACGTCGGAGATCTGGACGCCGCGATCTGGCTCGGACAGAACGGCGCGGAGTTCGGCCTGTGCCAGACCTACGCCAACGAGCGATGGCACTTCGAGTACCGGGCATCCGCGCCGCAGGACGGTTGTCCGGAGGCGTACCCCGACCCGACCTACGATCCCCGGCTGCAGTGACGACCGCGCCTGGGCTCAGGCCGCCGGTCGGGTGCCCGCCGGCGCGACCTTGGTGATGTCGAGGGCCGCACACGCGAGACCCGGCGAGCCCGCCGGGCCGCCGATTTCAGCGGTCGAGATCGGCGAGGCCGGAGATCACCCTGTCCAGTCCGAACTCCCAGGCGCGCCGGGCGTCGTAGGGGGTGCCCATCGCCTCTCCGGCGGCTCCGCCGACACGGCGCGCGAGCGGGAAGTCCTCGCCGAGGTAGCGCGCGAGGCTTCCGGCGGACTGCTCCCACACCTCGCCGAAGACCGTGTCGTCCGGCATCCGCACGATCCGGGGAGCGGCGGCGCGCACGAAGTCGAGGACGAACGACAGGGCGGCATCCCGCGCGACGTCATCGACCGCCGTGCCATCGAACGCGTGCAGCTCGTGGTCGTACTTCGCGATCGTGCCGGGACCCAGCGCGGTACGAGGATCGTGCACATCGAGCAGCCACGGATGACGGCGGAGCAGTGTCAGGTTGTCCTCGGCGACGGTGCGCACCCGGTCGCGCCAGTCCGCACCGGAGGAGGGCGTGGAGGCCATCTGCGCGTGCGCGCTGTCCGCCATGAGCACGAGCAGGTCGTCGCGGCTGCCGACGTGCGTGTACACGGACATCGTCGTCATGCCGAGCGAGTCGGCCAGGCCGCGCACGGTGAGGCCGGCCAGGCCGAGGTCGTCGGCCAGCGAGACCGCCCGGTCGACGACCTCGCCGACCGAGTGCTTCGGCCGCGGACCGCGGCGTCCGCCCGACGGTGCACCCGGAGCGTCGCGCCACAGCAGATCGATCAACGGCCTCGGCATCGCGGAACCTCCTCGGGAATATTTCAATAATAGTGTACGTTGTACGAAGTTATGACGGGAGACACCATGAACATCACCCAGACCGCCATCTCGCTCAACGTCGCGGACGTCGACGCCTCCGCCGACTTCGCCAAGACCCACTTCGGATACCAGGAGGCGATGGCCGCCGAGGGGTTCGTGTCGCTGCAGCATCCCGCCGTGGCGACGAACCTCATCTTTCTCGCCACCGGGCTCGACACGTTCAAGCCCGCCGAGATCGCCGGCTCAGCCGGGCAGGGCCTTCTGCTCGTGTTCGTCGTGGACGACCTCGACGAGCAGTTCGCGCGCATCCGGGCCGCGGGAGCGAGGGTCGTCACCCCTCCCGAGGCCGAACCATGGGGCGAGCGCTACTGCCAGTTCGCCGACCCCAACGGTCTGATCTGGCAGCTGGTGCAGTGGATGTGACGACAGCGGAGAACGCCGGTCCCCGACGCGCGTCGGGGACCGGCGTTCCGGTTCACAGCCGGATCAGCCCTGCGGCGTCGTCATCCCGGCGTGCCGGACGTCCACCATCCGATCCATCGCCGCCAGCAGGCGGACGGAGTCGGGGCGGGTGTCATCCGACGGGCGGTGCATCAGCATGCGCAACGAGGCGAGCGCGAGCATGATCGCGGCATCGGCGACCTCTTCCGACTCCGCGCGCTCGGCGACGAGCTCCTGGAACTCCGCCTTCAGCGCACTCATCCACTGAGTGAACTCCGTGACGAGCTGCGGCTGCTCCGAGATGAGTCGCTTCAGCCGCCGCCGCTCCATGCCTGAGCTCATCGTGTCGGCGAGCAGATCGCAGATGGCCGGCATGAGTTCACCCTCCGTCTTGCGGAAGCGCTCGGCGGCCGCGGGAGAGATGATCTGCTCGGGCAGGTTGAGCGTGGCCGCGCTCTTCGACGGGAAGTAGTTGAAGAACGTACGGGGGGAGACGCCGACCTCCTCGCAGATCTGCTCGACGGTCGTGCCGTCGAGACCCTGCCGTTCGACCAGGCGCAGGGCAGCCTCATGCAGTGCCGCCCTGCGCTGCTTCTTCTTGCGCTCGCGCAGCCCCACAGCGGGCTCCCCTGCGGCCTGGTCGTCGGTCATGTCAGTTCTGCACCTTGATCGTTCCGGTCTCGCTGAGCCCGGCCTCATCGGCGCGCTCCTGCAGCGCGGAGCGGGTGCGCAGCGGCGGTGCGCGGAAGAACCAGCTCAGCACGAAGGCGAGCATCAGCACTCCGAAGCCTACCCAGTAGATGACGTCGATGGCCTGGGTGAACCCGACCATGAACGGCTTGGTGAGTGCGGCATCCGCTCCGTTCAGGAAGGAGGTGTCGCTGACGGCGCTGCTCGAACCGCCCGACGCCTTCGAGTCGCCGCTGGCGATCTTGTCGGAGATCTCGGGCGCGAGCTTGTCGACCCAGTAGGTGCGCTGCGCGTCGTCGGCCCAGTCGACCGACACGGTCCCATCCACGACGGATGCGTGCGCCTTGTCGGCGACGACCTGCAGCGCCTTCTCCTGCGCGGCCGGGAGCGCCTCGGCCACCTTCTGATCGATCACGCCCTGCGCGGCGGACGCCGGGAGCTGCCCGGCTGCGACAGCCTGGTCGACACCGGCTGTGACGGCCTTCGTGACGGCATCCGATGCCGCGGCCTCGGCCTTCTGCGACGCGGCGTCGAGCTGCTTCTGGATGCTCTCCTGCAGCGGCTCGACGATCGGCGTCCAGAGCTGTGCCATGACCGCCTCGTTCTGCGGGGCCTCGGCCACCGTCGGGTCGAGCGCAGCGTCGAGGGCCGCGGTCAGGGTGTCCTCGTCGGCCATGCTGTTCACGATGTTCGTCGGCAGCAGCGTGAACAGCAGGGACAGCATGATCGCGGTGCCCAGCGTTCCGCCGATCTGACGGAAGAAGGTCGCGGCGCTGGTCGCGACGCCCATGTCAGGAGCCTCGACCGCGTTCTGGCTCGCCATCGTGAGGGACTGCATGAGCTGGCCGAGGCCGAGGCCGACCACCAGCATGCCGATGAGCATGTACCAGAACGGCGTCTCGCTCGACACGAAGGTCAGGATCAGGAAGCCGATGGCCGTCGTGAGCGTTCCGATGCGCGGGAAGAATCCGTATCGTCCGGTGCGGGCGGTGATCTGACCTGCGGCGAGCGAGGAGATCATCAGCCCCACCACCATCGGCAGCATCGCGAAGCCGGACTCGGTCGGGGTGAGACCGGCGACGATCTGCATGTACAGCGGGATGGTCATCATCGCGCCGAACATGCCGAAGCCGACGAGCACGCCGATGAGGGTGGCCCACGAGAACGCGTGCGAGTGGAACAGACGGATCGGGATGATCGCGTCGCGCTTCATGGCGATCTCGATCAGGACGAACGCGATCGCTCCGAGGCCGCCGATGACGTAGCAGGAGATCGACGTGACCGATCCCCAGCCCCATTCACGGCCCTGCTCGGCGACCAGAAGCAGCGGCACCAGCGCCACGATCACTGCCGTCGCGCCCCACCAGTCGATGCGCGGGTTCTTGTGCGCGGCGATCTTCGGCAGGTGCAGGAAGGCGATGACCATGCCGAGTGCGATGAGTCCGATCGGCAGGTTGATCAGGAAAACCCAGCGCCATCCGGAGACCCAGAGGATCTCGTTCGCACCGGCGAACAGGCCGCCGACGAGGGGACCGATGAGTGACGAGATGCCGAAGACGGCGAAGAAGTACCCCTGGTACTTGGCGCGCTCGCGCGGCGCGAGGATGTCGGCCATGATCGCGAGAGGCAGGGACATCAGGGCGCCGGCGCCGATGCCCTGGACCGCGCGGAAGCCGGCCAGCATCAGCATCGAGGTCGAGAACGAGGCAAGCACCGACCCGAGGATGAAGACGGAGATGCCGAAGATGAACAGCGGCCGGCGACCGAAGATGTCGGAGAGCTTGCCGTAGATCGGCACCGAGATCGTCGACGTGATCAGGTATGCGGTGGTGACCCATGCCTGCTGATCCAGACCGTGCAGGTCGTCGCCGATGGTGCGGATCGCGGTGCCGACGATGGTCTGGTCGAGGGACGACAGGAACATGCCGGCCATGAGGCCGTAGATCACGAACAGGATCTGCCGATGCGTCATGATCGGCTTCGACGCCTCCGGAGGCACAACCGGCGTCGAACCGGCGATCGAGACTGTGGACATGTCAGCCCTTCGGGAGGAGCGGATAATTGCAGACGCGCAATTTTACGCTCATGCAAGTTTTGCGCGGGCTGGGAGTCGAGGCGGAACGACGGATGCCGGTCCCCGACGCGTGTCGGGAACCGGCATCCGGTGCTTCGGAAGGGTGATCAGCCCTTCGGCGGCGTCACCGAGATGAGCGCCGCGGTGTTGCCCTGCATGGCCTTCTTCACCGAGATGACGGTGCCGTAGCCCACGCCGGAGTCGGCCGGGTTGCCCGTGCCGAGCACGGTGAACCCGAGGTCGAGACCGTAGTAGTCCGTCGCCGGGGTGCCGTCGGGGTTGACGACCCGCGTGGTGTACGGAGCGTTGCCGACCGAGGGCACGACCACCGAGGCGTCGCGCAGACGGTTGTACAGGCCGACCTTGCCGTTCACGGTGAGCGGCTCGATGCCGGCCACCCAGCCCTTGTCGTCGGTGAAGGTGCTCACCGGCGCCTGGGGCTTCAGAACGGTGCAGGCCTCGTTGTACGCGGCGTCGACGAGGCAGTCCTTGAACTGGTACGTCGGCTGCAGGCCGAACGCGGCGTTCGACGACTGCGCGCGGCTCGAGATGTTCTTCTGAACAGACGGGTCGAGCGCGGCCTCAGCGCCGGTGCGGCGCAGCGGGTCGAAGTGGCTGTCCACCAGCAGCAGACCGCCCTTCGCTCCGTAGCTCGGCAGGTTCGTCAGGTTCGAGGTGACCTGGTTGGAGCTGCCGTAGACCGCGTCGCGGTACCAGACCAGCGCGCCGGGCGCGTTGTAGGGAACCTTCTCGACCTTCCAGGCCTCGTCGCTGTACACCGTGGTGTAGCCGTACTTCAGGCCCTCGTCGAAGCCGTCCAGGTTGCGCCACTCGACCAGGTAGTACTGCTGCTTGATCTGCGTGCCGCTGTCGCGGGTCCACCCCGTGCCGGAGGTGTCGGTCCAGGTCGCGTCGGTCGCGGTCCAGCCGTTGTCGCCGGACTCGACGTCGTCGCTCCAGACCGTGTCGGTGCCGCTGGTCAGGGCGAAGTCGTCCGAGAACCAGCCGCGCTCCTGGAACGCCGCGTCAGTGGCCTGGCGCAGGCGGATCTGGATGTTCTGCCCGGCGTACGCCGACAGGTCGACGTAGTCGTGGGACCAGCCGTCCGAGGAGCCGGTGAGGCCGTACTTCTTGCCGCCGAAGTCCTTCATGCGACCGTTCGGGTCGGAGTAGGTGTCGCTCGTCGAGACCAGCGCGCCGGCCTCGTCGAAGACCTTCTGCTCGGTCCAGGTGCTGCCGCCGTCGGTCGAGACCTCGACGAAGCCGTAGTCCCAGTCCTCCTCGATGACGTAGTTGTTCCACATCCAGAACCGGCCGTTCGCAGGCACATTCTCGATGGAGCGGGTCAGGCGGGAGTCGGCCCAGTCCTGGTCGGCGCCGGAGTACCACATCTCAGAACCGCTGTGCGGCTCGGCGAGCACGATCTTCTTGTCGGGAAGGTTGACCTTGATGCCGTCCTTCGTGCCCTTCGCGGGGCGCGAGGTCTGGCCGATCTTGACGGTCGTGGCGTCGTCGCCGGGGTTGATCTCCTGCGGGTCGGCCCAGCCGAGCACCCACTTGTCCCAGAGGCCCATGTGGGTCGGCATCGACTGGAAGATGGGGCCGGAGTGCGAGCCGGAGCTCATCAGGTCCCAGAAGTCGATGTCGGAGTTGCCCGCGTTCGAGGTGTCGTACAGGTCGGGCAGACCGAGGTCGTGTCCGTACTCGTGTGCGAACACTCCGACGCCGGAGTTCTCCGGCTGCACGATGTAATTCGACAGCTTCAGGTTCGTGCCGGGGATGCTGGCACCGCCCGCGACCGAGGAGGAGTGCGCCCAGATCGCGTAGGTGCCCTCCTTGCCGCCGCCACCGGACTTGTCCTCACCGGCGTGCACCAGCACGACGTGGTCGATCACGCCGTCGGGCTCGTTGACGTTGCCGTCGCCGTCGCGGTCGCCCTGGTCCTCGATGTCGTAGTCGGCCCACGGGAAGTCGGGGTTCTGCGCGGCGAGCGACGCCACTGCGTCGATCGGCAGCTGACCGGGGCCGAGCGGGTTGTCCGGGTGGCCCTGCATGTCCTGCATGGGGCCGGCGACCCAGTTGCCGCTCTCATCCTTGTGGCAGACGGTGGCGCCGTAGTAGGCCTCGGAGTGCGGCACCTTGACCCACGCGGTAGCAGAACCGGTGAGGGTGTACGCGCCGCGCGACATCTCCTCGTACATGTTCTTCATCGTGTAGCCCGAGATGTCGAAGCCCGGCTTGCCGTCGGTGCCGGTCAGGTCGGTGCGCACGCGCTCGGTGATGCCCTTCTCGGAGAACAGCATCTTGTTGTAGAAGTCGCTCGAGAAATCCTTGACCCACATGGTGTTGTTGTCCTTGTGGGCGGCATCCGCCGGGTTCGGGATGTTGTTGTGCAGCGTCGGGCCCTGAACGGAGCCCGGCTTGCAGGTGGTGGCGCCGAACTCGGTCGGCACGTACAGGTCGCTGAAGTCCTCGGTGCCGTCGAACTCGACCAGGATCGTGAGCAGCTTCGCCTGCTGCGTGCTCTTGGAGTGCTTCAGGTTCTTGGGGCTCTTGCCGGTCTTCTGCGCCTTGGCCTCGTTCTTCGCGAGCTGGGCCGCGGCCTTCGGGTTGCCCTGCGCGAACTTCTGGTCGTACGCGTTGGCGCGGTCGCGCGCCTTGGCGCCGCTGTACCCCTTGGTCGTGCCCTTCGCGCTTGCGACGGGCGAGTCGGCGGATGCGTCGAAGGCACCCTCGACGTTCGGCGCGGCGTAGTTCATGTAGTACTCGTCTGCGCCGATCGTCGGCGAGGCCGGTGCCGCCTCAGCGGATGCAACTCCGCTGGCGGGGATCACACCGAAGGCGCTGACACCGGCGACCGCGAGCGCGAACGCCGATGCCGTCGCCGTCACACGCCTTCGTGTGCGGGCGGATTGTTCTGACATTGCTTCTCCCTTCGCGCGCCGCGCGAAAGGGTGTCGCAACGGCGCGAACGGTGCGCGCCGATCAGGCGCGCAAGTTCCCTTTTACCGTGAAAGTCCTGTGCAGGGGAAGTGGATTCGCTGAATCCGAGATGATCGCGTGATCTGCGGTCAGGACGCGCGCATCGGGCGTTCCACGTCGAGCGCACGCCGGGCGCGGGCCGCGTGCGCGGCGTAGCCGCGCGCCTCCGCCAGCGCGAGAACCTCGCGGAGGTAGACGGCGGCGCCGGCACCGTCGCCCATCCGCTGATGCGTGACCCCGCAGCCGAGCATCGCGTCGAGCCGCGACTGCACGTTCTGCACCTCCTGCGCGATCGACAGGGCGCGCTCGTGCAGGTCGAGGGCGGCAGGGAGGTCCGCCTTCTCTCTGGCGCACTCGGCCAGTGCCTCGGTCGCGGCGCCCTCGAGCCGCCGCAGGCCCGAGTCCCGGCTCAGCGACACTGCCAGCCGCGCGGCGTCCGAGGCCGCGTCCCAGCGTCCGTGGGACAGCTCGAGCAGGGCGAGCACGAGAAGCGCGGTCCCCTCCGACCTGGCGTCCCCGCATGCCCGAGCGAGGCGGAGCGCCTCGGCGATCGTCGCCGCGGTGTCTCCGTGGCCGAGCTCCAGCTCGACCGAGGCGAGGTTCGCGGTGCAGGCGGCGATGAGGCGGTCGTCTCGCGGATCGCGCACCGCGAGCCCGTTCCCGAGCAGGTCGAGGGACTGCAGGAGGTGCGCGCGGGCGTCGTCGGCCCGCCCGATCCGGCGAAGGACCAGCGAGAGGTTGTTCAGCGATATCGCCTGCTCTCGCACGTCGCCGAGCCGGCGGTTCAGCTGCAGCGCGCGCTCCTGGTGCCGCACGGACGCCTGCAGGTCGCCGAGATGATCCATCAGGATGCCCAGGGCGCACTCGGCGAGCGCGAGAGCGCGATCGTCTCCCCCCGCGGCGGCGTCGTCGCGCACCCGCTCGCCGAGACGGCGCATCGCCGGTGCATCGCCCTGCATCGTCGCGTAGACGGAGAGCTCGGCGACGAGCACCGTGCGGAAACCGCCCGCCGTCTCATCGCGGTACGCCATCGACATCAGCGCCGGCCACATGTCCTGCAGCCAGGTCACCGCCGCCGCGGGATCGGTGAAGCTCGCGGCCTTCGTCCGGAAGGCCGGGTCCGGCAGCTCGCCCTCGCGCAGGGGCACGTCGAGGCCGAGCACGCGACAGGCGTCGATCACGCCCCAGAGCCAGAGCGACCGGATGCGGCGCAGCGAGTCCCCGACGATGTCGGGGCCGTCGACCTGGTGCAGCAGTTCACGGGCGAACGCCGCGAGCAGGTCGTGCTGGCCGACCCTGTTCCCGATGTGGCGCTCAGCGAGGTGCAGTCCGACCAGCGTCTGCAGGGCGCGCCGGGTCTCGTGCGGGTCGCGCCCCCAAGCGGCCGCGACCGTGTCGAGATCGGACGGATGCTCCAGCAGTCCGATCCGCCGGAACAGCGCGGCGTCGTCCCGGGCGAGGGCGTCATAGGAGGCCCGCAGCACGGCCCGGACGCCGCGGCCTTCCTCGTCGGGAGTCGCCAGTGCATCGAGGCGCAGGCGCTCGTCCTCGAGCTCGGCGACGAGATCCGCCGCCGCGACCTCTGCAGAGCCGCCGTACTCGCGCAGGCGCTCGGCGGCGATGCGCAGGGCGAGGGGCAGGTGCCCGCACAGCGCGGCCAGCCGAGCGAAGGCAGGGGCCGGCGCCTCCGCGATCGAGTGGCCGGCTGGGGAGCGCTGGCGCCCCGCGCCGTCGGTGCCCCTGGCGAGGAGCGCGGCGGCGTCGCGGGGCGGGAGCGGCCCCAGGTGCACTCGGCGTGCCGAGATCCCGGCGGCGAGCGATGTCAGCTCCCGACGCGAGGTGACCACGGTCACGACGCCCGGTGCCGAGACCAGCAGGGGACGCAGCTGCTCGCCGTCCACGGCGTCGTCGAGCAGGATCAGCATCTGTCGCGAGGCGACCAGGGTGCGCAGCATCGCGCTGCGCTCCGGAACCCGCTGCGGCACGGCGCTGGGCAGGACGCCAAGAGAGGTGAGCAGGTGGGCGAGCGCCGACTCCGCGGAGCGCGGCCCTGCGGAGCTGAAGCCGGCGAGATCGACGTAGACCTGTCCGTCCGGGAACTCGACACGGCGGGCCTGCGCCCAGGCGAGCGCGAGTGCGGTCTTGCCCGAGCCCGCCGGGCCCGAGATCAGCGCGGTGCGAGCGCCTTCGCCGCCCGGCAGCAGGCGATCCAGCTCGGCCAGCTGCGCATCACGTCCGATCAGGGTCGTGGCCCCCGGAGGAAGTTCCGCCGGGGCCGAGCCCGCGGCGACGCCGGAACGCAGTGCCAGCCGGTGCGCGGCCTGCAGTTCGGCGCCCGGTTCGACCCCGATCTGGTCGATCAGCAGCCGGCGCCCTTCTCGGAACACCTCGCCCGCCCGCCCTGATCGTCCGGCGCGGGTCAGGGCGAGCATCAGCTGCGCCCTGAGGCGCTCGCTGAGGGGCTCCTCGGCGAGGAGCCGCTGGATCTCGGGCACGAGCTCGCCGCCTTCGCCGGCGTCGAGACGGTCCTGGAACAGCTGGACGGCACCGGTCAGCCGCAGCTCCCGCAGCCGCAGGCGCTCGCGCTGGAACAGCTCCTGCTCGAGGCCGGCATAGGGGTCACCGTTCCAGCCGGCCAGAGCCGCGGCGAGATCGCCGTGACCGGATACGGCGGCCTCGAGCGCATCGGCGTCGACGTGGTCGCCGTCCAGCACGAGGCGGTACCCATCGGCATCCGACTCGATGCGCGCCGCGCCGATCACCTTGCGCAGACGGTGGATCTGCACGCGCACCCGTCGGGTGACCCCCGCGCCGGTGTCTCCGGGCCAGAGCAGCTCGGTGAGGGCGTCGAGGCGAGCACGACGGCCCTCGGCCGTGAGCAGTCCGGCGAGCAGCAGGCGCTGCAGCCTGCCGGGCAGAGGTACCTCCGCACCGTCGTCGCCGACGATGCGGACGGGGCCCAGCACTGCGATGCGCATGTCGTCTCACACCTTAGTCACGGCCTGGAGCAGTCGCGCCCGGTTCTGCGACGGGCCTCTAGGGCGAGGCCGTCACGAAATAGGGATTCCTCCCGATGCTGCCCACCCGCCTCAGAGCGGAGTGTAGGGATGCACAACAACGAGGAGTCGCCATGTACGAGCAGAGTTTCTTCCACGGCCGCATCACCGCGATCGAGACCGAGCACGCCGCCCGCGAGGCGGAGCGCCGCCGCCAGCAGCGTGAGCGCGCGGGCGTCCCGGAGCGCAGCGGCGGCCTGATCCATCGGATGCGGGCGGCCGCGGCCACCCGTCACGCCGACGCCCGGGCCCGCGCAGCATCCGTCGCCCGGGACGTCACGCCGTGCGCGGACTGCCCGGCGGCGGCGTGAGGCGAGCGGTGCGGCCTGCCCAGGTCGCACCTCGCCGCGCTCCGGAGCACGGCACGGCGGTGAACCGGATGCCGGTTCCGCTGTGAGCGTCGTCACCGCCGGGCCCGACGTCGGTGGTCGGTGGCACGATGGGGGCATGCCTCTCGTCACACCGTCCGCCACGATGGTGGGCCGCGACATCGAGCTCGGGCTGCTCGGGCGGGCGTTCGACCGCGCGGGCGGCGGCGAGCCGGCATCCGTCCTCATCGGCGGCGAGGCCGGCATCGGCAAGACCCGGCTGCTCGCGGAGTTCGCGCAGCGGCTCGACGGGCGCGCCACGCTGCTGACCGGGTGGTGCCTCGACTACGGCTCCATCCCCGTGCCTTACGGGCCGCTGCCGGCGATCGTGCGCGGGGCGCTCGAGGCGCTCGACGACCCGTCTGCCGAGGCGGCCGGCCCCGGCCGGGCGGCACTGCGCCTGCTGCTGCCGGAACTGGGCGAGGGGCCGATCGATCGGGCCGCCATTCCGCCCGAGGGTCTCGGCGAGGCGATCGCCGACGTGTTCGAGGCCGCCGCGCGGCGGCATCCACTGGTCGTGGTCGTCGAAGACCTGCACTGGGCCGACCCTGCGACGCTCTCGATCCTCTCCTTCCTGCTCCGCGCCCTCGCGCGGGAGCAGGTCATGTTCGTGCTCACCTGCCGCACCGACGAGATCGGCCGAGGCGGTGCCGTGCGCTCGTTCCTGGTCGCTGCCGAGCGCGCCAGGCTGCTCGACCGGATCGGCCTCGAGCGGCTCGACGCCGCCGCGGTGCGCGTCCTCGCCGAATCGCTGCGCGGGGGCGTCGACGACGCATCCTTCGAGCGCGTCCTCGAGCGTTCCGAAGGCGTGCCGTTCTTCGTGGAGGAGCTGGCCTGCAACGCCGAGGGGCCCATTCCCGAGACTCTGCGCGATGTGCTGCTCGCCCGGTTCGACGGGCTCGGTGACGACGCGAAGAAGGTGGTGCGCCTGGCATCCGCTTCCGACGGCTCGGTGTCGCACGATCTGCTCGCGACACTCTCCGCGCTGCCCGACGAGCGTCTGGACGGCGCCCTGCGCGAGGCGATGGCGGCGTCGATCCTCGCGGTGCGCGACGACGACGCCTACGCCTTCCGGCACGCGCTGCTGCGCGAGGCCGTGCACGACGACCTGCTTCCCGGTGAGCGCGGTCGGCTGCACCGCGCCTACGCGGAGGCGCTCGAGGCACGTCCGGCGGGCGAGTGCTCTCGCGCATCCGAACTGGCGTTCCACTGGCATCAGGCGCACGACGCCCGGCGGGCGCTCGCCGCGGCCGTGCAGGCGATGACGCAGGCGCGCACCGACTACGCGTTCTCCTCCGCCGCGCGGTTCGGCGAACTCGCGCTGGAGCTGTGGGATCAGGTGCCGGATGCGGCGGAGCTGGTCGGCATGCCCCGGATCACGCTGCTCACCAGACTCGGGTCGATCATGCGCAACGCGGGCGACAGCGAGCGGGCGCTCAGCGTGGTCGAGCTCGCGCTGCAGGAGGCCGAGAACGACGACGGCATCGAGCTCGGTGCGCGCGTGCGCCTGCTGCGCGACAAGGCGATGTACCTGCAGAACGCCGGGCGGCACGGCGCCATCGAGTACTCCGAGCGGGCGCTCGCGCTGATGGACGACGACTTCGAGGATCAGCGGCTCCGGGCACTGGTGCTCGTGCAGCTCGCCGGGCGGCTGATGATCAGCGCACGCTTCGACGAGTGCGAGGTCGCGGCCTCCGAGGCGATCCGCATCGGCGAGAGCATGGGGATCGACCCGGTGATCTCGATGGCGGCGACCACCATCGCCATCTGCGCGATGGAGCGCGGCGACCCCGATGGCGCCTACGCCTGGTTCGAGCGGGCGCAGCAGCACGCGATCAACAACGACGCGAAGCTGCGATACCGGGTCAACTACTCCGATGCGCTCTGCCTGCTCGGACGGCATCGCGACGCCGTCCGGGTGGCCGAGGAAGGTGTCGCGCACGCGCGCGCACTCGGCCTTGAGCGCACCAGTGGGTCGATCCTCACCCAGAACCTCGTCGAGCCGCTGCTGCACCTGGGCCGGATCGACCGCGCTGAAGAGCTGCTCGCGGGCGACCTGGCCATGCCCACGCATCGCATCTTCCGGGTGTACACCACCGCATCGCGCATCAAGGCGCTCGCCTGGCGCGGGCGCATCGACGAGGCCGCGGCGCTGCGCGATGAATGGCGCACCAGGATCGACGCCGCCGCCGAGGTCGAGACGCAGGTCTGGTACGGGCGGCTGCTGTCCGCGCTCGACATCGAGATGAACGCCGGGAGCACGGATGCCGCGGCCGATCTGCTCGACGGGCTGCTCGATGCCCCGGTGCGGCTGCCCGCGCACATGGCGCGCACGCTCAGCGAGGCTCCATGGACGGTGGTCGCGCTGCGCGCGCAGGGGCAGGGGGTGCGGGCCGCAGCCCTCGCGGAGCGTCTGCTGGCGGCATGGGACGCACTGCCCGGCGGGCTCCGGCATCCGCACTGGGACCCGGTGCTGCGTGCTCTGCTCGTCCCGTCGAGCACGGCGCTGCGCGCGGCCCTCGTGCACACCGACGACGAGGACGCCCCGGTGCTGCACGCCGTGCTGGCGCGGCTGGAGCTGGCCCGTGCGATCGTCGCCGAACGCGGGGATCGCGCCGAGGCGGCCGAGGCGCTGGCCGAGGCGACGGCGATCGCCGAGCGCGTCGGGCATGCGCGCCTCGCGCGCGATGTGGCCGACTTCACCGCCGCATCCGGTCTGGCGAACGGCCACTCGCGCGGCGACGGCGCCGAGCTCACCGAGCGCGAGCGGCAGGTGCTCGATCTGATCGGCGCGGGCCGCAGCAACCGCGAGATCGCCGACGAGCTGTTCATCAGCATCAAGACGGTGAGCGTGCACGTCTCGTCGATCCTGCGCAAGCTCGGAGTCGCCTCGCGCACCGAGGCTGCAGCCCGGCTGCGCGCGGGGGTCTGAGCCCGTCAGCCGGCATCCGCCGGCGGACGGCGCATGATCACTCCTGAGGCTGAGCGGCGATCGCCCGATCGAAGGTCACGACGATCTGCTCAGCGGCGGACTCCCAGTCCGTGCTGCTCGCCGCCAGACTGACGATGTTGGCGTCCATCGCACCTCGGAGGCTGATCGCCATCACCGCGACGTCGAAGTCGCGGAGTTCGCCCGTCGCCTGGCCGGCTCGGAATCCGTCTTCCAGCAGTGCGAGCGAGTTGGAGCTCGGACCGGCTGACACCGCGCCCGCGAGTGCGACCACGGCGCGTGCGTAGTCGACGTCACGGGCGAGGAATGCGAAGTTGCTGCGGACATACGCCGCGATCTTGCCGCGGATCGTGGATTCGGCGGCGATCCGGGGACCCATGAACGCCGCCGCCTGACCGAGTACATGGTGGAGCGTCTCGGCGAGCAGTGCGTCACGCGCGCCGAAGTGGTACGAGACGAGCCGGGTGCTGCTGATCCCCGCCTCGTCCTTGACCTTTGCGAAGGAGAGGCCATGCACACCCTCACGGGCGATCACCCTGATCGTGGCGTCGAGGATCTGCGCGCGACGCAGCGCGGTCGCTTCAGCATTCGTGCCCACGTTGACGATCTTACCTGAGTGAGTAACAATGTTACCCATGCGAGTAACAAGTTCGGATCGCCCTGATGCGTCTCTGACGGGGCGACCGAGAAGGGCTCAGACGCTCTGGGCGATCGTGGCGCTGGTGGGGTTGGAGATGCTGCTCATCGCGTTCCTGACCGCGATCGGAGTGCGGGGCGTGCCCGCTGTCGTGATCGTGGTCGTGTTCGCACTTGTCGAGCGGATCGCGTACGTGCGCTGGTTCAAGAGGCCTGGGAGGTGAGTCCGGTCAGGATCGGTGATCCGACGGACCCACCGGCGTGATCCGGCCGCCGAGCCCGCTGTCCTCGTGGGCGAGCCCGGCGACGACCTCGAAGATCGTCCTCTCGATCGCCGCGACGGCGGCGCTCGCCCTGACCGCGGCCCGCCGCGACAGGTTGACCGTCCTCGTCAGTGACGGGTCGCCGAGTGGGGAGCCCCTCAGCTCAGGTCTGCCCAGGAGCACGGTCGCAGGCACGACGGCCACGCCGATCCCGCGGGCCACGAAGCGCAGCACCGCATCCATCTCGGCGCCCTCGACGGCGATCGTCGGAGTCAGGCCGGATGCCTCGAACGCGGCGTCCGTCGCGACCCGCAGGTCGTAGCTGCGGTTGAAGGCGACCTGCGGCAGCGCCGCAAGCTCCGTGATCGTGAGGCGATCGGGGACGCCGGGGGCGTCGGCGGCGGAGGCGACGACCAGCTCCTCGGTGAAGAGCGGCACCCGCTCGACCGCCGCGTCGCTGCGCACGTTCGGCCGGGTGATCGTGAGCGCGAGGTCGAGCGCACCCTCGCTGAGCGCCTCGACCAGGATGCGCGATCCCGCCTCGGTGATGTGCAGGTCGATGCCGGGATGCGCACGGCGGAACTCGGCGATCACCTCGGCCACCACCGAGACGCAGAGCGTCGGCGGTGCGCCGAGACGGATGCGGCCGCGCCGCAGCCCGGCCAGTTCGTCCATCTCCTGCCGGGCGGCGTCGGCGTCGGCCAGCATCCGCCGGGCGATCGGCAGCAGCGCCTCGCCGGCGGTGGTGATCGCGACGCCGGTGCGGTCGCGCTGGAACAGCGTGGCGCCGAGGTCGGACTCGAGCGCCTGGATCTGCCGCGACAGCGAGGGCTGAGTCAGGAACAGCTCATCGGCGGCGCGGGTGAAGTGGCCCAGCCGCGCGACCGCTTCGAACGAACGGAGTTCCTCGAGCCTCATGCGTGAAGCGTATCGAAATGAAAGAAACAATGCATTGGCGGGATCCATTCGAGGTTCCTAGCGTGGAACGCATGCTCTCCTCCCCGCATGCAGAACGTCATCTCACAACTTCCGTGCTCGTCATCGGCACCGGCGGTGCCGGCCTCCGCGCGTCGATCGAACTCGCCGAGCGCGGCATCCAGGTGCTCGCCGTCGGCAAGCGCCGCAAGCACGACGCGCACACCACTCTCGCGGCCGGCGGCATCAACGCGGCTCTGGGCACCATGGATCCCGAGGACTCCTGGCAGCAGCACGCCGCCGACACTCTGCGCGAGTCGTACTTCCTCGCCGACCCCGAGATCGTCGAGGTCGTCGCGCGGAACGCGGCCCGCGGCGTCGAGGACCTCGAGCGGTGGGGCATGCCCTTCGCGCGCGAGGCCGACGGCCGCATCAGCCAGCGCTTCTTCGGTGCGCACACGTATCGCCGCACCGCCTACGCCGGCGACTACACCGGTCTCGAGATCCAGCGCACGCTGGTGCGTCGCGCGGCCGAGCTCGCGGTGCCGATCATCGACACCGTCTACATCACCCGCATCCTCACGGCGGACGGCACGGTGTTCGGCGCCTACGGCTTCGACATCGTCGACGGCACGCCGATCGTCATCCATGCCGACGCGGTGATTCTCGCCGCCGGTGGGCACACCCGCATCTGGCGGTACACCTCGTCGCGGCGCGACGAGAACACCGGCGACTCGTTCCGGCTGGCGGCGCTGGCCGGAGCGCGCATCCGCGACGCCGAGCTCGTGCAGTTCCACCCCTCCGGGCTGCTCGAACCGGACGACGCCGCGGGCACGCTCGTCTCCGAGGCGGCGCGCGGCGAGGGCGGCATCCTCACCAACGCGCAGGGCGAGCGGTTCATGGAGCGTTATGATCCCGAGCGCATGGAGCTGTCGACCCGTGACCGCGTCGCGCTTGCGAACTACACCGAGATCGCCGAGGGGCGCGGCACCGAGAAGGGCGGCGTCTGGCTGGACGTCTCGCATCTGCCGCGAGAGCAGGTCCTCGAGAAGCTGCCGCGGCTGTACCGCGCGATGATCGATCTGCAGATGCTCGACATCACCGAGCAGCCCATGGAGGTGGCGCCCACCGCGCACTACTCGATGGGCGGCGTGTGGGTGCGGCCCGAGGACCACGGCACCGGTGTCGAGGGTCTGTACGCGATCGGCGAGGCGTCCAGCGGGCTGCACGGCGCCAATCGCCTGGGCGGCAACTCGCTCATCGAGCTGATGGTCTACGGCCGGATCACCGGCGAGACCGCGGCCGAGTACGTGCGCGGTCGCACCGAGGTGCGTCGTGATCCCGAGGCGGTCGCCGAGGCGCGCGCCGAGCTGGAGGGCTTCCTGCGCAGCACCGGAACCGAGACGCCGCGCCGGCTGCAGCGCGCGGTGCGCGATCTGATGACCGAGCACGCCGGTGTCATCCGCACCGAGGAGTCGCTGCGCGAGGGCCTCGCCGAGCTCGCCGTCCTCGAGGAGCGCGCGAAGAACGTCACCGCGCACCCGGACATCGCCGGCTTCGACGATCTGGCGCACGCCTTCGATCTGCTCGGCTCGCTTCTTGCCGCGCGCGCCACCCTGGAGTCGGCGATCGAGCGTCGCGAGACCCGTGGATGCCACAACCGCGCCGACTTCCCGGAGACCGACCCGGCGCTGCGCGGCAACATGATCTGGACGCCGGGCGGCGGCGTCGAGTTCGAGCCGCTCCCGGACGCGCCGGAATCGTTCCGTGCGCTGGCCGAGGCGTCGGCGTCGGATGCGGTGGAGGGCAAGCTCGTGGAGTGAGCTCCGCTGGTCGATACCCCCCTGGGAATACCCCAGGGGGGTATCTTCTTGTATCCTGGTGAGACGGTACCCCAGGGGGGTACTCTGGAGTCAGTAACAGAAAGGTGCGAACCATGACCACGACCGAGTTCCAGGTGACCGGGATGACCTGCGGACACTGCGAGATGTCCGTCCGCAAGGAGGTCCAGCAGGTCGCCGGCGTCGAGGGCGTCGACGTGAGCGCGCAGACGGGAAAGCTCATCGTCACCTCTGCGGCATCCGTCGATGCGGCCGCCGTGATCGCCGCAGTCGACGAGGCCGGCTACGCGGCCGTCGCCGCCTGACACCCACCACCATCGAGACCGGAGCATTCGGAACATGAGCACCGCAGCAGCAGAGAACCGCATCGAACTCGCCATCGGCGGGATGACGTGTGCGTCCTGTGCGATGCGCATCGAGAAGAAGCTCAACAAGCTCGACGGCGTCACCGCCACGGTCAACTACGCGACCGAGAAGGCTCAGGTCAGCGTCGACGGCGCTCTCGACCCGGCGGTGCTCATCGCCGAGGTCGAGAACGCCGGGTACACGGCGCAGGTGCCGGCGGCCAAGAAGGAGCGCGCAGATGACGGGGTGGATGTCGAGGATCCCGAGCTGCGCTCGTTGCGGCAGCGCCTGATCGGCTCGGCCGTGCTGAGTGTGCCGGTCATCCTGCTGGCGATGATTCCGGCTCTGCAGTTCACCTACTGGCAGTGGGCGTCGCTCGCCCTCGCCGCGCCGGTGATCGTGTGGGGCGCCTGGCCGTTCCACCGTGCGGCCTGGGTGAACCTGCGGCACGGCGCGGCCACGATGGACACGCTGATCAGCCTGGGCACCTCGGCCGCGTTCCTGTGGTCGCTGTACGCGCTGTTCCTCGGGACCGCCGGCATGCCGGGCATGACGCACGGGTTCTCGTGGACGGTCGCGCCCACGGATGGTGCGGGCAACATCTACCTCGAGGTCGCCGCGGGCGTGACCACCTTCGTGCTCGCGGGCCGCTACTTCGAGAAGCGCGCCAAGCGGCAGGCGGGGGCGGCGCTCCGCGCACTGCTCGAGCTCGGCGCGAAGGACGTCGCGGTGCTCCGTGGCGGCATCGAGGCCCGCATCCCGATCGAGGACCTCCGGGTCGGCGACGAGTTCGTGGTGCGCCCGGGGGAGAAGGTCGCCGCCGACGGCGTGGTGTCGACCGGCACATCCGCGGTCGACGCGTCGATGATCACCGGTGAATCCGTGCCGGTCGAGGTGGGGCCAGGGGATGCCGTCACCGGCGCCACCGTGAACGCCGGCGGGCGCCTGGTGGTGCGTGCCACCCGGGTCGGCTCCGACACCCAGCTCGCACAGATGGCGAAGCTCGTCGAGGAGGCGCAGTCCGGCAAGGCCGAGGTGCAGCGCCTGGCCGACCGCATCTCCGGCGTCTTCGTGCCGATCGTCATCGGCATCGCCCTGGTGACGCTGGTCGCCTGGGCCCTGATCTCGGGCGACTGGAGCATGGCGTTCACCGCCGCCGTCGCCGTACTGATCATCGCCTGCCCCTGCGCGCTGGGTCTCGCGACCCCGACCGCGCTGCTGGTCGGCACCGGGCGCGGCGCGCAGCTCGGCATCCTCATCAAGGGACCCGAGGTGCTCGAGTCCACCCGCCGCGTCGACACGATCGTGCTCGACAAGACCGGCACTGTGACCGAAGGGCGCATGTCTGTGGCATCCGTCATCCCCGCAGGCGGCACGGATGCTGCGCAGCTGCTGCGCCTGGCCGGCGCGGTCGAGGACGCCAGTGAGCACCCGATCGCCCAGGCGATCGCGAAGGCTGCGGTGGCCTCACCGGTTCCGGCCCCTGAGCGCCCTTCGTCTCCCTCCGCTCGCTCAGGAACCGCGGACCCGCGAGACGAAGGGCGCTCAGGAACCGCGGACCCGCGAGACGAAACGCTCTCAGTTGACCAGGGGCGCCAGCTCTCCGAGGTCGAGTCGTTCCAGAACGTGGAAGGACGCGGCGTCACCGGCGTCGTCGACGGGCACGCGGTGCTCGTCGGACGACTGTCGCTGCTCGAGGACTGGGCCGTGCACCCGTCGCAGGATCTGCTGGACGCGAAGGCGCAGGCCGAGGCATCCGGTCAGACCGCGGTGCTCGTGGCCTGGGACGGTGCGGCGCGCGGCGTGATCGTCGTGTCGGATCGGGTGAAGGAGACCTCGGCCGAGGCGGTGGCCTCCTTCGTGAAGCTGGGGCTGACGCCCATCCTGCTCACCGGTGACAACGAGGCGGCCGCGCGACACATCGCCGCGCAGGTGGGCATCTCTGAAGTGATCGCCGAGGTGCTGCCGGCCGAGAAGCTCTCGGTCGTCGCCCGCCTGCAGGGCGAGGGGAGGATCGTCGCGATGGTCGGCGACGGCGTCAACGACGCTCCGGCGCTCGCGCAGGCCGACCTCGGCATGGCGATGGGCACCGGTACGGATGTCGCGATCGAGGCATCCGACATCACCCTCGTCCGCGGCGACCTGCGCGCGGCGGCGGACGCGATCCGCCTGTCGCGGCGGACGCTCGGCACGATCAAGGGCAACCTGTTCTGGGCCTTCGCGTACAACACCGCGGCGATCCCGCTCGCGGCGCTGGGACTGCTGAACCCGATGATCGCGGGCGCGGCGATGGCCTTCTCGAGCGTCTTCGTGGTGGGGAACAGTCTGCGGCTGCGCCGATTCCGCTGAGCGACTCACGCCATACCCCTCTGGGAACCCTTGTCAGGGAATACCCCAGGGGGGTATGTTCGTTGTCGTGAACATGGACAAGCACGAGGGCCACGCCACCGGGTCGTTGAGCGAGCGAGGAACGAGCGAGACGAAACGGTCTCAGCATGCGCAGGAGGACCACTCCGGGCATGACATGCACGCCGGGCACGACGGGCACGACGCCCACGCGGGTCACGACGCTCACGCGGGTCACGACGCTCACGCGGGTCACGACGCTCACGCGGGTCACGACGCTCACGCGGGTCACGACGCTCACGCGGGTCACGGAGGCCACGGCGATCACGTCGGACAGTTCCGGCGGCTGTTCTGGATCAACCTGATCATCGCCGTCCCAGTGGTCGCGCTGTCGCCGATGTTCGCGATGATCCTGGGCTACGAGGTCCCGGGGTGGGCGCGATGGGTCGCTCCCGTGCTGGGAACCGTGATGTACGTCTGGGGTGGCCGGCCGTTCCTCACCGGCGCCGTCTCCGAGCTCAAGGCGCGCAAGCCGGGGATGATGCTGTTGATCGCCCTCGCGATCACCGTCGCCTTCCTGGCATCCTGGGGCGCGAGCCTCGGTCTCCTGCACCACGAGCTCGAGTTCTGGTGGGAGCTGGCGCTGCTGATCGTCATCATGCTTCTCGGGCACTGGCTCGAGATGCGCTCGCTCGCGCAGACCAGCTCTGCGCTCGACTCGCTCGCCGCGCTGCTGCCCGACGAGGCCGAGCTCGCGGACGGCACCGTGGTCAACCCGTCCGACCTCCGCGTCGGCGACGTCGTGATCGTGCGCCCCGGCGGCAGCATCCCGGCCGACGGGAAGATCGTCGACGGCCGCGCCGACATGGACGAGTCCATGCTCACCGGCGAGTCCCGTACGGTCTCCCGCGGCACCGGCGACTCCGTCACCGCCGGAACCGTCGCCACCGACTCCGGTCTGCGGGTCGAGGTCACCGCCACCGGCGACGACACCGCGCTGGCAGGCATCCGCAAGCTCGTCGCCGACGCACAGGCGTCCAGCTCGCACGCGCAGCGCTTGGCCGACCGGGCCGCCGCCTGGCTGTTCTGGTTCGCGCTCGGCGCCGCGGCGATCACCGCGATCGTCTGGTCGTTCATCGGACTGCCGGACGAGGCCGTCATCCGCACCATCACGGTGCTCGTGATCGCCTGCCCCCATGCGCTGGGCCTGGCCATCCCGCTGGTCGTCTCGATCGCCACCGAGCGGGCGGCTCGCGCCGGCGTGCTCGTCAAGGACCGCCTGGCGCTGGAGAGCATGCGCGACATCGACGCGGTGCTGTTCGACAAGACCGGAACGCTCACCAAGGGCGAGCCCACCGTCACCGGCATCGCGCCGGTCGGGGAGTGGACCTCCGACCAGGTGCTGGCGCTCGCGGCATCCGCCGAGTCCGACAGCGAGCACCCGCTCGCGAAGGCGATCGTGCGCGCGGCATCCGCCCTCGACGTGGCCACCGCGACCGGCTTCGCCTCGTCGCCGGCCGTCGGCGTGACCGCGACGGTCGAGGGGCACGAGGTGCGCGTCGGCGGACCGCGTCTGCTCGACGAGGTCGGTGCGGAGGAGGTTCCGGATGCCGCGGACTGGCGCGCCGACGGCGCGATCATCCTGCACGTCGTGCGCGACGGTCAGGTGATCGGCGGGCTGAAGCTCGCGGACGAGATCCGCTCCGAGTCGCGTGAGGCCGTCGAGGCGCTGCGCGCGAAGGGCGTCGAGGTGGTCATGATCACCGGCGATGCCGAGGCAGTCGCACGCTCCGTGGCGTCCGAGCTGGGCATCGAGCGCGTGTTCGCAGGTGTGCGACCGGAGGACAAGTCCGCCAAGGTCGCCGAGCTGCAGCGCGAAGGCAAGAAGGTCGCGATGGTCGGCGACGGCGTCAACGACGCTCCGGCGCTCGCCCAGGCGGATGTCGGCATCGCGATCGGCGCCGGAACGGATGTCGCGATCGCCTCGGCGGGCGTCATCCTGGCCTCCGCCGACCCTCGTTCCGTGCTCTCGGTCATCGAGCTCTCGCGGGCCAGCTACCGCAAGATGAAGCAGAACCTGTGGTGGGCGGCCGGCTACAACCTGATCTCGGTGCCGCTCGCGGCCGGCGTGCTCGCGCCGATCGGGTTCGTGATGCCGATGTCGGTCGGTGCGGTGCTGATGAGCCTGTCCACGATCGTCGTGGCGCTCAACGCGCAGTCGCTGCGGCGGCTGGACCTGCGGCCCCGGCACCAGTGACCGGCCACTCCTCGGCGAGCAGCCCGTAGCTCAGCCCGTCCATCCACTCGCCGGAGCGGTGCAGCGCGGTCTTGCGGCTGAACTCCTCACGGCGCATCCCGAGGCGCTCCATCAGGCGCCAGGACGGCTCGTTGGCGGCGAAGCATCCGGCGTGCACGCGGCGCAGCCCGAGCGGCCCGAAGCAGACGTCGATCACGGCGCGGATCGCCTCGGTCGCGTAGCCCTTGCCCGCGTGGTCGGGATGCAGCACCCAGCCCAGCTCGGCCTGCACGTCCTTCGCCTGATCGGTCACCTCCGCCTGCGCCCAGCCGTCCTCGATGCGCACCATCACGTCGCCGATGAGTACGGGGAGCTCCTGCTCCTCACCGGGGAGCAGGTCGATCGCGTACGTCACCGCCAGTCGGTCCGGGGCGGAGAAGGTCTCGACGAACGCCTCGTGCGTGCCGGGCGCCCTGCCGAGCAGCCGGTTCACCTCGGGCAGCTGCCAGTACTCCCACATCGCGTCGAGGTCGTCGGTCGTACAGGGACGGATCTCGAGGCGGGGAGTGCGGATCGGCCAGACGTCGCTCATCGGCCCAGGCTAGCCCGGGTGAGGTGCGAGCGGTGCATCACCCATTCCGTTCCTCGCGTTCGGCGGCGAGCTCCTCGCGCAGGTCGGCGTTCTCGTCCTCGAGGGCGAGGATGCGCCCGATGCCGGTGATGTTCATGCCCTCGTCACGCAGCCGGCCGGCGCGGCGCAGACGGGCGATGTCGTCGTCGCTGTACCGGCGGGTGCCGCCGTCGCTGCGGAAGGGCTCGAGGAGGCCCTTCTGCTCGAACAGGCGAAGAGTGGCCTCCGGCATGTCGACGAGCTGTGCGGCGACTGCGATGCCGTACAGCGGGGTGCGGGAGGTGCGTTCTGCCATCTCTGAAATTTCCCTGGGTGCCGGTTGCGAATGTTGTCGAGTTGATCTATAACAAATCTACATCCAGAAGTGCAGATTATCTGCACCATACATCACCAGCCCACATGGGCCGCAAGAGAGGAGAAATCATGGGAATGACCTTCGATCCGATCAGCCAGCTCGATCGCTTCGCCGCGAGCGTGCTCGACACGGCGCGCACACCCCGGTTCATGCCGGTGGATCTCTTCCGTGACGGCGACCGATACGTGCTCCATGCGGATCTGCCCGGCATCGACCCCGGGTCCATCGATGTCGATGTCGATGGCTCCCAGTTGTCGATCCGTGCGCAGCGCACCTCCGACAGCGGTGAGGGAGTGCGCTGGATCTCCCGCGAGCGCACGGGTGGATCGTTCCTCCGGCAGTTCACGCTCGGCGATGGCGTCGATGTCGACGGGATCAGCGCCTCCTACGAGACAGGGGTCCTGTCGATCATCATTCCGGTGAGCGATCGCGCGAAGCCGAGGAAGATCGCCGTCGAGCAGACGGACCGCCGCCAGGAGATCGAAGCCTGACGAAGGGCGGTGGGGCGCGCCGGCGCGCCCCACCGCTCGCCATCCGAACACCCATCAAGGAAGGACCACACGATGAACACCCTCACCCCCGCACTCGATCGCTTCCTGACGACGATGGAGTTCCCCGCGATGAAGGATGACCTCATCCGCGAGGGGATCCGTGCCGGACTCGCGGCCGAAGACAGGGCGCGGCTCGGCCGACTCCCCGAACAGCGCTACGACGGACGCCTCCTGGTGCGCGCGGCGCTGGCCCCACGAGTCGACGAGGCCGCAGAACCCGTCGCCGCCTGACGGACTGCGGGGGCGGACTCGTCATCCGCCCCCGCAGCCGGCACCCATTGCCGTGCGCCCGGCCGCTCATCGCCTCCTCAGTGCATGACCTCCGGATCCGCGTCGCCCATGTGACCGGGCAGCGCGCTGGAGAGCACGCGGGCGACGAAAGCCGAGTACTCCGACATGTAGTGCGCGAGGAACTGCGCGGTGCTCTCGTCCGAGACCGTGCCGTCGGCGCCGTAGATCTCCGGGTTGAAGTGGATGTACGCCTCCGGCGCGTTCAGCTGCGGGGCGTCGAGGAAGCTCAGCACGCCGCGCATCGACGACTGCATGACCGCGGTGCCGATCGAACCGGCCGAGGCGCCGATGATGCCGACGGGCTTGCGGGCGAAGGAGTTCTGCCCCCACGGGCGGGACCCGACGTCGATCGCGTTCTTCAGCGCCCCCGGGATGGAGCGGTTGTACTCCGGCGAGATGAACAGCAGCCCGTCGGCGCTCGCCAGCGCGTCCTTGAACGCCGTGACCGCAGGCGTCGGGCTGTACTCGTCGTCGCGGTTGTACATCGGCAGATCGCGGATCGGGATCTCGACCATGTCGAGATCGTCCGGCGCGAGCTTCACCAGCGCCTGAGACAGGACGCGGTTGATCGAGTCGCTCGCGAGGCTTCCGATGAGGTATCCGATGCGGTAGGACATGGGCTGCTCCGTTCTCACTGGGCTTCCAGGTCTACTCCCGACGCCCGGCCGCGGCAATACGATCGAGGCATGATCGGCACGCTCGGAATCCTCGGTGCCGGGCGGGTCGGTCTGGTGCTCGCGCGGCTCGCTTCGGATGCCGGCATCCGCGTGCTTCTGGCCGGGTCGGGCGATCCCGCACTGATCCGATCCTCCGCCCACGGCGTGGGAGTTGTGCCGCTCACCGCGCGCGAGGTCGCCGAGCAGGCGGATGCGGTGATCCTCGCGCTTCCGCTCGGCAAGTACCGCACGATCCCGGCGGATGCTCTGCGCGGAAAGCTCGTGATCGACGCGATGAACTACTGGTGGGGATCGGACGGCATCCGTCCCGAGTTCGATGACCTTCGCACCACGACAAGCGAGACCGTGCAGGCGTATCTCCCGGATGCTCGGGTGGTGAAGGCCTTGAGCCACATGGGCTATCACGACCTGGAGGACGACGCCCGGGCATCCGGTTCTGCCGATCGCAAGGCGATCGCGATCGCCGGCGACGATCCCGCCGACCTCGAGACGGTCGCGCAGCTGGTCGACGCACTCGGCTTCGACCCGGTCGTGGCGGGGCCGCTGAGCGCGGGGATCATGCTCGAGCCCGGCGCCGAGGCGTTCGGAGCCGACGTCGACGCCGCGGAGCTGCGCGCGATGCTCGAGCGCTTTCCGACATCCCAGCGCGGTATCCGCGTCGCCCGCGTCCGCGCCGACGGCTGACGGTCCGCGTCAGACCATCAGGCGGTAGCCCATCCCCTGCTCGGTGAGCAGGTGCACGGGATTCGACGGATCGGCCTCGAGCTTGCGGCGCAGCTGCGACATGTACAGCCGCAGGTAGCCGGTGTCGGCGACCTGCTCGGTGCCCCACAACTCGCGCAGCAGCTCCTGCCGCGTCACGAGGGCACCGGGATGCCGGGACAGATGCTCCAGCATCCGCCACTCCGTCGGCGTCAGGTGCACGTGTGCGCCGGCGCGGGTCACCGACTTCGCGACCAGGTCGACGACGACGTCGCCGAAGGCGACCGTGGACTCCCCGGATGCCGGAGCGGCGCGACGCGACAGCGCGCGCAGGCGTGCCAGCAGCTCGTCGATCTGGAACGGCTTGGTGACGTAGTCGTCGGCCCCGGCGTCGAGCGCATCGACCTTGTCGGCCGACCCGGTGCGCCCGGAGACCACGAGGATCGGCACGTTCGACCAGCCGCGCAGCGCATGGATCACCTCGACCCCGTCGAGGTGCGGCATGCCCAGATCGAGCAGCACGATGTCGGGATGCGCCTGCGCGGCGAGCTGGATCGCGGCGGCACCGTCGGGTGCGGCGACGACGTCGTAGCCGTGCGCGGCGAGCGTGATGCGCAGGGCACGCACCAGCTGCGGGTCGTCGTCGGCGATGAGCAGCTTCATGAGGATGCCTCCGGCCCTTCGTCTCTCGCGGTTCCTGAGCGCCCTTCGTCTCCCGCGGGTCCTGAGCGAGCGGAGCGAGACGAAGGGCGCTCAGGATCCATGGCCACGGGCAGCGCGATCACCATCGTGAGCCCTCCTCCGGGGGTGTCCTCGGGGGTCAGGCTACCGCCCATGCCGTCCGTGAATCCGCGCGACAGCGCCAGGCCGAGGCCGAGGCCGATCGTGTTGTCGCTGTCGCCCTCGCGCTGGAACGGGGCGAACATGGTCTGCTGACGGTCGGCCGGCACGCCGACGCCGCGGTCGACGACGCGGATCTCGGCCGTCGCGCCCAGGCGGCTCGTGGTCACGAGCACCCGTTCGCCCGCCGGGGAGTGCCGGTTCGCATTGGCCAGCACATTCACGAGCACGCGCTGCAGCAGCACGGCGTCGGCCTGCAGCGGCGGGAGGTCGGGGTCCAGGCCGAGCTCCACCTCGTCGGGGCCGAGGCCCAGTTCGTCGAGGGCAGCGAGCACGGCTCCGGCCCCGTCGACCGGAGCCAGCGAGACGGCGAGCACCCCGGCCTCCACCCGGCTCACGTCGAGCAGGTCGGTGACGAGCTTCGAAAGGGTTCCGAGGCTCTCGTCGGCGGTCTCGAGCAGAGCCGAGCGGTCGGCGGGGGACAGGATACCGGCCGTCCCGGTCGACGATCGGCCGACGGCATCCGCCTGCCGCAGCCCGCCGACGGCTGCCATCGCGGCGGCGAGCGGTCGGCGCAGGTCGTGGCTGATCGCCGAGAGCAGTGCGCTGCGCACCCGGTCCGTTTCGGTGAGCACGTCGGCGCGGCGTGCCGTCGCGGCGAGGTCGGCGTGCTCGATCGCCGCCGAGAGCTGCGCCACGATCGCGTCCAGCAGCCTGCGCGCCGGGGCGTCCAGCGCGGACCCGTACAGCTCGAGTGTCGCGCGGTCGCCGACGCGCACGATCTCGGGGGCGGCGTCCGGGACGGGCTCGCCGTCGGTCGCGATCACCGCGCCCTCGTTGTCGAGCAGCCGCACTCCGCTGAATCCGAACGCCTCCCTGGCGCGACTGACGAGGGCCAGCGGAGCGCTTTCGCCGCGCAGCACGTTGCCGGCGACGCCGGCGAGCAGCTCGGCCTCGGCGGATGCCCGCTGCGCGGCACGCGCCCGCCGCGCGGCCTGGTCCACCACGATGCTCACGAGCACCGCGATCACGACGTACAGCACGAGCGCGAGGGCGTGCAGCGGGTCGGCGATGGTGACCGTGAACAGCGGTTCGACGAAGAGGAAGTCCAGTGTCAGGCCTGAGAGCACTGCCGCGAACAGGGCAGGACGCAGCCCGCCCACCAGCGCGACCACGACCACGAGCAGCTGGTACGCCAGCACGTCCGAGGTGATCGATGCCGGCGAACGCAGCGTGAACAGCGTCCAGGACAGCAGCGGCCCGCCGACAAGTGCGATCGCCAGCCCGAGCAGCTGCCGCCGCCAGCCGAGCGCCCCGCCGGTGATGCGCGGAAGCCCGGGGTGGCCACCCGCGGCGGCATGGCTGACGATGTGCACGTCGATGTCGCCCGACCGGCGGATCACCTCCGCGCCGATGCCGGGTCCGGTCAGCGCCGCGGCGAGCCGGCCGCGGCGGCTCACGCCGATGACCAGCTGCGTGGCATCCGCCGACTGCGCGAACTCGACCAGCGTGCTCGGCACGTCGTCGCCGACGACCTGGTGATAGCTGCCGCCGAGGGAGACCACCAGGCGCTGCTGCGCGGCCAGGGCACCGGGCGCACCGCCGCGCAGGCCGTCCTGCGCGAGCACGTGCACAGCCATCAGCTCGCCGCCGGCGGTCCGGGCGGCGATCCGCGCACCGCGGCGCAGCAGGGTCTCGCCCTCCGGCCCGCCGGTGAGGGCGACGACCACGCGCTCCCTGGTCTGCCAGGCGCTGTCGATGCCGTGCTCGACGCGGTAGGTGCGCAGCGCCGAGTCGACCTCGTCGGCCAGCCACAGCAGCGCCAGCTCGCGCAGCGCCGTGAGGTTGCCGAGCCGGAAGTAGTTCGACAGCGCGGCATCCACCCGCTCGGCGGGATACACGTACCCGGCCGACAGCCGGTCACGCAGCGACTGCGGCGCGAGGTCGACCACCTCGACGTCGTCGGCGGCGCGCACCACCGCATCGGGCACGGTCTCCTGCTGGGCGACGCCGGTGATCTTCTCGACGACGCCGTTCAGCGACTCGATGTGCTGCACGTTGACCGTGGTGATCACGTCGATGCCGGCGTCCAGCATGGCCTCGACGTCCTGCCAGCGCTTCTCGTGCGGCGACCCCGGCGCATTCGTGTGCGCGAGCTCGTCGACCAGGGCGACCTGCGGTGCGCGGGTGAGTACGGCCTCGAGGTCGACCTCGTGCAGCTCCACCTCGCGGTGCTGCACGGTGCGCAGCGGCACCTGCTCGAGGCCGATCAGCTGCGCCGCCGTGGCGGTGCGGCCGTGCGTCTCGACGATGGCGACCACGACGTCCTGCCCCGAGGCGACCAGGCGGTGCCCCTCGGCGAGCATCTCGAACGTCTTGCCGACGCCGGGAGCGGCGCCGAGCAGCACGCGCAGTCGCCCTCGCGTCATCGGGATGCCCCGGATGCCGCGTCGAGGGCAAGATTCAGCTCCAGCACGTTCACCCGCTCCTCCCCGAGGAAGCCGAGGTCCGGCCCCTGGATGTGCGATTCGACGATCGCTCGCACGTCATCCTCGCGCATGTCGCGTGCCTCGGCCACCCGCCGCACCTGCAGCAGGGCGTACGCGGGACTGATCTGGGAGTCGAGTCCGGATGACGAGGCGGTCAGTGCATCGGCGGGGACCTGCGAGGGCGCTACGCCGTTGAATGCGGCGACCTCGGCGCGGCGCTGCTCGATCTGCTTCACCAGCTCGGGATTGGACGGCCCGAGGTTGCTGCCGCCGGAGGCCGTCGGATCGTAGCCGCCAGCGGACGGGCGAGGCTGGAAGTACTGCGGCAGGGGGTTCCCCTTCTCATCGCTGAAGGACTGCCCCAACAGCGAGCTGCCCACGGCCTTGCCGTTCTCGGTGATGACGGAGCCGTTCGACTGCCAGGGGAACGCGACCTGGCCGATGCCGGTCACGACGAGCGGGTACACGACGCCGAGCAGCAGCGTCATCACCAGGACGGCGCGAACAGCGACCCCGGTGCTGCGGAGGGTGGTGCGGAGGTTCGACATGGTCTGTCCTTTTCAGAAGCCGGGGATGAGGCTCACGACGAGGTCGATGAGCTTGATGCCGAGGAACGGCGCGATCACACCGCCGACGCCGTAGATCAGCAGGTTGCGCTGCAGCATCCGATCCGCGCTCGCCGGGCGGTATTTCACGCCGCGCAGGGCGAGCGGGATGAGGAACACGATCACGATCGCGTTGAAGACGATCGCGCTGAGAACAGCGGATGCCGGGGAGTGCAGCTGCATGATGTTCAACACGCCCAGCCCGGGGAAGGCGACCATGAACATGGCAGGGATGATCGCGAAGTACTTCGCGATGTCGTTGGCCAGCGAGAACGTGGTGAGCGCCCCGCGCGTGATCAGCAGCTGCTTGCCGATGCGCACGATGTCGATGAGCTTCGTCGGGTCGGAGTCGAGGTCGACCATGTTGCCGGCCTCCTTCGCCGCCGAGGTGCCGGTGTTCATCGCGACGCCGACATCGGCCTGCGCGAGTGCCGGCGCGTCGTTCGTGCCGTCACCGGTCATCGCGACCATCCGGCCGCCCTCCTGCTCACGACGGATCAGGGCGAGCTTGTCCTCGGGTGTCGCCTCGGCGAGGTAGTCGTCGACGCCGGCCTCCTTCGCGATCGCGGCTGCGGTCAGCGGGTTGTCGCCGGTGATCATGACGGTGCGGATGCCCATCGCGCGCAGCTCGTCGAACCGTTCGCGCAGGCCGTCCTTGACGATGTCCTTGAGGTGCACGACCCCGAGGATGCGGGCGGTGCCGTCCACTGCCACGGCCACCACGAGGGGCGTTCCGCCGGAGGCGGCGATCTCGTCGGCGAATCGGGTCGCCTCGTCGGCTGCGCCTCCGGCATCCGATCCCAGGGATTCGAGCCAGGCGCGGATGGCGGAGCCGGCGCCCTTGCGGATCATCGTCCCGTCGGGCAGATCGATGCCGCTCATCCGGGTCTGGGCGGTGAACGGCACCGCCACGGCTCCCTCGGGGGAGGAGACCCGGATGCCGCGCGCCGAGGCCAGCTCCACGATCGAGGCGCCCTCCGGCGTCGGGTCGGCGAGCGACGACAGCGCGGCGGCGCGCAGCAGCTCCGCGGCATCCGTTCCGGTGACGGGGCGCACGTCGTCGGCGCGGCGGTTGCCGTAGGTGATGGTGCCGGTCTTGTCGAGCAGCAGGGTCGACACGTCGCCGGCGGCTTCGACCGCACGGCCCGACATCGCGAGCACGTTGCGCTGCACCAGCCGGTCCATGCCGGCGATGCCGATCGCACTGAGAAGCGCGCCGATCGTCGTCGGGATCAGGCAGACCAGCAGGGCGATCAACACGGGGATGCCGACCGGTGACGCGACGTACCCGGCGAGCGGGTTCAGCGCCAGCACGACGAGCACGAACACGATCGACAGGCTCGCGAGGAGGATGTTCAGGGCGATCTCGTTGGGCGTGCGCTGCCGGTTCGCGCCCTCGACGAGGGCGATCATCCGGTCGACGAACGTCTCGCCGGGCTTTGAGGTGATCCGCACGACGATGCGGTCCGAGAGCACCCGAGTGCCGCCGGTGACGGCGCTGCGGTCGCCGCCGGACTCGCGGATGACGGGGGCGCTCTCACCCGTGATGGCCGACTCGTCGACCGTCGCGATGCCGGCCACGATGTCACCGTCGCCCGGGATCAGCTCGCCGGCCGTGACGATCACGATGTCGCCGAGTCGCAGGTCGGAGGAGGCGACCTCCTCGGTGACCGCGTCCAACGGATCGCCGGAAGCCACTCGCCGCGCCGTGGTCATCGTGCGGGTCTTCCGCAGGCTCGCGGCCTGCGCCTTGCCGCGGCCCTCGGCGACCGACTCGGCGAGGTTGGCGAACAGCACGGTCAACCACAGCCAGCCGGCGATCGCCCAGGTGAACCCGGCGGGGACGCCGGGATCGGACGTCCCGAGCAGGGGCTCGGCGATCGCGAGGACCGTCGTGAACGCGGCGCCCGCCCAGACCAGCAGGATCACGGGGTTGCGCAGCAGCCGCGCGGGGTTGAGCCGTCGCAGCGCGCCGGGCACGGCCGCGATCAGCTGCGCGGTGCCGAAGGCGCGCGGGCCTGTCGCGGATCCTGAGCGAGCGAAGCGAGACGAAGGGTGCTCAGGATCCGGGGTGGTGTCTGCCGGGGAGCTTTCGGTGAGGGTCATGATCAGACCAGTCCTTCTGCGAGGGGCCCGAGCGTGAGCACGGGGAAGTAGGTGAGTGCGGTGATGACGACGGCGACGGTCGTCAGCAGGCCGACGAACAGCGGCCGGTGCGTGGGCAGGGTGCCCGCTGTCTCGGGCACGTGGTGCTGCGAGGCCAGGGAACCGGCGAGCGCCAGCACGATCACGATCGGCACGAACCGGCCGAGCAGCATCGCGATGCCGAGGGCGGTGTTGAACCACGGTGTGTTCGCGGTCAGTCCGGCGAACGCGGAGCCGTTGTTGTTCGCCGCCGAGGTGAAGGCGTAGAGCACTTCGCTGAGTCCGTGCGTGCCCGGGTTGAGGATGCTGGTCCCCTCGACGTCGGCACGGATGGCGGGGATCGCGAAGCTCAGTGCCGTGCCGCCGAGCACGAGTGCCGGGACGACGAGGATGTACAGGCTGGCGAGGGTCATCTCGCGCGGGCCGATCCTCTTGCCGAGGTACTCGGGAGTGCGCCCGACGAGCAGGCCGCCGACGAACACCGCGATCACGGCGAGCACGAGCATGCCGTACAGCCCCGACCCGACGCCGCCGGGGGCGACCTCGCCGAGCATCATGTTCAGCATCGGCATCATGCCGCCCAGCGCCGTGTACGAGTCGTGCATCGAGTTCACGGCGCCGGTCGATGTCAGCGTCGAGGCGCTGCCGAACAGCGTGGAGCCGAGGGTGCCGAAGCGCTGCTCCTTGCCCTCCATCGCGGCGCCAGCCATCTGCGGGGCGGGACCCTGGCCGTTCGCCTCCAGCACCGAGAGGATGGTCAGCGAGGTGAGGAAGAGCACGCCCATGACCGCGACGATCGCGTAGCCCTGGCGGTCGTCGCCGACCATCCGGCCGAAGGCGCGCGGCAGGGCGAACGGGATCGCGAGGATCAGCAGGATCTCGAACAGGTTGGTCCACGGGGTCGGGTTCTCGAACGGGTGTGCGGAGTTGGCGTTGTAGAACCCGCCTCCGTTGGTGCCGAGCTCCTTGATGACCTCCTGCGAGGCGACAGGCCCGCCGGGGATCTGCTGGGTGCCGCCGACGAGGGTGTGCACCTCGGTGAAGCCGGACATGTTCTGCACGACGCCGCCGGCGATCAGGACGATCGCGCCGATCACGGCGATGGGCAGCAGCAGCCGGATGAGGCCGCGCGTCAGATCGACCCAGAAGTTGCCGATCGTGGCCGAGCCGCGTCGGGCGAAGCCGCGCACCAGGGCGATCGCCACGGCGATGCCGACCGCGGCCGATGTGAAGTTCTGCACGGCGAGGCCGGCCATCTGCACCAGGTGTCCCACGGTCTGCTCCGGGGTGTACGACTGCCAGTTGGTGTTGGCCAGGAAGGATGCTGCGGTGTTGAATGCGAGGCCCTCGGGCACCGGAGGAAGGCCGAGCGAGAGGGGCAAGAACTGCTGCATCCGCTGCAGCAGGTAGACCAGCAGCATGCCGGCCACCGAGAACAGCAGCAGGCCGCGCGCGTAGGAGCGCCAGGTCTGCTCTGATGCCGGGTCGACGCCGATCAGGCGGTAGAGACCGCGCTCGACGCGCAGATGCCGGGCGGCGGAGTAGACGTGCGCGATGTAGTCGCCCAGCGGGCGATACAGGAGCACGAGGACGGCCACCAGAGTGGCGGCCTGGAGCACGCCGAGCCAGACGTCCGCGGCGCTCATCAGAACTTCTCCGGGGCGATGAGGGCGACCAGCAGGTAGCCGACGGCGATAAGGCCGAGGACCACCGCGGCGAGGTCGAAGACGATCATGCCTGGTCCTCCCGGTTCAGCGCCTCAGGTGCGGCGGACGCCCGGGGGCGGGGGGACAGGCGTTCGAGCCCGGTCGCGACGAGCGACACCAGGACGAAGATCAGCGCGGTCAGCGCGAGGTAGATGAGATCGAGCACGTCACCGATCACACCGCTCTCACGGGGACAGCATCCGGATCCTCACGGAATCCCTACGGGCGTTCTCACGACCCATACGGGGTCCTCACAGGGCGGGAGCGCATGAGATTCTCGTGAGTCTCCGGGAACGAACTGAGACCCACGTGCAGCACGTGGGTCTCAGCGGGATCTCAGGGGTTCGCCGCGATCTCGGCTCAGCCCTGCGCGTCGTTGTCCGGCGGCCCGGCATCCCGATGCGCGCGCCGTCCGGCGGCCTGCGTGACAGGGCGGCCGGCGCGCTCCTGGCCGGGAACCGGGCGGGAGCGGCGGCCGTAGATCAGCTCGGACGAGTCGAGCAGCCACGGCACCAGCGTGATCGTCACGCCGTGGATCAGCATCAGCTGGTTCGCCATGCGGCGGGCGCGACGGTTGTGCAGCACGCTCTCCCACCAGTGCCCGACGATGTACTGCGGCAGATACACGGTGATCACCGACGGACCATGCTTCTCGCGGTACTTCTTGATGTACGCCTCGACCGGCTGCGCGTAGGTGCGGTACGGCGACTCCACGATGACCAGCGGAACAGGGATGCGGTGCTCGATCCAGTCCTTCTGCAGCTGCTCTCCGTCGTGCGCGTCGGTCGCGACGTGCAGTGCCACGGTCTTCTTGTGCCGGGCGGCCATCGCGTAGTCTACGGCCTTGATCACCGGCTTCTGCAGGCGGTTGACCAGCACGATCGCGACATCGCCCTCGGAGCCGAAATGCGTGGTGTCGTCGATCGCGATCTCGTGCTCGACATCGCGGTAGTACCGCTTCACGCCGACCATCAGCAGGGCCAGCAGCGGGATCGCGAGGAACACCAGCCAGGCACCGTGCGTGAACTTGGTGATGGTGACGATCACGAGCACCGAGACGGTCATGATCGCGCCGACCAGGTTCACGCCCATGCTCACGAAGATGTCCCGTGGAACGGCCTCGTCCCGTCCTCGGTGCTCGCGGATCAGGCTGCGCCAGTGCTTCACCATGCCGATCTGGCCCAGCGAGAACGACACGAACACGCCGATGATGTACAGCTGGATGAGGTTGGTCAGGTTCGCCTGGAACACCACCAGCACGCCCACCGCGGCGATGCCGAGCAGGATCATGCCGTTCGAGAACACCAGGCGGTCGCCGCGGGTGTTCAGCGCCTTGGGCGCATAGCCCTCGCGGGCCAGCACCGAGCCCAGCAGCGGGAAGCCGTTGAACGCGGTGTTCGCGGCCAGCAGCAGCACGCAAGCGGTCGCCGCCTGGATGATGAAGAACATGATGCTGCCAGGGCCGAAGGTCGCCGCGGCGACCTGCGCCATCAGGCTGGGCTGAGGGTTCGAGCAGTCGAACCCGATCAGGTCGCAGGCGTTCTCGGCGTACTGCACACCCGAGATCAGCGCCAGCGCGGTGAGCCCCGCGAACAGGCAGGCGGCGATCGAGCCCATCATCGCGAGCGTGGTCTGCGCGTTGCGGATCTTCGGGATGCGGAACGCCGGCACGCCGTTCGACACGGCCTCCACACCCGTCAGGGCGGAGCATCCGCTGGAGAATGCGCGCAGCAGCAGCAGCACCATCGCCGCCTGACCGAGGCTGTCGGCGTGGACGGTGTAGGCGGCGCTCGCCGCGACCGGCGCATCGCCGAAGGCGGTGCGCGCCAGGCCCGCGACGATCATCACGAGCACAGAGCCGATGAAGATGTAGGTGGGGATCGCGAAGACGGCGGATGCCTCGCGCACGCCCCTGAGGTTCACGATGACGATCAGGATGACGAAGCCGACCGCGAGCTCGACGCGCGCGGGGTTGAGGCCGGGAACCGCGGAGATGATGTTGTCGACGCCGGAGGCGATCGACACCGAGACGGTGAGCACGTAGTCGACCAGCAGCGCCGCCGCGACGATCACCGATGGGATCTCGCCGAGATTCTTCTGCGTCACCTCGAAGTCGCCGCCGCCGGAGGGGTAGGCCTTGATGATCTGCCGGTAGCTGAGCACGACCACGATCAGCAGCAGCACGACGGCCGCGGCGATCCAGGGGCTCAGCGTCAGGAACGCCGTGCCGCCGATCAGCATGATCATCAGCATCTCCTGCGGTCCGTAGGCCACGGAGCTGAGCGCATCGGATGCGAAGATCGGCAGCGCCATGCGCTTCGGCAGGAGCTGTTCATTGGCCGCTTCAGAGGTGAGCGGTTCCCCCAGCAGCAGCCGCTTGGCGGTCTGCTCTACCGGGCGTTCTTCGTTTGCCACGAACGGCGACACTACGCCTGCGCGGGTCGCCGTGCAATCCGGCTGTCTGAGTGCCGCGAAATAGACTCGACAGCATGGGGGATCAGATCATGCTCGGCGTGCTCGCTATCGCGATCGGCGTGGGCATCGGGTTCCTGCTGTTCGTGCCCTTCGTCGCCGTCAGCTACCGGCGGCGGGGCCGACTCTCCGCCGGTCGACTGCTGCTCTGGCTCGCGGCGCTGATCTACTTCTGGGCCATCTGGACCTACACCCTGCTGCCGCTGCCCGACCCCGACACGATCCGCTGCGTGGGCGCGATCACCGATCCGATGTCGGTGGTCCGCGACATCCGGAAGGCGATCGCCGCGCCGGGACGCACGATCACGAACCCGGCGATCCTGCAGCTGGTGTTCAACGTGCTGCTGTTCGTGCCGCTCGGATTCTTCGTGCGGGTCATCGGCGGCCGCGGCATCCTCGTCGCGCTGTTCATCGGATTCGGCCTCTCGCTGTTCATCGAGACCACGCAGCTGACCGGCGTGTGGGGGCTGTACCCCTGCGCCTATCGCTTCTTCGACGTCGGCGACCTGATGACCAACACCACCGGCGCCGTGCTCGGCTCGATCGCCGGGCTGATCGTGCCGCGCGCGTACAGAGGCATGACGCCGGCCGCGGATGCCGGGATGCCGCGACCCGTCACCCGCGGACGCCGCGCCCTGGCGATGCTGTGCGACGCCCTCGGATTCTGGTTCGTGTCCGTGGGTGCCGGGATCGGCACGCAGCTGTTCGTCGGATACGTGCTGCACGACCGGCAGACGATGGCCGAGGGAGAGCTCGCCGGCTTCATCGGCACGGCCACGGCGGCGGTGCTGTGGCTGATCGTGATCCTGGCGACGGGCCAGTCGGTCGGCGACTTCGCCGTGCAGCTCCGCTACGGCGGCAGCCGGATTCCGCAGCCGCTGCCCCGGCTGCTGCGCTGGGCCGGTGGCATCGCGGGGCTGTCGGCGATCGGGCTGCTCGGCGGGTTCTTCGACGTGGTGTCGTCCGCGGCGATCTTGGTCGCCGCGGTGATGCTGTTCTTCACCCGTGACGGCCGCGGTCTGCCCGGCATCCTCTCCGGTCAGCAGCTGCGCGACGCCCGCGAGCCTCGGCGCTGACCGGACGTCAGGACGCCTCGGCGCGGCCGGTCCGCCAGTAGCCCATGAACGCGACCGAGCGGCGGTCGATGCCGAGATCGCGCACGAGGTGCCGGCGCAGCGACGTGATCGTGCCCGCCTCGCCGGCGAGCCACGCGTACTCGGTGCCCGATGCCGCTTCGGGGACCTCCCAGAGGATGTCGTCGGACTCCTCCTCCTCGGTCGTTTCGTCTCCCGCGGGGCCAGAGCGCCCTTCAGCCAGCGCGGGCGCTGTGCGCCGCTCGCCCCAGGCGTGCACCGCGGCGGTCAGCCGCTCGCCGTGCGGGGCGCTGTCGCGGCCGAGCCAGGTCACCCGCACGGCGGCGGGCGCTTCCAGCTCCAGGGCATCCGCCGCCGTCGGCACCTCGACGAAGACCTCGCCGCGCGCGTCCGCGGGAAGGGACTGCACGATCGCGCAGATCGCGGGAGCCGCAGTCTCGTCGCCGGCGATCAGCACGGTGCCGGCGTCGCCGGGCTTCCACTCCAGCCCGCCGCGCTCCGCGGCGCGGGCGTCCGGTCCGACCACCTGCAGAGCGTCGCCCTCGGCCGCGCCGCTCGCCCAGGCGGATGCCGGGCCGTCGACTCCATGCAGCACGAAGTCCACGTCGATCTCGCGTGCCTCGGGCCGGGCCGCGCGCACGGTGTAGGTGCGGATCGGATTGCGCTTCTCATCAGGCAGTAGCCGCCAGCGCTTGTACCAGTCCCCGTTGAACCCCTCATCGAACTGGCCGACGTCGGTGATCGATCCGTCGGCGAGCGGAAGGATCAGCTTGATGCGTTGATCGAGACCGTCGGTGGCGAAGTGCACCAGGTCGTCTCCGGTCAGCGTGATGCGCGTGAAGTTCGGGGACAGCGCGGTGACACGGCTGACGGTCGTGGAATAAGTCCGGTAGGCGGGGTGGCTCACTCTTCCATCATAGGTTAGGCTTCCCTAACGTGAAGGTTCACGAGAATTCCCGAGGGCCGCTCGCCGACGAACTGCGCGGCGACGACCTGGTGCTGAGCTACGGCCGCACCGAGGTCGTGCACGGCGTCTCCCTTCACCTCGAACCCGGACTGGTCACCGCCCTGGTCGGCCCGAACGGCAGCGGCAAGTCGACGGCGCTGCGCGCCCTCGCCCGCCTGCACGACATCGACTCGGGCACGGTCCGCGTCGGCACGAGCACCGGCACCGAGACGGATGCCCGTGACGCGGCCTCCCTCTCCGCCAAGGAGTTCGCCCGCACCGTCGCGATGCTGTCGCAGTCGCGGCCGCACCCCTCCGGACTCGAGGTGCGCGACGTGGTCGCCTACGGCCGGCATCCGCACCGCAGCCGGTTCTCCGGCTTCGCCGACGCCGACCGTGAGGCCATCGGCCGTGCGCTGGAGCTGACCGGACTCGCCGAGATGGCCGACCGTCCCGTCGACGAGCTCTCCGGCGGCGAACTGCAGCGCGTGTGGCTCGCCACCTCGCTGGCGCAGAGCACCGGCATCCTGCTCCTGGACGAGCCGACCAACCACCTCGACCTGCGCTACCAGATCGAGACCCTCGACCTGGTGCGCGACCTCGCCGACCACGGCACCGCGCTCGGAGTCGTGCTGCACGATCTCGACCACGCGGCATCGGTCGCCGACCGCGTCGTGCTGCTGCACAAGGGGCGCGTGCACGCGGCCGGCCACCCGGCCGACGTGCTCACCGGCGAGAACCTCACCGAGGTGTACGGCCTGCGCATCGACACCGTTCTCGACGCAGACACCGGCCGGGTGCGCGTGATCCCGCGCGGACGACATCACGAGCGCGCGGCATCTGCGCCGCCGCCCAGCATCCACGCCCCCGCCTGACGACACCGCTGCGGAGGGCCCCGACGACACGAAGGGGCCCGACGCATCATGCCCGCCCGACTCCCGACCCGAACTGCACCGCCCAGCAAAGGAACCCGAATGAAGAAGCCCCTCGCCGCCCTCGCCGTCCTCGGTGCCCTGACGATGGCACTCGCCGGATGCGGCACCACGTCCGTGGACGAGCCCACCTCTTCGAAGGCGCCCGCCGCGGCGAGTGACCAGTGCAAGGACGTGAAGACCTCGACCGATCCGGTCGAGCTGACCGACGCATTCGGTCGCACCGTCAAGCTCGACAAGCCCGCTGAGCGCGTCGCTGTGCTCGAGTGGCAGCAGGTGGAGGACGCGCTGACCCTGTGCGTCACCCCCGTCGCCGTGGCGGACGCCGCCGGTTACCGCACCTGGGACACCGCAGAGAAGCTCCCCGAGGACGTCAAGGACGTCGGCACCCGCCAGGAGCCGAACCTCGATGCGATCTTCGCCACCAAGCCCGACCTCGTCATCGTCGAGGCGTACACCCGCGACGACGCGATCATCGGCCAGCTCGAGAAGTACGGGGTGCCGGTGCTCGCCACCATCGGCGCCGACGCCAAGGACCCGATCAAGCAGATGCTGGCGACCTTCGACCTCATCGCCAAGGCCACCGGCCGCGCGGACCGCGCCGAGGAGGTCACCGCTGAGTTCGAGAAGCACCTCGCGGATGCCACGGACGAGGTCGCCGCCGCGAAGCCGGCCAGCACCGACTTCGTCTACATCGACGGCTGGGTCGACGGCGGCAACGTCTCCCTCCGCCCCTTCGGCCAGGGCTCGCTCATCGGCGAGCTCGGCGAGGCCGTCGGCCTCACCAACGCCTGGACCGGCGACGTCGACCCTGCCTACGGCCTCGGCCAGACCGACATCGAGGGCATGACCACCATCGGCGACGCGAATCTGTTCTACACCGGCACCGCCGACCCCGACTCGGAGAGCTTCATCGACGCCGCCAAGAAGAACCCGGCGTGGGCGTCGATCCCGGCCGTCAAGGACGACCGGACGTTCGCGTTCCCGGCGGGGATCTGGACGTTCGGTGGCCCGCGTTCGGCGGAGCAGATCGTGGACGGCTTCGTCGCGGCGGTCAAGGCGGTCGGCTGATCGCGTTCCCCGGTCATTGAGCGAGCGGAGCGAGACGAAATGTCGGTGGGTCGGGTCGCGTGCGCTACGCGATGAACACATCCGGGGAGACATGCCCCCGCCCTCCGCTGGCGCTCCGGGCTCCCGCCAGACCCGATGCCAGCTCCCCGGATGTGTCCATCGCTCCGCTCGGAAGGTGAGAAGTAGTCGTGAACGCGAGTAGTGAGGTGCAGGAGGCCGTCGGCATCCCATCGAGGGATGCCGACGGCCCTGCCGCCGGTCGGCTGACTGCTCTTGGGGTGCTGGTCGCACTCGTGGTGGTGCTCGTGGGGGTCGCGGCGTGGCACCTGACGCAGGGGACGTCGGGGGCGGTGTGGCCGGAGCCGGATGTGCTGTGGGGATCGCGCGTGCCCCGGCTCGCGGCGGGCGTCGCCGTCGGGTTCGCACTCGGCGTCGCTGGTCTGATCATGCAGTCGCTGTCGCGCAACGCACTCGCATCGCCCGACACGCTCGGCGTCACAGGAGGGGCGTACTTCGCCGTGACTGCAGTGGCCGCGTTCGGCGTCTCGGTGCCGTTCTGGGCCTCGGGGGCGGTGGCGTTCGCCGGGGGGCTCGCCGCCGCCGCCCTCGTCCTCGGTCTCGCCGGGGGAGCGGGCACGTCGACCACGCGTCTGGTGCTCGCCGGTTCCGCGCTGGCGATGGCCTTCCAGGCCGGCACGGCCACCATGCTCATCCTGTTCTCCGAGCAGACCAAGGGCCTGCTCGCGTGGGGCAGCGGCAGCCTGTCGCAGCTCGGCCTCGAGTCCTTCCTGCGAGCCGCACCGGTCGTCATCATCGCCACCGTGCTCGCGCTCGTGATGTCGCGCCGTTTCGACGTGCTGGCGCTCGGCGACGACACGGCCTCGTCGCTGGGCGTGCCGATCCGCTCGACCCGGGCATCGGGCATCCTGCTCGCCGTGGTGCTCACGGCGACGGCCGTGACGCTCGCCGGTCCGATCGGCTTCATCGGCCTCTGTGCGCCGGTGCTCGCCCGTCTGCTCTCGCGTCTCGTGCCCGCGCTCGGCAAGCACGTGCTGCTGCTGCCCACGGCGGGTCTGATCGGTGCGATCGTCGTGATCGGCTCCGACGCGGTGCTTCGCCTGCTGATCGGCGCCGAGGGCGCGATCGCCGTGCCGACCGGCGTCGCCACCACCGTGCTCGGTGCGATCGTGCTGATCGTCATGGCCCGCAGGCTGCGCGACTCGGGCCCCACGCGCCAGCCGCCCAGCATCCGCTTCCGCACCCGCGGCGCCGTGCGCTACCGGATCACGCTGCTGGTCGGCATCGCGGTGCTCATCGTCGTCATCATCGGCGGCCTGCTGCTGGGCAGCACCTCACTGCTCACCGGCGACATCCTGCTCTGGCTGCAGGGAATCGCGCCGCCGCAGATCGGATTCGCGCTCGACGAGCGCGCCCCGCGCGTGATCGCCGCGGTTCTCGCCGGTGCCGCGCTCGCCGTGGCCGGAGGCATCACACAGGCCGTCAGTCGCAACCCGCTCGCCGAGCCCGGACTGCTCGGCATCACCGGCGGTGCGGGGCTGGGCGCGGTGCTCGTGATCACGAGCGCGACCGCCTCCACGTTCGGGATGCTGGCCGCAGCCGTCACCGGTGCGCTGTTGGCCTTCGCGCTGGTCTACCTGCTCGCCTGGAAGGGCGGACTGGGCGCCGATCGCTTCATCCTGATCGGTATCGGCGTCTGGTACGGAACCACCGCGCTCACCACGTTCGTACTGCTGCGCAGCAACCCATGGGACACCCCGAAGGTCTACACCTGGCTCTCCGGCACCACCTACGGGCGCATCTGGGAGCAGGTCATCCCGCTCGCGATCGTGCTGGTGATCGCCCTGCCGCTCGCGATGATGCGGCACCGCGAGTTGGACGTGCTCGCCCTCGACGAGGACACCCCTCGCCTGGTCGGCGTCCGCCTGGAACCGGTGCGGCTGGGGCTGCTGATCACCGCGGCCGTGCTCGCGGCGCTGAGCGTCGTCGCCGTCGGCGTGATCGGGTTCGTCGGCCTGGTCGCCCCGCACGCCGCCCGCGCCCTGGTCGGTGCGCGCAACGCGAGAGTGATTCCGGTCGCCGCTGTGCTGGGCGCCGTGCTCGTCGGCGTCGCCGATGCGATCGGCCGCACCGTGCTCGCCCCGGCACAGCTGCCCGCCGGGCTGGTCGTGGCGCTCATCGGCGCCCCGTACTTCGTCTGGCTGCTCTGGCGCTCGCGCGACGCGTAGCGGCACCGCATCTCCCGGGTCGGGCAATCGGCTGCATCTGCTGCCGTTTCGGTTCCGTTGCGCGACTCGATACGGGGCGGCGAATCATGCATGGGTACTTCTCCCCATGCCGCGGGTTCGGGAAACTCCCAGCTTTCGCATAGGGTTCTACGGGCGGCGAATGCCGCTGATCACGGTGCCGCGCAAGCGGATGAGGGGGAAGCCGCATGGCTGGAACAATGACGCGCGCCCGCGTCGGGATCGTCGCGATCCTGGCGGGCCTGGCGATCGCACTGGGTGCTGCCGCACCGGCGTCGGCCGACACGATGGACGACCTGATCAAGGTCGACGACGCGCTGACGACCGCGGCGAACACGTTCATCGACACGTACAGCGACCAGAACGCGTCCGTCGACGACGTCGTGGCTGCCACCGACACGTTCGAGACCGCTGCCAAGACAGCGGAGGGCGACTACAAGAGTATCGCCGACAGCGCGAGCGGGGAGTTCGCCGCCTACGCCAAGAAGTTCTCCGGCGAGGCAGGTGACATGGCCAAGGCCGCATCGGGCATCTCCGACGCTATCACTGCCGAGGACACCACGGCCCTGACGAAGGCCGAGACCGACTTCGACTCGGCGCTCCAGGCATACTCCTCCACCGCCGACGAGTACAACAAGTACCTGGAGACGGCTCCGGAGGCCCGGATGGCTGACCCGACCTTCGTGGTCTGGCTGATCGTCCTGATCGTCGCCGTCGTCTTCCTGATCCTGACCCTGATCTTCGCGCTGCTGACCCGCAAGCAGGAGGGCCTGCTGCCGGCCAAGGCGGACAAGAAGGGCAACATCCAGCAGTCGTCCCTGAAGAGACTGCGCTGGATGGTGGTGCTGTGGGCCGGTCTGTTCGTCGTCGGAGCCGCGATCCCGTTCTTCCAGGTGATGTTCGCCCAGGCCGATTCCAGCGGCAACTACACCTATCGCATCTTCTGGTACCCGCTGGCCGCCGGCGTGATCCTCTCGATCATCGGTCTGGTGCAGTACTTCGTCGCGGCAGGCAAGGTGCGCCGCGAGGGCTCGGCTGCGGCGTATGACCCCAACGACCCGTCAACCTTCGGCGCCGCGCAGGGCGCGGGCTTCTCGCCGGTCCCTCCGGCGGAGGGCTACCAGCCCGTGCCCCCGGGCTACGAGCCGCATGCCGCGCCGGTCCCGCCGGCTCCGACCCAGGCAGCGGATGCCGCGGCCCCGGCCGCTCCGGTCGCCGAGGCTCCCGCGGTTCCGGCCCCCGCTGCACCGGTCGCGGATGCTCCCGCAGCTCCGGCCCCGACTGCGGACACCGCAGCTCCCGCCGCCGCACCGGACTCGCCTGCCGCTCCCGCGAACTGACCGCACCAGAAAGCCGCCTCCCCGTCATCCGACGGGGAGGCGGCGTTCTGCGTCCGTGAGAATTCCCTGCCGGTACGAGACCGGGGCGCAGAGGTGTCGTCGTGCGGCATCGGCAACACCCAGCCGACTCTGAAGACGGATGCGTAACGTCGAAGCCATGAGCACGGCACCCGTCTCGGATGAGGCGATCGAAGAGGCCAAGCAGCTGCGCGACGAGTTCCAGCGATTCCTGCGCGAGTACGAGTTCGGCATGCGTGAGGTCGAGACGAAGATCTCGATCCTGCGCGACGAGTTCCTCTACAACCACGCCTACAACCCGATCGAGCACGTCAAGAGCCGGCTGAAGTCACCCGACAGCATCGTCGAGAAGGTGGCGCGCAAGGGCATCGACCCCGACTTCGACAGCATCCGCCGCGAGATCACCGACATCGCCGGCGTGCGCGTGACCTGCAGCTTCGTCAGCGACGTGTACCGGCTGTTCGACCTGTTCACCAAGCAGGACGACGTGACAGTCAAGGTCATCAAGGACTACATCGCCGACCCCAAGCCCAACGGCTATCGCAGCCTGCACGTGATCGCCGAGATCCCTGTGTTCCTCTCCACCGGCCCCGTGCCGGTGCCGGTCGAGGTGCAGTTCCGCACCATCGCGATGGACTTCTGGGCCAGCCTCGAGCACAAGATCCACTACAAGTTCGACGGCCGTGTGCCCGGCCACCTGGTGCAGAGCCTGACGGATGCCGCGGAGGCGGCCGGCGAACTGGACCAGCGGATGGAGCGGCTGCACCGCGAGGCGCACGAGATCAACCACCGCGTGCTCGAGGCCTGACCGGGTTCAGCCGAGGAACTCCCGGGCCGCGGCGACCATCGCGCCGACGCCGACCTCGATGGTCGGGTGCAGCACAGGCGCGAAGAACGGTGAGTGGTTGGTCGGGACGTCGCGCTCGATCGTGCCGTTCTGCGCGGCGGCTGCGAAGGTCGCCGGATCGATTCCGCCCCAGAACCAGAAGACGAGCGGCACGCCGGCATCCCGTGCGAACCAGGACACGTCCTCGCTGCCGGTGATCAGACCGGTGTCGACGACGGCCTGCTCTCCGAAGGCGGCCTGGAACGCCGCGGTCGCCCGCGCGGTCGCGGCGGCGTCGTTGATCGTCGCGGGCAGGCTGTGCAGGGTGGTGATCTCGGGGTCGCGCTCGGCGCCGGATGCCGCGGCCTCGGCGCGGATCACGCGCTCGACCCTCGCGAGCACCCGCTCGCGGGCCGCGTCGTCGGGGTAGCGCAGGCTGAGATCCAGCACGGCCTCGGCAGGGATGATGTTGTTCTTGGTGCCGGCGTGGATCGAGCCGACGGTGACGACAGCCGGCTCCGTCGGGTCGACCTCGCGCGAGACGACGGTCTGCAGACGCATGATGGTCGCCGCGGCCATCACGATCGGGTCGATCGTGGAGTCGGGGCGCGAGCCGTGTCCGCCGCGTCCGTGCAGCACCACGTGCAGGCCGTCGGATGCCGACATCTGCGGGCCGGGGCGGATGCCGATCGCACCCACGGGCAGCGGTCCGACGTGCTGCCCGAGCACCACGTCCGGGCGGGGGAAGCGGTCGAGGACGCCGTCGTCGAGCATCGCCCTGGCGCCCTGGCCGTACTCCTCGGCGGGTTGGATGATGACGACGAGGGTGCCGTGCCACCGGTCGCGGTCGGCGACGAGGCGCTCGACCGCGCCGATCATCGCCGTGACGTGCATGTCGTGCCCGCACGCGTGCATGAGCGGCACGGTCTCGCCGTCGGGGTCGACGCCGGTGGCGGTCGAGGCGTAGGGCAGACCGGTGTCCTCCTTGACGGGGAGCGCGTCCATGTCCGCGCGCACCCAGACGACGGGGCCCTCGGATCCTGAGTCCGACGAAGGGTTGCTCAGCACGCCGATCACGCCCGTGACGCCGATGTTCTCGTGCACCTCCAGGCCCAGGTCGCGCAGATGGCCGGCGGCGATGGCCGCGGTGCGCGTCTCCTGGAAGGACAGCTCAGGATGCTGGTGCAGATCGGTGTACAGCGCGTCGAGGTCGATCGTCATGACCTGAGCATAGGGCGCGTCAGTGCTTGTACGAGCCGAGCTCGGGCCCGGGGTTGAGCACTCCGTCGACGATGGAGCGGATGGCGAACTCGCTGGTCTCCCCGAGGTCGATCGTCTGGGGGTCGAGCAGCCACTGCAGCTGCAGGCCGTCCATCACGGCGAGGATGGACGCCGCAGCCATGTCGATGGCGGTCCGGTCGGTGACGCCCTCCTGCGCGCACAGCTCGAGGAAGGCGCCGTGCACGTCCCGGCGCAGCATCGCGTAGCGCTCCACGAAGTAGCGGCGGGCCGGATGCTCCTCGGTGACGGATTCCGCGGAGAGCACGGTGAACACCTGCACGATGCCAGGTCGCTGCGCGTTCAGGAACGCCGTCCGCACGAGGTGCAGGAACAGATCCGGGCCCCCGGGGATGTGCTTCTCGGCGAGGTCCTCGACGTCGGTGTGGTCGCGGTACTCGAGCACCTCGAGCAGGAGGTTCTCCTTCGAGCCGAAATGGTGCAGCACGCCGGCGTGGGTCATCCCGACCTGCTGGGCGATGTCGGCGAGCGTGCCGTTCGTCGATCCCTTCGCTCCGAAGGTCTCGACCGCGGCCTTCAGGATCTCGGTGCGCTTGCGCGCACGCTCCTCCTCGCGGCGGAGGCGGGTGGTCTCTTTCATCACGTTCCGGTCACACCTCCTCGTTCGACGTCGTCCTGCACTTGCGCGCTCAGCTTACTGATGAGTAATCTCACGCTAGCTTACTTTCTCGTAAGTAAGTAAAACGCCGGATGCCCCCGCACCGGCTGACCTACAGCACAATGGACCGTGCCAAGGAGATGCAATGAAGCTCAGGAAGACCCTGATCGCGGTGTCCGCGATCGCCGCCCTCAGCGCCACGGTGCTGACCGGATGCTCGTCGGGCGGTGGCTCGGACGACAAGGGCGCGAGCGCCTCGCCCGCGCTCACCGTCGCGAAGCCCGATGGCTCGGGCGTCCTCTCGACGCAGATCAACAACCCGTTCATCGGCACCGGATCGGGTATGTCGCTCGGCTACGACCGCATGATCTACGAACCGCTCGCCATGGTGAACCCGGTCGGCAAGAACGAGACCACCCCGTGGCTCGCCGAGAAGGTGGAGTGGAACAGCGACTACACCCAGCTCACGGTCACCCCCCGCAAGGACGTCAAGTGGAACGACGGTGAGCCCTTCACCGCCGACGACATCATCTTCACGTTCAACCTGATCAAGAACACCCCCGCCCTCGACCTCGGCGGTCTGAAGCTGGCCGACATCAAGAAGGACGGCGACAACGTCGTCATGACCTTCAGCGAGTCGAAGTTCGTGAAGCAGGGCGATGTGCTGCAGATCAGCATCGTGCCCGAGCACCAGTGGAAGGACATCAAGGACCCGTCGAAGGACGCCGTCAAGGATGCCATCGGCACCGGCCCGTACACGATCAAGACCTTCTCGTCGCAGGGCGTCGTGCTCGACGCGCGCAAGGACTACTGGGGCGGCGCCGTGCCGGTGCCGCAGCTGAAGTACCTGGAGTACAACGACAACACCGGCCTGCTCCGGGCGCTGCAGAGCGGCGAGACCGACTGGGCGCAGATCTTCATCACCGACTACCAGACCAACTACGTCGACAAGGACCCGAAGCACAACGTGTTCTGGGGCGCCAACGTGCTCAGCCCCGACATGATCCTGGTCAACACGACGAAGGCGCCGTTCAACGACGTCGCCTTCCGCAAGGCCGTCAACATGGTCGTCGACCGCAAGGCGCACGCCGAGAAGGCGCGCAGCAACGCCGGCCCCGAGCTGACCAACGTCACCGGTATCCCGCAGCCGACCGGCGATCAGTACATCGCCCCGGAGTACAAGGACCAGAACTTCGAGATCGACGTCGACGGCGCCAAGAAGGTGCTGACGGATGCCGGATACACCTGGAAGGGCGAAGCCCTGATCGACCCGTCCGGCAAGCCCGTCACCTTCACCCTGCAGGACCCGCAGGGCTGGAACGACTACGTCACCGGCATCCAGCTGGTCGCGACGCAGGTGAAGAAGACCCTCGGCGCCGACGCGAAGGTCGCCACCCCCGACGCCGACACCTGGTTCAGCAACATGGCCACCGGCAACTTCGACGCCGCACTGCACTGGTCGGGCTCCGGCTCGAACCCGTGGCACATCTACGACGACGTCATGAACGGCGCCTACCTGGAGCAGGCCTCCGGCGGCAAGGTGTCCGACAACTTCGGGCGCTACAACAACCCCGAGGCGACCGCGCTGCTGAAGCAGTACCAGCAGGCATCCGATGACGCGACCCGCACCGACGCGCTGAACAAGATCCAGAAGATCTTCGTCGACGATGTGCCGGCCATCCCGATCGGAACGCACCCGCAGCTGGCCGAGTACAACACCCGGAACTACACCGGATGGCCCAGCGAGGACGACCAGTACGCCACGGCCGACCCGACCCAGCCGTCCGCGGTCCAGGTCGTCATGAAGCTGAAGCCCGTCAAGTAATCCCCTCCGGTCGTTGGGCGCCCCTCGTCTCGCTCCGCTCGCTCAGGAGCCGCGGATGGGGGCGCTCAACGACCGCCGAGCTGAAGGCCAGCAATGACAGAAACCCTCCTCTCCGTGCACGACTTCTCCGTCGTGTACGACGTGGACCCACCGGTCCGCGCGGTATCGAACGTCACCCTCGACATCCAGCGCGGCGAGATCGTCGGCCTCGCCGGCGAGAGCGGCAGCGGGAAGACCACGCTCGCCTACGGCGTGCAGCGGCTGCTGAAGCCACCGGCGGTGATCACCAGCGGCAGCGTCGTCTTCCACGACGAGAGCGGCGAGGACATCGACCTGCACTCGCTCGATGCCGAGCAGATGCGGAAGTTCCGCTGGGATCGCATCTCGATGGTGTTCCAGGGCGCTATGAACGCCCTCAACCCCGTCGCGACGATCGGTTCGCAGCTCGACGACGTGTTCGTGATCCACCGCCCCGGCATGGGCAAGAAGGAGCGTCGCGCCGCCGTCGACGAACTGCTCGAGATCGTCAAGGTCGGCCGGCAGCGCTACCGGTCCTACCCGCACGAGCTGTCCGGCGGCATGCGTCAGCGCGTGATGATCGCGATGGCGCTCGCGCTGCGCCCGCAGCTCATGGTCATGGACGAGCCCACCACCGCCCTGGACGTGCTCGTGCAGCGCGAGATCCTGCGGCAGATCTCGCAGCTGCGGCACGAGTTCGGATTCTCGGTGGTCTTCATCACCCACGACCTGCCGCTGCTGCTCGAGATCAGCGACCGCATCGCCATCATGCGCGAGGGCGAGATCGTCGAACTCGGCGCCGCGCAGCAGATCTGGACGAACCCGCAGCACGAGTACACCCGCAGCCTGCTGGCCTCGTTCCCGCGCCTGACCGGAGAGAGGGGAGTGGTCGCGAGATGACGACCCTCGAGTTCAAGAACGTCACCAAGATCTACAACGTCCGGGGATCCGGGCAGATCAAGGCACTGGACGACGTCAGCTTCACGCTGCAGTCGCGACAGACCATCGGACTGGTCGGCCAGTCCGGCAGCGGCAAGTCGACGATCGCGAAGATCCTCACGCAGCTCGAGACGCCCACTCGCGGCGAGGTGCTCATCGACGGCAGGCCCATCCCGCGCGGCGGCAAGGGGCTGCGCAAGTACCGGCAGCAGCTGCGGATGGTGTTCCAGGACCCGTTCGCATCCCTGAACCCGTACCACTCGATCCGCCACCACGTGGAGCGCCCGCTTCGGCTCGACCACGTCGTTCCGAAGCAGGAGATCGACGCCGAGGTGCGGCGCCTGCTCGAGCGCGTGCGCCTCGACCCGGATGCCGTGATGGAGCGGCGCCCGCACGAGCTGTCCGGCGGACAGCGTCAGCGCGTCGCGATCGCGCGCGCCCTGGCTTCCCGCCCCGCCCTGCTCGTCGCCGACGAGCCGGTGTCGATGCTCGACGTGTCGATCCGCCTCGGCGTGCTGAACCTGCTCGCCGACCTGCAGCGCGAGGAGGGGCTCGGCGTGCTCTACATCACGCACGACCTGGCCACCGCGCGGCACTTCAGCGACGAGATCATCGTGCTCAACCAGGGCAGGGTCGTCGAGCACGGACCCGCCGACGACGTGATCCTGCACCCGACCGATCCCTACACGCGCGAGCTGCGCGCAGCGTCGCCCGACCCGGAGGAGTTCTTCCGAACCCTCGCCGCCCAGACCCCCGGAGGCATGCGATGAGCACCGACACCCAGTCGCCCGCAGGCACGAGCCCCGCGGCATCCGCTGATCCGGCATCCCCCGATTCCGCACCTGCCGACCCGACGCTGGTCGGCACGACCGCGACCACCGCGGAGAAGCGCGGGATGCGGGTGCCGTGGCGCTTCATCGGCGGCCGCGTCGCCTTCTACCTGTTCACCGCGTGGGCGGCGATCACGATCAACTTCTTCATCCCGCGGATGATGAAGGGCGACGCGGTCACGTCCTACATGGCCCGCAGTCAGGGCCAGCTGCAGCCCGAGGCCGAGAAGGCGCTGCGCGCCCTGTTCGGCGTCGGCACCGACGTCCCGCTCTGGAAGCAGTACTTCGACTACTGGGGGATGCTGCTGCACGGCGACCTCGGGGTGTCGATCTCGACCGGCATGGCGCCTGTCGGCGACGCGATCGCTGCGGCGCTGCCCTGGACCCTCGGGCTCGTCGGCGTCGCCACGATCATCTCGTTCGTGGTCGGCACCGTGCTCGGCGCGATCGTCGGCTGGCGGCGCGGCGGCAAGCTGGACGTGCTCATCCCCGTGACCACGTTCTTCGGCACCGTGCCGTACTTCTGGCTCGGCCTCATCTTCATCGCGATCTTCTCGTCGGTGCTGGGCTGGTTCCCCGCCGGGCACGCCTACGAGGTCGGCGTCGAACCGGGCTGGAACGCCGAGTTCATCTCGCAGGTGATCTCGCACGCCATCCTCCCCGTGATCACGATCGTGATCGCCTCGATCGGCGGCTGGCTGCTGGGCATGCGCAACATGATGCTCACCGTGCTCGACGAGGACTACATCACGGTCGCGCAGGCGAAGGGCATGCCGAACAGCCGTGTGCTCTGGCGCTACGCCGCCCGCAACGCGGTGCTGCCGCAGATCCAGAGCTTCGCCCTGGCACTCGGCTTCATCGTCGGCGGCACGATCGTGATGGAGATGGTGTTCTCCTATCCCGGCATCGGCCTGCTGCTGCTCAGCGCGACCAACGCGAAGGACTACGCGCTCATGCAGGGAATCTTCCTGGTGCTCGTCCTGGCCGTCCTGGTCGCCAACATCCTGGCCGACATCGTGTACGCGATCCTCGACCCCCGCACGCGTCAGACGGAGGCCTGACCATGAACGCTCCTGCAGACAAGTCGCCCCAGCCGGTGCAGCCCGCGGGCGTGGGCGCCCCCGAGACCGCGGTCGTGCTCACCGCCGATCGTCCTGCGCCGAAGAAGAAGACCTTCTGGACCCAGCTGAAGGCGTCGATGGCGATGTTCAGCAACCGCAAGTCGGCGGCCGGACTCATCATCTTCGGTGTCTTCACCCTCGTCGCGATCTTCGCGCCGTGGATCGCGCCGTACGACCCGACAGAGCAGAACCTGGACGCGACGCTGCAGCCGCCGTCCTTCCAGCACCTGATGGGCACCACGCACATCGGCGAGGACATCTTCAGCCAGCTCGTCTACGGCACGCGAGGCGTCCTCGTGGTCGGCTTCCTCGCGACGATCATCGCGACCGTGCTGGCGATCGTCGTCGGCGTGACCGCCGGCTACCTGCGCGGCTGGAAGAGCGAGGCGCTGTCGGCGCTGTCGAACGTCTTCCTCGTGCTGCCCGCACTGCCGCTGATGATCATCATCGCCTCGCAGTTCGAGGACCCGCCGCTGTTCCTCATCGCGGTCGTGCTGGGTCTCACCGGCTGGGCCTGGGGTGCGCGAGTGCTGCGCGCGCAGACCATGTCGCTGCGCAACCGCGACTTCATCCAGGCGGCCCGCGCCAACGGCGAGCCGCTGCACCGCATCATCCTGGTCGAGATGCTGCCGAACCTCATGGCCCTGATCGCCTCGAGCTTCGTCGGCACCATGACCGCAGCGGTGCTCGGTCTGACCACGCTCGCGTACATCGGGGTCATCCCGGTGTCGAACCTGAACTGGGGCACCATCCTGTTCTGGGCGCAGCAGAACAGCGCGTTCCCGGACTACTGGTGGTGGTACGTGCCCGCCGGTCTGTGCATCTCGCTGCTCGGCGTCGGCCTGGCGCTGATCAACTTCGGCATCGACGAGTACGTCAACCCGCGTCTGCGGTCGGCCGGTGAGCGGGCCCGCGCGATGAAGAAGAAGGGGCTGAAGCTCAACGACGCCGTCACCGCCGTGCGCATCGACCAGCCCGACGAAGAGAACGTGAAAGCATGACGACCCAGACCGAAGCCCTGCCGTTCCGCGACGCGACGCTGAGCACTGCCGAACGGGTCGCCGACCTGCTCGGGCGGATGACCCTCGAGGAGAAGGTCGGGCAGATGCTGCAGCTCGACGCCCGTGAGGACCTCACCGATGCCGTGCACAGGCGGCACACCGGATCGATCCTGCACACCTCCCCGGAGCGCATCCTGCAGGCGCGCGAGCTGACCGAGCAGACCCGGCTGCGCATCCCGCTGCTCGTCGCCGAGGACTGCATCCACGGTCACTCGTTCTGGCCGGGGGCGACGATCTATCCGACGCAGCTCGGCATGGCGGCATCCTGGGACGCCGACCTGCTCGAGCGGGTCGCGCGGGCGACGGCCGAAGAGGTCGCCGTGACCGGCATCCACTGGACCTTCTCGCCGGTGCTGTGCATCGCCCGCGATCTGCGCTGGGGGCGGGTGGACGAGACGTTCGGCGAGGACCCGTTCCTCATCGGCGAGCTCGCCAGCGCCATGGTGCGCGGGTACCAGGGCGATGGGCTCGAGGACAGGACCGCGATCCTCGCGACGGCGAAGCACTTCGCCGGCTACTCCGAGACACAGGGCGGACGGGATGCCTCGGAGGCGGACATCTCGCAGCGCAAGCTGCGCTCGTGGTTCCTGCCGCCTTTCGAGCGCGTCGCGCGCGAGGGCTGCCGGACGTTCATGCTCGGCTACCAGACCACCGACGGCGTGCCGATCACGGTGAACGACTGGCTGCTGAACGACGTGCTGCGCGGCGAGTGGGGTTACACCGGCACCCTCGTCACCGACTGGGACAACGTCGGCCGGATGGTGTGGGAGCAGCGCGTGCAGCCCGACTACGCGCATGCCGCCGCCGCTGCGGTCAAGGCCGGCAACGACATGGCCATGACGACGCCGCACTTCTTCGAGGGTGCGCTGGAGGCCGTCGAGAAGGGAATGCTGGCGGAGGACTCCTTCGACGCGGCGGTCGCTCGCATCCTCACCCTGAAGTTCGATCTCGGGCTGTTCGAGGACCCTCGGCTGCCCTCCGAGGAGATGGACGCGGTGGTCGGCAGCGGCGCGCACAGCGAGCTGAACCTGGAGGTGGCGCGGCGCTCGCTGGTGCTGCTCGAGAACGACGGGACGCTGCCGCTCGGGGCGTCCGCTCCGCTGTCCGAGGTGGAGCCGATCCGCGTCGCCGTCGTCGGTCCGCTCGCCGACGACGCGCAGAACCAGCTCGGCGACTGGGCCGGCGGCTCCGGCCAGGCCGGATGGCTGGACGGCCAGCCGCGCGAGATGATCACCACCGTGCTTGACGGGCTCCGCGAGGTGGACGGCTACGCCGTGCGGTACGCGCAGGGCGCCGACATCCTCACCCTCGAACCGGACCCGCTCGGCGCGACCTTCCCCGACGGACAGCCCCGCCCGCCGGTCGTCGTCCCTGCCGAGCCCGACCAGCGGATGATCGCCGACGCGGTGCGCGCGGCGAACGCCGCCGACGTGATCGTCGCCGTGGTCGGAGACCGCATCGAGCTGGTCGGCGAGGGGCGCTCCACCGCCACTCTCGAGCTGATCGGAGGGCAGAACGCCCTGCTCGACGCGATGATCGCCACGGGAAAGCCCGTCGTGATCGTGCTGCTCGCGTCCAAGCCGCTCGTGCTGCCGGCATCCGCCGCGGGGGCCGCCGCGGTGATCTGGGCGGCGAATCCGGGCATGCACGGCGGTCGAGCGGTCGCCGAGCTGATCTCGGGGGCGATCGAGCCCTCGGGGCGCCTGCCGATCTCATTCGCACGGCACGTCGGCCAGCAGCCCACGTACTACAACCAGATCCGCGGGCAGCACGGGCACCGCTACGCCGACCTGAGCCAGGCGCCGGCATGGGCGTTCGGCGAGGGGCTGTCGTACACGACCGTGGAGTACTCCGGGCTGGGCCTGGTGTCGTCGTCGGTCGGGCTCGAGGAGACCCTGGTCGCCGACGTGACCGTGACGAACACCGGCACGCGACCGGTGCGCGAGACCGTGCAGGTCTATGTGCGCGACGAGGTCACCAGCGTCAGCTGGACTGACAAGGAGCTGAAGACCTACCGCCAGGTGGAGCTCGCGCCGGGAGAGTCGCAGCGCGTGCGCATCGAGCTGCCCGTGGCGGACTGCTCGATCGTGGATGCCGGAGGTCGACGCATCGTGGAGCCGGGCGACTTCGAGCTGCTGGTGGGCCCGTCCTCCCGCGACGAGGTCCTGCTGCGGGCGGGATTCACGGTCGCGTAGCCGCCGGCGCAGCCGCATCGGCGTGATGGCATCCGGGTGCCGAGCGCAGGGCTTGATGCCGAGTGAACCACTTGCCGCCGAGTGCACCGGCTATCGACGTCGATAACCGGTTCACTCGACGGGAAGTGGTTCACTCGAGCAGTTCGTCGATGAGCTGGGCGACGCGCGTACGTATCTCGTCGCGGCGCGAGCGGGAATCAGTGTCCGTGGATACTGGTTGGATAGTTCGGTGCACTCACTAAAAGGTCGCGCCGGGCGCGCCGCCGGCATCGGCGCCCTGCTCTGGCTGTTCCTGGCGAACTTCTCCATGGGGATCGACGGCTACGTCCTCACCGGCCTGCTGCCGCAGATCGCCGGTGACCTGCACGTGCCGGAGGCCGCCGCCGGACAGCTGATGAGCGTGTTCGCGCTGACCAGCGCGTTCGCCGGCCCGGTGCTCGGCGCGCTCACCGGACGGTTCGAGCGCAAGGCCACCATCGCGATCTCGCTCGCGGTGTTCGTGGTCGGCAACGTGATCGTCGCCATCGCACCGACGTACGCCTGGGCGATGTCCGGCCGGGTGATCTCCGCGATCGGCGGTGCGCTGCTGAGCGCGGTCGTCGCCGCATACGTCATCGCGATCACCCCGCCCGAGCGTCGAGGATGGGCCCTGTCGATCGTGATGGGCGGCTTCCTCGCCGCGACCGCGCTTGGCGTCCCGGTCGGGCTGCTCCTCGGCGAGGCGAACTGGCGCATCCCGCTGTTCATCGTCGCCGGCATCGGCACGGTCGCCCTGATCGGCATCCTGGCCTTCGTCCCGAAGCTGCACCTGCCTTCGCTGCCGCTGCGCGAGACACTGAGACCGCTCACCCGCGGGCCGATCCTCGCCGCGCTGCTGGTGCCGATCGGCCTGATGGGCGCGAGCTACCTGTGCTTCACCTACGCGGCGCTGATCATCGGCCCGCGCACCGGGCTGGGTCTGCCGATGGTCGGCGCGCTGTTCGGCTACGGCGTCTTCAGCCTGGTCGGCAACATGATCGCCGGACGATCCATCGACCGCCGTGGCCCCGACCGCGTGATCACGACCATCATCATCGCGCTGATCGGATTCATGCTGCTCGGCACCGCAGGGCTCGCCCTGCCCGGTGTCTGGGGCGTCGTCTCGATCCTGGTCTGGTTCCTCGGCACCGCCACGTTCAACGGCGGATCCGGCGTCTCGCTGCAGTCTCGGCTCGCGATGATGGCGCCGGACTCGGTCGCGCTGGTCGTCGCGCTGAACACCAGCGGCATGATGCTCGGCTCGGCGATCGGCAGCGCGACGGGTGGTGCGGCGCTCGCCGCAGGTCTGCCCGCCGACATGCTCATCCCGCTGGCATCCGTGTTCCTGGTGATGTCGCTCGTCGTGCACCTGCTCCTGATCCGCCGCGGAGACAAGAAGCCCGTGCTCTGACCCTCTCTGCTCCGGTCTCACCGGTTGTGGGTGCCCCGCGCCGGTGCCGCATCCGTCGCGATCGGAACCGACGTGCGGCCCGGCTCAGCGCCGGGTGGTCGAGGTGCGCGGATGCAGCAGGGCGGTCGTGCCGCGCACGATGAGCTCGTACGGCAGCGCCGTCTGCGGAGTCTGCCCGGGGCCGTCCTCCAGGCGCGACAGCACGGCGGAGGCGGCCCGCTCGCCCTGACCGAGCGGGAACTGGTCGACCGTCGTCAGCTGGAAGAACTCGCCCAGCTCGTGGCCATCGATGCCGATGATGGACAGGTCCTCCGGCACCCGGAAGCCCAGGTCGCGCGCCGCGAGGATCGCACCGATCGCCATCTCGTCGGATGCTGCGAAGATCGCGGTCGGCCGAGGACCGGGCCGCCCGAGCAGCTGCTTCGCCGCGCGGAACCCGCCGTCGACGGTGAAGTCCGCAGGCTCGAGGAACGCGTGGTTGACGGGCACGCCGGCATCCTCCAGCGCCTGCTCGAAACCGAGCCGGCGTTGGCTGGGCACATGGAAGTCGAGATCGAACTCGGGATTCGCGCCGATGTGCGCGATGTCGCGGTGGCCGAGTCCGAGCAGGTGCTCGGTCGCGAGCCGTGCCATGGCGGTGTCGTCGACGGTGAGCGTGTTCAGCTGCGGGTTGGGGCCGCCGATAGCGATCACCGGCAGGCCGAGCGCGAGCAGCTGCGCCGACTCGTCGTCGTCGAGTTCGATCGACACGGCGATCACGGCGTCCACGCGCTGGCGGCGCAGCGCCGTGTGGAACACCTCGCGCCGCACTGCGGCATCCGCCGTGATGTTGTACAGCGTGATGTCGTAGCCCTGTTTCATCAGGGCCGACGAGACGCCGGAGAGCACCGTCGCGAAGAACCAGCGGTCGAGGTAGGGCACGATCACGCCGATGTTGCGCGTGCGACCGGATGCCAGGCTCGAGGCCCGCGACGAGACGACGTAGCCGAGCTGGTTCGCGGCCTCCTGCACGCGCTCGCGCGCGGCGGCGGACACGTGCCCGCGCCCGCTGAGTGCCCGCGAGACGGTCGCCGTGGAGACGCCCGCGAGCTTCGCGACCTCGTCGATACTCGTCATCGTCGTTCCTTCATCGATCTCGGTTCCCGTCTCACCCGTGGCGGGTTCAGAGGCACTGCCACCCGCAACGGGTGAGACCGGAACCGGAGGAGGGTCAGGCCTTCGTGAACCAGGCGGCCGTGTTCGGGGGCAGGGCAGTGCCGGTGAACGGCTCGCTCTGCACCAGCAGGGTCACATCGTCGCCGAGCTCCACCGGCTCGGTGCCGAGGTTCGCCACGACATGGATGTCGCCGCGACGGAACGCCACGGTGTCGTCACCGCCATCCTCCCAGACCAGCGAGCCGGATCCGAGGCCGCGCTCGCGGCGCAGCTCGATCAGCAGCTTGTACAGGTTGAGCGTCGACGTGGCGTCGCCCTCCTCGACGTCACGGGCGAAGCGCGCCCACTCCGCGGGCTGGGGCAGCCAGGAGTCGCCGGTGTCGTTGAAGCCGTAGGCCGGAGCATCCGCCGTCCAGGGCAGCGGCACGCGGCATCCGTCGCGACCGTAGCGCTCGCCGTTCGTGCGGAACCAGGTGGGGTCCTGACGGAACTCGTCCGGGATCTCCATCGCCTCGGGAAGCCCGAGCTCCTCGCCCTGGTAGAGGTACGCCGAGCCGGGCAGCGACAGCATGAGCGTGGTCGCGGCGCGAGCGCGAGACAGGCCGACCACCGGGTCGGGCTTGCCTGCCGACTTCGGGCCGATGCCCTCGCCCTGCGGGTTGTCCGCGGTGAGCGCCAGACGCGAGGCGTGCCGCACGACATCGTGGTTCGAGAGCACCCAGGTGCTCGGGGCGCCGACGCCGCCGAACTCGTCGAGCGACTCGCGGATCACGGCGCGAAGCTGCGCGGCATCCCACGGCGTCATCAGGTAGGGGAAGTTGAACGTCTGGTGCATCTCGTCGGGGCGCACCCAGAGCGAGGTCTGCTTCAGCGTGGGGAGCCAGGCCTCGCCGCACAGTGCGCGGTCGCCGTCGTACTCGGCCATGACCTTGTGCCAGTCGCGGTAGATGTCGTGCACGCCGGGCTGGCCCCAGTACGGCACGTCGTCCTCGCCGCCGCCCATCGAGTCGGCGTCGGCCGGCGGCGTGTAGTCGGGCAGGCCGTCCTTCTTGATCATGCCGTGGGCGACGTCGACGCGGAAACCGTCGACCCCGCGGTCCAGCCAGAAGCGCAGGATGCTGCGGAACTCCTCGCGCACCTCCTCGTTGGTCCAGTCGAAGTCGGGCTGGGTGGGGTCGAAGATGTGCAGGTACCACTGACCGGGGGTGCCGTCGGCCTCGGTCACGCGGGTCCACTGGCCGCCGCCGAACACGGACTCCCAGTTGTTCGGGGGCAGCTCGCCGTTCTCGCCCTTGCCGTCGCGGAAGATGTACCGCGCGCGCTCGGGGCTGCCCGGTGCAGCCTTCAGCGACTCCTGGAACCAGACGTGCTGGTCGGAGGAGTGGTTCGGCACGAGGTCCACGATGACGCGGATGCTGCGGGCGTGGGCCTGTGCGAGCATCTCGTCGAAGTCGGCGAGGGTGCCGAACAGCGGGTCCACGTCGCGGTAGTCGGCAACGTCGTAGCCGGCGTCGCGCTGCGGGCTGGTCATGAACGGGCTCAGCCAGATGGCGTCGACGCCGAGCTCCTTGAGGGAGTCCAGTCGGCTCGTGATGCCGGGCAGGTCACCGATGCCGTCACCCGACGCGTCCGCGAAGGAGCGGGGGTAGATCTGGTAGATGACGGCGCTGCGCCACCATTCGGAACCGGGGGCGGCGATCTGCTCGAGGGTCATGAGCACCAGGTTACTGCAAACGCTTACAGTCCCGCCAGGGGTGTGTTCGAATCGATTCGGACGCAGGTTTCTCGGCGACATATGCAGGGCGGATGCCCGGATGCAGGGCCGCTGCGCGGCGCGTCGCCCTGCCGATGTCTTCTCGCCCTGCAGGTGGCCGGAGCGGTGTGCTCAGATCAGGCGGCGGAGAGCCTCTTCGAGCGAGACACCCTGGGCGTCGGCGCGATCGCGCAGGCGGGCGTGCTCCTGCGCTGAGAGCGTCACGTGCAGGTCGAGGGGAGCGGGAGCTGGGCTGTCGTCGAGTCCCTCGAGAAGATCGGATGCCTCGGCCCAGAGGGGCACAGCCGCGGGGGCCACGGCGGTGGCGGCCGGCGCAGTTGCAGGGGTGGATGCGGGGCGGGCGGGCGGATCGGCGGCGCGTCGCCCTGCATCCGTCGGATCTCCCTGCATCCGGTTTGTGGACGTCGCAGCTGCCGCGCCCGCCGTGCTCATCGTGAAACCGGGTCCGCGGCGGGGCTCCTGCTTCTGCTGATAGGCCTTCGCGGCGGCGTTCGCGCGCTCGTCCGCGGCCTCGTTCAGGTCGTGACCGGCGTGACCCTTGACCCACTCGAAGCGCACGTCGCGCCCGGACATCGCCTCGTCGAGGGCCTTCATCAGGTCCTGATTGAGCACGGCGCCGCCGTCGGCCTTGCGCCAGCCGCGGCGCTTCCAGCCCGGCATCCACTTGGTGATCGAGTCGATCACGTACTTGCTGTCGCACAGGATGCGCAGGTCGTCGTCGGTGCCCGCCGTCGCACGCAGCAGTTCGAGCACCGCCTGCAGCTCGCCCTGGTTGTTGGTGCCGTGCGGCGATCCGCCGGCCGCCCAGTTCGCGTCGTCGATGTACCAGGCCCAGCCGTTCGGGCCGGGATTGCCCAGGGCGGAGCCGTCTGCGGCGGCGGTGATCGTCATCCTTCAACCGTAACGGCGGGCGGCGACGTCACCGTGCGCGGCGGGATGCGGATCGTCGAGCTCAGGCCCCCGCGATCACCACGTTCGCCGGGGGCTCGCCGGCCAGCATCCGCTCGATCTGCGAGCGCACGAGGCGAGCCATGCGCGGGTTCATGGCCGTGGATGCCCCGCCGACGTGCGGGCTGACGACCAGGCCCGGCGCCGACCAGAGCGGGTGCCCGGTGGGCAGCGGCTCGGGCTCGAAGACGTCGAGGGCGGCGCGCAGTCGGCCGGCCTGCAGCTCTGCGAGCAGGGCGTCGGTGTCGATCAGCGGGCCGCGGCCCACGTTGACCAGCAGCGCGCCGTCGGCCATGTGTGCCAGCATGCCGGCGTCGAACAGATGCCGCGTCGCATCGTTGTCGGGCAGCGACAGCACGACGATCTCGGCGTCCGGCAGCAGCGCGGTCAGCTCGTCGATGCCGTGCACCGCGACCTCGCCGACGCCGTCGACCTGCTCGGTCCGCGGCCTGCTCGCCACCGCGGTCATCTCCACCTCGAAGGGTGCGAGGCGGCGTGCGGTCGCGGTGCCGACCCCGCCGAAGCCGACCAGCAGCACCCGCCGGTCGGCGAGGCTCTCGGCGAACACCGGTGACCACTCGCCGCGGTCCTGAGCGCGCACGAACCGGGGGAACTGGCGCTGCGCGACGAGCATGAGCGCGACCGCGATCTCGGCCGTCGAGGCTTCGTGCACCGAGGCGGCGTTGGCGAACGGCATCCCTGCCGGCAGTCGATCGGCGACGCCGTCGTAGCCGATCGACTGGCTCTGCACGAGCCCGACGTCGAGGCCGTCGAGTTTCTCGAGCGCACCCGCCGACCCCATGTACGGCGGCACCACGATGTCGAGCCGGGATGCCGGCGGCGGCGTCGTGAAGTCCCAGACGTGCAGCTCGACCCCATCGGGAAGGTCGCCGATGTCGGTGGCGAGGCGTGCGGTGGGGACTGTGACGACGAGGGGCATGGCTCCGAGCGTAGTCCGGCGCGGGAAGTGGTTGCCCTTCGTCGCCCGCCACCCCTTTCATCACGGGATGATCTCAAAGCCTTGACAGGGAATGCGTTTTGTATACAGAATACGGATGCAGTCACAACCCGGGCACCCGACCGGAACCCTTCCAAGGACGAAAGAGGTAGAGCGTTGGCCATCTCACGTGCAACGATCAGGAAATCCGTCGCTCTCGGCGCGATCCTCGCGCTCGGCGCCGGACTCGCCGCCTGCAGCGGCGGCAACTCCGGCGGAGGCAGCGTCGGTGCGGACGGCAAGGCGACCGTGGTCTGGTCGACCTGGGGCTCCGCCGACGAACTCACGCGGTACAAGGAGTTCAACGCCGACTTCATGAAGAAGCACCCCGACATCACCGTCAAGTTCCAGCCCGTCGCCGGCTACGGCGACTACCACTCCAAGCTGCTCGCGCAGCTCACCAGCAACACCGCACCCGATGTGTTCTACGTCGGTGACGACATGGTCGGCCAGTTCGTCGACTCGAAGCGGCTCATGCCGCTGAAGAAGCTGATGGAGTCGTCCGACAGCAAGACCAAGCCCGACGACTTCTTCCCCGGCCTGTTCGGCGCCGCCGAGAAGGACGGCGAGTATTACGCCGCCCCGAACGACTCCAACCCCGACGTGCTCTGGTACGACAAGGAGGCGCTGAAGGCCGCCGGCATCACCGACGACCCCGCGACCCTCGCCGAGAGCGGCGAGTGGACCACCGACAAGTACCTCGAGATGAACGAGAAGCTCCACGACAAGGGCCTGATCGGCTCGATGTTCTGGAACTACTGGGCCACGCACTGGAGCTGGCTCAACTCCCAGGGCGCTCCGGAGCCCTACAGCGAGTCAGGCGAGTTCACGGCGAACAAGGACTCCACGTCCGTCGGGCTGATGCAGCAGTTCGGCAACCTGTTCCAGAGCAAGACGTTCGTCGTCGCCGACACGATGCCCGAGACCGCCGGTGCCGACAGCCAGTTCGTCACCCACAAGGCCGGCTTCTTCGTGCAGGGCCGCTACACGATCGGCTCCCTCGACGGTGCGAAGGTGAACAGGGATTCCTACGACATCGTGCGCTGGCCCACCCCTGACGGCGAGGCCGCCCCGACCGGCGTCGCGACGAGCTTCCTCGCGATGAACGGCAAGACCAAGGTCAAGGACGCCGCGTTCACGTTCTGGACCGAGTTCCTCAGCGCCGAGGGCCAGACCTTCCGCCTGAAGGGCAGCGGCAACGCGGTCCCGTCGATCAAGGGCGCCGACGACGTCGTGCTCGAGGACGGCTTCCCCGCCCACGCGCAGACCTTCCTCGACATGCGCGACATCGGCTTCGTGAACTACCCCGCCGAGGCCCGCGTGCCCGGCCTGCCGGTGGCGATCGCCGAGGAGTTCCAGAAGCTCTACGAGGGCAAGGAAGACGCGCAGACGGCTCTGGACAAGGCCGCCGAGCTGGTGAAGAAGCGTTCGGCGGAGTGACATGTCGGCTGTTCTGACGGATGGGGGGATGCCGCAGGCCACGCCTGCGGCATCCGCCCCTGTGATGCGCAAGGAGGCGGCCTGGCGTCGCCGCGACCGGCGTTGGGGCTATTTCTTCGTCGCCCCGCAGCTGGTCGGCATGTTCCTGTTCGTGGTCGTCCCGTTCGCGGCGAGCCTCGTGCTCGCGTTCTCGAAGTGGGACGGGCTGAGCGATCTGGAATGGGTCGGGTTCGAGAACTTCACCTCGCAGTTCCAGGACGAGCTGCTGTGGCGCTCGATCCTGAACACGCTGATCATCGCGGTCATCACCGTACCGGTGGGCCTCGGTCTCGCCGTGATCGTCGCGGTCGCGTTGGAGAAGCTGAAGACCCGCACCCTCTACCTGATGCTGTTCTTCGCGCCCGTGATGACCTCCACGGTCGCGATCGCCATGATCTGGCAGCAGATGTTCCGCTCCGACGGCGTGATGTCGGCGTTCATCTCGAAGGTCTTCGGCATCGCCCCGCCCGCCTGGCTGGAGGACCCGAAGCTCGCGCTGATCGCGGTGTGCATCGTCGCGATCTGGTCGTCGCTCGGCCTGAACGTCATCATCTTCCTGGCCGGCCTGCAGAACATCTCGCCCTCGGTCATCGAGGCTGCGCGCATCGACGGCGCCGGTGCGTGGCGGCTGTTCTGGAGCATCCGCCTGCCCCTGCTCTCGCCGATCATGTTCTTCTCGTCGGTGATCGCCTTCATCTCGTCGCTGCAGACGTTCGACATCGTCTACGTGCTCGTCTCCGGCGGCGGCCCCGACAACGCCACCCGCACGATCGTCTACCACATCTACGATCTCGGCTTCGGGCGCTTCGAGTTCGGGCCGTCCAGCGCGGCATCCATCATCCTGCTGATCCTGACGCTGATCATCACCGCGATCCAGTTCGGCGCGCAGAAGAAGTTCGTGCACTACGAGGACGATCCCGAATGAGCACCACGACCCCCTCCCTCACCGAAGGCGCGATGCTGCCGGCGACCGACTCGACCGTCGCGCTGATCGCCCCCGGACGCAAGCAGCGCCGACGCCCGACCGGCGGCGGCAGGCGCCGCAGCGGCAACATCGTGCTGCACATCCTGCTGATCATCGCGGGCCTGTCGATGGTCTTCCCGTTCATCTGGATGCTGCTCACGTCGTTCAAGACGCTGCCGCAGCTGCTGAAGGATCCGCTGTCGTTCTTCCCCAGCCCGTGGACGAGCCAGAATTACGTGGACGCCTGGAACGCCGTGCCGTTCGCGCAGGCGTACCTGAACAGCGCGTACATCACGATCCTGGTCGTGGTCGGCACGCTGATCACGGCGTCGATGGCGGGCTACGCGTTCGCGCGCATCAGGTTCAAGGGCAGCAAGACGCTGTTCATCATCTTCCTCGCGACGCAGATGATCCCCTCGCAGGTCACCCTGATCCCGTTCTACCTGCTGATGTCGCAGTTCGGGTGGGTGGACTCGCACCTGGCGCTGATCGTGCCCGGCATGATCGCCAACCCGTTCGCGGTGTTCCTGATGCGGCAGTTCGTGCTCGGGCTGCCGAGGGAGCTCGAGGAGGCCGCGCTCGTCGACGGTGCCGGCCGCTGGCGGATCTTCTGGAGCATCGTGCTGCCGAACCTGAAGCCCGGCCTCGCCGCGCTCGCGATCATCACCGCCCTCGGCGTCTGGAACGCGTTCCTGTTCCCGCTGGTGCTGCTGAACTCGCCCGACCTGTTCACCGTGCCGCTGCTGCTGACCTCGTTCCAGAGCCAGTTCGGCTCGATCAACTACGGGCTGGTGATGGCGGCGTCCGCGATCGCGACCGTCCCGATGCTGATCGTGTTCGTGATCGGCCAGCGCAGGATCCTGAACAGCATGGCCGCATCGGGACTGGGGGGACGATGAGCTTCACCGAACTCGCCGGCCGTCATCTCGACCTGGTCACGGCTCCGTTCACGCTGCCGAAGTCGCGCATCCTGGTGTTCAGAGATGAGGATGCCGCGGACGGCACGCTGCGCGTGCACACGTCGGAGTACGAGCGGTGGCTGGAGGACTGCCGGGTGCTCGACGGACTCGCGGTGCTGGATGCCGCGGGCGCGGTGCTGCCGGTGACCGACGTGCTGCCGTACCGGATCGCCTTCGGCGACGACGTGTCGCTGACCTTCGACGGCCCGGGTGCGCTGAGCGTCGGCGTGCCGGACTTCGGATCGGATGCCGGACACGCCGGTGTCTCGGGCGGGACCGCCGGCGTGGCGGACGCGAGCTCCGAAGCCGGGCTCGGGCTCCGCGTGCGGCTGACGCATCCGGACGGGCGCGTGCAGGAGCATCCGCTCGGTGCCGGTCTGCGCATCGAGGTCGCCGCCGACCGGACGGCGACCGTGTCACCCGGCGACCACGCGGCGGCGCTCGCCGCCTGCGCAGCGCAGTGGGATGCCTGGTTCGCGAAGTGCCCGGTCGTGCGCGACGATCTGCAGCAGATGGCGGCGTTCTGCTGGTGGGTGCTCGGGGCGAACATCGTCTCGCTGCCCGCCCTCGGCGACGCCCGCGGCGTCGTGCCGTCGAAGATCGGCTATGTCGGCGTATGGCAGTGGGACGCCTACTTCATCGCCGTCGGCCTGCGGCATGGCGACCCCGAGCTCGCCCGCGAGCAGCTCGAGATCGCCTTCCGATTCCCCGGCGCCGACGGGCAGCTGCCCGACGTCGTGCACGAGCTCGGTGTGCTGGCCTCCAGCGACGACCTGCCCGAGGGCGATCGGGCCAAGCTGCGTCGCACGGGTTCGGCGGTCGCCGACCCGACTGCGCCGGTGCCGCTGACCAAGCCGCCGCTGGCGGCGTGGGCGCTGCGCAAGGTGCTCGAGGCGGAGGATGCTCCGGAGTGGGCGCGTGCGCAGCTCGCCACAGTCATCCGGTCGCAGGACTGGTGGTTCGCAGGGTCCGACCTCGACGGCGACGGGATGCCGGAGTACGGGCATCCGTACTCGTCCGGACTGGACGACAGCCCGATCTTCGACGGGCCGATCCCGACGGCGGCCCCCGACCTCGGGGCGTACCTGGTGCGTCAGGACCGGGAGATCGCGGACCTGCTGTCGCGGTACGAGCCTGCGGCCGCGACCGGCCGCTTCTCCGAGCGTGCGGAGCGCACCGAGCAGCTTCTGCACGACATGTGGGACGCCCAGGCCGGGCGCTTCCTCGCCTTCGGCGACGGACAGCGCATCGACAGCGACACGGTGGTCGGGCTCATGCCGCTGCTCACCGGCACGCTGCCGGACGACATCCGTGATGTTCTGCGCGCGGCGGTCGACGACTCGGCGCGCTTCGCGCTGGAGTGGGGACTGCCGACTGTCGCGGCATCCGACCCCGACTTCTCGCCGGAGCGGATGTGGCGCGGGCCGATCTGGATCAACACCAGCGCCCTTGTCGCCGAGGGGCTGGAGGCATCCGGCTATGCGGAGCGCGCGCGTCAGCTGCGCGAGCAGACCGTGCGTCTTGTCGTCCACGGCGGCGGGCCGCACGAGTACTACAACCCGCGCACCGGCTTCAAGGCCGAGCGCGCGACCACGGCGTTCGGCTGGTCGGCCGCGCTGTTCCTCGACCTGGCGGTGACGCTCAGCCGGGACTGAGATCGTCGCTCACATACACTCCGGGGGCCGACACGCCAGATGTCGGACGCGTTCTGCGGAACCGTCCGACATCTGGCGTGTCG